>NZ_JBFUFH010000005.1:0-420373 GCF_056403535.1 Aeromicrobium sp. P2_G6 | reverse complement strand
GCACCGCCTTCATGTGAGCCGCGTTCAGCAACCAGATCTCCATCACCTCCTCCAGGCAGTAGAACGGCGGCTTCCAATACGTCGAAGTCGACTCGATCGCCGCGATCGACACCCCGGCCTCGACCAGCCAGTCCCGCATCACCCTCAGCGACCCCGACGTCGTCTTGAACGTCCGCGTCTCCGAATGCCGGCCACGTCTCGCGCCCGGGGTCCGGACACACACCGTCACCGACGCCTTCCCCACGTCCAGGCCAGCGACCCGGTCATAGAGCACTTCCATCACCATCAGCTCCCTCACCACTCGACCCGAGGCCCACCCAAGGTGGGCGGACCGGAGCCGCTCGGAGAGTCTTCCGCCGGGATACAGACCCACGTGCTCGAAGCAACAATCCAAAGGCACCCGAAGACCCCGCGTCATACACCTCAGCGGGCTCACCCGCACCAATGTGTGCCGACGTCGCCGAGCGACCACTCCCGATTCTCATCCCCCAACGCAGCGACGAAGTCGCACGCCGACACACCTCTTGCATTTCTGGGAGGGTCGTTTCGTCCGTACGTATCTGTGCGGGCCCGCGACGTCGTCGGGAAGGCCCAACCTTTTGCTGCCCACCGGGTCGGTGTGGCTCTCAGAATGGCTGCCTCCCGGCGACGGTCAGTGGTCGGCGTGACGCTCAATAGAGGCGTGGGAACGTCCCGAGAAATGCTTGCGCTCTGCCGTCCCCAGCGGTCAATCACGACGCAGGAGGAACGACTTGTTCGCAGGAATCGACACCCACAAAGACACCCTCGCGCTGGCGATCATCGACGAGGCCGGACGCCCCAAAGTGGTCGAGGAAGTGCCCAACACGGCGACCGGATTCGGTCGGCTCAATCGACTTCTCGACGAGCACTCCGTGGTCCGGATCGGCATTGAAGGCTCCGGCAGCTACGGCCGCGCGATCGCGATCCACCTTTCGATCAACAGCACCCAACTGTCGGTGGTTGAGGTCCCCACTCTCATGACGTCGCGCGAACGCGGCGCCCAACCGGGCAAGGGAAAGACCGACCCCGTCGACGCCGTCGCGATCGCCCGGATCACCGCACGCGACCACAGCCTCCCGCCGGTTCGGTTGGCCATCGGACCGGCCTCGGATCTTCGCGGCCTGCTGGACTACCGCGAGCAGCTCGTCACCGAACGCACCGCCGCCAGCAACCGCATCCATGCCGAGCTCGCCGGTCTCCACCCGGGATATCAGGCCACAATCCCGGCCCTGGCGCTCAAGTGGCAGACCACCGCTGCGCTGAAGCTGCTCGGCGATGACACCTCAGTGCGCGCCGATCTGTGCCGCCGGCGTCTGCAACGCGTCCAGCAGATCGACCTGGAGATCGCCGAGCTGACCAAGCAGATCGCGACCATGGTCGACGCCTCAGGTTCGACGCTGACCACCATCTACGGCGTCGGGCCACTGGTCGCTGCGCGCTTCCTGGCCGAGGTTGTCGACGTCCGCCGCTACCCCAACCGCGACACCTTCGCCTCAGCGAACGGCACCGCTCCCCTGCCGGCGTCGTCAGGACGGACCGTCCGGCACCGGCTCAACCGCGGCGGCAACCGACAACTCAACCGCGCCCTCTACACGATCGCGATCACCCAGATCCGAGCCGACACCGAAGGCCGCGCCTACTACGACCGCAAACGAGCCGCTGGCAAGACCAGCCGTGAAGCCGTCCGATGCCTCAAACGACGACTGTCCGACCAGGTCTTCAGAACCATGCGCGGTGACCTCGAGCAGGCCGTCGAGCTGGCGGTGGATGCGGCCGACGCAAACGAGGCCCGACTGACTGCCCAGAGGCAAGCTGCGTGACAGGGCTCCCAGCCTCAACCCTGTTCTTCGCTGAAGCGATCAAGCCGCATCCACCACCCAGCACGATAGTTCGAGCACGCCTCTTTACATAGAGGCCCATTCTCGGTGTCCCCTTGCGTCCGTACGAAAGGCCTTAGCGGTCATGAATACAGACAATGAGCGCGAATCGCGCCAGGTGAGTGGCCCTAAAGTCGCGGAGGGAACATGCCCGCGATGCGGCGAAGAAGTACAGCGCAAGGCGACCGGACGACCACCCACCTGGTGCTCGCAGACCTGCCGAAGAGCCGCGTACGAGGAACGCCGCGCCGCTTCTCGAGGTGTCATTGCGGTCGAAGTGGTCGACCGCGTGGAGACTCGCGAACACCCCATCGGAACCTGCGTCGACCGAACGTTGGCCTCACCAGCTGGATGCCGACGCGTGGTCTACGAACTGGCGAGACTCGGTCGCGAGCGAACCTTGCAGTCAGATCCCAAATGGGAGTCGACCTACAACGCCATACGCAACGGACTCATGGACGCCATATACACGCCCTTTGACCGGCGCCGATAGATCGCCGACCGACGTCTCAGGCGTAAACATTTCGCCCGCCCAGAGTGGGCCACCCGTGTGCCGAGGTTGATCTCGCGACAGGGGACTACTCAAGCGAAGCCACGAACCGCCTTCTCTCTGCGGGGAGGAGGAGCCCCACGGCCTCGGCAAGATTGTTCAGAGCTGAGCACATCCATGCGCGCTCTACGTCGGAGTCGGCCGCTAGCCTCAGTCTCGGAGGTGAGGACCACTGTGACCGAAGAAGTGCCGCGCTCGGGCGTGCCCACGGGCTCGGTCGAGTCGTGGCTATGGACCGAGCCGGAGCACGATGTGAAAGCCCTCCCGACGGTCACCGAACTCGAAACGCTGCCGCTGGGCGATTTGTCTTTCCGCGACACCGAGCGCCTGTTCCTTTGCCTGCTCGAATCCGAGATCGAAGTTACCTACGCAAAGTCGTACGGCGTCGTCGGCCAGGAACAAGAAGGCATCGACGTCTACGGACGACTACGGACCCCTGACCCGGCTGTCGATGAACACCAGCCTGCAGGCACGCGTTCCTACGTCACACTGCAGTCAAAACGCGTGAAGACGGTGGGGCCCGCCGACATCAAGAACGCGGTCGCCAAGTTCCTCGAGGGCCATTGGCCCGCTCTGAGCAAGCAGTTCATCTACGCGACGACGTTCGACTTCCGCGAACGAGACCTCGACCAAGCAGTGCGCGACGCAACAGAGCGCCTCCAGGAGCATGGCGTGGAGTTCATCCCCTGGGACGGTGAACGCATCAACGAGCTTTTGCGTTCACGACCCCGACTCGTCGACAGATTCTTCGGCCCACACTGGGTGAAACCGTTCTGCGGCGCCGACGCCGCGTCTAATCTGCCGCGCACCAGACTCGACCCGACAGAAACAAGGCAACTCAAAGGCGAACTTAGAGCCCTATACCGCGCCGCGTTCAACGCTTTCGCGTCGCTTCGACCGTCCGCACCGGAAGAGCCGTTCGTCATGCTCGATGTGCGGCAGCGTTCGGACAGTCCGAACGACCGATTGGAGGAGGTACGAAGCTCGCGAGCGGAAGACTCCTCCGTCCTGCACGATTCATCGACGGACGACGGCAGCGGCCTTCAGTCAGAGTCCCTCACGACGTCCTCCAGGCTGCGCCGGCCCCGCCCGTCACTGCGGGAAGTTAGCGGCCTCCTCGACGACAGGCGCGACGTCGGCGCGTTGGCTGACATAGCACCTGTGGACATCTGGCTTGGGGACGGCGAACGAAACGTTCTCCTCGGCGTGCCCGGCGCAGGCAAGTCAAGCCTTCTGCAGTTCGTCGCATCCGACCTCCTCGCCCCTGACCCAGTTTCGATTGCCCTGCAACGAGCTCACGGTGACCGGCTCCCCCTCTGGCTACCGTTCGGGTTCCTATGCCGTCACCTCGATGAGAGCAGCTCGAACTCGCTGTCCTCGGCGGTCCACGCCTGGCTCGCCAACCAAGCCCGCCCAGACTTGTCCCCTTTAGTCGACCAAGCGCTCGAGGATGACCGGTTGCTTTTGCTCATTGACGGGATCGACGAGTGGACGACCGAGGCAACAGCGAATGTCGCACTGGGGAAGATCGAGACGTTCCTCGGTGCCACGAACGCGGCGGTCATCATGACCTCTCGCCCGTACGCCTTGTCCCGGCTCCCCCTCAATCTGATCTGGCGTCGGGCGGATCTAGCGCCCCTAGACCAGGCCCAGCGGCGCGCAGTAGCAGCCTTGTATCTCGTCCCGACCAATCCTGAACCCGAAGCGACCCATCCCAGCGGTCCGGCTCAGAGCGCGCATCACATAGCTACCTGGTCCGCCGCCGCGGTTGAACCGTTCCTCGCCCAGATCGACGCCGTTTCGGAGCTCCAAGCGTTCAGCCGCACGCCGCTGCTCCTCGCACTGCTCGCGCGAACATGGCGCGGCGAGCCACTGCCCCCGAGACGATTCGACCTTTACGACCTCGTCGTCAAGATGCTCAGCGATACACATCCCAAGATGCGGGCCCGAGCGTCAAAAGCCACGTCCCAGGCACTCACGGTGGATGACTTCCAGACCCTCCTCCAAGGTGTCGCTTTTCGCCTTAAGGTTGACAACACTCCCCAACCGACGCCGTACAAGGCTATGCAGAATGCTTTCGAGGTCGTCCTCCGCGACCCAGAGATTCTCGGCTATCCTCCTGCCGAGGCGCGGTCCGTCGCAGCCGAGGCATTAAAGATGGCAGAAGACGAGTACGGCATTCTCGTCCCCCAAGGCGCCAAGCAGGTCGGATTCGTCCACCGCGTCATCGGCGACCACCTCGCCGGCCGACATCTTGCCGAACTAAGCCTGGAAACGCAGGGCACTACATTCACCGACCATCACCGAGATGCGTCTTGGACGGATGTTCTTCTCGCCGCACTGAACGCCCAACCGAACAAGCACACTGTCGCGAACGCGCTCGACGACCTCATCATGGAACTTGACCGCCATCCACCTGCTCGGTGGCCACACGATGTGCTCAACCGCCAGGCCACGTGGCGATTCCTAGCAGCGGCGCTCGCAGCCGACGTAAGCCTGGCGCCGAGGAAGATTCAGGAGTTCGTCACCGCCGTCGTCGCACAGGTAGAAAGCTCTCCGTCGCTGATCTACCGTGCCGACCTGGTCACGTCCTTGGTCCAAGCCTCCCCAACACCCGGGTACTGGCGCCACTTGAAACCGACGTTCACCCGATGGCTCAATGCCACCCGGCCCGACCCCGGCGCCGCCATCTACGCGCTCCGGGAGCTGCCCAGCAGCTACGACGCGCAAATCCAACGCATCGCTTTCCAAACTCTCCGCCACGAAGACGGAGGAGTGCGGTCTAGTGCGGTCGACATCATCGCGGCAAGGTACGGGAACTCAAGCGAACCCGCTCCGACGGCCCTTGCACCAGTTGACCTAGCACTGCATCAGGTCGTAAACGAGGGGCCTGACACCGCGACACAGTGCGCCGCGCTCGTAGCCTTGCTCGAAGGATGGCCAAAGGAGCCAGCGACTCTGGAAAACATCGCGTGGGCGCGCCAAAGCCCGAAGACCAACCTCCGTACGGCCGCGCTTTATGCAATCGCCAAAGCCGACCCGGAGACCCCACTCAGCAAGCTCTTTACCGGTGAGGAACTCGCTTTCGTTCTCGAACACCTACATGAAGAGCAGCACATCGACGACCACGACTGGACCGGACTGAACTCATTGCTAGTGGTGCGCGCCGTAGTTGAGTCGTCCCAGCAGTACAAGGACGAGCTCGCACAATTCGTGGTTGTCACCCTGCGCCAGAACCCGATGCGCGACGGCAACCGTTCGATGTGCTGGCAGCTCGCTTGCGGACCTCTCGCCGACCAACAAATTATCCAGGACTTTGTCATCGAGGAGCTGGCCGACGCTTCGGAGCGCTTTCCACTCATCCTCTACGACCTGTCGAAGATGCCGCTTGAATGGGCTGACCTTCCGGCACTCCGCGACGCCATAAACAACCGCATCGGCGAGTTTGCCGAGATGTCGTGGAATGGCAACATCAGCTTGACGCGCTTCCTTGATGACGGGCAGGCACGTACTGCCCTTCTTGCTGCCATCGACCAATCCCGACCTGCTGCAGCCGCACACACACTCGTTGACCGATTCGGAACCGACCCCGTTGTCATGGCTGCGCTCGACAAGCGGTTCGCTGACGACGAGGCGGCAGCCAAGCTTGCAGGCATAGCCATGCAGCACCTCGGCCCGGCAGCCGGCTTCGCGCGAAACTACGAACTTCTCAAGGGGCAAAACGCCAAGGAGACGACCAGCGCCAGCGAATCGCGCGTCGTTCTCGCACTCGCCGTCGCCCACAACTGGTACCAACTCAAACAAGCCGTCGCCGGCGAAGAATCACCGTTCGGCGCCGCCGACGCCCAGGCCGTCCTCGACGCATACGACGAAGACGCAGTTGCCGCGACGTGCATGGCTGTGCCCACCCGTCGCGGTCTCGGATGGCACATCGCTGACATCATCAACACGTGGCCGGCCCAAACCATCGACTACACCATCGCTGAGCTCAAAAGTGACCACCACATCACCCACGGCCTCAGGGATTCAATCCATCCAGTCGCCATCAGAGCCCACGCAACCAAGCCGAGCCCGCGGTCGGACGAAGTCCTCGACCTCGCCCTAGACCTCCTCACCCCACTCCCCGCGTCACTGCGCGAGGTCCTCGTCTTCGAACTTGCAAAAGCCCCCGTCGACCCTGCACAGCTCATTGACGTCACCGCAGCCTGGAAGAACGACCCCGATGACGGCGTCCGGCGAGTCACAGCCGTAGGCATCACCGAGGCCATCCGACGGCACCAGCGACCGGACCATGCGCCTTCGCCGGAATTGACCCACTGGCGTGAGGGAATTCGCGAGGATCTGCGAGCGTACGGACCACACCACGACGAGGACCGGCAAATCGCTTGGACCTGCATGCTGCTGCTCGACGCACCGGATCTCCTCGACGGTGTACTCGAGACCATCAACGAACCTAAACGCCCCGGAGTGCGCCTGACCGACATCTACGGCAACCCTGACGCTCTCCTCGCGGCTCTTGTCGCAGAGAACTGGGACAAGCTTCTGCCCCACCTGAGCGACAACCCCTTGACCCAGCTGTCCGGGATCCGTCCGAAGGATGGCGTCGAGGAGAAGGGGGCAGCACTGGGCGCCCTCTTGGTATCCCCGACCAGTCCTGGAATCGCCAACCTCCTCAGCGAGCGCGTCGCGACCGAAGTGACCGAGACTGGCGAGAGCGCAACCCTGCAGCTCATCGAGTCGACCCCCGCGGGCATCGACCATCTCATTCAGACCGGCGGCGCGACCAGTGAAAACCTCCACCGAGTCATCGCGGCGTCGGTCGCGACCACCACCAGCGGTGATCGCCAAGGCATCTACGAACACTGGGCATTCAGGAAGCTCACCTCCCCTTGGGACATACCAGACGTCGACCTCGGTACCAGCTTGCGCGAGGTGATGGATCCCAAGCCGCCACCGGCTGGCAGCCCACGATCGAAAAGTGAAGTCGTCAACGCAGTCCACGACCTGCTCTTTCCAGACAGCACCGAGGCCAAGGACCGCCTCCAACATCTCGTCGATTGGTTCGACCAGCCGGAGGAAGACCGCCACCCGGACGCGCCGACCAGCTGGATTGAAGCCATCGTTCTAACCTTCAATGTGACTCCGGCCGGTCACCTGCCTGCGTATGTCGAGCGAGTCTTCGACCTGCGTCGCCTGGAGGTCGCGCACGAGCCGCTGTGGAAGTTCACCGAACCCCTGATTCACCGCGTCACCAACGACCCACTGGCTGCCCACGCGCTCACCGAAGCTCTTGACGGACGCGACGTAGCCATCCAGTCGCCATTGTTCGGGCAACTGGCCGTCAGCCCAGGGAACGAGCAGGTTAACGCGGCGAGGCGTGTCTTCCTAATAGCCCGCACGCTCGAGGTAGCGGGCCACCTCGACGCGGGCGCGCTGGAAACGGCATTAGAGATCCTTCGCAAGGCCGATCCGCGCACCACCGTCACCGACCCCTACACCGGTGCTACCGGCCCGCTGCGCACGCTCGGAGTCGTCCTCGCCGGCGGAACTACCAAGTAGCCGCTTCCTAACAGCGCTCGCGCTGTTCGAACAGACGTCGCCTCAAATGCACCACCAGCGCGGTTCAGTGGGGACTTTGCATGCGTACCGGCACGGGTGTGTCGCGCAATTCGCGACCGAGATCGTGATCCTCGAAAGAACGAGCGTTCGCAGCACGACCCATCAATGCCGCGAGGAACGACGGTTGTAGTGTCCCGGAATGGCTGATTCGAGTCCTGGCAGCAGTACAGGCGCACGACACACACCTGCGAACGCACCGATCGAGTCCAGCGATGACGCGCAGTTTCGCCACGAAGGCGACTGGAACTCGTTTAAATTCGACCCTCCGCTGACGCACGAGGATGCCCTCGTCTTGGCTGCGCGGGCAGAGGAGCTTGGTCACAGGATGCTGTTCAGGCGAGCCGACTTTTCACAAGATGACGTACAGGCTCTACTCGTCGAGAAGGGCCCGAGCGCATTCTTGGACCTGACGTGGCTCCAGGAAGATATCTCTCCAAAGGAGCCGCCGGCGACTGCAGAACAGCGTATGAAGCTCCGGATGCGGAAGCTCGCTCCAATCGAGAGCCTCATAATCACTGATCCGTATCTGTTCACGAGTTCCCGGACCAGAGACAGCGAGGTATACGCGGCAGCGGTAGGCAACATGATTGCGCCCGCGCTGACGGACGGCCTTCACATCACTGCGGTAGTGACGTCGTCACAGAACGACGCGAAGGTGCGAGCGGCGGTTGAATCGGAACTGCACGCGCGCGCCCACGACCTGACAATCTCAGTGGTCGAGTCCGATGACTTCCACGACCGCTTCTGGATCGCAGACCGGGCACGGGGTCTTGTCATCGGGACTTCGCTCAACAAGATTGGCCGCCGAATCTTCTTTGTGGATGAACTCAGCGAGGCAGATGTCGCCGCTGTTCTGGCCGAAGTAGACCAGATTCTCGAACCACACACCTAGGCCGAGTCTGGCCCGACGCTGGTCCTACCGAATCTTCTCGTAGCCGCGAGTGTGGCCGAGTCCTGTTTTCGCGGTTTTCATTTCGCCAGCGACACCACGATGCTCATCGATTCTCTTGCCGGATTGACGCGAGAGCGCCTTGATGAGGCCCTCGCCCTGGAACTGGTCTCTGGTCTGTACTGGGTTGGCACGCGGCGGGGTAGCTTGGCCGATTCGGTCCTCCGATCTACGTCCCCCCAACGTCTCCCGAAATGTTCCCCCCAATGTTCCCCCGATTCTTGGACGTTCCCTGGCCCTTCGAGCGCACCTGAGCGGCCTTAGGTGGGTGTGATGCCAACGGATACGGAGGAAGCAAATGACTGATCAGGTGACGGAGCGCCTCGTCGCGCCAGAGGATCTCGCCGAGCTGCTCTCGGTGACGACAGGACAGTTGGCGCAGATGCGCTATCTCGGGACCGGGCCGGAGTACGTGAAGGTCGGCTCGCGGGTGCGGTACTCGCTGTCGGACGTACGGACCTGGCTCGACGAGCAGAGACGCGTTCGAACATGAGCTGAAGACGACTGTCCACACCAGCATCCGGCCACCGAGCTCGTCCACAACTCTGTGGCGCCCGCTGGTGCCGCATTCGCTGACCGCGATAGGCCCAAAGATGAGGAGGTCACAGCTATGGCGACCATCGAGTCCTATGAGACGTCCAGCGGTAGGCGCTACATGGTCCGCTATCGGAAGCCGAACCGGCGACAGACGACGAAGCGAGGATTTCGCACGAAGCGAGACGCCGAGCGGTTTGCTTCGGAGATCGAGGTCGCGAAGGATCGCGGACAGTACATAGACCCGCGATCCGCGCGGGTGACTGTCGGCGAGCTCGGGCCGGCGTGGCTGTCCCGTCAGACCCATCTCAAGCCGTCGTCGTACCGCCCACTCGAAATCGCCTGGCGTGTTCATGTCGAGCCGACCTGGGCCGGGCACCGCCTCAGCGACATCACCCACACGGAGATACAGGACTGGGTGTCGACCATGAGCGAGACTCGCGGTGCCACGACCGTTCAACGAGCTCTGGCGGTACTCTCGGGGATCCTCGACGAGGCGGTGCGCGATCGTCGTCTGTTTGCCAGTCCGGCCACCGGCGTGAAGACACCGCGGAAGGTCAAGAAGTCCCGCTCGTATCTGACACACCCGCAGGTCCAGGCACTCGCTCGCGAGTCAGGACAGTACGCCCCGGTCGTGCTGGTGATGGCCTACTGCGGTCTCCGGTGGGGCGAGATGGCCGCCCTCAGAACGAAAGACATCGACCTCGCACGACGTCGCCTCAGCGTCGAGCAGAACGCCGTCGAGGTCGGGCACAAGTTCATCGTCGGCACTCCCAAGAGCCATGAGCGGCGCACCGTGCCATTTCCCGAGCTGCTCGAAGCGAGCCTGCGCGAGGCATGCAAGGACAAGTCGCCCACGGCTCTGGTCTTCCCCGGACCAGACGGAAACTTCATGCACAACAACACGCGCGGATGGTTTGCCGGCGCGGTGGCTCGGTCGGGTGTCCCCCGGCTGACACCACACGACCTGAGACACACCGCGGCGTCCCTCGCGATCTCGGCCGGCGCGAACGTTAAGGCCGTCCAGCGAATGCTCGGACACGCCTCAGCGGCGATGACGCTCGACACCTATGCCGACCTGTTCGACGAGGATCTCGACGCCGTAGCCATCGCCCTGCATGCCGCCGCAGCGCCATACATCTCATGAAACGCCGTCAATGTGTGCTCAAAATGTGCTCACGCGGGGCCTAAGCCAATCGTCAAATCCCGCATAAACACTGCAATACCAGTAGAAACGCGACACCTGCCCGCGTGCTCCCGGTGGGGGTCGAACCCACACTGTGACGGGTTTAAGCCATCTGCCTCTGCCGATTGGGCTACGGGAGCCTCAGCCAGCCTATCGGCGCTGGATCACCCCGGGGTGGGTCCAGGCCCACCCGCAAGAGGCAAGGTGAGCCCATCGTTCCGCGACTCCGCAACTCATAGCGTCGAAGACACCGATCCGGCCCGTCCGGGCCACGACGCACCAGGAGTTCCCCATGAACGACATCAACCCGCTGACCAAGGCACTCGGCCACCTGTTCTGGCCCACCCAGATGACGCCCCGCCCCGCCGGAGCGCCGACCGACTGGCTTCGCTTCGCGCGCTGGGGTGCTGCGGCTTTCACCGCGCTGACTACTGCCGTCCAGCTGATCGTCTGGCTGATGATCTGCGTCATCACACAGTCGATCGAGTCGCCCTGGTGGCTGTGGTCGACCGTGCCCGGCGTGATCGTGACCGGCTTCCTGTCATGGATGATCGCCACCCGCGAGCAGCTCGGCATCGAGCCGCCTGCGGCCGTGACGACCGACCAGCACAAGCCCGCCCCCAGCCCGCTGGCGTGATCAGCCCCGCGGGGTCAGACGCTGCAGCTGGGTCACGTGCGCCGGCTCGAGCTCGGCCACCGAGGTGACGCCGAGGAGTCGCATCGTCCGCTCGATGTCCTTCGTCAGGATCTCGATCGTACGGTCGACACCTCGGCGTCCGCCTGCCATGAGGCCGTACAGGTATGCCCGGCCGATCAGCGTGAAATCGGCGCCCAGCGCGAGCGCGGCGACGATGTCCTGGCCCGACATGATGCCGGTGTCGAGGTGGATCTCGACCGAGTCGCCGACGGCGGACTTGACCTGCGGCAGCAGGTGGAACGGCACGGGAGCACGGTCCAGCTGGCGGCCGCCGTGGTTCGACAGCAGCACCGCGTCGACGCCGAGCTCGGCGAGCTTGACCGCGTCGTCGACGTTCTGCACTCCCTTGACGACGACCTTGCCGTGCCACTGGTCCTTGATCCACGCCAGGTCGTCGAACGTGACCGTCGGGTCGAACATCGTGTCCAGCAGCTCGGCGACCGTGCCGGACCACTTGTCGAGCGAGGCGAATGCCAGCGGCTCCGTGGTGAGGAAGTTGAGCCACCACGCCGGCCGCGGGATCGCGTTGAGGACCGTGCGCGGCGACAGGGTCGGCGGGATCGTCATGCCGTTACGGGTGTCCCGCAGCCGCGCGCCGGCGACCGGCACGTCGACCGTGACGAGCAGCGTGTCGAAGCCGGCCTTGGCCGCCCGGTCGACGAGCGCCATCGACCGCTCGCGGTCCTTCCACATGTAGAGCTGGAACCAGTTGCGCCCGTTCGGCGCGGCCGCTGCGACGTCCTCGATCGCCGTGGTTCCCATGGTCGACAGCGAGTACGGGATGCCAGCCGCCTCGGCAGCGGTCGCGCCCGCGATCTCGCCTTCGGACTGCATCATCCGGGTGAACCCGGTCGGCGCGATGCCGAACGGCAGCGCCGAACGTACGCCCAGGACCTCGACCGACGTGTCGACGACCGAGACGTCACGCAGGATCGCAGGGTGGAACGTGATGTCCTCGAACGCCTGGCGCGCCCGCGCCAGTGACAGCTCGGCGTCCGCTGCACCGTCGGTGTAGTCGAACGCCGCCTTGGGCGTACGCCGCTTGGCGATCGCACGCAGGTCCCAGATCGTCAGTGCCCGCTCGAGTCGCCGGCGCGTGGGGTTGAGCACGGGCTTCTTGAACTTGAGCAGGGGCAGGAAGTCGCGTGGCCGCGGGAAACGTCGGCGCTGCTTGACCAAGGGCGATGCCATGGTGGTCCTTTCGGGGCTGCACTCCACTAGGCTGTGGTTGGACCACACCCTACCTGTGGTCCAACCACACAGCAACCGAGGAGTCCGGTGACCGCACAGGCGTACGAGACCGTCATCGAGGAGATCGAGTCGATGATCCGCTCGAAGCGGCTCAGGCTCGGCGACCGCCTCGAGGGCGAGCGCGCGCTTGCCGATCGTCTCGGCGTCAGCCGTACGTCGGTGCGCGAGGCCATCCGGGTGCTCGCGACCCTCGGCATCATCCGCAGCGCTCCGGGATCCGGGCCCTCCGCCGGGGCGCAGGTCATCGCGGATCCGGAGGTTGCCCTCAGCGCCTCGCTGCGGCTGCATGTCGCCGTCGACTCCCTGGCGGTGAGCGACGTCATCGACGCGCGGGTCATGCTCGAGTCATGGGCGTACCGGCGCCTGGACCGGGTGCCGGCGGACCTCCTGCAGCCAGCCCACGAGCTCCTCGACGCAATGGATCAGGCCGACGACCCCGTCGAGTTCCATCACATCGACACCCAGTTCCACCTCGAGCTCGTACGGCTTGCGGCGAACCCGCTGGTCAACGCGATCATGGCCTCCCTGCGCGCCTCGATCGAGAGCTATGTGCTCGACGCCGCGCCGTTGCTGGAGGACTGGAAGGCGATCGCCGCCCGATTGCGCGCCGAGCACCGCGCCCTCGTGACAGCGCTCGGCGAAGGCGACGGTGAGCGGACGGCACGGCTCGCCGAGGAGCACATCCTGGCGTTCGCGCGCGACGCGGGCCTCATCGCCTAGCCGTGCCCGCTCGTCCGGGAGCTACGCCGGTATGACGACCGAGTCGGGGCCGCGGCCCTCGAGCAGATTGGTGATCTGGCGGCGGACCACGGCGTCGATGCGCGGTTGCATCGCGGTGGACATCCCGCCGACGTGCGGTGAGATCAGGACGCCGGGGACGTCCCAGAGCGGGTGATCGGCGGGCAGCGGCTCCGGGTCGGTGACGTCCGTGGCGTACCGGATGCGGCCGGCCTGACGTACGAGGGCGTCGGTGTCGGCGACCTTGCCGCGCGAGACGTTGACGACGACAGCGCCCTCAGGCAGGGCGCCGAGGAACTCGTCGCCGATCAGCCCGACGGTCGCCTCCGACAGGGGCACTGCGACGACGACGGCTTCGACGGTCGGCAGTAGCTCACGAAGCTCATCGTTGCCGTGCACCACACCGCGATCGTCCTCGCGGCGGTGACCGGCGACGCGCACGAGCTCGGCCTCGAATCCGTCGAGGCGTTTCTCGACCTCGACGCCGATGCCGCCGTAGCCCAGCAGCATGATGCGGCGGTCGAGCAGGCTCGCGGTGAAGCGCCGGTTCCACTCGTGCCTCTCGCGGGCGAACGCGTCGATCTCCCGCTGCGATGCGAGCAGCAGCGCGACGGCGAGCTCAGCGGTCGAGCCTTCGTGCACCCCGACGGCGTTGCAGCACGTGATGCCGGCCGGGAGGACGTCCGCGACGCCGTCGTAGCCGAGGGTCTGCAGCTGGAGAACGCCGAGCCGCGAGGCATCCATCCGGTCGATGCCATCCGTGGTGTTGCGGTAGGGACTGACAGCCAGGTCGATGCGGCCCTCGGGCTGCGGAGTCGAGAAGTCCCAGACGTCGAACGCGACGCTGTCGCCGAGATCGGCCAGTCGCTCGAGCCACCCCTCATCGGGCACCGTGACACGCAGAGTCATGGGTCGATCATGCCCGGGGTTCGTAGCGCGCCAGATCGTGGGTGCGCGCGATGAGACCCCGCAGGTCCTCCAGCGAGCCCGAGATCGCGCCGAGCGCACGGCCCTGGATCAGGACGTTGCCCAGCGCCGTCGCCTCGACCGGACCCGCGAGCACGGGTCTGCCGCTGCGATCGGCGATCGCCTGGCACAGCAGCCGATTGAGCGACCCGCCACCGACGACGTGCACGATCCGCACCGGACGGCCGGCGAGCCGCTCGGCAGTGTCGAGCGCGGACCCGAAGGCACACGCCAGGCTCTCGACGATGCTGCGCATCAGCTCGGCCTTGCTCGTCGGCGCCGGCACGCCCTTCTCGGCGCACAGCTCCGCGATGCGGCTCGGCATGTCTCCGGGCGGCAGGAAGCGCGGGTCCTGCACGTCGAAGACCGACACCTCGCTGGCGACGCCGGCAGCGGCGGCGAGGATGTCCGGCAGCGACACGTTGATGCCGGACCGCTCCCACTCACGAAGGGTCTCGCTGATCAGCCACGTGCCCATGACATTGGTGAGGAACCGCGTACGCCCGTCGACACCCCCCTCGTTCGTGAAGTTGGCCTTGCGCGCCTCGTCGGTCAGGACCGGCGCATCGAGCTCGAGGCCGACCAGGCCCCACGTGCCGCACGAGATGTAGGCCGCGTCGTCGCTCTGCATCGGTACGCCGACGACGGCCGAGGCGGTGTCGTGCGAGCCGACCGCCGTGACGGTCAGGCCAGGTGCGCCGATCTGCTCGCCGACCTCAGCCGTCACCTTGCCGATCGTCGTGCCGGGATCAACGAGCTCCGTGAACAGGGACCGACGGAGGCCCACCTGCGCCATGAGCTCGGCGTCCCACTCCCCCGTGCGTACGTCCAGCAGTCCGGTCGTCGACGCATTCGTTCGCTCGGTGACCATCTCGCCGGTCAGCCAGTAGCCGAGCAGGTCAGGGATCAGCAGCATCCGCTCGGCCTCGTCGGCGAGCGGGTCGGCAGCGAGCTGGTAGATCGTGTTGAACGGCAGGAACTGCAGGCCGTTTCGGGCATACAGCTTCGCGAACGACACGCGGGCGTGGATGCGCTCCACGCCCGCGGCCGTGCGCTCGTCCCGGTAGTGGAACGGCACGCCCAGCATGCGGTCGGCCCGCATGAGGGCGTAGTCGACCGCCCACGAGTCCACCGCCACGCTTCTGAGCCCGTCAGGTGACGAGCTCGCGGCAGTCCACAGGCCGCTGAGAGCGTGGTGATAGAGCTCGAGGGGGTCCCAGTGCAGCCCGTCCGACGTGCGGACGGGCTCATTGGCGAAACGCGCGACGGCGCGCAGCTCGAGGTGATCGGCTCCGACCTCGCCGACCATGACCCGGCCGCTGGAGGCCCCGAGGTCGATCGCGGCGACGGAGATGGACATCGCGCTACCGGAGGAAGGCGGCCGCGACACCGGCGTCCACGGGGATGTGCAGTCCTGTGGTCTGCGTCAGGTCGGGGCCGACCAGTGCGTACACCGCGTTGGCGACATGGTCCGGCAGCACCTCGCGCTTGAGCAGGGTCCGCTGGGCGTAGAACGCGCCGAGGTCCTTCTCGTCGACCCCGTAGACCGCGGCACGGTTGGCGCCCCAGCCGCTGGAGAAGATGCCCGAGCCCTGCACGACGCCGTCGGGGTTGATGCCGTTGACGCGTACGCCATACTCGCCCAGCTCGGCGGCCAGCAGTCGCACCTGGTGCGCCTGGTCGGCCTTGGTCGCGGAGTACGCGATGTTGTTGGGCCCGGCGAACACCGAGTTCTTGGACGAGATGTAGACGATGTCGCCGCCGAGGCCTTGCTCGATGAGCGCCTTCGCCGCGGTCCGCGAGACCAGGAACGAGCCCTTGGCCATGACGTTGTGCTGCAGGTCCCAGTCGGCGACCGTGGTGTCGAGCAGCGACTTCGACAGCGACAGGCCGGCGTTGTTGACGACGAGGTCGAGCCCGCCGAACGCCAGCAGCGTCGCGTCGACCGCGGCCTGCACCTGCTCCTCGTCGCTGACGTCGGCCTGCACGCCCACGGCGACATCCGGACCCCCGATCTCGGCGGCAGCGGCCTGCGCCTTGGCGAGGTCGAGGTCGGCGATCGCCACGACCGCACCCTGCGCGGCCAGCTTGTGCGCGATGGCCTTGCCGATGCCGGAGGCGGCGCCGGTGACGAGCGCGATGCGGGTCGCCAGCGGCTTGGGCGCCGGCATGCGCTGGAGCTTGGCCTCCTCGAGCGCCCAGTACTCGATGCGGAACTTCTCCGCCTCGTCGATCGGCGCGTACGTCGACAGTCCCTCGGCGCCGCGCATGACGTTGATCGCGTTGACGTAGAACTCACCCGCGACACGGGCGGTCTGCTTGTCCTTGCCGAAGCTGAACATGCCGACGCCGGGCACGAGCACGATCAGCGGGTCCGCACCGCGGATCGCCGGTGAGTCGGCGACGGCGTTCCGGTCGTAGTAGGCCTGGTAGTCCTCGCGGTATGCCGTGTGGAGCTCACGCAGCCGCGCGATCGACTCCTCTACGGTCGCCGACGCCGGCAGGTCAAGCACGAGCGGCTTGACCTTCGTACGCAGGAAGTGGTCCGGGCAGCTGGTGCCCAGTGCCGCGAGGCGTGGGTGCTCGCCCGAGGCGAGGAAGTCCAGCACGACGTCGCTGTCGGTGAAGTGCCCGACCATCGCCTTGTCGGCAGACGCGATCGATCGGATCGTGGGCACGAGCGCGGCAGCCTTGGCGCGACGCTCGGCCTCCGGCAGCGCGCCGTAGCCCTCGAGCGCAGGGCCGAACGGCTCGGGCCGCGAGTGCTCTTCGATGTACGCCGCGGCGGTCTCGATGATCCACAGCGAGTTCTGCTCGGCCTCGTCGCTGGTGTCTCCCCACGCCGTGATGCCGTGCCCGCCAAGGATGCAGCCGATTGCCTCGGGGTGCTTGGCCTTGATGTCGGCGATGTCGAGGCCGAGCTGGAAGCCGGGTCGGCGCCACGGCACCCACACGACCTTGCCGCCGAAGACCGTCTCGGTCAGCGCCTCGCCGTCGGCCGACGTCGCGATGGCGATTCCGGAGTCGGGGTGCAGGTGGTCGACGTGCGCGGCATCGACCAGGCCGTGCATCGCGGTGTCGATCGACGGCGCGGCACCGCCCTTGCCGTGCAGGCAGTAGTCGAACGCCGCGACCATCTCGTCCTCGCGCTCGAGGCCGGGATAGACGTCGACGAGCGCGCGCATCCGGTCGAGCCGCAGCACCGCGAGACCACTCTCGGTCAGCGTGCCCAGGTCGCCGCCGGAGCCCTTGACCCAGAGCAGCTCGACGTCCTCACCCGTGACGGGATCGGTCTCGGTGCCCTTGGCGGACGTGTTGCCGCCGGCATAGTTGGTGTTGCGGGGGTCGGCGCCAAGCCGGTTGGACCGGGCGATCAGCTCCGCTGCTGCGTTGTTCGTCATCAGTTCCATCCTGCTTGGGTGCCGCCGACGCGGTCGGCCTCGATCTGTTCCTGGTAGCCGCTCGCGAGGAACGCTTTCAGCGGGTTCGCCGGGAGGCCCTTCTCCTCGCGCCATGCGGCGAGATCGGCGCGGACGTCGGTGTAGAAGGCGTCCATGAAGATCTCGTTGGCGAGCAGCACGTCGCCGTCTGCCTGCGCCTTCTCCAGCGCACCGCCGTCGACGAGCAGCGCGCGGGCCGTCATCTCCTGCACGTTGAGCACCGAGCGGATCTGCCCGGGGATCTTCTTCTCGATGTTGTGGCACTGGTCGAGCATGAACGCGACGCCGCTCTCCGGGCCGTACCCGCCACCGCGGATGACCTCGTAGAGGATGCGGAACAGCTGGAACGGGTCGGCGGCACCCACGATCAGGTCGTCGTCAGCGTAGAAGCGGCTGTTGAAGTCGAACGAGCCGAGCTTCCCGAGCCGCAGCAGCTGCGCCACGATGAACTCGATGTTGGTGCCGGGTGCGTGGTGGCCGGTGTCGAGGCAGACGTACGCCTTGTCGCCCAGCGCGGCCACCTGCACGTACGACGTGCCCCAGTCGGGAACGTCGGTGTGATAGAACGCCGGCTCGAAGAACTTGTACTCCAGCACGAGCCGCTGCTCGTCACCGATGCGGTCGTAGATCGTGGCGAGCGACTCGGCGAGCCGGTCCTGCCGGCCGCGCATGTCACCCTGGCCCGGGTAGTTGGTGCCCTCGGCGAGCCAGATCTTGAGGTCGCGCGAGCCCGTCTGGTCCATCACGTCGATGCAGGCGAAGTGGTGATCGATCGCCTTCTGGCGGATCCGCGGATCCGTGTGGGTCAGGGCGCCGAGCTTGTAGTCGTCGTCCTGGAACGTGTTGGAGTTGATCGTGCCCAGGCCGATGCCGAGGTCCTCGGCGTAGCGGCGCAGCGCGCCGAAGTCGTCGACCTGGTCCCACGGGATGTGCAGCGACACGAGCGGAGCCAGGCCGGTGAACTCGTTGACCTTGGCGGCGTCGGCGATCTTCTCCTCGACCGTCCGCGGGGTGCCGGGGCTGCCGAACACCTTGAACCGGGTGCCGGAGTTGCCGTACGCCCAGGACGGGACCTCGATCGCCTGTCCCTCGAGCTGCGCGCTGATCGCGCTGAAAGTCGTCATCTCACATCTTCATTTCGGGGTTTGGATGGGGCTCTGTGTCGTGCGTCTGAGTCTTGCTCTGGTCATGCCTGGCGAGCTGGTCCTCCAGGTGGAAGACCTCCTCCAGGACGAGAAATCCTTGATCTGGCTGCTGATCGCCGAGGTCCACGAAGAACTCGGCCATCTCGGCCTGCCAGCGGCCGTTCACCTCCGTGCGTGCCATTCCGGCCTTGGCGTCCTCGATCGAGGGCGTCTCGACATAGCCGATCAGGAGACCGTCGTCGCGCAGGAACAGCGAGTAGTTGTGCCACCCGGTCGACGCCAGGGCCTGCAGCATCTCGGGCCACACGGCCGCGTGGCGCTCGCGATACTCCGCGATCCGCTCGGGCTTGACCTGCAGCTGGAAGCACACGCGTTGCATGTCATAGACCTTTCCGGGGGTGGGGTGCCCGGCCGGCAGGGAGGAGCCGCCGGCCGGGCACCTGGAACATCAGAAGTCGAAGTCTCCGATGTTGTCCTTGTTGAACTGGAACGGATCGCCCAGGAGGACGGTGCTGTCCTTGCCGACCGTGAACTCGCCGAGCTTGCCGGCCTTGAAGGTGTCGCCTTCCTTGCCGGTGATGTCGCCGTCGACGAGCGCCTTGGCCGCGTATGCCGCCAGGAAGCCCAGGTCCTCGGGGTTCCAGAGCGCGAACGCCTTGACGGTGCCGTCCTCGACGTACTTGCGCATCTGGTTCGGCGTGCCGAGCCCGGTCACCATGACCTTGCCCTTGAAGTCCGAGTCGGACACGTAGCGCGCGGCCGCAGCGATGCCGACGGTCGTGGGCGACACGATGCCCTTGAGGTTCGGGTACTTCTGGAGCAGAGCCGACGTCTTGTCGAACGACGTCTGGTCGTCGTCGTTGCCGTAGACCGTGTCGACGAGCTTGATGTTGGGGTGGTTGGCCGACAGGTCCTTCTTCATCATGTCGATCCACGCGTTCTGGTTCGTCGCGTTGGCAGCCGCCGACAGGATCGCGATGTCACCCTTGTCGCCGATCTGCTCGGCGATCATGTCGACCTGGACCTTGGCGATGCCCTCGGCGCTGGCCTGGTTGATGAACAGGTCGCGGTACTTCGGGTCGGTGTCGGAGTCGAACGTCACGACCTTGGTGCCAGCGTCGCGCGCCTCGTTGAGCGCGTCACCGATGGCCTTGGGGTCGTTCGCCGAGACGACGAGCGCCTTGACACCCTGCTGCGCGGCGGTGTTGATGAACGGCACCTGCGCGTCGGGGCTGGCCTTCTCGGGTCCGACCTCGGAGAACTTGCCGCCGAACTCCTCGACGGCGGTCTTGCCGCCCTTGTCGCTGGTGTCGAAGTACGGGTTGCCGAGGTTCTTGGGCAGGAACGTCACGGAGATTTCCTTGTCGCCTCCGCCACTTCCACCCTTGTCACCCTCGTCGTCCGAGCCGCCGCCACAGGCGGAGAGCACGAGCGCAGCGCTGACGGCGAGAGCACCGAGTGCGCTGGCCTTCCTTCTGTTGAACTTCATCAGTTCTTCCCTTCTTGGTGAGCTGACGCCAGCTGCTGGCGTTCATCGGAGCTCTTGGAGCTGCGTTTCTTCATTCCTGCCGACGCCCGAGTTGCCAAGGACAGGAAGCTGGTGGACATCACCGAGAGCACGAGCAGCAGCCCGATGATGATGTTGATGACGTTGACCGTGACGTCCTCGAGGCGCAGTGCGCTCGAGATGACGCCGATCAACAGGACTCCGGCGATGACGCCGTGCAGGGCACCGCGGCCGCCGAAGATCGACACGCCACCGAGGAGCACCGCGGCGATGACCTGGAGCTCGAGCCCGGTCGCGTTGTCGCCTCGTGCGCTGCCGTAGCGGAGCGTGATGTAGATGCCCGCGAACGCCGAGACGGCACCGGAGAGCACGAACAGGATGAACTTCGTACGTTCGACGTTGACGCCGGTGAAGTGCGCCGCCTCGGAGTTGAGGCCGATGTCGTAGACACCTCGACCGAACGACGTGAAGTGCAGGAGCACCGCGAAGATGATCGCGAGCACGACGAACGGGATCATGATGACCGGATAGCTGCTGTCGCCGATGTGCTGCTTGGCCAGGTCGGTCCACTTCTCCGGGAAGTCCGTCACGGCCTTGGTGCCGAGCGTGCCGACCGCGATCCCGCGATAGAGCGCGAGCGTGCCGATCGTGACCGCCAGCGAGGGCAGTCCGACGTACGCCACGAGGAACCCGTTGAACGCTCCGCAGACCACGCCGACGCCGATCGCGATCAGTCCGGCCATCGGGATCGCCATGCCGTGCTGGTGCAGGTCGCCGACGAGCACGCTGCTGAGCGCCACCGTGCTCGCGACCGACAGGTCGATCTCGCCGGTGATGATGATCATCGTCATGGGCAGTGCGATCAGCAGGATCGCGGCCGCGTCGAGCAGCAGGTAGTAGATCGTCAGCGGGCCGTCGAAGGCCGGCACCTCGCTGCGCGAGTAGAGGTAGACCACGACGAGCAGTGCGATGATCGCGAACTCACGTGTGACGAGGGCGCGCTGCCAGAGCGGCTTCGCGTGGGGCGCGTACGTGCGTACGGCGGTGGTGGTGGTGGTGGTCATGATGCGTCCCTCGCTTCGACGAGCTTGCGTGATCTGCGTGCCGCCAGGACCCGGTCGAGCACGATGGCGCCGAGGATCAGGGCGCCGACGACGGCCTGCTGCCAGAAGTCCTGCACGCCGAGGATCGGCAGAGCGCGGTTGATCGTGACGAGCAGCCAGGCGCCGATCGCGGCGCCCCACACCGTGCCGCTGCCGCCGAAGATCGCGACACCGCCGATGACCGCGGCGCCCACTGCCTGCAGCTCGATGTCCTGGCCGGCGCCGGAGCTGATCGTGCCGTATCGCGCTGCGTAGACGACCCCGGCGAGCCCGGCGAGCGAGCCGCACAGCACGAATGCACCGATCACGCGGCGGCGAACCTTGAGGCCGTAGAGGTTGGCGGCGTCGGGGTCGGACCCGATCGCATACAGCTCACGACCGCCGCGGGCCGTACGCAGGTAGTAGCCGACGATCGCGAGCACGACCAGCGCGATGATCGTCAGGACCGGGATCGTGAGGATCGTCTTGGTGCCGAGCGACAGGAAGCCGTTGGGCATGTCCGAGGCATTGATCCGGTCCGAGCCCGCCCAGGAGAGCACGACACCGCGGTAGATGTAGAGCGTCCCGAGCGTGATGACCAGTGCAGGGACCCGGCCGAGCGCGATCAGCAGGCCGTTGATCAGCCCGAGTCCCGCGCCCGCGAGCATGCCGATCACGACGACCAGGACGATCGGGATGCCGGGATTGTCCACGAACAGCCGACCCGTCAGGTATGCCGTGAGGGCCAGCGTCGAGCCGACCGACAGGTCCACGTTGCGGGTGATGATCACGACGGCCTGGCCGGTCGCGAGCAGTACCAGGATCGCCGGCGTGAGCAAGAGGTCGCGCCAACCGTCCTCGCTGAACAGGAAGCTCTTGGTGTTCAGCGTCGCCGCGGCGATCACGAGGATCAGCACGAGGGCGATCGCGGACTCACGCGACGTGAAGATCGTCGACATCGCCCGCTGCGCGGTGGTGCGGCGGCTCGGGGCCACCAAGGTGTCGGTCATACCGTTACTTCCATCGTGTTGGTGGCGGCGGTCATGACGCTCTCGGGCGTCGCGTCCGCGCGGTCGAGGTTCGCGGTGATGCGGCCCTCGTGGACCACGAGGACGCGGTCGGCCATGCCGAGGACCTCGGGCAGCTCCGACGAGATCATGAGGATCGCCAGGCCCTGGCCGGCGAGCTCGGAGATCAGCCGGTGCACCTCGGCCTTGGTGCCGATGTCGATGCCGCGGGTGGGCTCGTCGATGATCAGCAGCGACGGCCGCGTGGCGAGCCACTTGGCGATGACGACCTTCTGCTGGTTGCCGCCGCTCATCGTCGTCGCGTGCATGTCGAGCGCGTTGGTCTTGACCTCGAGGCGTCCCGCCCACGGCCCGGCCGTGCGGGTCTCGCTGCCGGTCGTCAGCAGTCCCCAGCGTGCGATGCGCGAACGGATCACGGCGGCGACGTTGTGCGCGACGGAGGCGTCTGTGACCAGGCCCTGCTGGCGGCGGTCCTCGGGGACGAACCCCATGCCGGCGCGGATCGCCGCGCGCGGGTTGTGCGGGCGTACGGACTTGCCGTTGAGCTCGACCGTGCCGGAGTCGTAGCCGTCGACGCCGAAGATCGCACGGGCGATCTCGCTCCGCCCGGCGCCCACGAGCCCGGCGAGCGCGACGATCTCGCCGGCGCGCACCTCGAAGCTGATGTCGTGGAAGATGCCCGGCGACTCGAGCCCGCTGACCTTGAGGACCGGTTCACCGATCTCGGCCGGCGTCTTCGGGAACAGGTCACCGACCTCGCGGCCGACCATCTTGGCCACGATCTGGCCGCTGGTGGTCTCGGCGATCGGGTCGGTCGAGATGTACTCGCCGTCCCGCATCACGGTGACGGTGTCGCACAGCGCGAACACCTCGTCGAAGCGGTGGGAGATGAACACCAGCGCCCGGCCCTCGTCGCGCAGGCTGCGCGCGACGGCGAACAGCCGCTCGACCTCGACACCGCTCAGGGCGGCGGTGGGCTCGTCCATGATGAGAACGCTCGCGTCGAGGGAGATGGCCTTGGCGATCTCGATGATCTGCTGGTCGGCGATCGACAGGCCCTCGGCGAGACGGCGCGGGTCGAGGTGGACGCCCAGGCGCTGGAACAGGCCGAGCGCCTCGTCGTGCATGGCCTTGCGGTCGATGCGGCGGCCGGCGCCGAGGGGCTGGCGGCCCATGAAGATGTTCTCGGTCACCGAGAGGTCCGGGAAGAGCGTCGGCTCCTGGTAGATCACCGCGATGCCGGCATCCTTGGACGCCGCCGTCGACGAGAAGTCGACGCTCTCGCCGTGCAGGAGGAGATCACCGCCGTCGCGCTGGTAGACGCCGGCGACGATCTTGACGAGGGTCGACTTGCCGGCGCCGTTCTCGCCGACGAGGGCGTGGATCGAGCCGGAGTGGACCGTGAGGCTCCCCGACCGTAGGGCGACGACCGGGCCGAACGACTTGCGCACCTGCACGAGCTGCAGGGCGACAGGATCGCTCGCGTTCATGGGGACTCCGTGTCTTCTCGGGGCTGGTTTGCAGGCACGATTGAATCGTTCTAATCGGCCTTTCCGGAACTGTATGACGGCGATCACAGTTCCGTCAACCCATTTCGTTAAATCGTGTTAACCTCCTCGACATGGCCGTGGCTCAGGTTCGGGATGTTGCAGCTCTTGCAGGGGTGTCTCCTGCCACCGTGTCGAATGCGCTCAACCATCCGGCGAAGGTGTCCCCCGCAACGCTGGCCCGCATCCAGTCCGCGATCGACGAGCTGGGCTACATCCGCAATGACGCCGCCCGCCAGCTCCGTGCGGGCACCAATCACGCGATCGGCATGATCGTGCTCGACATCGCCAACCCGTTCTTCACCGACGTGGCACGCGGGGTCGAGGATGTCCTGAACGCCGACAACCGGCCGCTGATCCTCGGCAACAGTGCCCAGGACCCGACCCGCGAGACGTCCTATCTCGACCTGTTCGAGCAGCAGCGCATGAGCGGTGTCCTGATCACGCCTGTCGGCGACGTGATGGACCGCCTCCGCCGCCTGCGCGACCGCGGCACGAGCGTCGTGCTCGTCGACCGCATGAGCCGGGCCAAGGAGTTCTCGTCGGTGTCGGTCGACGACAAGTTGGGCGGGCGCATCGCCACCGAGCACCTCCTCGAGATCGGCCGCCGCCGCATCGGCTTCATCGGCGGCCCGGCCGGCCTGGCGCAGGTCAAGACCCGCCTCGCGGCCGCACGTGCCGCGGTCGACGCTCACGGCGCCGGAGAGATCGTGTTCGTCGAGACCGAGACCATGAACGCGCAGGCCGGGCGCTGGGGTGCCGAGCAGCTCCTCGAGCTGCCCGGCAACCATCGACCCGACGCGGTGTTCGCCGCCAACGACCTGGTCGCCCTCGGCGTACTCCAGGCGCTGACGCTCGCGGGCGTACGGGTGCCGGATGACATCGCGATCGTCGGCTACGACGACATCGAGTTCGCCGCCTCGGCCGCGATCCCGCTGTCATCCGTACGCCAGCCGGCTCAACAGCTCGGCTCCGCCGCGGCCACCCTCCTGCTCGACGTGATCGTCGACCCGGCGGGCGCCAAGATCAAGCACACGACGCTCAAGCCCGAGCTCGTCGTCCGCCGCTCCACCGCCGCCACCTGAGGACCAGCGAATCTGGTTTTGTCCGGTCGGTCGGTTTCGACCGGAGAATCGGGTTTTTGTCCGTCCATAGCCGGACAAAACCCGATCTCCTCGTCCTCCACAGGGACCGCAGCGACATCGAGTGTCCACAGACGGGACAGTGCGCAGCGAGCGCAGACGGTAGAGGTACGCATCGTGGTCTGATGCCCGCCCTGACCACCGCTGCGTTGCCCGCGGGGCTGCGCGACCAGCACGGCGTCCTGACCCGTGGTCAGGCGCTCCAACTCGTCACGCGCCACCAGCTCTACGCCCTCGTCGGCTCCGGTCGATGGCAGAACCCGGCTCGAGGCGTCTTCGTCGCCCACAACGGCGAGCTGACCTCCGCCCAACGCGACTGGGTCGCTCTCCTCGCACTCCCACCAGGGTCGGTGCTCGGCGGCCTGACCGCCCTGAAGTACGACGACTTCACGGCGTTCCGCACGGACAAGCCCGTTGTCATCGCGCCGGCGGGTGCCTCGCCGATCAGGTATCACGACCTGACGATGCACTGGTCGAAGTTCCTCGACGATCGCGACGTCCACCCCCTTCGGCGACCGCCACGGACCCGGCCGGCACGGAGCGTGCTCGACGCGGCTTCATGGACGCCGGAGGAGAAGCGCGCCCGCGAGATCGTGCTGGCGGCGGCACAACGCGGGGTCGTCCACACACGTCAGCTCCGCGAAGCCCTGGCGCGGCGGGGCGCCTGTCGACATCGCGCCCTGATCGTCGAGTCGTATCTGGATGCGTGGGGTGGCATCCAATCGCTGCCCGAACGCGACTTCGACCAGATCCGCCTCGAGGTGCAATTGCCCCGCCCAGAGCGGCAGGCCATCGTCCAACGGCGCGACGGACGCTACTACCTCGACGTCTGGTGGAAGGCCTTCAACCTCGCCTGCGAGATCCACGGCATTCCGCACATGGAGGTCGAGCAGTGGGATGGCGACCTCCTGCGCCTCAACGAGGTCACGATCGACGGACGACGCACACTGATCTTCAGCTCGTATGCCATCCGGCGTCAGCGTGAGGTCGTGAAGGACCAGCTCCGCCGCTCCACCGGCCGGTGACCCACCCGGGACAGAAGAATCTGGTTCTGGCCGCCTATGCGCGGACAAAACCAGATTCTTTCGTCGGAAGTCTCAGCTGACGATGTCCCAGGCGATGCCGTCGAGGATGTCGTGCTCACTCGCGACCATGACGTCGGTCGACAGCGGGACGAGGTCGACGAGCCGGTCCAGGATCAGGGCACCGGCGCCGATCACGTCAGCGCGACCGGGATGCATGAACGGCAGGGCCCGGCGGTCCGCGACAGACATCTGCACGAGGGACAGGCACGCCTGCCGCACGTCGTCCAGGGCGAGCTTGGCGCCGTGGATCGTCTCTGAGTCGTACGACGGCAGGGCCAGCGAGTGCGCGGCAACCGTCGTGACCGTCCCGGCGACCCCGACGAACGAGCCGACCGGCTCGAGCCGGGCGACGACTGGAGCCAGGACCCCGTCCAGGTAGTGCATGCACTCGGTCACCTCGGCAACCGACGCAGGATCGCTCGACAGGAATCTCTCGGTCAGCCGCACCGACCCGACGTCGAGCGAGACGGACCACTCGATGTCCTCGCCCGTGCCGATGACGAGCTCGGTCGACCCTCCCCCGATGTCGACGACGAGCGTGCGGGTCTGCTCGAGGTCGCGCGTCGCGCCCAGGAACGACGCCCGCGCCTCGTCGAGGCCGGCGAGCACGACCGGGCGTACGCCCAGGATGCCCTCGATCGCGTCCTCGAAGTCGGCGGCGTTGTCGGCGTCGCGTACGGCTGACGTCGCGCAGAACCGGACCTTGTCGGCGCCGAACATCGCGATCAGCTCGGCGTACTCGCGGGTGGCCCCCAACGTGCGATCTATGGCCGCTTGGGACAGATGACCGCTCTCATCAACTTGGGCACCAAGTCTGACGACGCGCATTTCGCGTACCAGATCGGTCTTGTGGTGGTCCTCGACATCGCTGACCAGCAGGCGGATCGAGTTGGTGCCGCAGTCGATCGCGGCCACGCGCGTGCGCTGATCAGGCATGCGACGAGCGTATCGGCAGCGCACTGAGCGAGGACGGGGCTCCCGGAATCGTCCGGGAGCCCCGCCCTGTGGTGCCGCGTCGGTCAGACCTTCGCGGGGATGCGAGCTGCCGCATCCGGGCCACCCGCCTCGGTCGCGACGGGCGCAGACTCCGCCACGACCTCGTCGTCGGTGTCGATCATCGTGGCCTCGTCGAACGGGCTCTCGCCCGACAGGGTCCGGTCGAGCTGCTCACGATCGAGGGTGTTGGTCCACGAGGCGACGAGCACTGTGGCGACCGCGTTGCCGGCGAAGTTGGTGACTGCGCGGGCCTCCGACATGAACCGGTCGATGCCGACGATCAGGCCGACGCCGTCGAGCAGCTCTGGACGGTGTGAGCTGAGCCCGCCCGCCAGCGTCGCCATGCCGGCGCCGGTGACTCCTGCCGCACCCTTCGACGCGATCATCATGAACAGCAGCAGGGAGACCTGCTCGCCGATCGACAGCGGGTTGCCCATCGCCTCGGCGATGAACAGCGACGCCATCGTCAGGTAGATCATCGTGCCGTCGAGGTTGAACGAGTAGCCGGTCGGTACGACCACGCCCACGGTCTGCTGCGAGACGCCGGCGTGCTCCATCTTCGCGATGAGCCGCGGCAGCGCCGACTCCGAGGACGAGGTCGAGAAGATCAGCAGGAACTCGCGGCCGAGGTACTTGAGCAGCGAGAACAGGTTGATGCCGGTCGCGAACTTCAGGATGCTGGCAAGGATGACGAACACGAACACCGCGCAGGTCGTGTAGAAGCCGATCATGATGACGGCGAGCGCCTTGAGCGCGTCGACACCGGTCTCGCCGACGACACCGGCGATCGCGCCGAACGCGCCGATCGGGGCCGCCCACATGATCATCGCGAGGATGCGGAAGACGACCTTCTGGAGGTGTCCGATGCCGGTCAGGACCGGCTTGCCCGCCGAGCCCATCGACTGCAGCGCGAAGCCGAAGAGCAGCGCCACCAGCAGCGTCTGGAGGATGTTGGTGGAGGTCACCGAAGACGCCAGCGTGTCGGGGACGACGTGCAGGAGGAAGTCGGTCGTCGACTGCGCCTCGGTCGACACCTGGGCACTCCCGGCGGATGCGACGTCGGGCGTGATCTTGAGGCCGTCACCCGGCTTCAGGATGTTGCCGACCAGGAGGCCGATGCTGAGCGCGACGAACGACATCGTCACGAAGTAGGCGAGGGCGAGGCCGCCGACCTTGCCGACCTGGGAGGCCTTGGCCACCGAGCCGACGCCGAGCACGATCGTGCAGAAGATGACCGGGGCGATCATCATCTTGATGAGCGCGACGAACCCGGTGCCGAGCGGCTTGAGCTCGACCGCGAAGTCCGGCGCAACGAGGCCGACAATGGCGCCCGCGATGACGGCGCCGATGACGGCGAGATAGAGGTAGTGCGTGCGGTCCTTGCGGGCCGGGCGCATCGCATTCGTTGACATGAGTCCTCCTGGACGGTGAGGGGTTGCGTCCTCAATATGGGTCCGGATGTGACCCCGCTCACCGTTGTGTTCGTAAAGTTCGTGACCGCCGTCACAGCGCGCCCGCCGGTCAGCGGGCGGGATCGTGGAGAATGCGGGAATGGCTCGGGCTCGCGGACGCACCGTCGCACGACAGATGCTCGTGTGGCAGCTGCTCGTGGTGCTGGTCGTCGTCGTGGGCGGCACCGCCCTGGCGTGGTTCGACGCGCGGCAGGACAGCCGTGCCGACGCCCGCGCGCAGACCCTCGACGTCTCGCTCGCGGTCGCCGCCTCCCCCACCGTGCTGGACGCGCTGGATGATCCCGAGCCGACCAAGGTCCTCCAGCCGTACGCCGAGCGCGTCCGCAAGGCGACCGGCACCGACTTCGTGGTCATCATGAACACGAAGGGCATCCGCTACTCGCACCCGAACCCCGACAACATCGGCAAGAAGTTCATCGGCCACATCGACGAGGCGCTGAAGGGCAAGAACTTCACCGAGGACTTCACCGGCACGCTCGGCCCCTCCGTGCGCGCGGTCGTCCCGATCGAGGACCACGGCGACGTACGCGGGCTCGTCTCGGTCGGCATCACGACCAAGAAGGTCGACGAGGAGGTGCTGTCGGTCCTGCCTCGCATCGTCATCGCTGCCCTCGCGATCGGGGTCCTCGGAGCGGTCGGTGCGGCACTCGCCAACCGTCGCCTCCGCCGCCAGACCCACGGTCTCGGCGAGCAGGAGATCACCCGGATGTACGAGTACTACGACGCGGTGCTGCGAGCAGTCCGCGAGGGTCTGCTGCTGCTGGACCCTGCCGGCCGGCTCACGCTGATGAACGACGAAGCCGCGCGGCTGCTCGACCTCGACACGTCGTTCGTGGGTTCGCCGGTCGATCGGCTCGGCCTCGAGCCGGCACTCGTGGCCGAGCTGACGTCGGGCCGTTCGCTGCAGGACGCCGTTCACGTCGTCGGCGACCGGGTGCTGGTCGTCAACCAGGCACCGGCGCACTGGGACGGCCGCGACGTCGGCTCGGTCGTGACACTGCGCGATCGCACCGAGCTGCAGAGCGTCACCGCCGAGCTCGACACCGTGCGGGGTCTGGCCGAGGCGCTGCGTGCGCAGAACCACGAGTCGTCCAACCGCATGCACACGATGGTGTCGCTGATCGAGATCGGCAAGCCGCAGGAGGCGATCGACTTCGCGACCCGCGAGCTCGACGTCGCCCGGCGGCTCACCGACCGGATGGTCGAGGCGATCGACGAGCCCGTCGTCGCCGCCCTGCTGCTCGGCAAGAGCGCGCAGGCCGCCGAGCGCGGGGTCACCCTGACGATCGAGCCCGACACCAAGGTGACGGGCCTCGCCACGACCGCGCACGAGGCCGTGACGATCCTGGGCAACCTGATCGACAACGCGATCGACGCCGCTCAGTCCTCCGACGACCGGCAGGTCTCGGTCACGATCACCTCCACGACCCGCCTGCTGCACGTACGCGTCGAGGACAGCGGTCCGGGCATCGAGCCGCAGGACCGCGAGACCGTGTTCGTCCGTGGCTGGTCGACCAAGGCCGCTGAGGGCGCCGGCCGCGGGATCGGACTGGCGCTCGTCGGCCAGCTCGTACGACGACACGGCGGCGAGGCGACGATCGGCGAGAGCTCTCTCGGTGGCGCGACCTTCGACGTCAGGATCGGTTCATGACGATCCGGGTGCTGATCGTCGAGGACGAGGCGATCGCGGCGCAGGCCCATCAGACATACGTCGAGCGGATGCACGAGTTCGAGGTGGTCGCTGTGGCGAAGTCGTTCCAGGAAGCCGCCCGCGTGCTGGGCAGCCAGCCGGTCGACCTGGTCCTGCTCGACATGCACCTGCCCGACGGCCACGGCCTCGACCTGCTGCGCCAGCTCCGCGCGACGGGACGGCCGTACGACGTCATCGCGGTGACGTCGGCTCGCGACGTCGATGTCGTACGCCAGTCGGTGTCGCAGGGCGTCGTGGCCTACCTGCTCAAGCCGTTCACGTTCGCGATGTTCGAGGCCAAGCTGCGCCAGTACGCCGCATTCCGCCGCACCCTCGAGGCCGGCGACGAGTCAATCGACCAGCGCGGCGTCGACGCGGTCTTCGGCGCGATGCGGCCGGCCCCGGACGACGAACAGCTGCCCAAGGGGCTGAGCGCGGAGACACTCGAGGCCGTACGCACGACGCTCGCCGAGGCGGAGAGCGGTCTCAGCGCCGGCGAGGTCGCGGAGGTGATCGGCTCGTCACGGGTGACGGCCCGGCGCTACCTCGAGCACCTCGCGGATATCGGCCAGTCAGCCAGGGCGACGCGATATGGCGGCACCGGCCGCCCGCACGTGGAGTATCGCGCCGTCAGCTCGTGACCGAGCGACAGCGAGGTCACCGATGGGCTCTCACGCCACTGCGTCCGTATCGTTGGTTCTTCACGGATGCGGTGGCGTGACGGGGCGGCCGCAGGCGTTGCCGACCCACCACTCGCCGAGCAGCTCGAGCGCCTCGTCACCCAGCGGGTTGACGCCGGGGCCTTTGGCGAGCGAGTGGCCGACCAGCACATGCAGGCACTTGACCCGGGTCGGCATCCCGCCGGCCGTGATCCCGTCGATCTCCGGCACGTGCGCGATGGCCTCGCGCTCGGCGAGGTAGGCATCGTGGGCCCTGCGATAGTGCGCAGCCAGCTCCTCGTCCTCGGCGAGCCGGTCGCTCATTTCCTTCATCAGGCCTGATGCCTCGAGCGTCCCGATCTCGCCGGCCAGCCGGTCGCAGGTCAGGTAGAACATCGTCGGGAACGGCGTGCCGTCGTCGAGCCGCGGCTCGGTCTTGACCACGTTGGGGTGGCCCGAGGGGCACCGCGACATGACCTCGAGAATGCCCCTGGGCGTACGGCCGAGCTGTTCGGCGACGGCGTCCAGGTCGGCTTGGTCGACAGTCACTTCTTCTTCAGCACCTTGTCCGGATCGGTCGTGGGCTTGGGCGCCTTGGGAGTCTTGCCGGACTCCTTGACGCTGCCCCACAGCTTGTCGTACCACTCGGTCTGGGTCGTCACCGTCGGCGGCGCATCGAGCGTCGGCACATCGCCCTTGACGGTGCCGTCGCTGCCGATGACGCGATAGCCGACCTCGCCCGGGATGACCCAGCCGAAACGCTGCTTGGCCTGCTGCTTGATGTAGGCGGGGTCGTTCCAGCGCGCCTTCTGGTCCTCCAGCGTGACGATCTGCTGCTTGCGCATGACGATCTCGGCCTTCGTGGACTGGATGTCAGCGCGCTGCTCCCACCACGCGTGCAGCGYCGAGGTGTAGGACGCGATGAGCAGCAGCACGACCGACAGCAGCACGATGGCCCGCGTCGTGAGCTGCGGACCCGTGCCGGCGCTCACCGTCGCGGTCTTGGGCGTACGGTTGCGCGCCGCCCCGCGTGCCCCACGCTCGGCCGGACGCCGCCCGCGATCGGGCGGCCTCCGGCCGGGGCCACGTGGGGGACGCGAGGCCATCGGTCCTAGAGCGCCAGCCGCGGGAAGGCGGAGGCGCCGGCGTAGACCGCGGACGACCCGAGGGCCTCCTCGATGCGCAGGAGCTGGTTGTACTTGGCGACGCGGTCCGAACGAGCCGGCGCGCCGGTCTTGATCTGGCCGCAGTTGGTCGCGACCGCGAGGTCGGCGATCGTGGTGTCCTCGGTCTCGCCGGAGCGGTGGCTCATCATGCAGGCGAAGCCGTGGCGATGCGCGAGGTCGACCGAGTCGAGCGTCTCGGTCAGCGAGCCGATCTGGTTGACCTTGACCAGCAGCGCGTTGGCAGCGCCCTCGGCGATGCCGCGGGTCAACCGCTCGACGTTCGTGACGAAGAGGTCATCGCCGACGATCTGGACGTCGTCGCCGAGGTTGTCGGTCAGGGTGGTCCAGCCGGCCCAGTCGTCCTCGTCGAGGGGATCCTCGATCGAGACGATCGGGAACGCCGCGACGAGCTCGGCGTAGTAGGCCGACATCTCCTCGGCGGTCTTCTGCTGGCCCTCGAAGGCGTACGTGCCGTCGGCGAAGAACTCCGAGGCGGCGACGTCGAGCGCGAACGCGATGTCGGTGCCGACCTTGAGGCCGGCGCCCTCGACGGCGGTCGAGATGAGCTCGAGCGCGGCGCGGTTGGAGTCGAGGTTGGGCGCGAAGCCACCCTCGTCACCCAGACCCGTCGACAGGCCCTGCTTGTTGAGGACCGACTTGAGCGAGTGGTAGACCTCGGCACCCATGCGGAGGGCCTCGGAGAACGTCGGCGCACCGATCGGAGCGATCATGAACTCCTGGATGTCGACGTTGCTGTCGGCGTGCGAGCCACCGTTGACGATGTTGAGCATCGGGACCGGCAGCACGTGGGCGTTGGGACCGCCGACGTAGCGGAACAGCGGCAGCCGGGCGGAGTCCGCGGCAGCCTTGGCAGCGGCGAGCGAGACGCCGAGGATCGCGTTGGCGCCGAGCTTGGCCTTGTTGTCGGTGCCGTCGAGCTCGATCATCGCCTGGTCGAGCGCGCGCTGGTCATCAGCGTCGAAGCCGACGAGTGCGGGACCGATCTTGTCGTTGACGCCGGCGACCGCGTTGAGAACGCCCTTGCCGACGTAACGGTCACCTCCGTCGCGAAGCTCGACGGCCTCGAACGCGCCCGTGGAGGCGCCTGAGGGCACCGCCGCGCGGCCGATCGTGCCGTCGTCGAGAGCGACCTCGACCTCAACGGTCGGGTTGCCCCGTGAATCCAGAATTTCCCGTGCGCCGACGGCGTCGATGCGTGCCAAGACTGCTCCTCGTTAGCGGATGAACGTGCGGCCTCAAGCCTAGTCCTGTCGGCCTGAGGTCCCGCACCGCCTCGCCAGCGTGGACAGCAGCGGTGGGTTGTCGGTGAGCGGTGACTGAGGGCCCAGCGCCGGTACGCTCGTGGGCCCTAGGTCACCGCTCCAGCAGATCCGGCAACCGGGCTGGCTAACCCAGCAGGCGTACAGCCTGGCGCAGCACTGCTTCGGCGTTCTGGCCCTGCGAGCGGGCTTCCGCGACGAGGGCGAGCAGCCGCGCGCCGAGGTCGTCGCCGGTGATGTCGACATCGCCGAGCCGGCTGAGCACCTTGTCGGCGTACGCCAGCGCGGGCAATGTGCCGGGTATGCCTTCGAGTGCGGAGGCCCGCTGCTTCTCGGTGGCCTTGAGCCGCTGCCAGTTGGCGTCGACCTCCTCGGCGCTCGAGACCGTGGCATCGCCGAACACGTGCGGATTGCGGTAGACCAGCTTCTCGGCGATCCCGGCCGCGACGTCGTCGATGTCCCAACCCTCACCCTCGGCGGCGATGCGCGCGTGGAACACGATCTGCATCAGCAGGTCGCCGAGCTCCTCGCGCAGGTGGTCGCTGTCGCCGTTGTCGAGCGCCTCGAGCGTCTCGTGCGCCTCCTCCAGCAGGTAGTGGCTCAGCGTCTCGTGCGACTGCTGGGCCGTCCACGGGCACTCCCGACGAAGGCGATCCATGATCTCGACGACGTCGAGCAGCGCGGAGCCCGGCAGGTCGTACGAGCCGAACACCACCTCGATGTCGGACGGCTCTCCCCCGCCGGCCATGAGGTCGTCCGCGAGCGTGTGCGCCCAGGCCGTGTCACCCGTCGGGGCGATCCACGCGGCATCCGGCGCGTACGACGGAGGGTCCGTCGTGATGTCGACGGGTATGCCGGACGACACGATCGCGCGTACGTGCGGATCATCGACGGACGCGCGTACGACCGACGCTTCGCGCAGCGCATCCCAGCCGGCGAGCGTCAGGATCCCGGGCGCGACCCGAGGGCTGAGAACGACGATGCGCATCAGGTGCAGCGTTGCGCTTTGGGCAGCTGGTTCGGCTCGTCCTCGCCGAGGTCGGCCGGGGCCACGGACAGCGAACCTGTCGTCGGCGCGGCGTCCTTGCCGCTGTTGCTGAGGCCGAACCGCGGTGCGAACTTGACGTCGTTGTCCTTGAACGCCTTGGTGATCTCGGCCTGACCGGCTGCGCCGACCTGCGCCTCGTTCTCGGCAGTCGGCGCCTGGCCGGTGATCTTCTCACCGAGGGCGAGGGAGATGGCCGAGAGCTCCTGGCTCTGCTCGATCAGCTTGTTGATCTCGTCGAGGTTGTCTTCCTTGGGGAACGCCTTGGCGACCTGCGCCTCCTGGTCCTTGGTCAGCTCGTAGTCAGAGGGCTTCGGCTTGATGCCCTCTTCTTCGGCGAGCTTGCGAGCCACGATCAACGACACCAGGGTCGTCACGGCCTGGCGTCGGATGTCGGCGTTGTCCGGCGGGGTCGCGCCCTGGCCCTGCGAGCTGGCCAGGGTCAGGGTGCAGTAGGCCTTTGCCGTCTTGTCGAGCGACTTCATCGAGATCGTCTGGTCATCGACCACGGCCGCGGCTCCCGGATGGACGTTGCCACAGGCAGCAAGTGTCAGGCCCGCAAGAACGAGGACAGCAGCACGCGCACGAGTCATGGGTCACACGTTATCCGACCCCTCCCGCACAACTCGTGACGGTCAGCCGACAGGAGCGGGCGCGGGGACGAGCGTGTCGATCACGGTGCGGGTCCACTCGAGCAGCTCACGGCCGACCAGCGGCTTGCCGCCGACCGGCGCGGTCTTGGGACGCGGGACCAGGGCGACCTCGGCGGCGACCTTGTAGGTGCTGCGGGGATAGATCCGCTGCAACCGCATCTGGGCCGAGTCCGGCAGCTTGAGCGGCGCGAAGCGTACGTTCGGCCCCGCGGCGGTGACCTCGGTGAGTCCGGCCTCGCGCACACGTACGCGCAGCCGCGCGACGTCGAGCAGGACCTCGACCGCCTCGGGCGGCTCGCCGTAGCGGTCGACGAGCTCGGAGCGCAGGTCATCGATGTCGGACAGCTGGCGTACGTCTGCCAGCCGCTTGTACATCTCGAGCCGGAGCCGCTCACTCTGGACGTACTCGTGCGGGAGGTGCGCCTCGATCGGCAGCTCGATCTTGACCTCGCGCTCGGGCTCGGCGTCGCCGCGGAACTCCGCGACCGCCTCGCCGACCAGGCGCACGTACAGGTCGAAGCCGACATCGGCGATGTGGCCGGACTGCTCGCCGCCGAGCAGGTTGCCGGCACCGCGGATCTCGAGGTCCTTCATCGCCACGGCCATGCCGCCACCGAGCTCGGAGTGCTGCGCGATCGTGGCGAGCCGATCGTGCGCCGTCTCGGTCAGCGGCTTCTCGGGCGGGTAGAGGAAGTACGCGTATGCGCGCTCGCGCGACCGCCCGACGCGGCCGCGGAGCTGGTGCAGCTGCGACAGGCCGAGGGTGTCGGCGCGCTCGATGATCATGGTGTTGGCGTTGGACACGTCGAGGCCCGACTCGACGATCGTGGTGCAGACCAGCACGTCATAGCGCTTCTCCCAGAAGTCGACCATGACCTCCTCGAGCTGGTGCTCGCCCATCTGGCCATGGGCCGCCGCGACGCGAGCCTCCGGCACGAGCTCCTTGATCTTGGCGACCGCCTTGTCGATGCTCTGCACGCGGTTGTGGATGAAGAACACCTGGCCCTCGCGGAGCAGCTCGCGGCGGATCGCGGCGATGACCTGCCGGTCCTCATACGGGCCGACGAACGACAGCACGGGGTGGCGCTCCTCTGGCGGCGTCGCGATCGTCGACATCTCCCGGATGCCGGTGATCGCCATCTCGAGCGTGCGCGGGATCGGCGTTGCGGACATCGACAGCACGTCGACGGCGGCGCGCAGCATCTTGAGCGCCTCCTTGTGCTCGACGCCGAAGCGCTGCTCCTCGTCGACGATCACGAGGCCGAGGTCCTTGATGCGTACGCCGGGCTGCAACAGGCGGTGGGTGCCGATGACCAGGTCGATCGTGCCGTCCGCGAGACCGGCGAGGGTCTCCTTGGACTCCTTGTCGGTCTGGAACCGCGACAGCGGACGGATCTTGACCGGGAACTGGCCGAACCGCTCGGCGAACGTCGCATAGTGCTGCTGCACCAGCAGCGTCGTGGGGACCAGCAGGATGACCTGCTTGCCATCCTGGATCGCCTTGAACGCCGCCCGCACGGCGATCTCGGTCTTGCCGTAGCCGACGTCGCCGCAGACCAGCCGGTCCATCGGCACGGTGCGCTCCATGTCGCGCTTGACCTCGTCGATCGTCACCATCTGGTCGGGCGTCTCGACGAACGCGAACGCATCCTCGAGCTCGGCCTGCCACGGCGAGTCCGGTCCGAACGCGTGACCCTTGGTCGCCTGGCGCGCGGCGTAGAGCTTGATCAGCTCGCCGGCGATCTGGCGTACGGCCTTGCGGGCCTTGTTCTTGCGGGTCGTCCAGTCCGAGCCGCCGAGCCGGTCGAGCGACGGCGACTCGCCGCCGACGTAGCGGCTGATCTGGTCGAGCTGGTCCATCGGCACGAACAGCCGGTCGGCGGGCTGGCCGCGCTTGGACGGGGCGTACTCGATGACGAGGTACTCGCGCGCCGCGCCCTGCACCACCCGCTGCATCAGCTCGACGTAGCGGCCGACACCGTGCTGCTCGTGCACGACGAAGTCGCCGGTCTTGAGCTCGAGCGGGTCGACCTCCTTGCGCCGGCGGGCGGGCATCTTGCGGTCGCTGCGGTCAGCCGCGCGCTGGCCGACCAGGTCGTCGTACGTCAGCACGGCCAGGCCGAGCGGCGGCGAGACGAACCCGTGGTCGAGCTCACCGCACGCGATCTGCACGACACCGGGCGTCGGCGCCGTGACCTCGTCGTCGAGGGCGGATGCGACGTCGTTCTCGGCGAGCCATTCGCTGGTGCGCTGCGCCTGGCCGTGACCTGGAGCGACGAACACGACGCGCATGCCCGCGGCGACCCACTTCTTGATGTCCTCGAGCGCTGCTGTGGTGTCACCGCGATAGGCCGCGGCAGCCTCCATGTCGACGGCGCGGGACTGGTCGTCCGTGTCCAGGCCGAACGGCGAGATCGTGAACCACGAGTGCCCCAGCCCGAGGCTCTCCAGGCGTACGTCCTCGAGCGTGCGAAACGCGGCCGAGCCGAGGTCGATCGGTGCCTCGGCACCCGTTGCAGCGGCAGCCCACGACGCCTGCAGGAACTCCTCGCTCGTGGCCACCAGGTCCGCGGCTCTAGCCCTAATTCGCTCCGGATCCATCAACAGGATTGAAGACCGAGGTGGGAAAAGTTCAACGAGGATTTCCATGTCGTCGACCAGCACCGGGGTCAGCGACTCCATGCCCTCGACGGCGTGGCCTTCGGAGAGCTTCGTGAAGATCTCGGCCAGCGATGGATGGGCGACAGCCAGCTCGGCTGCGCGGGATCGCACCTGGTCGTCGAGCAGCAGCTCGCGGCACGGCGGCGCCCATACGTGCGTGATCTCCTCGAGCGTGCGCTGGTCCGCCACCGCGAAGCGGCGGATCTCGTCCACCTCGTCGCCGAAGAACTCGATGCGGAGCGGGTGCTCCTCGGTCGGCGGGAACACGTCGATGATGCCGCCACGGACCGCGAACTCGCCCCGGCGCTCGACCAGGTCGACGCGGGAGTAGGCCGCCGCGGCCAGCTGACGAACGACCTCGTCGAGGGCGATCTCGTCGCCCTTGTGCAGCTCGACCGGGGTGAGGTCAGCGAGTCCCTTGACCTGCGGCTGGAGCAGCGAACGTACGGGCGCGACCACGACCCGGATCGGCCCTGTCGAGGTCTCCGAGTCGAGCTCGCCGGGAGCGGCTGGGTGCACCAGGCGGCGCAGGACCGCGAGGCGCCGGCCGACGGTGTCCGAGCGCGGTGAGAGGCGCTCGTGCGGGAGCGTCTCCCACGCCGGGAAGTACGCGACGGCGTCCGGACCGAGCAGCTCGCCGAGCTGCGCGACGAGGTCCTCGCCCTCACGCGCCGTCGCGGTGACTGCGAGCACCGTCGACTGCTGCGCCAGGGCATGCGTCAGGAACGGTCGCAGCGGCTCGGGCGCCTGCACGTTGAGCGTGCTGAGCCCGTCGGCTCGATCCTGGAGAGCCTGCTGGATCGTGGGTTCGGCGGCGACGAGGGTCGCGAGTCTGGAGAGAGGCATGTCTAACGATTGAACGCGCTCTGCGTGGGTTCTAGTCCCTGCGTGAGCAGGCTTTCGACCGCGTCGGCGGCCTCCTCGACATACGTCGGCAGGTCCTTGCGCTCGGCCGTGCTGTAGGGCTTGAGCACGAAGTCGTGAACACTCTGCTGGCCGGGCGGGCGGCCGATGCCGACGCGCACGCGGTAGAAGTCGCCAGTGCCCAGCGACTGCCGGATCGACTTGAGCCCGTTGTGGCCGTTGTCGCCGCCGCCGAGCTTGACGCGCAGCATGCCGTAGTCGATGTCGAGCTCGTCATGGATCACCACGATGTGGTCGGGCTCGACGTCGTAGAACTTCGCGAGCGTCGAGACCGGGCCGCCGCTCTCGTTCATGTACGAACGGCAGCGCCCCAGGATGGCTCGCTCACCGGCGAGGCGCGCTTCGATGACATCGGCGCGGCCGGACTTGTGCTTCTTCCACGAGCCGCCCGCGCGTGCAGCGAGCACGTCGGCGACGAGGTAGCCGACGTTGTGACGAGTGCTGGCGTACGTCGGGCCCGGATTGCCGAGCCCGACGACCAACCAGGTCACTCGGACTCGGAGCTCTCCGCAGCCTCGCCCTCGGCCGGAGCCTCTGCAGCGGCTTCGGCCTCTTCGGCGTCGGTCGCGTCGTGCTCGATGCCGGCCTCGGCCTCAGCCTCAGCGAGCTCGGCCTCGAGCTGAGCCTCGGTGGGTGCCGCGGTGATGTTGACGATGAGGATGTCGCCGTCGACGGCGAGCGTCGAGCCCTTGGGCAGCTCGAGGTCGCTGGCGTGGATCTGGGCGCCGGCGTCGAGACCCTCGACCGAGACCTCGAAGGACTCGGGGATGTGGGTCGCCTCGGCCTCGACGGAAATCGTCGAGTTCTCGAGGATGACGAGGTTGCCGCTGATGGCTTCGCCGATGACGTTGATACGGACGTCGACGGTGACCTTCTCGCCCTTGCGGACGATCAGGAGGTCAGCGTGCTCGATGAAGCCCTTGAGCGGGTCGCGCTGGACCTGCTTGGGGATCGCGAGGTGCTGCTCGGTGCCGAGGTCGATCGTCAGCAGCGCGTTGGAGTTCTTGAGCGCCAGCATGAGCTGGTGGCCCGGCAGCGTCACGTGGACGGGGTCGGAGCCGTGTCCGTAGAGGACGGCGGGCACGTTGTCGGCGCGACGGATGCGGCGGGCGGCGCCCTTGCCGAACTCGGTGCGCGCCTCGGCGGCGATCTTGATCTCAGCCATGGGGAAATGTCTCCTGAAGAGTGTTGCGTGAAAGTCGGCTGTCACCAGGCGCTCGACACAGCACTCCGTGGAGCGCCCTGTCGATCACGGCCCGAAAGGACCCTCGCCGAGGCAACCTGACGATCTTATCGCAGCGACTCGCGTGCGAGAAATCCGTTGAGGCCGTAGTCGGTGGTCGAGTGGGTGCGACGAACCAGGACGCGTATCGAGACGACGTGGCGCGAAATCAGCTCTTGAACAGCGAGGTGACGGAGCCTTCTTCGAAGACGGCCGCCGTCGCCTGCGCCAGCAGCGGGGCGATCGAGAGCACCGTGAGCTTGTCGAACCGCTGGTCGTCGGTGATCGGCAGCGTGTTGGTCACGATGACCTCGCACGCCGTCGAGTTCTTGAGCCGGTCGACGGCGGGCCCGGAGAACACCGCGTGGGTCGCGACGATCACGACCTCCTCGGCTCCGTCGGCCATGAGCGCCTCGCCGGCCTGCACGATCGTGCCACCGGTGTCGATGAGGTCGTCGACCAGGATGCAGGTGCGGCCCTCGACGTCGCCGACGACGCGGTTGGCCTTGGACTCGTTGGGCTTGCGGGGGTCGCGCGTCTTGTGGATGAACGCGAGCGGAGCACCGCCCAGCGCGTTGGCCCACGACTCGGCGACCTTGATGCGGCCGGCGTCGGGTGACACGACGGCGAGCGGCTTCTTGCCGTACTTCTTCTTGACGTGGCGCGTGAGGATCGGCATTGCCAGCAGGTGGTCGACCGGGCCGTCGAAGAAGCCCTGGATCTGGGCGGTGTGCAGGTCGACCGTCATGAGCCGGTCGGCGCCGGCGGCGAGGAACAGGTCGGCCATGAGGCGCGCCGAGATCGGCTCGCGCCCGAGGTGCTTCTTGTCCTGGCGGGCGTAGCCGTAGAACGGCAGGATCACCGTGATGCGCTTGGCCGAGGCCCGCTTGAGCGCGTCGATCATGATCAGCTGCTCCATGATCGCGTCGTTGATCGGCGCCGCGTGACTCTGGATCACGAACGCGTCGCAACCGCGCACGGACTCGTCGAAGCGTACGTAGATCTCGCCGTTGGCGAAGTCGTAAGCCGTCGTCGGCACGAGGTCGATCTCGAGGAGGTCAGCCACCTCCTGCGCCAGCGTCGGGTGCGACCGGCCGGAGAACAGCAGCATGTTGCGGGTGGGCGTGCGTTTGGACAAGCTACTCACCGGAGGTCTCCTCTGCCGGCTCGGATGACGCGGCGCGCGCGGCCTGGTCGGATGCGGTGTCCGGACGTTTGTCGGCCACCCACCCCTCAATGTTCCTCTGCCGCCCTGCGCTGACAGCCAGCGCCCCCGGTGGAACGTCCTCGCGGATCGTCGAACCGGCTCCCGTGAACGCCCCGTCGCCGACCGTGACGGGGGCGACGAACGTGTTGTTGGAGCTGGTCTTGGCGTGCCGACCGATCGTCGAGCGGTGCTTGTTGACGCCGTCGTAGTTGGCGAAGATCGTGCCCGCGCCGATGTTGGCGCCCTCGCCGATGTCGGCGTCGCCGACGTACGAGAGGTGCGGCACCTTGGCGCCCTCGCCGATCGTGGAGTTCTTGACCTCGACGAACGTGCCGATCTTGCCGCGGGCGGACAGCTCGGTGCCGGGGCGCAGGTAGGCGTACGGGCCGACCGTCGCCTCCTCGCCGATCACGGCGTCGGAACCGTGCGTACGTACGACAGTCGCGTCGGCGCCGACCTCGACGTTGCGCAGCGTGGTGTCCGGGCCGATCGTGGCTCCGGTTGCCACCACGGTCGCGCCGAGCAGCTGCGTGCCGGGCAGGATCGTGACGTCGGGCTCGACCGTGACGGCCGAGTCGATCCATGTCGTGGCGGGGTCGACGATCGTGACGCCCTCGGACATCCAGTGCGCCGTGATCCGGCGGTTGAGCTCGGCGCCGAGGCGGGCGAGCTGCGCCCGATCGTTGACGCCTTCGGTCTGCCAGACGTCCTCGAGGACGTGCGCTCCGACCGGCCGGCCCTCGGCGACGGCCTTGCCGACGATGTCCGTCAGGTAGAGCTCGCCCTGCGCGTTGTCGGACTCGAGGCTGGCCACCGCCGCAGTGAGGAACTGCCCGTCGACGACCAGGATCCCGCTGTTGATCTCGCGGACGCTGAGCTCTTCGTCGGAGGCGTCCTTGTGCTCGCGGATCGCCGTGACGGCGCCGTCCTCGCCGCGCAGGATGCGGCCGTAGCCGGTCGGGTCGTCAACCTCGGCGGTGAGGATCGTGACGGTGTGCCCGGCCGCGCGGTGGTCGACCAACAGCTCCGAGAGCGTCTGCGCGGACAGCAACGGCACATCGGCGTACGTCACGATGACCGTGCCTTCGGGCGGGCTGTCGAGCGACTCGAGTGCGACGTGCACGGCGTGTCCCGTGCCGTTCTGCTGCTCCTGCACGGCCTGGACGATCGCGGGGTCGTGGGCGGCGATCGCCTCGGACACCTGCTCGCGGTCGTGGCCGACGACGGCGACGGTCGTGTGCACGCCAGCGCCTGCGACGGCGACCAGGGCGTGCTCGAGCATGCTGCGGCCGGCGATCTGGTGCAGGACCTTGGCACGCGCGGACTTCATCCGTGTGCCGGCACCCGCCGCCAGGACGATCGCCGTCACTCGATCCTGATTGGGGCTAGTGCTCACCAGACTCCTTCGTCGACGGACAGCGCTGTGTTGCTGGCTCCCCGGGTAGGAGTCGAACCTACGTCGCTTGTCCGCATTCAAAGTGCGGCGGGCCCTGCCGGCAGACCAACCGGGGAACGTCCCGTGCCGGAGGTCCGACCCTGGATCGCAGCAGCCAGCCTACCGGAGCACGGCCTCAGTCAGTCCTCCCGCCGGGCAACGGCGAACGTACGGGTGAATGGCAGGACCGTGCCCCATGGCCGGGCCGGATACGCCTCGCGAAGTGCGGCTTTGTACGTTGCGACGAAGTCATCCCGCAACCCGTCCGGCAGCGCCTGCAGGATCGGCCGGGCACCGGTGCCGGAGATCCAGTCGAACACCGGGTCCTCTCCCGGCAGGACGTGGAAGTAGGTCGTCTGCCATGCGTCGACCGTCCAGCCGAGGCCGGCGAACAGCTCGAGGTATGCCTCGGAGTGCGTGCCGCGGTCACCGTGCAGACCTTCGGTGTGCTCGGCGTACGGCGGCTGCGACGAGATCCCGTGCAGCAGCGTGTGGCTCGGCGCGTCGTAGTTGCTCGGCACCTGCAGCGCGAACGTGCCACCGGGCGCGACTAGCCCAGAGAGGCGCCGGATCACGTCGAGCTGGTCCGGCACCCACTGGAAGAGCGCGTTCGAGACGATCAGGTCGACCGGTTCGGGTGACGTCCACGTGGCGACGTCGGCGAGCTCATACGTCACCCGGTCGTCGGCATTGTCGGCGTTTGCCTTGGCGATCATTTCCGGCGAGGAGTCGACGCCGTGGATCGCCGCGCTCGGCCAGCGACCCCTGAGCACGGCAGCGAGGTGCCCGGGCCCGCAGCCGAGGTCGACGATCGTGGCCGGCTCGCCCTGCACCCGTGCGACGAGGTCGACGAACGGACGAGAGCGGTCGTCGGCGAACTGCAGATAGCGAGTGGGGTCCCAGGTCGTCATGACTCCGACCGTACGACGCACCTATCTTGATGTCAAGATACTTTACGTCAAGCGTTGCGCCGCTCGAACTGACCCGCCAGTGACATCAACCGGGCATCCTCACCGCGGCGCGCGATGAGCTGGATCGCGAGAGGCAGCCGTTCCCCCGTCACGCCGCTCGGCATCGACACCGCCGGCAGGCCCGCGTGGTTCCACTGTGCCGTGTAGGGATAGACCGCGTTCATCGACAGCAGGGTCGAGAGCGCTCCCTTGCCGTGCCAACGCTCGACCTCGATCGCCGGTCCGGACATGACGGGCGTCAGCAGGATGTCGACGCCCAGGTCGTCGTGCACCGTGTCGCCCCAGGCCCTGCCCTTGCGCTTGGCCCACTCGACCGACCTCTTGCCGAACGGCCGACCCAGGCGAGCGATGCCCTTCGTACGCTCTTCAAGACGGCTCGGATCGTCGGTCCCATCAGCGCCGTCGCGGATGCCGGCCAGATAGCGCACCGTCAGCGCCTTGGCGTCGAGCTTGTAGGGGATCTTGACCTCGGTGACCGTGTGGCCGGCGGCGCGGAACGACTCGGCTGCCTGATCGAGCGCTGCTCGTACGCGGGGATCGAGTGGCAGCGCCTTGGTCGCGGCGGAAGCACTCAACGACATACCGATCCGCAGCGGCGCCGGCACGGTTGCCGCGGCGGCGACGAGCGACTCCGTGAACGTGCCGAACGTGTCGAGGTACAGCGCACTGTCGGCGACCCTCGCGGCGAGGCAGCCCTGCGTCGACAGGTCATGCCAGCCACCTGAGCTCGGCATCGTGCCCTGGGTCGGCTTGAACCCCACGAGGCCGCAGCAGGCAGCCGGTATGCGGATCGACCCGGCACCGTCCGAGGCCGTGGCGATGCCGACCGCTCCGGCGGCGATCAGGGCGGCCGAACCGCCTGAGGAACCGCCGGTCGTGTGCGCGAGGTTGTGCGGGTTGCGGGTGACGCCGCGTGCGTCGGACTCGGTGAACCCGAAGATCGCGAGCTCGGGCAGCGCCGACTTGGCCACGAGGACCATTCCGGCAGCGCGTATCGCGGCAACGAGCTCGGCGTCGTGGGCGGCCGGCATCAGCATCGCCCTGCTGCCGAGGCCCGTGACCTGGCCCGCGATGTCGAGGTCGTCCTTGACCGCGATCGGGATGCCGAGCAATGGGCCGCTCTCCCCCGCGGCCCGGCGGCGATCCGCCTCATCCGCCGCAGCGAGAGCCTCGTCGGCGTAGACCGCGACGGTTGCGTTGATCGCGGGGGTCTCTCGCTCGATCGCCGTGAGCGTCGCCTCCGTGAGCTGGCGCGAGGTCAGAGCCCCCGAGGCAAGCAGCTCGCCCTGTCGTGTCGGTCCGGCAGCAACAGCCTCAGCAGGAGTCATGCCGAGAGCGTAGTCAATCCATCGGCGACAACTCGGTGGTCGAGTGCCGCCGAGGGACGAGGCGGTGTATCGAGACCACAACGCGAGATCTTCGACCGACGAGCGCGAGTATCTCTACATCAAGAATCTTGACGAACTACCATGGTGCTGTGGAAGACGATGTCGATCGACTGATCGCGGCCTGGCAGCGGGAGCGTCCTGACATGGACGTCTCCCCGATGCACGTGCTCAGCCGCGTCACGAGGCTCGCGCTCCACCTCGACCGGGCCCGTAAGCAGGCCTTCGCCGACCACGACCTCGAGCCGTCGGAGTTCGACGTGCTGTCAGCGCTACGCCGGTCGGGTGAGCCCTACCAGCTCTCCCCCGGTCAGCTCGTGCACGAGACGCTCGTGACGAGCGGCACCATGACCAATCGCGTCGACCGCCTGGTGGGCAAGGGGCTCGTCGAGCGCCGACCGGATCCCGCCGACCGGCGAGGCGTACAGGTCAGGCTGACGACGCGCGGCAAGAATGCCGTCGATGGCGCGCTCGACGCTCTGCTCCAGCACGAGCAGAAGCTCCTCGCCGGCCTGTCGGCCGACGAGGCCACCGCGCTCGCCGGCGCGCTGCGTACGCTCTCGCTGCCCTTCGACCGCTGACTCAGTGGCCGGGGATCACGCCCTCCTCGACCGGGACGAGCTTGTCGGCAACGAGCCCGTGAGCCTCGCGGTGTACTCGCTCGGCTGCCTCGGCGTCCGGCGCCTCGACGAGGCAGAACACCTGGCCCGAGTCGGCGTTGAACCAGTACTGCTTGTAGTCGACGCCGTACTGGCCCTGGATCTCGACGTCCTTGGCGTGCGCCCCGGCGACCGCCTCAGCCGTGAGTCCTTCGACCTTGTCGTGGACGTCCATGAAGAGTGCCATGAGATTCTCCTGTCGGTGACTGACACCTCCATGGTGCGACGCGGAGTCGCTGTTGGAAATGGCCCGGTAGAACCACCCTGTCTGCGTACGCGTATCAGTGAAACCGGCGTGGTCAGAGGCGGGCGCGCAGCCGCCTAGACTTCTTCGGTGGCACATCTCCTCGGCGTCGAGTCCATCGCGCTCGACTTCCCGACCAAGACCGTCTTCGACTCGGTGACGATCGGCATCGACGAAGGTGACCGGATCGGCATCGTCGGCCGCAACGGCGACGGCAAGTCGACGCTCCTGCGCATCCTCGCCGGTCGCATGCAGCCGGACTCCGGCCGCGTGACGACCCGTGGCGGCGTCCACATCGGGATGCTCGACCAGACCGATACCCTCGACCAGACCCAGACCGTCGGGCACGCGATCGTCGGCGACAAGCCCGACTACGAGTGGGCGGGCGATGCGAAGATCCGCGACGTCATCGCCGGACTCGTCTCCGACATCCCGTGGGACGCCACGGTCGGCAACCTCAGCGGTGGCCAGCGTCGCCGCGTCGCGCTTGCCGCACTGCTCGTCGGTGACGACGACGTGCTGTTCCTCGACGAGCCGACCAACCACCTGGACGTCGAGGGCATCACGTGGCTGGCCGGCCACCTCAAGACACGCTGGTCCCCCAACGCTGGAGGGCTGCTGGTCGTGACTCACGACCGGTGGTTCCTCGATGAGGTCTGCAATGCGACCTGGGAGGTGCACGACGGCATCGTCGAGCCGTTCGAGGGCGGCTACGCGGCGTACATCCTGCAGCGGGTCGAGCGCGACCGGCACGCCTCGGCGACGGAGTCCAAGCGACAGAACCTGATGCGCAAGGAGCTCGCCTGGCTGCGTCGCGGCGCCCCCGCGCGTACGTCGAAGCCGAAGTTCCGCATCGACGCCGCCAACGAGCTGATCGCCAACGAGCCGCCTCCGCGCGACCCCATCGTGCTGAAGCAGATGGCAACCTCGCGGCTCGGCAAGGACGTCGTCGACATCCTCGACGTCAGCGTCTCGTACGACCACGAGGTGCTCAAGCACATCGAGTGGCGCATCGGGCCCGGCGAGCGTACGGGCGTCCTGGGCGCCAACGGTGCCGGCAAGTCGACGTTGTTGGGACTCGTGACCGGCGCGGTGCAGCCGACCTCAGGCCGGGTCAAGCGCGGCAAGACCGTCAAGGTCGTGACGCTGACGCAGGAGCTCGACGAGCTCAAGGACGTCGGCGCCGACCGGGTCAGCGATGTCGTAGGTCGCCAGCGCACCGCATACGTGTCAGGCGGCAAGGAGATGACGCCGAGCCAGCTGCTGGAGCGACTCGGGTTCTCCAACGAGCAGATGGCGACGCCCGTGCGCGACCTGTCGGGCGGGCAGAAGCGGCGGCTGCAGCTGCTGCTGATCCTGCTCGACGAGCCCAATGTGCTGGTGCTCGACGAGCCCACCAACGACCTCGACACCGACATGCTCGCGGCCATGGAGGACCTGCTCGACTCGTGGCCCGGCACGYTGCTCGTGGTGTCGCATGACCGCTACCTGCTGGAGCGCATCACCGATCAGCAGTACGCGATCCTCGACGGTCACTTCCGGCACCTGCCCGGCGGCGTCGACCAGTACCTGCGCCTCCGCAAGGAGCAGGACTCCCCCGCGGCCTCCAACCCGTCGACGGCTGGTCACACCACGTCCACGCCCAAGCTGTCGAGCGCCGAGCTCCGCAACACCAAGAAGGAGATCGGCTCGATCGACCGCAAGATGGAGAAGCTGTCAGCGCGCATCGACGCGTTGCACGTCGAGATGGCGCAGCACGATCCCACGGACGCCGCCGGCCTGGCGGGGCTCCTCAAGGCCGTCACCGAGCTCGAGCAGCAGGTCGAGGAGCACGAGCACCGCTGGCTCGAGCTCACCGAGCTCGTCGAGGGCTGACCCGCACCCCCGCGATTCGTGAAGTTGGAGGCGCTTCAGGGCGTCCGAGACGCCTGCAACTTCACAAATTGCGGGGGTCAGGACGTGATGCGGGCGCCGGAGACGGGGCCGCGCGACTGGACGACGTCGGCGCACCCGGAGGCGCTGCTGAGGGCGAATGCGATGTCGAGGCTGTGCTGCTCGTCGGAGGCGAGGAACAGCGCCGTGGGTCCCGAACCCGACAGGATCGCGCCCAGCGCACCGGCCTCGATGCCGATCTCAAGGGTGTCCTGCAGCTCCGGCCTCAGCGACAGCGCCGCCTCGGTGAGGTCATTGGAGAGCGCGTCGCCCAGTGCCTCGGCGTCACCCGCGCGCAAGGCCGCGAGCAACGCATCGGGTACGACCGGGTCCTGCACCTGCGAGCCTTCGTTGAGCCGGTCGAACTCGGCGTAGACCGCCTTGGTCGACAGCCCTTCATGCGCCATCGCGAAGACCCAGTGGTACGAACCCCGCGCCAGGACCGGGCTGATCGTCTCGCCGCGACCTCCGCCGATCGCGTTGCCGCCGTGCAGCAGGAAGGGCACGTCGCTGCCGAGCTGGGCCGCGATCTGCTCGAGCTCTGCCCGCGACAGACCCGTAGCCCAGGCGTCGTTGCACGCGACCAGCGCGGCGGCCGCGTCCGCGGAACCGCCAGCCATGCCGCCCGCCACCGGGATGACCTTGCGGATCGCGAGGTCGACACCGCCAGCCGTCCCGGTCGTCTCACGCAGCAGCCGGGCAGCACGCACGGCGAGGTTATCATCGTCCTCAGGCACGAACGCCGACTCGGTCCGTACGTCGAGCTCAGTGTGCACCGCGACGGTGATCTCGCCGTCGTCGCGGGACGTCGCCCGGACCTCGTCGTGCAGGTCCACGGCCTGGTAGACGGTCGCCAACGGGTGATAACCGTCGTCCCGGACCGGGCCCACGCCCAGGCACAGGTTGATCTTGGCGGGTACGCGGACGGTGGCGGTGGTCACCCGTTCAACCTAGTGGCCGGAGAAAGCCTGCGCGGGTGGTGGGGCGAACTCGTCCACCCGGGTCGGCTAGAACGTCTTGTCCTCGATGACGTCGAGGTTGTGGAACGTCGGCGGCCCGTCGACGAGCTCCATCATCTTCTGCGAGAACTCGTTCGTCTCGGGGAGGTTCGAGTTCTCCATGGCCGACTCGTACGAGTCGAAGAACACGATGACCATGAAGCGGCTCGGGTCGTCGCGATCCTGGGTGCGGATCGACCGGCGGACCGTGAATCGCCCCTCGGTGCGGTTCTCGAGATCGGCGCTGAGGGCCTCGATCTCGTCGCCGCGGCTGGTACGTCCTTCGATGATCTGGATGAATGCCATGACCTGCTCCTTTGCAGATATGCCTAAGGGAGACGGTAGGTCGCAGATGGGCCGTTGGCCATGGCTCGATCAGGCCAGTCAGTACGCTGTGCGGTCCGCGTTGGAGAGCCAGGCGTCGAACGGGGCCTTGGCGTCCTCTGGCCGTATCTCCTCGATCAGCGTCGGCCAGGTCGACCGCTCCCGGGCGAACAGCTCGTAGAACTCGCGATCGTCGAACCCGCCGAGCGCTGCGTCGTCGCGGTCGGCGGCATAGACCACGCGGTCGAGGCGCGCCCACAGCGCTGCGGACACGCACAGCGGGCACGGCTCGCACGACGTGTACAGCGTCATCCCCGCCAGGGAGAAGTCACCCGTGGCCTGACACGCGTTGCGAATCGCCTGGACCTCGGCGTGCGCTGTGGGGTCGAGGTCGCGGGTCACCCGGTTCTGGCCGGTCGCCACGATGTCGTCGTCGCGCACGATCAGGGCGCCGAACGGGCCGCCGCCATCCGCGACGTTGCGCACCGCCAGCTCGATGGCCTGGGCGAGCCATGCCGCGTCGTCAGTCATGGGGTCTCCTGATCAGCGATTCTCGATCTCACCCAACGAACGATAGGACGCATCGATGCCAGTCGCCCGCAACTGACCGGGGCGACCGGTGAGGTCAACGACTCGATCGGCCAGCAACGCGACGACACTCATGGCGACGGCATAGCTGTCGAACGCGAGGTCCGTCGCCAGCGGGCACTGCAGCCAGACCGCCGCTCCGGTCGCGAGCGTGCGAGCCGTCGGATCGGCGAGCAGGATCGTGGGAGTACCGGAATTGCGGAGGATCTCGAGCAAGCCCTCGATGTTGTCGGGCCGGCGACGGAATGCCACGACGACCGCCGCGTCCTGCTTGCCGAGGCCGATCAGCTCCTCGGACAGCGACTGCCCGGGCTGCGGTGCGAGCGTGACGCCGGACCGCCCTTGGCTCAGCGACTGGCGCAGGTGCATCGCGATGGGATAGCTCGACCGCAGGCCGACGACCACGACGCGCTGCGCCTCTGCGAGCAGCTTCGCTGCGGTGTCGAGTCCGCCGTCCTCGAGGCCCGCGAGCGCCTTCTGCAGGTTGGCCACCTCGTGCTCGAGATGCGCCGCCAGGCTCGGCGCACCCTCAAGGGCTACCGGGACGCCGTGACTGCGGAGCGTACGCAGGTGATCGCGAACCTCGGTGAAGTCGTCGAAGCCCAGGTGCCGGAACAACCGGCTCATCGTGGCCTTGGAGACGCCGGCCAGCTCGGCCAGCTCGGCGGCACGATAGATCGCGAGATCGTCGAGGTGGGCGAGCAGCACGTCCGCGGCGCGACGCTCCTGCGGCGACAGATCGGCGTACTGCTCCGCGATGCGCTCGTCAATCCTCATGTCGCTCACCCTCTCGTCCGCCAGCGTAGCGAGCAGGGATTTCGAGCCGGTGACATCCGGCGGCCGCCCGCACTCAGACAGGCGTGAGGAACTGGCCGAGGCGGAAGAACTCCTCGACATTGAGCTGCTCGCCGCGGGCCTGCGGTGAGATGCCGGCAGCGACCAGCGCCTCCTCCGCCGCGGGACCGGAGCCGGCGAGCTCCGACAACGCCGCGCGCATGGTCTTGCGACGCTGGGCGAATGCCGCGTCGACGACCGCGAACGTACGCAGGCGCTGTGCCTCGTCACCCGGGGGCTCGCGGCGGGTCCAGGCGACCAGGGCGGACTCGACGTTCGGCATGGGCCAGAACACATTGCGCCCGATCGATCCAGCGAGCCTCAGCTCGGCGTACCAGGCGGCCTTGACGCTGGGCACCCCGTACGTCTTGGAGCCCGGCCCGGCAGCGAGCCGGTGCGCGACCTCGGCCTGCACCATGACGAGTCCCGTCCTGATCGACGGGAATCGCTCGAAGAACGTCAGGAGGACCGGGACCGACACGTTGTAGGGCAGGTTGGCCACGAGCGCCGTCGGGGTCGGCCCAGGAAGCTCGGTCACCTGCATCGCGTCCGCGGTGACCAGGTCGAAGTGCGACGCCTGGTCGGGGGCGTACTCAGCGATTGTCGACGGCAGCTGGGCCGCCAGCACCTCGTCGATCTCGACGACCGTGACGTGGGATGCCACCTCGAGCAGCCCGAGGGTCAACGACCCCAGGCCGGGACCGATCTCCACAACGACGTCATCGACGCCGACACCGGACGTGCGCACGATGCGCCGCACGGTGTTGGCGTCGATGACGAAGTTCTGCCCGCGTTGCTTGGTCGGGCGGATGCCGCAGGACTCGGCCAGGCTTCGGACGTCAGCGGGCCCGAGCAGCCTGCCGGGTCTAGAAGGGGTCGAGTGCGTCAGTTGAACCTCGCCCCGGCACAGCTCCACTGGCCCCAACCAGCACGGGCCTGGAGGATCTCGGCGCGCTTGATCTGCTCTTCACGACTCGCGTCGCTGGGCAGGCCGCTGCCGCCGACGCTCTGCCACGTCGCGAGGCTGAACTGCAGGCCGCCGTAGTAACCGTTGCCGGTGTTGGTCGACCAGTTGCCACCGGACTCGCACTCGGCGATCTTGTCCCAGACGCTGTCGGACGGGGTCTGGCTGGTGCCCTTCTCGACGATCTGCGGCCGCGGCTCGGCCAGCGAACGGGAGACCAGGACGATCCGCTGGCGCAGCTTGCCGTCGGCGTAGATGAGCGTGACCTTCTCGCGCGCCTCGCCCTTCTTGCCGGGCTGGACGACCTTGGTCTCGCCGACCGAGGCGTCGGGGTCCTCGCGGACCGTGGTCTTGAAGCCGACCGGCACGGTCTCGGTCTTGGTGACCTTCTCGATCCGCACGACGCGCAGCTGGGCGTCGGGCTTGACGAACGCGTCCTTGCCCGGCTTGACCTCGTCGTCGGAGTCGACGCTGACGTCGGCCTTCTCGAGCACGCCGGCGACGGTCGGAGCGTTCGAGGTGATCGTCCGCTTCTTCTTGTCCGCGATGACGGTGAGCGACTTGGTGCTGCTCACGACGAGCTGCGCACCCTTGCGCGGGATGACGCTCGAGGTCTTGTCCGAGAGGTACGACCCGGACTTCGGCTCGACGCCGAGGGTGTCGAACGCATCGCCGACCGTACGGTCGTAGACGGTGTGCTCGCTGACGGCGCCGTCGACCGCGAGGGTGATGGGCTTGGCGTACGAGACGGTGATCTTGTCGCCATCGGAGAGTGACGCGGACCTGGGCTTGCTGAGCTTGTCGCCGGGACGCAGCGTGACGTTCTTGGAGTCGAGGACGTCAGAGACGTGGTCGCCGAACGTACGGATCTTCTGGCTCTTGCCGTCGACGGTCAGCGTGACCGTGTGGCTGAGCGCGCCATAGGCGGCGGTGCCTCCACCGACGACCAGGACGATCGCGAGGTTGAGGGCGATGAGGCCGAAAGACTTGCGGTTACGGCGCTTTCCGGAGGTGGACGTGCGTGGTGCGGTTGAGTCTGGCTGCACAGAGTTCCTTGACAGTCGGTGACGGGGCCGACTTTCAACCATACGGGCGCCCTTTCTGAGGTCAAATCCTGTGAGGCCAGTCACCACCGAATGCAGAAACCGTGTTCGCATCGATGTCCCGACACAAATCCTCGACCGATTTGCCTGCAATTCCAGCCATAAACCGCACCGTGAGCGGGATCAGGAACGAAGCGTTCGGGCTCCCGCGATGCGGTGTGGGTGTGAGGAAAGGCGCATCGGTCTCGACAAGGATACGGTCCGAAGGCGTGATACGGAGGGCATCACGCAGGTTCTCAGCGTTCTTGAAGGTTACGGTCCCGGCGAACGACAGGTAGGCCCCGCGGTCCAGGCACTCGCGGGCGAAGGCGGCATCGCCGGAGAAGCAGTGCATGACGACACGGTCCGGCACGCCCTCGTCATCGAGCACCGCGAGGACGTCGTCGTGCGCATCGCGGTCGTGGATCACCAGCGTCTTGTCGTGCCGCTGCGCCATGCGGATGTGCTCACGGAACGACGCGTGCTGGGCCTCACGGCCGGCCTCCCCCGTCCGGAAGTAGTCCAGACCCGTCTCGCCGACGGCACGTACGTACGGCGACTGTGCCAGCGCGTTGATCTCGGCGAGCGCCTCGTCGAGGTCACCCTGCTCGGCGTGCTTCGGCGCCTCGTTGGGGTGCAGCGCGACGGCGGCGATCACCGAGTCGTACGCCTTTGCGGTCTCGACGGCCCAGCGTGAACCCTCGAGGTCGCAGCCGACCTGCACGATCCGGGTGACGCCGACGGCTGCTGCCCGGTCGAGCGCCTCGTCCACCGGGATCAGCAGTCCGCCCTCGACCCCTTTGGCGTACGCCCGATGGTCGAGGTGGCAGTGGTTGTCGACGACCGGGGACGGCAGGGCCTCCGGCGCCTCCGGCCAGCCCTGGGTGAGCGTCACTCGGCTGCGGCCTCGATGCGCGGGAACAGCGACGCGGGCTTGGTGATCGTCGCGCCGGCCGGCAGCTGACCCCATGCCGCGACGGCGTCGATGCGCTGGTCGGCGAGGGCGCCCAGTGTCGACTCGGCCCCCAACGAGTCCCACAGCACCGCCGATGCCTTGGGCATCACCGGGTTGAGCACGACCGCCAGGACGCGCAGGCCCTCCGCCGTCGTGTTGAGGATCGTGCCGAGTCGTTCGCCTTCGGGATCTTCCTTGGCGACCTTCCACGGTGCCTGCTCCGTGATGTAGCCGTTGAGCTCGTCGACGATGCGCCAGATGGCTGTCAGGGCGTCCTGCGGCGCGACCGCCTCGATCGCCTGGTCGGCCTCGGCGACGGCTTCGGCGACAAGGTCGATGACCTTCTGCTCCGCGCCACTCGTCGCACCGGCCGCAGGCAGCGAACCGTCGAAGTACTTGCCGATCATCGCCGCGACCCGTGACGCGAGGTTGCCGAAGCCGTTGGCGAGCTCGGAGTGATAGCGCGCGTTGATGTCCTCCCACGAGATCGACCCGTCGCTGCCGAACGTCAGCGCCCGGGCGAAGTAGTAGCGATAGGCGTCGGAACCGAACGTGTTGACGATCTCGTCCGGGCGGATGCCGTTGGCCTTGGACTTGCTCATCTTCTGTCCACCGACGAGCAGCCAGCCGTGCGCGAAGACCTGGTGCGGCACGGGCTGACCGGCAGCCATCAGCATCGCCGGCCAGATGACAGCGTGGAACCGCGCGATGTCCTTGCCGACAATGTGGATGTTGGCCGGCCACAGCTCCTTGAAGCGGCCGTCGTCGACGCCATACCCAGCGGCCGTCACATAGTTGAGCAGGGCCTCGATCCAGACGTACATGACGTGCTTGTCGTCCCACGGCACCTGGATGCCCCAGTCGAACGTCGACCGCGAGATCGACAGGTCCCGCAGGCCGCGCGAGACGAACGAGATCAGCTCGTTGCGAACCGATTCCGGCTGGATGAAGGTCGGGTTGGCCTCGTAGAAGTCCAGCAGCTTCTGCTGGTAGTCGCCGAGCCTGAAGAAGTAGTTCTCCTCCGTCATGTGCTCGACCCGGCTGCCGTCGAGCTTGGAGACCTTGAAGCCCTCGTCATCGCCCTCGCCGTCGACCACGTCGTCGTCGCCGACGAACTCCTCGGCCCCCACGCTGTAGTAGCCGCTGAACGAGCCCTTGTAGACCGCATCCCGTTCGTACAGCGCCTGCCAGAACGCCTCGGCCCCGTCGAGGTGGCGTTGCTCGGTCGTACGGATGTAGTCGTCGTTGGCGATGTCGATCGTCTCGAGCAGCGGCTTCCACTCCTCCTCGACGAGCTTGTCGACCCAGTCCTGTGGCGACACGCCGTTCTCGTCGGCCTTGCGGAGGACCTTCTGGCCGTGCTCGTCGGTGCCGGTCAGGTACCAGACGTTCTCGCCACGCTGCCGGTGCCAGCGCGTGATGATGTCACCCATGACCGTCGTGTAGCCGTGCCCGATGTGGGGCGCGTCGTTGACGTAGTAGATCGGCGTGGTGACGTAGAACGTGGAGTCGGACACGGCTTCAATCCTAGTGACCTGCCGATGGTGCCCCGACATCCCCGCTAGGAGTGGGCAGCGTCGTAGACATCCTTCTTGCGTACGCCCGTCTCGCCGGCCACCTGCTCGATGGCGTCCTTGCGGCTGAGGCCGTCGGCCTGGCGGGCGGCGACGAGCTCACGCAGGTCGTCCGGCCCGTATGTCCGCGTGTCCGGTGCGGCTCCGCCGACCACGATCGTGACCTCGCCGCGTACGCCCTGCTCCTGGCCCGCGGCCCACTCGACGAGCTCGTCGAGAGTCCCCCGGGCCACCTCCTCGTACGTCTTGGTGAGCTCGCGACACACCGCTGCCGAGCGCTCGGCGCCCAGCACCTCGGCCATCGCCCGCAGCGAGGCCTCGGTGCGGTGCGGCGACTCGAAGAACACCATCGTGCGCCGCTCGGCGACCAGCTCGGTCAACGCGCGCGTACGCTCGCCGGCCTTGCGCGGCAGGAAGCCCTCGAAGCAGAACCGGTCGACCGGCAGGCCGGACACGGCGAGCGCCGTCAGCACCGCCGAGGGCCCGGGGATCGACGTGACGACGACATCGGCGGCGATCGCGGCGACGACCAGGCGGTAGCCGGGATCGGACACGCTCGGCATGCCCGCGTCGGTCACCAGGACCACGGTCGAGCCCTCGGCGAGCAGCGCAGCGAGCTCGGGGGTGCGGCGCTCCTCGTTGCCCTCGAAGTACGACACGACCCGGCCGCCGATCTCCACGCCGAGCTCGGACGCGAGGCGCTTGAGCCGTCGGGTGTCCTCGGCCGCCACGACGTCGGCCGTCGCCAGCGCCTCGCCGAGACGGCCGCTGGCGTCGGCGACCTGGCCGATCGGGGTCGCAGCGAGGATGAGCATGCTCGCCAGCATGTCAGGTGAACGGTCTCTCAGCCTCACTCACCTAGGCTGGCCCGGTGACGTTGCTGGCTCGGGTCTCAGACCGCGCGTGGGGGTGGATCGGCCCGATCTCCGTCGCCGTCCTCGCGTTCGTGCTGCGGGTGTGGAACGTCGAGAAGCCCCGCATCCTGATGTTCGACGAGACGTACTACGCCAAGGACGCGTGGTCGCTCCTCCAGCACGGGTATGTGCAGGATTTCGTCGAGGACGCCAACAAGGAGATCCAGGACGGCAGGACGACCGGCCTGATGACCGGCGACCCGTCATGGATCGTGCACCCCGACGGCGGCAAGTGGGTCATCGCGCTCGGTGAGCACGTCTTCGGCCTCGACGCATTCGGCTGGCGCATCGCCGCCGTCGTGATCGGCTCACTCACCGTGCTGGTGCTCGCCCGGCTCGTGCGCCGCATGACCGGTTCGACCGTCATGGGGTGCTTCGCAGGCCTGCTGCTGGCGTTCGACGGCCTGCACTTCGTGATGTCGCGGATGGCGCTGCTGGACGTCTTCCTGGCGTTCTGGCTGGTCTGCGGTGTCGCGTGCCTCGTCGCCGACCGCGACTGGATCCGGGACCGGCTCGACCGCTACCGGGTCATCCGGCCGTGGCAGCTGCTCGCCGGGGTGTGCTTCGGGATGGCTTGCGGCACGAAGTGGAACGGCATCTTCGTCCTCGCAGCGTTCGGCCTCCTCGCCGTGATCTGGGAGGTCCTGGCTCGCATGCGCGGCGCCGCGGACCCGGCGGCCAGGCGCAACAGCTGGGTCGTCACGACCCTGCGGGTCGGGGTCCCCGCATTCGTGTCGATCGTCGTGGTCGCCGGCCTGGTCTACATCGCGACGTGGACCGGCTTCCTGATCCACCATCACGCGTACGAGGCCAGGTTCGGCCACGGCTACGGCGACTACTCGGCGCCATGGGGGGCATATGTCGACAAGCCGACCACCGGCTTCCTCGGCGAGACGCGCGATGCGTTCCGGTCGCTGTGGCACTTCCACGTCATGACCTGGGACTTCTCCGCGCACGGGCTGGACAAGGCCGAGCACCATCCGTACGAGTCGAACCCGCTCGGCTGGCTCGTGCTGGAGCGGCCGGTCGTCGTCGAGTACCGCGGCGAGTACCCGCTCTCGGACTGCGGCGCATCCGCTGGTTCGTCGTGCGTGCGGGAGGTGACGATCCTCGGCAACCCGATCATCTGGTGGTCCGGCGCCCTCGCCCTGCTGGCCTCACTCGCCGCCTGGATCGTGACGCGCAGCTGGCGCTGGGGCGTCTCCGTCATCGCGGTGCTCGTCAGCTGGCTGCCGTGGTTCGCCTTCACGGCCCGGCCGATCTTCTCCTACTACGCCGTGGCGATCATCCCGTTCACGGTCATCGCGATCACGCTGGTCGTACACGAGCTCGTGCGAGCGGCCGACACTCCGCGGCACCGCTATGTCGTGTGGCTCTTCGCGGGCTTGTTCCTCACCGCAGTCGTGGTCGCCTTCTGGTTCTTCCATCCGGTGCTGACCGGGAAGATCATCCCGTACGACTCGTGGCACGATCGGATGTGGTTCGACCGCTGGATCTGACCGCCGATGTTCATGCGAACCGGCTGAAGATGAGCGCGAGACCCCGTCACACTTCATACTTGAATGGCGACGACGATCTCTGGAGGGGGACCCGTGAGCAAGCTCGTGTCCGCACCGCGGCGGCGACGCCGTGCGGTGTTGGCTGCGGTGCTCGCGATGGTCGCGCTGCCCCTCGTGATGTCGTCAGGCGCTGAGGCCGCAGTGTGCGACCCGATAGACCCGTGCGTCATCGTCCGGTTCGTCAGCACGAACGAGGGCGTCACGAAGACCGTCGCTGGACCGTACACGTACTCGATCAACACCGATCCCGACCGCGTCGCGGAGCCAATCAACTACACGGTGCGCAAGAAGGCGCTCGAGACGCCGACAGCGGTGCAGCAGGGCGGCGTGCCCAACACGCTGCCGCTCCCGGCGTTGCTTGAACGGGCCACGGCCGAGCCGACAAACGAGGTCACCGATTCGGTCACCTTCTCGGAGACGCCCAACCTGAGCCAGATCCCAGCGGTTCTCAACGATGCACAGCTGAACGGGACGTTCTCATACGCAGACGATCTGGTCCCTGCGGTCTACGCGACAGCCGACGGGCGGGTCGGCTACCTCCGGCCGCTGCGCGCCAGCAGGTACGACGTCAATGCGCCGGAGGTCTTCACCACCGAGCCGGGAACACCCTTGACGCTGACGTTCCACGTGACCGGGAACCTGGTGTCCGCCAGCATCAAGGTGTCCCCTGACAAGATCACGACAAGCACCACCGCCTCGTTCTCGGCCGCGATCACTCCCGACACGGACGAGAAGTTCGACTACGAGTGGAACTTCACCGGTGGCACGAGCGTCCAGTCCAGAAGTGCGACGCCCACCCACAAGTACACCAAGCGCGACACGTACGCAGTCAACCTCTCCGTTCGCGGTGAGGACGGGTCTTACGGGCGAGCCCCGACAAAGAGCGTCAGCGTTGCCAGGCCGCCCAAGCCGCCAGCGACCACCGGAGGCGGTGGTGGCGGCACCGGAGGCGGTGGAGGCACCGGAGGTGGTGGTGGTGGTGGTGGCGGCTACATCCCGCCCTACATCCCCAACAACCCCGGGATCGACCTGCCGCCGACCATCGAGAACCCGCCGACGGACACCGCGCCGACCGCCCCCACCGACGACGGGCTCGAGGCGGTCGAGGGCTTCGTGCTCACCGGCGCGGGGGCCGGCCAGGGCGACAGCATTCCCGGCACAGAGGCCACGAGTCAGCCCACCAAGGCACGTGAGCTGTCCACCAGCCGGAAGATCAGCGGCGCGGTGATCGGCGGACTCGCCGTCATCCTGCTGCTGGCTCTCGGCGCCGAGATCGAGACACGATGGGCCAGCACCAGGCTGGCGCACCTGAGGAGACGCACATGAGCGATGGCATCTACGACATCATCTTCCACGTCGCGGAGGCGTTGGAGCTGCCGGTGGTGATACTGGCGCTGCTGGCTCTTGCGGCCGTCCTCGTCGAGACCGGGATGTTCATCGTCGAGCTCGTCAAGCGCCGCCGTCGTACGTTCGCGGCGCTCTCCCGCTCGGGTGCCTCAGCACGTCAGGCCGTCGACGCCGGACGCACGACCGAGGCATCCGCCCTTCTGCAGACCGTAGCGTGGAGCAGTGCTGTCGGTGCCGCGTTCAGCGTCATCGTCAAGGAGGTCGGAAAGCCCGGTGCCGACACCCGCATCGCCAAGGAACTGGCCGACTTCGACTTCTCCCGACAGGGCCGCCTCTCGCGCACACGCCTGCTGGTGCGCGTCGGCCCCGCACTCGGCCTGATGGGCACCTTGATCCCGCTGGCACCCGCCCTGGACGGTCTCGCCAGGGGCGACGTCGACGCGCTGACCGAGAACCTGCGCCTCGCATTCTCGATCACGGTGCTCGGCATCCTGATCGGCGTGCTCGCGCTCGGGCTGTCGCTCGTACGCGAACGGCTCTACGGGCAGGACTTCTCCGACCTTGAGTACATTGCTGCGATCCTCACCGACGACGGCACCGGCGCGACGGCCGTGACCCCCGTCCCGGCCAGACCGACGTCGACGGCGACGCTTCGCGACCCGGCGCCGCTCACGCCCAAGGCCGACCTCCCGCCGCTGACGGAGACGACGAAATGATCCACGTCACGCCGCGGGCGCAGATCAAGCGCGACCACGCCGGCGACCCGCTGGACGGCTTGGTCAACATGTTCGACATCGGCATCGTCCTCGCCGTCGCGTTCCTGCTCGCCGCGCTGTCCTCGCTCGGCCTCGAGGGCGCAGTCAGCGACAAGGGACTGGTCAAGCCCGCCCTCGGCGAAGTCACGACGAAGCCCGGCGAGGAGGTCAAGGACGTGCCACCCAACGGCACCAAGACCGTCGGCCGCGGCACGCCTGTCGGCACGGTCTACCGTCTCGCCGATGGGCGCCTCGTCTACGTCACCCAGGACGCGGCCGGCGGCGACACGCCTGCGGCTCCGACGCCGTCGCCGTCCGAACCGTCGGCCAGCGTCCCGACTCCGAGCACCCCGACGCAGCCCTTCCCGACGACGCCGACGCTGACGCCGTAGCTACGCGTCGGCGACTTCGACACCCTTCAGCGCCAGGCCGATGACCCAGGCGATGTCGGCGGCGGCTTCGTGCGCCGGCTTCGAGGGCCGGGTGATCGCCGACAGCACGAGGCGTACGACGACCTCGACCGCGACCTCGAGCTCGGCGTCGGTCAACGGCACCGGCGGGTAGAGCTCGATGACGGATTGCTTGACCACCATGACGGCCGCCTCGACGATCTCGCCGGACTCCGTCGTCAGGATCTGCAGGAAGTCCGCGTCCTGCTCCTCGGGCAACGACGTCACGATCGTGCGGACCAGCAGGCTCTGCTCCCCCATGAGCAAGGCGCCCTCACAGGCAGCGCGGATGCCCTCGACGAGGGTGGTCTCCGCCGCCATGCGCTCGCGGACGACGTCGAGGAACCGCGCCAGCTCGCGCATCGCGAGCTGTTCGGCGAGTCCGTGCTTGTTGCTGAACTCGTTGTAGACCGTCTGACGGCTCACCCCGGCCCGCTCGGCGACGCGGGCCATCGTGACGCTCGACCAGCCGGTGTCCTCGATCATGGCCTGAGCAGCGTCGAGGAGTCGCTCGCGCACCGGCGCAACTGCTGCTTCGGCGGTCATGCGTCCCCCTCGAGAACGTCCACGAGCCTCTGACCTGCGGCGATCCACTTCTCCGCAGCCCGGATGTCCCTCGGTCGGCCGATGCCGACGGCACCACGTACGACGCCGCCGTCGAGGAGGTATGCGATGAAATCGCGGTCGTCCAGCGAGCCGTGGACCACGAGCTCGTGCGACGTCTCGGGCCAGCCAGTGACCTGGAGGTTGTGGCCGTACTGATCGGACCAGCACCACGGCACCTCGACGAACGGGTCCTCGCCACCGGCCATGACCTTCCCGACCGCGGTGCCGTGGTTCTGTGCGCCCTGCCAGTGCTCGACGCGGTGCCGGCCGCCGAGGATGCCGTTGGGTTGGTTGGCGACGTCGCCGGCGGCGAACACATCCGGGGCCGAGGTGCGGCCGAGCTCGTCGACCACGATGCCGTTGGCGACCTCGATGCCGGCGGCCTCCGCGAGCTCGACGTTGGGCTCCATGCCGACCGCGACCACGACGACCGGCGCTGACCACGTACGCCCGTCGCTGGCGCGTACGACGGTCTCGCCACCTTCGTCCTGGATCGACGCCACCTGCACTCCGGTATGGAGCACGGTGCCCTCGCTCTTGTGCAGGTCGACGTAGAGCTCGCCCAGCTCCGGCGGCAGCAGACGCGGCAGCGGCAGCGCGGCAGTCTCCAGCAGGGTGACCTCGCAGCCGAGGGTGCGGGCGCTCGCGGCGATCTCCGAGCCGATCAAGCCAGCGCCGACCACGATCAGGTGGCTGCCCGGGGCCAGCTCGGACTGCAGGCGAGGCGCGTCGGCGAGACTGCGAAGCGTACGAATGCCGGAGGCGGACCAAGGTGAACGGGCCCGGCCACCCGTCGCGAGCAGCAGCTGGTCGTAGCCGACCTCCTCGCCGTCGGCGAGCCGCACGACGTGGGCGTCGACGTCGACCGCGGCGACCGTCACGCCGGTGCGCAGGTTGACCGACTGCTGCTCGTACCACTCGGGCTTCTTGATGCGGATCTCGTCGGGTGTTTTCTCGCCGCGGACGATCTCCTTGGACACCGGCGGTCGTCGGTAGGGCAGCTCGGGCTCCTCGCCCAGGAGGTCGATGTCACCGTCATGGCCGCTGCGCCTCATCGCAGCGGCTGCGCTGACACCGGCGATGCCTGCCCCGACGATGACCGTCCGGTGCGCCATCAGACCAGCTCGAACATCGTGAAGTCAGCCTTGGCCGCGCCGCAGTCTGGGCACGTCCAGTCGTCGGGGATGTCCTCCCACTTGGTGCCGGGCGGGATGTCCTCCTCGGGCCAGCCCTCGGCCTCGTCGTAGACGAATCCGCACTGCTGGCATTCCCAACGCTTCACTGGTCTTCTCCTTCTGTCGCCACGTCCTCGTTCGCCTCGTCCTGCCGGGCAGCGGACTTGCGCTGCACCTCGGCCCGGGTCTCGGCGGCGATGATGTTGCCGTCCTGGTCGTTGTGCTCGAACTCCTCGATCGGCAGGAAGTCGACCTGTTCGCGGACGCCGCAGTCGGGGCACGTCCAGTCGGCGTCGATCTCGGCGAACGGCGTGCCGGGCGGCCACCCCTCGCGGGGGTTGCCCTTCTGCTCGTCATATACGTATTCGCAGTTGGGGCAGATCCATTGGCTCATGCGTTCACCTCCCTGCTCGTCCCGGCGCCGTACCTCCGTACGTACGCCTCGGCGGTGCGCGGGTGCAGGTTGGCCCGGCCGATGTCGCCGTCGTAGTGACCCAGCACCCGCTGGTCCATGACCTTGCGCCACACCTGCGGGATCCACGTCAGCACGATCATGCCCGCATACCCCGTCGGCAGGACCGGCGCCTCCTTGAAGTCGCGCAGCGCCTGGTAGCGACGGGTCGGGTTGGCGTGGTGGTCGCTGTGTCGCTGCAGGTGATAGAGCAGGACGTTGGTGCCGATGTTGTTGGAGTTCCAGCTGTGGCTCGGGTTGACCCGCTCATAGCGGCCGGACTCGAGCTTGGCCCGTTTCATGCCGTAGTGCTCGAGGTAGTTGACCGACTCCAACAGCCAGATGCCGGCGGCGGCCTGGATCACGAGGTAGGGCAGGATCTCCCAACCGAACGCGATCATCAGCGCGCCCCACAGCACGACGGAGAACGCCCACGCGTTGAACAAGTCGTTCTTGAGCGTCCAGGGCGTCTTCTTCTGGCGCTCGAAGCGCTTCTTCTCCAGGCCCCAGGCGCTCTTGAGGCTGCCGACGATCGTGCGGGGCATGAACTCCCACACGGTCTCGCCGAGGCGCCCGCTGGCGGGGTCCTCCGGGGTTGCGACGCGTACGTGGTGGCCGCGGTTGTGCTCGATGAAGAAGTGGCCGTAGAACGTCTGGGCGAGGGCGACGCGGGCGAACCAGCGCTCGTGCTCCTCCTTCTTGTGGCCGAGCTCGTGCGCGGTGTTGATGCCGATGCCCGCGACCATGCCGAGGCCCAGCGCGAGGCCGATCTTCTGCACGACCGTCAGCGGGTCGTCGATGCCCGGCAGCGTGCCGCCGCCGAGCAGGTAGGCGCCCCAGATCAGGCCGGCGATCTGCACGGGGATGAACGCGTACGTCACCCAGCGGTAGTAGCGGTCCTCCTCCAGCGCCTCGATCAGCTCGTCAGGCGGGTTGTTGGGATCGAGCCCGGCGAGCAGGTCGAACAGCGGGATCAGGACGAACACGAAGAACGGGCCGAAGAACCACACGATCGTCGCGCCGGTCCACGCGTACAGCCCCCACATCATCATCGGGATCAGCGGGATGATCGCGCCCATGATCCACAAGTAGCGCTTCTTGTCGCGCCACTCGATGACCCTGCCGTCGACGGTTGCCTGGATCGTCATGCTGCATTCCTCCTCGTACGCCCTGGGAGAGGCGCTTTACACGACGGTAGCAAATGTAAAGCAGGAGGGCAATGGTTCACTGACGTCGTCGTGGGAGGAGCTGTTCAGCTCCTCCCGCGACGTCGACCCGAGAGGCTGGGACGGTCGGTCAGAGGACCTTGCCCATGTTCACGATGGCCGGTGTCAGGATCAGGATGAACAGCACCGGAAACATGCAGGCGAGCATCGGAGCGAGCAGCTTGAGCGCCACCTTCGCGGCCTTCTCCTCGGCGCGCTGGCGGCGCTTGGTCCGCAGCTCCTGTGTCTGGGTGCGCACGACCTTGGAGATCGAGACACCGAACTCCTCGGCCTGGACGATGGCCTTGAGGAAACGCTTGAGATCATCGACGTCCGTCCGGTCCGAGAGCGCCTGATACGCGTCCCGGCGGCTCATGCCCAACCTGGCGTCTTGGACGAGTCTGGCGATCTCCGCGCCGAGTGGTCCCTTGCTGTTCGCTCCGACCCGCGCCAGCGCGGCCTCGAATCCCAGCCCCGACTCGATCGAGATCGTGACCTGGTCGAGCACGTCGGGGAGCTCGTACAGGATCGCCGCCTGTCGTTCTGCGGCGCGACCGCGGACGATGATGTCCGGCAACGAGTAGCTGATGGCCAGTGCGGCGATGAACATGGCCGCATGCAACAGCCCGGGGCTCGAACGCACCCACATCAGCAGGGGAAAGAACAACGCTGCGGGCACCAGCATCTTGAGCAGGACAAGGGAGGACAGGCTCCACGTCGAGGCCCTTCCGGCGAGCTGCAGGTTGCGCTCCAGCTTCTGGAGACCGCTCGGGCGTATGAGGTAGCGCAGCTTGCCCAGCTGCTCATCCTGCACGAGCAGTGAACCCTTCGGCTTCTTCTCCTTCTGCGCCCGGCTGCTGGCCCTGGAGGCGCCGACGCCTCGCAGGCGCGCCCGGATGGCCGAGCGGGAGGAGGTGCCGAAGTCCAACGACACCGCGAGTGCCGTCAAGGCGGCCGCGATCAGCACGAGACCGACGAGAAGAGATGACTCGGGAGTCACGATCACACCTTCACATTCACGACGACCCGCATCCACGTGATTCCCACCGCGAACAGAACCGCTGAAATGCCGAAAGCTATGTACCCGGCGCGAGTCGTGTAGAGCGGATGCATGAAGGTCGGGTTGAGAACGGTCAGAGCGCCCACCGTCAGGAACGGGAGCGCGACGAGCACCATCGCGCTCATCCGGCCTTCTGCCGAGAGGGTTCGTATCTCCCGCTGCAGCTGAGCCCGCTCGCGGATCGTATCCCCCACCCGATCGAGGACCTCGTTGAGGTTTCCCCCGGTCTCACGCTGGATGCCGGTGGCCTCGGCGACCCACCTGAAGTCAGGGTTCTGCATGCGCTCAGCGGTCTGGGTCACCGCGTCGACCAGGTCCCGCCCGATGCGGTTCTCGTTGACGATGCGGGCCAGTTCCTCCGACATCGGTGGGTCCGTCTCACGGGACACCGTGTCGAAGGCACGCGTCAGCCCATGGCCTGCCCGCAGGGCCGCCGCGAGCAGCTGCAAGGTTTCGTCGACCTGATCGGCGAAGGCAGACCGGCGTCTGCCGGCAAGATGCCTCAACACCAGCTTGGCGAACAACGGCACCAGGAGCGCGACCACGAATGCTCCGACAAGGTTCCGGCTCAGGCTGGCCACCAGCAAGAACGACGTGAACGCGATCATGCTGACCAGCACGACAAGATATCCGGGCGTCATCTTGACTGCAGCGAGCTCGAGCTCCTGCGCGGTGAAAGGCGCCCAGCCGCGAGACCGCAGCCGCCGATCGACGAGCTCGACGATGGCGTTCGTCAGCGATGTGAGGGCGGAGGTCTTGGTGGTGCCGGGTGGGCGACGGCGTGAGACGTCGATGCGGGACACCTGGGACCCGAAGAGCACGAACGACAAGGCGCCGAGGGCTCCGAGGACGCTGATGACTCCGATCGCGAGATTCATCGCTGGCTCCTCGGAGGGCTGAACAGGTTGGGGTTGTACCGGATGCCCAACTCATCGAACCGGTCCGTGAAGTGCGGCCGGATACCGGTCGCGATCTGGTGACCGAGGAACCTGCCGTTCTTGTCCAGACCGGCCGAGTAGTCGAAGACGAAGGCGTCCTGCAGCACGACGGTGTCGTTCTCCATGCCGAGCACCTCCGTGACATGGGTGACGCGCCTGGTCCCGTCCCGCAGCCTGGCGATCTGGACGATCAGGTCGACCGCCGAGGAGATCTGGTCACGGATCGCGCGCAGCGGCAGATCCATTCCGGCCATGAGGACGAGTGTCTCCAGACGCGAGACCGCGTCGCGCGGCGTGTTGGCGTGCAGCGTGGAGATCGAGCCGTCGTGGCCGGTGTTCATGGCCTGCAGCATGTCGAGGCTCTCGCCCCCGCGAACCTCGCCGACGACGATCCGGTCGGGGCGCATGCGCAATGAGTTCCGGACGAGCTCACGGATCGTGATCTCGCCCTTCCCCTCGATGTTGGCCGGCCGGCTCTCCAGGCTGACGACGTGGTCCTGCTGCAGCTTGAGTTCGACGGCGTCCTCGATCGTGACGATCCGCTCATCGGTGGGGATGAACGACGAGAGGACGTTCAGCAGGGTCGTCTTGCCGGTTCCGGTTCCTCCCGAGATCAAGATGTTGAGCCGGGCGCTCACGCAGGAATAGAGGAGCTCGGCGATCTGCGGGCTCATCGTGCCGAAGTCGACGAGGTCCGAGACCTTGAGGGGTTCGGCTGAGAACTTGCGGATCGTCAGCGAGGATCCGCGCACGGCCAGCGGAGGGATCACCGCGTTGACTCGCGAGCCATCCTGCAGTCGGGCGTCGACCAGCGGCGACGACTCGTCGATGCGCCGGCCGACCTTCGAGACGATGCGATCAATGACCTGCCGAAGGTGCTCCTCCGAGCCGAAGGTCACCCCGGAGTCAACGATGTGACCATCGCGCTCGACGTAGATGTGGTCGTGGCCGTTGACCATGATCTCAGAAACCGACGGGTCGTCGAGCAGCCGCTGCAAGGGTCCGAGTCCGAGTGCGTCGTCCTCGATGTCACGGATCAGGGTCAGCCGCTCCTCGGCAGTCAGCAAGACCTGTTCGGAGGCGACGATGTGTCCCAGTTCTTCGCGGACGTACTCGTGCAGCTGGTCATCTGTCAGCGTCGAATCGCCCAGTCGTCCGCCGATCGATGCGAACAGCATCTCGATGGCTCGCGCTTTGAGGCCTCCCATCGCATCGGACGGGCGAGCCGACCGAGCGGCAGGTGCCGCACTGAGCGGAAGCCCGGGCTCGGCCACAGCCACGGCCTCGAGACTGCGGGCCTGCTCGAGCCGGTCGCTGAGACTCATGATAGGTCAACCCCCTTGTGAGCGAACGCCTTCTTGGGCCGGCCACCCTTGTCGTCAAATCGCTTGACGAGCTGACGTATGGCTTTTGCGGCGGCCCCGGCCTTCTTGTCCAGCAGGACGGGCACGCCGCGGTTCGACGCCAGCGAGACCTCGGCTGCTCGTGGAACCACGATGTTCACTGGCAAGCCGACGACCGCCTCGACATCGCGCACGCTCATCCCGGACTGCCGGTCGGCGAAATTCAGCACGAAGTGTCGCGTGGGCGGCAGGATGTTGAGCTGCGCCAGGATCTCGATCTCCTTGCGGACGTTCCGAATGCTTGCCACATCCATGCTCGACACGATGACCGCCTCGTTCGCCTCCTCCAGGGCCGCCAAGGTGTGCTCGTCCAGGCCGGCTCCGGTGTCGACGACCACGAACCGGAACTGCTCAGCGAGTCGACTGAGCAGCTCTCGCACCTGCTTGGGCCCTATCCGATCGGCAGCCGCAGGCGACTCGGAGCCGCACAGAGCGTAGAAGTTCGCAGGGTGCACCGTCAGGAAGGTCTTGAGGAGCATCGAGTCGACTCCTCCGCTGGACACGAACGCGTCGGACAGGGAGTGGGACGGGGTCAGGTCAAGGTGGGTCGCGATGTCACCGAACTGCAGGTCAAGGTCCACGAGCACGACATCCATCGGCGCGATCCGGCCGAGTCCCACAGCCAGGTTGGAGGCGATCGTCGACTTGCCGACGCCACCCTTGGGCGAGACGACCACGATTACGCGCGACTCAACGACCCGCTCCGCAGCAGCTTCCTCTGTCGCGCGTTGAACCGTTCGTCGGGCACTCTGGTCGTGCGCCTTGATGAGCGCGACCCGCAGCTCCTCGTCGGTCGCATCTGGACCGATGATGTCCCTGACCCCAACGCGCATGGCCTCGAGGACCAAGGTGGCGTCGGGGTCGGCCACCATCACGACACTGACGCCCGGGTACGCCGCGTCGACCAGGGACGCGGTCGACAGCGCTGTCCTTCGGTCGATGTCGTCGCAGATGATGAGGATGTCGGGCATGTGGTCCTCGATCATCAACGCACGGATGTCGAAGTTGTCCCGCTCCACCACGGAGCGCGCGATCGGAACCAAGAGGTTCCCCGGAAGCCGGCCCAGACGCTGCTCCAGCGCGCCCTCGCCGCCCAGAAGCACGATCCTGCTCATTTCAGCACGTCCTGTCCCGAGATCATCTTGCGTCCAGTGATGTCCGCGTCCTCGCCTTGCAGCGTCAGCCAGACTTTGCCGAACTCGGAGGCATTGACGATCTTCTCCGCGATGATGGTATTGACCGCAAGCGTCACCAAGGACGTCCCCGCGCCTTCCTGCGCGCCAAGCTTGGTCGACACGCGCGTCACGAGGACCCGGCCGGCCACCATGTTCGTGTAGCCCGCGGCGCCCTTGCCCTGGGAATCGGTGTAGCTCGTCATGACGCCGACCCGATCTCCCGGCTTGAGCTTGCCCGTCGTCAACCTCGGAGCGGCCATGGCGATCGTGACTTCCTGCATGCCCTTCGGCAGAGCAGCGTCCGACTGCTTGGACGACGAGGCGCCGCTGAAGCGTGAAGCCAAGACCTGCTCACCTTGGTTGAGCGGCGCGTTGGTCGACTTGGACTCCACGCTGTCAAGGCTGGTGAGCGCTCCCTCCACCTTCGCTGAGGCGGGAATCTTGACCAGCTCGACACTCGCTCGCATTCGCTCGACCGGAGTGTTGGCGGGTATGAGGGTCTTGACCCTCAGCACCTCGACCAGCTTGGCTCCTTCGAAGGCGCGATCGTTGGCGCCGTTCGCGTAGTTCACGAGCGCCAGCACGCCGACAGCAGCGAGCAGCACTGCTACGAGAGCGGCGACGGCTTGCTTCTTCACAGGAGTCCCCCTTCTTTTGCTTGTGAATCAGTTGGTGAGTTTGGGCGTGAGTCGGACGCCGCCGAGGTCAGGTGCCGTGCTGTCGTACGCGAAGATCTGGTCGGGATCTTGCACGACGCTGCGTACGAAATATCCCTGGAGCCCTTGGCACGTGACAGTGAGGATGTTGAGACAGCTGGGGGACGCTTCCGAGTCGTTCTTGGCGTTGCCCGGCTCTTTCCACCCGGTGATCATGAAAGGCGCGAACCCGACGACCTTCATGGTCAGCGAGGTCGACAGGATCGTGAGGGGGGACGTCGACTCATAGATCGGCATCATGGCCACCGTGCCGACCTTGAGCTTGTTGACGCAGGCGGTCGGAGCGATGACCGGCGTGACCGTAGTGACGATCGCGGTCGTGAAGATCGTGACTTTCATGTTGCACTGCGACATGTTCGACACGTCGAACAGGTCGAGCGCGTCCGGCAGGGACGTGAGCCATACGGCGCCGTCGCTCATGCTGAGGTTCTGACCGGTACGGCTGGTGCAGGTGCGGTTGGGGAAGTACGTCTGCAGACCGACGAGTCCGAGGATCGCTCCCACGCTGGTCAGCGCACTGCTGACGATGTCGGTCCTGACCAGGATGTGATCGTCATTGGGAGCGGCGTTCGCCAAGTACTGGCAGTAGCCGATCGCCATCGGCAACAACGGATAGCCCGACTTCGGTGCTTCCTCCCACGAGGCGGAGGCAGACACGGTCGCCGTCTTGGGACCGATACCGATCAAGGAAGCGAACGTCAGCGGGATCGACTTGGTCGCCTGGACCGTGACGGTCTTTGTGCCGCTCGTGACGGTGCCGGGCACCGTCACGGTCGTGCCATCTACGTTCTGGCCGACGAGCAGGTTGGCAGTGCTCAGCGCCGGGTTGCTGCCTGCCGTGGCGCAGGTCGAGCGGCGCAAGGCGCAGTCCTGCGCGATGGCCAACGCTGCATTGTCTGCGCCTTGCTGCATCTTCCCGCGCTCGAGGACCAGGTTGCCGACATCGACGCTGAGCCCGACGGTCGAGATGAGCGTGGTCGCGAGCAGTCCGACGATGATCGCAGAGATGCCACGCTCGTCACGCTTCAGAGTCCGCTGCATCTCGCGACCGCCTTCCCGCTGACGTCGTACGTGGTTCCGAAGAACTGGGTGGCTGTCGGGCGGTTCGTCTGGGTGATCGTCACCGTGACGTTGCCGAACGTGCCGTCCGAGGCTTGGCTGCACGACGTGTATCCCGTCGTGTAGCTGATCGACAGCGACAGCGTGCTGGGCATGCCGGCGCCGACGGCAGATGCCTTGGCCTTGGTGACGTCGTTCTCGATCGTCATCGAACGAGCAGCGGCCGCGGCAGCGTTGTTGTACATCGCTGCGGTCTTGTAGCGTTCGCCGAAATCGACGATGCCCAGGACGAGCAGCAGAAGCGTGGGGACCACGATCGCGAACTCGATGACAGCGACTCCACGATCGTCCCGATCAGGACTCTTCATGGGTAGGACCCAATCGCCCACCCGGCCACCGCCATCCCGAGACGGGGCGGCCGGGTGAGGCGACTACGTCAGACCGAGATGCCGTTGAAGAGGGCGTTGATCTTCGTACCGAGAACGGCGACGGCCGCGACGACGACCGCCACGATCGCAGCAGCCATCACGGCGTACTCGATCGCGGTGATGCCCTCTTCGGACTTGCGATCCTCGAACCGGCCGAACAGCACCGACATGGTCATCCACATGCGCTCAGAAATGTTCATTGCTTTCTCCCTAAATTTGTGTGCCGCCACCGAGACGGTGGCGCTCCCTGCACGAGCGTGGGACGCCGGCGGCGATCCCATCGCAGAATTGAAAACGACCTCAGACGGAGATGCCGTTGAAGAGGGCGTTGATCTTCGTACCGAGAACGGCGACGGCCGCGACGACGACCGCCACGATCGCAGCAGCCATCACGGCGTACTCGATCGCGGTGATGCCCTCTTCGGACTTGCGATCCTCGAGCCGGCCGAACAGCACCGACATGGTCATCCACATGCGCTCAGAAATGTTCATCGTGTGTTACTCCCTCTTACTGTGTGTGCAGCCACCGAGAAGGTGACTCTCCCTGCTCACGAGCGTAAGACGCCGACGGCGTGCTCATCGCAGAATGGAAAAATGAATCTCAGATGGAGATTCCGTTGAAGAGCTCGTTGATCTTCGTACCCAGGATGGCGACGGCGGCCACGACGACCGCCACGATCGCTGCCGCCATCACGGCGTACTCGATCGCGGTGATGCCCTCTTCGGACTTGCGATCCTCGAACCGGCCGAACAGCACTGACACGGTCATCAGAATGCGCTCAGAAATGTTCATTCTCGTGCTCCCTCTACAAGTGTGCAGCCGCCAACTTGGCGACTCTCCCTCAAGCCAAGGTAGAGGCTTCTGTCGGCTTGCATACACAAAATGAAGAAAATTTTCTGCGAGCTCAGATGGAGGAAAACGCCTCCAATAGGTGGTCGCGCAGCACCACCAGGGCCACGAGAAGCATCGTGATGATGGCGCCGGCCAAGATCGCGTAGGACAGCGCACTGAGCCCCTGCTCGCGCCTCGTTCGCGCCGGCCCCGGTCGAACTGGCTCCCTCTCGGGACGTCTGCCCAGCCGCACGAGCTGCCACAGCGTCCACCCCAACAATGCGACGACCAAGAGGTTGCGGACCACCAGGACGATCACGACCCAGGCGGTCCCGTCGAGCAATGCCGGATAGCCGATCGGGAACACCAGACGAGTCAGGAGGGCAACGACCAGAAGCGACACCGCTGGCACCGCGGTCGTGCGGGTTCGCGCCCCGCTGACAAGCAGACCCATCACGACTCCTGCCGCGCACCAGCTGAGGTATTGCGGCGAGCCGACCTTGTTCATCACCACCAGCATCAGGCCGGTCGCGAGCATCGCGAGAGTGGCCAGGGCGAACGAGTCCGGTCCAACTCGCCGGCGGGCGCGGGCGACGAGCACCACCACGATGACCATGCCCGCCAGCAGGCCAAGGTCCATGGCCGCTGCGACCCGATCCGCGAGGGCGCCCTTGAACTCATACACCTCGAGCTGCGGGTCCCGGTGAGGGCCTGCCACGTTCCCTGCGAGATGCGCGATCTGCCAGCCAGACGCTGCGACCGACTCGATCTGGAGTCCGCGGCCCGACTGTTCTGAGGTGAAGCTGAGCACGCGCCATCCGGAACCTCCGGCCAGAGCGATGGCCGCGACAGCTGCGGAGGTGACGACTGCGGGAAGAGCCAAGCGCGAGAATGGTCGCGATACGACGAGAGCAAGTGGCAGCAACAGGACTCCCGGCGCAATCTTGATCCATCCGGCCATCGTGAGTGCCACCGACGCCATCCGCGGCCGGGACATCAGGCTGACCACCGCAATGACGGTCAGCGCACCGGTGAACGCCTCGAGCCGCATCAACGCAGCGGGACCCAGGACGGCCAGGAATGCCAGCCACCACCAGGCCGCCTCGCGACCCTTCTCACCCGCTCGCGTCAACAGGGTCAGGGCAACCGCATTGATGAGGAAAACTGCCAGCAGCCAGAGCAGGAACGCCAGTCCGATCGTCGGGCCGATGCCCATCAAGGCGACAAGCGGAAGCGCCCCCACGGGGTAGACCCAAGGGTGATCCAGAACGGGCCAGTCACCGCGGTCGATGCCCGAGAGTGCCCATTCCCGATAGATCCGAAGGTCCGCCAGACCGGACTCGGCACCTTGAATCGCCGCAATGGCGGTCGTCCCCATCACGACGACCGCCAAGGCGACGACAGGCATCACCCAAGCTGCGGCGGGACGAGCAGCGGTGTCGGTCATGCCAAGCTCCGCGCGGCCGCTGGCCGGCGCACGAGGTCGACGAGCGCGCTCGGGGCGAAGGCAAGACCCACGATGAACAATGCGGCCAGGAGAAGCCCCCAATAGGCGTTGTCATGCCGTGCCGCGATGCCGAACGCCACGGCGAACGTCGCGAGGACCACCGTCACCCGGGTTGCCAGTGGCCCCGTGCGCGATACCCAGCCGAGCAATGCAAGGGGTACCAGGACCGCGGCGATTCCGTACGGCAGCGGTTGCAGGATCGAGGCGAACGAGATCGCGTCGACGGTGAACGGCCAGCCTGCGATGTCGGCCCAGCCCTTCGAGGTCTCGCCCGCGCCGGTGAGTCGGGTCGAGACCTCGTGGGCGTGCCACGCATAGAACGCGGCGAACAGCCCAGATGCGCTGAACCAGGCGACGGCTTCACGCCGGCGCTGCTCGCGCAGCGCGAGGAAGCCCATCACGACGAGATACGGGATGCAGAGCTCCCGAACCATCGCTGCCAGGAGACCGAGGACCACGCTTCCGATCCAGTGGCGCTCCGAGCGCAGGGCAATCGACAGCATGAGGAGGAACGCCGCCCAGAACTCATGCATCTGCGACTCCTCGGCCCCCAGGATGACGACCACGCTGCCGCCCATCAGGAGGCAACCGCTCAGCCATGCAGACCTACCGCCGGCAAGCTGGCCGATTCGCCAGACCATCACGAGCACGACCACCGCGCCCAGCGCCACCAGCAGGGCGTACATGGGTCCGATGCCGACCCAGGAGGAGACCCACGCCAGCGTCGGCTCCCGCACGGCCATCGCCGGGGACACCGGGAAGCCGCGCGCCGGCTGCTCGATGCCGACAGCCGTGTAGTAGTTCGCGCCGTCCTGCATTCGGTCGACGATCGCCTCGTAGAGCTTGACGTCCGAGATCTCTGGATCATTCGTCGTGTAGTCCGACGGGATCCCGGACCCGGCGACGAGTCCCCAGACGATCAGGATCGCGGTGAGCGCCAGGAGGCCGAGACGAGCACGACGGGGCCAGTTGTGAAAGCGTGTCGGTCGACCCATGAGGGACATTGTTCACGGTCCAGGGGCAGCCAGCGCTCAGGAACGGAGTGTCGGATCGAACAGATCCATGGCGACCAGCACCATCGTGTTGTGGCTGACGCAGGTCTGAAGGACTATGTCGGCGTCCGGCAGGTCCCTCACCTTGGCGCTGCCGCGGGGCACGTGACCGATCGTCGTCACGACGTACGTGCCGTCCTTGACGCCGTCGCCCGAGAGCTTGATCGCGTCGCCCTTGCCGAGCTTGGGCATCCACTCCAGCCCGCCGCAGTAGTCGTGCTCCGCGACCAGCACCGGCCGGTGGGCGCCGACGAACACCGCGATCGGCCCCTTGCAGAAGTCGAGCATGAGGTCGGACTGCTTGAGGTTCGATGCCGCGAAGATCGTGCGGACGAACTTGGGCTTGGGCGGCGGTATGGGTTTGGTGACCCGGTCGAGCGTCGCAGACTCGAGTGCGGTGGGTGCTGAAGAAGCGGGCCGCGACGCGGATCCGGACGTCAGCAGGAGCACGGCGAGCACCATGCTCGCTGCGACGACGAGAGCTGCGAACAGTCGCTTGATCGTGCCACCTCCCTGCCGATTCCATCGTACGAGGCCCTCCGGTGTGCAGCGACTTCCGAAAAAGTGCGCGGCAACGTGAGACGGTGTGGCTCGTCCGGACATCTGTGGATAGGGACGTCCGTACATCGCACAGATCGGAGCGCCGGGTGACACCACCGACGACCACCGCCGAAGGCGCCGGGGACCGCGAGCTGCTGGCTCGCGCCGCGGCCGGCGATCGGGCTGCGTTCGGCCAGTTGTACGACCGGCACGTACGGCCGGTCTACTGGCAGGCGTACTCGGTCGTCCGCGACGCCAGCGAGGCCGAAGACATCACCCAGGACGTGTTCATCACGACGTGGGACAAGATCCGGCACATCTCGATCGTCGACGAGTCAGTGCTGCCGTGGCTCCTGGTCACCGCCCGGTTCACGGCACTCAATGCCCGCCGCCGGTCACAGAAGGTTCGGGCCCGCAGCACACAGCTGAACCCTGAGCTGGCCGACGACTCATCGGTCGAGGACGAGGTCGTCGCCAGTCAGATCCGCAGCGAGATCGACAAGGCGGTCGCCGCGCTGTCCGCCACCGACCGCCGCCTCTACGACATGTGCGTGGCGGGCGATCACACGTACGAGCTGGCGGCCCGCGAGCTCGGCGTCAGTCACGCCGTCGTCCGCAACCGCATCTCACGCCTCCGAACCCGGCTTCGCGCCGACCTCCGTTCCATGAGGGAGACATCATGAACACCCCCACGCTCACTGACGACCGCGTCGCGACGATGCGCTCATCGGTCATGCTCGCCGTCGACCAGGACATCGCCAAGCGCGGTCGCCGGGCCCGCACCACGATCGGCCTCGCCGCGGCGAGCGTGCTCGTGGTCGGCTTCGGCTCGGTGGGCATCAATGCGCTGAGCAACGTCAGCAGTGGTGGCGACAGCGGGGACAGTGCCGGCAGTTCGGCCACGAGGGAAACCGCTCCGGACAGCGGCTTGACGCAGAACGACGCCGGCGGTGACTCCAAGGCCGCTGCGCCGGAAGCCGACCGCGAGGTCATCACGACCGGCGAGGTCACGGTGTCTGTCACCGACCCCCGTGCAGTCGCCCAGAAGATCAGCGCGTACGCCGAGTCGATCGGCGGCCGGGTCGACAGCCGCACCGAGGACGGCAACGGCAACGATGCGTCGGCGTTCGTCACGGTCCGGGTTCCGAGCACCAAGGTCACCGCGACGATCGACAAGCTCAAGACGTACGGCACGGTCGAGGACGTCTCGCTGCAGAACGAGGACGTCACGGCGCAGGCCAAGGATCTCGATGCCCGCATCGACGCGCTGCGGCTCTCGATCGACCGGCTCGAGAAGATCATGGCGAACTCCGACACCAGCGCCGAGCTCATCAAGGCCGAGAACGCACTGACCCAGCGGCAGGAGCAGCTCGAGAGCCTCGAGGCCCAGCGCAAGCAGATCGCCGACCAGGTCTCCCTCTCGACGCTGTCGATCCACCTGTCCCAGAAGTCACAGCCGGACTCGGTCGAGCCCGGCGGGTTCAAGGGCGGGCTCACCGACGGGTGGAACGCCCTGGTCGCGACGGTCAACAACATCGTCGAGGTCGCCGGCACGCTGCTGCCGTGGGCCGGGATCCTGCTTGGGCTCTACGGCCTCTACTGGATCGCGTCGCGCCGTCGCGGCTGGAGCTGACCTCGTCTCACTATTCGAACAGATGTTCGACAATCTCGGCGGTTTGCCGTAATGTTGTCAGTGCGTCGATCCGGAACGAAATGGATCGGGTGAGAACCCTTCAGTGGGCCCCAAGGTTGATGATGACTCCCTGCCCGTACGGCCTGAAGGCTTCTTGTGTCTGTTGCTCCTGTCGTGTCGCTCCCGCACCCGTTGGTGGGTGCGGTCGAGCAGATCGAGGGCGCGTTGGATCGTATGCCTGTCGGTGGGTGGTCCGGTCTGGAACCGGTGGTGTTGCGGGAGTGCGCCGAGCGGTTGATGCGGGTCGAGGCGCGGGTCAAGGCGCAGCTGATGGCCGTCACCCGGGCGTTGGACGAGACCGGGCTCGCGAAGGCGTCCGGGGCTTCGTCGACCGGGGCGATGCTGGCCGGGTCATTCGGTGGTGACCGCCGGGCCGCTGATGGGCTGATCAACCAGGCCAAACAGCTCGACCGCGCACCCGCGACCGGCGATGCGCTGGCCCGCGGTGACATCGGCCCGGCGCAGGCCGCGATCATCGCCAACGCGGTCGCTGACCTGCCTGACGACACCACGGCGGAGCAGAAGCAGGCGTGTGAGGACACGTTGATCGGTGACGCCGGCCGGTTCAACTTGAAGGACCTGCGGTCGCGGTCCAGGCGGATCACCGACCAGTACAAGCCCGAACCCCAGGTCGACGAGATCGAGAACCGGACGCTGGAGGACCAGGAGAAGGACGCCTGGCGGCGTTCGGAGTTCTGGATGGTCAACGACGGTGACGGGACCTGCCGCGGCGGGTTCCGTATCCCCGAAGCCCAGGCTGACATGCTCAAGATCGCGATCGATGCCATCAGCGCACCCCGCCGCGACCACCTCCACGACCAGACCCCGGCTGCGGAGTCCTACTACGACAAGGACCTGGAATACCGGCACCGCCTCGGCATGGGCTTCGCCGAGCTGTGCAACCACCTGCCCGGCGACACCCTGCCCGGCAAGGGCGGACTCGGCGCCACGTTGATGGTCCGGTTCGACTACGACACCCTCCTCGCCGGCATCAAACCGGCCACCTTGTCCACCGGCACCCGGGTCAGCGCCGGGCAGGCCCGCCAGATGGCCTGCCGGCTCGGCATGATCCCGCAGGTGTTCAACGGCAAGTCGTTGCCGTTGGATCACGGACATGAGCAACGGGTCTTCACCAAGACCCAACGCCAGGCCATGGAGAACCGTGACGGCGGGTGCACCTTCCCCGGCTGTGACAGGCCACCCGAATGGTGCGAAGCCCATCACTGGCGCACCAGATGGGCCGACGGCTCCCAGACCACCCTCGACGACGGTGTTCTGATCTGCCCCTTCCACCACCGCACCGTCCACGACAAAGGGTGGGCCATCCGGATGTCACCCGTCGACGGCTACCCCGAATACAAACCACCCGGAACCGACACCTGGAAACGAAACCACCGCTGGCGACCCTGAGGTGGATTCAGCTCTCACCAAGGAACTCACGCGCGACGCCCTTCGGCACGCACATCCGCCACGCGTCGATCACGAGCTCCTCCATCTCGTCCCGGTCGAGCGCCGCCATCTTGGCGACGACCCACTGATAGCGCATGTCACTCTCGGAGGGCAGCTGGAAGGTCTCGGGCCGCGACGACACGAGGTGCTCGCGCTCCTCGCGCGGGAACCCGAAGCCCATCAAGGTCTCATCGCGGGAGAACGCGACGAACACCAGGCTCCCGACCCGGAACTTGATGCGGTCACGCACCAACACCTCGTACGCCCGCGGCAGCGTGAGCGCCACACGACGCACGTCCTCGACCGTGATCATGCCCAGAGCGTATGACGGCCTCCCGACAAGTGACGGAAGCCAAAAACAGCAAACCCCGCCACACTGCACCTCTGCAACGGACAATAGGCCAAATGAGTCGCCTGACCGCCCGCACCCACCACATCGGGGTGACCGTTGCCCGCGGACTGGACCGGATGATCACAGCGGAGCGACTGAAGCTCTACCCGCTCGCCCTGCTCGTCACGAGCGCCGTGGTGATGGTGGCGGCGATCAGCCTGGGCGACCTCCCCCACCTCGCCGGCGGTGAGATCGTCCTGCCCGACTTTCTGGCTCACTGGACGGGCGGCCGGATGCTGCTGGACGGAGACACCGGAGCGCTGCACGACCCCGCCGCGCAGGGAGCCGTACAGGCCGGTGAGGTCGGAGACGACACGTTGTCGTGGTTCGTCTCACCCCCCTTCGCGGCCTACCTCTATGCCCCCTTCGCCCTGCTGGGGTACGGCCAGGCGGCCATCGCGTGGACCGTGTTCTCCATGGCCTGCCTCGTCGCCGCCGCGTACCTGGCCCGGCCGATCGCCCCGAAGCTCTTCCGCGACCATCCGGCTGGCGTGTATCTCGTGCTCGCCGCAACCCAGCCCGTGTTCGAGCTTCTCGGGTCAGGACAGGACACCGGCCTGTCGATTCTCCTTTGGGTGTGTGGCATCCGCCTGCTGCTCGCGGGCCGGGAAGTGCTCGGTGGTGCGGTGCTCGCAATCGGGCTGTTCAAGCCGCAGCTCTTCTTCGTGGTGCCGTTCGTCCTCCTCGCCCAGCGACGTTGGCGGGCTCTGGGCGCCTGGTCCGCAACCGCACTCGGCCTCGGCCTCGTGTCTGTCGGGACCGTGGGCGTCGGGGGGCTGACCGACTGGATCAAAGTGCCGTTCTCGGACCTGTTCCACTCTGCTGTGCAGATCGGCCAGGCATGGAAGATGCAGTCGCTTCCCGCACTGGCCTCGACCCTGGGTCTCTGGTCGTGGGTCGCTGAGCTGGTGGTCCTGGGTGCAGTCGCCGTCTTCCTCCGCCAGCTCTGGCGCGCTCGCGCCCTTGGGGTGGGCGATCTGCCGATGTGGATGCTGGCCATGATGGCAACCGTCGTCGCCTCCCCGCACCTGGTCGTGTACGACCTCGTAGTGGCGCTCGTCCCCATCCTGTGGCTCGTTGAGCACAACAACACCCGCGCGGTGCGCGTGACCTGCGTGGCGTTGTTCGCACTGACGTGGACCGTCTCGGCCCGGCACTTCCTCGGAGGACCGTTCGACGCGGCCTGGTCCGCGATCCCCCTAGTGATCCTGTGGACCGTTCTCGCCCGGTCGATCGGGGTCGCCCGAAGGTTGGAGGAACACCCGGATGGCTCGGTCGACGGCCAGGTCGCACCAGGACAGCTCGACCCAGCCACCTGACAGGATGACGGGCGTGACCTCACTCCAGGACCGCAGGACGAGCTGGTCCGACGCCGCACCCGTACCGTTCTGGCTCGACACGTCGGACCGACCTCCGGCGCGCCCCGGACTCGAAGGCGACGTCCTGACCGACCTTGCTGTCGTGGGCGGCGGGTTCACCGGGCTGTGGACCGCACTGATGGCCAAGGAGCGCGACCCGGCGCGCGAGGTCGTGCTGATCGAGGCCGATCGGATCGCCGGCGAGGCCACCGGCCGCAACGGCGGCTTCTGCTCCGCGAGCCTGACGCACGGCGAGGCCAACGGACGGGAGCGCTGGCCCGATGAGTACGACCAGCTGCACCGCCTCGGCATGGAGAACCTCGACGAGATCGCCGCGACGATCGAGCGCTACGGCATCGACTGCGACTTCCAGCGGACCGGCGAGCTCGCGGTGGCGACGCGGCCGCACGAGCTCGCAGAATACGACTCGTCGGCGCCGGACTACCTCGACTCCGAGGCGTTGCGCCAGGAGGTCGACTCACCGACGTACCTCGGCGGCACCTGGGACCGCGAGGGCACCGCGATGTTGGACCCGGCGCGTCTGGCCTGGGGCCTCGCCGCGGCAGCCGAGGCGGCCGGCGTGCGGATCGTCGAACGTACACGCGTGGCCGAGCTCAAGGCGCACGACGACCGAGTGGTTCTACGCACCGAGTCCGGCACTGTCACGGCCAACCGCGTGGCGCTCGCGACCAACGCGTTCCCGCCGCTGCTCGGTCGGCTGAGATTCCACACCGTGCCGGTCTACGACTACGTGCTCATGACCGAGCCACTCACCGACGAACAACTCGCCTCGGTCGGCTGGGCCAACCGCCAGGGCCTCTCGGACTCGGGCAACCAGTTCCACTACTACCGGATCACTGCCGACAACCGGATCCTGTGGGGCGGTTACGACGCGATCTATCACTTCGGCCGAGGGATCCGGCGAAAGTACGACCATCGCCCGCAGACGTATGCGGCGCTGGCGGCGAACTTCTTCGAGACGTTTCCGCAGCTCACCGGCCTGCAGTTCTCACATCACTGGGGCGGCGTGATCGACACCTGCACCCGGTTCTGCGCGTTCTTCGGCACCGCGCACCACGGACGGGTGGCGTACGCGACCGGCTACACCGGGCTGGGTGTCGGCGCCTCGCGGTTCGGCGCCAACGTCATGCTCGACCTGCTGTCGGGCGAGCAGACCGAGCGGACCCGGCTCGAGATGGTGCGCACCAAGCCCATGCCGTTCCCGCCCGAGCCATTCGCCTGGATCGGCATCCAGATCACGACGTGGTCGCTCAAGCGCGCGGACCGCACCGGCCGGCGCAACCTGTGGCTCCGCCTGCTCGACCGCCTGGGGCTGGGCTTCGACTCCTAGGCGTTCTGCTCGCCCAGCGCGTTGACCATCCAGTTGATCCCGAACTTGTCGGTGACCATGCCGAACGTGTCGCCCCACGGGGCCTTCTCGAACGGCGCCGTCACGGTGCCACCTGCGGAGAGGCCCTCGAAGTAGCCACGGAGCTCAGCCTCGTCCTCGCCACTCAGCGAGACCGAGATGTTGGTGCCGGGGTTGTGCTCCATCGAGTTGGGCGTGTCGGCGGCCATCAGGGTCAGACCGCCGGGGGTCTCGAGCTGCGAGTGCATGATCTTGTCGGCCTCGGCCGGGTCGTCGCTCATCTGGTATTCGCCGAACGTGGCTCGGGTCAGCTCACCGCCGAGCACCGACTGGTAGAACTCCATCGCCTCGCCCGCGTTGTCGCGGAAGCTGATGTAGGGGTTGAGTATCGTCGCCATGATGTCTCCTCGTGTCGAGCCGGATCGCTGATCAGGACCAGCACAGCACGAGGGTCAGACAGTTGTCACGAGGTCGCGCAGGGATTGGTCGGACGCGAACAGCGCCTCTCGGTCGTACGTCGACGTCGACGCCAGGAGCTCGTCGGCCCCGGTCCTCTCGGCGAGCTGCTCCAGTGCACGCCGTACGGTCTGCGGGCTCCCCGCGACGGCCCGATCCAAGGTCGCCTCGACCCGGTTCGTGACCTGCGTCGTCCAGGCCTGTCGACGGATGTCGGCGACCGGCTCCAGCGGCGGGAACTCGCCGGTCTGCCGAGACCGCGCCATCGCCCACGCCTCCGGCAGCGCCAGCTCGCGAGCCGTGGCATCGTCGTCCGCCACCGTGACGTCGAGCGACACCACGACGTAGGGGCGTTCGACACCCGGACTCGGCCGGAAGTCACGCCGATAGGCCGCGAGGACTTCGTCGAGTCGCGGTTCCGCGAGGATCGGCCCGCCGATGACGACCGGCAGCCCGAGTCGCGCGGCGATGACGGTGCCGCGCCCGGTCGCGAGGACGTACATCGGGATCCGACCAGGTGCCTGCGGTCGGGCGGTGACGGCGGCATCGCCGTCGAGGTATGCCCGCAGGGCGCGCAGGTCGTCCTCGAACGTGTCGGCCTCGTGGTCGCGAAGCGCCTCACGCACGGGCGCGGTGAACCCCAACGAGCGGCCGAGCCCCAGGTCCATCCGTCCGGGGTGCAGCGCCTCCAGCATGAGGAACTGCTCCGCGACCACGAGCGGTTGGTGATGCGGCAGCATGACGCCGGCGGAGCCCAGGCGGATGCGGTCCGTGCGGGCCCCGATCGCGGCCAGCAACACGGGCGGCGAACCGCTCGCGATGCCAGGCACGGCGTGGTGCTCCGCGACCCAGAACCGGTCGTATCCCAGCTGTTCAGCGTTGACCGCGCGCTCGATCGAGCCGGTCAGGCCCTCGGCCTCGGGACGACCCACACGCGTACGCGAACGGTCCAGGAGCGAAAGTCTCACGCGTTGTTCAACTCACGTGCGACGCTGCGGCTTCCCGTGAGTTCGCCGTCGTCCGGAACACGAAGCGTCTGTACGACCAGAATCGGAACGCCGTGCCCAGCGCGAGACCGATGACATTGGCCGAGATGTTGTCAGCCAGCCGGCTCGTCAGGCCGAGAAGGTCGTGCGACACCGCAAGGGTCAGGACGGAGAAGCCGAGCCCGATGACGTTGAACAGCACGAACAGCGCAACCTCCCGGCGCCGCCCGCCGGACGTCTCGCCACGCCACGTGACCGCCCGGTTCCCGATGTACGTGACGACCATGGCGAGTGCGACAGCGAGCGACTTGGCCACCGAGGGATCCAGAGTGTTGACGATCGGCGCCGTGCGCAGGTAGTTGAACGCGCTGACGTCGACGGCGTATCCGATCCCGCCGACCGTCAGGAAGCTGACGACTTCGGGACTCAGCCGTCGGGCCAACACGTCAGGCGCCATGCGGGCGCCCCACCAACGCCGGTGCCCGGCGGCGGGCGTTGCGGAGCTCTTGCCACCGCCAGACCACAACCCGCACGACGGCCTCTCGGACTATCGCTCCCGACATCTTGGACTCCCCCACCGCGCGATCCGTGAACGTGATGGGAAGCTCGGTCACCGAAAGGCCGATCTGCCTCGCTCGCCACGTGTTCTCGATCTGGAACGAATAGCCGTTCGACTGCGACCCCAACGCACCCAGCCGAAGCAACGATTCGCGCCGGAACGCCCGGAACCCGGCCGTGGCATCGTGGACGTCGAGTCGCAGCAGCGTGCGTACGTACGCGTTGCCGGCCCGCGAGATCGCCCGACGGCGCCAGCTCCAGTTGCGTACCTGACCTCCGTGGACGTAGCGCGAGCCGATCGCCACGTCGGCTGTGTCAAGTGCCGCGATCAGGGCCGGGATGCTGGCCGGTGGATGCGACAGGTCCGCGTCCATCTGGACGATGACGTCATACGCCCGATCCACGGCCCAGGTGAACCCCGCCCGATAAGCAGCGCCGAGGCCGTCCTTCTCGGCGCGACTCAACAGGAAGATCCGCCGACCATGTGCCGTGTGCGCCTGCACGAGCAGGGCGGTCCCGTCAGGGCTGTTGTCGTCGACCACGAGGATGTCGGCGTCCGGGGCACTGACGAGGACTGCGTCGAGCACGGACTCGATGCCGAGCGCCTCGTTGTAGGTCGGGATGACAACGATCGTGTTCATGGGCGTAGCTCCTTGAGGGGTGTCGAGTCGTGGCAGCCGCCGACGGCTGAGGGTGCGGGCCGGTCGACGCCGGCCCGCAGGTAGATCGTGCGGCCGCAGACCGTGCCGACCGGCCGGTAGTCCTGCGTGAGGATGGAGCTTGTGCGAGCCGTGTCGAGGCCCCATGAGCGGAGGTGGTTCCAGGTGACGAACCACGTCGGCGGGGTGGGACCGGTCAACACCGCATCGAGGCTGGTCAACAAGGGATCCAGGGTTTTGACCGGCAGGCTCCACAGCTGGGCGTACGGCGAACGCAGACCTGAGGTGTACGTGACATCGGCGTGACCCCACGCGGTCACGATCGTGTCGCCCGGCTCCGCCGATGCCGCGACCGCCCGCCCGACGGTCTGGCCGGTGGTTCCCTGATGCGTGGTCAGGTTGAGCGCCCAGCAGAAGCATCCGGCGACGGCGACGTACACGATCACCGGCCGCGCGGCGAAGGGCCGGCGGCTGGCGAGCACGCCGGTTGCCACCGACAACGGCACGACCAGCTCGACGAGATAGTGGTGCCAGTAGTTCCCGCCCAGGAGGACGGATGTGACAGCGAATCCTGTCATGGCGACCAGTGAGGACCACAGGGGGTCGCGTTGGCGACGGATCACCTGGTCCCGGGCGACCACGACCAGCAACAGCCCCAACCCGCTGACGAGCGCAGCAACGGCAAGACTGGTGAGCCGGGCGATCGAGTGCTGACTTCCACCCGTGGCCTGGACCTGGTCGGCGTGAATGCGGAACGGATACATCGCGTCGAACACGCCGGCGAGCGATGTCCCGTGCTCGATGGTCCAGATCGCCATCACCACCGCGGTGGCCGCAGCACCGGCGACTGCTCCCCCGATCAGGGTCCAGAAGCGGTCGCGGTCGCGGCGCCACCACGACAGACCGAACGCGACCGCACCGAACACGGCGACGTCCGCGAGGTTCTGCTTGATGAGCAGCGACGCCATCGCGAACGCCCCCGCCACGCCGGCCGCCCAGACCGCAGCACGTCGGTCGGTCGAACGTACGGCGAGGACCACGTACGCGATCCCGCCGAGAGTGCAAGGTGCGGCCAGCAGCTCGCCATTGACCTCATACCCACCCAGCAAAGGACTGAGGCACAAGCCGGCCGCCGTCACGGCGGACCATGCTGCTGCCCCGCGGCCGCCGATCATCGCGGCGATGCGCGCGGAGCCGATCACTACGACTGCGACCGCGACACACCCGATCAGGCGCAGCGCGGTGAGCCCGCCGTGCGCCGCGGCGAGACGAAAGATCGTGATCAGCAACGGTGGCCGGTCGACCCAGTAGCTCCGGTAGAGCGACGAGCCCGCACCGTCCCACTGGCCGCCGACCAGCAGGAAGCCCGCTTCGTCCGGGCTGGGCGCGCGTGACAGGAATGGCAGACGGGCGGCCACCGCCACCGTCGCGGAGGCGGCGACCGTCCAGTTCGGGAGGGTGGCCAGGCCGCCGGGCGTACGTAACGAGCGGTCCGCCATGGCTGTCATGGCGTCACTGTCATCCCGCGAACCTGCCCATGACCTGACTGCATCGCCGTACGCCCCGCATCCGCGTGGACGCGTGGTGCACCATGGCGGCATGACCGTGGTGGGCATCTGCGAGGACGACGCCGACGTCCGGCGTGTGTTGACCGATGCGCTGCGCATGAGCGGCCACCAGGTCGTGATCGCCCGCAACGGGCGGGAGGCGGTCGACAACCTCGGACCCTCGAGCGGCGTCGAGGTGCTGATCCTCGACGTCGGCCTGCCGGACGCGGATGGCCGTGACGTGTGCCAAGCGCTGCGGGCCGGAGGGCAACATGCGCCCGTGTTGTTCCTGACGGCGCTTGACGCTGTCCACGACCGGGTGTCGGGCTTCCATGCCGGCGGCGACGACTACGTCGTCAAGCCGTTCGCGATCTCCGAGGTGCTGGTGCGGGTCGACGCGCTGCACCGCCGCAGTCGGTCTGAACCAGCCGCTGTCAGCGGTCTCACGCTCAATCCCGACCGCCTGTCGGTGCACGTCGACGAGCGCGAGGTCCCGCTCACCCCGACGGAGTACCGGCTGCTCGCGGCCATCGCCGCCGAGCCGGGTGTCGTCGTACGCCGGAGGGCCGCCGTCGCGGCGGCCTGGCCGGACGGGGCGATCGTCAACGAGAACACGATCGACTCGTACGTGCGCCGTTTGCGGGTCAAGCTCGCCTCAATCGACTCCCCAGTCGAGCTCGTCACCGTGCGTGGCGTCGGGTTCACCCTGCGATGAGGACCCCGGGTCGCACACTGATCTCACGGATCGTCCTGTCGACGCTGCTCGTGACCGCGATCGCGATGGTCGCGGTGGTGGGCACGGTGATGCTGATCCTGTCGACGCTGACCAGGAACGACATCGACAACCGTCTGCACGACCAGCTGGCCGCTGTGGCGGCGACCGTCGACGTCTCGGGCGACGAGAGGGTGACCGCTGCCGAGACTCAGGACGACTCGATCGACGACACGACGTGGATCTTCACGAACGACGGCCGGCTCGTCGAAGGCCCGCGGGTCGCCGAGCGGGTGACCGAGGCGGCCACGTCGCTGTCGGGCGTACGCAAGGAGGCGGAGCTCGAAAGGTATCGACGGTCCTTCCTGGCCGCGCCGGTGTCCAGGAACGGTGAGAAGGTTGCTGTCGTCGTCGTCGCGGCCCGCCTGGAGCCGTACGAGTCGACCCGAAACCTCACACTGCTGGGCCTCGTGGTCCTCGGCGTCGTGGTGACCGGCGGCTCCGCCGCAGTCGCGTGGTGGACGGTGCGGCGTACGTTGGGGCCCGTTGAGTCGATGGCTCTGCGCGCCGAGGACTGGAGCGAGCACGACCTGGACTCTCGGTTCGAGGCGACGAACACCGACGACGAGTTCGGCCGGCTCGGCCGCACGCTGAATGTCCTCCTCGACCGGGTGGCCGGCGCCCTGCGGAGCGAGCAGCAACTGACCTCGGAGCTCGCGCACGAGCTGCGCACGCCCTTGACGGCGATCCGCGGAGAGGCCGAGCTCGGCGTCATGACCTCCTCCGACCCGGACGTGCAGGCCCGGTTCGGCCGGGTCGTCGACGTCGTGGACCGCATGAGCACCACGATCTCGTCGCTCGTCGCGATCGCCCGCAACGCGCCACGACCCGAGGCGCGMACGACTGTGACAGCACTCGTCGGCTCGACCCTCGAGGACCTCGACACCTCCGGCAAACACGTCGTGGTGGACGTCGGCACCATCGAGATCGCAGCTCCCAGCGAACTCGCCATCAGGGCGCTCGCGCCCGTCGTCGAGAACGCGTTGCGGCATGCCAGCTCATCGGTGACGTTCACCGCGACGACCCACGAACGTACGGTCGACATCACGGTCAGCGACGACGGTGAGGGTGTGGGCTCGAACGACACGGAATCGGTGTTCGTCTCGGGCCACCGCGGACCCCAGAGCAACGGCGCCGGTCTCGGTCTCGCCCTGGCTCGACGCGTCGCTCGTACGCTCGGGGGCGACGTGCGAGTCACGTCCATCTCGGACCCGACGAGCTTCACGCTGTCGCTGCCTCGCAACTGAGCCGCACGTGGTCAGGTTGCTTGCAGGTTGGTGGCACCAACATGTCCTGCATGGGTCAACCCCATGGCCCCGTCCGGGCTTGGCTTCCCCTGCGGGCTTGGACGGGGCTCGACCTGGTGGTGGGAGTGTGCGGTTTCCAGTCAGGCGGCGATCAGGTTGACACGCCTAGCGTGACGACATGATCGCCGTCCTGACGCCGCTGCTGTACTCCCTCGGACCTGCGGCTCTGCTGCTCGTCATGGCGGTGGTCTTTGCGGAGAGCGGACTGCTGCTCGGATTCTTCCTGCCCGGCGATTCATTCCTGTTCATCTCCGGCGCACTCGTCGCCTCGCACGTCATCGGGCTGCCCGGCTGGCTGCTTGCGGGCTGTGTGTTCGTGGCTGCGGTGGCCGGTGACCAGGTTGGCTACATGATCGGCCGACGATTCGGCCCTCGGCTGTTCTCCCGGCCGAATTCACGAGTCTTTGCTCAGGAGAACGCCCTCCGGGCCCAACGGTTTTTTGACCGTCACGGGTCCAAGGCCGTCGTGCTGGCCCGCTTCTTGCCGATCGTGCGAACCTTCGTGCCCGCCGTCGCCGGCATCGGCCGCATGTCGCGCAAGCGCTTCACGTCGTTCAACCTCGTGGGCGCAGCCCTCTGGTCCGTCGGCATCGTCGTCGCCGGGATCCTCTTCGGCGGCATCTCGTTCATCGCCGCGCACATCGAGCTCATCACGATCTGCCTCGCCGGGCTTTCAGTCGTACCGGGCGCCTTCGCGTACTGGCACGGGCGCCGGGCACGGCCCGACGTGGTGGTCTAGGCAGACCTGGCCGAGGCCGCCGCTGTCTGCGTGCGGCGGCCCCGATCGGATCAGCGCGCCAGGAAGGCCAGCAGCGCGGCGTTGACCTCGTCGGCGTGGGTCGCCAGCATGCCGTGCGGAGCGCCCTCGATCTCGACGTACTCGGCGGCGGGGAGCCGCTTGGTGAACTCGCGACCGGTGGAGTCGATCGGCAGGATGCGGTCGGCCGTGCCGTGCACGATGAGCGACGGGACGTCGACCTTGGTGATGTCGTCGCGGAAGTCCGTCAGCCAGGTGTCCACGACGGCCGACGCCGCAAACCAGGACGAACCGGCAGCGACGGTCCAGCTCGCGCGCACCGCAGCCTCGCTGATGCGGCTGCCGAGGTTCTCGTCGAGGTTGTAGAAGTTCTCGTAGAACGCGTCGAACCACGCGAAGCGGTCGTCCTTGGCGGCCTTGCGGATGCCGTCGAACACGTCGGCCGGCAGTCCGGCGGGGTTGTCGTCGGCCTGCAGCAGGTAGGGCTCGAGCGATGCGAGGAACGCGACCTTCGCGACGCGGGCGGTGCCGTACGTTCCGACGTACCGGCCCACTTCGCCGGTGCCCATCGAGAAGCCGACCAGGACGACGTCCTGCAGGTCGAGGGTCTCGAGCACGACGTTGAGGTCGGCGGCGAACGTGTCGTAGTCATAGCCCGTCGTCGGCTGGCTCGACTGGCCGAAGCCGCGGCGGTCGTACGTGATGACGCGGTAGCCCGCCTCGAGGAGTGCAGCGGACTGCTTCTCCCACGAGTGGCCGTCGAGCGGGTAGCCGTGGATCAGGACGACCGGCTGTCCCGTGCCGTGGTCCTCGTAGTAGAGCTCGATGTCGGTGGAGTTCTCGGTGCCGACCTTGATCTGTCCCATGTCAGTTCCTCTCGAAGTTCAGAGAACGAACGTTCTCCGGTATGCTTTAGACTAGAGAACGATCGTTTTCTACGCAAGTCCCGAGGAGGATGAGTTCATGAGCGACGCGAACACGACCGACTCGCGCAGCATGAGCGACGAGGCGGCCCGCGATCTCGTGATCGCGACAGCGGACCGGCTCTACAACCTCCGCGGCATCCAGTCCGTCGGCATGGACGCCCTGCGCGACGAGTCCGGGGTCTCCCTCAAGCGGCTCTACAAGCTCTTCCCGTCCAAGGAGATCATCGTCGAGGAGGTCCTCCGCAGCCGGCACGAGCGCTGGATGGCGAGCGTCTCGGAGGCGGTGACAGCGGCATCGAGCCCCCGCGAACAGCTGCTCGCGATCTTCGACTATCTCGGCAAGTGGTTCGGCGAGAACGACTTTCGCGGCTGCGGGTTCATCAACTCGTTCGGCGAGCTCGGCGGCACGGTCGAGTCGCTGGCCGGCATCGTCCGCGACCACAAGGCCGACTTCCAGGCGTACGTCGCCCGGCTCGTCGAGGAAGCCGGCGGACCCGCGTGGCTCGGCCCGCAGCTCGCGATCCTCGCCGAGGGCGCCCAGACCACTGCGGCGATCGCCGGCACGACTCAAGCGGCGGACGACGCCCGCCGCGCAGCCGCAATCCTCATGGATGCCGCGGGCCTCGAGGGCTGACAGTCCCGGTCAGCTCATTTGACGATGGTCACCCGGACACCGGTTGAGGTGGTCGCATTGCCGGCTGCGTCAACTGCTGTGGCGGTCAGCGTGTGTGTCCCGGTCACGTTCCCCGTCACCTTCCACGGGAATTGATAGGGCGAAGCCGTTGCGGTGCCGATCTTGGTCCCGCCGTCCAGGTAGTAGCTGACGCTCGCCAGACCCGATGGCGTGCCAGGACTGGTGCCTGCGTCTGCAGCCGAGACGGTCAGCGAAACCTGCGACCCGCGCTTGATGGAAGCGCCGCTGCTCGGGCTGGTCAACGACACCGTTGGGGGCGCGGCGTCGATGCGCACCAGGGTGCTACCGACCGGTTCGGCGGTGGCCCAGTTGTCGGTCGACGACTGGTACCTCACGGTTGACGTCGATGACACGCTGAATGGTCCTGAATAGGCAGTGCCGCTCGTCGCGGGATCGCTTCCGTCGGTCGTGTAGCGCGTGGCTGCACCCGAAGCACCGGGGGTGGACAGCGCGATCTCGACCTGCTTGTCGTACCAGCCGGTCGAACATGCGAGGCCGTTGCACGCGATGCTGGTCGTGGGCGTCGCCGGCGGTGGCGGCGTCGTCGGTGTCGGTGTCGGTGTCGGTGTCGGCGTCGGTGTCGGCGTCGGCGTCGGCGTCGGTGTGGCGCTCCCCGACATGGCCTGGTCCACCGTGCGTACCACCGTGCCGTTGGCGCTGCGCGGCGCGAGCCAGTCCAGGAATGCCGTGAAGGTGGCAGTGGTGACGGTGTTGTCGTTGGTGCACCGGTTGTCGCAGATCCCGTGGAATACCAAGGGCACCCAGCCACCTCCGTGGGTCTCGGCAGCCGTGACGCTTGCCTGGAGGTCGGCGAGCGTGGTGCGGGTGGTCGCGCCCTCTGCTGTCCGGAGCTTGTAGGCGTCCGGAGGCGGAATCGTCTCCGCGTACGGCCCGTCGCTGTAAAGGTCGCCCACGCCTCGGCCCGTGGCGTAACCGCACTCCCGGACGATCTGCTCGGCGGTGGCGTTGACCGCCGCCTCGGGGTAGGCGAACGAGCTCACCGGCGAGAACCCCTGAGCGATCAGGGCGGCGCGGTCATCGCAGACCTCGGTGCGGGCGGTGGAGGCGCTGGCATTGACGAGGTTGGTGTGGTGGAGCGTGTGGCCACCGATCTCGTTGCCGGCATCGGCGAGCTCATGGATCTGGGGCCACGTCATGTAGTAGCCACTGGTCCCCACCATGGCCGAGTTGATGTAGAAGGTCCCCACCAGACCACGCGGTCTCATCATGGACATCGCGGCCGCGTAGTGCGTCGCGTGCCCGTCGTCGAACGTCAGGCTCACGATCGTGTTGGTTGCGCCGGCCGCAGGGGGCGGAACCGCAGCCAGCCCGAGCACGGCCAGCAAGAGCACCGCGAGTGCGGAAAATGTCTTGTAGATGTGCGACGGCATGGGCTCCTCCAGCGAATGCGCAGCTGGCGGACCGCATGTGGCGGGCTCGCACCCGCCATGACCACATTCAAACACGCCTGCGCAGCAAGGATGTCTCCCTCGCTGGGAAATGCGGTTCCCCGCACCCTGACGGGCGGAATGTGCGGTTTTCCGCACCGCATTCCCCCGTTGGGACCATGGATAAATGGCTCACTGAGACAGTGACAGCGCGGCGGACATACGGGCGATGCCGAACTCGAAGGCGACTTCGAGGTCGCCCCCCATGCGAAAGGCACCCGCGAGCTCCATGCTGATGAAGCCGGTGGCCCAGGCCGTGACGAGTCGAGCCCCCTCGAGCACGTCGGCACCGCCCACCAGCTCCTCGACGGCCCGCATCATGGGCGCGCTGGCACGCGCAAGGGCCTCGGCGTCGGCCTCCGCTGAGAGCAGCAGGCGAAAGCCTTCGGGACGTTCGTGCGCGAATGCCCGGTAGGCGCGCGCGACACCCGCGAGAGTTCCGTCGCTCGAGGCCAGCCGCTGCCCGAGCTCGTCGACTGTCGCCGCCGCGACGAGGCCGAGGAGGGCATCCCGATCGCGCACGCGCTTGTAGAGCGATGGCGCACGCACCCCCACACGCTCGGCAACAGCCTGCATCGTGAGACTCGCTGGGCCCCCGACCTCGAGGAGGTCACGACCTGCCGCAACGATCTGGGCGAGCGACGTCCGTTCCGGTGCCGGCATGGGGTTCCTCCTGGGCCAACGGCTATTGACATTAGCCATCATGGCTAATTACCGTAGCCAAGTCAATCACTACTGATCACCAGGAGAACCAGATGAAGCTCGGCCCGCACCTGCAGCGCATCGGCAACGACATCGTCGCGGTCTATCTGGTCGACACCGACGACGGCGTGACCGTCATCGACGCCGGGCTCCCTGGCCACTGGCGAGAGCTGCTCTCCGAGCTCTCCGCCATGGGTCGCACGATCGACGACGTGCGCGGCCTCGTACTGACCCATGGAGACAGCGACCACATCGGGTTCGCCGAAAGGCTCCGACGCGACCATGGCGTACCCGTCTACGTACACACCGATGACGCCGAGCGCGCCCGCACCGGCGACAAGCCGAAGACTGCGGTGGGCTCGAAGCGCCTCGGTCCCATGCTCAGCTTCCTCACGTATGCCTTGCGCAAAGGCGCGTGGCGCTCGACCTATCTGACCGAGGTCACCGAGGTGCGCGACGGCGACATCCTCCCGCTGCCCGGATCGCCCGAGATCATCAGCATGCCGGGACACTCCCCCGGAAGCATCGCGATTCACGTGCCCATCGCGGACGCGGTCTTCGTGGGCGACGCGCTCACGACCCGTCACGTGCTGACGGGTCGGACCGGCATCCAGCCGGCTCCGTTCACCGACGACCCGGCACTCGCCCTCGAGTCACTCTCCCGACTCTCCGGCCTCAAGGCGAGCTGGGTCCTCCCGGGCCACGGCACGCCGTGGCAGGGAGACCTCACTGTGGTGCAGGAGAACGCGCGCAAGGCCGCCGAGCTCTGACGGTGCGTCAGCTGACGTATCGGGAACGGCGAGGCTGCTTGAGTCCCAGCATGTAGGGCAACCCTTGGCCAGCCGCGACGAACGTGTTGCCGAGCCGCGCACCCCAGGACGGCCGGTGCTCCGCGGGCGGCGTGTCATCAAGATCGGCGACATCGACGAAGTATGCCCGCACGGTGCCGATCCCCTCGACGTCCGGCGAGATCTCGCCAACGTGTTGGGGCAGGGACGTCTCGCTGGTGTTGCGCAGCTCCTCGGTGAGCAGGACATACTCGGAAATGGGCACCGTGTTCTTCAGCAGCCGGTGAACGAGGATCACGTCGATCCCCACGAGCTTGACCCGGCCGCTGATGGTCTGGGTTGCGACCTCGCCGACGTGTGCCACGAACTTCAGCTTTAGGTTGCCGGCCTCCTTGCAGCCTCCGCACGGACAAAGGTTGGTCGCAACGTATGCGCGCTCGAGGTGGAACGCTCGATGCATCGCCACGGAGGTCTGCAAGATCTCTGTGAGGACCGAGCCACTGTCGTCCGTGCCGACGCGCCGCGAGAGGAAGGCCGCGTCGCCCTCGATCTCGACCAGATCGAAACTGGGTGCGGCGTTGATCATGCTCTCGAGCAACCGTGCCGTGTTGACCTCCGCGTGGGCGAGGGTCATGCGATGTGAGCTCATGTACTCGGTGTAACCACTGATGTCAGCGATCAGCAGAGACACACGCTCGGAGGTCATGCCTGGCGATCCTAGTCCCGGGTGGGGTCAGTCCCGCGGAGAAGTTCCCGCCTCCGACGGGCCGTCAGGTGCCGGGTCGGGGGCGTAGCGGTGGAGCTGGCCGTCGACTCCCTGCTCTGCCGCCTGCGCACTCGGTGTGTAGCCGAGCACCACCGAGATGAACCGGTCCGAGGTGAGAGCACGAAGCTCGAGAACGCTCCGGGCTCGCACCGTGGCCGTACGTCTGGTGCGTCGCAGCAGCGCGATCTCCCCGAACCCCTCGCCCGGTCCGAGCGTCGCCACGACCCGTCCGTCGCCTACGACGTCAGCCTCACCCGACTCGATCACGTAGTAGCGGTCACCGATCTCGCCTTGGGTGACAACGGCCTGACCGGCTTGCACCGTGACAGGGTCGAGACCGCGAGCCAGCTGCTCGATGGCGGGCAGCGGCAAGGGATGGAACATCGCAACCTTCTGCAGAAGCTCGACATCCACGTCGAGGTCATCCACGGACCGGTCCAGGCGCCGAAGGCGTCGCCACGCTGCAACCGCGAGGACGGGGCACACCAGTCCGATCGAGAACAGCGCTTCCTCGATCCCCAACCACTCGACCAAGGTTGACGCAAGGAGAGCGCCCAGACCGATCGAGACCGCGACGAGGCTCTCCAGGACCCCGAAGACCCGCGCCAGGACCGCGTCGGCAGCCAGCCTGCCGATGAGCGTGAAACCCGCGACGTCGATCAACGCGTTGCCGACTCCGACCAAGGACAACAGGAGCAGGGCGGACGCTTCATGAGGAACGACACCGATGAGAGCGATCGGCAGCCCCCACAGAGCGACCCCGACCGCGAACCAGACACCCAGACGTCCCATCCCGACCAGGAAAGACGCTCCGAGCGATCCCAGGACCGCACCGACACCGACAGCAGCCATCAGAGCTCCGACGCCCGCGTCACCGGTGCCGACCAGCTCGATGGCGACCACGACGGAGAAGACCGTGAGCGCCCCGCGCGTCAGTGCCTGCGCTGCGGCCAGGCCAAGGATGAGCATGAGGTCGCCACTGCGCGTCACCGCGCGGACGCCCTCGACGGCTTCTCTCATCAAGGCCGGGCGGCTCGGTGACGCTGGGCGCGGCGAAGCCTCGTACTGAACCCGCAGCAGGAGGAACCCGGCCCAGAAGGACGCCGCAGTCGCGACAGCGAACACCACGGAAGCGTCACTGACGGCAAGCAGCACGGCAGCCAGGAGTGGACCCGCCAAGGTGGCCACGGAGTCAAGCATCCCGCGCACCACATTCGCACTGGCCAGCTCGTGACCGGTGCGGCACAGCGTCGGCAGAAGCGCGGAATGCGCGGGTCGGAAGAGGGTGGCAGCGATGGTCGACAGCACGGCGAGCGCGTACACGACGACCACCGGACCGGACAGGGCGATCGTCACGGCCGCAAGACCCGTCGCCGCACCCCGCAACGTGCACACGACCACGAGGACCCGCTCGCGCCTTCCGCGGTCGGCGAACGGAGACAGCAACGGCGCGAGGAGCGCCGACGGCACCATCCGCAACAGTCCCACGAGGCCCAGGGCAATGGTCCCGCCGTCGTTGTACGCGACGACACCGAGTGCCACGGTGAACGCCCACTCGGCAGTCCATGCCCCGAGAAAGCTGAGCTGGGCCCGACGCAGGTTGGGGTTGCGCCAGTTGCTCGTGAAGGCTGCTCCTGCCTCACCGAGCCTGCCGCGGAGCCCTCCAACGCGCATGCGGAGACTCTAGAGCCTCGCGGTGTCGCGAACCGGAGAAGCCCCGGGCAAAGAGCGCCCGGGGCTTTTGATCTTGTGGAGCATAGGAGATTCGAACTCCTGACCTCTTCGATGCGAACGAAGCGCGCTACCAACTGCGCCAATGCCCCTCGTGCTGCCCGGCAACTTTATCAGGCGGGTTCAGTGGCCGACGGCGCGGCGTTCGTCGCCGGTGTCGTCGCTGCGCTTGGGCAGCTCGACGTCCTCGCCCTCGATGTGTCCCGAGGTCCAGGCACCGGCCTGACCGAAGTCGATCGTGCGGACCGTGCGGCCGGCGCGAGGCTTCGTGACGTATGTCGGCAGCGTCACCGGGAGCGGGTCCCAGAGCGCCTCACCGGTCGTCGAGACGGACGGCACGGCGATCACGATCTGGTCGTCGAGCGCGTTGGCCTCGAGCGGGAGGTCTTCCATCTGGTGCTTGCGACCGGGGTTGATGTCCTCGAACTGGCCCGAGACGATGATCGTCTGCTCTTCGTCATCGGCGGTCGAGGCAGCCTTCTTCTTGTCGGCCTTCTTGTCCGCCTTTGGCTTGGCAACCTTCGGCTGCTTCGGAGCCTTGACCCGGGAGAGGCCACGCTCGGCGCGCACCTGGACCCGGCACGCCACGAGCCATGCGACGACGAGGGCGACGGGAGCCGCGACCCAGAACGGGGCGATGACCGATGTGCCGGCGAGGCCACCGACGACGGCCGTCGCGGTCAGCAGGGTCAGGAGCGTACGACGGCGCCGGCGTGCCGCGAGGCGTGCCGCGGGACGGTCGAGCGTACGGGCTGTGGGCGGCGTGACCTTCTCGGCGACTGGCGTCTCGGCGACGGGTTCGACGACCGAGGGGCGAGGGTCTGCGACAGGCGCACTGGGCCTGGCGACTGGGCGGGCGATGACGCGGGACTGCGATCCGGATGTCTCGACCGAGGCGTTCTTGCTCGCCTCGTCGTATCTGCGCAGCACAAGGGGCACGAAGTACGCGGCCCAGACGGCCACGACAAACGCGATGATCAACCCACTGCTAGCCACGTGCAAAACGGTAGGCGGTGCGGGACTCCTTACCCGGCACCCACGGCCGTGTGTCGCCTGAGAACTTGTGGGACCTGTGTGACTCGGTGACTCAGGAAGGCGTCTGGAGTCGCTTCATCAGGCCGCCGGGGACGTCTTCGGCGAGCACCTGGAAGATCCGGTGGTCGCGCCACTCCCCCGCGATGTGCAGGAATCGCCGGGCCAGACCGATCTCGGTGAACCCCAGCTTCTCGACAACCCGCAGGCTCGCGACGTTCTCCGGGCGGATCGCGACCTCGATGCGGTGCAACCCGACCGTCGTGAGCAGGTGGTCCGTCACCAGGGCAACGGCGGTCGGCGTGATCGCCCGGCCCGCATGACTCTTGGCGACCCAGTAGCCGAGGCTCGCCCAGCGAGCCGATCCCCACGTGATGCCGTTGACGGTCAGCATGCCGACCATCTCGTCGTCCCACGTCAGCACGAACGGCATCGCCTGACCCATGCGGGCCCGGCGGCGCAGCGTCCCGACCATGCCGACGTACGACGTGGCCGGCGGACCGGCCTCGCGCGGCAACGTCGCTTCCCACGGCCCGAGCCAGTCGGCGTTGTCGGCACGCAGCCTGGCCCACGTGCGGGCGTCGCGACGACGCAGCGGACGTACGCCGATCTGTCCGTGCGTGAGGACGACCGGCCAGCCCGGACTCAGGAGGAGCCCCCGGGGTGATCGCCGCCCATCAGCTGGTCGACCGCATGGGGGATCACGTCGGCGAGCACCTCGAGACCGTCCTTGACCCCGCCGCGGGAGCCGGGCAGGTTGACCACGACCGCCTTGCCGGCAACCCCGGCCAGACCGCGCGACAGCATCGCCGTCGGCACGCCCTTGGCGACGCCGTGAGCGCGGATCGCCTCGGCCACGCCCGGCAGCTCGCGGTCGAGCAGTGGACGGGTCGCTTCGGGAGTGCGGTCGGTCGGGTTGATGCCGGTGCCCCCGGTCGACAGGACGACCGACACTCCGTCGGCGAGGGCTGCCGTGATCGCGTCGGCGACGGGCGCACCGTCGCCGACGACAGCGGGCTCACTGACCTCGAAGCCCCATGACCTCAACGCGTCGACGATCAGCGGGCCGGTCGTGTCCTCGTAGACCCCGGTCGACGCCCGGTTGGACGCGACGACGACGGCTGCCTTCATGCCTGCTCCGTCGCAGGATCTGATCCGGCCCGCGTCCAGTCGCCGCTCTTGCCACCGGACTTGGCGACGACCTCGATGTCGGTGATGCGGGCGAGCTTGTCGACGGCCTTGACCATGTCGACGACGGTGAGCGCTGCGACGCTGACGGCCGTCAGGGCCTCCATCTCGACGCCCGTACGATCTGCCGTCCGCACCGTCGAGGTGATCGCCACGGCACCTGTCCCATCAGGATTGGCCTCGACGGCGAGGTCGACCTCGACCCCACTAATCGCCAGCGGGTGGCACAGCGGGATGAGGTCGGGCGTGCGCTTCGTCGCCATGATGCCGGCGATGCGGGCGGTCGCGATGGCGTCACCCTTGGGCACTCCCTCGCCCCGCAGCAGGGCGAGGACCTCGGCGCTGACCTCGACCCGTCCGCGGGCTGTCGCGGTGCGTGCCGTGACGTCCTTGGCCGTGACGTCCACCATCCGCGCAGCCCCGGACTCGTCGAGGTGGGTCAACCGGTCGGGCATGGTCAGAACGGCCGATCGAGCACGAGCGTGCGCACGGTGTCACCCATGTTGAGCGCGGTCTGGTCCTCGCCGACGATGATCAGGGCGTTGGCCTTGGCCAGCGAGCCGATCAGGTGCGAGCCGTTGCCGAGGATCGGGGTGACCTTGGCGCCGCGGTGGGTGACCTCGAAGACGCCGCGGACGTACTGGCGGATGCCCGGCGTGGACCGCAGATCGGCGGCCAGGACTGCGTGCACCATCGGCCGACGGTAGGGCGTGCGGCCCATCATGCGGCGGATCGCCGGCAGCACGAAGACCTCGAACGAGACGTAGGCCGACACCGCGTTGCCGGGCAAGGTGATGATCGGGGTCTGCTCGTCGAAGACCCGGCCGAAGCCCTGGGGCTTGCCGGGCTGCATCGCGACCTCGACGAAGTCGACCGTGCCGAGCGCCGACAGCGTCTCTTTGACGACATCGTGGTCGCCCTTGCTGATGCCACCGCTCGTCACGACCAGGTCGGCGCGGACCAGCTGCTCGGACAGCACCTTGCGGAACGTACGAGGGCTGTCCTCGACCGCGCCGACGCGGTAGCAGATCGCTCCGGCATTGCGGACGGCTGCGGCAAGCATGTAGCTGTTGCCGTCATGGATCGAGTCGAACTCCAGATGCGTGCCGGGCTCGCGCAGCTCGTCCCCCGTGGAGATCACGACGACGCGTGGACGGGGTCGCGCCTTGGCGCGGGGTGCGCCGAGCGAGGCCAGCAAGCCGATCTCCCGGGGTCCCAGCACGGTGCCCTCAGCGAGCACCGTTTCGCCGGCCCTGATGTCGTCGCCCCTGGGCCGGATGCACGCACCCTGAGTCGTCGGCTCGTAGATCTCGACGCGCGCGTTGCCACGGTCGGTCTTCTCGAACGGGATGACGGCGTCGGCGCCTCGAGGGATCGGCGCGCCCGTCATGATCTTGACCGCGGTGCCGGCGCTGATCGCGAACGGCCGCCCCGATCCAGCGGCGATCTCGCCGACGACCGGCAGCACGACCGGCTGCTCACGGCTTGCGCCGGAGAGGTCCTCGGACCGGATCGCGTAGCCGTCCATCGCGGAGTTGTCGAACAGCGGCAGGTCCGATGGGCTGACGAAGGCCTCGTGCAGCGGCAGTCCGAGCGACTCGACGAGCGGCTGGTCGTATGCGCCCAGGGGGCCGATGCCGCGGAGGATCTTCTCGAGGTGGTCCTCGACGGTCAGCATCCCCTCGCGGATGCTGGCCGGACGCGGCCGCGCGCTCGTCGGTGACGACGGGCCGGGATCAGGGGTCGGCGGTATGACCGGCTGCGTGGGCTCGGTCGGCGCTGCGGATTGGGCCGGCGTGGTTTGGGCGGGCTGCTCGGTCGTTGCTGTCGAGGCGACAGAAGGGGCTTCCACGGGCTCAGCCGGCGCGGGCGGCGCGGCTGGCGGTGCCGGCGCTGGCGCCGGTACGGACTGGGTCTGCTCGCTCTCGGAGGCCGGGCTCGACGGGAATCCGGGGATCGGATCCGGCGGAGTGTCCGAGCCGAGCGGCAGCATGTTCTGCTCCGGCCCGTCGTCGGTTTCTCCTGGTGACATGCGAGTCAGCCTAACTGGGCGCCCGCCGGGACGCTCTGGGCCGCGCCGGAGTCTTCGAGCGTCGCATCGCCGCGCACCGTGACGCCGCGGCCGAAACGCCAGTCGCCCTTGACCGTCAACGAGCGGGCGTCGACCAGCGACGGAGCCTCCGGAATCCGGGCGTTGAAGTCGGCGATCGTCGTGTAGAACCGGCGGTCGAGGTCGACGAGCGGTGCCGAGCTGACCTGCGCCCGAAGGCGGAAGTCCTCACCGACGCCGTAGACGTCCGACCGCAGCAGCATCAGGTCGTTCGTGGTCTTGACCGGCAGGAACCGCGAGCGATCGACCTCGATCGCCGTGGCCCCCTCGAACACCTCGACAGCCGCGCCCATCGCCGACTCGATCTGCACGACCTTGGTCGAGGACGGGTCAGTGGGGTCGACGGTCTTGGCGTTGCGGATCAGCGGCAGGCCGAGGATCCCGTCGCGGGCCTCGAGCGTCGCCTTCATGACCCGCAGGTCGAACCACAGGTTGTTGCAGTGGAAGTACTTGTGCCGCTGCGGGTCGTCGGCCTCCGCAGCATCCTCGGGTGCGACCTGGGCGGTCTCGCGCAGCACGAGCCGGCCATCGCTCTTGCGGACGACGATGTGACCACCCTTGACGTCGGCGGGCGTACGCCGGCAGACCTCCGCGGCGTAGGGGGCGCCCGAGGCGGCGAACCAGCCCATCATCGCGGGATCGGGAGCCGATCCGAGGTTGTCGGCGTTGGAGACCGTCGCGTAGCGGTATCCGGCGTCGAGCAGGGCGTCGAGGATGCCGGAGACCTCGAGGGCGGTGTAGAGGTCGCCGTGACCCGGCGGGCACCACTCGAGCGAGGGATCAGCCGGCCAGTCGACCGGGGTCAGGTCGTCGGCACGGAGCTTGGGCTCGCGGTTCTGCAGGAAGTCGATCGGCAGCCCCTCGACCTCGAGGTCGTCATACTTTGCCAGCGCGGCCAGCGTGTCGTCGCGCGTGCGGAAGCTGTTCATGAACAGCAGCGGCAGGCGTACGTCGAGGTCTTGGCGCAGGTGACGCACCTGGCCGACGATGACGTCGAGGAACGTGAGGTCAGGTCGTACGTTGAGCAGGGTCTTGGCCCGGTCGAGGCCCATCGACGTGCCGAGCCCGCCGTTGAGCTTGATGACCGCGGTGACGGCCGCCGCCGCCCGGCACTCCTCGTCGCTCAGCTGGAGCGAGCCGGCGTGGTCGATGCCGTCGAGCGGATCGACGTCCGCCTCGCGGATCATCCCGCTCTCGCCTTGCTCGAGCTTGGCGTAGAACGAGGAGAAGACATCGATCGCGCGCTGGGGCACTCCAGCGTCCGTCATGCGCTGCTGCGCCATCACCAATCCCGACATTGCACATACGCTAGCGTCAGCAGAGTGACGAAGGCACAGGTGCGTCATGACCTTCTCGCCCGGCGCCGGGCCATGAGCGGCGATGAGCGAGCACAGGCGGCCGAGGCGATCGCGATGCATGCGCTCGCCACCCCAGTCGTGTCACGCGCGAAGCGGGTTGCCTGCTACCTCTCGATGCCCTCCGAACCCGGCACCGGGCCCCTGATCTCCCGGCTGTTGGTGCGCGGCATCGAGGTGATCATCCCCCTCAGCCTGCCCGACCACACCCTCGAATGGGTGACGTACGACCCGGCCGAGGCGATCGTCCCCACTGCCTTGGGCATCCCCGAGCACGGCGGCGAGCGGCACGGTCCCGAGGCGCTTAACGGCTGCGACGCGATGTTCATCCCAGCCCTCGCGGTCGACCACGCCGGGCATCGGCTCGGTCGTGGCGCCGGCTACTACGACCGGGCTCTGATGGGCGTACGGACACCGGTGTGCGCGCTGGTGTTCACGCACGAGCTGCTGCCCGAGGTGCCGCACGAGCCCCACGACGTACCGGTGCAGATGGCCGTCACGCCGGACGGCCTGTTCCGCGTGCCCTGACTCGCGGCCCGGCCCAGGTCGTACGCCGTGGCGTACGCCTGGGCGCCGCGGAGCTCACGAGCGTACGAGCTCGACCTCGATCTCGAGGCGGATCTCCTTGGACACCAGGAGGCCACCGGCCTCGAGCGCCATGTTCCACGTGAGGCCCCAGTCCTCGCGGTTGATCGTCCCGGACGCGCTGAAGACGGCCCGCTCGGCGCCCCACGGGTCGGTGGCGCCGCCGAGGTACTCGGCGTCCAGCGTCAGCGGACGTGTCACGCCCTTGATCGTCAGCTCGCCGGTCATCCGTGCCTCGGCACCTGCCGCGACGACACCCGTGGAACGGAAAACCGCCTGCGGGTGGTTGGCCGCGTCGAAGAAGTCGTCCGACCGGAGGTGGTCGTCACGGGTCTGGTTGCCCGAGCTGACCGAAGCCATGTCGATGACGACGTGGACCTCGGACATGTCCAACGGCTCTCTCACCGTCACGGTCCCCTCGACGCCGGTGAAGCGGCCGCGGACCTTGGTGAGCCCGAAGTGGCGGCCGATGAAGCCGACCTCGGCGTGACCGGGATCGATGGTCCAGGTGCCGGTGGCCGGCAGCTGGGTCTGTTCAACAACGGGTGCAGTGCTCATGATCTTCATCCTTCGAGTAGTTATGTGCGTGTGCACACACTCTACATTTGCGTGCGGATGCACGCAAGTAGTAGTTTTGCCCCATGGCCGAGGACCGGGACCCCGTCGCTGCGTGGCAGGCGGTGCTGCGTGCGCAGAACCGTGCACTGCGGGCGATCGAGCAGGATCTCCACGACAAGGGACTCATCCCCCTGTCCTGGTACGACGTCCTGCTCGAGCTCAACGCCGCGCCCGGTCGTCAGCTGCGCATGCAGGACCTCGCCGCGCGGGTCGTGCTCTCACGAACCAGGGTGAGCCGGTTGGTGTCGGAGCTCGAGCGTGTCGGCTACATCGAGCGGGTGCCGGACCCCGACGACGGACGCGCGACCCTGGCGCGCATCACCGCCGAGGGTCGCGCGGCTCGGCGGGACGCCGCACCGGTCTACCTCGCCGGCATCGAGAAGCACTTCAACCGGCACCTGACGGCAGCCCAGCAGGACGCCGTCGCGAAGGGCCTGCAACGAGTCGTCGACGCCCACGAGGTCGACCCCCGCCGGTGAGGCTCAGCCGCCGGCGTCGCTGCGCTCGCCGGCTTCGGCGCTGCGGATCTCGCCTACGAGTTCTTCGAGGACGTCTTCCAGCATGATCACGCCGAGCACCGCGCCGGACTCGTCTGCGACGCGGGCCATGTGGGAGCCACGCGCCTGCATCGTGCGGAGCGCCTCGTAGAGCCCCGATCCGGCGACCACGGTCGCCAGGGGCCTCAGCCACTTGTCCGCGATCGTCTCGAGACGCGACTCGTCGTCGGTCTCGAGGACATCCTTGATGTGGAGGTAGCCGGCGATCTCGCCGTTCGCGTCGAGCACCGGGAACCGCGAGAAACCGGTCTCGGCGCAGGCGCGCTCGACGTCGACCGGCGTCGCGCTCGGCGGGATCGTCACCAGCCCGCTGCTCGGCAGCAGCACCTCGTCGACCGTGCCCTCGTGGAAGTCGAGCGCACCGGACACCAGGCCGTACTCGTCCTCGTCCAGCAGACCCTCACGACGGGACTCCTCGACCAGTCCGGCCACCTCGTCGTGCGAGTACGTCGACGCGACCTCGGCCGTCGGCTCGATGCGGAACAGCCGCACCATGATGTCGGCCGTCCCGTTGAGCAGGACCACGAACGGCTTGAGGATCGCGACGACCGCCAGCATGAACGGGCCGAGGAACAGCGCCGCCCGGTCGGGGCCGACCAGCGCGAGGTTCTTCGGCACCATCTCGCCGAGCACCACGTGCGCGAAGACGACGATCGTCATCGCGATGATGAACGAGACCGTGTGAACGACGCCTTCGGGCGCCGACGCCGCCTCGAATACCGGCTCGAGGAGGTGCGCGATCGCGGGCTCGCCGACAGCACCGAGACCCAGCGAGCAGATCGTGATGCCGAGCTGGGCGGCCGCGATCACCAGCGTGAGGCTCTCGATCGCGCGCAGTGCCATGCGGGCCGTGCGCGAGCCGGCTTGCACGCGCGGCTCGAGCTGCGTGCGCCGCGCCGAGATCAGCGCGAACTCGGCCGCCACGAACAGCGCGTTGAGGGCCAGCAGGAGCAGCGTGAGGAGGATCGCGACGACGGGGCTCACTGCTCGTCACCGCCCGTGCTGCCGTCGTCATCGACGGTCAGGGACACCCGGTCGATGCGCCGGCCCTCCATGCGCTCGACGCGAAGTGTCACGACCAGCGGTTCGGGGTCGTCCTCCTCGTCGTCCGGCGTGCGATCAAGATGAAGGGTGATCTCGTCGTCGCGGACCGCGATGCGGCCGAGCTTCTCGTGGATCAGGCCGGCGATCGTCTCGTAGTCCTCGCCCTCGGGCAGCGCAACCCCGGTCTGCTCCTCGACCTCATCAGGACGCAGCAGGCCCGACAGCGACCAGGTGCCGTCGCGGCGATGCCGGCTGCGCGACGAGAGCCGGTCGTGCTCGTCGGCGATGTCGCCCACGATCTCCTCGACCAGGTCCTCCAGCGTGACGACGCCGTCAGTGCCGCCGTATTCATCCATGACAACTGCCATCTGCATACCTTGTTCACGCAGCAGCGACAGCAACGGATCGAGCTCGATGCTGTCCGGCACGATTGTCGCCGGATCGAGGATGTCCGAGATGCGTACGCTTCGCCGCCGGTCCGGCTCGATGCTCACGGCCCGCTTGATGTGCACGATGCCGACGACGTCGTCGGGACTCTTGCCGATGACGGGGAACCGCGAGTGGCCGGTCTGACGCGCCGCATCGATGACGTCGAGCGCCGAGTCGCGACTCTCGAGGAAGTGCACCCGCACGCGAGGCGTACGCACATCGGCGGCGGTGCGGTCGCCGAATGCGATGCTGCGGGCCACCAGGTCTGCGGTCTCGTCGTCGATCGCCCCTTGCTTGGCCGAGCGCAGCACCAGCGAGCGCAGCTCGACCGGCGAGCGGGCCGAGCGCAGCTCCTCCTGCGGCTCGACTCCGAGCGATCGCAGGATCGCATTCGCGATCCCGTTCAGCAGCCTGATGGGCCAGGCCATCAGCTTGGTGAACGACCGCTGGGCAAACTGGGTCCGCCTGGCGACCTGGAGGGGCAGCGCCAGGGCGAGCTTCTTGGGCACCAGCTCGCCGACCAGCATCGTGACGATCGTGCTCAGCACCAACGCGATGCCGTACGCGACGGCCTTCAGCGCTCCGTCCCGCAGTCCGGCGGCCTCGAGCGGGTCGTGCAGGAGCTTGCCGATCGCAGGCTCGGCGAGGAAGCCGATGGCCAGGTTGGTGATCGTGATGCCGAGCTGGGCGCCGCTGAGCTGGGTGGACAGCGTACGCAGCGCCGCCAGCGTGCCCTGGGCGCGTTTGTCGCCGGATTCGGCCTCGCGTTCGACCGTCGCCCGGTCGACCGTCACCAGGGAGTACTCGGCGGCACCGAACACCCCGCAGCTCAACATCAGGAGCAATGACAAGGCCAGGAGCAGCCATTCGGTCATCGCAGGGCTCCGGGAGGACGGTGTCGACGAGGACTAGCCCGACAAGGGAAGTGATCGGTCACGGTGCGGCAACTGTACTCTTGGGGTGCCTCATCGATCGAGCGGGAGCAAGACGTGCCGAAGTACCAGTACCAGTGCAAGGACTGCGGAGAAGCGCTGGAAGTCCAGCAAAGCTTCACCGACGAAGCGCTGACCGTCTGCCCCAACTGCGGCGGCGACCTCCGCAAGGTCTTCAACGCGGTCGGCGTCGTGTTCAAGGGCTCCGGCTTCTATCGCAACGACAGCCGGTCCAGCTCGTCGTCGAGCGACACCGCCAAGCCTGCCGCCAAGGAGAGCTCGACGTCCTCGAGCTCGTCCGACTCCTCGTCGTCGACGACGTCCGCCCCGGCCAAGAAGTCCGGCAAGGAATCCGCGGCCTGAGCTTGCCGTCGGCCGGCTGTGGACAGCGCTGAGCGTTGTCGGCCGGATCTTCCTAGAGTCCGGGCATGGACCGGATCCACCGCTTCGTCTTCGAGCACCGACGCACCCTGGCCGCCGTCTTCACCGGCTTGGCCGTACTGACCGCGCTCTCGGCGCTGAGTCGCGAACCCGACGGCACCTCGGTGCTGGTCGCACGCCACGACCTTCGCAGCGGCCACGTGCTCACGGCGTCGGACCTGCGTACGACCACGGTGCCTTCGGCCGCGCGGCCGTCGAACACCCTCGGCCGCGCGGCGGCGGTCGGTCGCCGGGTCGCCGGGCCGATGCGCGCCGGCGAGGCGATCACCGACTACCGCGTCCTGCAGGACGATGCGTTGTCCGGCTACGCCTCCGATGCGGTCCTCACGACGATCCGGGTCGACCGCGCCGACGGCCTGACCGGGTTGCACGTCGGCGACCGCATCAACGTCATCGCGGTGGATCCTGACGGTGAGAGCAAGGCCGAGGTCATCGCGCGTGCCGTCGAGGTCGTGACCCTGCCACCGTCGAGCGGCGACACCGAGGTCGTCACGGTCGGCATCGTCACGACGGAGAAGGTCGCCCTCGCCCTGGCGACGGCCGCGCTCGAGGCGCGGTTCAGCGTCATCACATCGTCGTAGTACGCAGGTTTGCTCTCTCGCTAGGGTCGGAGCGACAACCACACGATCCTTCTGGGGGAACCATGATCAAGGGCTTCAAGGACTTCTTGCTTCGCGGCAACATCGTCGACCTCGCGGTCGCCGTCGTCATCGGCACCGCGTTCACAGCATTGGTGGCGGCATTCACCAAGTCGTTCATCGAGCCGCTTCTCGGCCTGATCGGTGGGGGTGGGCCCAAGGGCATGACCGTGACGGTGGATAGCCAGGAATTCACGTTCGGCGCGTTCATCACCGCCTGCATCACGTTCGTGATCACCGCCGCGGTCGTCTACTTCTTCATCGTGCTTCCGATGAAGGCGCTCAACGAGCGGCTCGCCCGGGGCAAGGAGCCTGAGCCCGAGGGCGTCTCCGAGGACATCCAGCTCCTGCGCGAGATCAGGGACGCCCTGCAGCAGCGCCAGGTCTAACCGTGGTGCGGCGGGACGTCGCGGAGGTAGTCGTCGTCGCGGGACGAGGTGTCCCGCTCGCCCCAGCCCTCAGCCGTCTCGTCGCTCGTGGTGTCGGGGAGCAGGTCGCCGAGCAGCTCGGCAGCCCTCCGCCGGCGCTCGACCTCTTCCTTGCTGAGCCTAGGTCGTTCGGACGAGGACATCGAACCATTCCGGCGTGAGCTTGGGGTGATCCGGGTGCCAGCCGGTGCGGTCGCTGAACAGCTGCGAGCTGACCCGCTGCGAGCGCGTCAGGATCTCGAGCTTCTCGCCACCGAGGCGCAGGACCCAGCCCGGAAGGAACCGTCCGGACTCGCGGCCGGCTGCCATCGCGATCATGTCGACGTATTCGCGGCGCTGCACTGGCTCCGCGCCGACGTTGTAGACGCCTCCGGGGACGGTCAGCGCGTGCACGACGGCTGAGCCGATGTCGTCGGGGTGGATCACATGCATCCACGATCGCTCCGCACCGAGCCCGATCGGCCGCCCCGCCGCCGCGCGCCGGAACAGCCAGGACGTGTTGCGGTCGTCGCCCGTGATCAGGCCGAACCGCAGGCTCACCGCAGTGCCGCCGGTGGCCTCGATCGCCTTGACGTTGTCCTCGGCGACGACGACCGGCTCGGTCGCGTGGGTCACGTCGATCGGGCTGTGCTCGTCGATCCAGTCGTCATCCTGATCGGCATACATGAAGCTCAGGCCCTGTTGGATGATGCGGCCGACTCCGGCGCGCTGTGCGGCATCCGTGACGATCCTCGAGCCGTGCAGGCGGATCCGGTCGATCGCCTTGAGCGATCCGGGCCGGAGCGCGGCTGTGCCGACCGGAACCCTGGTGGCCAGGTTGGCGACGGCGTCACACCCCTGCATCCCGGCGGTCAGCGCCTCGAGATCCAACACGTCACCGAGGTGCGGCGTGGCGCCGGTCGCAGCGATCTGCTCGGCACTCTGCGGCGTACGGGCGAGCCCGACGACCTCATGACCCGCGAGGTGCAACGCGACGATGGACGATCGGCCCATCACTCCGCTCGCACCCGTGAGGAAAACCTTCACGTTTGCTCCCTGGTGGAGGACCCCCCTGCATGATCTGCCGGGGGAATCTCCGGCGCAAGTCGGTGGACCGCCCGGAGATTACGAAAGGATAACAATCCGCGCGGCGCTCGCGTTACCTCCGGGTAACTTTGCGGTTACTGAACGAGCGGGACGATGTCGGCAATCGAGTCGAAGATCTTGGTCGGCCTGAACGGGAAGCGCTCGATCTGGCCCGGAGCGGTCGACCCGGTCAGCACCAGGAACGTACGCAGGCCGGCTTCGAGACCCGACAGCACGTCGGTGTCCATGCGGTCGCCGATCATGACCGTCGTCTCCGAGTGGCCCTCGATCTGGTTGAGCGCGCTGCGCATCATGAGCGGGTTGGGCTTGCCGACGAAGTAGGGCTCGACGCCGGTCGCCTTGGTGATGAGCGCCGCGACCGACCCAGTGGCTGGGAGCGAGCCGCCGGGCGACGGGCCGGTCGGGTCGGGGTTGGTCGCGATGAACCGCGCACCGTTCTCGATCAGCTGGATGGCCCGGGTGATGGCCTCGAAGGAGTAGGTCCGGGTCTCGCCCAGGACGACGTAGTCGGGCTCCCGACTCGTCATGATGTAGCCGACGTTGTGGAGGGCGGTCGTCATGCCGGCCTCGCCGATGACGTACGCCGTCCCCTCGGGACGCTGCTCGCTGAGGAACTTGGCGGTGGCCAGCGCGGAGGTCCAGATGGCCGACTCCGGCAGGTCGATGCCGGCGACGCGCAACCGGGCGCACAGGTCGCGTGGCGTGAAGATCGAGTTGTTGGTCAGGACGAGGAACTTGCGTCCTGTCTCGGTCAGGCGGGCGATGAAGTCAGCCGCTCCGGGAATGGCCTTCTCCTCGTGCACGAGCACGCCGTCCATGTCGGTCAGCCACGTCTCGATCGCCTTGGTCATACGCCTATTGTCCACCAGCGGTGTGTCGTTCGAAGAATCGCCAGATCAAGGCGCTGGCGTCGATCTCCTGCGTCATCACGCCCGAGACGTGCCCCGACGGCACCGGGGTTCCTCCCGGCCAGCGATGACCACCGTTGTCGACGACGTAGACGTTGACGTCCGAGCCGTCCTTGCACTTCGTCCAGGTGAAGTGCCGCACGTGCTGGGCCACGGTCGTGGTGGCGCTGGCGGCCGGACAGCTGTCATGCGCAGCCCAGCTCGCCATGACGTCGTTGACCGGCGGCAGAGGCCCGATCACGGTCTTGGCGCCGGCATACGGGACGACCTTGTCCCTCAGCCCGTGGAAGTAGATGATCGACGCCGGCGGGGACGACCGGCACGAGTCGCTCCAGTAGGGACCGGAGACCGCGCCGTACGCGGCGAACTTCGTCGTGCCGTCGCAGGCCAGCGCGAGTGCGAGGACCGAGCCGTTGGAGAAGCCCGCGGCGTAGACCCGCGAGGAGTCGATGCACGCCTCGGCCTTGACCCCCTTGACCAGGTCGCGTACGAACGCCAGGTCGGAGGTCGGTTCGCTGATCGGCGTACGGAAGTCCCACTCGGTGATCCGCCCGCGAGCCAGCGGTGCCACGAGGATCGCGTTGTTCTTGTCGGCCAGCGTGTCCATGCTCGTCGTGTCGATGACGGCTTGCGGGGTGCCGCCGAGGCCGTGGAAGAGCAGCACGAGCGGGGTCTTGGTGGAGCCGTCATATCCCGGCGGCACGTGGATCAGGTAACGGCGTTGCTGGCCGCCGGTGTCGATCGTCCGTTCCGTGGATCCCGAGGGAAGGGATCGTGCCGGCGCGCACTCGTCGCGCGGCTTGCGGATCGTGTCGGCCTTCCCGCACGACGCCACGCCTGCCGCCAGAAGTGCCGCGATCACGGCAAGGACCAGGAGCCGCCTCACTGCCCGGATCCCGCCGCACACAGGCGTGGGTTGCGGTGGCACATAGAGGCGATCGTATGGGTTGGGACCAAGACTGGATAACCTGAGTCCTCACGCCCTCGTAGCTCAGTCGGATAGAGCGACCGCCTCCTAAGCGGTAGGCCACAGGTTCGATTCCTGTCGGGGGCACAGCACTGTTTTCACTGTAATTACCGCAAAAAATCCTCGCTGGATCTCACGAAGTTTAGGCTACGTGCCCTCTACGTGCCCTCCGGAGGCCCTGCAATCCCGGCAAGTGGCCCTCTCCGGGCGCTGCCCCAGCCCCCGACGTGAGCTACATTCCCAGGCGTCCGACAGCTCGATGAGCATCCTCACCCTAGTGATTCGGGACTGAGTTTTTCCCCCTCATCTCAGTTGTATTCGTGGGTTCGGGCCAGCCCATCTCACCGCCGGGGTACGCCGGGGGGTGCGCAATCGCGGACGATGAATGGGAACGAGTCTGGAGGTGCTTTCGGCTCATCCATCGAACGCATCGACGTCACCGGCCTCGTTTGCGACTGGACGTGTCGAGGTCGTCGCCGGCCGAGGCTCGTTGCTCGACATGTTCCCGTTCTTGACTTCGACGAGCGCAACTACGGCACGGGCAGAAGGAAGTAGATCTTCCGTATGGTCTCGGTGACGGACCAGACCGTGCGTTCGCCGGCACGAAGGCGTACGACGGCGCCGGGTGCCAGAGCGAGGACCTCACCATCCGTAAATGTCACGCTCCCACGGCCCGACAGAACGACGAAGATCTCGTCCACTTCCGTGTCCGTGACGACACCCGGCGTGATCTCCCAGACGCCAATCTCCAGATCCCCGGCCACTGCGAGATCCCTCGAGGAGACGATCGGCTCTCCATCGAACACGGCGGCCGGGTCCAGCGGATCCGGCGCGAGCAAGCTGACTCTTGCGTCGGCCGCGATCATGCGCCGGCTCGTCACGAGTCAAACCCCAGGCCGAGCCGATCGAGAGTGCGTAGCAGCAGGTTGCGGCGGCCTTCCCGGTGATCGGCTCGGTCGAGCGACCACTTCGTAGCCTCGATGCCGATCTTGGCGATTGGCTCTGGCGGGAATGGGAGCGGCTTCCTTCGCACCATCTCGAGCTGGGTACGTTCGGTGCTCTCCCCCGCCAACCGGTCGAGCATGACCTCGGCCGCGAATCGGGTCGAAGCCACACCCAATCCGGTGAACCCAGCGGCGTACGCAACTCGACCTCGCCGAGCCAGACCCTGGAAGGCACAGAACTGGGTCGAGGTGTCGATCGCCCCCGCCCATCGGTGACTGAACCGGATGTCCCCGAGCTGCGGGAACGTCGTCAGGAAGTGCGATGCGAGCTTCTCGTGCGACGAGCGGCGATCCTCGTACGCGGTCTTGACCTTGCGTCCGGCGTGATAGACCGCGTCATATCCCCCATAAAGAATGCGATCGTCCCGGGTCAGCCGGAAGTAGTGGAACTGATTGGCCAGGTCGGCCAAGCCCTGCCGGTTGTACCAGCTGATCGCTGCCTTCTGCGAGGAGCTGAGGGGCTCGGTTATCAGGACATAGTCGTAAACCGGCACGGTCATGAGTCGCGAGCGCCTCAGCACCGGCTTGAAGACGTTGGTGGCGAGCGCGACACGTTCGCTTGCGACGTCACCTCTGGCTGTTCGCACCTTGACCGGGCCAGTCCGCGAGGATTCGAGGCCGATCACGGCTGAGTGCTCGTGGATCTCGACGCCGAGGTCGCCGGCCACTCGTGCAAGCTCCGCCGCGAGGCGTCCTGGATGCACGAGGGCGCAGTCGTCCTTGACCCACCGACCGGCCTTGAAGATGGGACTCGCGACCTCGGCCTGGACCTCACCTTCCCCCAGCAGCGCGCCGTCCTGCATCTCCGAGAGCCAGGCGACCTGGTGCGGCTCGTACGCAACTGACATGACACCGGTGCGCTCGAAGTCGCACGCGAGCCCAAGAGAGACCACATCGGACTCCAGGGCGGCGAGATTCTCGTGGCCCATACGCTCGAGTGCCGGGTAGTCCTCGGGCCATCTGCTGCGGCCGTTCTCCTCACCGTGCGTCAAGCTCGCTTCGACGAATCCCCCGTTGCGACCCGATGCCGCCCACCCGATCTTCTCGGCTTCGAGGAGGACGACCCGTGCGCCAGGATTGCGACGCTTCGCGAGCACCGCGGTCCACAGACCGCAATACCCGCCGCCCACCACCGTGAGGTCCGCGTGGCCATTTCCATGGAGGGTCGGATAGGCCGGTTGCTCTAGTTCGTCCAGCCAGAAGACCGACTGTCGACTCCCATCAAGCACCGCAGCGACCGCGGCGGCGGGCGGGGCCTCGCGCTCGAACACCGTCGAGTGCTTCATATGACGTCCTCGTCCTCTAGCTCGTGACTAATTATAGTGAGTACTATAAAATCAGTTCGCGTCACTGCGGGCAACCTCCGCGCGCGGATCCAAAGGAGAAATCGTGGCGGCGCCACCTCGTGTCACCCAGATCTGGCGGTATCCCGTCAAAGGCCTCGGCGGGCAGCAACTGACTTCCGCCCAGCTCGGGCGGGCCGGCATCGCGCTCGACCGCGTCCTGGGCCTCACCCATGACCGGGTCCCGCTGGGCCCGTTCGGAACCTGGACGACCTACGACGCCTTCCATGCGTTGGACGCCCGACCCGATCTCGGAGGCTTCTCAGCCTGGGCCATCGAGAGCGAACACGGGGCCAAGATCGAGCTTCGAACACCCCGCGGCGAGACTGCGGCGGTCACCCTGGACTCCAGCGGCGCCATCGCCGACGACTCGGCGCTCCCGCCGGAGACCGTGAGCACGTGGTTCGGCACCAGCACCACAACCGCTCGGCTGGTCTCGTCAGGGAGCCACTTCTGGGACCTTGCCGACGCGCCGATCTCCATCATCAACGAGGCCACCGTGCGGGCCGTCGGACGGGCCGTCGGCCGCGATCTCGATCCGCGCCGATTCCGGGCCAACCTCTACCTCGACAGCGACGAGCCGTGGAGCGAACTGCACCTCATCGGGCGAACGATCACGATCGGAAGCGTCGAGCTTGAAGTCCTTCGCCCCATCGAGCGATGCCGAGCCATCTCGGTAGACCCGACTCAGGGCGGCACAGACATCAACCTTCCGGGCGCGCTCTACACGCATTTCGGGCACTTGTTCTGCGGCGTGTACGCGCGCGTGGTCACGCCTGGAGAGGTTCAGGACGGCGATCCGGTGGGCTGGGACAGTCGGCCGCGGTCAGCAACCGGACTCGTCGGAGCCACCCCGAACGAATCGCGCTCCGCGCCACGGCCCGGCTCGGTCTCGCGTGCCGAGGCGCCCGCACCGGGAACCGTGAGCCTCATGATTCGCGACTCCACCGGGACCCTGGCTAACGCGGCGCCCGGCCAGCATCTACGTCTTCACAACACGACCGCCGAGCGGCCGTGGTGGCGCAACTACACCATCTCCGGCATCGATGATGACGGCGTTCGCATCACCGTGCGCCGATACGAGGACGGTCTAGCGTCGCCCATCATTCACGGGCTCCGGGCCTCTTCGGATGTCGTCGTCTCCGGGCCGTTCGGGGACGCGACCGCCGATCCCCACGGCTCGGACCACCTGATCGTGCTCAGCGCCGGGATCGGCATCACGCCAGGACTGGCGATCGCTCGTGCCTTGCTGGCAGCCGAGAGCGATCGCCGCGTGGACTTCGTGCACGTGGACAGATCCCGGGGGACGATTCCGCACTGGAACGAGATCGAGCGTGCGGCCCAGCTGCTGCCAAACGTCCGGCACCGCCTCTTCCTCACGGCGCCGGGCCTCAACGATGGGATTTACGACACAGGAAGACCTTCACCCGCCTTCGTCAGCTCTCTGATTGGCGAACCATGCAGTACCGAGGTGCACATATGCGGTCCGTCGGCCTTTCTGCAGGACATGCGATCCGCTGCGGTGGCATCCGGCGTGGGCGACGACGCCATCCACTCTGACCCCTTCTACTCCCCTCGCCAGGACACCTTCGAGCCCAGAGAAGCGCCGGCGCCGGGGCCTTTCCGGGTGGAGTTCTCGAGATCGGGAAAGGTCCACCAGTGGGACTCGTCCTGCGGAACGCTGCTCGAGCTCGCGGATCAGCAGGGCGAGGGTCTTCCGGCGAGCTGCAGGGCTGGTGCGTGCGGCACGTGTGCGGTCAAGGTCACCGGCGACATCTTCTACACGATCGACCCGGTCGCGCCGGCGCCAGCGGGGCAGGCGCTCATATGCTGCGCCGTTCCAACGTCCGACGTCGTCATCGCTTGACTAGGCGAGTGACTGCCGACAGCTGTTGAGCGCCAATCTCAAGACGTTGACCTGCTGATCGTTCAGGTCACGCAGCATGATGCGCTCAAGCTCGGCAACCTCCGCCTCGCAATTCTGGAGCAACTCCTGGCCCCGCCTGGACAGGGCGACATTGAGACGCCTGCGATCGACCGAGTCCTGCTCGCGTTCAATGAGCGCCTGCGCCTCCAACACCGACATCATCTCCGCCATCGACTGCGGCGTGACGAAAGCATTTCGCGCGAGCTCAGACGACGTCATGCTCCCGCGCCGCTGCAGGACAGTGAGCGCCCCGTACTGCACGACAGTGATGCCGTGGGGGCGAAGGACAGCTTCCAGCCTGACCCGCACTACCTGCTCGACCTGCTTGACGGCGTAGAAGAGCGTGGGCACGTCTGATCCCGTGGCGACTTCAGGTCGGGCTGACACGCGTTGCACCCTTCAGACCGCCGTCGGCATTGCACGGCGCCGGCTGGGAGTCCAACCCGGCCGAGGGATCGCGTCGAGGAGCTGCTTCGTGTAGTTCTCGGTCGGTGCGTCGAGGACGGTCCGGGTAGGCCCCATTTCCACGACTCGACCGCGCTCCATCACGACACAGTGGTCACTGATCTGCCGCACCACGGCAAGGTCGTGGGAGACGAAGAGATAGGTGACGTCGAGGGACTCGCGAATGTCGCTGAGCAGGTTGAGCACCTGTGCCTGGACGCTGACGTCGAGGGCGGAGACCGCCTCATCGAGGATCAGCAGCTTCGGTTCCAGCGACAGTGCCCTGGCAATGGCCACTCGCTGACGCTGACCGCCCGAGAGTCGGCGTGGCAGCTCGTCCGCATGCCTCTCGTCGAGTCCGACCTGGGCCAGTAGCTCCATGGTCCGCTCTTTCCGCCATTTCTTGCCCTGGTCGAAATGTGCCTTCAAGAGCTCGTCGATGCAGGCACCGACCTTTTGGCGCGGATCCAACGATCCGAACGGATCTTGGAAGACCATCTGGATCTCTCGTGCCTTGAGCCGACGCGATCGAGGGCTGTCCGGTGAGGCGAGCGGCTTCCCGTCGAGCTCAATCGAGCCGCCCGTCGCCGACTCGAGGCCTGCGATGATTCGCGCGGTCGTCGTCTTGCCAGAACCCGACTCGCCGACCACAGCCAGTGAGCCGTTCCGCTCCAGCGAGAAGCTCACGTCGTCGACAGCGACCAACTCCACGGAGCGGCCCTTTGCCCGGCCGACATGGAAGACCTTACGAAGGTTGTGTACGTCCAGCAGAGGTGTCGTCATGCGCTCAGTCCTTCGAAGAGCTCCGGTGCGATCTCCTCGGCCCGGTGACACGCCACCGACTGCCGGCCCAGTTGACGCAGCTCAGGGCGCACCTCACGGCACATGTCTGTCGCGAAGGGACACCGCGCGGTGAAGACGCAGCCCGTGCCTGCCTCGTACGCGGAGATCGGTCGGCCGGGGATGGTCTCGAGCCGCTCGACCTTGACCGCACTCGGCCGCGACTTAAGAAGCGCTGCGGTGTAGGGATGCCGTGGTTTGGAATACACATCGACCGATGGTCCCCGTTCGACGATCACACCGGCGTACATCACGGCCAGTGTGTCCGTGACGGCCGCTGCCAGATCGAGGTCGTGGGTGATGAACAGCATTCCCAGCGACCGCTCGCGGATCTGCTCGGCAAGGATCGCCATGACTTCGGACTGGACCGTCACGTCCAGCGCCGTGGTCGGCTCATCGGCGAGGATGAGCTCAGGTGACGACATCAGCGCCATCACGATCATCATTCGCTGAAGCAGACCGCCGGAGAGCTGGTGCGGATACTGCAGCATCCGCCGCTCGGCGTCGGTCACGCCCACGTCCGCCAGCAAGGCGCACGCCTGGTCGAGCGCGTCGGCTCGACTCATCTGTCCCGTGGCAACGACACCCTCGACCAGGAAGTCACCGATCGTGATCAACGGGTTGGTGTGGGCGCGCGGGTCCTGATAGATCATCGAGACCTTGCGCGACCGATATGCCGCCAGCTCCTTGCGCGAGTAGCCGAGGACCGACTCCCCTCGGAAGGTCAAGTCCCCCGAGACCTTCGCTCCCGGCGGCAGGAGCCGCATGATCGCCTTGGTGGTCATGGACTTGCCGGAACCGGACTCGCCGACGAGTCCGACTGACTCTCCGTCGTCCACGCTCAGAGTCACGTCGTGGATGACGGTCCTTCGCTCGCGCGACCCCGACCGACTCGGGAGGTCGACCCTGAGGCCTTCGATGCTGAGCAACCGATCTGAGGTCATCCGCTGGCTCCGATACGACTTGAAAGGCGCTCACCGACGATGTTGAACGACACGACGGTCAGGACGATGAGGACGCCGGCTGAAAGACTCTGCTGCACGGCGCCGTCAAGAAGCTCGGAGCGACCGTCACTGACCATGAGCCCCCACTCGGCACTCGGCGGCTGCACACCCAGCCCAAGAAACGACATGGCACCAAAATCCATCAACGCTGAGGCGAACCCGATCGTGGCCAGTGCCATGACGATAGGAAAGACGTTGCGGAGGATGTGGCGGGTGCAGATTCGCCACGCTGACAACCCGGCGAGCTCGCACGCCTCGACGTACGGCATCCGGCGCTCGCGCACCGCCGCCGAGCGCACGACGCGCGCGACGTAGGGAATGTAGACGAGCGACAAGGCAAGGACAGGTGCCCAGAACCCAGCCCCGAACACCGCCGCCGCGAGCACCGCGACGAGGATCCCGGGCACCGCGAACATGACGTTCAGAATGCGGTTGAGTCCCCGATCGAGCCACCCGCCATGCCAGGCCGCGGCTATCGCCAATGCCGTGCCGGCCGTGGCACTCACGACCACAATGATGCCGGGACCGAGAAAGCTGAGCCGAGCGCCGGCCAGCAAACGAGAGAGGATGTCGCGGCCCAACGAGTCCGTACCGAGCAGATGCTGGCCACTCGGCCCTTGGCTGGTCGCGAGGACGTCCGTCTGTGAGGGCGGATACGGGGCCAGGAGCGGCCCAAACACCGCCATGAGAATCAACAATCCGCAGATCGTTCCGAAGACGAGCACAACTTTGTCGACCGAGCCGGTCCTCGTACGCCCACTGCTGAGACGTGCCGTCAGAGTGCTCATCAAGGCTTCCCTCCGTCTCGGAGCCGAGGATCGAGAGCTGCCTGTGCGACGTCGATGACGGTGGTTATCAACACGAACACAATGACGATCAGCAGCGAGATCGCCGTGACGACCGAATAGTCCTTGTTGGAGACGCTCTTGACGAGCAGGGAGCCGATGCCGTCGATCGCAAAGGCAGACTCGATCACGACCGATCCGGCGACCAAGCCGGCGACGGTGAGCCCAGACGCGGTCAGGACGGGGATCGACGCGTTCCTCATGATGTGACGGCGGAAGACGATCTGGCGGGGAAGACCTCGCCCGGTCGCGGTCATCACGTGCTCCCTGCCAGCTTCTTCCTTCACGGCTGCCGCAGTCATCTGGGCGACGTACGCCGTCCAGCCCAGCGATAGCGCCACGGCCGGCAGCGTCAGGTGCCAGATCCGATCCACGAACCCTGAACCCGCGCCGTATGTCGGAAACCAGCCGAGCTTGACCGCGAAGACACTGATCAGCACGCTCGCGGCGACGAATCCGGGGATGGCGACACCAAGCCCGACGATGCCGTTCACCACGGGTCGCCATCGCTGATTCGTGCCGCCGAAGGCTCCCAACGCAACCCCGAGCAACAGAATGAGCACCGCTGACATCGCCACCAACGTGAGTGTCGTCAAGATGCGTGGTCCCAACAACCCCGAGACGCTCTGACGGTAGGTCAGAGATGTGCCGAAGTCGCCCTGGAAGACGCCGGTCAACCAGTGCCAGTAGCGCACCAGCAGGGGGTCGTCGAGTCCCAACTGCGCCCTCATCTCGGCTCGTTGGGCCTGCGTCGCCTTCTGCCCCAGGATCTGCGACACAGGGTCGCCGGGCGCCAGGCTGAGTGAGGAGAAGATGACGAATGAGGCCGCCAGCACAGTGCCCGCTGCTCCTGCGATCAGCCGCAATGGCGGCGCCGCCCGCCGGCCCCGCGAGGGGCCGGCGGCGACGTCAGGAGTACTCACGCTCACGAGCGACATCCAGACTTCGAGCTCATTTGGCTGCTCCGATCAACGCCATCTGGGGCATGGCCCAGTAGGCGAACGATGTCACGGCACCGGTGTACTTCTTGTTGAGGACGGTCACCGTGTTCGTGCTGAGTAGGGGAACCGTCGCCGACGCCTCCTCAAACTTCGATTGTGCCTCGATGAAGAGTTTCGCGCGCTGGTCCCCGTCGAAGGTCTCGCGGGCGGTGTTCAACGCGTCGGTCACTGCCGCGTCGTCGAACTCGGTGTAGTTGTAGAACGCCTTGGGCAGGTAGACGAAGCCGGCCGGCTCCAACGGATCCTGCACACCATTGAACGAGGAGTTGAGCAGGAAGTCGATGCCCTTGCGCTTGGTGGCGTCGTATCCGGCCTGGCTGAACACCAGGGGCTGAAGCGACTGGATCTTGATCTTCACCCCTGCCTGCTTGGCCTGCTGTTGGATCAGCTGCGCGGTCTTGGACAAGACGGAGTTCCCGGCTGGGATCGCCACGACCAGCTCTTGACCGTCGTAGTCCGACTCCTCGATGAGCTTCTTGGCAGCCGCAGGGTCGAACGAGCGATCCTTCGCCAGCACGTCGTAGGCCTTCTCATACTGGTCGCTCTGATCGTTGGGCCAGGTGGTTGGTGTGATGAAGGAGTACAGAGGCGTTGCTGCACCCTTGTAGATGACCTTCGCCACGGCATCGCGGTCCACGATCTTCTGAAGACCCTCCATGAAGATCCGGTCTGCCGTCGCCCCACCGGGGTTTGCCACGTCGAGCTTGAGGGACTGGGTTGACGGACCGAACACCACAGCGTTCCTGCCATCTGACTTCAGGGGCTTGATCGCATCAGGTGAGACTTCATACGCTCCGTCAATCTCGCCGGCGTTCAGTGCTTGGGTCAATGCCGTCGAGTCGGTGACAAAGGTGAACTTGACCGTCGCCGCGTGCGCTTTGTACTTCTCGTTCCAGTAGTTGTCGTTGCGGCTCATCGTGATGCTGTCGCCGCTCTTCCAGCTCTCGAGCTTGAAGGGTCCGCTGCACATCAGGCCACCCGCCGACGTTCCGAATGTCTTGGCGTTCTCCTCCGCGTACGCCTTCTCCACGACGAGTCCGGCAATGGTGCTCATCTCGTTGTTGAAGAGCTCGTCAGGCTTGGTGAATGTGACCGTGACTTCCTTGTCTCCGGTGACGTCGATCGACTTCACGTTGGCGTAGATGAAGCTCACGATCGACTCGGGGGCCTTGGCACGATTGAGGCTGAACGCAATGTCCTCGACGGTGACGGGCTTGCCGTCCCAGAAGGTGGCGTCCGCGACGAGTGTGTAGACCAGCTTCGTCGGGCTCTCCTGCTTGAACGACACCAGGTTGGGGGTGAGGTTGTAGTCGGCATCGACGCGCACCAATGGATCGCACAAGTTGCCCGTGACCTGGCCGCCGCCGTAGGTTGCCGCGTTGCGCGGATCGAGCGTGTCCGGCTCACCTGCGGTCAGGTTCCAGGTGAGTTTGTCGATGTCACCCTTGGCAGGAGACATGGAGGAAACCAGGTTGTCCGAGACATTCGGAGTCTCGTCGTCAGCGCTCGACCCTCCTGAGCAGGCCGACACGAGCAGCAGCGACATCCCCGCAGCGGCCGCAGCGTACCTGCGGCGCCCTCTCACGAAACTCTTCGACTGGGACATCCGAACTCCTCAAAACTTGGGCGCCGGGCCATGTGACCCGCGTTACGTAGAGGCGAATTTATAGCATCCACTATGGATCGAACAAGCCTTCTGGCGATATTTCTCGCGAACGTAACAATCATCAGCCTTCCTGACATAAAGCGGCCGATTTTCGCTCGAATCCCGGCACCACCGGAGTATTCGACGTTCTGATGAGCAATCTCGGCCTGACCGCGCTGGCCTGTTGAACCGTTCATTTGTATAGTGCCCACTACACACTCTTTTGGAGGACATAGATGCTGACGCTCGGTTCCACCTCGCAGCTCGACTCGCTGTTCGCACCACAGCACGTAGCCGTCATCGGGGCTTCCGCACGGCGCGCAGACGCCGGAGGGAACCAAGCGATCCGCAATCTCCAGAGTTCTGGATTCGCAGGCAAGATCAGCGTTGTGAATCCCTCTGGTGGCGTCATCGAGGGGCTGATTGCCCACGCCGCGATCACCGATTTGGCCGGCCTCCAGACCGACGTCGCGCTGGTTGCGCTTCCGGCACGAGCAGTGCTCCAGGCATTGCGCGATCTTGACTCGATCGGGTGCCCTGCAGCGGTCGTACCGAGCGCTGGACTTACACCAGAAGACATTGGCGCGATCCAGAAGTTCACGGCAGAAAGCGACATGCTGGTCCACGGGCCCAACTGCATGGGTCTCATCAATGTCTCCGCCCGCATCCCGCTGTGGATTGACGAGGGCATCCTCATGGATCTGCCGAAGGGCGACATTTCCTTGGTCACGCAATCCGGCTCGGCAGCGATCTTCGTCGCCCGATCTGCGGCTCCCTCCGGGTTCTCGAAGGTCATCTCGACCGGCAACGAGCTCGGCGCCACGACGGCCGACTACGTCTCGTGGTTGGCTCAGGACCCGCAGACGGCAGTGATCGGCCTGGTGATCGAGTCGATCCGCGATGCCGAAGCGTTCAGCGAAGCGATCCGCCTTGCTCGCTCGGCCGGCAAACCGGTCGTCGCGCTCAAGGTGGGCCGTACGGACCTCGGCGGATTGGCGACGACTGCCCACACCGGTGCGGTTCTGTCCCGCGATGCCGCGTACACCAGTCTGTTCGAAGCACTCGACGTCCCTCTAGTCAGTGACTACGACGAGTTGTCCAGCACGCTGCAGTGCCTTTCGATCCTGGGCGACCGCTCCGTCGAGGGCACCCGCGTCGGCGTCGTCACAATCTCGGGAGGCCAAGCTGCGATGGCGGCCGATCTGGCCGACCATCTCGGGATCGGGCTCCCGCAGTTCGATGAGGCCACCCAAGGCGTGCTCGAAGCCCTCCTGCCTGACGTCTCGGTTCACAATCCTCTCGACGCCGGGGGCAGCGTTGTCGCCGGCGAAGACGCCTATGACAAGTCCTTGGTGACGCTGGCAGCGGACGACCACCTCGACGCCGTGCTGGTCGTGCTCGATGCGCAGCAGACGTTGAGCATGGCGGAACTCGAGTTCGAGGACACCTACACTTCCGCAGTACGCGCAGCCGCCGCCCAGTATCCGAGTCGGCCATTCGTCATTGCTTCCAGCTCGTCGATCAGCATCCACGAGCGCTCGTTGGACCTCGCGGGTCCCGATGTCCCAGTGATCCGGGGAATCCGCAACGCCCTTGTTGCGCTGCGTGCCTCCGCAGCCAACAAGGCTCCGGTTCGCGGGCCGTCCCATCGACCAGCGGATCTCCCGAGCGCCGAAACGATCGCCGGGCTTCGCCGTCGCCTCCTGCAGGCGGAGGCTCTCACTGGCGATCTGCGTGACGAGGCGCTTGCCGCGTACGGCGTGCCCACCGTCCCGTCGGCTACCGTCGCCGACGCCGCAGAGGCCGTCGGGTGGGCACGTGCACATCAATTCCCGGTCGTGCTGAAGATTGCTTCACCGGACATCCCACACCGATCGGATGTCGGCGGCGTCGTGCTCGGCATCCGCACCGAGTCAGAGTTGCTGCGAGCCGCCGACACAACCCTGACGAACGTGCGCCTCAAAGCCCCGGATGCGCGGATCACCGGATTCGAGGTGCAGGAGCAGGTGGGCGAGGCGTTCGAAGCATTTGTCGGCTATGTGGCGGACTCGCGCCTCGGCGCCACGATGGGCCTCGGAATGGGTGGAACTCTGGTGGAACTGATCGGGGACTCCGCAGAAGCGCTGGCCCCGATCGACCAGGCTCACGCGGCGCAGATGCTCTCGACCACCCGGCTCGGCAGCCTCCTCGAGGGCTATCGCAACCTCGCCCCACACACCCGGATTGAACCGTTCACCGAGCTCGTCTCCCGACTCTCGTGGCTCGCGTACGACTTGGGCGACATTGTGGACGAGATGGACCTCAACCCAGTCCTCATCGAGCACGTCACCGGCCGCACCGTTGTCGTGGACTCGCTGTTCGTTCGCAACACGACCCCTGGCACAGATTAGGACGGCAGGGGCGCCTTGGCGTCCACTCCGACATTCAACGATCGCAATGCCGAGTCGATCACGGCCAGCTGCTCGTCCCTGCTCCACAGATTCGGGTGCTCGACCGCCGACAGCACCAATCCGTTGACAGTCGCCCGCAACAGGCTGACCGCGGGCTCGAGCCTGTTGGCCGGCACGACCTCGATGAGGTGTGACCGAAGCAGACCTCTCATGCGGTACTCCATGACATCGAAGAAGCGGTCGATGCTCGCGTGCTCACCACGGTGCGGGATCAGTGCGATCCGACCGGCTTCACTCGCGACGTCCTCCGGGGTCAGCGGCAACATCCACTCGAGGAGTATTTTCAGGCGTCCGAGCGGATCTGCCCCTTCCTCCAACTGAGCGAGCTCGGCGTCGTACCCGGCAACGAGGTCGTCGACCACGGCGGTGAAGATCTCCGCCCTGGTGGAGAAGAAGTAGGTGACCAGCGTGATGGACCCGCCGAGCTCCTCAGCGAGGCTCTTCAGAGTGAGCGCTGACGCGCCACCGCGGGCGAGGATGCGGATCGCTGCTTCCGCGATCTCTCGCTTGCGCTCTGCGTGGTCGACATGGCGTGCCATTTTTCCCCTTCGGACCCGATCAGACGCGGAGAACCGCTCGCGCGACAGACAATCCCGGTAGTCCCGCGATCGCGTGCACGGCAACTATAGTAACCGCTACATTCCCCAGTTATAGTGATCACTACACTTTGATTCGACCCCGAGGAAGCTCCGTGACGTTATCAACCGCCGACACCACCGTCGTGTCGTCCAGCTGGAGCGATATCGCGACTTTGGAGGGGCGCGAGTTCACCGGAGGCTGGTTCTCCGTGGACGCCGATCGCCTTGAGCCCTTCGACTTCGCCACGTACACCGACCAAAACTCGTTCGCTCTCGAAGGCTCGAACTTTCCGGATGGCCTGATCGAAGGATTCCACCTGCTGGGTCTGCTCGACCACCTCTCCAATCAGGTCCTGTACATCGACGACCCCGCCTGGACCGGCTGGAACTACGGCCTGGACCGGGTTCGCTTCGTCAGTCCCCTGACGACCAACGACACCTTCAGGATCCGTGGCACCGTCGCCGAGGTGACACCCCGCGGTGACGGCTACCTGCTGCTTCTGAGCTGCTGGTTCGAGGTACGCGGGAGAACCAAGCCGGCGATGACAGCAGAATGGCGAGTCCTCTGGACGATGGGAAATGGGTCGACGCATGAATGACGAGATCGTATGGATGGCGGGACACGAGCTCGCTGACAAGATCCGGGAGCGGGACATCTCGCCCACCGAGGCCGTCACCGCGGTCCTGGAGCGACTCGAAGAAGTCGAGCCGGCGATCAACGCCTTCGTCACCGTCACTGCTGACGCGGCGCTGGCAGGCGCCAAGGTCGCAGAGCGCGTACTCCTCGACCCCAAGGCCGATCTGGGTTCACTCCACGGCGTGCCGATCACGGTCAAGGACCTGTGCGACACGGCCGGCGTACGTACGACGTACGGGTCCAAGAGCTTCAGCGACCACATCCCTGAACGCGATGCCGTCACCTGGTCACGCCTCAAGGCGGCCGGTGCCATTCTGATCGGCAAGACCACAACACCGGAGTTCGGCATGCTCGGGGTCACCGACAGCCAGCTGACCGGACGCACCAGCACCCCCTGGGCGAAGACTCACACCTCGGGTGGCTCCAGCGGTGGGGCGGCGGCATCCGTCGCGTCCGGCGTTGCGCCCTTCGCCTGGGGGTCCGACGGCGGCGGGTCGATCCGCGTACCGGCGGCGTGCTGCGGCGTCGTCGGCCTAAAGGCATCGATGGGGCGTTTCCCGGTGCAGACCCCCTGGGAGTCTGTCGGGACAGACGGGCCGCTAACGCGCAACGTCCGCGACGCCGCCCTGCTGATGTCAGTGGCCGTAGGTCCGGACGCGCGGGATCCGCTGTCCTTGCCGTGGACGTCGGATGACTGGGTCGGTGCCACGATCGGTGCGTCGCTCGGCGGGATGCGTGTTGCCTACTCGCCTGACTTCGGCACAGCCGAGGTCGATCATGAGGTACGCCAGATCGTGGAGCAGGCACTCGATGACCTACGTTCGGGAGGAGCTGCTGTCGAACAGGTCAATCTGATCCTCCCCGACCCAGTTTCCTACTTTCGGGCGTTCTGGACACCCGCGTTCGCCGACGAGCTCGGCGACGACCTGCTCTCCGGCGCCACGGACTCCTCCACCGTGCATCCCATGATGCTGGAAATGGCCCGACAGGGTCAGCAGCTGGGCGCCCTGGAGTATTACCGAACGGCCACGCGAACCCGAGGCGAGATATCGAACGGTTTCGCGGAGGTGTTCGAGTCCTTCGACATTCTCGTCACCCCGACCATGCCGGTGACGGCATTCCCTCACCCTGGCCGCGAAGCAGGCCCGACCGAGATCAACGGGAAGCCCGTCAGCCACCCTGCCACAGATTTCCACCGCCTGACCGAACCGCCTAGCCACGCCGGCCTCCCGGCGGTCACCGTGCCGTGCGGATTCAGCGCGGAAGGTTTGCCCGTCGGAATCCAGTTCATCGGCCCACGACATGCCGACGCCGCGATCCTCGCCGCAGCAGCCGCGTACGAGTCGCTGACCGACTGGTCCTCGCGGCGCCCGCCCGTGTAGCCGACCGATCCCCGTTCAACCCTCGACAAAGGCGCCCGATGACTGCTCCGACTGCCCTTGACCTGCGTGCCACACCTGTCGACGTTCCTGCATACGACGGGGTCACTCTCGCGACCGACGTCTACCTGCCCGAACAGCAGGAGGACCTCGACGCGGTCCTGATCCGGCTCCCCTACGACAAGTGCGGCCGATACACATTCATCCCTCAGATCGCGGCGTACCTCAACGACCACGGGTTCGCCGTTGTCGCACAGGACGTGCGCGGAAAGTTCAGGTCAGGCGGGCAACCAGACCCATTCGTCAACGAAGCAGCGGACGGCGCGGCGACGCTTGACTGGATCAGCGGGCAACCGTGGTCGACCGGGCGGGCGGGCATGCTCGGGGATTCGTACTACGGCTTCACCCAGTGGGCGGCCGCATCGACCGGGCATCCGGCCCTCAAGGCCATCGTGCCCAGGGTCACCGGGACGGCGCTCGCGGAGGTTCTGTCAGCCAGCTCCGTACCTCGTATCCCGTTCTACGAATGGATCGTCCAGACCTTCTCCCAAGCCCTGGGGCTCGACGATCCGCTGGCGACTACGGCCGACACCACCCTCCACCTGCCTGCGGATCCTGACCGGATCACCCGGATCATTCACGAGTTAGAAGTACGAGTCGGAGAGGGGACGTTCATCGAGTCGGTCTTCGGCGGACCGCGTCCCTCCGAAGTCATCGACGTCCCTGCACTCCACGTCGGCGGGTGGTGGGACAACCTGCAGCACGCCCAGCTCTTGGACTGGTCCCTCGCGGCGAGCTCGCCTGCGGCAGAGCACCAATTCCTGCGGATGAACGCATCCGATCACGAGGACTTCGAGCTCAAGCCCGAGGAACGCGAGCGTCGACGGCACCACGAGGATGACGATGAGCTGGCGGCCTATCTGCCGCGCATGCTGGACGAACCGATCTCGTTTCTCCGGCACTACGTGAGTGGCCACACAGATCGTTGGGACGCGCCGACCGTCCGATTCAAGGTGGCACACGATGACTGGCGCTCTGCCACGTCCTGGCCACCGCCGGTCGTCCGCGGCACGACCTTCCACCTCGGTGACGGGCCCGATGCGACGCAGAGTCGCGCCGGCGGAAGTCTGTCCACGACGCCTGAGCTCGACGCGGAGCCGGCGCGATGGACGCACGACCCTCGCCAACCCGTGCCCTCGCCGATCGCGGACGACTGGGGGATCCTGTTCGACCTCCCGGACGAGTCGGCACTCCACGAACGCGATGATGTCCCCACGTTCACGTCGCAACCGTTGATCGAAGACCTCGACATTCTTGGCCCGGTGACGGCGCAGATCGCCGCAGGGTCCTCGGGCGGGTCCGGCCATGTGATTGTCCGGTTGCTGGATGTCGACCCGTCTGGTGCGGCATACCTGATCCGCGAAGGCGCGGCGATCGCCGAGACGTCGCCGGATGCTCCACACACCACCGTCGACCTGGGCCACACGGCTTATCGCGTCCGAGCCGGGCACCGGCTGCGTCTGGCGATCAGCAGCAGCCTGTTCCCGCTCTACGCACTCGGACCCGTCAGCGAGACTTTGACGCTGGGTTCACCGGTTGCGTCTCAGTCCGCATGGCTCGATCCCAGCCGATCCTCCCTCACGTTCGGAGCGGCCGACTGACGTTAGCGCTCAGAAGCCGATGAGGAGGCCGGCATAGTTCTCGGCCAGCCCGGCGCCGGCGCCGCGGTCCACACTGGGCCATCCTCATCCCAGCCGAGTGGTAGGACGTACGCGACGCGCTCGACCTCCTCCTCCGCTGACACTTCACTCGGCATGTTCAATCACAATCAACCATTTCCGCATTATCGCTGACATTTCAGTCCCAAACACCTTCCTCGAAGCCTTCAAAATCGTCCGGCACGCATGCTACGAAGGACGTAGATGGGTCGCCCGGCAACGGGCGGCCCACGACGCATTTTCGGGCATGTCGTTGAACGTCGTTTGAGGTGATGAGTCGTGCATGGTGGTGTGAAGGTCTACCGCGGCAACCCGGCTGCCGCCCGCAATTACGTCGAGACCGATCACGCCCGCGTGGACGACTACTACCTCGCCGAGGGAACCGGTCTGGCCGAACGCTTCGTCGCAACGCCCGATGGTGTCGAGGCCGCAGGTGCACTCGACGGTGACATGTACGAGGCGTGGGTGGCCGGCCGAGATCCGCTGAGCGGAGAATCACGTGGCCGCTTGCGTCAGGACTCGTCCGCCGTGCGATTCGTCGAGGTCGTGGTCAACGGTCCGAAGACTTGGTCGCTGGCCGCTGCCCTTGACCCGAAGATCGCCGAAGCCTACGACGCAGCGCAGGATCGGGCCGCCGGGCAGATCATCGGGTGGCTGGCACAGCACGCGACGACCCGCGTCGGCCCACGCGGACGGCAGGTGCAGGCCCCGGTCGAGCGGATCGAGGCCGCGACCGTGCGCCACTACACGTCCCGTGCCGGCGACCCACATCGTCACCTACACCTGCAGATCAACGCACGCGTCTGGGCCGCAGGCAAGTGGCGAGGGCTCCACACTGTCGGCGTCCGCGACATGATCGACGCGATCAACGGCATCGGCCACGCCGCCGTGATGTGCGATCCGCAGTTTCGACAGGCGCTCGCCGACCGCGGTTTCTCCCTCGACAGTCAGTCGGGCGAGGTGAATGAGCTGGCCGGATTCGCCGGGCCGTTCTCGGCTCGAGCCCGTCAGATCGGAAGGAACATCGAGCGATATGAGGCCGCGTGGCGTGACGCCCACCCGGGCGCTGAGCCAGGCCGGGATCTCCTGCGCACCTGGGACCGGCGGGCCTGGTCGGAGGCACGCCCAGACAAGGTCATCCCGACCGATGGCGCGACGCTGACAGACCGGTGGGTCGATGAGCTGCACCAGCTCGGATTCCGCTCCCCCACCCGCCCAGCGAGACTGCCCGCGACGCGTACGGGCGCACTCTACCGAGACGAAGCCGTCACCACAGTCCTGTCGCGACTCGGCACAAAACGATCAGCGTGGAACGCCGCCGACATACGCGGCTCGGTCGAGCAGCTCATCTCCAGGCAGGGGGTCGTCGCTGACCCCGGAGTGCGGATCGAGCTGGCCGAAGACCTGACCGCAAGGGCTGTCGCGGCCAGCGTGTCGCTGCTCGAGAACGAGGGCGTACCCGAACACATCCGGTCCCTCACGTCCCGCGACGTGCTCGCGGTGGAGGCCGACCTGAGCGCATCCTTCGCGTCACGTGCGTCGCTGCCGGGATTGCCGGAGCCGGTCGACGTCGAGAACCTCGATGAAGCGCAGACGCAAGCAGTTGCCCGTCTGGCCGGGACCTACCGTCTCGTCGTGATCGAGGGAGCTGCTGGCGCCGGCAAGACGGCAACTCTCGCGGCCGCCGGGACCGCCCTCACTCATGCCGGCGAGCGAATGATGGTCGTCACGCCGACGTTGAAGGCAGCACACGTAGCAGCGGCGGAGATCGGGTCCCGGGCGTACTCCGCCGCGTGGCTCGCCCATCAATACGGATTCTCGTGGGACGACGACAGTCGCTGGAGTCGCAAACCTTCGATCCCATCCGACGATGCCCGTCTGCGTCGTGGCGACCTTCTGCTGATCGACGAGGCAGGGATGCTCGACCAGGACACGGCCCGAGCACTGACAGTCATCGCCGACGAGACCGGCGCACGCCTCGCCTTGATCGGCGACAGTCACCAGCTGCCTGCCGTCGGACGCGGCGGCGTGCTCGATCTTGCGGCACGCTGGGTCGACCTAGACGCGACGGTGACGCTGGACGGCGTTCACCGGTTCACCGACCCCGAGTACGCGACCCTCAGCCTCTCCATGCGCTCTGGCGAGCACCCAGAGACGGTGTTCGACCAACTGGTGCAACGCGGTCAGGTCGCCCTCTACGCCGACGAAACATCGCGCACCGCAGCGCTCGCCAGTGACGCGGCCACGACCGGAGCGCTCGTCGTGGCGGACACCCGCGAACAGGTAGCCGACCTCAACCAAGCTGTCCGCGACCGCCTCATCGCCAGCGGGCAGGTCGACGACTCCCGCGCACTCGTCACCCATGACGGTGAGCGGATCGGGGTCGGCGACCGGGTGGCGACCCGGCGCAACGCATCCGAGTTCGGCGTCGCCAACCGCGACACCTGGACCGTCACCGCGTTGCGTGACGACGGCACCGTCCATCTCACCGGAAAGGCAGGCGCACGCGAGGTCTCGGCTGAATATGCACGCCAGTACGTCGAGCTCGCCTACGCCTCCACCGTCTACGGCGCCCAAGGCGAAACCACCCGCGCTGCCCACCTGGTGCTGGGCGAACACACCGGCGCCGCATCGGCCTACGTCGCCATGACCCGCGGCCGAGAGGCCAACACCGCGCACCTGATCGCCGAGAACCTCGACGACGCCCGCCAACAATGGCTCCTCACCTTCGCCCGCAACCGCGCCGACCTCGGCCCTGCCCACGCCGGACGACTCGCCGCCGAAGAGGCCGCCAAGTACGAGCCCTACATCGATCCTCAGCGCCTCGCGGAGCACGACCGATCGGCGCGCGGGACACGTCGACCGTCCGAACCCGTTCCCAAGATGTCCCGCCGTCCCGGGTCCGGCCCGAGCATCGGTTTCTGACCAGGAACGTCAACTGGCAACCCCATCCCGAGAACAAATCCAAAATTCGGGGGGACGTTGCCCTGACCTGCGACGACGCCAATCTTCACGCCAACGTTCCCCCTCGAATTTGCACCCGGGGGGACAAATCCGGCGACATCCCCTGCCCAGTTTGGGAGCCAACCAAAGTCGTGGCCCACCGGCCCAGATCGAGGAGAACCATCGTGAGCACCACACCATCTTCCCTGCACCGCGAGCTTTCCCATACCGACGACGAACTGATGACGTTGAAGGAGGTCGCCGCGCTCGTCCGAGTCCCCGAAGCGACACTGCGCTACTGGCGACACCTCGGCACAGGCCCCCAAGGCTTCCGCATCGGACGATCGGTCCGCTACTGGCGCACCGAGGTCTGGGCCTGGCTCGAGGAGCAGGCCAGCACCCAGAAGTCACGCTGATGACTGCGCAGCAGGCGGGGCGCGAGGTCCCTACCTACGTCAGCCTGGAGCACGCCGCGCAGATCACCGAACAGTCGGTCAAGACCATCCGGCGACGGATCGCTGACGGCACCCTGCCCGCGTACCGGTTCGGAGGCCGCAACATTCGCATCCGACTCGACGACCTGGAAGCAGCCGCTCGGCTCATCCCAACCGCCCAGCCGTGGAGGAAGAACTCATGAACAGCGTCCCCGGCGACCTAAGCGTGACGGCCCGCTGAGTACTTCTCGGTTAGGATATCTAAAGTAGAAGTTCAAACCGTGGACGGGAGGCCCTCATGGCCGAGCATGTCGAGCGCTGGTGGCGCCCAGACGACGCCGGTGGCCTGAGCCGGAAGGACCGGACCCCGGGCTGCTACACGGCGTATGTCCCAGACGAGCTGGGCGATCATCTTCCGGTCCTCGGGCCGGCAGCGCAGTCGGCCGCAGAGGACGCGCTGGCAGTACTCGCGCGGGCCGATGAGCGGATCGGGGCGCGAGGTCGTTACCTGAACCACCTGCTGATCCGTTCCGAATCCATCTCGTCCTCGTGGATCGAGGGCAACCGGGTCACCCCGAAACGGCTTGCGATCGCCGAACTGCTGCACCAAGGCCCAAGACAGGCTCTGGACGTGGTCGCGAACGTGCGGGCGACCGAGGCCGCGATCGCCGACCTGGCCGACCGGGACCGGCCGATCACGACCGATGACATCGTGGACCTCCAGCAGGTCATCGAGCCACGCCTGCAGCGTGGTTTGCGGCAAGAGCAGAACTGGGTTGGCGGACCGGGTTGGTCACCCCTGCGAGCGGAGTTCGTGCCACCTCCGGAGTCCGAGGTGCCGCGCCTGGTCGCCGACCTCGCCCGCTTCGCCACCGCCACCAGCGGAAACCCCGTTGTGCGGGCGGCACTCGTTCACGCGCAGTTCGAGACGATCCACCCCTTCATCGACGGCAACGGCCGCACCGGGCGCGCCCTCATCCACACCGTCCTGCGCCGAGCGGACGCGCTTCGCAACACCCTCATCCCGATCAGCACCGTCTTCGCCGGCGACACCGACTCCTACATCGCCGGGCTCACCGACTACCGGGCCGACCCGCCGAGACTGGACGAATGGGTGGCCGGCTTCGCCCAAGCCGCCGAACGCGCCACCGGCAACGCCGTCCAACTCTCGCAGGACATCGCCGCACTGGACGAACAGGTGCACACCCAGCTGGTGGCCTTCCGCCGCGACCGCGGCCTGAACCCGGCGGTGCCACGCCGGGACGCGGTGGTCCTGCGGATCCTCGACGCTCTCGCCTCCGACCCCGTTCTCACCGCCGAGTCCGTCAGCACCCGCCTGCAGGTGTCGCCCGCAGCCGCGCACCGCGCTCTGACCGAGCTCACCGAAGCGGGCATCCTGGGACGCGCGAAGGAGAAGGGCCGACTGATCTGCTGGACCGCCGACCGGCACCTTGACCTCGTCGCCCTCACCGAACGAAGCAACCGCGTCGGCGGCGGCGACACCAAGGACCGTAAGCCCAGGCTCGGCCCACCCCGGCCCCTCTAGCTCGGCGCGATATGCCCGCTAGAGCCGGTCGGCGAGGTTGTCATCGGCCTCCGCCGCCGAGTGCTGATAGATCGCCGAGGTGGCCAGATCGGTGTGACCGAAGCGGGCCAGGAGATCTGCCGGACGAGCCCCGGCGTCGACCGCATCGGAGATCGCCGTGTGGCGTAAGAGGTGCCAACGAGCGTTTGGCACGCCAGCTTCGACACGAGCGCGGAACCAGCCACGGCCCTTGCTCGGATGCTGGCGCCCCTTCCCATGCTTGCGCACGCCGGGCTTCTCGCCGTAGAGGACGCTCGACGTCAGATGACCGCCTGATGGACCAGGAAACAGGAGTCCGTCGGCCCCCCGTGCGGCGTACTTCGACAGATGCGTCTCCAGCTCGTCATGCAGCCTCGATGGGATGGCCACGGTCCGGATGCCAGCGTCAGTCTTCGGTGTCCCCTCGACGACCGCCTTGCGCCCGTCTGGTCCTTTCGCCAGCGAGACGGCGCGCTCGATCCGCAGGCGCGCCCTGGTCATCACCTTTGCATCGTCCCTGAGGATGGTCAGGTCGCTCCTGCGGAGGGCGGCCATCTCACCGAACCGGACGCCGGTGCCCGCCGACAGCAGGACGGCGAACCGATACTGCGGAGGCATGGCATCAGCCAAGGTCTCGACCTGTTCCCGAGTCAAGCGGAATGTCCGCTTCGGGTCCCTGCGCCTCACGACCTTGCCCTGAGTCTTCCGGCGGCTGGTGGTTGCTGGGTTGCTCGCCAGCTCCGTGCGTTCGATCGCGAGGTTAAGCACCGCGCGTAGGAGGTCGAAGGCTTGCTGTCGTTGTCGCGGGGCGGGTGGCAAGCTGGCTCTCCACTCGGCGACGTCACTCGGCGTCAGGCTTGCCGCATCCCGGTCGCCCAGATCGATCACGCCGGGCTTGTCAGCACGGATCAGACGTTCCCACTGGTATGTGTAGATGTCGCGGGTCCGCGGCTTGAGATCACCCTCGCCCATGTAGGCCGCGAACACCTGATCGAGCGTCATCGTGGATTGCGGGACGTTCGCGGGTCGAGCGTCTGGTGAGACCCACGTGCCCAGCGCGATCTGCCCTCGCACGACGGCCAGCCACTCATCAGCGTCCGTGAGCGTGTCGAACGTCAGCGGTGCGGTGTAGCGCCGTTGGTCCGGGCCGACATATCGGGCTTGGAGGCGCCCAGAGGACATCTGCCGGAGCGTTCCGAACCCACCTCGACCAGCGATTCGGCGTCGCCTAAGGTCTGCAGCTAGCTTCGCTTTGGCTGCTGGCGTCATCTTCAGCAATGGTTACCTCCCCCGATTTTGTGCCCTCCAGGTGCCCTAACTCTTGGCCTACGGTGGGTATTCGTGGCCACTCTTGAACACACTGTCGCACGCAATTGCGCCTGTCATTGCAGTCTATATTACGGGAATTGCAGTGAGCATGGGCGACCCCTGGAAACTGGTTCGATTCCTGTCGGGGGCACACCACACTTTCACTGCCGTTCAGCGCACGGATCTCGATGCGGCTCTGTGTTACGGCTTCAGCTCGTCCCCGTGCACGGTCAGCGCCCAGATGACCAGGATGTCGACGGCGATCATCAGGACGCACCAGATCGGGTACGCCGCGAGGAAGCCGATGTTCACGACCACGCTGATCATCGCGAGCACGACGCCAAGGACACGCGCCCAGATCCTGCCGGTGAACAGCGCGATTCCGGCAAGAACGATGATGATCCCGCCGATGAGGTGAATCCATCCCCAGGTGGTGTAGTCAACGTGGACGGTCAGCCCGGACTTGGCGACCAGGAAGTACTCATCCTGGAACAACGCCATGAGCCCTTGGACGCCGTGGAAGATGCCCACCAGGATCATCATCACGGCAGCGAATGAGATCCAGCCGACCCAACCCGTCATCTCGGTGGATTGCACGTTCTGCCGGTGCGACTCCGGTGCGCTGCTTGACGCGTCTCTAGGCTGTGCGAACTGCGACATGGCCGCTCCATTCCTCTGAGTGTCGAGCTTCTGCTCCAGACTTCGCTGAACCGGCGTCCTGCGCCTCACCCCGAGTGGGTGAGAGTCACGAACCGAAGCCGACGGCTCACCCGAGAATGTGGATGGCGTACGAAACAGCAAAGCCCAACGTCGTCACGGCGCCGACGAGCTTGCCACACGTTGGACGAAGACGAACTGGATCGGGAGGTCTTCGCTCAGCCGTTGAGGATGCGGTTCTTCTGCTGCTCGAACTCGTACTCGTTGAGCACCCCGGCGTCCTTGAGCCCACCCAGCTCCTTGAGCTGGGCCAGCTTGTCGTCCATGTCGACGGCGGGTGCGGCCGGCGGAGGAGGCGGCGCGGCATACTGCTCGGGAGCTTGCTGCTGCTCTTGAGCGGCCCACCGACCCGCCTGTCGCCGCGAGACCCGGTTGGAGACTGCGGTCGCGGTGCCGGCGACCACCGCCGTGCGCGCCACTCCGCGGAGGAGACCTGGCATGGCTCTGCCTTTCTTCTCGTGACTCAGGTTGAGGTGTCGGCGGTCTCGACGGCGTCGAGTGCCGCGAGCAACGCCTGGACGGGGATACGACCACTGGCGACGAGCTGCCCGCCGCCGCGCCTCAGCGCACTGGCGAACGGACCAGCCCAGACGTTCTCGTAGACGAGGATCCCGGCCGAGCTACCCGGCTCGAGGACGTTGCCGGCTTCGTGGATGTCATCCTCGCCGAGCAGCCCGGAGGAAGCGCCCTCGAAGGCCGCGAGGTCGAGCTGGCCGTCACCGTCGAGGTCCGCGATCGCGATTCCGCGGACAGACCCGTCGGGGTCCTTCGTGACGAACATCAGGTCGATGATGCGGATGATGCCGCGTTCCACCAGGTCCATGAGGATCGGAAAGCCCTCCCCCGTCATCTTGCTCCCAGGGAACTCCACCACGAGGTAGTCGATCGGTCCCATCTCGTCGACACTCGCGCGTCCCCCCTGGTCGAGGTCGTTGGTCATGCGCTCCTCCTCGGTCATGCGCTCCTCCTCGGTCATGCGCTCCTCCTCGAAGATTCCGAAAGCGGGTCGTGATCACCGCCTCCCTCGGACCCTAGGCAACGGCGTCGAGGCCTCGCATCACCCGTTTCGGATGAATCGGTCAGGAGTTGATGTCGGAACGATGGACGGTGAGCGCGCGGATGACGACATCCGGACAGGTGCAGCGGATGGTGAGTGGCCTGGGACGCCTGTGCGGGGCGCGTCGGACGTGAAAGGCGGTGTGGCTGGTGGTCGGTGGCGGCGCCGGTGACGGGCAGCGCCGACCCGTGGCGGTGATCTGAGTGCCGTGGCTACCGGCAGAGCGCTCGCGTGACTTGACCGCGCTTTCCGAACGCGTGCGCAGCTCCTTCCTCGGGCGTTGCGTGCTGCGGTTCGTCCTTATCCAAGGATTCGACCGCTGCATCGTGATTTCCGCCCAGTCCTTCACCGCGCTCATCCCCTTGTTCATCGTCGTCGCCAGCGCCGCTCCGGCCGGGCAGGAGGACGTGATCAGCCAGGCGATCATCAAACGGTTCGCGCTCAGCGGAGAACCGGCCGCTGCGGTGGAGCAGCTGTTCACCACTCCCCCGGATGCGACGAGCGAGACGACGCTCTTCAGCGCACTGTTGCTCATTTACTCCGGCGTCGCCTTCACCAGGGGTCTGCAGCGGATGTACCGAGCAGCCTGGGGCCAGGACAAGGCCGGTATTCGGAGCACCCTTTTCGCCTCGCTCGGCCTGACGGCCCTGATCCTCGAAGTGGTCGTCGCCTACTGGATCCGCGCGTTCGTGAGCCGTTTCCCGCTGGAGTGGCTCTGGGCGATCCCGTTGTCGGCTGCGATCGGCTTCGTGCTGTGGACCTCGATCCCGTACCTGCTCCTGGACCGGCAGGTGCACTGGCGACGGTTGCTGGCTGCAGGTGTTACATCGTCTCTGGGGATGACCCTCTTCGCGTTCGCCACACCGATCTACATACCGCAGCTCATGACCCGCGCCACCGCCGATTTCGGCCTGTTCGGGGTCACCATCACCATCGTCGGCTGGCTGCTGGTCGCTGCTGGCATCCTCGTCGCCGCCGCCGTCATCGGAGCCGAGTTCGACGCCTCGGTCACACCATGGCTTTTGGGCGTGAAGAACAGGTTCGCACTAGTGGACCCGTGTCGTGAGGCCGAGGAGGTCGCCGTCGCAAACAGTCAGGGACTCACCAGCGCCGACCTGCTCGCCTTGGCCAGGCTCCTGGTCAACTGGCTGATCATGGCGGCGGCCGTCTGGATAGCAACAGCTGTGGTCCCCGGCATCAACGTGAGCGGCGGGCTGGCCACGTACCTCTTCGTGTCGCTGCTCTTCGGAATGGTCAACGCATTACTGGGCCCGGTGTTGGCCTGGCTGGCCGGCTCCCAGTCCTGGCTCCGTCTCGGGGGCTCGGCGCTGCTCGTGAACGGGATCCTGTTCGCCCTGACGGCTGGCCTGAGCCCGAACCTGGACATCGCCGGCCTCGGCAGCGCGGTGCTGGGGTCCCTTGTGGTCGCGGTAGCTGGAACCTTGCTCGAGCTGGTCGTCCGGCCTGTCCCGCCACCGTAGGTCACCCGGGTCCACGTTGTCACCGGGTCACCCGAGCCGGGTGATGTGTCAGCACACTGCCGGGAGCCAGTCTCGAGACCCGGGACTGGCTTGCCGCTGGAGGATCTATGAATGACACGGAGTTCGCCCCGCGGCTCGCGCCCGAGCAGCTCTCGGAGTTGATGAGCCTCATCCAGGACTCCGACTCCGTGGAGCTGAAGTTGACCGTGCCTGACGGGAACCAGCGTTCGGCTGTCCAGGCTCTGCAGATGGACCCTCTTGAGGCCGAAATACGCCAGGTCCTCTTTTTCGACACGCCCGACCTGCGGCTCAACCAGCACGGGCTCATCGTTCGCGCCCGGAGGACCACCCGGGGCGACGACAGCGTGGTCAAGCTGCGCCCGGTGGTGCCGAGCGAGATCTCCGCCGACCTCCGGTCCCTCAAGGGTTTCGGGGTGGAGGTCGATGCGATGCCCGGTGGCTTCGTGTGCTCCGGCCGCATGCGAGCAAAGATGCGCGCGGGCAAGGTGAAGGAGGCGATGGCTGGCGCGCGTTCGGTCAAGTCGCTCTTCGACAAGAAGCAGCGAGCCTTCTTCGCGGACTGCGCTCCCGCCGGTATCTCCCTCGACGAACTGACCATCCTTGGGCCCGTCCTCGTCTTGAAGCTGAAGTTCCCACCGAGCGGCTTCGACCGCTTGCTCGTCGCCGAACTCTGGCTGTACCCGGACGGATCCCGCATCCTCGAGCTTTCGACCAAGGCGGCGACCACCCACGCGGTCGAGGTGACAGTTCGCACCAAGCAGTTCCTCCAGGAGCGTGGCATCGATCTGACCGGCGAGCAGCAGACCAAGACGAAGACGGCGCTCGAGTTCTTCTCGTCCGAACTGCGGTAGGACGCGGACGGTCGTCACGACGACTCACCCGTCCAGGGTGAACGATCCGGCGCCACGCCGCTCCTACTCTGGCGACATGGCCGGATGCGAAAGATCACCCCGCCAGATTGGTCTCACCGAGGAGTCGTCATGCTCAAGCAACTGATCATCGTCTGGTTCGTCGTGGCCGGCGCCATCGGCATCACCGCCGCCCTGATTTCGTCGGTCGAGATCAGCGGAGGTTTCCTCGGGCTCCTCTGGGTGGCTTTGCTGTTCGGCTTCGTCAATGCCCTCATCGGACCACTGCTGCGCCTCATCTCACTCCCGCTGACGCTCATCACGTTCGGTCTGTTCTCGCTTGTCGTGAACGCAGCCCTGCTGGGCATCACCGCGTCGCTCACCGACTCGCTCGACGTCGGTGGCTTCTTCCCGACGGTTCTGGCGGCGGTCGTCATCTCGATCGTGTCCGCCATCTTGCTGTTCGTCGTCGGCAGGATGTTCGACGGGTCCGACTCAGCCTCGTCCGCGTCTGCCGCCTAGGACCGGTGCTCCGCCCGACTCTCAGATCACTGGGGGCACCGTCTGCTCCGGCTCGACCTCCGGCTCGGCTGCCAGGACGGCGAGCACGAACAGCACGGCGGCGGTCCCCAGCACGAATGCCAGCGCGGTTCCGCCGGTGGGGTGGTCCTTCGCCAGGTAGGCAACAGCTGCGATGCCGACAACGGCGATCCGGATCGGGCCGCGATACTGAGACAGCGCGACGCCGAGCTTCCCCGTCCTCAGACCCGCCCTGGCGGTGCCCCTCCGTAGTCCGTCGATGCCCCTGACCAGTCCCGCCCGCGCTGTCGCCCCGGCTCCCCGACTCGCGCTGAACCAGGCCACGACGGCCACCGTGAGGCCGACGACGGCCACGCCCCTGAGGGCCAAGCGGATGAAGGAGACCAGTTGGTCGTAGATTGCTCCGGCGGCTGCCGGTGAGCTGCTCTCCGGGAGGGCGTCGAGATAGATCGGTCGGATCGCGTTGAGAGTGGCTCCCAACAGGAGCATGCTGCCGGCCACGGCCAGGCCCGACACCAAGAACCAGCGCCGGCGGTCCCTCGACACCGCTATGGCGGTGGCCACCAAGGCAAGCCCCACCACGGGCAACCAGGTGCTCAGGTTGTCCAGTACGCCGAGCAGGCTCTGCACCGTGGCCAGGTCGTCCGACTCGACGATCGTGAACGACGCTGCCACCTCGGGGATCCTGTCCGCGATCCCGAAGCCGGCCTCGACCAGCTGCTGCTTGAGCGTGTTGATCAGCACCGCGAGGTTCACGCTGACGGCGCCCCTGTCGACCTCGACGGAGCCCCCGGTCTCCCCCGTGAGGGCCGCCACCAGCTCAGTGTGCGCCGCGCGGTTCGCCTCCACCCAGGCCTRCTCGAACGCGTCCGAGCGCACCAGGGTCGTGATCCGATCATGGATGAAGCTGCGCACTCCGTTCGCGAGGGGGCCCGTGAGGGCGCTGAGCGTAGCCACGGCGTCCTCCGGCACTCCCTGGTTCTCGAGCGCCACGACGACCTGGTCGATGGTTGCGTCGAGATCCAGGTACCTGTAGACGACTTGCTCCACACGTACGACGATCGCGTCCTGCACGTCGGGGTTGCTCGCGAGCGGTGCCACCGTCTCGATGTACCTGTCGGTGTCTTGGATCTGACCACTGGCCCAGGTGGCCAGCACCGACAACGGCGCCAAGAGGGCGGCGACCGTGACGAGCAGGCCGGCCACCACCGGTCGCCACCAACCACGTCGGTCTGTGGAGGCCGGGCCCCCGACCGAGGCTCTGAGCCGCGCGATCTCCGCCTGGAGCCTGGCCACCTCCTCGGCGGACGGGTCGGGAGGAGGTTCAACCGGCTCGGACCTGGTCATGCCTCATCGTGCGACCGAAACCGGCTCGTGGCGTCACCCGCCATGGGTGACGCGCCGCACATCACATGGGCAGAGGGTGAGATCTCATACGACCTGTCGATGAATCGAGAAAGCCCATGTCGAGCGCGGCATACGAGATCCGCACAGCGGGGGAAGTGTCCCAAGACACGCTTGAGGATTTTGAGGGGGTCACGGTCTCGACAGACCCCCTCGGGACCACGATCCACGCCATGCTGGCCGACGAGGCCGAGCTGCACGGACTCCTCGACGCCCTCAGCCGCGCGGGTGTCGTGCTGGTTGACGTCCGTCGGGAAAGGTTCTCGGACCCGAGATCTCCCGTCGAGAAGAAGCCGCCCGCTGATCCCTCCACAGGAGATTGAGGTGCTCAGCGAGCCGGACGCCTGGCCCTCATGTGAGGAGGCTGACTCCGCCGGGCCGACGAGCAACCCAGTCAAGATGATCGCGATCCCCACACTGATCACGGGAAAAAGGTTCCGTATGATGGGTTTCGAGGAGTGGCACGTGGAGTGAGTTCGCTATGACGAGCAACGACGCCGAATCACGGTTCGGCGATGTTGGGGCGCCTGCGCCTGTCGACCAGCTCCTCGAAGCCAAGCTCCATCGCCCGCGCAGGCGGGACAGCTGGGTCCGCCGAGATCGTCTTGTCCACGCGTTGGATCGAGGCGTCCGTCTTCCGGTCACCCTGGTGGCTGCTCCGGCGGGGTACGGCAAGACCACCCTGCTCGCACAGTGGTTGGAGGGGGCTGACCGTCCGGTGACCGCGTGGGTGTCCCTGGACAGCGGCGACAACGACTCCGACCGGCTGTGGACCCATGTCGCAGCGGCTTTGGAGCGTGCCGGCTGCGTGCTCACTGGTAGCGAGCCGGCCCGCGTGGTGGGTGCCGACGCCGGCGTCACCGTAGGAGCGGTCCTGCCCGAACTGGTCAACGCTCTCGCGGCCGCTCCCGACGACGTCGTCCTGGTCCTCGACGACTTCCACTTCATCGAGTCGCCGGCATGCCACGAACAGGTACAGTTCCTGATCGCGAACCTGCCCGCGCAGGCGCACCTGGTCATCGTCACCCGCTCCGATCCTGGCCTTCGACTGGGCCGACTCCGCGCGTCCAGCGACCTGGCCGAGATCCGAGCCGGCGAGCTCAGCTTCACCGTGGAAGAGGCAATCGAGCTGCTGGCCATCAATCATGTGCAGCTGGCTGACGCGACCGTATCGCAGCTCATGGAACGCACGGAGGGCTGGCCGGCCGGCCTCTACCTTGCCACGTTGTCGCTTGCTGGTCGGACCGACGCCGATGACTTCGTGCGGAAGCTCAGCGCGGGAAACCGCTTCATCGGCGACTACCTCACCGAAGAGGTGCTCAACCGCCACACAGACCGGGTGCGGGACTTCATCAGGACTGCCTCGGTCCTGGACCGGTTCTCTGCGTCCTTGTGTGACTACATGGCCGCCACCACCGACGCAGCAACCATTCTCCATGATCTCGAACGCTCGAACATGTTCGTCGTCCCCCTCGACCAGACAGGCGACTGGTTCCGCTTCCACAATCTGTTCGCCGCAGTGGCGCGCAGTGAGCTGGAGCTCACCCATCCCGATCGCGTGCGGTCCCTGCACCAGCGAGCTGCCGAATGGTTCAGGGATCGGGGCCACACTGACGAAGCAGTGCAACACCTCCTGGCCGCCGGCAAAGCCGAGGATGCCGCGCGCCTCATCCAGGCCAACTGGCTGACGTTCGTCGACGCCGGCCGCGGCGCCACGGTGGTGGGTTGGCTCAACGCCCTGGGCCCGCCTGCCGGCACTACGAGCCCGGCGACCCTCGTCACCGCCGCGTGGATGGCTGCCTTGACGGGCAACGAGTCGCTTCTGGCCCAGCACCTCGACGCGCTGGCCGAGTTCGGTGACTACGGCCCCCTGCCCGACGGATCCCGTTCGGTCGAGTCCGCCGGCGCCCTGATCCGAGGGCTCTTCGGTTACGGCGACCCCCTCGAGACCTTTGAAGCCGCCCAGCGCGCGGTCGAGATCGAGACGGACCCTCAATCGCCGTTCTACCCCATCGCACACACCGGCCTTGGTCACGCGGGATTCCTGCTGGGGGATCTGGAGCTGGCGATCACGCACCTGAGACAGGCCTCCCGCAGTGACCGCGTTCAGGGAGTGCTTCGAGTGCTCAGACTCTCGATCCAGTCGTTCGTCGAGTCCGAACGTGGCGACTTCGTGCGTGCCCGTCAGTGCGCAGAACTCGCGATGGAGATCGTCGATGCTCGTGGCCTGCGCGCTTCGACGCACGCCGCCTTCGCGTTCACAGCCCTCGGGCAGTCGCAGGCCACTGCGGGCAAGCTGGACGACGCACTCGCCACCCTCGAGGTGGGGCAGGCCCTGCGCCGCCAGACCTCGGCCCAAGGCGTGTGGAGTCCTGTCCACCACCTGCTCGTCACGGCGCGGGTGGCCGCTCAGGCAGGGCGCTCTGCGATGGCGCGCGAACTGCTCGGCGAGCTGACCACCCGGATGAGTCGCTACACGAGAGGCATGGCGGCGATGCAGGCGAGGATGACCGAAATCCGCCTGCTCCTTGAAGATGAGGATGCGGCGGACCTGATCCTCGAGCCGCTGACCGATCGAGAGCTCGACGTGCTGCGGCTGCTGCCACACGACCTGAGTCTCCACGAGATTGCCGGCGAGCTCTACCTCTCCCCCAACACGGTCAAGACGCACGCGAGGACTGCATATCGCAAGCTGGGCGCGCACTCGCGGTCAGAGGCCGTCCTGCGCGCTCGGCGGCGGTCGCTGATCTGAGGGTCGCAGCGTGATCWCACCCGGGTGAGATCACGCTGCGGGTTAGCCGAACTCACCCGAACGGGTGGCATGATCAGGTTGCACCGGTCGCCCCCCAGACCCCCTGGATGTGCCATGACTCCGAGTGATGTTCCGCCAAGTTCCACCTTCCCGACTCTCGTAAGTGGGGCCGACGCCGACCCTTCGTTGGCCTCAGACGAACAGACGACCGATGAGCCCTCCGCGGACCATGCGACCTTGGGGTGGGCAGTTGTCGAGATTCGGCGCGACGGAACCTGGGGAGTTCCCGACGTCGTTCCGGCCACCGTGCCGGTCGATTCAACGGCGCCTGACGCGCTTGCCGCGGCAGCGGGCGGGCGGGCGCAAGAGCTCGCGCCGCTCTTGCAGGCCCCCTTGGGGTCGCTTTACGTGTCGAACGGGGACCTGCTCAAGGCTGCCGCTGCGTTCAGGCGCGGGACGCGGTCCAGCACATCGTCGCCAGGCTGCATCGACTGCCTGGGGCGGCTCGCCCACGTCATGGCGCTCCAGGGTGAACTCCGGCGCGCCAGCCGACTGGCCCGGCGGGTGCACGACTCCGCCTCAGTGACAGCCGGTGCAGGCTTCGACCACGCCCAAATGGCGAGGTCCTGGATCGCACTGGAGCGTGCAGACTTCGCTGAGGCCCGCCGACGCCTCCAGGTGGTAGCCCGTTCGAGCGTCGTCGACCAGGACCCATGGCTGGCCGCGAGCTCGCTGCTGGTCGAGGCGCGGGTGCTGATGGCCACGGGTGAGCCCGAGGCCAGCAGGCGCCTGCTCGCAGGCGCCTGCGAGTTCGGGTCGCCACTCGACGGCCCTGGATGGTTGTCGGACCTCGTCACGATCGCCAGGGCGGAGGCGCTGTTGGCATCCGGGGAACCGCAACGCTCGCTGGCAGCCCTGACACCCATGCCGGAGCATGCGGGCACAGCGGCAGCGGTGGTGGTGGCGTCCGCCCGGCGATGGATCGGCGACGCCCGTGGGGCCCAAGCAGTTCTGGGCAGCGTCGCGGCCGACCTGGACCGCGAACCGTTGGCGCTGCAGGTCCAGGCATGGCTGCTCGAAGCCCGGCTCGCCGAGGACCGGGGCAAGCATGACCGGGCACATTGCCTGGTGGATCGGGCCCTGCGCTCGGCGGCCGCTGAACAGATGCGACTGCCGTTGATCGCTGACTGGCGCTGGCTCCGTCGGCACGTCGGCCGTGACCCGGCGCTCCAGTGCTCGCATCGGGAGTTCCTGTCGACCTGTCAGGTCGACAAGGCCACATCACGAGGCCGAACGCGCCATGGAGCTGCGGAGGCACGCCGCGGAACTGCAGAGGGGCTCGTGGCGCCATTGACCGAGAGGGAGGGGCAGGTCCTCGATCTCATGGCCGAGATGTGCTCGACGGAGGAGATCGCCGCGGCACTCTACGTGTCGTCCAACACGGTCAAGACCCACGTCAGGGGCATCTTCGGCAAGCTCTGTGTGAACCGCCGCGTGGACGCCGTACGTCGGGGTCGGAAGATCGGGCTCTGCTGACGCTCGGGGATCATTGGGCGGAATCATCCCGGATCGGCTCCGAGCACTCCCGACCTCCCTTCGGCGGCCTTGGAACGGGCATCACCCTGCGCACCCTCTCGATGCCGGCGCCGTAGCTCGTGCACGCTCGCAGGAAGCGGCGCAGCCCTGTCGAACCGACCGACAGCCGCACCTGGGTTTGCTCGGGCACGACGCAGTGGGCGCAGCGCAGGTTGTGCAGGAACGACTCTCCGAGCTCACCGGCGACCTGGACCTCGTAGCTGCCCTCGTCCGGATGCTTCGGGTCGGGCTCGGTCGTCCGGTGGATGTCAGTGAGGACGACCCCGACCGTACGAAGCTTCCCGAGCAGGGTGTCGAGCTGGGCCGGCCCTCCCGGCTCGGGTCGCAGCGCTGTCTGCGGGCCTATGGTTGCTACCGCCATCGGCGAGAACTGCGACCGCAAGGAGTCCGGCAAGTGCGGATGCAGCGCGATGTCGTACACGACCTCCTGACCTGTCTCCGTGTCCGTCTCCGTCTCTGACAAAGCCATCATGTTCACACCGTCCTTCCTCGGCTCGCCCATCGCGTCATCCTCTGCGGGTGAGTCCGCCGCACAGGGCGGGAAATCCGCCTCGTCGCTCTGCCGGGCAATTCACCCTCAGTGGGTGAGCCCCCTGCATCACCAACTCGACACGCTGCTTTGAAGGCGAAGACCGGCATCCTTCGCCAGGAAACCAAGGAGACGTACACATGGACGACGGTTTCGGTTTGTGGGACGTACTCCTGTCGATGCTCTGGTTCGGGCTGCTCATGTCCTGGGTCTGGATGATGATCCCGTGGGTGGGTGCGCTCTGCTACCTCACGCCTGACGAGTACGACGCGGCCAAGGCCAAGGTCCTGGCGTGACATCGTGCGCCGGCTCGCTCCTGAAACGTCAGTGATCCGGCCAGCGACGACGATTGGCCACCACGCCGACACGCCGTCGTACCGTTCGTCCACCCGAGGCTGATCGGAGCAGCTGAGTGAACTTCTCCGACCCCACCACCAGCCCCGTCGGTCGGGGCCCGTCGTCATCACAACCGACGGGTCGCCGCCTGCGCTTCTCGGATGTGCTCAGGCTCCTGGTCACGTGGGGGTTGACCTTCCTCGCCCTGCTGCTGACCGCCGAGCTACTCCCCGGGTTCACCTACACGTCCTGGTGGCCTCTGCTGGCGGCTGCGGCCGTAGCTGGGCTGGTGGGCATGATCGTGCGCCCGATCCTCGTCGCGGTCGCGGCCGCCATCGGGTGGATCGCTGTGGCGGCGGCGACACTGTTCGGGCAGGCAATCGTGATGCAGCTGGCCATGGACATCGTCCCCGGCGCGGCGTTCGACTCTTTCTGGACGGCCGTCGCGGCGGCCTGGCTCGCGGCTGCCTTCGGCACCCTGCTCATGTGGCTCGTCAGCGCGGGTACGGACGAGTCCTTCGCGGCCAGCCTGCTGCGGATCAAGCCGGGCAACATCTCCGACCCAGACGTCGACGGAGTCGTCTTCGTGCAGCTGGACGGTGTGTCCTTCCCCGTCATGCAGTGGGTGCTGCAGTCGGGCACGATGCCGACCCTTCGGCGGTGGCTCGACTCCGGCAGCCACGACGTCCACGAGTGGACCGTGCAGTTGCCCTGCACGACACCGGCCAGCCAGCAGGCGATCCTTCAGGGCAGCGCCGACGGCATCCCGGCCTTCCGGTGGTACGACCGCGACCTGGACCGAGTCCTGGTGGCCAACCGGCCCGAGGACGCCTCGATCATCGAGAGGCGGGCGAGCACCGGGCATGGCCTGCTTGCAGACGACGGCGTCTCGGTCTCCAACCTGTTCACCGGAGACGCGCCGAAGGCCGCCATGACGATGAGCCGGCTCGAGGTGTCGCGCGGGTCGCGTCGTACGCGACGGGTCTTCGCGCGCTTCCTGATCCGTCCCGACGGTCTGGTGCGCAGCTTCTCCCGGACGGTGGCCGAGGTCGTCAGAGAGCGGTTCCAGGCCGTCAGGCAGCGGCGACTCGCAGTGCACCCGCGGGTGCACCGCTCCTGGAGCTTCGCCGGCCTCCGTGCCTTCAGCAACTGCCTGCTCCGCGACCTCAACACCGCTGTGGTGAGCGAGGAGATGATGCGCGGCGCCCGCAGCATCTACGTCGACTACGTCGACTACGACGAGATCGGTCACCATGCCGGGGCAACCCGGATCGAGTCGCTGGCAGCCCTCGCCGGCCTCGACCAGGTGGTCGCCATCCTGGAGAAGGTGGCGAAGCGAGCGCCGCGGAAGTATCACCTGGTCCTGCTCAGTGACCACGGGCAGTCGCAGGGCGAGCCGTTCGCCTCCCGCTACGACATCGAGCTCAGTGACCTGTGCCGGTCGCTGACCCACTCGGAGACGACCGGGATCGAGGGCAGCATCGAGGGGTGGGGGCGGGTCGACTCGGTCCTGGAGGACCTGGGTGGGACGGGCACGACCGGCGTCCAGCAGGCGGCTTCCAAGCGCGTCGACAAGGTCCTCAAACCGGCGGGGTCCGACGTGGACGCCGCAGAGCTGATCGTGCTGGCCGGCGGCAACATGGGCGTGGTCTACGTACCTGTCCCCGAACGGTTGCTGCTGGAGGAGATAGAGGCCCGGTGGCCTGAACTGATCCCGGGTCTCGTCGCACATCCCGGAGTCGGCTTCGTCAGCGGGTTGAGCTCCGAGGGACCCATCGCCATCGGTGAGAACGGTTGGCGACACCTGGCGACCGGCGTCGTGATGGGCGTGGACCCCTTGCTCACGTACGGCGACCACGCGCCGACAATGCTCGCGACCGCGACCTTGATGGAACGCGCCCCGGAGCTGTACGTCAACAGCTCATTCGACCCCGACACGATGGACGTGGCGGCCTTCGAACCACTCGTGGGGTGTCACGGCGGTCTCGGCGGGTGGCAGGACCGCGGTTTCGTGCTCGCACCGCCACAGCTGTTCGCGCCGTCCCACCCGATCGTGGGTGGCGACGAGCTGCACCGGCACCTCGTCGGCATCCTCGAGGCGTTGGGACACCGGACCGAGCTTCAGAGGAGCACCTCGTGACCGAACCGCTGACACCGACCGGGGCCGTCGTCCCGTCGCGTACAACCCGCCTGTTCGTCACCGCCGCGGCGGTCGTGATCGTCGTGGCCGGCATCAAGGCTGCGAACCACATCGTCGCGCCGGTCGTGCTCGCACTCTCGTTGACGATCGTCGTCTACCCGCTGCGGGCGAGGCTCGAGAGGCACATGCCGGCATGGGGCGCCTCGATCATCGTGCTGGTGCTCGCGGTCCTGATCCTCGTCAGCCTGGCGCTGGCCATGGTGCTGGCTGTCGGCCAGCTGGCCAAGCTGGTCCCGACATACGCACCAGAGCTCAACGGCTATGTCGCCGATATCGGCGACGGACTCACCAACATGGGTGTCGGATCGGCGCAGAGCGACGCGATGGTCGGCTCGGTCGATGCAGAGCGGCTGGTCAGCCTCGCGACGTCGATCCTCGCCAGCGTTCTGGGGCTGCTGTCGAGCCTGTTCTTCATCATCACGTTGCTCGCCTTCTTGGCCTTCGACGCCGCAAAGGTCAGTCGCCTGGCCGCGGGCGCCCGTGTCTACCGCCCATACCTTGTGGATGCGATGGCGTCCTTCGCCGCCGGCACCCGCACCTACCTCGGAGTCTCGGCCGTGTTCGGACTGATCGTGGCGGTGATCGACACGGTGCTGCTTTACGTGCTGGGAGTGCCGGGTGCCTTCGTCTGGGGGGTGCTGGCGTTCGTCACCAACTTCATCCCCAACATCGGCTTCGTCATCGGCATCATCCCGCCGTCCCTGATCGCGCTCCTGGAGAGCGGGCCGGGCCTGATGCTCGCCGTGATCGTGCTCTACTGCCTGGTCAACCTGGTCATCCAGTCCTTCATCCAGCCGCATTACGTCGGCGAGGCCGTCGGCCTCTCGACCACCCTGACATTCCTCTCCCTGGTGTTCTGGACATGGATCCTGGGACCAGTCGGCGCCCTGCTGGCGGTCCCGATGAGCCTGCTGTTTCGTGCGATCCTCGTCGAGGCCGACCCGGACGGGCAGTGGCGCCTCCCATTGATCAGCGGAGACCCCGATGAGCCAGCCATCACGTGAGGTGATTCCGCCTTCCGCCGCGTGGTCCCGGCCGATCTGGACACTGGTGGGGCTGCTGGTGGCCTACTACGCCTTCCCCGTGGAGTGGACGAGTGGCTCGCCGGCGATAGTCCTGCTGAGCATCGCCGGAACGGTGGGCGGCGTCGTCCTGGTGGGCACGATGATGGCCAAGGAGCTGGGCTCGGTCAGGCGAGGCGAGCCGGCCCGCGGCCTCAGAGGGCTGAGCATGCTGCTGATCCTGCTCGTGATGGCAGCATCACTCACATTCTTCCTGCTCAACGAAGTCAGCCCGGACCAGTTCGACGGGCTTGCGACACGCACCGATGCGCTGTACTTCACCCTCGCCACCATGAGCACGGTCGGGTTCGGCGACGTGCATGCCGAGGGTCAGTTCGCGCGTGCGCTGGTGTGTGTGCTGATCGTGTTCAACGTGGTCGTGGTGGCATCGCTCGTCCGGGCGTACACCACCAGAGGGCAGCGCCTGAGATGAGCCGCTATTGCAGCGCGGCGGTGAGGCGCATCACGTTGTCGAGGTAGGTCTGCAGCCTGGACCGCTCGCGCCACTCACTGATGGTCAGCTCGCGCGACAAGCTCCGATATTCGTCTTCGACCTCGCGGAAACGGGCCACGATGTCTCCGCCCGTCAGCATCGTCGACACCTCGTGGTTGAGCGCGAAGGACCGCATGTCCATGTTGCTCGACCCGATCACCGCGACGTCGTCGTCGACCGAGAAGTACTTCGAGTGGAGAACGGCAGGGGACGGGTAACGGTAGATCCGGATACCCGACTCGAGCAGCGCTTGGTAGTAGGAGCACTGGGCGTGGAAGACCATGAACTGGTCGCCCTCTTCGCTCACGAAGAGCTCTACCTCCACACCTCGCCGAGCGGCCGTGGTCAACGCATAGAGCAGCGGCTCGTCCGGGACGAAGTAGGGGCTCGTCACCGAGATTCGCGTCTGCGCCGAGTAGATCAGGGCGGTGAACAGGCGCAGGTTGTTCTCGGTGACGTATCCGGGTCCGCTCGGCAGCACCTGTGCGGCGATCCCGTCCTCATGGTGGGTCGACCTGACCGCCGAGATCTCCTCGTCCATCCGCTCGTGCGTCTCGGTGTACCAGTCCTTGGCGAAGACGGCACGCAGCGCCGTGGCCGACGGCCCGTCGATGCGAGCGACCAGCTCGACGTACTCGCGGCCGCCCTTGTGGTTTTTCGCCTTGTTGTAGCCCGGCTCGATGAGGTTCTGGGAGCCCATGAAGGCAACCCGCCCGTCCACCACCAGGAGCTTGCGATGGTTGCGCAGGTCCGGGCGCTGGAACTGTCCCTTCAGGATGCGGATCGGCAGCATCGGTCGCCAGTCGATGCCAGCGGCGTCGAGCCGCTTCTCGAACTCGGCGTACTCCGGGATGCTGCGCGAGCCCATGTGGTCGATCAGCAGCCGCACCTTCACCCCTCGGCGGACGGCTGCCTCCAGGGCTTCGAAGAAAGGCGCCGTCACGTCGTCCCAGGCGGCGATGTAGAACTCCACCTCGATCGTTTCCGTGGCGGCTGCCACCTGCCTCGTCATCGCTGTGATCGCGTCACCGTAGTCCGGGATGAGGTCCACCCGGTTGCCGGCCTGGAGCGGCAGGGAGCCGAGGTTGAGGTTGAGGGTCGCCATCGACCGGAGGTACGCCGGCCCGGCGACGGGCTCCGTCGGCAGCCGGTCGGTGACCGCGCGGATCGCCTCGTCCGCCTCGTGTTGCCGTCTGAGTCGGCCTTTGCCGATGTTGGTCCGACCCAGGAACAGGAAGATCACGAAGCCCGCGAACGGCACGACCAGAATCAGGATCAGCCACGCCATGGCGGACGACGGCTTGCGATTGCTGGGCAGCACCCCGATCGCGAGGAACTTGATGACATAGTCGGCGGCCACCAACGCCACGCCGGCGATGACCAGGAGGTCGTCCACTACCTGGTCCCCGCAGACGTCGGACGTGCCTGTGCCCAGGTCGTCGGGATGTCGGCACCGCCTTCCTGGGAGATCCGGTCACCCATCTGGACGTAGGCGCAGCCCTGAGGGAAGATCCGTCCGGTCACCAGGGCCTGGCCCAGCCCGAAGGAAGGTGCTCCAGCCATCAGGCCGTCCGGGACGAACGAGAACAGCCGGCTGAGGTCGGCCACGTCGGCCATGGAGTTCATCCGCATCAGCAACAGGTTGTCGCACTGGGAGACCACGTTCTCGTGCACCTTGTTGGGACGCTGCGTCGACACGAGAAGATAGAGGCCATACTTGCGGCCCTCAGCCGCCATCTGAATGACCCTTTCGGTTGAGTCCATACTCACGGGGTTCGAAGGAGCGGCGGAGCAGATGTTGTGGGCCTCGTCGATGACGACCAGCACGGGCTGTCGGTTCCTGCGCAGGCTCCACAGCGAGGCCAGCACCGCGTCGGCGACCATGTGCTGCTCCTCAAGCGTCTCCAGCGACCCGAGGTCGACGACCACGCAGCGGCTGGTGGGCTCCTTCAGCTCCTGGAGGAGGGAAGCTTCGCGGGCGCTCCAGACCGTCCAGTCGAGCACGCCCAGGTTGAGCGCCCGCAGGCCGAGCTGCTTGGCGCTCGGGTTCGGCGAGCCGACCAGCTGGTCGGGGCCGGAGATCACGGGACTCCCCGCCTCGGTGGCGCGGAGTAGATCGGTCAGGACGGCGTACTCCTCCCGGTCGGCGATCGGGTCGAGTCCGAGCATCGCGCCTTGGGTGCGCGGATCGAGCTCGGCGAAGCGCAGCCGCAGCAGGTGGTCGGCCCCGGGCTCCTCGCCCCACACCGAGACGTCGTCCGGAACCAACCGGTAGCCCTCCGCCCGCCCTGGGTCTGCGCCCTCGCGAAGTCGTCCTAGTCCGACATAGTCGGAGTTGGGGTCCAGGATCACGATGCGAAGGGTCGTCTCCGCGAGCATGCGCTCGAGCAGGAGACCGAGCGAGTAGGTCTTGCCTGACCCCGACTGACCGCACATGAATGTGTGCCGGTTGAATCCACCGCTGTCGAGCTCGGCGGGGACGCCGGGCGCCAGCAACAGCTCGCCGATGGCGAGGCTGGCCCGGTCCCGTCGCCGGGTCCCGCCGAGCCACGCAGCCACCTCGGCTGGCTCGGCCGGTCGTGCGTGCGCACCGTGGAATGGCTCCCCCTCGTCGAGGAGGGGGCCGTGGCCGACCGCCAGGCTGATGCGGACGCTGGAGACGGACCCATCGGCCCCGGGGACGTCCACGTCCGCAGTCTGGCTCGCCAGGTCCGTGAGCTGACCGAACCGCTGCGCGCCCTCGTGCTCGAGCACCACGTAGGCCCCTCGCCTGAACGGCAGGCCGTAAAGCGACGCCTGGACCTCGAACACGCGGCCGTCGATCGACGTGGCCAGCGGCAGCGCGGCACGTTCGATGCGCTCGCGGACGTCGCGGTAGTGGCTGACCTGCTCGCTCAGCGCATCGCGCGGCTCGAGGGTTCCGTCCACCTCGGACATGTCATCCACCCCTGTCGATCTGTGGGCTCGGGTGAGCGGTCGGGTGTGCGCCCGCCGTCGTGGCCGAGTCTCCGGCCCGACGGCCAAGCGCGTATCCCCCGCAACGAGTGAGCCGACACGCTCCGCCGCCGCCCTCCTCAACCGGATGGAGCGGTAGGGATGCTGACGGATCCACCCAGCTCGAGCTGCACCGCCCGACAGTCCGGGGCCTCACGTGCCAGCGCCTCGACGAACCTCGGGCCTGCCGCGTCCATCCAGCCGCGCGGCAGTATCCGCCCCGCAGGCACGTGCAGGGTCTTCCAGTGGACCGGTACGGCGCAGCGGGCGGCGGTCAGACGGCACGCGATGGCCGCTTGATCCGGCCCCATGTGACCCGCCGAGAGGCGGGGCCCCCAACCGCCGACCGGCACGAGCGCGACGTCGATGACCCCACCCGCCAGGCGCGGCAGGACCGACATCTCGTCGTACAGATCTGTGTCCCCTGCCAGCCAGGCGATCCCGGAGGGTCCGCGGACCAGATGCCCGTTCGCGGCATTCGGGCGGTGCGGCATGGGCCTCGAGTGGTGGATGGCGCGCACCAACCGCACCTCGACCTGGCCGCCTGCGCCCAGCGGGAACCACTCCTCGTCGGCAAGCCCGCGGCCGTCGAGCCCTTTGCCACTGACCCATGTCGCGTTGCCCGGAGCGGTGAGGACCGGCACCCCCGGGAACAGCTTGAGGGACGGCACTTCGGCGTGGTCGTGGTGCAGGTGAGAGAGGAGCACCGCGTCCGCGCCGGCCCATGCCCGTCGAGACGGCTGCCCGCCGCGCCGCCTCAAGATGCCGTTGTGGCGTCGTAGGAGTGGGTCGGCAACCAGGCGCACGCCATCGAGGTCCAGGACGGCCGTGGAGTGACCGAGCCACGTGACGTCAATACCCAAGAAGCGGTCCCCATCCTCGGAGCGATGCTCTCCGCTCATGCCCCTCCAACCAGAGGGTTGCAAGTTGGAACGGGAGGTGAATCACCCGCCGCGGGTGAGCGGTACGGCGCCAGATCGTGCCAGCGTGGGGATGTCGGACAAGTTGGCCGACTTAGCTCTGGCGCGATGCTCGGAATCGCCCACACGCGAAGGGATGGACGATGGAAGACGCATTGACGACCGACTTCTGGGACATACTCCTGTGGAGCTTCTGGTTCTTCATCTGGATAGCGGCATTCACATTCTGGTTCCGCTGTCTCTTCGACCTTTTCGGTGACAGCACGCTCAACGGCTGGGCCAAGGCGGGCTGGGCCTGCCTGATGATCTTCATCCCATGGATCGGGGCGCTGATCTACCTGATCGTCCGCGGCCGAAGCATGCAGGAGCGCAGGATATCGGCCATCACGGAGCAGCAGGCCGCCCAGGACCAATACATCAAGGAGGTCGCCGGCACGGCCAGCCCCGCATCTCAGATCGCCGACGCGAAGGCGCTGATGGACGCCGGTGCGATCAGTCAGGCCGAGTTCGACGCACTGAAGATCAAGGTGCTGGCCTGATCCTGGGGTCAGACGGTTGCCGGACAGGGAGCCTCCCGGGGTCCTGAGCCCCGGCGGCTCCTGTCGTCTCGACGCCGGCCGTGAGGATCGGGGAAATCGCAGTGGCTGAGCCGGAGGCCGATCCCCACCGTAGACGAGCAGCGCACCTCTACGGCCTCATCGTCACCGGTGCCGTGCTCGCGACTGCGTCCGACGACTTCCGCCTCAGCCGGGTCGCCCTGCTGCTGCTCAGCACGCTGGCCATCTACTGGGCCGCAGAGTCCTACGTGCACTGGACTGCCACGCGCGCCCACCTGCGCCGCCCCCTGAGTCGCAACGAGCGTCGGATGATCATGCGCGACGGCTGGCCCCTGGTGGCCGCCAGTGCTGTCCCCCTGCTCTGCCTCTTCCTCGAAGCTGTCCTGGGGGTCAAGACGTCCGTGGCTCTCGACGTCACGCTTGTGCTCAACGCATTCCTGCTCTTCATCACAGGTTGGCAGATCGGCAAGGACAGTGGACTCGCCGGAAGCCGGCTCGTGATCTCCTCCGTCTTGGCAGGTCTTCTCGGCGTCGCGTTGATCGCTCTCAAGTCGCTACTTCACTGAACAGCAGGCGGAATCGACGGTGACCAAGAAGATGGGCCGGCCTCACGGATCGGGGTCAGGGACAGTGCGATCGGAATCGCGCACGTCCCCGCCAAGGGCCGGTCGCGGTCGCGGGAGCCAGTCATAGACGACGGCCGTGCGCAGCACCAGGTCGTGGAGGGCACGCCGTTCCCGGTCGACGGCACACCACCCCAGTCCTATGGGGAAGACGGCGCACAGCAGCGCACGGGCGAATGCCCGCACGAACCTGAGGCGGCTCCTCATCCCGGTGACCACGCGCAGTCCCATCACGTGATCACCGAGAGTGCGGCCACTGATCCACCAGGCAGCCGTCAGGTACACCACGAGGAACGCGAGGTAGCCGAGGACGAACCAGACGAGGGACAGGTCGGGCGGCCGGAAGTCCCGCGGTGTGACCACGAACCGGACGGCGGCCGCTCCCCCGTACGCTCCGAGGAGCGCCACGCCGATGACCACGGCGTCAACCATGTTGGCGATCACCCGTGTCGCGATCCCGGCAGCGGATCCTTGGTACGGGCGCGCCTCCGCGGGAACCAGCGAGAGCTCGGCGTCATTCACGGCGAGTCAGTCGTGGTCGGCGGGCGGCGGCGGTGGAAGAAGTGACGCTCGAGGCTTCGACTGATGGCCTCGTCCACGGAGATGCCCGTCATGCGGGCACTCCGGACGGTCTCTGACGCCATGGACCCCGTCGAGTCCCTGATGATGGCAGGCAGGTCGACCGCGGCGATGACATCTTCGACGATCGCCACGACATCGATCCGCTCGATCACCGCATCGAGGTCGAGCCTGCCGGCGATGGCGTCGACGTCCACCCCTTCGACCGCCGCGTTCAGGTCCACCCCGCCGACCGCGGCGTCGAGGTCGATCCGCTGCACGATCGCGTCGAGGTCGATGCGAGCGACGACGGCATCCAGGTCCACCGCGCTGACGACCTCGTCGATGTCGACGTGACGAGTGACGATGCCGGTCAGATCCAGCCGGGACAGGACCAGGTCGACGATCACCGGGGTCCAATTCTCGAGCTGAAGCTTGGCGCGCTGCTCGGCCCGTTCGCGATAGCGGGTGCCCTGCCGGGCCAGGTCGGCGAGCACCCTGACTGGTTGGAGCCGAGCCTGGACGAACGGCACCCGCCGCCTGGCGACAGACCGCACAACCGGGGAATCCACGGTGGTCCGCACCACCGCCAGGCCGGCGCTGACAGTGACGCCCAGGGCGCCCAGCGCGACGTCGACGACCCAGTCTGCGTCGGAGCGCTGTTCACCCGCGTCTGACCGCCGAGGGATCTCGACGAGATGACTCACGCCCTCAGCGTGTCACGCCGTGGCGGGTCACACCTCACCCCGACCGGATGAGGACGGGGGCCTCGTACGGCGGCAGCGTTGCCCGGAGCACGAGAGTGGTGGTGACCCGATCTGAACGTGAGCAAGCGGTGGGTGGCAACCGGCGTCGTCGTCCTGGTCGCCGCCGCCGGTGCGGGGTTCCTGCTCGAACGCGACACCTCCAGTGTCCCAGCGTCGCGTATGTGCAACGGGGCCGAGTCACTCTGCGGCCTCCGTCTCGACGAGGTCACCCTGGCCACGACGCACAACTCGATGAACGACAACGCCGACGGCTTCCGGTACCCGAGTCAGGAAAGGGGCATCGAGGCGCAGCTCGAGGACGGCGTACGTGGATTCCTGGTCGACGCCTACCTGGGCTCCGTTCGCACCGTCGGGAACGAGCAGATGGTCTACACCGAGCTGAGCGACAGGCAGCTCACCGAGGTGGTGAAGGCGGTTGGAGACAAGCCTGCCCAGCGGGCCCTGCTCCTGCGTGCGCGGGCCGGTCCGCCTGACCCGGATACGCCCCGCGAGGTGTACCTCTGCCACCAGTTCTGCGAGTTTGGCGCGGTCTTGTTCAGCCACGTGGTCGAGGTACTGCACCGCTTCCTCGATGAGCACCCCGGCGAGGTCCTGGTCGTCATCATCCAGGACGAACTCGCAGCGGAGGAGCTCGTCCCGGTCCTCAGGGACGGCGGCCTCACCCCATACCTCGCCACCATCGACCCGAGCGTCCGGCTGCCCACACTCGGCTCGATGGTCGAGTCGGGCCGTCGGCTGGTGATCGGCCTTGAGAAGGGTGACCTGCGACCAACCATCCCCAACGTGTACCGCTCCGGGCTGGTCCAGGAAGTCCCTTACAAGTACGCCTCGGTGTCGGAGCTGGAAGACGAGGAGTCATGCGCTCCTTATCGCGGCCACTACGACGCGCCTCTCCTCATGCTCAACCACTGGGTCTCCCCGCCGTCGCCCGAGCTCGCCGCCGAGGCAAACGCCGAGGGTGTGCTCCTTGCTCGGGCGGAGCGGTGCTCGGCCGAACGTCGGCAGCGCGTCAACTTGGTCGCGGTGGACTTCTACGGCCGCGGCGACCTGTTCGCCACCGTCGACGAGCTGAACAGACGGGTGTCCGCTGCGGACTAGCCACTCCGGCCGGCATGGATCCGCCACCCGGCCCACGCCAACAGGCCGACTGGAATCGGTAACCAGTACGAGACCAGCCGGTAAAGGAGCGTGGCGATCACCGCGACATCGACCGGGACGCCGATGACGACCAGAAGCGCCGTGAGGCCGGACTCGACGAAGCCGAGCCCACCCGGGGTGATCGGCACCATCGCCAGGGCCTGCGCGACGACGAACGCCAGCAGCACCTCCGACGGACGCGCGTGCACACCGAAGGCGGCCAGCGCCGCGACCAGCGCCGCGTAGTCGAGCATCCGGTTCGCCGCCGCGAGGAAGACGGCCAGCCACCAGCGGCCCTCGAACGCGCCGGCAACCCGGGCACGTTGGGCCGACAGCACGGTCGCCATCGATTCCGCGGTCGTCGATGGACGGACATGATGGAGCACGTGCCCGATCAGCCGACCGGTCGAGGTCAGCACTCGTGGCCAGGTGAGGACGATCACGCCCACCCCCACGATGACCACCGCCAGGATCAGCGAGACCAACAACCCCAGCTGCAGCTGCTCGGCTGGCGGCGGTCCGATCAACAACGCCGGAATCGTCAGAACTGGCAGGAGCAACAACACCGCGGTCGTCATCAAGCCGACCCCGGCCAGCGCGGACGCCACCGCCGCCGTCGGGTGACCGGCCTGGATCAGCAGCTTGGCCTGCACCACACCACCGGTTGCCGCACCTCCCGGGACCACCTTGCTGGCTGCGCTCCCTGCCAGCTGCGCCGTCGCTATCGCGCCCCAGCGCGCCCGCCGTGAATCACTGACCTCGTCCCCGTCGACATGCGGCTCGAGCGCGAGCCGGGTCAGCCACCACAGCGACGCCACGCTCCCCGCCTGTAGGAGCGCCAGGAGGATGAACCACCTCGGCTGAACCTGGGCCAGCCGCGGCCACGAGCCGAGCGCCGACAACAGGCTCGGTGTCACGACGTACAAGCCGACACCGGTCACGGCCAGTGCGATAGCTCGAGCACCCCAACGCCGCGCTCCAGCATTGGCCATCACCGCAACCGCCGCCCTTACTGTCCGAACGGTGTTTCGAGGTACACCTCTGGCCTCTCCCCCGCTGTGCCTGTCGCCATGGGGCCTCCGTCCTTTGCGCTGCTCATCGACGGTCGACGTAGATGACCTCGATGGCGTTGTTCCCGTAGCCCAGGCGGTTCCAGGGGGGAACGTCGGGCTGAACGTTTCCGGCGGCGTCGGTCGCTCGGGCCCGCAGTGAGTGTCGGCCGACGTCGATCGAGTCCCAGGTGAAGGACCAGTCCTGCCAGTGGTAGCCGTCCTTCGCCGGTTCGACCTGTGCGGGCTGCCATTCGCCTTCTCCGGTGAGGCTGACGTCCACATGCGTAATCGGGCCGGTGCCGGACCATGCCTTGCCTCGGACGGTGTACGTACCGACGTYGAGGGTGGAGCCGGGTGCCGGGTCCGTGATCCGGGCGCGTACCCGCATCAGGGTGACGGGCTCGTGGGGTCGGTCGGGCCACTGGTAGATGTAGTGGCCGGTCTGGAACTCACCGGTGTAGGGCTCGGTGAGGACGTCGAGTCGTTTCAGCCACTTCACGGAGGCGACGGCGTACCAGTGGGGGACAATGAGCCGGAATGGGGCGCCGTGGTCGCGTCCAAGGGGCTGGCCATTCATGTCGTAGGCGATGAGGATCCCCGATGTCGGGTCGGTAGCCTCGTCGAGGGGGAGCGACCGGGTGAATGTGAGGTTGTCCTGGTCGGTCTCGGGAAGAATCGCCTGGAGATGGTAGGAACCGTGGTCGGCGCCGTGTGCGAGCAGCTCTACTCCGTTCGCAGCAGGTTCGACCCGTTCGAGCACGTCGTGCAGCAGGGCGCCGGTCCATCGGGCTGTGGAGACAGCGAAGTCGCCCCAGGGTTCTCCGGTCGGCAGTGGTCTCATGTCGAGGCGACCGTTGCCGGCGCATTCGAGAGTGACGGTGTGGTCGTGGGCCGGCATCGCGCGCAGGTCGGCGAGCGTGAGCGTCATGGGGGTGCCGACCGCGCCGCCGATCTCCAGAGTGCCGTCGTGTTCGGGCACGGCGAAGTTGCTCCGGACGTAGTGCATTTCGGTGGGAGTGGTCTCACCGATGAGCGCGGCCGGTGGCGCCTCGGCGTTGTAGGGCGCGGGGTTGATCATCACCAGTCCGGCGCGTGCCGCCTCGAGATCATCAGCAACAGTCATGGTGTCCAGCCTCCTTGGGTCGAAATGACGCGGGGTGGTCTCAGAAGTCTGAGTCGTTGAAAGTGGGCTCGCGGCCCTCATTGAAGGCGCCGATGCCCTCGACGCGATCGGGGTGGACCGCGGAGCGCCAGTGCGCGTCCATCATGATCGCGATCGCCTGTTCGATCGGTTGCCCTTCGCCGAGCTGCACCGCGCGCTTGACGGCTTGCACGGCGGTCGGGGAGTTGCCGGCGATCTTGTCCGCGATCCGTTGAGCTGCGGGCATCAGGTCGCCCTGTTCGTGGATCTCGTTGACCATCCCGAGCCGGTACGCCTCGGCCGCGGGGACCGGGTCGCCGGTCATGAGCATCTGCATCGCCTTGCCGCGAGGCAGGAGGCGCGGCAGCAGCGCCGGTGAGCCGCCACCGGCGGCCAGACCGAGCATCGCCTCGGGTTGACCGAACGTCGCGGTGGCCGAAGCGACGATGAAGTCAGTGCTCTGTGCGAGCTCGCACCCGCCGCCGTAGGCAATCCCGTTGACCGCGGCAAAGATCGGCTTGCGGAGTTGTCGCACCGTGAACAGTGTGCGGTCGAAGGCTTGGCGCTGACGCAGCCAGTCCTCCTTGGTCATCGACTTGCGTTGCCGCAGGTCGCTGCCCACGGAGAACGCGCGGTCTCCGGCTCCAGTGAGGATGACGACCCTCACCGCGGTGCGGACCGCGATCTCCTCGACCACCTCGGTCAGCAAGGTGCCCATCTCGGTCGATATAGCGTTGTCGGCGTGTGGCCGGTTCAGGGTGATCCGGGCGACCCTGCCCCCGGAAAGGTAGTCCAGGAGTACGGGCGGCTCGGTCTCCTCGATGTCAGGAGCGGGTGGGCCGAAGTCGAGTGCTGCCCAACGGTCGGTGCTTGGTGAGCTCATCGTGTGGCCTCTCTCGGGGTTGGCGCCTGGTCAGGTGTCGAGCTCCGCGAGCCAGCGCAGCGCGCTCAGGCTCGGTGCGAAGCAGTACTCCCCGCCGCGGGTGACCACGAAGGGTGGCAGGTCCTGCAGCCGGCGGCGGATCGGCCGTTGGGGGATCGTGAAGGTGCCCGGCTCCTCGCCGCGAGGCCCGACGAGCGGGTCGGACTCGAGCGGGGCGCCGATGAAGATGCCGTCGTTCAACCATTGCGTCTTGACGAACTCGAACTGCCGTTTGATGTGCGTGCCGGCGAAGACGAAGATGATCCCGCGGTCGATCCCGTCGTCCTCGAGGACGCCTTCTGGGAGCATCGGCCCGTAGGACGTGCCGCGACGGATCATCCGATGGAGTCGGACGTCCACGCTGCCGTCCGCGTCCAGGGCGTCGCGAGGGTTGGCTCGGCGGGCATGAGCGCCCACGGGGCACTTGAAACCTCGGGGGTCGTCGCCGAAGCCGAAGTCGTTGTTGCGTTGCGGGTCGCTACCGAGGCCTGGGTCGTCCTGGTCAGGGGTGAGTGCGAGCGGGGCGCCGCTCTGCCAGCGTCCAACCATCTTGGCCCCGAGGACGTCTTCCTCAGCGCGGCTCGCTGCCCTCGCACGGAGATAGGTCCGGTACGCGGCGACCTTGGTGTGCAGCTTGCGGAACACGACGTACGTTCCGTTGCGACCCAGCACGTCCGGCGTCGGCATCGGGGGCAGCGCTCCCGTCTCGTCGGGGTAGCCCAGGATGATCTCGCCAGCCTTGAGCGGCCGCTCACGGGAGTTCGTGGGGGCCCGGCCGCTGCCCTCGACCGCGGGTTGCCCGATGCCGTCCTTGAACCCGAACGATGTCCTCCCCGTTGCGAGCTGGTAGCAGTCCTGACGCCAGACCAGCTCGATCCCGGGCAGTTCGGCCTGGACTCGACGGGCCTTCTCGGCGACCGCTTTGAGCCGGTCCTCGTCGGAGGACAGCACGGAGACGGCGACGTGCACGTGGTCCCTGCCGAGCGGTTCCTCCCACTTCTCAGGACCGCTGTCGCCGATGTCTCCCAGGATCTCGGCCCGGGCCGCCATCCCCTGCCGGAACTCTGGCGCGAAGCTCTCCAAGGATGTCTGTGGCACCCCGAGTGCCTCGAGCCCGTGGTAGGTGAACGCGACCGTCAGCGAGGTCTCGTCCGCAGTCCCGGTAGCCGCTGCTGAGCTGACGATCCGGTGCAACCGCCGCACCAGCTCGCGTCCGTCGTCACGGCCACGGATGGCGAGCAGGAGGTAGGTGCCGACATACGGAGAGGGACGTTCGACGAGCGCACCTGCCTGGATGTCGTCAAGTTCCAGGGGACTGCCCGCTGTGGCGTCCATCGAACTCACATGCCTTCCATGGTGATTCAGTGGTGCTCGGGCGGTTCGGGCGGTTCCGGGTTCGGCGGTGCCAGATACGGGAACGTCACGGTGCCCGGCCGGGTGGCGGCGTCGACGCCGTCCCGGATCGTCGGGCCGTGTCCGGCGTTGACGAGCTGGGTGAAGATCGTGTCCATGACGTCGTCGTTCAGGGTCCGGCCGCCGCAGGTCACATGCGCCTCGCCTCGTCGGGCGGCCAGCTCGATCTCGAGGAACGAGCCTTGCTCGACGTACGGCTTGGTGACGTCGACGACCAGGTAGTCGGCGAGGACCAGGTCCGTGAGCGGGTGACTGCCGTCCTCGCCCGCGGGCCAGTCCGTCTTTCCGTCCAGGCCGTCCCAGAATGCGAGGTTGGCGTCCAGTCGCGCCCGAAAGGCGCCGGCGTAGGAATCTCCGAGGTGGAATGCGTCGTCCATGTTGTAGAGGTCGCGGATCTCCAGGTCCCGGTTGACCGGGTCGAAGTCCTTCGGTGCGAGCATCATGTTCTTCACCTCGGGGCGTCCCACCCGCTCGATACGGACGTTGAACTCGCCCCGGGTCAGGGTTTCGGCGACAGCGCCCACGAGCTCCCAGCCAGGCAGGAAACCCGTGTCGATCTCGACGACGATGCTCAGCACGTTCTTGCCGTCGAGGAAGATCGACCCGGACTCGGTGAAAGCGAGCTTCCGGGTCGCGATCGTGGCCAAGGCTGCTCGGGCGTCCATGATGAACGGGTCCCACCGGACGCCGGCGAAGACGCGCACGCCGAGCCCCGCGCCGCCCGCGTCGGCGTTGACTTTGAAGGAGACGAGCTCCCCGCCGGGTGTCGTGCAAGTCCCGTGCTGTTCGTGTCCCTGCTCGCTCGTGCCCGGGTCCGAGACGTGCTCCGGTGGGCCGAAGACGCAGTCGAGCACAACCTCCTCGGCTCCCGGGACGAAACCCCAGCCGGAAGCGTGGCCCGGCGACAGCGTGAGAGGCCGGAGCCGGAACCGATAGAGGAGTCCTGCGGAGAAGAGATCAGTCGGCTTGGCCATGGGAAGCGTGTTGAGGACCAGGACGAGACGCTCCGGGGATTCCGGACTCGGGAAGGCGTAGAAGTCCGTGATGTCCGCGATGGGATCCGCGAGGGCGCGCGGCCCGGAGATGTGGTCAGACATGACGTCTCGTCGCGCGGCTAATCTGCGGCCTCGTCCAGCAACGGCGCCAACGCCGGGTGTTGGAGAGCCTCCGCGGCTTGCGGGTGGTCGAGCACCTGCTGGAACGCGCTGTTCACGCGCAGCGCCTTCCGGATCTCCTTGACCGTGCCGGGGTAGTTGCGGGCGTAAGCTCCGGCTGTCCGCTCGGCGCCGAGGACAAAGTCGCGCACCGCTGCCAGATCCGGCAGCCCGGCGTACCCCTCTACATGCGAGAAGACCGCGTCGAACAGCGCGAGCGTCGGACCCGAGTTGAAGAAGTCGTCCATGTAGGCGTCCCACGGGCCGTCGAAACTGGTGATGAACGCCAGCCTGGTGTCGTCGTCGAACAGGACGAACCGCGCCTCGTGGATCGTCTGGATCGTTATTCCATAGTCCCCCGGCCGATACCCGGGCGTGTCCTGCAGCTTCGTCAACGCATCTTTCAGGGGTTGCGCCTCGCCATCCTTGATACGGAAGAACAAGCTGAACTCGCTCGTGGTACCGACCATCAGTCCAGGCTGTACAGCGTCCACATCGGATGTAGCCACGGGGTGCCTCCTAGGTCCCCCGACGCGCTCGCATCGCGAGAGAGCGAGCCGGGTACTCACAGTTTCGAACCAGCCATCGAGACGGTAGGTCCACCTCCGTCTGGCGCGCTTCACCCCTTGGGGGTGATCGGGTGCGAGCAGGCGGGTCACCCTCGCTCCCGTCCGCCGATCTCTCGATCAGACGCCTTTGCCCTCACCTGAACCGGACGACGCTCGCCTCAGTCGAGGGTCGAGTCATCCGGATCGGGTGAGGACACGGCAGCTGTCCCGGTGTTGCCTCGCATCAAGGGGCTCGGCCGGCGGGTGCGGCCAGCCCGTCGCGGCACTCGTGCGTACGCACGACCACAGCTGAGGAGAATGACGGTGGCACAGACGCAGAGCTCCAGATCCTGGGGGCCACCGGGGGCCGATCGACTGACGGCGGCGTACGGCGGATCGCACAGCCCGTGGGTCGCGTCATGAACGACGTGACGCCGCAGAGCGCAGCGGCACCCTCCCCGTTCCCTCCCATCGCGGACTACGCGTTCCTGTCCAACTGCCACACCGGCGCCCTGATCGCGCCCGACGGCGCGGTCGACTGGCTCTGCGTCCCGAGCTTCGATTCGCCCAGCGTGTTCGGCACCCTGCTCGACCGCCAGGCGGGGTACTTCAGGTTCGCGCCGTTCGGGATCAACCACCCCACGGCGCGCGTCTACGAGCCCGGCTCGAACGTCCTCTCGACGACGTGGAAGACGCCGTCGGGATGGGTCGTGGTCCGCGACGCGCTGACGATGGGTCCGCAGGAGTCCGAGGACCAGGTGATTCCGCACACCCGGCCTCCGGCGGACGACGACGCCGACCACCTCCTGGTGCGAACGGTCCGCTGCCTGGAGGGCACCGTCGAGATGGATCTGGTGTGCGAACCAGCTTTCGACTACGGCCGCACGCCGGCGGACTGGACCATGGTCGACGGCGAACGGCATGCCGCCGACGCGACCGGCGCAGGACAGACGGTCCGGCTCCAGACCGACCTCGCACTCGGTGTGGAGGGCAACCGGGCCCGGGCCCGGCACGTACTGTCAGCCGGCGAGGAGTGCTTCTGCGCCCTGTCATGGGCGGAGGGACTGACCGCCCCGGCCGAGGTCGCCGACGCCATCGGCCGCGTGGACGCGACCACGGGGTTCTGGCGTGCCTGGCTGGGGCGGGCGCGGATGCCCGACCATCGCTGGCGCGACCCGATCCAGCGCTCCGCACTGACCATCAAAGGCCTCACCTACATGCCCACCGGCGCCACCGTCGCGGCGCTCACCACCTCGCTGCCCGAGACGCCTGGCGGCGAGCGGAACTGGGACTATCGCTACACCTGGATGCGCGACACCACGTTCACCTTGCAGGCGCTGCACTTCCTGAACCTCGACTGGGAGGCCGACGAGTTCATGCAGTTCGTCGCCGACCTCGAACCGACCGAGACCGATGCGCTGCAGATCATGTACGGGATCGACGGCAGACGCGACCTGACGGAGTCCATCCGCGATGACATGTCCGGCTACGCCGGTGCTCGACCCGTGCGGATCGGCAACGGCGCGTTCGACCAACGACAGAACGACGTGTTCGGCGCGGTCCTGGACTCTGTCCTCCTGCACACCCGGCGCAGCCAACGCCTGCCTCGGCGGCTGTGGCCCATCGTCCAAACGCAGGCCAGGTGCGCCCTCGAGGTGTGGCGCGAGCCCGACCAGGGAATCTGGGAGGCACGCGGCAAACCCCAACACTATGTGTCTTCCAAGCTGATGGGCTGGGTCGCCCTGGACCGTGCCTCGAAGCTCGCCGAGATCCGAGGCGACGCAGACCTCACGGCGACCTGGCGAGACGCCGCCGAAGAGATCAAGGCCGACATCCTGGCGAACGGCGTCGACGAACGCGGGGTCCTACGCCAGCACTACGAGACCGACGCGCTGGATGCCTCCACCTTGCTGGCAGCCATCTTCGGCTTCCTCCCCCCGGAAGACGAGCGACTCCGCGCCAGCGTGCTGGCGATCGCAGACGAGCTGACCGAGCATGGCTTCGTGCTGCGCTACCGCACCGACGAGACCGACGACGGGCTGGCCGGCAAGGAGGGAACCTTCCTCATCTGCTCCTTCTGGCTGGTCTCCGCGCTGTCGATCATCGGCGAGGAGCAGCGGGCCCAGGACCTGATGGAGCGTCTGCTTCGGATCGCCTCACCGCTCGGGCTGTTCGCCGAGGAGTTCGACGTCGAGACGGGACGGCACCTGGGGAACTTCCCCCAGGCGTTCTCGCACCTCGCCCTCATCCAGGCAGCGGCGCGCATCATCGTCGCCGAGCGCTTGCGTGAGTTCTCCTGACTCGCCCGGCAAGGCTCGAGGCCACCGAACATTGCCGAAGCGTGAGAGGAGCAGGGAATGACACACGTCATGGTGATTGGCGCAGGACCGGCGATCGCTGACCTGGCCACCTGCGGTTCCCACGACATGACATTCCAGCAGTCACCAGCCAGCCGCTCTCCGGTGTCGACTCGTAGAACGCTGGTGCGAATAGGCGCCTTCATCCTGCTGCTTCACATCCTGGGCGCCGCTTTGCTGGCAGTGTCCATCAGCAGAGGCATATCCGCCGCTGGAGGAACGTTCGGCGTGGGCTTCGGACTGGCCGCCTATGCCCTTGGCGTCCGGCATGCCTTCGACGCGGACCACATTGCGGCCATCGACAGCACGACCCGCAACCTCGTCCGCCAGGATGAGCACCCCCTGAGCATCGGCTTCTGGTTCGCGTTGGGACATTCAACAATCGTGTTCGGGCTGTGCGTCATCCTCGGGTTCGGCGCTCACACCGTGGCGCCCGCTCTGAAGGACGACTCATCCGGATGGCCGACCAGCGCCGAGACGCTCGGGGTGAGCGTGGCCGCCTCCTTCCTGGTCGTGGTCGCAATCCTCAACACCATGACCTTGGGTCGGATCTCGGTGACTGCTCACGAGTACCGGCGTGGACGACTCGACGAGGCGGAGCTCGAAGGACACCTCGCCACCCGCGGGCTCGGGGCCAGAATCCTCAAGCCCTTGGTCAACACCGTCCGGAGTCCTCGACACATGTACCCAGTCGGGCTGCTCTTTGGCCTCGGCTTCGACACCGCCACAGAAATTGCGTTGCTGGCGATGGCAGGCGGAGTCGCCGTCACCTTGCCGTGGTACTCGCTGCTGGCTCTGCCGCTGCTCTTCGCCGCAGGCATGTGTCTCTTCGACTCGCTCGACGGCATCGTGATGCAGGCAGTCTGCTCGTGGTCGCTGAATCGACCTGGCCGCAGGATCTACGTCAACCTGGCCGTGACGCTGATGTCGGTCCTCGCGGCACTCACAGTCGCCGCAGTCATGGTGGCGAACCTCATGGCGGAGAGATTCGGCGTCAGCGCATTTCCCATCGGCATACTGTCGCGCATGCCGGTGGAGCACGCCGGCTTCGCCATCGCGGCATTGTTTGCGCTGTTCTGGCTGGGAGCCTGGCTGGCATTGAGGGGCGACGGACCCATCCGGGCGCCACAGCTCACTTCCAGACGCGTACGCGGTCGACCTGCATCGTCGCCGGCAGCGGGGTGGTGGCAGAGGGCTGGTTCGCGGTCGTAGTGACGCCGAGCGACTGGGTCAACGCGATCACGAACGGCTGGTCGAACGGCGCCGGCCTGGTCAGCGGCAACGCCGGACTCCAGCTGTGCTGCAGGCACTTCTTGCCGTCGTACGAGATCGTCAGCGTCCGCGGCGTCCACTCGAGGAGGTAGTCGTGCCACGCGGACGGGTCGGCGACGAGGCAGTCGTTGTTGGTGACCCCGGGGTCCGGGGCGGCGGGCGTGTAGTGGACGTACGGGATGACCCGATCGGGATAGACCGAGTAGTACTCGCCGATGTCGATCTCGCCGGCCATCGGCTTTCCTCCGCGCTTGGCAGGGTCTTGGGGCCAGAGCCAGATCGCGCTGTGGATGCCCCCCACCTTCACGTCGGGCATCCGGGCCCGGATCTCGAAGCGTCCGTACGTCTGGGAGAAGCGTTCCCACGTGCTCACCATGCCGCCGGTGTACTGCGTCATGAACGATCCGGCGGGGTCCTGGCACAGGAACGGCGCCGGCTCGCTCCGCACCGTGAGGCGGAGGACGCCGCCGCCGACCGCGACGTTGTCATGGTTGCCGTAGCACTCCTGGTTGTTGCGGAACCCGCTCAGGGCCGTGCTCTGGACGACCCACTTCTCAGGGTCGAGGCGGTCGCCCCGGAAGTCGTCCGCGAACGTGCAGGTCCAGTGTCCACCGCCGGCCTTGTCGACCCTGGTGCCGCAATCCGCCCCTTGGCGATCTCCACCTTCTCCGGATCCGCAGGCCGCGAGCAAGACGCCGGCGGCGACCAGCGCGACCGCGATCGCCCGCCGGGCACCGAGTCGGGAGCGCATGGCGCCCGAGACTACGACATGCCTGCCCGTACCAACCCCGAGGTCCCCGGCGAAGCGTGTTCGCCGGGGACCTCGGTTGTCATTCAACGGTCGATCGGACTAGACGACGACGAGCTCCTCAGCGTGCTCGAACGGTGTCTCGTCACCCTCGGCCGTGACCGGCGGGCGCTGCTTGGTCACCAGGACCAGGGACAGCACGCCGGCGAGGATGAGCGCGCCCAGTCCCCAGTTGAAGGCGACCGTGTAGCCGTGAACCAGGCCCTCGGCCGTCTTGCCGACCCCGTTGGCCGTGATGTAGCTGGTCGTGGCCGTGGCAGCGATCGTGTTGAGCAACGCCGTGCCCAACGAGCCGCCGACCTGCTGCGTCGTGTTGACCAGAGCGCTGGCGACGCCGGCGTCGTGGTCCTCGACACCGATGAGTGCCGTGCTCGACAGGGCGACGAATGCGAGTCCCACGCCGAGGCTCATGACGATCTGAGCCGGCAGGACCGTGGTGACGTAACTGCCGTCAACCGTGATCTGGGCGAACAGGAACATGCCGACTGCAGCCGCCAGGGTGCCACCGACCATGAGCGGACGCGGCCCGACGCGAGGCAGCAAGCCGCTCGCCACGGTTGCGCCACCCACGACGCCGATGCTGAAGGGCAGGAAGGCCAATCCGGACTTCACGGCCGAGTAGTGCAACGTGCCCTGCATGTAGTAGACGAGGAACAGGAACATGCCGAAGAGCGCGAGTCCGAGCAGCAGTGACACGAGGAACGCCGCAGCGCGGTTGCGCTCCAGGAAGACCCGGGTCGGCAGCAGCGGCTCGGCCGTGTTCCGCTCGATCACGACGAACGAGACGAGCAGGACGACGGCTGCGCCCAGCAGGAGGATCGTGCTGGTCGCCGACCAGCCGCTCTCGTTGGCCTTGGTGAAGCCGTAGACGAGGGCGACGAGCCCCAGGGTGCTGGTGACGACACCGGGGATGTCGTAGCGAGGCTTGCCCTCGGCGCGGCTCTCACGGACCAGCACGGCGGCAGCGACGGCCGTCGCGATGGCGATCGGCGTGTTGACCAGCAAGGTCCAGCGCCACGAGGCGTACTCGGTGAGGACGCCGCCGAGGATCAGGCCCAGCGCCGCGCCGCCGCCGGAGATGCCGCCGTAGACGCCGAACGCCTTCGCCCGCTCCTTGGGCTCGGTGAAGGTCACGGAGATCAGCGACAGGGCAGCCGGCGCCATGAGGGCGGCGAACGCACCCTGCAGGGCGCGGGCGGCGAACAGCTCGCCCTGGTTCTGCGCGAGGCCGCCGACCGCGGAAGCCACGCCGAACCCGACGAGGCCGATGATGAAGACGCGCTTGCGGCCAACGAAGTCGGCGATCCGGCCGCCCAGGAGAAGAAGCCCTCCGAAGGCGAGCGCGTATGCCGTGACGACCCACTGGCGGTTGGCGTCAGAGATACCGAGTGCGTCTTGGGCGGACGGCAGGGCGATGTTCACGATGCTCGCGTCGAGCACCACGATGAGCTGGGCGACGGCTATGACGACCAGCGCCAGCCATCGACGCGGGTCGACGCCGGTGGGCGTCTCGTTCTGGATCGTTGTCATGGAATGTCCCTCAATGGTTTGTGAGCGATGGCGTTCATCGACATCCCATAACGTACGAGACACAATCATCCGAGTCCAGACGATCCGAGTGTGACTTATCCGACGTTGAACATACGTTGGTACCCCGATACCCTGCGGAGCATGGGAACTTCGCTGAAGGACGAGGCCGCAACGCAGTCGCTGGCGGCCTGTGCTGCGGCGTACCCCGCCGACCTCACGATCCTGCTCCACGCCGCGGTCAACCAGGTGACGATCTACCTGGACCGAGCCGCCGCAGAGATGGGCCTCACCGACGCGCGCGACTGGCTCGTGCTGGCCGCTCTCGAGGATGGACAGCAGCGCTCCCAGCTCGAGCTGAGTCGCGTCGTGTGCGTCGACAAGACGACGCTGATCACGGTGCTCGACCGGCTCGAGAAGCAGGAGCTGATCGTGCGCACGGTCGATCCGTCGGACCGCCGGGTCCGCATCCCGCAGATCACCGAGGCCGGCCGACGCATGTACGCCACGTTCGCGACGGCTCGTGACGCGGCGGAGGCACGAGCCCTCGACGGCGTGACCAAGGACGAGCGCGATCTGCTGATGAGACTGCTCGGCCGGATCGCGACCGACACCGACACCCTCGTCTCCTCGACCTGAGGCACGGCCATGGAAAAGGTCGTGGTGCTGCTTCGCGCCGCGGAGCCTGACGACGAGTGGTGCGAGCGGATCCGGGGTCCCGTGGCGGACGAGCTGCTCGACCTGGGGGTGGACGGTCTCACCGTCAACGTCCGTGACAGCGCGGTTCGGCACTCGACGATGACCTTGACGACGCTGGCGCCACCGGTGGCCGCCGTCATCAGCATCTGGACGCAGCAGTCGTACGGTCAACAGATCACGGCCGCCGTCGAGCTGCTGGCCGCCGGATCCGACTCGCTCGCCGCCTACCTCGTCACCGAGTCGGTCCCGATGTCCCCACCCGATCACCTCGGCGAGCGCTGTCCCGGACTGGCGAACGTCGCGCTGCTGCGCCGGCCGTCAGACCTGGACCACGCCACCTGGCTCACACGGTGGCAGCTCGACCACACGCAGGTGGCGATCGACACCCAGGCGACGTTCGGCTACACCCAGAACGTCGTGGTCCGCCCGCTGACCCCGAACGCGCCGGTGATCGACGGCATCGTCGAGGAGCTGTTCCCCGATGCTGCGACCACCGACCTCCACGCCTTCTTCGGGGCCGCCGACGATGCGGACCTCGAGGACCGGATGACGAGGATGGTCGCCAGCACGTCGGCCTTCGGGGCGACGGACAACATCGACACGGTGCCGACCAGTCGCTTCCTGATCAGGTCGCCGTTCCCGGCGACCTGACCCCAGCAATCACGCAGTCGCGGCATCCCGGACGAGCGCGGTGTCGACGAACTGCTCGAACCGGACGATCAGGCCAGCGCGTACGACGAAGTGGTGCGCCACCCGCACCGCGAGCGGCTTGCCGGTCCCCCGGTGCTGCGCCGTGTAGCGGGCCAGGACGACGACGTTCTCGCCGTCGACGACGTAGGTGTCGTCGTGCGCCGTCCAGCCGTCCCAGTCCGCGCCGAGCTTCTCCATGACGTTGCTGGTGACGCCGGTGGGCGTGCGGTACGTCCCCGCGAGCGGGAACCCGGCCATCTCGGTCCACTCGACGTCGGGCGCCAGGGTGGCACGCAGGGCCTCGAGGTCACTGGCAGCAGACGCGAGGTACTGCCGGCGTACGACCTCGGCGGGCGACGACTCGTCGGTCAGCCCCATGTCATCTCTCCCTTGGCGACCTTGGTGCCGAGGTCAGCGGCGATGACGAGCCCGGCGTCCGGATAGGCGGAGACGAGCTTGGCCTTGGCGTCCTCGCCGGTCGCGGACTCGTCGATGACCTGCTCGAAGAACCGCAGGTAGTCGCGGGTGTGCGAGATCGCGGTGAGGTCAGTGGGCGCATCGGCGACGCGGTGACCGGCGACGACGTACGTCGGGGCCAGCGCCTCGAGGTCGTCGAGCACGCGAACCCATTCCGCCCGCAGCTCAGACGTTGCGGAGTCAGCGGTCCAGACGTGCAGGCCCTCGAACAGCAGCACGCCGCCGATGAGCGACCGGGACGCCGGCTCGAACAGGTACCAGGCGCGGTCACCGAGCTGGTCGCTGCCGCGGCGCACCTCGATCGGGGTGCCGTCGACCGTCAGCACGGTCTCGGTCAGCTCTGCGATGTCGACCAGCCGGGTCGGCAGGTTGGCGCCGAGGTGGGCCCATGCCTTGAGCTTGCCCTCGTAGCTGTGGTGGATGTGCTCGATGACGTCTGCGGGGGCGACGAACGAAGCGTCGGGGAACGCGTCGGCGATGACCTCGGCGCCGAAGTAGAAGTCAGGGTCGCCGGCGGTGATCACGACGCGGGTCAGGGTCTTGCCGGAGTCGAGGACCTCCGCGACGATGCGGTGGCCGTCGGCGCGGGTGAAGCCGGCGTCGACGACGAGGGCCTCGGTGTCGCCGCTGACGACGACGCTGGTCTTGTTGAGCGACTCAGGTGCCGCGTCGAAGACGGTGTAGGTGAGGGTCATGAGTGTTCCGATCTTTGTGTGAGGATGTGGCGTTACCTGTAAAAATAGGCTCCACACGTTACCGACACACGGTCGCTGAGGGACATATCATGGTGAAAACTGGACAACCGCCAAGCGAGCCCATCAGACCGGTGCGGTTCGACCCCCCGACCGCCGAGATCGGGGACATCGAGGTCCTGAGCCTCGAGCGGATGCGCGCACGAAGCGGACTGACGGAGTTCCTCACGCCTCAGCGGCTCGATTTCGACATGGTGGTCCGCATCGACGAGGGCACCGCGGTCCACACGGTCGACTTCGCGGAGCACGAGCTGGGTCCGGGCGACGTCCTCTGGGTCCGCGCCGGCCAGATGCACCGGTGGGGGCGCATCGCGGACATCGACGGCCCCTCGGTTCTGTTCAACCCGCACGCAATCGACGATCGCACGAGCCAGCTGGTCAGATCCGTCGGGACGAGCACGCCGAATCACTGGCCTGCGGAAGCCGTCGAGGGATCCCCCGTCGAGGAGGCCTGGGCGCTCCTGATCGCCAGCGGGCAGCAGACCATCACCGGCAACCGGACCCCGCTGCGCGATGCCGTGCTCGCGCACGCCGTCGGCGCCCTCCTCACCGAGCTCGCGCTGGTGCGGCCCGCGGAGGCGACGGTTGGGCCGACCGCGACCCACGAGGCATACCTGTGGTTCCGCGACGAGATCGACCGCCGGTTCAGCGAGTGGCACAAGGTCACCCACTACGCCGACCGGCTCGGCTACTCGCCGCGGACCCTCAACCGGCTGGCACAGGCGCACACCGGCCGGTCCGCCAAGCAGCTCATCGACGAGCGGGTCGTGCTCGAGGCCAAACGCCTGCTGAGCCACGGGGATGCACCTGTGGCGGCGATCGCCGAGCAGCTGGGGTTCGACGATCCCTCCAACTTCTCGACCTACTTCCGAAGCCGCGCAGGAGTCACGCCTGGGGCCTTCCGCAAAGCGGGGTGAGCCGGCCTCAGTCCAGAGCGCGCAGCCGGGGCGACAGATCGGTCGTGAAGAGCTCGAGGAAACGCCGCTGGTCATGACCGGGCGCATGCAGCACCAGGTGGTTGAGGCCCGCGTCGACGTAGGGCTTGACCAGCGCCGCGACCTCGTCGGGGTCCGAGCTGACGATCCACCTCTTCGCCACCTGCTCGATCGGCAGCGCGTCTGCGGCCGCCTCCATCGCCATCGGGTCGTCGATGCTGTGCTTCTGCTCGGCAGTCAGCGACAGTGGCGCCCAGAACCGGGTGTTCTCGAGCGCGACCTCCGGGTCCGGGTCGTAGGAGACCTTGATCTCGATCATCCGATCGATGTTGTCGGTCGACCGGCCGGCCTTCTCCGCACCCTCAGCGAGCGCGGGCATGAGCTTGTCCTCATAGAGCTCCATGCCCTTGCCGGACGTGCAGATCATGCCGTCGCCCTTGCGTCCGGCATATCGCGCCACGACCGGTCCCCCGGCTGCGACGTAGACCGGGACCCCACCGGCCGGTACGTCGTAGATCGACGCGCCGACCGTGCGGTAGTAGTCGCCCTGGAAGTCGACCCGCTCCCCGGTCCACAGCTGTCGCATCAGATCGACGGCCTCCCGCAGCCGCGCGAATCGCTCCTTGAACTCCGGCCACTCGCCCACGAAGCCTGACGCGGCCTCGTTGAGCGCCTCGCCGGTCCCGACGCCCAACAGGATGCGGTCCGGGTAGAGGCAACCCATCGTCGCGAACGCCTGCGCGACGACCGCTGGGTTGTAGCGAAACGTCGGGGTCATGACCGACGTGCCCAGACGGATCGACGACGTGCGCTCACCGACCGCGGTCAGCCACGCCAGCGAGAACGGCGCGTGACCCCCGTTGTGCCGCCACGGCTGGAAATGATCGCTCACCACGGCGGTGTCCATGCCAGCCGCCTCAGCGAGGACGCCGAGCTCGACGAGCTCCCTGGGCGCGAACTGCTCGGCCGACGCCTTGTAACCGATTCTCAGCTCCACGCGGCTCTCCTCACGCTGTTTCCGATGGTTGAACCATGGCACGGTCACCCAGTCGGCCGGCCAGGAGGTCGCGCGGCGGGATGCCAGGGCCGCTACGACATGCGTGCTCCGCACCGGTCACCTAGCGTGATCTCACCATGGTCCGCCTCCGCCGTACGTCCCCGAGCTCGCCGGGCTGGTCGCGGGTCCGGCACGGCCGCGGCTTCCGCTTCCTCGACGAGGACGGCCGCCCGCTCGAGCCCGAGCAGGTGCTGCGGTGCAAGGAGCTCGTCATCCCGCCGGCGTGGAACGAGGTCTGGATCTGCGCGGTCGAGAACGGCCACCTGCAGGCGGTCGGCACGGACGCCGCGGGACGCCGGCAGTACATCTACCACCCCGACTGGCGAGCCCGCCGCGACACCGAGAAGTTCGAGCGGATGGAGGGGTTCGCCGCGTCGCTGCTCAAGCACCGGCTCGAGGCGCGCCGCCAGCTCAGCGGCGAGGAGCTGAGCCTCGAGCGCGTCGCCGCGACGGCGTTCAGCCTGCTCGACCTCGGCATGTTCCGGATCGGCTCTGAGCGGTATGTCGAGCAGAACGAGAGCTACGGGCTCACGACCCTGGAGAAGCGGCACGTGCACGTCTCAGGACGCGACATGACGTTCTCGTATCCGGCCAAGTCCGGGCAGGTCGTCGAGGTCACCGTGCGCGACGAGCGCGTGCGCGAGGTGCTCGACGTGCTCCGCCGGCGGCGCGGCGGCGGCGACCGCCTGCTGGCGTACAAGAGTGGCCGGCAGTGGCGTGACCTCGACGCCGACGACGTCAACGCGTACGTCAAGGAGATCGTCGGCGACCTCTACTCGGCCAAGGACTTCAGGACCTGGCGCGGCACCTCGATCGCCGCCCTCGCACTGGCACGCAGCGACCGCTGCACGCCGACCCGGCGCAAGAAGTCCGTCGCCGCGGCGATGCGTGAGGTCGCGGACCACCTCGGCAACACCCCGGCGATCGCCCGGACCTCGTACGTCGATCCGCGGATCATCGACCTCTTCGAGGACGGCATCACGGTGCGCGCCGACCACCGTCGGGTGGCGCCGGGCGCACCCATGAGCCGCACGCTGGAGCGCCAGGTACTGCGGATCCTGCGGCGCGCGTGAAGCATGCCCTGAGCGGGTCGGCGACTCCGCGCGTGGAGGCGGGGACCACAATTGTTGAATGAGTGCACCGAGCGACCGCGAGATCAGCCGGGCCGTCACGCGCGCCGTGGCTGGCAAGACGATCGACGCCCGTGAGGCCGCAGGACTGCTGAGTGCCCGGGGCGAGGAGCTGCACCGGCTCATGTCGGCCGCGGCGCGCGTCCGCGACGCGGGGCTGGAGTCGGTCGGCCGGCCGGGCGTCGTGACGTACAGCAAGAAGGTCTTCATCCCGCTGACCCGGCTGTGCCGCGACCGGTGCCACTACTGCACGTTCGCGACGACGCCGGGCCGCCTGCCCGCGCCGTTCCTGTCCCCCGACGAGGTGCTCGACATCGCCCGCAAGGGTGCCGCGATGGGCTGCAAGGAGGCGCTGTTCACGCTCGGCGACCGCCCTGAGGACCGGTGGGACGACGCCAAGGAGTGGCTCGAGGCCGCGGGCTACGACAGCACGCTGGAGTACGTACGCGCAATGGCGATCCGCGTGCTCGAGGAGACCGGACTGCTCCCCCACCTCAACCCCGGCGTCATGAGCTGGAAGGAGATGTCCCGGCTCAAGCCGGTTGCGCCGTCGATGGGCATGATGCTCGAGACGACGAGCCGCCGGCTCTACGAGGACAAGGGCGAGGCGCACTACGCCAGCCCCGACAAGGACCCGGCCGTACGCCTGAGAGTGCTCGAGGACGCCGGCCGGCTCAACATCCCGTTCACGACAGGGCTGCTCATCGGCATCGGCGAGACGATCGAGGACCGGGTCGAGAGCATCTTCGAGCTGCGCCGGATCGCCAGGACCTACGGGTCGATCCAGGAAGTCATCATCCAGAACTTCGTGTCCAAGGACGACACCGCGATGCGGCTGACTCCGGACCTCGAGGTCGAGGAGTACCTCGCCACGATCGCGACGACCCGCATCCTGATGGGTCCGGCGATGCGCGTGCAGGCGCCGCCCAACCTCGTCGGCCTCGATGACTGCCGGGCGCTGCTCGACGCCGGCGTCGACGACTTCGGCGGCATCAGCCCGCTCACCCCGGACCACGTCAATCCCGAGCGGCCGTGGCCGCAGATCACCGCGCTGACCGAGCTGTGTGCCGAGGGCGGCTTCACGCTGACCGAGCGGCTCACCGCGCACCCGCAGTTCCTGTCCGAGCCGTGGCTCGACCCGCGCCTGCGCCCGCATGTCGACGCGCTGGTCGCCGACGGCGGGCTGGCCCGCGCGGACGTGATCCCGGAGGGCCTGCCGTGGCAGGAGCCCGACGGCGGGTGGTCCACGACGGGTTGGCTCTCGAAGGGCCGCACCGACCTGCATACCGAGATCGACACGGTCGGGCGTACGGCTGACCGGCGCAGTGACTTCGAGGACGTCTACGGCGACTGGTCGGTGCTGCGGGACAGCCAGCCCGGTCGCGACGCCGCGCTCGTCGGGATCGGCGACGGTGGGTTCGCTGCGGCGATGCGGGCGGCCGAGCGCGATCCGGCGGGGTTGTCGGACGCGGATGCCCTCACGCTCATGACCGCCGAGGGCGCGCACCTCGATGCCATCGCGGCCCTGGCCGACGACCTGCGCCGCGACGCCGTGGGCGACGACGTCACGTACGTCGTCAACCGGAACATCAACTTCACCAACGTCTGCTACACCGGCTGCCGGTTCTGCGCGTTCGCCCAACGGCGTACGGATGCCGACGCCTACACGTTGTCGCTCGACGAGATCGGCGACCGGGCCAGTGAGGCCGTGGCGTTCGGGGCGACCGAGGTCTGCATGCAGGGTGGCATCGACCCGGAGCTGCCCGGCACGGCGTACTTCGACATCGCCGCGGCGGTCAAGCGCCGCGAGCCCGGCCTGCACGTGCACGCGTTCAGCCCCATGGAGGTCATGAACGGGGTGACGCGCACGGGCCTCTCGGTCCGCGACTTCCTGCTGAAGGCCAAGGAGTCCGGGGTCGACTCACTGCCCGGCACCGCCGCGGAGATTCTCGACGACGACGTGCGATGGGTCCTGACCAAGGGCAAGCTGCCGACATCCGAATGGCTCGACGTGATCCGCACGGCGCACGAGATCGGCCTGCCGACGACCTCGACGATGATGTACGGCCACGTCGACCACCCCGGTCACTGGGTCGGCCACCTGCGTACGATCGCCAACCTCCAGCGCGAGACCGGTGGGTTCACCGAGTTCGTGCCGTTGCCGTTCGTGCACCAGTCGTCGCCGATCTACCTCGCCGGCGTCGCCCGACCCGGCCCGTCCGTGCGCGACAACCGCGCGGTGCACGCCCTGGCGCGGATCATGCTGCACGGCCTGATCGACAACATCCAGTGCTCCTGGGTAAAGCTCGGCCCCGAGACCTGCACCGACGTGCTGCAGGGCGGGGTCAACGACCTGGGCGGCACGCTGATGGAGGAGACCATCAGCCGCATGGCCGGCTCCACCAACGGCTCGCGCAAGTCGATCGAAGAGCTCGAGGCCATGGCCGCGCTGGCCGGCCGTCCGGCTGTCCAGCGCACCACGACGTACGGCCGACTGTCCCCGGTGAGGGCCGCAGGATGACGACGCCGTTCACCGTGGTCATGCCGATGAAGGCGTGGGATCGCGCCAAGTCGCGGCTGCACGTCGAGCCGGACACCCGTCGCGCCCTCGCGGAGGCATTTGCCCGCGACACGCTCGCCGCGGTGCTGGCGTGTCCCGAGGTGGGAGAGGTCCTCGTCGTGACGCGCGGAGATCTGGTCGTCTCGTACGTCCGGGATGCCGGAGCGCACGTCATCCAGGAGCCCGCGAACCGGCCGCTCGACGCCTTGGGCTCCGCGATACGCCACGGCATCGCCTGGGCCGCGGACCATCGGCCGTACGCGCCGCTCGCAGTCGTGCCCTCCGACCTGCCGGCGCTGACCGCCGACGCGCTGGGCCGCCTGCTGCTCGCCGCCGCGGCACATCCGTTCGCGTTCGTGGCGGACGCCAACGGCGACGGCACGACGATCCTGACGAGCCGCACGCCCGACCTGATGCATGCCGGCTACGGTCCCGGCTCCGCGGAGCGCCACCGCGGCTTCGGCGCACACGAGCTCCTCGCGCCTGATGCCGTGCGGCAGGACGTCGACACGATCGACGACCTCGTCGCCGCGGACCGGCTGGGCCTCGGCCCGCACACCCGACAGGCACGCGCCCAACTCACCTCCAACCGCGCTGACGAGTCACTGAGCAAGCGGTGAGGAGTCACTGAGCACCGTCGGGAGTGACTCCTCGCTACGCGCGCAGTGACTCGTCAGCGGAAGGCCGGTGCGCGCTCAGTCGGTGACGACGGCGATCACGACTTCGCGCTGCAGGGCGCGGGCGAGGATCCGCAGGCGCTCAGCCAGGGCGCCGGCCTCGACGTAGGCCTCCGGTGCGCCATCGACGCTCAGTGCGCGCACCTCCAGCGAGCCGTCCGCGGCCACCGTCACGTCGGCGAGCGAGAGGTCGGCACCGGCACGGGCGAGGGCAACGAGGTCGTCATCCATCTCCGCAGCGGGGAAGCCGCGAGGCAGCTCGCCACGTGATGCCGCCGCCAGCACGGCGTCACGAGCACCGAGGCCGAACAGGTCACCGCTCTCGTCACGAATCAGCGATGCGGCACCCTCGTCATGCTCGAACCATTCGGTCGGCAGCCCGCGCACGACGACGACCGGATGCCCGTCGAGCTTGCCGGCGACGAGATCGGCCATCCCGGCGATCTCGTCGGCGACCGCCGGCGAGGTGACGGCGAGGACGTTGCCGTAGGGATCTTCGACGCCGGCGAACGACAGCAACGGCGAGATGCCGGATGCGCCGATCGCGATATCGGTCTGCCCGATCCGCCAGGCCCGTCCGGCCGTGTCGGTGACGATGACACCGAGGCGCAGCCCCGTCAGCTCCTCGAGACGAGCGCGCAGGTCACGCGCGGCGCCGTCCGGGTCGGGTGGCAGCGGGATCACGGCGCCGGCCTCGAGATTGGACGCGTCGATGCCGGCCGCGGCGAGGGTGAGCCCGGAGTGCGTACGGACGATGCGGGTCTGCCCGCGACGAGCCACGACCCGGTCGGTCTCGGCGTCGAGCAGCGACTCGCGGTCACCGACGGTCGCCAGCCCGGCAGCCTTGCTGACGACCTTGCTGGTCACGGCCAGCAGGTCTCCGTCCGCCAGTGGTTGGCCGAGGTGCTCGACGATGATGTGCGCGAGGTCGTCCCCGGGCTGGACCTCGCCGATGCCTTCCAGTGGCCAGGCGCGCAGCTCCATGTCAGGCCTTGGTCGACAGCGAGTCGGCGAGGTCGAGGGTGTCGCGGGCGAGCTGCGCGGTGGTGTCCGCGTCGGTCATGTAGAGCGGCACCGCGCGAGCTGTGATGCCCGCGCCCTCGATCGAGTCGAGCTCTGCCGCGTCGGCGCTGTCGACGAGCCAGCCGTCCAGCACTCCCCCGGAGCGTTGGGCGCCGTGGTGGCGGGCCACCCCGCCGGCACTGATCTCGATGCCGAGGCCGGTCAGCAGCTGGTCGGCCATTCCACGCACGGCGGCGCCGCCGATGATGGGCGAGACACCGACGACCGGAGCGCGCGTCATGCGTACGGCGGTCGCGATCTGCGGGACGGACAGGATCGCGCCGACCGACACGATGGGGTTGGACGGCGGCAGGATGACCCGGTCGGCGCTGAGGATCGCCTCCACGACTCCGGGGCCGGCCGTCGCCTCGGCCGCTCCACGGAACGTGACCTCACGCACCGGCACCCTGGCGCCGAGGCGGATCCAGTACTCCTGGAAGTGGATCACCTCGACACCGTCCTCGCCGTCGATGCCGATGTGCGTCTCGACCTCGTTCTCGGTCATCGGCAGCAGGCGTACGCCGGGCTTCCACCGCTCGCACAGTCGCTCGGTGATGGCGGTCAGGCCGACGCCTTCGTGCCACAACTGGGTGCGGATGAGGTGGGTCGCCAGGTCGCGGTCGCCGAGGCCGAACCAGGTCTTGTCGATGCCGTACGCCATCAGCTCTTCCTTGGCGTTCCACGTCTCGTCGGTGCGGCCCCACTTGCGTTCGGGGTCGATGCCACCACCCAACGTGTACATCACGGTGTCGAGGTCGGGGCACACACGCAGCCCGAACAGCCAGATGTCGTCCGCGGTGTTGCCGATGACCGTGACCTCGTCGTCGGGTCCTACCGCGTCGAGGAGACCCGACAGGAAGTTGGCACCACCGACACCGCCCGACAACACCGTGATCCGCATGGGCTCAGTCTGCCCGAGTGGGCGAGGGCTCAGAGCGCCGACTCGATGGCTCGCCAGAACGTCGGGTAGGCGTAGACCGTGTTGCGCAGCGTCGCGACCGGGATCTCGGCCCGTACGGCGAAGGCCAGGGCCGACAGCGTCTCGCCACCCGTCGGTCCGGCGCTGGTCGCGCCGACGATGACATCGCGATCGGCGTCGATGACGAGCTTGATCAGGCCGTCGTTGCCTATGCCGTGGACGAAGCCCCGGCTGCTCGCCGAGACGTCCGTCAGCCCGATGCGGACGTTGATGCCCTTGTCGCGGGCCTGCGCCTCGGTCAGGCCGACGCCGCCGACCTCGGGATCGGTGAACGTCACCCGCGGGAAGCTGCCGTCGTACTCCTCAAGCGGCTCGCCGAGGATCGCCTTGGCCGCACGCTCGGAGTGATACATCGACAGGTGGGTGAAAGCGCCCCGGCCGACGATGTCGCCGATCGCCCAGAGGCCATTCTTGACCTGCATGTCGTCGCCGACCGTCAGGAACCGCTCGACCTCGACGCCGACGGTGTCGAGCCCGATGTCGTCGAGGCGCGACTTGCGGCCGGCGGCCACGAGCAGCTGCTCGGCCTCGTACGTCGTGTCGCCGCAGGTCACGGCGAACCGGCTGCCGTCGTGGTCGACCCGGTCGATCGTGACACCCGCGTGCACGCCGATGCCCTCGGCCTCGAACACCGTTGTCAGCAGCTCCGACGACTCCGGCTCCTCGGGCGCGAGGATGCGCGGTGCGACCTCCAGCACCGTGACCTGCGTGTCGAAGCGCGCGTATGCCTGTGCGAGCTCGAGGCCGATCGCACCGCCGCCGATGACGATCAGCGAAGCCGGGGCCTGCTCGGCCTTGAGGGCCTCGCGGTTGGTCCAGTACGGGGTGTCGGCGAGTCCCGGGATCGGCGGAACGGCTGCGGTGGTGCCGGTGTTGAGCACGACGCCCTTCGAGGCCACATAGGTCTCGCCCGCGACCTCGACCGTACGATCGCCGGCCAGGCGGCCGTGACCGCGCACGAGGGTCGCCCCGGCCGCTGTGATCCGGTCGGCCGCGACGGTGTCGTCCCAGTTGTCCGTGGCCTCGTCCCGGATGCGCTTGGCCACGACCGAGAAGTCGGGAGTCACCGTCGCGCTGCCGGACAGCGTGGCGATCCGCCGGGCATCGGCCAGCAGGTTCGCCGCGCGGATGAACATCTTGGACGGTATGCAGCCCCAGTAGGGACACTCGCCGCCGACCAGCTCGGCCTCAACCGCGACCACGGCGAGCCCGGCCTTGGCGAGCCGCGGGACGAGCGCTTCACCCCCGGGCCCCAGACCGACAACAACGACGTCACACTCGTGAGCACTCATGAGCCCATCCTCTGACATGCGCACAACCGGGTGCCAGCGAATGCATGCGGCGATTTCGCCTCCGCCGGCCGTCCTGCGTGGTTACGCTGCGCTGCATGGAGGCCGTGCCGGCGACTGACGAGGATCGACGCGGGGCGTTCGACGAGCTCAAGGCCCTGCTGTCCAGCGGACGGATCGACGCCGCGGAGTTCGCTACCCGGTCGTCGAAGATCGCGGACGCCGCGACGCTGTCGGAGCTCGCCGCGCTGGTGACGGATCACGGCCGCGCCCCGGCCACGCCGTCCCCGGCGAAGGCGTCCTTCGGCTCGGTCGTGGGTGATGCCATCACGAGCCCGGAGTTCGGCCGCTCGCTCGGCCGCTTCGCGACAGCGTTCAGCATGCGCCGGGTGATCATCTGGGTGATCGGCCTGACCGTCGCGGGCGGCACGGCATTCGCGACGTCGTGGTTCGGAACCGCCACCGACGGGACCTCGACCCCGCAGGCATCACCCGGGGCGACGCAGACGACGATCGCTGCACCGGCCCATCCCGAGCTGCTGAGCCGCAACGGGTTCGTCAAGCTCCGCAACGACATGAACGACAAGATCGGGAGCACCCGCTACCTCAGCGCCGTGATCTATCCGGACTACGCGACGATCGAGGTTCCCATCACCGGCGACCCCGACCACTCGCAACGCTGGTACTACAACGGCCGCTTCCCCTACAACCCCATCGAGAGCCCGCGCCGGCCCGGCGCGAGGGTCGCGGACCTGGCAACGGTGCGCGTGACGGCACTGGTCAGCGCGATCCAACGCGCTCCGGCGCAGCTCAACGTGCGGGACGCTGACCGGACCTACCTGATCTTCGACAACCGCTCGGGTCGTAGTGCGATGTCGGTGTATGTCATCAATCCGTCGAACGACACCGGCTACTGGACCATGGACCTCAGGGGCAAGACCGTCGTGAAGTACAAGGCACCGTGACGGCGGCTAGCGCGACAGCATCCTGCGCGGATTGATGACGCCCGAACCGGACCCCGTGTCGTAGCCCTGCGGCCCGATGTCGTCGGCGGTCGACTGGATCAGCGAGCGGACGGTCGCCTGGCTGGCACCCGAGCCGAGCTTGGCGATCTCGAGCGCCGCCGCGGCGGCGACGTGCGGAGCCGCCATCGACGTGCCGGAAAGCGTGCAGTAGCTGGCAGGGCAGCCCAGCGTGGGATACGGGCTCTTCGGCACGGTCGACAGGATGCTGCTGCCAGGCGCGGCGACATCGACCCAGCTGCCGCAGCTGGAGTAGGACGCCACGGCTCCCGCAGAGGTGATCGCACCGACTCCGAGGACCCCGTCGTACGCCGCGGGATAGCTGCGCGGTGCCCCGAACAGGAAGGGGCACGAATCGTTGCCTGCCGCGGCCACCACCACGACATTCTTCGAGATCGCGTATGCCACAGCCGCACGGCCCGCACTGTCGGCGCTGGCCGACGACAGCGAGAGATTGATGACCTTGGCGCCGTGGTCAACCGCCCAGACGATGCCCTTCGCCACGTTGGCGGAGTCGCCCACGCCGGTCTTGTCCAGAACCCGCACGGGGAGGATCCGGGTGTTGGGCGCGAGGCCAGCGATGCCGATCCCATTGTTGGCGACGGCCGAGATGATGCCTGCCACGTGCGTGCCATGGCCGTTCTGGTCCACTGGCGTGGTGCCCGGCACGACGAAGTCCCGCCCCGCCAGGACATGGCCGGTGAGGTCGACGTGCAGGGAGACTCCGGTGTCGATGACGGCGACGACGACTCCGCGGCCGGTCGAGGTCTTCCACGCCGTCTCGGCGCCGAGCCGGGTGAGTGCCCACTGACGCGAACGGAGCGGGTCGTTCGAAAGGTCGATGCTCACCCTGTGCGCGATGTCGACCCCGATCGTGGACGACTTCCTGAGTCCCGCGATGATCAGGTCGAGCGCCCTCGAACGGGTCGTGACGACCGCGGTCGTGATCTGCGGCGCGCCCGAGGTGCGAGTGGTGGTGACGACCTTGAGCGGCGCGCCCGGCGCCGCCGTGGCGAGGATCCTCTCGGCCGTCTGCCGCAGCGTCGCGCCGGATCCGGGATCATCCGAGGCCGTCGAGCTCGACGTGCCCGCAGCGACCAACCCCACGCCCAGCACCAACGATCCGGCGATGTGTCCGATCCGCATACGTACTCCGGTCCGTCTGTCGTCCCCCTGTGAACAACGGCTTCGGGAGTCCCGGGGTTACGTCCCGAGTCCGCGAATAGCGCCCGACACGGGTGCCAGTTCCCGATATCGTGCTCGGCATGGTGGCCACCCGAGCAAGTGACGCCGACCGCGACAGCTGCCTTGAGGACATCGAAGCCGCCTACGCGGACGGCCGCATCAACGACGCAGAGCGCGAGCAGCGTACGCAGGCCGCCCTGCAGGCGACAACGCTCGCCGAGCTGGCTGACCTCGTCGCTGACCTGGGACCGGCCGCGAAGTTGCCGACCAAGGTGGCCGCCGCTTTGAGGCTCAAGGCGCGTCCCACCACGACCGGCGGACTGTCACCACGCTTCCTGCGCAACCTGCTGATCGTGACGCTGGTCCTTGCGGTGATCGCGGTGGTCCTCTGGATCTCGAACGGCGGCGACGAAGAGCAGGCGGCTTCCGGGACGTCGTCCCAGCAGTCAAACCCCAGGCAGCGACTCGAGCTGCACACCGCCGAGGGCTTCCAACGACTCGTGGCCCTGACGCAGGCCAAGTTCGGCACCACGACAATCGACTCCGCCGCGATCTACCCCGACTACGCGAGCATCACCATCGTCCTGCCCGAGGACCCCCGCCGCACCGAGAACTGGTACTTCGCCAAGGGCTTCGAAGGCGAGCCGAGCAAGGGGACCCGCCCGGCCGACGCCGCGACTATCGATCTCGCGACGGTCAACCCGGCGGCGTATGCCAAGGCGATCAAGCGCTCACCGGCGGTGCTGGGTGTCGAGGACGTCAACTCGACCTACGTCGTGATCCACGACGCCGGCGGCGAGCCCTCGTTCTCGGTCTATGTGCGCAACGAGTACGGCGAGAACGGCTACTGGTCGTTCACGCTGGACGGCAAGGAGATCCGGCGCTACGCGTTCGAGTGAGACTCAGAACGCGGTCCGGGCCGCGGCTCGCGGTAGCGGACGACGCTGTAGGCCAGCAGGGACCACGCCGCGATCGCTGACGCCCACAGGCCGATCGCGGTGCCCCAGCCATGAGCCGGGAGCTGGGGGCCGAAGCCGATGCTGAGGATCGAGAACTCCGGGATCTCGGGGCTGACCCACCACACGACTCCCAGCACCACCAGCCACACCCCACCCAGGAAGCTGAGGAAGATCCGGGGCCAGGTCGCCACGCCGTACTTGGCCGCGTCGACGGCCTTGCGCCGCAACGGATCCAGCAGCTTGCGGGCCCAGACGTGGTTGCGCGAGAGGAGCGAGATGCCGGCGACGAGGACCAGCGTCCCCGGCCCTGGGGCGGGGATCAGGATGATGCCGGCGACGGTCAGGATCCAGCCCAGGATCTCGCTGCCCGTACGTCGAAACCAGCTCCTCAAGGCAGTCCCGACGCTCATGCGGCAATTCTGCCAGCAGGTCTACAACAGAAACGCCACAACTGGGCAAGATGACGAAGAACCAGGGTCATCCCTGATGAGGTCGCGGGCCGGGGTGCGGGTCGACCCCGACGATCAGACCGACACGAAGATGTGAACGGCCGCCTCGGCGTCGATCTCCGCGGTCTCACCCTGCCGCGCGACGACCAGGCCGTCGTGCCCCTGCGACACCAGGACGTCGTTGCCCGGAAGCGCTCCGACGCGGCGCAGCACCGACATGACCTCGGTGTCCTTCTGCAGCTCCTCGGCGATGCGACGCACGACGAGGCGGATGGGCTCCACCGCACCACTGACGGCCTTGGTCATCGGCTGGACGCCCTCGAGGAAGTCGGCGTCCTTGCCCAGCTCGCCCAGCTCGGAGAGCCCGGGGATCGGGTTGCCATAGGGCGACTCGGTGGGGTGCTCGAGGAGCTCGACGAGGCGACGCTCGACCTGCTCGGACATGACGTGCTCCCAGCGGCACGCCTCCTCGTGGACGAACTCGATCTCGAGGCCGATGATGTCGGTCAGGAGACGCTCGGCCAGGCGGTGCTTGCGCATGACGCGCGTCGCGAGCTGCCGGCCCTTGGGCGACAGCTCGAGGTGCCGGTCTCCTTCGACAGTGAGCAGTCCGTCGCGCTCCATGCGGGCGACCGTCTGGCTGACCGTGGGCCCGCTCTGGTGGAGGCGCTCGGCGATGCGCGCGCGCAACGGGATGATGCCCTCCTCTTCCAGCTCGTAGACCGTGCGGAGGTACATCTCGGTGGTGTCGATCAGCTCGCTCACGTGGCCATTGTTCCACGTCGTGCGACATCCTCGTGACCACCGGACAATGGGACACGTGGCGATGTCGGTGATGTGGTTCAGGCGCGACCTGCGGCTGGGCGACAACCCGGCAATCCTCGAGGCGGCCGCGGCCGGCACGGACGGCGTGGTCCCGCTGTTCGTGCTCGACGACCGGCTGTGGACCCCGACGGCGTCGCCCCGTACGGCATACCTCTCCCGCCTGCTGGCCCAGTTCTCCGACCGGGTCGGCGGGCTGCACGTGGTCCACGGCGACCCGGCCGATGAGGTCGTCCGCGTCGCCCGGCGGGCCGGCGCAGCCACCGTGCACGTCGCCGCTGACCACGCCCCGTACGGATCACGCCGCGATCGACGAGTCGAGCACGCCCTCGCGCAGCACGACATCACCCTCATCCGCACGGGGTCGCCGTATGCCGTCGCGCCCGGGCGCATCACGAAGGGCGACGGCACGCGATACCGCGTCTTCACGCCGTACTTCCGCGCCTGGCACGACCACGGATGGCGCCGGCCTGCGCCGGAGGCGACGGAAGTGCCGTGGACCCGGCCCGGCGGGCGTACGCACCGGATCCCCGACGTCACGGTCCCGGACGGGCTGGCCCTCCCGCCGCTCGGCGAGGAGGCGGCGCTGGAGCGCTGGCGCTCCTTCCTGGCCGACGACGTCGCCGACTACGACAACGTCCGCGACCTGCCTGGAGTGGACCGGACCTCGCGCATGTCAGTCCACCTCAAGTGGGGCACGATCCACCCGCGCACGATGCTGGCCAACCTCACTCCCCTGCGCTCGCGAGGAGCCGCGGCGTACGTCCGAGAGCTGGCGTTCCGCGAGTTCTACGCCGACGTGCTGCAGCACCGCCCGGGCTCGGCGTTCGGCTACTACAACCCGGTCTTCGCCGCGATGGAGTACGACGAGCCGGGGGAAGCGCTCGAGGCGTGGAAGTCGGGGCGCACGGGGATCCCGATCGTCGATGCCGGCATGCGACAGCTCAAGCGCGAGGGCTGGATGCACAACCGGGTCCGGATGATCGTGGCGAGCTTCCTGGTCAAGGACCTGCACATCGAGTGGCAGCACGGCGCCCGGCACTTCCTCGACCTGCTCGTCGATGCCGACCTCGCGTCCAACCAGCACGGGTGGCAGTGGGTGGCCGGGTGCGGCACCGACGCGGCTCCGTACTTCCGGGTGTTCAACCCGGTGACGCAGGGCAAGAAGTTCGACCCCGACGGCGCCTACATCCGCCGGTGGGTGCCCGAGCTGGCGCACGTCGACACCGCGGGCGTCCATGCACCGTGGGAGCTCGACGAGCTCCCGGCCGGCTACGTCGCCCCGATCGTCGACCATGCCGAGGAGCGCAGGGAGGCGCTGCGCCGGTACGAGGCGATCCGCTAGGACGGGACCTAGGTAGGTTGAGTTCGTGGTCACGATTCCCGGGCAGTTCAACGGTCCCCTCCACTCCGGCAACGGCGGCTATGTCGCGGGCCTGATCGCCCAGGAGGTCAGCAGTCACGAGCCGGTCACCTCGACCTTGCGCATCCCGCCGCCGCTCGACGTGTCGCTCACGTGGGAGCGCGACGACAGCGAGGTCCGGCTCCTGACCGCCGGCGGAGCCGTCGTGGGCACCGCCTCACCCGGTGCTTTCACCCGCGACGTGCCGCCGTCTCCGACCTCGGATGAGGCTGCAGCGGGCCTCGCGCACTATCCCGGGTTCGCGCACCATCCGTTCGACCACTGCTTCACGTGTGGCACGGCCCGCGACGAGGGCGACGGGCTCCGGCTGTTCGCCGGCCCGATCGACCTCTCGAAGCCGGGCCTGAACGCCGCTCCGTGGACGCCGCACGAGGCGTTCGGCGGCAGCGACGGCGCCCTGGACCTGCCCGTCGCATGGGCGGCGTTGGACTGTCCAGGTGGATGGGCCGCCGACTTCAACCGCAACCCCATGGTGCTCGGCCGTATGACCGCACAGGTCAACCGCCGGCCGCGGGTCGGCGAGGCGTACATCGCGGTCGGTCACCTGCAGGCCGAGGAAGGCCGCAAGTTCCTGACCGACACCGCGCTCTACAGCGAGGACGGCGAGCTGCTGGGGCGCGCCGAGCAGATCTGGATCAAGATCGACATCGCGGCCTTCTCCTGATCGCTGGGCCACCACACCTGTGGCGTAAATTCGTCGCGTGACACGGCGTCCGCTCTCCCGGCTCTTCGCCGACACCCGTCCCCTGCGCAACCAGCACTTCCGACGGTTGTGGCTCGCCAACATCGTGACGGTCATCGGGGCCCAGCTGACGGTGGTCGCCGTGCCGGCCCAGATCTATGCCGACACCGGGTCATCGGCGTACGTCGGTCTCGCCGGCGTGTTCGGCCTGGTCCCCTTGGTCGTGTTCGGCCTGTACGGCGGCGCGCTCGCGGACGTGTTCGACCGGCGCACGCTGCTGATCATCACGACGACCGGCCTGATCGTCACCAGCGGGTTGTTCTGGCTGCAGGCCGCGGCGGGCAGCACCAACGTCTGGCTCCTGCTCACGCTGTTCGCGGTGCAACAGGCGTTCTTCGCGGTCAACCAGCCCACCCGCAGCGCCGTGCTGCCCAAGATCGTCGAGCCGCACCTGCTGCCGGCCGCGAACTCGCTCAACATGACGGTCGGGATGGCCGGCGGCATCGCCGGGCCGCTGGTCGCCGGCATCCTGATCCCGGTCATCGGCTTCGAGTGGCTCTACCTCATCGACACGTTCACGCTGTTCGCCACGCTCGGAGCCGTCGTGCGCCTGCCGCGGCTCCCGGTGCTCGACGCCGCGTCGGGCGCGCCCGGCGTGCGCGCAGTCGTCGACGGGTTCCGCTATCTGCGCACCCAGCCCGTGCTGATGATGTCGTTCGTCGTCGACCTGATCGCGATGGTCTTCGGCATGCCGCGTGCCCTGTTCCCCGAGATCGCGCATGTCGACTTCGGCGGCCCCGAGAGCGGTGGCATCGCGTTCGCACTGCTGTTCGCCGCGATCCCCGCCGGCGCGGTGATCGGCGGAGTCTTCAGCGGCTGGGTGTCGCACGTCGAGCACCAGGGCCGTGCCGTCATCGTCTCGATCATGCTGTGGGGCCTGGCCATGACGGGCTTCGGCATCGCGGTCGCGCTCGCGGACCACTGGCGTACGCCGATGCTGGTCGTCGCGCTCGTGATGCTGGTCGTCGGCGGTGCCGCCGACATGGCGTCGGYGGCGTTCCGGATGAGCATGCTGCAGTCAGCGGCGGACGACGCCCTGAGGGGTCGGCTGCAGGGCGTCTTCATCGTCGTCGTGGCCGGCGGACCACGCATCGCCGACACCTTGCACGGCGCGACGGCCGCGGCCACGGGCACGGCCGTCGCCTCAGCAGGCGGTGGCGTGCTGGTCGTCGTGGGCGTGGTGCTCGTGTCGTTGCTGGTGCCGTCGTTCGTCCGCTACCGGATCAGCCAACATCTGCGAGTGACCTCGGGGCATACGCAGTGCGGGCCGTCCGGGGCTGAGCCGCATACTGGGCCCATGGCCAGGACACGCGTACGTCGCGAGCTCACGACCGAGCAGGTCCAGCGCTGGGTCGTGTCGCTCCTGATCCTCGCGGTCTCCGCATTCCCGCTCGGCGCGCTCGTGGCGGTCATCCGCAGCATCGTCGGCGACGGCCGCCGCGGTGACGGCGTCATCCTGCTGATCGTGATGGCGGTCATCGGGGTCGTCGCGCTCGGTGCGGTCCGGCTCGTTCATCGCCGGCCCGCGTTCGCTCCGTGGATCCTGCTCGGCGTCGTGCCCGCCGTGATCGCCGGGATCTTCGTTCTTTGACCTCGCATTCCCGCGCCTCGGTCGCTGGCGCTCCCTCCCGTTCGGCCGCGGACGGCTTCAATGGCGAGCGAGAGGCTAGTGCTGGAGGTCGCTGACCAGCGGCGAGAATCTCGACCGCCGGGCAGCGAGCTCGAGGGACGCCACGTCGGGTGCGGCAGACACCGGACGTACGCCCACGACGGTGCGAATGATCAGCACCGGGATCAGGGCCAGCGCGAGCAGCACCAGCAACAGCCATGAGGCGCGACCGAACGTGTCGGTCGTCATCGCGGCGACCGCAGCCACGGTCGAGCCCCCTCCGACGTACGCCGCGGACCAGGTCGCGGAGCCGGCGAGCGATGCCGGCGCGAACCGCCGGTACTCCAGGCCCGAGGCGCCGGCAGCGGCCGGCGTCAGCGTACGCACGATGGGCACGAGCCGAGTGGCGAACACCGCGAGCCCGCCGCGACGGCGCAACAGGTCGGTGGCCCGGTCGTAGTGGCGGACGCCGAGCCGCTTGACCGCCTTGGTCTCCCGCAGCGTGTCGCCGTAACGGCGGCCGAGGAGATAGCCGACGTGGTCGCCCAGGCTGGCCCCGATCATCACGGCGACGCCGAGCATGACCATCTCCGCCGGTGAGCCCATCGTTGCGGCCAGGACGACGACGGCCGTCTCGCCCGGCAGCACGATGCCGAGGCCCAGCCCGGACTCGGCGAATGCGAGACCGAGGCCCAGCGCGAGAGTCAGCGCGACAGCTGTCATGCCTTCACCGTGACGCAGCGAAGTGAAGCGGCAGCCGCGGTGAGGTGGATGCGGCGTGAACCGCCGGCGATCAGTCGCCTTCGAGGAGTCCCAGCAGGTAGTCGCCGTAGCCGCTCTTGGCGTATGCGTCGGCCTGCCGCCGCAGGCCGTCGTCGCTCAGCAGGCCCTTGCGCCAGGCCGCCTCTTCCGGGCAGCCGATCGACAGTCCCTGTCGCTTCTGCACCGTGCGGATGAACTCGCCGGCCTCGCCGAGCGAGTCGAACGTCCCGGTGTCGAGCCAGGCGACCCCGCGCTCCAGGACCTCGACCCGAAGCCGGCCGGCCTCGAGGTAGCGGCGGTTGAGGTCGGTGATCTCCAGCTCGCCACGAGCTGACGGCGTGAGGTCGGCAGCCATCTCCACGACATCGTTGCTGTAGAAGTACAGCCCCGGCACGGCGTAGTGGCTCTTGGGGACGGCGGGCTTCTCCTCGAGGGAGATCGCGACGCCGAACTCGTCGAACTCGACGACGCCGGACGCAGACGGGTCGGCGACGCGGTAGCCGAAGATGACCGCGCCGTCGATGTCGGTGAACTTCGCCAGCTGCGTGCCGAGACCCGCGCCGTAGAAGATGTTGTCGCCGAGGACGAGCGCCGCCGGCTCGTTGCCGATGTGGTCCTTGCCGATCACGAACGCCTGCGCGAGGCCATCGGGGCTGGGCTGCACGGCGTACGTGATCGAGATGCCGAACTGCGACCCGTCGCCGAGGAGGTGCTCGAACTGGGCCGCATCCTGCGGAGTCGTGATGATCAGAACGTCGGTCACGCCGGCGAGGATCAACGTCGACAGCGGGTAGTAGATCATCGGCTTGTCGTAGACCGGGAGCAGCTGCTTGCTCACAGCCCGCGTGACGGGGTGCAGGCGTGAGCCGGTGCCACCGGCCAGGATGATTCCGCGCATGCGGCACATCCTAGGGAGTGGTCCACGTCGCCGCGCAGGCACTACTACGCTGGCCACATGCGAAACGTCCTGGTGACCGGAGGGGCCGGCTTCATCGGCTCCAACTTTGTGCGTCACCTCGTCAAGACGACCGACCTCGATGTCACTGTCCTCGACAAGCTGACCTACGCCGCGAGCCGCGAGAGCCTCGACGACCTGCCCGCGGGTCGCTGCCGCCTCGTCGTCGGGGACATCGCGGACGCCTCGCTCGTCGACGAGCTGGTCGGCGCACACGACGCGGTGGTCCACTTCGCGGCCGAGTCGCACAACGACAACTCGCTCAACGATCCGAGCCCGTTCGTGCAGACCAACCTGGTCGGCACGTTCACGCTGCTCGAGGCCGCTCGCCACCACGACGTCCGCTTCCACCACATCTCGACGGATGAGGTCTACGGCGACCTCGACCTCGATGACCCGGAGCGGTTCACCGAGGCGACGCCCTACAACCCCTCCAGTCCTTACTCGGCGACCAAGGCCGGCTCCGACCTGCTCGTCGCCGCGTGGGTCCGATCGTTCGGCGTACGCGCGACGATCAGCAACTGCTCCAACAACTACGGGCCCTACCAGCACGTCGAGAAGTTCATCCCGCGCCAGATCACCCAGCTCATCGACGGCCAGCGGCCGCGCGTGTACGGCGACGGGCTGAACGTGCGCGACTGGATCCACGTCGACGACCACAGCAGCGCGGTCCTCACGATCCTCGAGCACGGTGCGATCGGCGAGACGTACCTCATCGGCGCCGACGGCGAGCAGAACAACCGTGACGTCGTGGCCCAGCTCCTGGCGATCTTCGGCCGCGAGCCCGACGACTTCGAGCACGTCACCGACCGCGCGGGCCATGACCGCCGTTATGCGATCGACTCCAGCAAGCTGCGCACCGACCTGGGTTGGCAGCCGCAGTTCGCCAACTTCGCGACGGGCCTGGCGGACACCGTCGAGTGGTACCGCGCCAACGAGGACTGGTGGCGGCCCAGCAAGGCCGCGACCGAGTCGATGTACGCACGTCAGGGGCAGTGACCGTGACCACGGTGCTGACCTACGGGACGTTCGACCTGTTCCACATCGGTCACCTCAACCTCATCAACCGCCTCGCGGACATGGGCGACCGGCTGATCATCGCGGTCTCGACCGACGAGTTCAACGCCGGCAAGGGCAAGACGTCGGTCGTGTCGTACGAGGACCGGTCCCGCATCATCAGCAGCATCAAGGGCGTCGACCTGGTCATCCCCGAGACATCGTGGGAGCAGAAGGCCACCGACATCAAGGAGCACGGCGTCGACATCTTCGCGATCGGCGAGGACTGGGCCGGCAAGTTCGACGATCTCCAGGAGCTCTGCGAGGTCGTCTACCTCCCGCGCACGGACGGCATCTCCAGCACAGAGATCAAGCAGATGCTGCGTGTCCTCGACCCCCAGCACATCACCGAGATGCAGGACGCGCTCTCCGTCATGAGCCGGCTGCTCGAGCACTACCGCGATCTCACATGAGCGGACCTGAGGTCAAAGAGTCCCCGATCCCGGGCCTGCTGGTCGTACGCATGCCGGTCCACGCGGACAATCGCGGCTGGTTCAAGGAGAACTGGCAGCGCGCCAAGATGGTCGCCGCCGGGCTGCCGGACTTCGGGCCGGTCCAGCACAACATCGCGTTCAACACCTCCGCCGGGACCACCCGCGGCATCCACGCCGAGCCGTGGGACAAGCTCGTCTCGGTCGCGACCGGGCGCGTGTTCGGCGCGTGGGTCGACCTGCGGGCCGGTGACTCGTTCGGTGCGACCTACACCGCCGAGCTCGACCCTGGGACCGCAGTGTTCATCCCCCGTGGCGTCGCCAACGGCTACCAGACACTCGAGGACGGCACGGCGTACTCCTATCTGGTCAACGCGCACTGGAGCCCTGACGCCGAGTACGCCAACGTCAACCTCGCGGACGAGACCGTCAACGTCCCCTGGCCCCGTCCGTTGGTGGAGATCTCGGACAAGGACCGCGACCATCCGCGCCTCGCCGACGTGGTCCCGGTGGCACCCCGGCGCACGGTCATCCTCGGCGCCGACGGCCAGCTGGGCCGAGCCCTGCAGGCTGTCCTGCCCAACGCCCTCGCCCTGACCCGGGCGGAGCTCGACCTCGCGGACCCCTCGACGTACGACAACGTCCCCTGGGACGACGTCGACACGATCATCAACGCTGCGGCATTCACCGCGGTCGACGCCGCCGAGACACCAGACGGCCGGCGCGAGGCGTGGGCGGTCAACGTGACCGGGGTCGCCGCACTCGCCAGGATCGCGATCCAGCACCGGCTGACGCTCGTGACGGTCTCCTCGGACTACGTCTTCGACGGCACGCAGGCCGAGCACACGGTCGACGAACAGGTCTCACCCCTCGGCGTCTACGGGCAGACCAAGGCGGCTGGAGAGGCGGTCACGTCGACGGTCCCCCAGCACTACATCGTCCGGACCAGCTGGGTCGTCGGCGACGGCGCCAACTTCGTCGCCACGATGAAGCGCCTGGCCCGCGACGGCGTGCGCCCACAGGTCGTCGACGACCAGTACGGCCGGCTCACCACGGCCCAGGAGCTGGCCGAAGGCATCGTCGAGTTGCTGTCGTCGCGAGCGCCGTACGGCATCCACCACATCACCGGCGGCGGCGAGCCCAAGTCGTGGGCCGACATCGCCCGCGAGGTGTTCGTCGCCGAGGGCCGCAGTCCCGAGGACGTCATCAGTGTGTCGACCGAGTCCTACGGCGCCGACAAGCAGCTCGCCCCACGCCCACAGCACAGCACCCTCGCGCCGCGCACGCCCTAGAACGCCCCAAGATGGCTCAGGGCGCGAGTCGGTCGCGGCGCCAGCCGTCGCCCGCGCGTACGTAGCGCAGGCGGTCGTGGAGACGGTTGTATCGGCCCTGCCAGAACTCGACGGACTCAAGAGCGATGCGATAGCCGCCCCAGATCGGCGGGCGCATGACGTCCTGCCCGTCGAAGACCTGCGTGACCTCGGCGACCCGATCGTCCAGCACCCCACGGCTGGAGATCACGCGGGACTGCGGCGAGGCGACGGCGCCGATCTGCGCGCCTCGGGGCCGCGAGGCGAAGTAGGCATCCGACTCGGCCTCGTCGATGCGGGTCACGGCGCCCTCGACGCGTACCTGGCGCTGCAACGGGTGCCACAGCATCACCGCGGCGGCTCGCGGATTGGCGGCGAGCTCAGCGCCCTTGCGTGACTCGTAGCCCGTGAAGAACGTCAGTCCTCGGTCATCGAGTCCCTTGAGCAGCACGATGCGGACGGAGGGCTTCCCATCGGGCGTCGCGGTCGCGAGCGCCATGGCGTTCGGCTCGTACATCCCCGCGTCGATCGCCTCGTTCAACCAGCGCCCCAACAGCGCCAGGGGGTCGTCGCCGGCGGCGGCCTCGTCGAGGCCCTCACGGGCGTACTCCTCGCGCATCCGCGCCAAATCAGGGGTCTCCATGACTCAACGGTAACTACGCAGGGCAGAATGCAAGGTATGACTGAAGTGCACCACGGACTTGAAGGCGTCGTTGCGTTCGAGAGCGAGATCGCCGAACCCGACAAGGAAGGGTCCGCACTGCGCTACCGCGGTGTCGACATCGACGACCTCGTCGGGCGCGTCCCGTTCGAGAAGATCTGGGGCCTGCTGGTCGACGGCGCCTACGAGCCGGGCCTGCCGCCGGCCGAGCCGTTCCCCATCCCCGTCCACTCCGGCGACATCCGCGCCGACGTACAGAGCGCGATCGCGCTGACCGCCCCCGCCTGGGGCATGAAGCAGCTCTATGACATCGACGATGTCCAAGCCCGTGAGGACCTTGCCCGCGCCGCGGTCATGGTCCTTTCGTATGTTGCGCAGGCCGCACGCGGCGTCGGTCAGCCGATGGTGTCGCAGTCCGAGATCGACAAGTGCTCGACGATCACCGAGCGCTTCCTCACCCGCTGGCGCGGCGAGGTCAACCCCGATCACGCCAAGGCCATCGACGCCTACTGGGTGTCGGCCGCCGAGCACGGCATGAACGCCTCGACCTTCACGGCTCGGGTCATCGCCTCCACCGGCGCCGACGCCGCAGCTGCCCTGTCCGGAGCCGTCGGCGCGATGTCCGGCCCGCTGCACGGCGGCGCCCCGGCCCGCGTCCTGACGATGATCGAAGAGGTCGAGAAGTCCGGCGACGCGACGGCGTACGTCAAGGGCCTGCTCGACAGCGGAGAGCGCCTGATGGGCTTCGGTCACCGCGTCTACCGCGCCGAGGACCCGCGGGCCCGCACCCTCCGGCGTACGGCCAAGGAGCTCAACGCTCCCCGCGCCGAGGTCGCGATCGCGCTCGAGGAGGCCGCGCTCAAAGAGCTTCGCGAGCGCCGTCCCGACCGCGTCCTGGAGACCAACGTCGAGTTCTGGGCGGCGATCGTCCTCGACTACGCCCAGGTCCCGCCGCACATGTTCACCGCGATGTTCACGTCGGCCCGCACAGCCGGCTGGAGCGCGCACATCCTCGAGCAGAAGCGCACGGGTCGCCTGATCCGCCCCTCGGCGATCTACACGGGGCCGGCTTCCCGCCGCGCCGACGAGGTCGACGGCTGGGACCCGAGCTGGGCGCAAAGCTGACCTTCGTTGGGCGGTGACCTGGTCGCCCATCCCGCCATTGAGCGGTCCGTGGGTCGCCCTTCCGATTTGCGGAAGGGCGACTCACGCACCGCCCTACCGGGGTCAGACAGAAGCAGGCCTGATCTCTGCGAAGTTTCTCCGGAGGGATGTCGAAATCTGCCGGTGCTGATCGACATACGGGTGAAAGCACCCGACAAGAAGGAGACCACCATGTCGTTCCAGGCCTATCTCGACGCCATCGAGGACAAGACCGGACTCACCCCGCGCGAGCTCGTCGCTCAGGCGCATGAGCGCGGCTACGACGACCCGGCAACCAAGGCCGGCAACATCGTCGACTGGCTGAAGGCCGACCACGACCTGGGTCGCGGTCATGCGATGGCGCTCGTGCACGTCATCAAGAACGGCCCGAAGATCGCCAGCAAGCACGTCGGGTCGACGGGAGCCCACCGCGACGAGTCCGACACCTTGTGGCTCGACGGCAAGGCGAGCAAGCCGCAGTAGGCGCCGCAGATGGCGCGGTCAGGCGACCACCGCAACTCGCCTATGCTGAGCGCCGTGCGGTCAAAGTGGATCACGATGCTTGCGGGAGTCATCGCCGCCGTGGTCCTGGTCAGTGTCGTGATCGGTCTGGCGTCTCCCGATGGCACGATCAACGGCGACGATCGAGCGGCCTCGTCAGCAACCTCGCCGACGACCGGAAGCCCCACGCCGACCTCCGAACCCGTCACGCCCAGTGCCGCACGCGCACCGGCCACGGTCGCCGGGTCGTGGCCCGGACGGCCGGACTCGGTCACGGRCGACGGCTCGTCGATCGACTGGTGCCGCGCCGTGCGTACGACCGGCGCCGCCGAGGCCGAGAAGGTGTTCGGCAAGCGCGCGGTCGACAAGGCAGCATGCACAGTCGTGCAGTTCATCTTCGGCAAGCGCTACTCCCGACTGGCGATCCCCCGCAGGTCGTACGACGTCAAGGACCTCGACTTCGTGCTGCCGGCACTCGCCACCTCGACCGTCGACGCATACCGGCCGCGCGTCCAAACCTTCGTGGCCTATCCCGACAACATCGACGCGCGCGACGAGCTCGGACTCATCGTGCTCCGCGGCGAGGGCACACCGGTCGGTGCCAAGCACACGTCGGCCGGCAAGGGCCGGGTCTTCTACGGCAAGGCGTTCTCGACGAACGGCTACCGTGGCCGCGCCACCTGGATCAACCCCACGTGGTCGAAGGTCGCGATCAGCGTCGACCGCTCGAAGGCCGAGCCCCGGATCGTCGCGACCCTCGACGCGTCGGCCGCCATCCCCGTCTTCAACGCCACCAAGCGGCGCCACGACATGCTCACGATCCCGACACACGCGATGTTCTTCCTCCGCCAGGCCAAGGGCGCGACGTGGAAGGTCGGCGGCTGGCGGATCGACAGCGGGACGTACGACTACGCGCGACTCAAGCTGAGATGACGCACCGAGGCCGGCCATCCCCCCGAGATGGCCGGCCTATGACGCCCCCCGGCGCCGGTCGTGCGACGGCCCGAACATCCCCCCGAATCGTTCGGACCTGACAACCTGTGACATACACGCTAGCCGAGCATTCCCGGCAAGTGCAGTCTTGACATTAGCGCACAAAGTAGTTACTTAGGGCTACTTCGCACTAGTCACTCCTAGTGACATTTTCAAGGACCTAAGTCCGTCGGGAAAAACCTGTCAGGAAATACATGCGCTATGGCGCCGGTTGTCACCGTCATGACCACCATCGGACTCATCGGCGCCGGCCACATCGGCAGCCAGCTCGCCCGCGCCGCCATCGCCAACGGACACGACGTCGTGCTCAGCAACTCCCGCGGACCCGAGACCCTTGCCGACCTCGTCGCCGAGCTCGGTCCATCAGCCCGCGCCGGCACGCCTGCGGAGGCCGCAGAGGCCGCCGACATCGCCGTCGTCACGACGCCCGTCAGCGCGATCGGCTCGGTGCCGGTCGAGCCGCTCGTCGGCAAGCCCGTGATCGACACCAACAACTACTACTCGCAGCGCGACGGCGTCATCGCCGAGCTGGAGGACGGCTCACTGACGAGCGCGGAGCTCCTGCAGCGGCACCTCGTCGGCGCGAACGTCGTGAAGGCGTTCAACCACATCCAGTCGGCAGCCATCACGGCTGAGGCGCAGGAGGCCGGTACGCCCGACCGTCGCGCCCTTGCCGTCGCGAGCGACGACGACAGCGCCAAGGCAACCGTCGCGGCGTTCATCGACTCGATCGGCTTCGACGTCGTCGACCTGGGTGCGCTCGCCGAGGGCTGGCGGGTCCAGCCGAACACCCCCGGCTACGGTCCGCGGCTCACCGCCGACGAGCTGCGCGTCGCGGCCCAGACCGCGACCCGCGACGCCGCCTGACGCTCAGCGCAGCTCGACGAGCTTCGCGAGGTCGTCGGTCGGCAGCTCGTCGACCACGGCGGTGACGTTCATCGACAGCAGGTCGACCCTCGCCCAGTGCTGGGAGAGGAATGCCGTCTCGGAGGCATCCTGGCCCGTCGCGATCCGCAGCAGGCTCCCCCGGGGTGCCAGTGTCGTGGCGTCGACGACGTGCCACGCATCCTCGATGTACGCCTCGGCGACCGCGTGGAAGTCCATCGGATAGAGGCCGGGGGCGTACACCGACGTCAGCCGTGCCGGGACGTCGAGCCCACGGAGCAGCGCGACCACGAGGTGGGCGTAGTCGCGGCACACGCCTTCGCGGGCCAGCATCGTGGCGACCGCACCGTCCGTCGGCTGGCTCGCGCCCGGCACGTACGACAGGTGCGCCCCGACCCAGGAGCTGACGGCATCGAGCAGCTCCTTGCCGTGCACACCCGCGAACTCGGAGTTGGCGGTCGAGAACAAGGTGTCGGACTCGCAGTAGCGGCTGGGCCGGCGGTACTCGATGAGGTCGAGCTCGTCGACCGCCGCGGGCGGGGCGTGGCCCAGGACCTCGGCAGAGTAGTCGATCGTCATGTGCCCCGGGGGGCCCGTCAGCCGGTGCAGCCGGGTGCCGTGCCGGCCGGCGATCTCGTGCGCCTCGAGCTCCTCGCCGCCGGACCGGATCGTGAACGTCTCGGTCGTGTCATGGCCCTCGGCGACCGCGATCGAGAAGATCAGGTCGGCCTTGTCGTGCAGATGGAGCTGGAGATGGGCCGAGACTGATCGCTTCACCGCCCGATCGTTTCACACTCGTTGCGTCATCAAAATCGTGGCCCAGGACCCTCGATTCCTATGACGCAAACGGCACGGAACTCAGGAGTCGTACGCCTCGAGGATGCGGTCGGCGGCGGTCGCTGCGGGCATCTCTCCGGACAGGACGGCCTCGCGGATCTCCTCGCGCATCGCGGCGACGCGGGGGTCTGTTCGGAGCCGCTGGTCGAGCTCGTCGCGGACCAGCGCCCAGGTGAAGTCGAGCTGCTGCTGCGCGCGCTTCTCGTGCAGGCCCTTGCGGCCGAGGAACTCCCGATGGCGGATGATCCGGCTCCACACGGTGTCGATGCCGGTGCCGTCGAGGGCCGAGCAGGTCAACACCGGCGGGACCCAGCCTTGGCCTCCGGCGTAGACCATCCGAAGCGCTCCGGCGAGATCCTTGGCCGTCGCCTCGGCCTCCTGCACGCGCTCGCCATCGGCCTTGTTGACCGCGACGACGTCGGAGATCTCGAGGATGCCCTTCTTGATGCCCTGCAGCTGGTCGCCGGTGCGCGCGATCGTCAGGAACAGGAACGTGTCGACCATGCCCGCCACGGTGATCTCGGACTGGCCGACGCCGACGGTCTCGATCAGCACGACGTCGAATCCGGCCGCCTCGAGCACCGTCATGGCCTGGCTCGTCGCGCGGGCGACGCCCCCGAGCGTGCCGGCGCTGGGCGAAGGGCGGATGTACGCATCCTGGCTCACTGCGAGCCGCGACATGCGCGTCTTGTCGCCGAGCACGGAGCCGCCCGTACGTACGCTCGACGGGTCGACCGCCAGCACGCCGACCCGGTGGCCCTCGTCGACGAGATAGGTGCCGAGCGCCTCGATGAACGTCGACTTGCCGACCCCCGGGACGCCGGAGACGCCGACCCGCACGGCTCCCCCAGCCTCCGCCGAAAGGAGCCCGAGCAGCTCACGGGCCTCCGCACGGTGGTCGGCGCGGCTCGACTCGATCAGCGTGATCGCCCGCGAGATCGCCGCGCGCTTGCCCACGCGGACGTCGTCGGCGAGGTCTGCGACGTCGACCATCAGGTCTGCTGCGTCGCGCGGAGCTTGTCGAGCAGGTCGAGTGCGGAGTCGGCGATGACGGTGCCGGGCAGGAAGACCGCGGCGGCACCCATCTCCTTGAGCGTCGGGACGTCGTCGGGCGGGATGACGCCGCCGATCGCGATCATGATGTCCGGACGGCCCATCTCGGCAAGCGCCGTCTTGAGCGCCGGCAGCAGCGTCAGGTGGCCGGCCGCCAGGGACGAGACCCCGACGATGTGCACATCGGCGTCGACCGCCTGCTGCGCCACCTCCTCCGGCGTGGAGAACAGCGGGCCGACGTCGACGTCGAAGCCCATGTCGGCGAAGGCCGTGACGATGACCTTCTGGCCGCGGTCGTGCCCGTCCTGGCCCATCTTGGCGACGAGGATGCGCGGACGTCGGCCCTCGGCCTTCTCGAACGCCGCGGTGGCGTCGATGACCTTGTCGATGTTGCCGCCGTGGCCGGCCTCGGTGCGGTACACACCTGAGATCGTACGGATCACGGCTTGATGGCGCCCGTAGACCTTCTCGAGCGCGTCGGAGATCTCGCCGACCGTGGCCTTGGCGCGGGCGGCGTTGACCGCCAGCGTGAGCAGGTTGTCGTCGAGGGAGCCGTCGCTGGTCGAACCACGCTCGGCGCTCTTGGTCAGCGCCGCGAGGGCGGCGTCGACGTCGTCCTGGTTGCGCTCGGCGCGCAGCCGCTCGAGCTTGGCGATCTGTGAGGCGTACACCGCCTTGTTGTCGACCTTGAGCACCTCGAGCGGGTCCTCATCGGCGAGCCGGTAGGTGTTGACGCCGATGACCGCCTGCTGACCGGAGTCGATGCGCGCCTGCGTGCGCGCAGCGGCCTCCTCGATGCGCATCTTGGGGATGCCGGCCTCGATCGCCTTGGACATGCCGCCGGCCTGCTCGACCTCCTGGATGTGTGCCCAGGCGCGGTTGGCGAGGTCGTGCGTCAGCCGCTCGACGTAGTAGGAGCCGCCCCACGGGTCGATGATGTCGGTCGTGCCGGACTCCTGCTGCAGCAGCAGCTGGGTGTTGCGGGCGATGCGGGCGCTGAAGTCGGTCGGCAGCGCGATCGCCTCGTCGAGCGCGTTGGTGTGCAGCGACTGGGTGTGGCCCTGGGTCGCGGCCATCGCCTCGATGCACGTACGCCCGACGTTGTTGAACACGTCCTGCGCCGTCAGCGACCAGCCCGACGTCTGGCTGTGCGTACGCAGGCTGAGGCTCTTGGGGTTCTTCGGGTTGAACCCGGCGACGAGCTCGGCCCACAGCGCCCGGGCGGCACGCAGCTTCGCGATCTCCATGTAGAAGTTCATGCCGATCGCCCAGAAGAAGCTCAGCCGCGGGGCGAACGCGTCGATGTCGAGGCCCACGTCGAGGCCGGCACGGATGTACTCGACGCCGTCGGCCAGCGTGTAGGCCAGCTCGAGGTCGTTCGTCGCCCCGGCCTCCTGGATGTGATATCCGGAGATCGAGATCGAGTTGAAGCGCGGCATCTTCTGCGCGGTGTAGGCGAAGATGTCCGAGATGATCCGCATCGACGGTGCCGGCGGGTAGATGTAGGTGTTGCGGACCATGAACTCCTTGAGGATGTCGTTCTGGATGGTCCCGGAGAGCTTCTCGGGCGGCACGCCCTGCTCCTCCGCGGCGACGATGTAGAGCGCGAGCACCGGCAGCACCGCGCCGTTCATCGTCATCGACACGCTCATCTCGTCGAGCGGGATGCCCTCGAACAGCTTGCGGGTGTCGTAGATCGAGTCGATCGCCACGCCGGCCATGCCGACATCGCCGACGACGCGCGGGTTGTCCGAGTCGTAGCCGCGGTGTGTCGCCAGGTCGAACGCGACGGAGAGGCCTTTCTGCCCGGCGGCGAGGTTGCGGCGGTAGAACGCGTTGGACTCCTCGGCGGTGGAGAACCCGGCGTACTGGCGGATCGTCCACGGCTGCGTCGTGTACATCGCCGGGTAGGGGCCGCGGAGGTAGGGCGCGAGGCCCGGGTAGGTGTCGAGCGCGTCGAGGCCCTCCAGGTCGGCGGGCGTGTAGAGCCCCTCGATGTCGATGCCCTCGGGCGCCGGCCACGGCTCAGCGCCGTCCGTGGCGCGGGCGTACGTGTCGGCGTCCGGCTCGTACGGCTGCTCGGGATCGAGCGGCAGCCCGGCGAAGCTCTCGGGAATGCTCATGCCTGCAGCTCCTGTCGGATCGAGCGGAGGAAGGCGAGCGCATCGAGTCCCGCCGCGGCGTTCGTGTCGGCGCCGATGTCTGCCTTGCCGGCGACGATGACGTACGTCGCCCCGGCTTCACGCAGGGCGGTCACCAGGTCAGCGCCCCACGCCTCGTATGCCTTGTCGTTGCCGACCAGGCAGGCGATCGCGGGGTTGCCTGCCTCGGAGTACGCCGAGAGGACGTCGTCGACGCCTTCGGTCGGCCCGGCGACGACGGTGTCGATGCCGCCGGCGGCGAACAGGTTCGCGGCGAACGTGCCGCGTGCGGTGTAGGCGGCGACGGTGCCCATCGACGCCAGGAACACGGGCGTCGCAGCGCGGTCGTCGCGGAGCGCCTCGTACTCGCCGGCATACCGGTGCACGTCGACAGGGTGGCCGTATGGGCGGCGCTCGGGCAGCTCCTCGTGCAGGTTGGGGAACTCCGAGACACCGGTGATCGGGCGCTTGCGCTTGGCGATGTCGAGCGCCCTCGTCGAGACCGTGTCGGCGATGGCCGCGCGGAGGAAGTCGAGCGACTCCACGAGCCCGCCCTTGCCCTCGATCTCGCCGAACAGCGACCAGGCCGCGCGCGCCAGGTCGTCGGTGAGCTTCTCGACGGCATGCGCCCCACCGGCCGGGTCGGCGACGGCGGCGACATGTGACTCGCTGATCAGCAGGCTCGAGGTGTTGCGGGCGATGCGGCGGCTGAACGCCTCCGGCAGGCCCAGCGGCTCGTCGAACGGCAGCACGGTGACGCTGGCTGCTCCGCCGACACCGGCTGAGAACGCCGCGACGGTCGTGCGGAGCATGTTCACGTAGGGGTCGTACTTCGCCATCATCGGGCGCGAAGTCACGGCGTGCTGCACCTGGCCGGCGGCGGCCGTGGTGACGCCGCTGAGCTCGGCGACGCGGTTCCACAGCTGGCGGGCGGCACGGAGCTTGGCGATTGTCGGGAACTGCTCATCCGTCGCGGCATAGCGGAAGTCGATCAGGCCAGCGGCCTCGTCGACCCCGTGGCCGGCTTCGACGAGTGCGCGGAGATAGGTCACGCCGGCGGCGAGCGAATAGGCCAGCTCCTGGACGTCCGAGGCTCCGGCATCGTGCACCGCCGTTGCGTCGACGGTCACCGCGCGTACGCCGAGCGGCTGGGCCAGGGCGGCAACCTCCCAGACGATCCCGAGGTCGGTGACGCCGTGGCCGCGCATTGCGGCGCCGAGCGGATCGGCGCCGAAGGACGTACCGGATGCGGCAGTGACCGCCTTGTCGGCGAGCACGGCGGCCAGCGCGCGGGCCGCGTCGACCGGCTCGACGGGCGCGTCGAGCGCGACTGCGGCGAGGTCGACGAAGACCGGCTCGAGGATCGTGGCAAGTGCATCGACCGGGATCGCTCCGCCGCCGACCGAGAGCCACAGGGAGTTGACGCCGTTCTCGAGATCGGTGACGACGTCCGTCGCGGTGCGCTCCACGTCGGGGTCGGCGAACCAGGCGCGTACGTCCCAGCCGTCGAGCTCGCGGGCTGCGGCGCTGCCGCGGGTGAAGGGCGCCTGTCCCGGCAGACCACCGTCAGGCAGGTCGCGGGTCAGCGCGGGCGTGCCGAGCGGAGTGACGGTGATGCCGTCGAGGGTCGTGGTGGCGAGCTTCTGCCACACATCGGTGTCGGGTGCGTCGTCGGCGAGCTTCCTGGCCTTGCGGAGGACCGCGGCGGTCGCGCTCTCCCACTCGTCCAGCGTGTGCTCGAGCCCCTTGGACAGGGGGACATCGACCGTTCCGTCAGAGGCCATAAGGGGCATCGTACGAATCGCCGGTGGTACCGGCCACTCAATGTGACATATGTGACGGGCCTGTTACGCGCCCGGACCCGTCGGTGGTTGAGGTGCGGAGCGAAGCGGAGCCTCGAAACCACGCCTGCGAGAATCAGTTCGTGAAGATTCCTGCTGAGCTCCTGCCCGGTGACGGCCGATTCGGGTCCGGACCGTCGAAGGTGCGCGTCGAGGCGCTCGACGCCCTGGCCGCGACCGGCGAGTCCCTCATGGGCACCTCGCACCGGATGGCGCCCGTCCGCAACCTGGTCGGCAGCCTCCGCGAAGGTCTCGCCGAGCTGTTCACGCTGCCGGACGGCTACGAGGTCGTGCTGGGCGTCGGCGGGTCGCACGCCTTCTTCGACGCTGCGACGTTCGGGCTCGTCCGCGAGCGCAGCCAGCACCTCGTGCATGGCGAGTTCACCCGCAAGTTCGCCACCGCGGTGCAGAAGGCGCCGTTCCTCGCCGATCCCCAGGTGCTCGAGAGCGAGTTCACGACGCACCCCGTGCCGGTCGCCGAGCCGGGCATCGACGCGTACGCGTGGGCGCACAACGAGACCTCGACCGGCGTCATGGTGCCGGTGGAGCGGGTGACGGGTGCCGATGACGACGCGCTGATGCTGATCGACGCCACGTCCGGCGCAGGTGGCCTGCCGCTCGACGTGTCGCAGACCGACGTCTACTACTTCGCGCCGCAGAAGACATTCGCGTCCGACGGCGGGCTGTGGGTCGCGCTGATGTCCCCTGCGGCGATCGAGCGCGCGGAGGAGATCAAGGCCGGTGGACGGCACATCCCCGGATTCCTCGACCTGCCGATCGCGATCGACAACTCGCGCAAGAACCAGACCTACAACACGCCGGCGCTGGCGACGCTGTTCCTGATCGACGACCAGGTGCGGTGGATGCTCGGGCAGGGCGGGCTCGACTGGGCGGTCAAACGTACGACGGACTCGTCGACGCGCCTCTACGAGTGGGCCGAGGCGTCGACGTACGCCACCCCGTTCGTCACCGATCCGGCGGACCGCTCGCTGGTCGTCGGGACGATCGATCTCGAAGGCGTCGACGCCGCGGCCGTCACTGACGCGTTGCGCGACAACGGCATCGTCGACCTGGCCGGCTATCGCGGGCTGGGTCGCAACCAGCTGCGCATCGCGATGTTCCCCGCGATCGACCCGGAGGACATCACCAAGCTGACGCAGTGCATCGACTACGTCGTCGAGCGCCTCTGAGCCAGGCGACGTGGTCTCGATACTCGCCCTCGTTCCTCGGGCGAACTCGACCACCGAGCCATCTCGCTGGTCGAGTGCCTGCTGGGGGTCCCCCCACGAGCTCTGCGAGTAGGGGGCGGAACGAGCAGGTGTATCGAGACCACCGAGACCATCGAAGCGTCAGATGAGCTCGGTGCCGTGGCGGTGCAGCTCGCGGTGCTCCTCGTAGATCACGGCGTTGTGGTGCAGCGTCTCGACCTCGTCCTCGGTCAGCTCGCGGCGCACCTTGCCCGGCACGCCCGCGACCAGCGACCGCGGCGGGATGACGACGCCCTCGGCGATCAGCGCGCCGGCGGCGATCAGCGACTCGCTGCCGATGACAGCGCCGTTCATGATGATCGCGCCCATGCCGACCAGCACGTGGTCGCCGATCGTGGCGCCGTGGACGACCGCTCCGTGCCCCACCGACACACCTTCGCCGAGGAACACCGGCTTGCCCTTGTCGACGTGGAACGCGCAGTTGTCCTGCACGTTCGAGCGCGCGCCGATGGTGATCGGCTCGTTGTCCGCGCGAAGCACAGCGCCGTACCAGATGCTGGCGCCGTCCTCGATCACGACGGACCCGGCGAGGGTCGCATTGGGTGCGACCCACGCCGTGTCGGCCACGTGTGGGGTCTTGTCTCCGAGTGCGATGAGCATGCGCTCAACGTACTAAGGAATGACTCAGCTGACCCAGCGGGTGATCGGGTCGATCGCGAAGTAGATCACGAACAGGATGCTGATCAGCCACATCAACGGGTGGATCGCGGCGACCTTGCCCTTGACGAGCTTGATGACGACGTACGTGATGAAACCGGCGCCGATGCCGGCCGTGATCGAGTACGTGAACGGCATCAGCACGATCGTGAGGAACGCCGGGATGGCGATCTCCGAGTCGTCCCACGCGATGTCCTTGACCTGGGTCATCATGAGGAAACCGACGAGCACCAGCGCAGGCACGGCGGCCTCGTTGGGGATGTGCTCGACCAGAGGCACCGCGAGCGTCGATAGCAGGAACAGCACGCCGGTGACGACCGACGCGAGTCCAGTACGTGCACCGTCGCCGACGCCGGAGGCCGACTCGATGTACGACGTGTTGCTCGAGATGCTGGCCGCGCCGCCCGCCGCCGCTGCGATCGAGTCGACGACGAGGATCTTCTGCGCGCCGGCCGGCGTACCGTCGGCGTCATTGAGGCCGCCCTCGGCACCGATCGCGGTCATCGTGCCCATCGTGTCGAAGAAGTCCGCGAGCAACAGCGTGAAGACCAGCAGGGCGGCGGTCACCACGCCGGCGCGCTCGAAGCCGTCGAACAGGTTGAAGTCACCGAGCAGCGAGAAGTCAGGCTTGGCGAAGATCTTGTCGGGCCACTCCGGGACGTTGAGGTTCCAGCCCTTCGACGTGGGATTTCCGCCGCTGGCCGGCACGTCGGCGATCGCCTGGACGATGCCGGCGAGAATCGTCGTGGCGACGATGCCGATCAGGATCGCACCGGGCACGCCTCGCGAGTAGAGCGCGATCATCAACAGCAGGCCGATGACGAACACCAGCACCGGCCAGCCGGCGAGGTGACCGCCGATGCCGAGCTGCAACGGCGGTGCGCCGATGCCGGTCGTACGCACGAAGCCGGCATCGACGAGGCCGATCAGGGTGATGAACAGGCCGATGCCGACGGCGATGGCGGTCTTGAGCTGGCGTGGCACAGCATCGAACACGGCTTTTCGGAACCCGGTCAGCACGAGGACCAGGATGATCAGGCCCTCGAGCACGACGAGCCCCATCGCATCCGCCCACGTCATCTGGGACGCGACCGAGAACGCGACGAATGCGTTGAGACCGAGGCCGGTGGCCAGCGCCAACGGGAAGTTCGCGACGACGCCCATGAGGATCGTCAGCAGGCCGGCGACCAGCGCGGTCACCGCGGCGATCGTCGCGAAGCCGGAGCCCGGCGTGGACCCGCCGCCGAGGAACTTGCCGTCCTCGTCGGCGACTCCCGCCAGGATGATCGGGTTGAGCACGACGATGTAGGCCATCGTCAGGAACGTCACGACACCGCCGCGCACCTCCCGGCCGATCGAGGAGCCGCGCTGGCTGATCTTGAAGTACTGCTCGAGCGTGCTGGTCATGGCACTCCTGGTCGACGTGGACACCGGTCGCAAGGGAGCATGCCAGATCTGGAGCGTGCGTGGTTGTCAGGTGCGGCGACTCGCCGCAGACGCTATCGCCGCCACCAGGGCGACGCCGCCGACCACCCAGACCCAGATGCTCCCGGCGAACCCGCCACCAGCCTCGTTCTTGTCGGCCGTCGCTGCCGATGTGCCCTTGGTCGCGGTGGGCTTCGGGGTCGCGACCGGCTCAGCCTTCGGCAGCGTCAGCGGTATTCGGATCAGCGCCGAGTTCGCGCCCTCACTGCCGATCAGGAACGACTTCTGCGATCGATCGATCGCGACCGACTCGCCCTGTGGCTGCGCGGGCGTCTTGTGCGACCGGATGCTCTTCCAGGTCTTCGCGTCGTACAGGTGGACGTCGCTGTACGTGCGTACCAACGCGAAACGTCCGTTCGCCGACATCGCTCCGTCCGTCACCATGGCCGGCATGTCGTGTCCGGTGGCCTTCGCCATGTTGGGCTTGTCCGTCGAGAGCTTCTTCGGCAGCGCGAGCAGTTCACCGGCGAAGAGGCCCTTGGTGACGACGCCCTTGGCGCCCGTGCGCGGATTGATCAGGAGGGCCTCGACGTCGGCCGGTCCCGACGGGTACGTCAGCGGGTAGCGCTTGGCGGCGACCGAATGGTTGCCCGGCCCCGGTTCCGGCAGTGCGTACAACGCAATGTCGGTGCGGTTCTCCTCGTTGTCGCCGGTGTCGGCCACCCACAGCTCGCCGTCGCCGTCGATCGCGATCGCCTCGGTGTCGACCGGCGTGCTGCCCGTGATCGTCGTCGTGCCGACCACCGCCCCGGTCGAGATCTTCACGGCGAAGACGATCGGCGCGTTGCCGGAGTCATTGATCGTGTACGCCAGGTCGTCGTGCTCGACGCTGACGGCGAGACCGCTCGACTCCGTGATCCTGGGGTCGCTCATCCGGCTGACGATGTCCGGGCCGGCTTCGGCGCCGTCGGCCCGGCGAGCCAGCGAGCTCACGAGCACGACGACCAACAAGGCGATGAGGAGGCCCGGGATCAACAGGCGGCGGTGGCGCGGATTCATTGCAGATCAGCATGACAGCACCGGAAACCACGAAAGCCCGCGGCGGTAGGGTGAGCCTGTGAGCGAGCGCCAGCGAGTGAACCATCAGGACATCACGGCACCATCTGCGTACCGTGCCTTTTCAACGCAGGTGGTGCAGTGAGCAGTAATGACGACGACTGGGTCATCCGTCAGGGTGATGGTCCCGAGACCATCGAGCGAAAGATGGGCCATCGCGAGATCGCCCGGCTCGAGCGTGCCGCCCGTCGTCACGAGTTCGGCCGGCCCGAGCTCACCGAGCTCGAGATCGGCAGCAAGACCCACCGTGTCGCCGAAGTGGAGCCGATGGACGTCGACGGCGTCCGGACCATGACCGTCGGCACGATCGTCTGGGGCGTCATCGCGGTCGCCCTGCTGCCGTTCATCGGCACGCTCGACGAGAACGACCGGACCTGGTGGCTGTGGACCGCGCTCGCCGGGTTCGGCCTGGGCCTGATCGGCATCGAGTACTGCCGCCGGCGCCGCAACGCCCTGCGCATGCAGCCCGGACGTCGCCGCCGCGTCGACTGAGCCAGTCGGCCACTTGCGACGAAGTCGCGGTGGGGGCACCTCCCACGAGCGCAGCGAGTAGGGGGCGGGAGCGCCAGCGACCGAAAGGGCGTACGACGACGGGCTAGTAGTTGTCGACTTCGTCGACGCCCACGGTGTCGAACACCGGAGGGGGCAAAGCCTGGGCGCTGGCCGAGCGGCTCAGCCGCGCGCCCGAGTGCGCACCACAACCGTGATCGAACGAGACGACCTTGCCGTCGTCGTTGGCCATGCCGTTGGCGCACACACCGAAACGATCGGACAACGGACCGGCCAGGCTGACCATGAACCCGCACGACTGGCACGAACCCGCGGCCTGCTGGGCCATCGCCGGGTCAGGACCGTGCTCGCCCTCTTGCCAGCGGTCGGCAGCGAGCTCACGACCTTCGATCGAGAGGACCCACTCACGGCCGAGGCCGACCTCTCGGGCGAAGAAGCGGTCAGGCGTCTGCTCCTCGCCGTCACCGGCGGACCAGGACGGAACGAGTCGGATGTCGTCCTCGTCGGGAGGCAGCACGTCGCCGGGGCTGAGGTCACCCGGACGGATGCGCTCGCGATAGGGCGTCCACGGCGGGGCGATGATCGCGTCGTCGCCCGGCAGCAGGACCACGTCGTTGACCGTGACCCGGTCGCTGTCGGGGGCACGGGACGTGCTGACCGACCAGTACCAGCCCTGATAGCCGGGCTTGAGGCACGCGAAGTGGTGCGAGACGAGGCGCTCGTCGTCCTCGACGGCACGCAGGTGATCGCCGACCGTGCCGGCGTCAGCGGCCTCGTCGACGGCCGCGCGGGCGACGTCGACAGCGGCGGCAAGCTGCTCATCGATGGGCATTCACCCATTGTCGCCCATGTCCGCGCTGTCGTGGCTCGCGGGGTGAGGCAGGATGGACGCTGTGGACGGGTACGGAGACGAGGACGACCGCAGGCCCGATCCGACGCGCCCCGAGCAGCCCGAGCAGTCCCGCCTGAGCCGGTCCGCGCAGATCGCCGGACGGGTGTCGTCCACCACCGCACGCCTCGTCGCCAGGGGCAGCACCTCGGCGTTCACGGCATCCCGCCGGTTCACACATTCCGGGGGTGCCGGCGAGAGCGGACTCGCGCGGCTGCTCGAGCTCCACGCGTTCAACACCGCAGGTGACGCCGCCTTCGCGATCTCACTCGCCGGGACCCTGTTCTTCACCGTCCCCACCGGGGAGGCCACGGGCCAGGTGACGCTGTTCCTGGTCCTCACGATGCTGCCGTTCGCCTTCGTGGCACCGCTCATCGGGCCGTTCCTCGACCGGTTCCGCAGAGGTCGCCGGTGGGCCATCGGAGCTACGCTCGCGATCCGGGCATTCTGCTGCTGGGTCCTGGCCGGCGCGATCTCGTCCAACAACCCCCCGCCCTCGTTCTACTTCGCGGCGCTCGGCTGCCTGGTGGCCTCCAAGGCGTACGGCGTGACCCGTGCCTCGGCTGTCCCGCGCCTGCTGCCGTCGGAGTTCACGCTGGTCAAGGCCAACTCACGGATCTCCCTGACCGGCACGGCGGCTGCCGCGATCTCGGCTCCCCTGGCCGGCGGCGCTGCGGCGATCGGCGCCGAGTGGGCCGTCCGCTACGCCGCCGTGCTGTTCGTGGTCGGCACGATCCTCGCGATCCTCCTGCCGGCCCGGGTCGACTCCAGCGAGGGCGAGGAGCAGGTCGACCTCACGAAGATCGCGACCGGTGCCGCCAAGAAGGGCATCAGCATCTCGCGCGACGTCGTCAACGGGCTGCGCAGCAACTCCGGCCTGCGGCTGCTGTCCGGGTTCCTCACGATCTTCATGGCGTTCACCCTGCGCGACCCACCGGACTCGATGGGCTGGGAGGGCAATGCGACGATCCTGCTGGGCCTGGTCATTGGTGGCGCCGGCGCCGGCAACACGATTGGCACGCTCATCGCGTCGCTCACCAAGTCCCGCCGGCCCGAGCGCGTCGTCATCGCGGTCCTGGTGCTCGACGTCGCGGTCGTCGTCACGGTCGCGGTGTTCTTCACCTGGTGGACCGCGGTCATCCTGGGCCTGACGGTCGGGCTCTGCCAGTCCCTCGGCAAGCTCAGCCTCGACGCGCTGATCCAGCGCGACGTCGCCGAGCGGGTCCGCACGAGCATGTTCGCCCGGTCCGAGACGCTGCTGCAGTTGTCGTGGGTCATCGGCGGGTTGATCGGCATCGGCCTGTTCACGGTCGACGCGACCCCACGCATCGGCCTTCTGGTGACGGCGGTGATCCTCGTGGCATGGCTGGGGTTCGTGCTCAGCAGGGCCATGGGCCGGCCGCCGTCAGGCAAGGACGGCCGCCAGCCCGAAGAGCACGGGTATCGAGAGCAACGTGGTGATCGCGACACTGTCACGGGCCAGTAGCTCGGACCGCTGGAACCGCGACGCATAGACGAACACGTTCTGCGCGGTCGGCAACGCCGCCATCACGGTCAGCCCGAAGACCTCGTGCGAGTCGAGGCCGAACGCGAAGCGCGCCAGGACGTACGCCACGGCCGGCATCCACACGAGCTTGAGGAGTGCGATCGCCGCGATCTCCCGGCGATGTGCCGAGCCGATGGCTCCGCCGAACCGCAGCGAGACGCCGTAGGCCAGGAGCGCTCCGGGCACCGCCATGCCACCCAGCAGCTTGATGGGTTCGCCGACGATCTCGGGCAGCTCGACCCCGACGACCGAGATCAGGACGCCACACACGGCAGCCACCGAGACCGGATTGCGCAGGCCGGACAGCACGAGAGCGCCGACGGTCGGGCGGCGGCCGGTTGCCTCGAGATCGAGGACCGAGAGGGCAAGCGGCGCGTACACGATCAGCTGCAGCACCATGATCGGCACTGCGAAGGCCGCATCACCGAGGACGTACACGGCGATCGGGAGGCCGAGGTAGCCGCCGTTGGCGTACGACGCCGACAACGCTCCGATCACGATGTGTGACAACGAGCGGCCCCGGCGACGCGCCACCGGGACGTAGACGATCAGCACCGCGAGCACCGTGAGCCCGGCGATCGCGAACCCGACACCAAGGACGTCGGAGACGTCGGTGCGCGACAAGAGGTCGATCAGCAGCGCCGGCGTCGCGACGAAGTAGACCAGGCGAGACAGGACCCGCTGGGAGTCCTGGCCGAGGACGCCCGCGTGGGCCAGCCCCAGGCCAAGGGCGATCAGGATCCCGATGACCCCGAAGCCTTGGATGACCCCAGTCAGAGCTCGAGCTCGGTCGCAACGGCGCGCAACACCTGAGCCGCCGACTTGCCCTTCTTGCTGTCGGGGTGGCGACCGTGCCGGTAGCCCTCGCCGATCGAGTCGAGCAGCCGGATGAGGTCCTCGACGATGACCGCCATCGTCTCAGGATCCTTGCGGCGTGCGTGCGACTGCGCCCGGGAGACCGAGGTCACCGGGTCGAGGACGCGCACCTGGAGCGCCTGGTCGCCACGGCTGCCCTGCACGATGCCGAACTCGACGCGGGTGCCGGCCTTGAGCGTCTTGACGCCTTCGGGCAGCGCGTCGGAGCGCACGTGCACGTCAGGTCCGTCCTCCTGTGTCAGGAAGCCGAATCCCTTGTCCGCGTCGTACCACTTCACTTTGCCCGTGGGCATGGCGCTGTCCTCTGGTCGATGGGCTGCTGCCTTTAGCCTAGTCGGATGGCTTCGGCTCGGGCGGCGGCGGTGGCTTGGGGGTGCGGTCCTCGAACGTGACCTCGACGGACTGGAAGCCCTTGTGCCGCTGCGACTTCGCGTAGGCCGCGTACGCCTTCTGGTCGGCCTTCGTCAGGATGACGTTGTCGGTGAACGGTGTCAGCAGCGCGCGGGGATAGAGATGGCGCCGCAGCACGACGTTGACCTCGAGGCCCAGCACCACGATGATCGCGGCGACGAAGATGAACGCCACGAGGCCGAGAACCAGCGCGAACGTGCCGTTCATGTCGTTGCCCTTGGCTCTCCCGATGACCTCGCGGACATACGTGTTGCCGACCCACTGCAGGCCCTGCCAGAGCGACGCCGTCACGATCGCGCCCGGCAGGACCGAGCGCCAGCCGGCGCGGCCGTGACTGATCAGCCGGAACACGCTGACGAAGATCCCGATCGTCAGCATGAAGCCCACCAGGCGGATGACCCACTGCAGGGTTGCCTCGAGGTCCGTGCCCAGAGCGTCGGGGTTCGCGAACACCGACGTGGCGATCGCCAAGGTGAGGATTCCGGCCCCGCTGATCGCCAGGAACAGGATGCTGCGCAGCCGCAGGATGATCGGGTTGGCCCGGCTGTTGCGGGGCACGGACCAGGCGATGTTCGCGGCGTTCTGGACCGCCTGGCCGAGGCCCATGGCGCCGTACAGCGCGACGACGGAGCCGATCACGATCGCGGTGGTGCTGCCGCTGAGCCCCTCCGGCCGGCCGAGCTCGTTGCCGATGATCGGGAACTGGCTCAGCGCGGTGTCGAGCAGCTCGTCACGAAGGCCAGGGTTGTCCTGCAGCACGAACCCCAGGATCGAGGAGCCCAAGAGCAACAGCGGGAAGATCGCGATGAACGCGTAGTAGGCGATGATCGCCGCGAGATAGGGCCCCTGGTCGTCGAAGTACTTGTAGACCACGGCGATCGGGAAGCCGATCACCCGGTGCTTTCGCTGGAAGGCGTCCATCCGGCCGATCCGAGGGGTCCGAGGTGTCGCAGGGCGAATCGTCATGGCAGGTACGGCTCCAACGCCGAGACAACCGCATTGAACCGTGCCTCGTCGAGGACCGCCCCCTCACGGCGAACGTCGGCGGGGTCGACCGTCAGGAACCGGTTGAGCCGCACCTCACTGGGGCGCCCCTCCCGGTCCCAGGGCCCGGTGCCCACGTCGAACCAGAATCGGCCCTCGGCCGCCTCCTGGACCAGGTCGCGGTCGTGGTCCTTGGACGTCATCGGCACCGCGACCAGGCTGGCGCCCTGCCGAGCCACGATCAGCACGGGCCGGTCCTTGCCCTGCGTCGGCTCGTCCTCGTACGGGACCCAGGTCCAGACGACCTCGCCGGGGTCCGGTCTGCCGTCCGGGTGCGGGTCGTACGCGATGTCCACGCGGCCAGCCTGCCACAGCGATGATCCCGAAGACGCGTTGAACGGCGGTGTGTAGAGCTCGCTTGGTTCAGCCAAATTCCGGGAGCTCGCGCTTCATGACCTTGCCGGTGGGGTTGCGGGGCAGCTCGTCGAGGAACATCGTGCGGCGCGGGACTGCGAAGCGGGCGACGTGCTCCTTGGCGTACGCGACCAGGTCCTCCTCGCTGAGGGACGCGCCGTCCTTGACCACGACGTACGCCGCAAGGGCCTGGCCGAACGCCGGGTCGTCGATGCCGGTGACCACGACGTCGGAGATGTCGGGGTGCTCGATGAGGGCGTCCTCGAGCTCGCGCGGGAAGACGTTCTCGCCGCCGGAGATGACCATGTCGTCGTCGCGGCCCGACACGAACAACCGGCCGTTCTCGTCGAAGAAGCCCAGGTCGCCGGTGTTCATGAGTCCGTCGGCAAAGGCCTTGGTGTTTCCGTCGGTGTAGCCGCCGAACGGCATGTCGTTGCCGACGTGGATGACGCCAGTCTCCCCCTGCGGCACCTCGCGGCCGTCGGCGTCGAGGATCTTGACGAACGTGCGGAACGGCGGCGTGCCGGCCGTGCCGGGAGCCTCGCGCAGGTCCTTGGGGCTCGCGATCGTGACCCAGCCGGTCTCGGTCGCGCCGTAGAAGTTGTAGACCGAGTCGGTGAACAGGTCCATGAACCGGTTGGCGAGATCACCGGCGAGGGCGGATCCGCTGCTCGCCGTGACCTCGAGCGAGGAGACGTCGGTCTTCTCGACGATGACCGGATCGGCGTCGACGAGCCGCTGCATCATGAGCGGCACGACGACCAGGACCTTGGCCTTGTGCTCGTCGATGTCGCGCAGCACCTGCTCGGCGGAGAATCGCCGGCGCAGCACGTACGTCGGGGCGGTTGACAGGCCGAAGCCGAAGTTGATGAGGCCCCAGGAGTGGAACAGCGGCGCGGCGAGCACCACGGTGGAGTTGCCGCGATAGGGAATCGCGCCGAAGAACGCGATGAGCGGCTTGAGGTCCGCCGGCTCCTCCCGCTTGGCGCCCTTGGGCAGGCCCGTCGTGCCGGAGGTGAAGATGATGATCTGCCCGTGCCGGGCCGGCTTGGGGTGTGCCTTGGTCGGCTGACCCTTCAGGAGGCCGGCCACGGTCGGGTACGTCGCGGGCGCCGTCTCGTTGGCCCAGCACAGCACGATCGAGTCGTCGTCGACGTCGGCGCCGACCTCGAGGAACTCCTGGTCGAGGATCACGAGCTTGGCACCCTCACGCTTTGCCAGCTCACCGAGCTGGGAGCGGCTCGCCATGGTGTTGAGCAGCAGCACGCGGCCGCCGGCCTGCATGATGGCGATCAGCGCGATGATCATGTAGCGGTGGTTCCGCGACAGCACCGCGACGGAGTCACCAGGCTGGATGCCTCGGTCCTTGAGCGCCTGGGTGAACTGGTTGATCTGCTCGGCGAGCTCGGTCCAGGTGATCTGGCCGGCGTCGTCGATGATCGCCAGCTGATTGGGGAACCGCTTCGCCGCCGCGTTGACACCCGACGGGAGGCCGGGCCCCCACTTGACCAGCTGCAGGCCTGCGCCGATGAGGCGGTGTGGCAGGACCGGCTTCAACATCCCGATCTGACGGAAGACCTTCAGCGTGTAGCCCAGCTCGCTCATGCGACTCCAGTTCCCTTGTACGCACCCACGACGCTAGCGCGGCCGGGTCGAACCGAGAAAGTGTAACAATGAGTTACGGTTTCAGGGCGTGACGTACGTCGCCAGCTCGGCGGTCTCCTCCTCGGTGAAGATGCGCGACCGGATGATGAACCGGTTGCCGGTCGGCCCCTCGATCGAGAAGCCGGCTCCTCTGCCGGGCACGACGTCGATCGTGATGTGGGTGTGTGACCAGTACGCGAACTGCTCGCGCGAGATCCACACGGGCGCGGTCTCAGGAGCACCGTATTCCAGTTCGCCGAGGTGGACGTCCTGCGCTCCGGTCAGGAACGTGCCCTGGGTGAAGCACATCGGCGCCGAGCCGTCGCAGCATCCACCGGACTGGTGGAACATCAGTGGCTGGGCGTGGGACGCCCGGAGGCTGCGGAGCAGGTCCGCAGCCTCCGGGGTGATCGCGACGCGGTGCACCGTCACGAGTGATCTCCCGTCCCGAGCACGATCATCAGAAGAAGCCGAGCTTGTTCTGGTCGTACGACACCAGCAGGTTCTTGGTCTGCTGATAGTGGTCGAGCATCATCTTGTGGTTCTCGCGGCCGATGCCCGACGACTTGTAGCCACCGAATGCCGCGTGGGCGGGGTACTGGTGATAGCAGTTGGTCCACACGCGGCCGGCCTGGATGTCGCGCCCGGCCCGGTATGCCGTGTTGCTGTCGCGGGACCAGACGCCGGCACCGAGGCCGTACAACGTGTCGTTGGCGATCTCGATGGCCTCGTCGTAGTCCTCGAAGCCGGTCACCGAGACGACCGGCCCGAAGATCTCCTCCTGGAAGATGCGCATCTTGTTGTGGCCCTGGAAGATCGTCGGCGCGACGTAGTAGCCACCCGACAGGTCGCCACCGAGGTCGACGCGCTCACCACCGGTGATGATGCGAGCACCCTCCTTCACGCCGATGTCGAAGTACGACAGGATCTTCTCGAGCTGGTCGTTGCTGGCCTGCGCGCCGATCATGGTGTCGGTGTCGAGCGGGTCGCCCTGGATGATCTGCTTGACCCGGTCGGTCGCTGCGGGCAGGAACTGCTCGAGGATCGAGTTCTGGATCAGCCCACGGCTCGGGCAGGTGCAAACCTCGCCCTGGTTGAGGGCGAACATCGCGAAGCCTTCGAGCGCCTTGTCGTAGAACGCGTCGTCATGGGCGGCGACATCCTCGAAGAAGATGTTGGGGCTCTTGCCACCGAGCTCCAGCGTCGCCGGGATGAGGTTCTGGCTCGCGTACTGCGCGATCAGCCGCCCGGTCGTGGTCTCGCCCGTGAACGCGATCTTGCGGATGCGGTTGCTTGAGGCGAGCGGTGCACCGGCCTCGACGCCGAAACCGTTCACGACGTTGATGACGCCGGCCGGGAGCAGGTCCGCGAGGAGCTCCATCAGCAGCATGATCGATGCCGGAGTCTGCTCGGCGGGCTTGAGCACGACGGTGTTGCCCGCCGCGAGCGCCGGGGCGAGCTTCCACACGGCCATGAGCAGCGGGAAGTTCCACGGGATGATCTGGCCGACGACGCCGAGCGGCTCATGGAAGTGGTACGCCACGGTGTTCTCGTCGAGCTGCGAGAGGCTGCCTTCCTGGGCGCGGATCGCTCCGGCGAAGTAGCGGAAGTGGTCGACCACGAGCGGCAGGTCAGCGGCGAGCGTCTCGCGGACCGGCTTGCCGTTGTCCCACGTCTCGCCGACGGCGAGCATCTCGAGGTTCTGCTCGATGCGATCGGCGATCTGGTTGAGGATGTTGGCCCGCTCGGCCACCGAGGTCTTGCCCCAGGCGGGCGCAGCGGCATGAGCCGCGTCGAGGGCGAGCTCGATGTCCTCGGCGGTGCCACGGGCGACCTCGCAGAACACCTTGCCGTTGACCGGCGACGGGTTCTCGAAGTACTGGCCCTTGACCGGAGCGACGTACTCGCCACCGATCCAGTTGTCGTAGCGGGGCTTGTAGGAGACGACGCTTCCTTCAGCTCCGGGCTGCGCGTAGACGGTCATGATGCTCCTTCAGTTCGGGGTGTTGACGTGACCGTAGTCACGCGACAGTTGCCCGAACGTTGCAACGAAACCGACAACCCTGAGCTCAGCCAAGTTCGGCGTCGAGCCTCGCCACGTTGGCCGCGACCTGTGCATGGCGCGGCGAGGTGGGCGGCAGGATCGCGAGGACGCGCTCCCAGATCTCGAAGTCGTCCCGGCCGTGGGCCGTGTCGGCGAATGACAGCAGTGCGTCCGCGTCGCCAGCTGCGAGCAGGCACGAGCGCACGTACATGTGGATGTCGTCGCGCAGCTGCTCCACCGCCGGCGCGGTCGACCCCGGGAGGATCGGACCGAGATAGTGCGCGACCGCATGGCGCACGCGGCCGGCGGCGAGGTCCTCGCGCACGCGGTCGACGTCCGTGCTGATCTCGTTGCGGAGGCGGTATGGCCGCGAGTCGAGCTCGATCGGGCCCAGCACGGTGCGCAGGCGGGACAGCTCCGCGCGGATCGTGACCTGCGCCTGTTCGTCGTCGCTGAGGGCAACGGCGAGCTCCGCAGTCGTCATCCCGTCGGTGGACTCCGCGAGCAACAGCAGGATCTCGCTGTGCCGGAGGCTCAACCTGGTCGTCGTCGTGCCGTGCCGCAGCGTTGCGCCGCGGCCGCCGAGCACGTCGAGTGCCGGGATGGTCCACCCGCTCGCGGTCGCCGCCGGTGCCGGGCTGAGCCGTTCGATGCGCAGCTCCGCCTCGACCGCGGCGACGGTCGCGCGTACGAGGGTCAGGCTCTGCGGCGTCGCGACATCAGGCCCGCCCGTGAGGTCGAGGACGCCGAGAATCGCGCCAGTGTCAGGGTCGTGGATCGGAGCGGCCGAGCAGCTCCATGGTGTGACCTGCCGAGCGAGGTGCTCCGCCCCGAAGATCTGGACCGGCCGGTCGAGCGCCAGGGCCGTGCCCGGGGCGTTGGTGCCGACGCTGGCCTCGCTCCAGTCGGCGCCGGGCAGGAAGTGCATGTCCTCGGCTCGCGACCGGAGCGACGAGTCTCCCTCGACCCACAGCAGCTGCCCGGCGGCGTCGCTCACCGCGACGAGCAGCCCAGCCTCGGCAGCGCTCTCGACGAGGAGCCGGCGGATGACGGGCATGCCCGCTGCGAGCGGATGCGAGTCGCGGATGTCGGCGAGTGCCCGGTCGTCGAGCCGGATGGCGGCAAGCGCCTGCTCCGGGTCGAGGCCACCCTCGACGCTTCGACGCCACGAGTCGAACACCAGCTGGCGGAGCGCCGGGTCGACGACGCCGGTGCTCACGAACTGGTCGTGCGCCTCCTCGAGGTGTCGCGAGAGCGCCGCCGGGTCGGCACCCGGCGGCATCGCGAGGTCATGGCGCGCCATGTCCGGAGTGTACGGCCCGCTGTGATGACGGTCACGCGTCGCGACGGACGAACAGCGCGTACGAGCCGGCGAGCAGTGCGCCGACGAAGACGCCCATGACGACGCCCCCGCCGAGCGCCCCGAACGGCACGACCCCGAAGATCTGGAGCAGGTCGTCGAAGGAGGCGCGCGTGTACATCTGCCCGCCTGCGTCGTAAGGCAGGTACTTCAGGACCTTGACAAGACCGCCGGTGCCACGCGGATCGTCCGACGACGCCTTGATGGCGAGGATGATGGCCTTGATGATCTGCTCGACGACGCTCGGGAGCAGCATCAGGAGTGCGACGGCCGCGGTCTGGTTGCGGGTGATCGCAGCGAACGCCAGCCCGGACAACGCGAAGAGCACCGTGAACAGCACCGTGCCGAGCGTCATGTCCAGCACCTCCTGCGTGGACGGCCCGTCCAGACCGAAAGCCAGGCAGGCGACCAGGGCGATGCCGATGCAGATGACGGCCGCCAACGCCGAGATGATGCCCGTCGAGATGTTCTTGGCGGCGAACACCATGCTCCGGTTCGGCAGCGCCGTCAGGGTCGCGCGGATCATGCCATGGCGATATTCGTGCCCCGTCGAGAACACCCCGACCAGGCCGATGATGTACGCGATGAACAACGGCGCAAAGCCCGTTGAGGCGCCGATCGTGGCCAGCACGTCGAAGGCGTCGTTGCCGCTCGGTGGGTTGTCCGCCAACGACATCTGCCACGCGATGATCACCGTCATGACGAGCTGGAAGGTCAGCGCCAAGCCGACCAGCCAGTACGTCGACCGGATGGTGCGGAGGCGAACATATTCGTAGCGCAACGCGTCGATCATGAGCGATCCCCCACCTGACCGCCGCGGAACTCCTCCGAGAGGCCGGTCGCCTCGAGGAATGCCTCCTCCAGCGTCGCCTGACGTGTGACGAGCTGATGCAGCCGCGCGCCCGCCGCGTGCGCGGCGTCACCGATCTGCTCAGCCGTGGCACCGCTGACGACGAGACCCTTGGCATCCTCGGCGATCGTGGCACCGAGCGCCTCGATCGCCGGCGCAAGGACTCCCGCGTCGGGCGTACGGACCTCGACCACGCCGAGGCTGCTGTGCGAGATGAAGTCGGCAACCGCCCCGTTGGCGAGCATCTTGCCCCGGCCGATCACGACGAGCTCGTCCGCGAGCACCGCCATCTCCTGCAGAAGGTGACTCGAGACGAAGACTGAGCGCCCCTCACCTGCGAGGTGCTTGAGCAGATTCCGGAACCAGGTGATGCCCTGCGGGTCGAGGCCATTGCTCGGCTCGTCGAGGATCAGCGTGTCAGGGTCGCCCAGCAGCGCTGCCGCGATCCCGAGCCGCTGCCCCATGCCGAGGCTGAACTTCTTGGGCTTGCCCTTGCTGACCGTCGCCAGGCCGACCAGCTCGATGACCTCGTCAACGCGGCTGTCGGGGATGCGGTTGGCGGCGGCGAGCATGCGCAGATGGTTGCGGGCTCGTCGAGTCGGGTGGAACGGCTTGGCCTCGAGGAGCGCGCCGACATGCCGCATCGGGTGCTTCAGCTCGTCGAAGGTCTTGCCGTCGAACGTCGTCCGGCCCTCGCCCCGGTCGAGCCCCAGCATCAACCGCATGGTGGTCGACTTGCCGGAACCGTTGGGACCGAGGAACCCGGTCACGCTGCCTGGATGCACCTCGAACGACAGGTCGTTGACGGCACGCGTCGACCCGTACGACTTACCGAGCCCATTTGCCCTGATCAGCGCCATGCGCACCACCCTTTCACGTGGAGCATGAGCCGTGACGGCATACCGTGCAGGTATGACCGAGCACACCGAGTCCTTCAGGCCGATCGAGGACGGGGTCGCGACCGACCTGCGCGGTGAGATGACGTACGCCAGCTATCTCCAGCTGCCGACCCTGCTGTCGGCACAGCAGCCGGTCTCGGACCACCACGACGAGATGCTGTTCATCATCCAGCACCAGGTCACCGAGCTGTGGCTCAAGCAGCTGACTCACGAGCTGCGCTCGGCGATCGCGCTGATCGCCGCCGACGACCTGCCGCCGGCACTCAAGCGGCTCGCGCGGGTCAAGGCGATCCAGCGGCAGATGTTCGAGCAGTGGGCCGTGCTGGAGACCCTCACGCCGATCGAGTACGCGCAGTTCCGCGACTCACTCGGCAAGGCGTCGGGCTTCCAGTCGCCGCAGTACCGCACCGTCGAGTTCCTGCTCGGCAACAAGAACCCGCAGATGATCAAGGTCTTCGAGCACGACGAGGCACTGCGGGCAGCGTTGCAGGCCGACCTCGAGGCGCCGAGCCTCTACGACGAGTTCCTGCGCTTCCTGGCCAGGCAGGGGCATGCCGTCCCGGCGGCCGTGCTGGAACGCGACGTCACCCAGCCGTACGTCGCAGACCCCGGCGTGATCGAGGTGCTCCGCAGGATCTACGCCGACCCCGACACATACTGGGCGGCATACGAGATGTGCGAGGAGCTCGTCGATGTCGAGGGCAGCTTCCAGCTGTGGAGGTTCCGGCACCTCAAGACCGTCGAGCGCATCATCGGCTTCAAGCGCGGCACCGGCGGGTCGTCCGGAGTGAGCTTCCTGCAGAAGGCCCTCGAGCTCCAGTTTTTCCCCGAGCTGCTGGACGTACGCACGCACATCGGCGCCCCGTAGCGGCGGCATCCGGGCAGCTGCTCGTGATCCTCACGAGCTCCTGGTGCCCGCGTCGTCCGGCGCGAGCAGCTCGGCCACGGCCGAGCGCTCGATCCATTGCGCGTACTGGGCACGCGTCCAGCCGTGCTCGCGGACGAGCGTGCGGTGGGCAGCCGGGTCCATGATCACCAGGACGGCAGCCACAGCACGCTTCGTGGTGAGTCCCGTCCGCAGGCCATGGGTTGCCCTGATGCGAGCCACGATGAATTCCGCCGCCCCGAGGCGGTTGCGCTCGGACGTGGCGTGCACCTCCGCCGCTTCCGCATCAGCGTCCGCAGCCACGACGAGCACCTCGGCCAAGGGCGCCGCGCGCTCCTCCAGCTCGGCGATGAACGGCGCCCAACGGGATATCAGCTCGCGCGGATCGGTGAGCTGCTCCATCTCGACGAGGACCTGCCGCTCGGACATCGGGATCGGTTCATCGTCGCCCACCAGTGCCCAGTCCAGGGCCAGCTTCAGGAGTGCCGCCTTGCCGCCGACCGAGGTGAACACCGTCTTGCGGCTCACTCCAGCCCGCTCGGCCACCGCGTCGATCGTCGTACGTGACCAGCCGAGCTCGACGAAGAGGTCGCGGGCGGCGCCGACGATGGCCCGTCTGGTGGCGCGCGCCTGATCCTCGCGAAGCGCCGATCGGTATGGCCGGCGTGTCTCCGGCATCTTGACACCAGCTCCTTTTGGGGTAACTCTGAGTGTAATCAAGTCTCACACAGTGTAACGGAGAACCAGCGTGCGGACACTCATCGTAGGCGCGGGCCCGACCGGGCTCCTGCTCGGCGCCGCCCTCGCCAAACGCGGTCACCACGTCACCTCGGTGGATCGGGACCCCGGCCCGGCTGGCGAACACTGGTCCCGTCGTGGCGTCATGCAGTTCGAGCACGCCCATGGTTTCCGGCCCCAGGTCCCGATGACGCTTCAGGCGGAGTGGCCAGAGGCGTATGACAGCTGGGAAGGTCTGGGCGCTCAGCCTGTCGACGCGTCGACTCCCGACGGTTCACGCCAGCTGATGGCTGTGCTCTCGCGTCGCTCGACCTTCGAGCGAGCGCTTCGAAGCGCGGCGGAGAAGCAGCTCGGGCTCAGCCTGCACACCGGCCACGTCGACGAGCTCGTCCACGAGCATGGACGTGTCACTGGCGTAAGAATCGATGGGTCCTTGGTCGAGGCCGACCTCGTCGTGGACGCCACGGGGCGAGCCGGTCGTCTGGGCAGATCCGGTGCGCACGGCAGCACCCAGAAGCTCGATGGCGACTGCGGGCTCGCCTATGTCGACCGCACGTACGTGCTGCGACCGGGTGCCGAGCCCGGCCCGATGGTGAACCCGATGGCGTACATCGCCGACTTCGACGGATATCAGTCTCTGGTCTTCCTGCACGAGAACGGTCACTTCTCGGTGGTGCTGGTACGTCCCACGGCCGACGCCGAGCTCAAGGGCCTGCAGTCCGAGTCCGCCTTCGAGGCAGCGTGCCGAGCCATCCCTGCCCTCGCCGAATGGACCGATCCGGACCGGGCTCGACCCACGTCGTCGGTTCTCGTCGGTGGGGCGCTTCGCAACGTCTATCGCCGTCAGGCTGCCACGCCGGGAGTGGTCGCCGTCGGGGACTCCGTCGCAACCACCACGCCGACGAGAGGACGCGGCATCGCGATGGCTTGCATGCAGATCACTGCACTGCTCGAGATCCTGGACGGGGGCGCCGACCCAGTCACAGTGACCGAGCCGTTCGGCGCCTGGTGCGATCGAGCCATCGAACCGTGGGTCGCCGACCACATCGCGATCGACGGCGGCATGGTGAGGCGCTGGCAGGGCGAAGACCTCGACCTGAGCATCCCGCTCACCTCAGATCTCATCGCCGACGCAGTCCAGGCCGACCCGCGGATCGGCGCGCACGCGGGTGGCTACTTCGCCATGACCGCGTTGCCCGAGACGCTCAGACCGGCCGAACCGCTGGCGCGGGCGGTCTACGAGGGTGGCTGGCGGCCGGCGTACGCCCCTGGTCCGACCCGTGATGAGCTCGTGGAGGTCATTCGCGGGACGGGTTCCGACAACTGAGCCTGGCCGAGGCGCCCGCGATCAGCGGCGCAGGGCCTTGCGAGCCAGCGCGTTGCCCGCGAACTGGCCCAGCTGCACGATGATCACGATCACCAGGACGGCCGCCCAGGTGACGGTCGGGTTGTACTGCGTGTAGCCGTAGACGATCGCGAAGTTTCCGATGCCCCCACCACCGATGACACCTGCGACGGCCGACATGTCGACGATCGCCACGAACGCGAACGTGTAGCCCAGGATCAGCGGGCCGAGCGCCTCGGGGATCAGGACGGTCCGGATGATCCGCAGTCGACCGGCACCCATCGCACGCGCCGCCTCGAGCACGCCGGTCGGCACGCTGACGAGATTCTGCTCGACGATGCGGCTGATCCCGAATGACGCCGCGACGACCAGCGCGAAGATGATCGCCTTGTTGCCGATCCCGATCCCGACCACGGCGCGGGCGGCTGGCTGGGCAGCAGCGATGAAGATGATGAACGGGATCGGCCGGAAGAAGTTGACGACGAGGTTGAGCACGAAGGAGACCGGCGCATTGGCGAGGATCCCGCCCCGACGGGTGACATACAGCGCGACGCCGAGCAGCAGGCCGCCGAGCCCGCCCAGGACCAGGGCGAACCCGACGATGTAGAGGGTCTCCCACGTCGAGTGCCAGAACAGGGACTGCAGCTCCTGGAGGCGATCCATCAGGCCACCTCCTTCGTCTCGACGCGGGCTTGCACAGCGGCGACCGCATCATCAATCGCGGCATCGTCGCCCTGGAGGGCGAGCGTCAGGTGGCCGAACGTGTCGCCCTGGATGTCCTCGATGCCGCCGTAGACCAGCTCGAACTCGACCCCGCGTCCGATGATCTCGGCGAACACCTGGGACTGGGAGACCAACGTGTCACGGAACGACACCGTGATGAGCCGGCCTTTGTGCCGCTCGCGGAGACCCTCGAGCGTACGGCCGGTCGGCACGTCGTCAACGAGTGTCGACACGAAGCGTCGGGTGGCCGCCTCAGCTGGATTGGCGAAGATGTCGAAGACCGGTCCTTGCTCGACGACGCGGCCCTGGTCCATCACGACGACCTTGTGAGCGATTGCCTTGATGACTTCCATCTCGTGGGTGATGACCACGATCGTGATGCCGAGCTCCTCGTTGACCCGCTTGAGCAGGCCGAGCACCTCATGGGTCGTCTCGGGGTCGAGTGCACTGGTCGCCTCGTCGGCCAGCAGGATGCGCGGCGAGGTGGCGAGTGCGCGGGCGATGCCGACCCGCTGCTTCTGCCCGCCGGACAACTGCTCGGGATAGGCATGCGCCTTGTCGGCGAGGCCCACGAACGTCAGCAGCTCGACGATGCGGGCGTGCTGCTGGCTACGCGGCACGCCGGCCACCTGCAGCGGGTAGGCGATGTTGCCGTAGACCGTGCGGGACGTGAACAGGTTGAACTGCTGGAAGATCATSCCGATCCCCAGGCGTACCTTTTGCTGCTCCCGCTCCTTCAGCGACGTGATCTCGGTGCCATCGACCGTGATGGTGCCCGACGTGACGGGTTCGAGGGCGTTGATCAGGCGGACGAGAGTCGACTTGCCGGCGCCTGAGTAGCCGACGATGCCGACGATCTCACCCGCGTGGATGTCGAGGTCGACACCCGTGACGGCATTGACCGGAGGGGCACCACGACGACTCGAGGGGAAGACCTTCGAGACCTCGCGCAGCTCGACGAGAGCCATGACGTTCCTTCCTTGCAGGTGTTGCCGGTCCGGCGGCGAGGATCGCTCGCGCCGGACCGGCATCCCGAGATGGTGGCTACTTCTTGTTGGCGGCGGTGTCCGCCTCGACCTTCCTGAGCGAGGCGACGAGGTCGGCGACGGGTGTCTTCACCGGTACGGCGGTGTCGCCCGAGACCTTCTTCAACCCGTCGATGACCGGCTTGCTGTCCTGGAAGATCTCGACCAGCTTCTGGTACGTCTTGTTGTCCTTGTCCTCGGGTCGCACCGCGAACACGTTGACGTACGGCAGGGCGTTCGGGTCGTTCGGGTCGTCCTGCGCGATGGCCTCGGAGAACTTCAGCCCGGCCTTCTCGACGAAGTCGTTGTTGATGATCGCGGCGGCGAGGTCGTTGAGCGAGCTCGCCGTGAGGGCCGCGTCGAGCGCCTTGACCTTGACCTTGGAGGCGCCCGTGTCGACGTCGCTGAGGTCGGAGAAGATCGTGCCGCCGTCCTTGAGCTTGATCAGCCCGGCCGACTGCAGCACGAGCAGACCGCGGGCCTGGTTGCTGACGTCGTTGGGAACCGCGACTGTGTCGCCGGTCTTGATCTGGTCGACCGAGTCGTACTTCTTGGAGTAGAGCCCGAGCGGGTAGATCGCGGTGGCGCCGATCGGTGTCAGGTTCTTGTCGTTCGACACGTTGTAGTCGGCGAGGAACACGATGTGCTGGAACTGGTTGATGTCGAGCTCGCCCTCGGCGAGGGCCGGGTTGGGCTGGGCGTAGTCGGTGAAGTTGACCAGCTTGATGTTGATGCCGGCGTCCTTGGCTTCCTGCTTGTACGTGTCCCAGTAGGGGTCCGCGGCGCCGACGACGCCGATCTTGATGGTCTTGCCCTTGGCGTCGCTGTCGTCCCCGCCGAAGATCAGGAATCCGGCGACGACGAGGACGGCGATGACGGCCGCGACGATCGCGTAGAGGGGTCCGCGGCGCTTGGGCGCCTCGATGATGTTCTCGGACATCAGGTGCTTCCTTTCGTCCGGCTCGTGGCCGGTGTTTCCGGGTGCGGTGGTGTTCCGCTTCGAGACACCACGCTAGGAACGAACTGCGACACCCGGACACACATTCCGGCATGCAAGATGTGGTCGGTCACACCGCAGAACTGGGCTATGCCGGACATGACGAAGGCCCCCACCGCAATGCGGTGAGGGCCTTCGTTGGTTCAGCTGTATGGGTCAGGTTTCCCTAGAATCCCATTCCCCCCATGTCCCCCATGTCCGGGGCGCCTCCGCCAGCCTGAGCAGGCTCAGGTTTGTCGGCGACGACGGCCTCGGTGGTGAGGAACAGTGCCGCGATCGAGGCTGCGTTCTGCAGCGCCGAGCGCGTGACCTTGGCCGGGTCGATGATGCCGGCAGCGATCAGGTCGACGTACTCACCGGTCGCGGCGTTGAGGCCCCAACCCGACTCGAGTCCGGCAACCTTCTCTGCGACGACGCCACCCTCGAGGCCGGCGTTGATCGCGATCTGCTTGAGCGGAGCGGACGCCGCGGTGCGAACGATGTTCGCGCCGGTGGCCTCGTCACCCGTGAGCTCGAGCTTCTCGAAGACCGCAGCAGTGGCCTGCACGAGTGCGACGCCACCACCGGCGACGATGCCCTCTTCGACGGCCGCCTTGGCGTTGCGGACGGCGTCCTCGATGCGGTGCTTGCGCTCCTTGAGCTCGACCTCGGTCGCCGCGCCCACCTTGATGACGGCGACGCCGCCGGCGAGCTTGGCGAGGCGCTCCTGGAGCTTCTCGCGGTCGTAGTCCGAGTCGCTGTTCTCGATCTCGGCCTTGATCTGGTTGACGCGACCCTGGATCTGGTCGTCGGAGCCGCCGCCCTCGACGATCGTGGTTTCGTCCTTGGTCGTGACGACCTTGCGGGCCGTGCCGAGCAGCGTCAGGTCGGCGGTCTCGAGGCTGAGTCCGACTTCCTCGCTGATGACCTCGCCACCCGTGAGGATCGCGATGTCGGCCAGCATGGCCTTGCGACGGTCACCGAAGCCCGGGGCCTTGATGGCGACGGACTTGAAGGTGCCACGCATCTTGTTGACGACCAGGGTCGCGAGAGCCTCGCCCTCGACGTCCTCGGCGATGATGACCAGCGGCTTGCCGGCCTGCATGACCTTCTCGAGGACCGGGACCATGTCCTTCACGGAGCTGATCTTGGAGTTGACGATGAGGATGTAGGGATCCTCGAGCACCGTCTCCTGGCGCTCGGCGTCGGTCACGAAGTAGCCCGACAGGTGACCCTTGTCGAAGCGCATGCCCTCAGTGAGCTCCAGGTCGAGGCCGAACGTGTTCGACTCCTCGACCGTGATGACGCCTTCCTTGCCGACCTTGTCCATGGCCTCGGCGATGATCTCGCCGACCGTGGTGTCAGCAGCGGAGATCGAGGCGGTCGAAGCGATCTGCTCCTTGGTCTCGACGTCCTTGGCCATGCCCAGCAGCTGCGAGCTGATGGCCTCGACGGCGGTCTCGATGCCCTTCTTGAGACCCATCGGGTTGGCGCCGGCCGCAACGTTGCGCAGACCTTCGCGGACGAGGGCCTGGGCGAGGACCGTGGCGGTCGTCGTGCCGTCACCGGCGACGTCGTCGGTCTTCTTGGCGACCTCCTTGACGAGCTCGGCACCGATCTTCTCGTAGGGGTCCTCGAGCTCGATCTCCTTGGCGATGCTCACACCGTCGTTGGTGATCGTGGGGGCTCCCCACTTCTTCTCCAGGACGACGTTGCGACCCTTGGGACCGAGCGTGACCTTGACGGCGTCGGCGAGCTGGTTCATTCCGCGCTCGAGGCCGCGCCGTGCTTCCTCGTTGAAAGCAATGGTTTTTGCCATGTGTACGTTTCTCCGACTTGGTTGTCGACGTGGATGACCAGGCGATGCCCGCGACGGACGGCTGCGGCGTTGCGGCGAACCCTTCTCGCCGCGGCCCACAACCTCATCGATCTGATCCGGTTAGCACTCTCATCATACGAGTGCTAATCAACGCCGCGCAATCAGGTTGTCGGTTTGGGCTTGACGTCGTACGTCACCTCGGCGAACTGGCCCCGCTGGAGGATCGAGGTGAGCGTCAAACGGTCCGAACGGATGTCCCGCGGGAGCAAGGGTGCGCCGGCGCCGAGCGTGACCGGCGCGATCGTCGCCGTGATGCGATCGAGCAGGCCCGCGTCGTCGAACTGGCCGACGAGGTCGCCGCCACCCATCAGCCAGATGTCGCGCTCGCCCGCCGCAGCCGCCATCTCGGCATGCACCGCCCTGACGTCGTCGCTCGTGAACGTGATGTTGGCGTCAGCGATGACCGGCAGGTCGCGGTGCGTGAACACCCAGGTCGGCCGTTCGGCGTACCACTCCTGCCACCTGGCTGGGTTGTCGACGAGTGACTCGTGCTCGAGCAGCCACTCGTAGGTCGTCGAGCCCATCGCCATCGCGCCGATGCCCGCGAGGAAGTCGCCGAACGACGACTCGGCGTCGTCCGCTCCCTGAACCTCGAACAGCCACGAGAGCGAGTTGTCCGTCGTCGCGAGGAAGCCGTCCAGCGTCGTCGCGGTGTTGTAGATCGTCGCCATGATCGCGACGCTACCGATCCGGTCAGACAGAGAACAGCAGGAACAGCCCCGTGAACGTGTAGGCGACCATCAGCATCAGCATCGCCACCTGCCCGCTGAGCCGGTGGCCCTTCGGCAGCAGCGCCAGGGCCTTGTCGTGCGCCGCGACGACCGCGAGCACGTGACCGGCCACCACGAACGTCACCTTGAGCGCGGCGAGCATCGACGTGTGCTCGGAGAGGAAGTACTGCGTCGCGGGATCGCCCAACGGCTGCCAGCCCCGCCCCAGCGGGTCGAGCAGGGCGAAGAACGCGACCTGTCCCTTCTCCAGGAGGTACGTCAGGTAGTGCGCGAAGATGTAGCCCACGACGATCGGCACGAGCGAGTGCGCCAGCTTGCCCGGCATGGCCCGTCGCTGCTCGCGCGTCACTCCCCCGGTCGCCATCGCAGCGGCGACGAACAGCACCGCGACGACGACACAGAATCCGAGCAGGGTCAGCGAGTGCTGCCACACCGACAGCGTCTTGGACTGCCAGAACGACGACGCCGAGAAGCTGTCGTACGCCGTCGAGCCCAGCAGCACCGCGAGCACCGCAACCAGGCCGGGCGCGACCGGGACCGACGGCAGGGTGCGGAGCGGGTTGTGCACGATCCAACGGCGGTCGTCCCGGACGAACGGGGAGAGCTTCGCGACGATCGCGCTGTAGACGTCGAAGGGGTCGGCCCGGTCGTACCAGCGCGGTCCGAAGGCGAGACCGCCGGCGATCATGGCCACGACGTACATCGCGACCCACACACGTACGGCGTGGACGGAGCCGGGATCCGGCGAAGCGAGCTCGAGCCACACGAAGGCGAGCAGCCCGACGACTGCGGGCCAGTAGCCCAGGCGCTCCGGGTACGCCCAGAGGCCCCGACCCGTCACGGTCCGCCACGGGGACAGGTCGCGCCACACGTGGCCCGCGACGAGCGCCAGCGGAACGAGGCCGACCCACACGAAGATGTAGAACGCGCCGAGGCCGCCGTTGGAGGCGTCGGACGGTCCGGCGTACAGCGCGACGAGCAGCCAGGTCGTGAGCAGCAGGCCGATCCCGGCTAGCCACGGGCGGCGAGGCGGCTGTTTGGCTGGCTCCGGCTCAGCGGCGAACTGCGGCTCCTTCCACGCAAGAGCCAGGACCGCGAACGAGATCGTCAGCGCCCACGAGGCGCCGACCATGGCGTACAGGAACGGGATCGGCAGGTCGGTCGACCCGCCGAGGCCGTGTGCCTGCAGACCGGCCGGGATCACGGCTCGACGACGAGCTGCAGGATCGTGACGTCGAGGTGGTGTGCCTCGACCGCGACCTGGCCGGGAGTGTCGATCGTGAAGGTCTCGTCGAGCGAGTCGCCGGCCTTGACCTCGTACTCGTGCTCGGGGTCGGAATGGACGTGGATCTCCTCGTCGGCGTCGGACGTGACGTTCAGGGTCACCGGATCCCCGGCCTTGACCTTGACGCGCTTGCCCTGCGGAGTGACCCTGCCGTCCTTGATCACGATGTCGACCTTGGTGCCGGTCGCTTTCAGTCCGCCGCCCTCCTCGCGTGTGCCGGGTTCGTCGGAGCCGCCGCAGCCGGTCAGCGCGAGGGCACAGGCCAGCACCGTCGCAGCGATCCTCACTCGTTCTCCTTGTCGTCATCGGGCTCGAAGGCCCGCTCGATGATCTCGCGCTCCTCGCGTTCCTCACGCCGGTCCTTGCGGGCGATGTAGAGGATCACCCCGACGACCACGACGGCCGGGACGAACGCCGGGATCGCGAGCAGGGCAGCATGATGGGCGAGGAGCTGGTCTCCGGCCGGCGTCATGACGTCAGCGTAGGCGTACGGTCCCCCGGCGAAGCGGCTTCGTGCTCCTCGATGCGGCGCGCGACGCGGGCCACCGAGACCGAGATCCCGATGATGATCGCGAGGCTGCACAGCAGGACCACCATGTTGGCCGCGCCCCACAGCCACGGCGACGTGTCACCCTTGCGCTCGCGCTGCAGGATGTCGATCTCGGGCACGAAGTCGCGGGTGAACGAGGCCGAGGCCGGGACCTCCTTGACCTTCAGCGGTGCGTCGGCCGGCATGAAGATCGGCACGGCGGCGAGCGTACGGCCGTCCTGCACGCGCAGCAGGGTCTTCCAGTTGCCGCCCACGGGGACTGGCTTGGTCGACTCCCACGTGTTGTCACCCGTACGCCTGAGGCGATCGGTCACGACGCCTTCTCCGCCGCCCTGCCACGCCGTGATCTGCACCCAGGTCGGGTGGTCGTCGACGAGGTCGGCCGGCTTGAGGGCGATCTTGGCGGTGACCTCGGGCTGGTCCGCGGTGCCGACCTGCGTCAGCGCGAAGGTGGCTGACGCGTTCTTGGGCACGGTGGCGTGCAGCCCGTTGGCGACCGCCGCGGCGATGACGAGCACCGACAAGGTGACGATCGTCCGGCTTATCTGCTTGGCCGGCAGCCGGCCCTGCAGGCCGAGCGCGAAGAGCGCCCCGCACAGGCCCGACGCGATCGCGACGGGGACGGCCATGAGGAGACCCTCGAGCCACATGTCCTGGGTCCACGGGAACTGGAAGACCTGGTCGTTCCAGAACTTCTCGATGACGAGCCCGACCGTGCCGATCAGCAACCCGCCGATCGCGCCGAACCACAGCGACTTGTGGCGCAGCTGGGTCAGTGCCAACAGCTCGACCAGGACCGCGCTGCCGAGGTAGAGCGGGAAGACATGGTGCGCCTCGCCGAAGAAGTCCGTGACGATGAACGAGATGATGCCGCGCATCAGCAGGAAGAACACCGCGGCGACGATCGCCGCGCCCGGGCCGACGTACAGCCGGGCCGCGACCAGCACGATGCCGGCAGCCGCGACGATCATGAGCGGCGCGAACACCATGCGGAACTGCGCGATKCCGAAGTCGAACTCGGCCTGGAACACCGAGAGGCCGATCAGCAGGGCGCCGAACCCGATCGACAGGGTCGCGGTCTTGATCCAGGTCGGCATCTCCTTGCCGTCCTGGCGGATTGCGAAGTCCGCCTCGCGGTGCAGCAGGATGATGCCCGCGGTGGACAGTCCGGCGCCGCCGATCAGCATGAGGTGCGTCGGGCCCCACAGCGTCACGTCCTGGCCGAACATCCGGTGCCAGACGTCGTCGAGGGGGAAGCCGATCAGCGCGTACAGGCCGCACGCGGCGATGAAGATGCCGCTCACCGGGGCGTACCAGGTGCGGGTAATGCGCACCGACGCAATGCCGGGCTGCTCACCGTCGCGCGCGTAGACGACCGCCGACATGCCGGCGATGAACAGGGCGAAGAGCCCGTAGAGGATCAGGTAGTGCGCGGGGTTGGCCAGCGGTCCGGCGTCGCGACCGCGGCCGGCGTGCAGGCTGACGTCCCACATGAAGCCCAGCAGCGCGATGATCAGCGAGCTCGCGACGAACAGCGTGGGGATCGAGGCCCAGCCCGGCTCGCCCGTGCGCGCGCCGAGGCGTTCGCCGGCCTTCTGGAACCACTCGATGCGGTGCGTGCGGTGGGCCCAGGCGATGACGAGCAGGACGCTCGTGACGAGGCCGGCGGCGATCGAGAGGCCGATGACCTGGCCGAGCTCGGCTCCACCTGCGGGCGCGGTGACGGGTTCCGTCGCGAAAATCAACATACCGGGAGTATGTCAGCGACTATGTGACATCGCAAGTGTCACATGGCTCACGTGCCCTCAGGACATGAAAAAACCCGGTCCCCCCGGACCGGGCTCCTCCACTGGACTCAGTGTCCGATGACCTCGTGGGCTTCACGGCCCTTGGGGCCGTCGACCACCTCGAACTCGACCTTCTGGCCGTCCTCGAGAGTCTTGTATCCGTCTGACGCGATCTTGGACCAATGGACGAAGACATCGTCCTGGCCCTCGACCTCGATGAAGCCGTAGCCCTTGTCAGCGTTGAACCACTTGACGGTGCCTTGCACCATGCCGCCACTCCCACCTGATCCTGGAGGAACCCACCTGCCGGAGCCCCTTCATGCGCAGAGCCTACAAGGCTCTACCGCGAGTTCAGCAACCCCCGGCGACGGCCGGGATTATCGAGACCTGGGTGCCGGCCGGGGTCGGGGTGTCGAGACCCTGGGCGAACCGCACGTCCTCTTCGGCGACGTAGATGTTGACGAACCGGCGCAGCTTGCCCTGCTCGTCGACGACGCGCGCCTTGATGCCCGGGAAGGTGCCCTCGAGCGACTCGATGACCTCGTTGAGGGTCGCGCCCTCCGCGGTGACCTGAGACTGGTCCTCCGTGTAGGTGCGAAGGATCGTCGGGATTCGTACGTTGATGCTCACAGTGCTCCTTGGATGTTCTCTGACTCAGGCGATGCCGGAGGCCACGAAGGCCTCGTAGGTGGGCGCGATGGTGGCCGCGGGGCGGACCAGGTCTGTGACCGCGTCGAGGGTCTTGAGGCCGTGTCCGGTGTTGATGACGACGGTCTCGAGCTCGGGATCGAGCTGGCCGGTCTCGGCGAGCTTCTTGAGCACGCCGACGGTCGTGCCGCCGGCGGTCTCGGTGAAGATGCCCTCGGTGCGCGCGAGCAGCACGATCGCCTCGCGGACCTCGTCGTCGGAGATGTCGGCGATCGCGCCGCCGGTCTCGCGGCAGATGTCGAGGACGTACACGCCGTCAGCGGGGTTGCCGATCGCGAGCGACTTGGCGATCGTGTCGGGCTTCACCGGGCGTACGACGTCCCAGCCCTCGCGGAATGCCTCGGACACCGGCGAGCACCCCGTGGCCTGGGCGCCGAAGACCTTGTAGGGCTTGTCCTCGACCAGGCCGAGGGCAACGAGCTCCTGGAACGCCTTGTGGACCTTGGTCAGCTGCGAGCCGGAGGCGACCGGGATGACGATCTGGTCGGGCAGGCGCCAGCCGAGCTGCTCGGCGATCTCGTAGCCGAGCGTCTTGGACCCTTCGGCGTAGAACGGGCGGACGTTGACGTTGACGAACGCCCAACCGTCCTCCTCGCCGGCGATCTCGGAGGCGAGCTTGTTGACGTCGTCGTAGTTGCCGTCGACAGCGACGAGGTTCTCGGTGTAGACCGCCGAGTTGACCTGCTTGGGCGTCTCGAGGTTGCTGGGGATGAACACGACGGTCTTGATGCCGGCCCGCGCGCCGGCCGCGGCGACGGCGTTGGCGAGGTTGCCGGTCGAGGGGCACGCGAAGACCTTGCTGCCGAACTCGCGGGCAGCGCTCAGGGCACACGCGACGACGCGGTCCTTGAACGAGTTGGTCGGGTTGGTGCTGTCGTCCTTGACCCAGAGGTTCTTGATGCCCAGCTCGGCGGCCAGGTTGTCGGCCTTGAGGAGGCGGGTGAAGCCGGGCTCGAGGTTGGGGCTGAGCTCGATGTCGTCGGGGACCGGCAGCAACGCCTTGTAGCGCCAGATGTTGGCCGGGCCGGCGGCGATCTGTTCGCGCGTCACGGCCGGGAAGTCGTACTTGATCTCCAGGGGGCCGAAACACTCGGCGCACGCGTAGTGCGGGCCGAGCTCCCGGGTCGTGCCGCACTCGCGGCAGGCGAGCTCGACGGCATTGCCGAACGCTCCCTCGCGAAGGACTGGCGACGTGGCCTGGGCGAGGCTTGGAGCGGATGTGTTCACAGACGTGACCTTTCATCTTTCCCGGATCGACTGTCGTCCGGGACGGATTGAGCACCTGGTCGATGAGCGACTGGTTGCTGGGGCGTCGTAGGGCCGTGTCCCTGTACCCCTCGTGATGAGTGGTTTCACCCTACGGGCGCGTCTCACGATGTGTCCACTCGGTCCGGATCGTGGACATCGAACGTTCGCCATCCGGTCACCCGAACGTTGCGTCAGCGGCGGGAGAAGCGGGTGCGCGGGGGCGGGTAGTTGCCGTCGGCGAGGTTGGCGAGGCGTTCGAAGGGGTTGTACGACGAGTGGTCACCGGCGATGACGTACGAGATGCCGACGCAGAGGAAGTAGAAGGGCAGCATCACGACGCCGAGCACGAACGCGTACTGCGTGCAGTGGCGGTCCTCGTGCTGCATCAGGAGCGGTCGCTCACGGAAGTAGTCGACATCATGCTTGCTTGTGATGACGCTGCCGACCGTGAACGCGCTCGCGACCGGGAAGCCGAACCGGTAGCCGGTCGCCAGGTACGTCCCGCGGCCGCGGCGGACGATCGACGCGCCGCCGATCTTCGCGATCGCGAGTCCGAGTGGCGTGCTGAGGTTGAGCCAGTTGAGCACCGTGCGAACGCGGGTCCAGCCCGTGTGCGGCAGCAGCTCAGAACTCATCGGCGAGCGACTCCAGCCAGTCGGCGACACCGTCGGGCCCGTCGAGGACGACGTCGGCGCGTGCCACGAGCGCGTCCTGCTCGGTCGACGCCGAGCAGATCAACATCCCGCCGATGCCGGTGTCGCGCAGCTCCTCGACCGCGGCGAACGCCGGCAGGTCGCCGAGGTCGTCGCCGACGAAGATGACCTGGCGGGCACCGAGCCGGTCGACGAGCGCCCGCACCGCGTCGCCCTTGTCGATGCCCGGAGCGCGAAGCTCGATGACCTGACGACCTGGTTCGACCAGGAGGCCGAGCTCGCCGGCGAGGGCGGACAGCGGCTCGGCGAGCTCGTCGATCAAGCCCGGATCGATCCCTCGCGTGTGGACGGCGATCGCCAGGCCCTTGTCCTCGATGCGTACGTGACCCGCCCCACGCTCGCTGAGCCAGCCGGGCAGGTCCTCGGCAAGGCGCCGCACCAGCTCGGGGCGCTCCGGCTCGACGGTCTCCGAAGTCGCAGCGTCCCAGCGCTCGGCGCCGTACTGGCCCCAGATCACGAGCCGGTCGAGGCCGTCCATGCCGGCGAACCCGCCCAGCTCGAGCGCCTGGCGCACGGGGCGGCCGGTGACGATCGCGACCTGGCCGAGCACCCGGCCGAGCCGAGCGAGCGCGGCCACCGAACGCTCGTGGGCGTACGCCTGGGTCGGGTCGTCGACGATGTGCGCCAGGGTGCCGTCGAAGTCGAGGGCGAGCAGGGTTCCGGCAGGATCCGCGACGACATCCGCGCGAGTGGTAGCGGGCATCCGCCTATTGTTGCGGGCCGGCCAGGATGATCGTCAGCCGGTCGGGCCTCATGGGCGCAAAGCTCGGCAGGATCCGGTCGATGCCCAGGTCGTTGCCGAGCACCTTGGCCTGCTCGGCGAACTGCGGCGGGAAGTAGACCGTGTTGCCGGCGATCGATCCGCGCCAGTTGCCGACCCTGACATCTGACCAGCCCGCGTTGCGTACCTTGACGGAGTAGGTCGCCGCGAGCCCCTGGATCGTCGTGTTGTTGAGCACCGACACGGGTGCGTCGCGCGCGACCTGGGGCTCGGGCTCCGGCTTGGCCGTCGTCTTGCTCGGCTTCGGGGACGGCGTCGTCTTGGTGGACTTGCTCGGCGTCGGGGACGGGGTTGTCGCCGTCGCCGAAGGCGCGGCGGTCGTGGCACCGGCACTCGGGGTCTCCGGGTCGTCGTCGACGAACAGCCAGCCGAGCCATCCCGCGGCCCCGATGCACACCATGATCGTCAGGACGATGAACCAGCTGGCTGGGACGTATGCCTTGCCAGACGGGGTCCTGCGGTGGTCCATGGGAACCTTCAGAGGTCGATGCCGAGACGCCTGGCCGAGCGGCTGCGCTGGCGCTGGGCGCGCAGGCGGCGCAAGCGCTTGACCAGGAGTGGATCGTACGCCAGCGCGTCCTCGCGGTCGATCAGGGCGTTGAGCACCTGGTAGTAGCGGGTCGCCGACATGTCGAACTTGTCGCGGATCGCCTGCTCCTTGGCGCCGGCATACTGCCACCAGAGCCGCTCGAGCGCCAGGATCTCGCGGTCGCGCTCCGACAGCGACTCGACGGCGGCCGGACTTCCGGCGTTCGGCTTCTCCACGGCGCTCATGCCATTACCTTAAGCCACGAATCACACCAGTGTCATTTGCTTGGCCGAATGGCGCGGGAGCTTCTGCGGGGTCGCCGCGAGGTGACCCTCGACACATCGGGCTAGGCTGCCGTGCATGGCAACCGGATCTGCAGACTTCGTCGTCATCGCCAACCGTTTGCCCGTCGACCGGATCAACGCACCCGACGGCAGCACGATGTGGCGCACCTCCCCCGGCGGCCTCGTCACCGCCCTAGAGCCCGTGATGCACAGCAATGGCGGCGCATGGATCGGGTGGCACGGCGCAGCCGACGAGCAGCTCAAGCCGTTCGAGCACAACGGCCTGCACCTCGTGCCGGTGCCGCTGTCGGAGGAAGAGGTCGCCGAGTACTACGAGGGCTTCTCCAACTCGACCCTCTGGCCGCTCTATCACGACGTCGTCGCGCCTCCGGAGTTCCACCGCGAGTGGTGGGACGCGTACGTCCGGGTCAACCAGCGGTTCGCCGAGCGGGCCGCCAAGGTCGCCAAGCCGGACGCCGTCGTCTGGGTGCAGGACTACCAGCTGCAGCTCGTGCCCAGCATGCTGCGCGAGCTGCGCCCCGACCTGCGCATCGGCTTCTTCCTGCACATCCCCTTCCCACCGGCCGAGCTGTTCCAGCAGCTCCCCTGGCGCCGCCAGATCCTCGAGGGCCTGCTGGGTGCTGACCTGGTTGGCTTCCAGATGCCCGGCGCCGCCCAGAACTTCGTCCGCCTCGTACGCCAGCGGGTCGGCCACAAGACGCACCGCGACATGATCTACCTGCCCGACGGCCGCACGGTCCTCGCGCAGGCGTACCCGATCTCGATCGACGCGGCCGGCTTCGAGGAGCTCGCCCGTACGCCCGAGGTCATCGCCCGGGCCGCCGAGATCCGCGAGAGCCTCGGCAGTCCCAAGACGATGCTGCTGGGCATCGACCGGCTCGACTACACCAAAGGCCTGCGCCAGCGGCTCCGCGCCTTCGGCGAGCTCATCAGTGACGGGTCGCTGCACGTCGACGACGCCGTGTTCGTGCAGGTCGCGACCCCGTCGCGCGAGCGGGTCGACCAGTACAAGATCCTGCGCGACGACATCAACCGGCTCGTCGGCCGCATCAACGGCGACGTCGCGCGCATCGGGCAGCAGCCCGTGACCTATCTGCACGCCTCATACCCACGGGCCGAGATGGCCGCGCTCTACCGCGCCGCCGACGTCATGGTCGTGACTCCCCTGCGCGACGGTATGAACCTCGTCGCCAAGGAGTACGTCGCCTGTCGCTACGACGACCGCGGCGCCCTCGTGCTGAGCGAGTTCGCCGGCGCCGCGTCGGAGCTCAAGTCGGCCTATCAGGTCAACCCGCACGACATCAACGGCATGAAGAGCATGATGCTCGAGGCGATCAACGCCAGTCCGCGCGAGAAGGCGCGCCGCATGAAGGCGATGCGCAAGCAGGTCATGGAGAACGACATCGAGCTGTGGGCTGCCAACTTCCTGCGCGAGCTGACGAACGTCCGCAACCCGCACCTCAAGAACCCCCGCCCCGTCTGACGCCAGGGCTCGCCCACGGACCCCGTCGGTAGGTTGGCGGGTATGAGCGCGAGCCCCGACCACTTCTATGCTGCCCCGACCCTGGTCGGCAAGCATGTCCGCCTTGAGCGCCTCGAACCGCACCACGCGGCGGGCGTCCTCAGCGCCTCCGATGACGACGAGGTCTTCACCTGGCAGGCATTCGCCCGGCCCACCACGATCGAGCAGGCCGAGGCGCTGGTCGGGCTCTACCTGACGCGGCCGGGCACGGTCGCCTGGGCCCAGGTCGACGAGGCATCGGGCGAAGTCGCGGGCATCACGACGTACTACGACATCGACCCCGGAGTCCGCACCGTCGCCATCGGCTCGACCTGGCTCGGCCGCCGGTTCTGGCGCACGGGCGTCAACACCGAGGCCAAGCTCCTGCTGCTGCGGCACGCGTTCGACGACCTGGACTGTGCGCGCGTCGTCTGGCACGTCGACATCCTCAACGAGCGCTCGCAGGCCGCGGTCACGCGCATCGGCGGCGTCCGCGAGGGCGTGCTGCGCAAGCACCGGATCCGGCGCGACGGGTCGTGGCGCGACACCGTCCTGTTCTCCATGACCGACGACGAGTGGCCTGCAGCTCGCGACGCCCTCGAGGAACGCCTGACCCGCTGAGGATTCACAGATGACCTCCACCGGGAGCACCATGTTGGTGACGACGACATGGAATGAGGTCACGCATGACTGAGAACCGGACCATGAACACGGTCATCCACGCGGCCATCAGGCGCGACGTCGCGCGATTCGACGCGGCACTCGCGGCGTTCCCGGCCGGCTCTCAGCCACGTGCGGAGGAGCTCAACCGCGCGTGGAAGAACCTGGCCTCCCAGGTGCACCACCACCACGAGGACGAGGAGACGATCTTCTGGCCGGCGTTCACGGCGCTCGGCGCGGACCCGGCCCTGGTCACCGACCTCGACGGCGAGCATGAGCGCATGCAGGGTGCGCTGGCCGTCGCGGACGCCGTCATGCAGGAGCTTCGAGCCGCACCCACGGCCGCCAACGCCGAGTCCGCACGAGCAGCGATCCGGGCACTCGACGCGGTGCTCACCGAGCACTTCACCCACGAGGAGCGCGACCTCGAGCCGTTCGCCGCCAGTCACCGCGGGACGCCCGAGATCAAGCAGGCCCAGGCGCAGGTTCGCAAGGCCCATAAGGGCGAGGCCGGGACCTTCGCGGCCTGGCTCGTCGACGGCGCCGACGACGACACCAAGGCACTCCTCCGCAAGCAGATCCCACCGCCGGTGCTGTTCGTCCTCAGCCGCGTCGCCGGCCGCCACTACAACCAGGAGATCGCCCCGGTCTGGCGCTGACCGGCTAGCGCACCGTGACGGGAAAGCCGTTGCGTACGGCGTTGAGGACCGTCGAGATCTCCACCGTCTCCCTGACGATGGCCGACGTGTCGACCCCGTCCGGCACCACGAGCCTGATGACGACAGCGGCCGATGTGACGACCCCGTCGTCGTCGATGTCGAGCGACACGTCGACCTGCACGTCGTCGATCTTGTCGTTGCGCACCGCAGCGATGAACCGCACGTCGTTGGCGAGGCAACCGCCGATCGCGAGCGCGAGGAGCTGTCCACCGTTCATGCCGGCACCCGATCCCCCGGCAATGCCGGGCGGCCGGTCCACGACGAGGGCATGACCGCCCGTGCGTCCCTCGGCAGCCTGCGTGCCGGGGATCGTCCGGAACGTCGCCTCGATGACGGTCACGTGATGCGCTCCCTCACTCTGCCAGTCTGCCCCTTTTGTGCTCGAATATCAGGTTGGTCTCGGTCAAGGCGACCTCCGGGGCAGAACTGAGGTGGTTGACGACGAAGGCCCGCAGGTCGTCAGGATCTCGGGCCGCGACGTGGACGTGGAAGTCGTCGGCGCCGGCCAGGAAGTAGACGTTGAGCACCTCGGTCATCCCGGCGAGGCGGTCGGAGAACTCGTTGATCGCGCCGCGGGCGTCACCTCGCAGGCGCACCGCGATCATCGCCTGGATGGGCCGGCCGATCCACGCCGGATCGACCTCAGCATGGAACCCGGCGATGACGCCGCGCTCCGTCAGGCTGCGCAACCGGGTCAGGCAGGTCGAGGCTGCGATGCCGACCTTTTCGGCGAGCGCGTTGTTGGGCAGCCGACCCTGGCTGCGTAGCGCGGCCACGATCCGCTGATCGATGTCGTCCAGCGCGCGAACATCATTCGGCATGGGGGCTCCTGAGGGCTCGAATTCAGCGTAATCATCGCTGATTGTCGATCATACAGAATCTTCTTCGCACAGTTGCGCATCATTCCGCAGTTGATTCACCATGGAACCAATATTCCGTTTGAAGGAGAGCACGTCATGTTGGTCGGTGTCCCCCGCGAGGTCAAGAACAACGAGTACCGCGTCGCCATCACCCCCGCAGGGGTCCACGAGCTGACCCGGCACGGCCACGACGTCGTCATCGAGCAGGGCGCTGGTCTCGGCTCGTCGATCCACGACGACGAGTACGTCGCCGCCGGCGCAAAGATCCTCGACACCGCCGACGCAGTGTGGGCCGAGGCCGAGATGATCCTCAAGGTCAAGGAGCCCATCGCCGAGGAGTACGGCCGCATGCGTCGCGGGCAGACCTTGTTCACCTACCTCCACCTCGCCGCGAGCCGCGAGTGCACCGACGCGTTGCTGTCGGCCGGCACGACCTCGATCGCGTACGAGACCGTGCAGCTTCCTGACCGTTCGCTCCCCCTGCTCGCGCCCATGTCCGAGGTTGCCGGCCGGCTCGCCCCGCAGGTCGGCTTCCAGCACCTCATGGCGAGCAACGGCGGCCGCGGTGTGCTGCCCGGCGGCGTGCCCGGCGTCTACCCCGCGGACGTCGTCGTCATCGGCGCCGGCGTCTCAGGCGTCAACGCAGCGGAGGTCGCCCGCGGTATGGGCGCCCGCGTCGAGATCCTCGACCTCGACGTCGCCAAGCTCCGCCAGGTCGACGCGCGTTTCGGCGGCATGATCACGACCGTCGCCTCCAACGCGTTCGCCGTCGAGAAGGCCGTGACCAACGCTGACCTGGTGATCGGCGCCGTGCTGGTGCCCGGCGCCAAGGCGCCCAAGATCATCAGCGACGACCTCGTGTCGCGGATGCGTCCCGGCTCGGTGCTCGTCGACATCGCGATCGACCAGGGCGGCTGCTTCGAGAGCTCGCACCCGACGACGCACGACGACCCGACCTTCAAGGTCCACGACTCGATCTTCTACTGCGTCGCCAACATGCCCGGCGCGGTCCCGCACACGTCGACGTACGCGCTGACCAACGTCACGCTCCCCTACGCCGTTGCGCTCGCGAACAAGGGCTGGAAGCAGGCCGTGACCGACGACGCCGCGCTCGCGGGCGGACTCAGCACGCACGACGGACACCTCGTCAACGCCGCCGTCGGCGAAGCCCTCGACCTCGAGGTCACCCCGCTGTCGAAGCTCTGAGTCCACGCTTGTTGAGCGGCCTTCGCACCTCAACCAGCGAGGTTGTAGGGCCGGGCTTCTCGCAGGGCCTTGTTGGCGACCCCTGCGAGGAGCACGGCAACACCGGCCGCGCCGATCGTGACGGCGAACGCCGGCGTATGGCCGCCGTCGTCGGCCAGTCGGCCGGCGATCGACGCACCCAAGGCGTACCCGATGCCGGTCGCGCCCGCGAGCAGCGTCATGGCGGTGCCGACCCGGTGCACTGGAACCAGGATCCCCGCAAGGGCGAAGTTGCTGATCATGTAGGGCGCGACGGCGAAGCCCAGCAGCGCGATCACGAGGATCAGTGAGCCGATCGAGTCGACCAGCAACAACGGCGCCGACAGCACCAGGAGTCCGACGGCAGCGACGAGCATGCGGGTGGCATAGAGGATGCGCTCGGGCAGGGCGGTGATCGCGAGGCCTGCGGCGACGCTGCCGATGCCGAGCACGGCGTGGATCAGGCCTGCGCTCCCGGCATGCCCGTCGGCCCTCGCCAGCACCGCGGTCCCGGTCTGGACGCTGCCGAAGATCGCACCGACGCACAGCTGCGCCACGACGAGCACCGCGAACGCGACCGACCAGAGGGGTTCCGACCCGGAGCCGCCGGTCGTCGAGCGCTTGGCGACGAGCTCGGACGTCCAGTGCACCGCGAACCATGATCCGAAGACGGCCAGCAGCGCGGCGGCAGCGAGCAGCGCGCCGGCCGGCTCGGCGATGATCGCCAGAACGCCGATCATCGCGGGCCCGAGCACGAAGGAGGCTTCGTCAGCCGCGCCCTCGTACGAGAACGCCGCATCGACGAGCCGGCGTTGGTCGCCCTCGTCGCGGGTGATGGGCCGCCAGCGCACCCGGGCGAGCGGGCCGACCTGTGGCATCGCGAACCCGGTGACGGCGGCCGCTGCGTAGATCACGGCGCGGGATGCGTCCGGGTCCGTCACGAAGACCACCGACGCGAGCCCCGCCGCACCGAGGAGCGACTGCACGAGGACGACCGGCCGCTGGCCGATGCGGTCGGCGAGGGCGCCGGCGAGCGGGGAGCCGACGGCATTGGCGATCGCGAGGATGCCCGCGGCGGCGCCGCCCGCGCCATAGCTGTCGAGCTCCGAGCTGACGAGGACCAGGACGCCGAGCTGGCTCATGGCAAGCGGAATCCGCCCGAGGAAGGCTACGAGGATGTAGGCGGGCCCGACGATCCGCAGGAGCGCGCGGTAGGCGGCGATTGCTGACACAGCCTGACAACTGTAGGGCACGGGTCGTCTCGATAGGCTCGGAGCATGCCGCCGTCCGCCGCGCGAAGGTCGACCTTCGCGATCTTCGCGTTGAACGGCTTCCTCCTCGGCATGTGGGTCGTGCACATCCCTGAGATCCGCGACCGTACGGGCGCCAGCACCGCGGTCCTCGGCTACCTGCTGCTGCTCCTGGGTGGCGCGGCCCTGCTCGGCATGCAGGTTGCCGGCCGGCTGATCGACCGGTTCGGCAGCCGGGTCGTCGCGGTCGTGGCCGGACTCGGGCTGAGCGTGTGCCTCGTCGGACCAGGGCTGGCCACCAACACGCCGGCCCTCGCCGTCGCGCTCGGCCTGCTCGGCGTGTTCAACGGCGTGATCGACGTGGCTCAGAACGCGCAGGCCGTCGAGGTCGAGCGTGCCTACGGACGACCGATCATCAGCGGGTTCCACGCCTTCTTCTCGTTGGGCGGATTCGTCGCCTCCCTGGTCGGTGCGGCGCTGATCGCCCTGGATTCCGACCTCCGGCTGACGCTCGCCGGTGCCGGGGTGCTCGGGGTCCTCGTGACGCTCGTCGCTCGTCCCGCGCTGCTCCTCCCGTCGCCGGGCACGACCCGCGAGTCCGGCACTCCCCGCGTACGAGCACCGTGGACGCTTCGCGTCGTCGTCCTGTCGCTGCTGGCCTTCGTGCTGCTGCTGTCCGAGGGCGTCGCGTACGACTGGAGCACGGTGCACCTGCATGACTCCCTGGACGCGAGCAAGTCGGTGGCGGCATGGGCGTTCGGCGCGTTCTCCATCACGATGACTGTCGTACGCCTGGTGGCCGACCGGATCGTCGCCCGGATCGGCCCTGCGGCGTACGTCCAGGGGGCCGCACTCGTGGGCGCATTCGGGCTCCTCGGGGCGGCGCTCGCTCCCAACGCCGGGCTGGCGATCGTCGCGTGGGCGGTGTTCGGCGTCGGCCTCGCTGGATGCGTGCCGCAGTTCTTCAGCGCAGCCGGCAACATCGATCCGGCGGCGGCGGGCACCTACCTGGCCCGGGTCACCGGCACGGGCTATCTGGGGTTGCTCGCCGGGCCGGCGATCATCGGCATCCTGACCAACTGGGTGTCGCTGACCACGGCGTTCGCCGTGCCGATCATCGGGTGCCTCCTCGCCGGTCTCCTCGCGCCGTCGGCCCTCCGCAAGGAGACGGCGAAGGCATGACGACGCGACCGCTCGCGGAGATCATGGCGCCGGACTGGGCCGAGGCACTGGCGCCGGTCGCCGACCGGATCACCGCGATGGGACAGTTCCTCCGCGAGGAGATCGCCGCGGGTCGGCCCTATCTGCCGGCGGGAGACCACATCCTGCGGGCGTTCGCCGAGCCGATGGCCGACGTCCGGGTGCTCATCACGGGGCAGGACCCCTATCCCACGCCGGGCCACCCCGTCGGATTGTCGTTCTCGGTGGCGCCGGACGTACGCCCGTTGCCGCGCAGCCTCGTCAACATCTTCACCGAGCTCGAGGCCGACCTCGGCATTCCACGGTCGCCGTCGGGCGACCTGACGCCGTGGGCCAGGCAGGGTGTGCTGCTGCTCAACCGGGTGCTGACGGTGCGCCCCGGCACGCCGGCGAGCCATCGCGGCAAGGGTTGGGAGGACGTCACCGAGCAGGCCATCCGGGCGCTCGTCGCGCGCGGCACACCCCTCGTCGCAATCCTGTGGGGCAGGGACGCGCAGGGCCTCGCGCCGATGCTGGGAGACGTGCCGCGCATCGAGTCGGTGCACCCGAGCCCGTTGTCGGCGTCGCGTGGGTTCTTCGGCTCCAAGCCGTTCAGCCTGGCCAACGAGCTGCTGGTCGCCCAGGGCGCCTCGCCGGTCGACTGGCGACTGCAGGGCTGACCGCATCTCTCGCGGATGAGCTCCCCTGGGCGTACCTTGTTGCGAAACCGGGCCACCGCCCGCTGTCGAGGGGAAGATTCATGCGCAGTCGTTCGATGATTCGTTGGATGCCGGTGGCGGCCGTGGTCGCCGGAATGCTCACCGCTGCTGGAGCCACGCAGAGCGTGTCCGCGGCACCATCGCCCGGCGCGGCGGAGTGCCTCCCGAGCGCGGCCCGTGTGGCCGATGGCAGCGACGCGAACGAGCCGGAGCTGTACCCCAAGAACGAGGCGAACGCCTACGGCGTCATCAAGGACGCTCCGCGCCTGCCCGACGGCAGCGTGCACATTCCCACGGTCTTCCACGTCGTCTCGGACCACACGCTGACGAAGTCCGAGAAGACCCGTTGGACCACCATGATCAACGCGCAGATGCAGGTCCTGAACGACTCGTACTCGGGCCAGACAGCCGCCGACGCGGCCGACTCGCCGTTCCGGTTCGGGCTCACCAAGATCACCTGGACGACCAACCCGGCGTGGTACACCGTCGTTCCCGGCAAGAACGAGCGCGACATGAAGAAGGCGCTGTACGAGGGCGACTCGCGAACCCTCAACGTGTACTCGGCCAACATCGGCGCCGGGCTGCTCGGCTGGGCGTACTTCCCCAAGGGCTACAACAACGGGCGCGACTTCATCGACGGCGTCGTGATGCTCGACGAGTCGATGCCCGGCGGCACGGCCGGCAAGTACTCCGAGGGCGACACCCTCACCCACGAGGTCGGCCACTGGCTGATGCTCGAGCACACCTTCAAGAGCGGTTGCTCAGCCTCGGGTGACTACGTCGACGACACGCCCCGTGAGGCGATGCCGCAGTTCGACTGCCCCGTCGGCGCCGACACCTGCACGGCTCCTGGCGTCGATCCGATCCACAACTTCATGGACTACAGCCAGGACTCCTGCATGAACATGTTCACGCCTGGCCAGGTCGAGCGCATGAACGACGCGTGGGTCAACTTCCGTGCCGGAGGCGCCGGCTGAGGGCGGAGGGGACTTCGTACCCCTAGGCTTAGCGGGTGGCCGACAACAACCAGGTCCGCGATCGCGCGGTCGTCATCGATGAAGGTGTCGCCCACCTGCAAAGGTGGGGACTCCGGATCATCGTCATCGGTGTCGCCGCCTGGGTCGTCGGATGGGCCATCGGGCACGTCTGGATGGTCGTCTATCCCGTCGCGCTGGCGCTGATCGCCACGACGGTCCTCGGCCCGCCCGCCGCCTGGCTCCGCTCCAAGGGCTGGCCTGCCGCGCTCGCCGCCGCGGCCATCGTGCTGGGATTCATCGGCATCGTCGTCGGCATCATCGCGGTCCTCACGCCGCAGGTCGCCGGCCAGGCTAGCGAGGTCGCTTCGGGGGCGTCCGACGGCCTCCAGAAGGTCCGCGACTGGGTCACCGGCGAGCCCCTCAACCTGTCCGAGGGCCAGATCACGCGTGCCATCGAGGCTGTGCAGGACAAGCTCACGCAGAGCGCCAGCGCGATCAGCTCGGGCGTCTTCTCCACGATCGGCACCGCGACATCGGTCATCGTCAACCTGGTCCTGGTCCTGATGCTGACGTTCTTCTTCGTCAAGGACGGCCACAAGTTCCTGCCGTGGGTCCAGACGATCGGCGGCCAGCGCGCAGGTGTGCACCTGGGTGAGGTGCTGGAGCGGGTCTGGGACACGCTCGCCGGGTTCATCCGCACCCAGAGCCTCGTCGCCCTGATCGATGCCGTCATCATCGGCGGCGGGCTCGCGATCCTCGGATCGCCCCTGGCCGTGCCGCTCGCGGTCGTGACGTTCTTCAGTGCGTACATCCCGATCATCGGTGCGTTCGTCAGTGGCGCCCTGGCCGTACTGGTCACGCTGGTCACCAACGGCACCAACGACGCGCTGATCGCGCTGGGCATCGTGGTCGGGGTGCAACAGCTCGAGGGCAACGTCCTGTCGCCGTGGCTGCAGGGCAAGAACATGAACCTCCACCCCGCGGTCGTGCTCCTGTCGGTCACGGCGGGCGGCTCGCTGTTCGGCATCACCGGCGCATTCCTCGCCGTGCCAGTCGTTGCGTCGGTCGCCGAGGTCCTCCGCTACCTCAACGAGCGCATCGACGACTCGGTGTCGGTGCTGGCTCCTGAGCAGGACTCGAAGTCCGCGGAGATCCTCGCCGAGGACTGACGAGCACCGTGACCGACCTCGACACGCTCGCCGTCCAGCTGCCCGACGGTGCGCTGCTGGTCGACCCGGACCGGATGGACGGCTATCGCTGGGACCGCGCCAACGACCCGGCAGCCGGCGTCCCCCTCGCCGTCGTGCGCGCGACGTGCACCGAGGACGTGCAGGCCGCCGTACGCTTCGCCGGCCAGCACGGACTCGCAGTCGTACCGCGCGGCGCCGGGTCCGGACTGTCCGGCGGCGCGTCAGCCCTCGACGGCTGCCTCGTCATCTCTCTGGAGCGCATGCGTGCCGTCGACGTCGACCCGGCGACCCGGATCGCGGTCGTCGAGCCCGGAGCCCTCAATGCCGAGGTCAAGGCGGCCGCCGCTGAGCACGGCCTCTGGTACCCGCCGGACCCTTCGTCGTACGAGATCTGCTCGATCGGCGGCAACGTCGCGACCAACGCGGGCGGCCTCTGTTGCGTCAAGTACGGCGTGACGGCCGACTACGTTCTCGGGTTGACCGTGGTCCTCGCCGACGGCACGGCGGTGGAGCTCGGCGGTCCCCGGCTCAAGGATGCCGCCGGCCTGTCGCTGACCAAGCTGTTCGTCGGCAGCGAGGGGACGCTCGGCATCGTCACCCGCATCGTGCTGCGGCTCGTCCCGGCACAGCGCCCACCGTGCACCCTCGTCGCGACGTTCGCCTCGCTCGACGACGCGACGCGGACCGTCCTCGACATCACCCGCCGTATGCGGCCAGCCATGCTCGAGTTCATGGATCGCGCCTCGATCAACGCCGTCGAGGACATCACCAGGATGGGGCTCGACCGCACCGCCGAGGCCATCCTGGTGGTGCAGTCCGACGAGCCGGCGACCCACGGCACCGCCGAGATCGCCGAGGTCACCGCGATCTGCGAGGCCAACCACAGCACTGAGGTGTTCTCGACCGACGACGCCGAGACCGGTGAGGCGTTCGTCGTCGCCCGCCGCATGGTGATCCCCGCGATGGAGCAGAAGGGCTCGCTGCTGCTCGAGGACGTCGGCGTGCCGCTGCCCGAGCTCGGCGCGCTCGTCCGCGGCATCGAGGCGATCGCCGCCAAGCACGTCCTCACGATCGCGGTCGTCGCGCACGCCGGCGACGGCAACACGCACCCGCTGATCGTGTTCGACCCGATGGACGCTGACGAGACCGCCCGGGCCCAAGAGGCATACGGGCAGGTCATGGATCTCGCGATCGGCCTCGGCGGCACGATCACCGGCGAGCACGGCGTGGGACGACTCAAGAAGCCGTGGCTGCCGTCCTACCTCGGGCCCGACGTCATGGACCTCACCCGCCGGGTCAAGGAGGCGCTCGATCCGCAGGGCATCCTCAATCCCGGTGCGATGCTCTGACGCCTGCGACACTTTCAACGACCGACCGAGGAGGACCGATGGCCGCCGAGACCGCGCAGACGCTCGATCGCGGGTTGCGCATCCTGTCGCTCGTCGCCGGGTCGGACTCGCGGTTCACGATCAACGAGATCGCCGAGTCGCTCGGCATCAGCCGCACGGTGGCCTACCGGCTCATCGTGACGCTCGAGGAGCATGACCTGTTGCATCGCGACGACCAGGGCCGGATCGGTGCCGGGTTCGGCATGATGGCGTTCCGCAACGCGTACCTTCCTGAGCTCAAGTCGCGCGCCACCCCGGCGCTCACCCGGCTCGCCGACGCCAGCGGCGCCACGGCGCACCTGACGATCGCGGATGGTGAGGACGCGGTCGCGCTGCTCGTGGTCGAGCCGAGCCGCAGCGACATGCATGTGGCATACCGGGTGGGCGCCCGTCATCGTCTCGACAAGGGCGCGGCCGGCAAGGCGATCCTGCTGGGTCGCCGGCACGTGGACGGCGTCGCGAGCACGTCCGGTGAGCTCCAGCCCGGCGCTGCCGGGTTGGCCGCGCCGGTGCGGGGCGTCCCCGGCCTCGAGGCCTCGGTCGGCATCGTCAGCCTGCACGACATCGACGCGGCAACTGTCGAGCCCCTGGTCCTCGAGGCGGCCCGAGCCGTCGCCGAAGCCCTGGCCTGAGTCCGCTGGGAGGTCTCGATACTCCCCCTACTCGCAGAGCTCGTGGGGGGACCCCCACTCCTCGCAGAGCTCGTCGAGCTACTCGACCGGCGAAGAAGCGCGGGGGGTGATGGTGCCTTCGACTTCGCCGAGGGTGATGGTGCCGGCGGTGGCGCGCAGGGTGACGGTGTCGCCGTCCAGCAGGTACGTGCGGTTGGTGCCGTCGTCGAGGGTGAATGGCTCGTTGCCGCCCCAGGACAGCTCGAGCAATGATCCGCGTTGGTCGCGTTCGGGGCCGGAGATCGTGCCGGAGCCGTAGAGGTCGCCGGTGCGCAGGGAGGCGCCGTTGACGGTCATGTGGGCCAGCATCTGCGCGGGTGACCAGTACATCGACGCGTACGGCGGTCGCGACACCACGGTGCCGTTGATGACGACCTCGAGGTCGATCGCGTACCCGGCCGGCTCGGCGAGCCGGAGGTAGTCCAGCGGTTCGGGGTCCTGCACTGGCAGCGGCACGCGGGCGTCCTGCAGCGCGGCGAGCGGGGTGATCCACGGCGAGATCGACGTGGCGAACGACTTGCCGAGGAACGGGCCGAGCGGGACGTACTCCCAGGCCTGGATGTCGCGGGCCGACCAGTCGTTGAGCAGCGTGACACCGAAGACGTGGTCCGCGAACGCGTCCGCGCTGACCGGCGCCCCCATGGTGCTGGGTACGCCGACGACGAACCCGAGCTCGGCCTCGATGTCCAGCGCCTGCGAGGGCCCGAATCCTGGTTGGCCGTCGGGTCCTGGGCGCCGTTGGCCGTGGGGACGGGCGATCGGGGTGCCCGACGGGACGACCGTGCCGGCGCGGCCGTGATAGCCGACCGGGAGGTGGCGCCAGTTGGGCAGCAGCGGCTCGGCGTCGGGGCGGAAGATCTTGCCCACGTTGGACGCGTGGTTGAGCGAGGCGTAGAAGTCGACGTAGTCAGCCACCGCGAACGGCATCCGCGGCTCGACCTCGACCAGCGGGATGCGGCCGACCGACGAGTCGACCAGGGTCTCCTGCAACCACGAACGCACAGCTGCCCAGACGTCCGGTCCTGCTGCCAGCAGCGGACCGAGGTCCGGACCGGCAAACAGCAACGGGTCGAAGGACGGCGCCGCAGCATCCAGGGCCGCAAGGTCGACGACGTCCTCCTCGAGGCGTACGACGACCAGCTCCCGGCCCTGATGCGCGACGACGCCGTACGGCAGATGGTCCAGGCCGAAGCCGCTCATGCGATCACTCCCAGGTCGACGAGGTCCTCATACGGCTCGATGACGCTGCAGCTGCCGAAGCTGCAGAACGTACGCCTCACGGTTGCCGCTTCCTCCTCCGACCACGCCCGGACCACCTCCGCGAGCGCACGGCCGTCCCGGTCCGCGAGCACCTCGGCAGCGTCGTCCACCGTCGCGCCGGAGTGCAGCCGGTGGACGGCGACCATGATGTTGAGGAACCCGTGCTGCTCGAAGCCCGTAGCCGGCTGGGTGTTGCGGACGGCGCGATGCAGCCCGGCGGTCAGCTTGAGCCGGTGATGCAGGAGCGCGCTGAACACGGCGGCGAGCTCCTGCTCGTCGGGGTATGCAGCGGACTCCACCCCGCCCGTGCGGAACTTGGCCTGGAACCCGGCTGCGGCGATCTCGTCGGCAGCCGCGAGCCAGGCGTCGGACACGTACGCGCCGGGCCTCGGCAGCTCGACCGACACCGTCACGTCGTCGGACCCGGCGAGCGCCAGCACCAGGTCCTTGGCCGCCGACGCGGGATCACCGGACGGTAGAGGCAGCTCGAATGCGACCACCCTGACGTGCGGGAAGTCGTGGAGCGTGGCGATGGCCTGCTCCAGGCCGATCGGACCGGTCGTCCCGATGACGCCGATCTCGAGCGGTCCCTCCGCGAGGTCGACGACCTCGGCGACGTCGTTGTCGCGGACCAGCAGCGGCCCGACCATCGAGGCGTACGCGCTGGCCCGGTGGCTCGCGTGGTCGCGGATCGCGACGTCGAGCGGCGCGTTGCCGGGCGGGAAGATCGCGGCGTCATCGACCAGGCGATCGAGCAGGGTTGACACGTTCCCCACGATATCGCATGGTGTTTTTATCGGACATATCAATCCGTTATCCGGACACAGGAGACATCGTGGCCCACTATCGCAGCGTCGGGCGGATTCCGCCCAAGCGCCACACGCAGTTCCGCACCGACGCCGGCGCGCTCCACCGTGAAGAGCTCATGGGCGAGGAGGGCTTCTCGAGTGACTCCTCGCTGCTCTACCACCTCGGCGTCCCGTCGGGCATCGTCGCTTCGGAGATCTGGGATCTCCCCGACCACTCCACGACCGCCAACCACCCGCTCAAGCCGCGCCACCTGCGCCTGCCCCAGCTGTTCGCCGACACCGATCCGACGACACTCGACCTCGTGACCGGACGGCGCCTCGTGCTCGGCAACGGCGACGTCCGCATCGGGTACGCCGTCGGCAGTGCGCCATCGCCGCTCTACCGCAACGCGATCGGCGACGAGTGTGTGTTCATCGAGTCCGGTTCCGGCGTCGTCGAGACGGTCTTCGGCGCGCTGTCGTTCCGCACCGGCGACTACGTGGTCATCCCCCGCGCCACGACCCACCGCTGGCTGCCCGACGTTTCGACAAGCTCAACGGGCGGGGTGCGGGCGTACGCGATCGAGTCCAACAGCCACATCGCACCGCCCAAGCGCTACCTGTCGCGCTACGGCCAGCTGCTCGAGCACGCGCCCTACTGCGAGCGCGACCTGCACGGGCCCGAGGCACCGCTGCTCGAGGAGGGCACTGACGTCGAGGTCCTCGTCAAGCACCGCGGCTCGGGGCCGAACGGCATCGTCGGCAGCCGGATGACGTACGACACCCATCCGTTCGACGTCGTGGGCTGGGACGGCTGCCTCTACCCCTACACGTTCAATGTCTCGGACTACGAGCCCATCACCGGCCGCGTGCACCAGCCGCCACCGGTGCACCAGGTCTTCGAGGGCCAGAACTTCGTGGTCTGCAACTTCGTGCCGCGCAAGGTCGACTATCACCCGCTCGCGATCCCAGTGCCGTACTTCCACTCCAACGTCGACTCCGACGAGGTCATGTTCTACGTCGACGGCGACTACGAGGCGCGCAAGGGCTCGGGCATCGGCATCGGCTCGATCTCGCTGCACCCCGGTGGGTACGCCCATGGGCCGCAGCCCAGCGCGATCGAGGCAAGCCTCGGCGTCGAGGCGTTCGACGAGCTCGCCGTCATGGTCGACACGTTCCGCCCACTCGAGCTCGGCGAGGGCGGTCTCGCCGCCGAGGACGACTCGTACGCGTGGTCGTGGGCCGGCCGCCGGCTCGACTCGTAGCCCCTGAACGACCGACACCGCGCTCTGAGAAGGTGGATCCATGGAGACCCGTCATGACCTGCTCAACGTCGACCACCTGCTGACCGACGAGGAGCGGGCCATCCGCGACACGGCCCGCCGTTTCGCCCAGGACAAGCTCGAACCGCACGTCGCCGAGTGGGCCGAGAGCGGCGAGCTGCCGGCCCGCGACATCGCCAAGCAGATGGGTGGCGCGGGCCTGCTCGGCATGCACCTGACCGGCTACGGCTGCGCGGGCGTCGGCCCCACGGCGTACGGACTGGCCAGCATCGAGCTCGAGGCGATCGACAGCGGCCTGCGGTCGCTGTTCTCCGTGCAGGGATCGCTCGCGATGTACTCGATCCACGCCTACGGCTCCGAGGAGCAGAAGGAGCAGTGGCTCCCCGGCATGGCCGCGGGCGACTACGTCGGCGCATTCGGCCTGACCGAGCCGGACCACGGATCTAACCCCAACGGCATGCGTACGCGCGCCAAGCGCGATGGTGACGACTGGGTGCTCAACGGCTCGAAGATGTGGATCACCAACGGCAGCGTCGCCGACGTCGTCGTGGTGTGGGCCCAGACCGACGACGGCATCCGCGGGTTCGTCGTGCCGACCGATACGCCTGGCTTCTCCGGCCGGGCCATCAAGCACAAGATGTCGATGCGCGCCTCGGTCACCAGCGAGCTGACGTTCGAGGACATGCGCCTGCCGGCGGCTGCCTTGCTGCCCGGAGCCGAGGGCCTGCGCGGTCCGCTCGGCGCGCTCAACGAGGCCCGGTTCGGCATCGTCTTCGGCACGACAGGCGCGGCACGGTCGTGCCTCGAGACCGCCATCGAGTACGCCACGACCCGCACGCAGTTCGACAAGCCGATCGGCGCGTTCCAGCTGACGCAGGGCAAGCTCGCCGACATGAGCGTCGCGCACGGCACGGCGTTGCTGCTCAGCGTCCACCTCGGGCGCCTCAAGGAGGCGGGCATCCTCAAGCCCGCCCAGGTCAGCGCCGGCAAGCTCAACAACACCCGCGTCGCGCTCGACATCGCCCGCAAGGCTCGGACGATCCTCGGCGCCAACGGCATCTCGGGCGAGTACTCCGTCATGCGGCACGCCAACAACCTGGAGTCCGTGCTGACGTACGAGGGCACCGCCGAGATCCACCAGCTCACGATCGGCCGCGAGCTGACCGGCCTGTCCGCGTTCGCCTAGGGGCCTGCACGGCGTACGCCGTGAGACGCTTGAGCCATGACCGAGGCGGCGACACCCCGGCGCGGCAGGCCCGGCTACGACCAGCAGACCGTGCTGCGTCGCGCGATCGAGCTGTTCAACCGCCAGGGCTATGACGGCACCAGCATGGGCGACCTCGCCAAGGAGCTGGGGCTGACGAAGTCCGCGATCTATCACCACGTGCCGAGCAAGGAACACCTGCTGGCGGCCGCCCTCGACGAGGCCCTCGACGGGCTCTCGGCCGCGGTCGACTCCGCCGCTGCGGCGGCACCCGGCACCAGTGCGTACGAGCGACTGCGCACCGTGGTGCAGGAGTCGGTCGAGATCCTCGTCGCGCACCTGCCCGCCGTGACCCTGCTCCTGCGCGTGCACGGCAACAGCGAGATCGAGCTGGCCGCGCTCAAGCGCCGGCGGCGCATCGACGAGCGCCTGGCGGTCCTCGTGCAGGCCGCGGTCGACGAGGGCGCACTGCGCGACGACATCCCGCCGGACCTCATCAGCCGGCTGTTGTTCGGCATGGTCAACTCACTCGTCGAGTGGTACCGCCCGGGCGGTCCGGTCGACCCCGACGTCCTCGCCGCGTCGATCGCCACCCTGGCGTTCGACGGGCTCTCGCTGCACGAGCGCCAGTCCTAGGTGATCGGCCGGCCGGTCGAGTGGCTGCGGCCGCGGAACTCGGCGATCGTCGCCGGCGCCGCACCCGCGGTCCGGGTGACCGTGACGTCGTAGATGCCGGTACGTCCACGCCTAGAACGCTCGACCGCGACTGCCAGCAACCTGTCACCAGCGTGGGCCGGCTCGAGCAGCGCGATGTCGAAGCCCGATGCCACCGTCACCTCGCCGTACGAGTTGCACGCCAGCGCGAACGCGCTGTCGGCAAGCGACGCGATGAACCCGCCGTGGCACACGTCCCAGCCGTTGATCATGTCGGGACGGACGATCATCGACACCGTGGCGCGACCGGGGGCGACGTCCACGATCTCCATGCCGAGGAGCCGGCTGGCCCGGTCGGCGGCCCACATCGTGTCGGCGCTGGCCCGAGCGATCTCATCGGCAGCAATCGGCTCGACCTCAGGCATCGAAGTTGACCGTGACGGTCTCGGTGACGGGGTGGCTCTGGCAGGTCAGCACGAAGCCGGCCTCGACCTCGGTGTCCTCGAGCGCATAGTTGCGGAGCATCTCGACCTCGCCGTCGGTGACCTTGGCCCGGCAGGTGCCGCACACCCCGCCCTTGCAGGCGAACGGCAGGTCATTGCGGGTCGCTGCCGCACTGTCGAGCACGCTCTGGTCGCGTGACATCGGCGCGGTGGTCGTACGCCCGTCGAGCACGATCGTCACGTCGCTGGTGATGCCCGAGACGACCTTGTCGGCGCGGTGCAGCTCCGGCGGCGGCTCGTCGACGTAGAACAGCTCGAAGTGCACCTTGCCGGGCTCGACGCCGACCTCGGCGAGCACCGTGCGGGCGTCGGCGATCAGCCCGAAGGGCCCGCACAGCCAGACGTGGTCGAGGTCGCCGACCGGCACGAGCGCCGTCAGCAGCCGGCGCAGACGATCGGCCTCGAGCCGACCGGAGAACAGCTCGACGTCACGGGGTTCGCGGGACAGGACGTGCACGAGGTCGAAGCGCGGGCCGTAGAGGTTCTTGAGGTCCGCCAGCTCCTCGGAGAACATCACCGACTGACTCGTGCGGTTGCCGTAGAGCATCGTGACCTCGGCATCGGAGTGCCGCAGCAGCGACGACACGATCGAGATCATCGGCGTGATGCCGGAGCCCGCAGCGATGCACAGGTGGCGCCCCCCGCCCTCGGGATCGGCGCGGAAGTTGCCGGTCGGGGTCTGCACCTCGATGCGATCCCCCGGCCGTACGTCGTGCACGAGCCAGTGCGAGAACAACCCGTCGGGGATCTCTCGAACGCCGATGCGCGGTCGCTCACCGACAGCGGCGCAGATCGAGTACGTACGACGGTGGTCCTCACCCTCGATCATTCGCCGAAGCGTTAGCGACTGGCCGGCCTCGAAGGCGTACGCCTCGCGTAGCTCCTCCGGCACGTCGAACGTGATGGCGGCAGAGTCCTCGGTCAGCTGCTCCACCGAGGCGACCGTGAGGGTGTGGAACGCGGCGCGGGCCGCCGAGACCGGCGTGGCCATGACGGTCATGTCAGATCTCCTTGACGTGTTCAAAGGGCTCGAGGCAGGACGCGCAGCGGTAGAGCGCCTTGCAGGCCGTGGGCCCGAACTCCGAGGTGAGCTCGACGCCCGACGAGCCGCAGCGTGGGCAGGCGAGCGTACGGCGGGTGGGCAGCAGCGAGAGCACGACCGGGCCGTCGTGGCGTGGGGCGGGCCCGGGGGCCGAGAGGCCGTGCTCGGCGAGCGCCTGCCGTCCGCGGGCCGTGATCCAGTCGCTCGACCAGGCCGGGTGCAGGCTGACCCGCACCTCGACGTCGGCGAAGCCCTCGTCATGCAGCCGGTGCACCAGGTCGTCGCGCATCGTCGCCATGGCCGGGCAGCCGGAGTAGGTCGGCGTGATCGTCACGACGACTCGTTCACCCTCGACCTCGACGTCGCGCAGGACGCCGAGATCGTCGAGCGTCAGCATCGGCATCTCCGGATCGGTGACGGAGGCCGCGACCTCATATGCACCTCGCGCGGGAGCGATCGTGGTCACGATTACCACCGGCCCATGGGGTGCGCCCGCGCCACGACCTGCATCTCAGCGAGCAGCCGGCTGAACGCCTCGGTGTGCAGCCCGTCGCGGCCGGTCTCCCCGCGTACGCCCGCAAGAGGCGCGACCTCCGGGCGGTCGACACCACTCATCGAGAACACCTGCTCGAGCAGCACGTCGACCTCGTCGGCGACCGTTGCCGGGTCGACCCCGACGCCCGACTCGGCAGCGACGAGCTCGGCGCGGTGCGTGGTGAACAGCTCGGCGTACAGCGGCCAGGTCGCGTCGAGCCCGGCCACCAGTCGGCGGCGCGACTCCTCAGTGCCGCGGGCGAGGATGAGGAACCAGCGCCCGGCGTAGTCGCGGTGATAGGTCATCTCCTTGACGCCCTTGACCGCAACCGCCGAGAGCACGTGGTCGCGGCTGTCCGCGAGGCGCTGGAGCAGGGCGAGCCGCCAGGTCGAGAACAGCAGCAGCCGAACGATCGTCACGGCGAAGTCGCCGTTGTCGGCCTCGACGAGGCGTACGTTGAGGAACTCGCGATCGCCGCGGAAGAACGCGAGGGCATCCTCCGGCGGGACCGGCGACCCCTCAGGCAGGGACGGTACGACCGACGGATCCGCCGCAGCTGCACGCGCCAGCAACAGCCGCGCCTGACCCAGCAGGTCGAGCGCGATGTTGGCAAGCGCGATGTCCTCCTCGAGGTCGGGCGCATTGCTGCACCACTGCGAGAGCCGGTGCGACATCACGAGCGCATCGTCGGCGAGCATGAGGCAGTAGACCGCGAGCTCATGCGTGTCGACGCCGTCGGGGACCGTGGTGTCGACGCCCGCGAGCGGGTCCTCGAAGTCTGTGCCGAAGGCCCATTGGGAGTCGTCGCTGCCCAGCAGCCCGGCGTAGACGGAGTCGTCGTCGGGCAGGTGGCTCGGATCAGGAGTATGGCTCATGTCCATCACATGTGTGGAACGTTGTCGGGGATGTCGTAGAACGTGGGGTGCCGGTAGACCTTGTCGCCGCTCGGGGCGAACAGCGGATCCTTCTCGTCGGGGCTCGATGCGGTGATCGCGTCGGACCGCACGACCCAGATGCTGACGCCCTCGTTGCGGCGGGTGTAGACGTCGCGGGCATGACGTACGGCCATCTCGTCGTCGGCGGCGTGCAGCGAGCCGACGTGCACGTGGTTGAGCCCGCGCTTGCCGCGGACGAACACCTCGTACAACGGCCAGTCGCCCTGGATCTGCTCAGTCATGCTTCTCCTCTCGCGGCGAACGCCGTCGCGGCTTCGCGCACCCACGCACCGTCCTCGTGGGCGCGGCGACGATGCGCGATGCGCTGGGTGTTGCACGGCCCGTTGCCGTGGATCACGTCCTTGAACTCGTCCCAGTCCGGCGACCCGAAGTCGTACGACTGGCGCTGCTCGTTCCACTTCAGCTCGGGGTCCGGGAGCGTCACGCCGAGCGCCTCGGCCTGCGGGACGGTCATGTCGACCATGCGCTGGCGCAGGTCGTCGTTGGTGTTGCGCTTGATGCCCCACGCCATCGACTGGGCGGTGTTGGGCGAGTCCTCGTCGGGCGGGCCGAACATCATCAGCGCCGGCCACCAGAACCGGTTGACCGACTCCTGCACCATCTCGCGCTGCTCGTCGGTGCCGCGCATCATCGTCGCGAGCAGCTCATAGCCCTGGCGCTGGTGGAACGACTCCTCCTTGCAGATCCGGATCATCGAGCGGCCGTAGGGCCCGTACGAGGTGCGGCACAGCGGGACCTGGTTGCAGATCGCGGCGCCGTCGACGAGCCAGCCGATCGTGCCGACATCGGCGTACGACAGCGTCGGGTAGTTGAAGATCGAGGAGTACTTCTGCTTGCCGTTGATCAGCATCTCGGTGAGCTCGAGCCGGGAGACGCCGAGCGTCTCGCACGCCGAGTAGAGGTAGAGCCCATGGCCGGCCTCGTCCTGCACCTTGGCCAGCAGGATCGCCTTGCGGCGCAGCGAGGGTGCCCGGGTGATCCAGTTGCCCTCGGGCTGCATGCCGATGATCTCGGAGTGTGCGTGCTGGGCGACCTGCCGGATCACCGTCTTGCGGTATGCCTCGGGCATCCAGTCGCGCGGCTCGATGCGGTCGTGCCGCTCGATCGTGGCCTCGAACTCCGCCCGCAGCTTGCCCTCGTCGGCCTCGGGTGCCAACGTCATGTGCGCCTCCAGAAATCTCGCGTCAGCCATTTACTGACCGACCGGTCTGTAATAGTCTTGCACGCGGCATCAGGTTCGCGCAACGAAAGGTTTTAGGCCCGTGAGTGCACTGCTCGAAAGCTATGTCGGAGGCTCGTGGTTCCGCGCCTCGGACGACGGCAAGCCCCTTCTCGATGCGTCGACCGGTGAGGAGATCGCCCGGATCTCGGCGACCGGCCTCGACCTCTCGGCGATGGTCGACCATGCTCGCACCGTCGGTGGGCCGGCGATCCGCGCGCTGACCTTCCACGAGCGCGCCAGCATCCTCAAGGCCGTCGCCAAGCACCTCGGCGAGGACAAGGACCCGCTCTACGCCCTGTCGGCGCGCACCGGCGCGACGCTGCGCGACTCGCAGGTCGACATCGACGGCGGCATCGGCACGATGTTCAGCTATGCCAGCAAGGGCACCCGCGAGCTGCCCAACGACACCGTGATCCTCGACGGCGCGACCGAGCCGCTCGGCAAGACCGGCGTGTTCCTCGGCCAGCACCTCTACACCTCGCGACCCGGTGTCGCGGTCCAGATCAATGCGTTCAACTTCCCGGTCTGGGGCATGCTCGAGAAGCTCGGGCCCGCGTTCCTCGCCGGTCTCCCCACGATCGTCAAGCCGGCGAGCCAGACGGCATACCTCACCGAGCTCGTGGTCCGCCGCATCATCGACTCCGGCCTCATGCCCGAGGGCTCGCTGCAGCTGCTGTGCGGCAGCCCCGAAGGTCTGCTCGACCAGCTCGGCGCCCAGGACTCCATCGCGTTCACCGGCTCCGCGAGCACCGGAGCGACGCTGCGCCAGCACCCCTCGGTCCTGCACGGCGGCGCGCAGCTCGGCGTCGAGGCCGACTCGCTCAACTGCTCGATCCTCGGCCCCGACGTCACGACCGACGACCCCGAGTTCGACCTCTACGTCAAGGGCGTCGTCGCCGAGATGACGGTCAAGGCCGGTCAGAAGTGCACCGCGATCCGCCGGACGATCGTGCCGACCGCGATCGCCGACGAGGTCATCACCGCGATCAGTGCGCGGCTCTCGAAGATCACCGTCGGCAACCCAGCAAACCCCGACGTACGCATGGGAGCTCTCGCGAGCTTGGGCCAGCGTGACGAGGTCCGCAAGGCCGTCCAGATCCTGCGCGGCTCGGCGGAGATCGTGTACGGCGACCCGGACCACGTGGACGTCGTCGATGCCGACGCCGAGGCCGGCGCGTTCATGTCGCCGATCTTGCTGCGCGCGACCGCCGGCGCCACCGAACCCCACGAGGTCGAAGCCTTCGGCCCGGTCAGCACCGTCATCACGTACGACTCGGTGGACGAGGCGGTCGCGCTTGCCGCTCGCGGACAGGGCAGCCTCGCCGGGTCGCTCGTCACCCACGACCCCGAGATCGCCCGCACCGTGACCCTCGGACTCGCACCGTGGCACGGCCGCATCCTCGTGCTCGACCGCGACGACGCTCCGGAGTCGACGGGCCACGGCTCACCACTGCCGATGCTGGTGCACGGTGGCCCCGGCCGCGCGGGTGGCGGCGAGGAGCTCGGCGGCATCCGCGGCGTCCTGCACCACATGCAGCGCACCGCGATCCAGGCCTCGCCCGACATGCTCACGGCGATCACCGGGCAGTGGATCAAGGGCTCGGAGCAGCGCGTCGACGATGTGCACCCGTTCCGCAAGAGCCTCGCCGAGCTGCGCATCGGCGACACGATCCGCTCGTCGTCCCGCACGGTGACACTCGACGACATCGAGCACTTCGCGGAGTTCACCGGCGACACGTTCTACGCGCACACCGACGCCGAGGCGGCAGCCGCCAACCCGCTGTTCGGCGGGATCGTCGCGCACGGCTACCTCGTCGTGTCGCTGGCCGCCGGGCTGTTCGTGGAGCCCAATCCGGGGCCGGTGTTGGCCAACTTCGGCGTCGACAACCTGCGGTTCCTGACGCCGGTCAAGGCCGACGACACGATCGACGTCACTCTGACGGTCAAGCAGATCACCCCGCGCAACAGCGCCGACTACGGTGAGGTGCGTTGGGACGCCGTCGTCACCAACGCCGAGGGCAAGCCGGTGGCGACGTACGACGTGCTGACCCTCGTCGCCAAGACCTGGCCCCCTGCCACCTGACCTGGTTTCGAGGCTCCGGCCGCGGACGGCCTCCGCACCTCGACCAGCGATGACACCGGTGGTTGAGGTGCGGAGCGAAGCGGAGCCTCGAAACCACCACGCACCCTGAAAGGACCTCCATGCACCGCATCACGATCCAGTACGGCGCGCCCGCCGATCCCGAGGCGTTCGAGAAGCACTACACCGAGGTCCACATACCCCTGGCGTCGAAGCTGCCGAACCTGCGCCGCTTCTCCCGGTCACACCCACGAGCCATGGGCGGCGACGCTCCGTACTTCGTCGCCGAGCTGTGGTTCGACGACGCCGATGCGCTCAAGGCCGCGCTGAAGTCCTCGGCGATGGCCGAGACCGCCGCCGACGCCCAGACCTTCGATGTCGCGTCGATGACGACGTTCACCGGTGAGGTCACCGAGACCGAACTCTGAGCATCCCCAAGGCTCCTTGTCCCGGTATGTGCATGATGGCCCTGCCACCCGTCCGACGATGGAGCCGCCATGCTGATTGCGCAGTACTCGATCCCCCTGCCCACCGACTACGACATGGGCATCATCCGCAAGCGGGTCGCTGAGCACGGCGCCAAGATGGACGGCTATCCGGGCCTCAGTCTCAAGGCGTACCTGATCCAGGAGAAGGGCGCCCGGGGCGCCCGCGTCAACCAGTACGCACCTTTCTACCGCTGGGCCGACGTCGAGGGCGCCGCCCGGTTCTTCTTCGGAGGTGCGGGCTTCGGCGGGATCGTCCGCGACTTCGGTCGACCTGTCGTCCGCTCCTGGCTGGAGGGAACCTGCCAGGTACGGGGCGACGTCGGCCGGGCGGCATTCGCGACCCGGTCCACGTCGGCACTGCCTCCGCACACCGATCCGACCGACGCCGCGACGGAGGCGGCTCAGGTCGAGCTGAGCAGGCGAGCAGATGGCGCGCTCGTGTCGCTGTTCGGCATCGACCTGGAGAACTGGGAGACGATCCAGTTCTCCCTGTGGGCAGCCGAGCCAGACCCTGCACTCGGCGACGTGTTCGAGGTCCTGCACGTCTCCGAGGCCACGAGGTGAGCTCAGAGGTTCGCGATGGCCGAGGCGGGTGACTCGATCGCGTCGGCGACGACCCGCATGAACGCCGCGGCCGTGCCGCCGTCGCACACCCGGTGATCGAACACGAACGACATCTGCGCGATCTTGCGGACCGCCAGCTCACCGTCGACGACCCACGCGCGGTCGATGACCCGGCCGAAGCCGAGGATCGCGACCTGCGGGTGGTTGATGATCGCGGCGCTGCCGTCGACGTTGAACGCTCCGTAGTTGTTGAGCGTGAACGTGCCGCCCGTGAGCTCGGCCTGCGTCGCCTTGCCCTCGCGGGCCGCGGCCGTGACGCGCTGGATCTCGGTGTCGAGCTCCGCGGTCGTGAGCAGGTGCGCGTTGAGCACGGCAGGCGCCAGCAGCCCGCGATCGGTCTGCACAGCAAGCCCGAGGTTGATGCCGGCGTACTGGATCAGCTCGTCGTTCGCGGTGTCGACCTCGCCGTTGAGCTCGGGGTGCGCCCGCAGAGCGGCGACGGTGAAGCGGGCGAGGTATGCCAGCAGGCCGGGGACCGGCTTGCCCGCTGCCTTCGCGGCGGCGCGCAGCGCGAACAGCTCGGTGAAGTCCACGTCGACCCACACCGTGGCTTCGGGGATCTCGCTGCGGCTGCGTGACAGGGCGGTCGAGACGGCCTTGCGGAAGCCGCTCATCGGGATGCGCTGGGCGATCTCGAGCCCGGTGCGGTCCGCGGTCTCCACCGACTCAACCGACTCCGTCGGCGCTGCCTGTGGTGCCGCCGCGGCATCGATCGCGGCCTGGACGTCATGCCGGGTGATGAGCCCGTCGACGCCGGTCCCGGTGATGCCGAGGATCGAGACCCCCGCCTCACGCGCCAACCGCCGTACGAGCGGCGATGACACCCGCGGCACCGACGACTGAGGCGTCGGCGATGGAGCAGCGGAGGCCGTACGAGGCCTGCGGCGGCGACCGCTGGCAGCGCCCTCCGGCGTGCCGTAGCCGATCAACACGTTGCCGGACCCGGCCCGCTCCTCCTCGCGGTACGACTCCCCGACTGCGGCCGGCACCGACACCGGCTCCACCGAGATCAGCGGACTGCCGACGGCGACCGTGCCACCCTCGGCACCGTGCAGCTCGCTGACCCGGCCGGCGTACGGCGACGGGACCTCGACGATCGACTTGGCGGTCTCGACCTCGACGACGGGCTGGTCGACGACGACCTCGTCGCCGACGGCCACGAGCCAGCGAACGATCTCGGCCTCGGTCAGGCCTTCTCCCAGGTCGGGCAGGGTGAACGTGTTGGTCATACGTCGTCGTCCCACTGGAGGTCGTCGACCGCGTCGAGGACGCGATCGACGCTCGGCAGGTGGAGGTGCTCGAGCTTGGGCGGCGGGTAGGGGATGTCGAACCCGGTGACCCGACGCACCGGCGCGGCAAGGTGGTGGAAGCACCGCTCGGTGACCCGGGCAACGATCTCCGACGAGACGCTCGCGAACCCGGCGGCCTCGGCGACCACGACGGCGCGGCCGGTCGAACGTACGGCCGCGCACACCGTCTCGTCGTCGAACGGCACGAGCGACCGGACGTCGACGACCTGCAGGCTGCGGCCCTCAGCGGCAGCCGCGTCAGCGGCTTCGAGCGCGATCGGCACCGAGGTGCCGTACGCGATGAGCGTCGCGTCCGTGCCCTCACGACGTACGACCGCGCGACCGATGCCGGGCTGCGCCTCGTCGAGGTCGACCTCGTCCTTGCTCCAGTAGAGCTTCTTGGGCTCCAGCACCACGACCGGATCAGGCGACGAGATCRCCTCGCGCATCAGCGTGTACGCATCCGCGACCGTCGCCGGCGCGACGACGGTCAGGCCGGGCGTGTGCACGTAGTAGGCCTCCGACGAGTCGCAGTGGTGCTCGACGCCACCGATCCCACCGGCGTACGGGATGCGGATCGTGATCGGCAGCCCGACGGCGCCGCGCGTGCGGTTGCGCATCTTGGCGACGTGGCTGACGAGCTGCTCGAACGCGGGATAGGCGAACGCGTCGAACTGCATCTCCACGACGGGGCGCATCCCGTTCATCGCGAGGCCGACGGCCATGCCCATGATCCCGGACTCGGCCAGCGGGGTGTCGAAGCAGCGCGCGTCGCCGAACTCTGCCGTCAGGCCGTCGGTGACGCGGAAGACACCGCCGAGCGCGCCCACGTCCTCGCCGAACACCAGCACCGACTCGTCGGCCTTCATCGCGTCGCGCAGGGCCTGGTTGAGCGCCTGCGCCATCGTGATCTTCTCGTGCTCGGCCATCAGCGCGCCTCCTCCCGGCTCAGTTCCTCGGCGAGGAATGCCGCCTGCTCCTGAAGCTGCGGCGTGGGTGTCGCGTAGATGTTGCGGAACAGTTCCTGCGGGTCGGGCTCGACGTCCTTCATCAGGCCGTCCCGCATCACGGTGGCGACCTCCTCGGCCTGCGCGGCGATCTCGGCTCGCCGCTCCTCGGTCAGCAGATCGCGGGCTGTCAGGTACGCCTCGCTGCGTAGCAACGGGTCGCGGCCCGCCCACGCCTCGACCTCGCCGTCGGGGCGGTAGCGCGTGGCATCGTCGGCGTTGGTGTGCGCCTGCATCCGGTACGTGTGTGCCTCGACGAGCTGCGGGCCACCACCGTTCCGGGCAGCGTCAACAGCCCCGCCGAGCACCGACAGCAGCGCGGCGACGTCATTGCCGTCGACCCGCTCCCCCGGCACGCCGTAGCCGATGCCCTTGTGGGCCAGCGACGGCGCGACGCTCTGGCGGGCGAGCGGCACCGAGATCGCGTACTCGTTGTTCTGCACGAAGAACACGACCGGCGCCTTGAACACGGCGGCGAAGTTGAGCGCCTCGTGGAAGTCGCCCTCGCTCGTGGCGCCATCGCCGCACATCGCCATCACCACCGTGTCCTCACCGCGCAGGGTCGCCGCGTGCGCGACACCGACCGCATGGATCAGCTGCGTCGCCAGCGGCGTCGTCTGCGGTGCGACGTGGTGCTCGGTCGGGTCGTAGCCGCAGTGCCAGTCGCCCTTGAGCAGCGTCAGCGTCTCGACCGGATCGACGCCGCGGCCGACGATCGAGACGACGTCGCGGTAGGTCGGGAAGAGCCAGTCCTGGTCGCGGAGCACCAGCGCGGCGACGACCTCGCACGCCTCCTGGCCGTACGACGACGGGTAGACCGCGAGGCGGCCCTGGCGCACCAAGGCGTACGCCTGCTCGTTGATCCGCCGGCCGATCACCAGCGCCTCGTGAGCCCGCAGCATCTCGTCGTCCGACGGGAACGCGTGCGCGACTGCCTCGACACGGCGCCCTTCGGGGTCGAGCAGCTGGACGGGTTCCTCGGACGGCAGGAGGTCGTTGCTGGGCACCCGGCGACTCCTTTCGCGGAATTCGACTGTTCACAGAACAGTGCGCCTTCTGGCCATCCGAGTTCAAGTGCTGCAGGATTGTCGAGAAGATGTCTTGGCAGACACGGCGAACGATGGCCGTATGTCCAGCGCGACCCACGTCACACGATGAGGAAGAGACAGATGGCCGGAGCTCAGATCGACGACATCGACAACCGCATCCTCGATGCGCTCGAGCGAGATGGCCGGCTCTCGATGCGCCAGCTCGCCGAGGAGGTCCACATCTCGCGCGCCAACGCCTACGCCCGCGTCGAGCGGCTCACCGAGTCCGGTGTCATCAAGGGCTACTCCGCGCTCGTCGACCCGGTCGGCCGCGGCCTCGGCACGTCGGCGTACCTCACGATGAACGTCCGGCAGCCCGACTGGCGCAGCATCCACGCCCAGCTGCGCTCTCTCGAGGGCGTCGAGCACATCGCGCTCGTCGGCGGAGAGTTCGACGTCGTGATGCTGGTGCGCGCCAGCGACAACGCCGGCCTGCGACGCCTCGTGCTCGACGAGATCCAGGGCATCCCGGGGATCCTCAGCACCCGCACCTTGCTGGTGTTCGAGGAATCGTCGCCCGAGCGTTCCTAGACACGATGTCCGGCGAACCTCGGCCGCCTGGCCAAGGCTGTGATGGCTGAACGTACGATCACACCATGGACCGCAGATCAGGCCGGCCACGCTCCCTCAGCCTGGAGCTCATCGTGGATGCCGTGCTCGAGGACGGGATCGGCACGTTCAGCATGCCGTCGGTCGCCGCGCGGCTCGGCGTCGCGCACTCGGGCCTCTATCGCTACGTCCAGGATCGCGAGGAGCTGCTCGTCGCCGCGATCGAACGGGCCGCCCTCTCGGTGGACTGGCCGGAGGCCGACCTGCCGTGGCGTGACCTGCTGCGCGAGATCACCCATTCGGTGTGGGCCATCTGCGAGCGATACCCCGGCTACGACGTCGTCGCGCTCTCGCCGCCGAAGTGGCCCCAACGCGTCGTCGAGCAGATCACGCCCTACATCGCCTCGCTGCACGACCAGGGCTTCACGATCGAGGACGCGACCGTCTCGGTGCAGATCGCCGGCAACCTCGCCCTCACGACGTCGGTCAAGGGAACTGTCGGGGCATACCCGCTGTCCCGCAAGAACGGCGACGGCACCACCTCCGCCGCGCGGCACGCATGGCACGACCGGATCCTCGACATCGTGCTCGACGGCCTCGGCGGGCGCGTCCTGTCCTGACCTACTGGCTCATTGCCGCCAGGACGCCCGGCCGGTTTCCGCCTCGAAGGCGGGGCGCACGTCGACGGTGTCGTAGATGATGTGCAGCGAGGTGAACCTGCCGTCGTCGTCCAGCGTCACAACGTCCACGACATCGAATGGCGCCGCTGCTCCCGACGGCAGGCGCCAGTCGAAGTGGAACCAGAAGCTCATGGTCCTGACGCCGCTCATGTCGCGACCGTGCATGACCGATCGCAGCTCCAGGTTCGCCTCGCTCGTGTCGGCGAACAGCGTCGGGTAGAACTCGGTCGGCGCCATCACGCCGTACAGCGGCGAGTGCACGACGGCATCGGGAGCAAAGAGCGAGAGCACCCGCTCGACATCAGCCTCGCGCACGGCGGACAGGTAGGTCTCGACGGCGGCCTCGAGCTGATCATCCATGCGGACATGATCCCTCACGCCCTGCTCACCGGGATCAGCGATGCTCGGGGTTCTCGGAGTCGAACCGGCATCCGGCGTCCCACAGGGACCGCTGGTTGCCGTGCGCAGGTATGCCGCCGGCGTCCTTGAGCATGCGGGCCAGGTGCAGAAGGTTCCAGGTCATGAACGTCGTGTTGCGGTTGGTGAAGTCGTTCTCCGGTCCTCCCGAGCCCGGATCCAGGTAGCTGGGTCCAGGCCCGGCCTCGCCGATCCAGCCCGAGTCCGCCTGCGGCGGGATGACATACCCGAGGTGCTGCAGCGAGTAGAGCACGTTCATGGCGCAGTGCTTCACGCCGTCCTCATTGCCGGTGACGAGACAACCGCCGACCCGCCCGTAATAGGCGTACTGGCCGGCCTCGTTGAGCAGGCTCGAGTTGCCATAGAGCCGCTCGACGATCCGGGTGCACACCGACGACTTCTCCCCGAGCCAGATCGGCGTCGTGAGCACCAGGATGTCGGCCGCCATGACCTTGTCGAAGATGCCGGGCCACTCGTCGCGCTCCCAGCCGTGCTCGGTCATGTCGGGCCACACCCCCGTCGCGATCTCGTGGTCGACGGCCCGGATCGACTCGACCGCGACACCCTGCTTGCGCATGATGTCGATCGAGATCGCGGCCAGGCCCTCGGTGTTGGAGACCTCCGGTGATCGCTTGAGCGTGCAGTTGATGAAGACAGCACTCAGGTCGGAGTAGTCGACGTCGGTTACAGGTTCGGCGGTCATCGTCACTTCCTAGGGTCGGACTTCGAGGATGAGGTTGAACGGTGTCTGGTCCGCCGTTCGTACGTGCGTCAGTCCGGCCTCGTTCGCCACCTCACGCAACCTGGCGGCGCCGGCCTGCGTACCGATGCCGAGACCGACCTCCTGCGACTGCGAGTTCGGCGTGCAGATCGTCGCCGAAGCGGTGTAGAAGATCGCGGCCATCGGGTTGTCCGCGATGTTGGCGGCGAGGTCGTCCAGCGCGAACGGCTCGACCAGCAGGATCGTGCCACCGGGATTCAGGTGCTCCTTGGCATAGCGCAGGATCCCGACCGGGTCGCCCATGTCGTGCAGGCAGTCGAAGAAGCAGATCAGGTCATAGCTGCCGTCGTACCCCTGGGCATCCGCCTGACGGAACGACGCACGGTCCGAGACGCCGGCCTCGGCGGCGCGTTCCTTCGCGGTCTCGACCGAGGGTGCGTGGAAGTCGAAGCCCGTGAGGGTCGCTTCCGGGTAGAGGTCGGCGAGCACGACCACTGCAGCGCCGTGACCGCAGCCGATGTCGGCGATGCTGCCACCCGAATGGAGGACGTCCGAGACACCTTCGAGGGCGTCGATCCACACCGGCAGCCCCTCGCGATAGCCCGTGCGGAAGAACCACTCGGTGCCGTCGAACAGGTGACGGTCGTGATCGGCCCAGCTCAGCGCCCCGTTGCCGCGGATCGTCTCGGCGGCCTTCTCGGCGTCGATGAACAGTGAGTTGAGGACGCTCAGTCCCCGCGCGGTGAACGCCGGCGAGTCCTCGTCGGCCACGGCCAGTGCCACTTCGGGCGACAGCTCGTACGTGTCGGTCGCACCGTCGTAGGTCAACACCTTGCCGGCCGCCTGGGAGTTGAGCCATTCGCGGACCAGCCGTGGGTGGCAGTTCGTCCGCTCGGCGAGCTGATCGGCGGTGGTGGGTCCGCTGCCGTTGAGTGCCTGGAAGAGTCCGAGCCGGTCGCCGAGCCAGATGCCCAGGCATACCGTCGCGCCCGTCATGTAGCCCGCGAGCTGCCCCATGAAGGCATCAAGCTTGGCCTCGTCAATCGTGGTGGTCATGGAACCTTTCCTTTCTGTCGCCCTGATGAGTAGTCCCAGCGAGACCCGTCGGCGTTACAGAAAAGTTCGACGCCTCTACTTCTGCTGCCAGCGACGGAACACCGCAACCAGGTCGTCGACCACCTCGTCGGGCAGGTCCTCGGGCTGGGCATGACCCGCGGCGACGATCGCGATGCGCAGCTGGGCCAGGTGCTCGCTGCAGTGCGGGCAGTCCGCGAGATGGGCCTCGAGCCGGCGGCGGTCTGCGTCCGGCAGGGCACCGTCGAGATAGCCCGCCATCAGGCGAACGGCCTGCTCGCACACGATCGCGCGACGCCTGTGCCACCACATCATGACCATTCACCTCCCATCGCGAGCTCGAGATGCTGCCTGATCCGGCACCGGGCGCGATGCAGCAGGACGCGCTGATTGCCGTCACTGATGCTCAGGAGCGTAGCCACCTCGGCGGCCGGGAGCCCTTCGACATCGCGCAGCACGAGGACTTGCTGCTGGGCGTCCGGCAGCTCCGGCAGGACCTTCGACACCAGCTTGGCGAACTGGTGCGCGACGATCTCGTCATCGACCTTCTCGGACCACGGCACCGGCGGCGTCGCCCAGACCCCGGAGGAGTCGAAGCACCCGTCGTACTCGTCCCCGTCGAGCGGCTCACTGCGATGCTCCCGCGCCGCCGTGGACCGCGCCCGGTTGACGAGGATCGTGTAGATCCAGGTCTTGAGCGACGATCGTCCTTCGAACCCAGCAGCCCCCTTGCAGACCGCGAGCCAGGTGTCCTGCACGACCTCTTCGGCGACAGCTCGACTGCCGACGAACGCTTCGGCCAGCCGCAGCAGGCTGGGTTGGTGCTGGCGTACGAGCGACGCGAAGGCTCGTTCGTCACCGGCGCGAAGACGTGCGACCAGCTCGTGGTCGTCCATCTTCGGAGCGTAGGACGGGCCGTCTCGGGACCGCCATAGCCCTTTCGGGCCGTGTGACCTCTCTCGGATAGAGTTCTCGCGCGGTGAGGAGGAGCTCCGTGGCCACACCAGAAGGTGGGGCTTCCGACCCGTTCCAGAAAGCCTCACGATGCTCGAGAGCTTCACCGCCGCCGCAGGCGACCACACGATCACCGCCGTCACGATCTCCAACGACGTCTGCCGAGTCGTCCTGGCGGACCTCGGCGCACGGATCCTCGAGCTGCACGCGCCCGACCGTGACGGCGTCCTCGCCGACGTGGTCCTCGGCCGCAAGTCGTACGACGAGCTGCCCCGCGATCCCTACTACTTCGGCGTGACGGCCGGCCGCTACGCCAACCGCATCCGCGAAGGGCGCTTCGAGATCGACGGCACGGAGTATGCCGTGACCCGCAACGAGGGCCAGAACCACGTGCACGGCGGCGACCTGGGCTTCGACACCTACGTATGGTCGACAGCCCTCGACCCCGACAACGACAGCGTCACGTTCTCCCGCCGATCACCGGACGGCGAGGAGGGCTATCCCGGCAACCTCGACGCCCGGGTCATCTACACCCTCGACGGCGGCGCGCTCGAGATCCGGATCGAGGCCGAGACCGATCAGCCGACGATCGTCAACCTGGTCAACCACGCGTACTTCAACCTCGCGGGCCATGACTCCGGCACGGTGCTCGACCAGCTCCTGCAGATCGACGCCTCGGCCTACACACCCGTCGATGCCGAGCTGCTGCCCACCGGCGAGGTCCTCAGCGTCGACGGCACGCCGTTCGACTTCCGTGTGGAGACCCCGATCGGCAAGAACATCGATGCCGTCGACAACGCCGGATACGACCACAACTGGGTCCTGGACGGTGAGGGCATGCGCCAGGTCGCAACGCTGACCGACCCGGACAGCGGTCGGCGCCTGACACTGGTCACGGACCAGCCCGGCACCCAGGTCTACGCCGGCGGCTACCTCGAGGGCGCCAGCGCCAAGGGCGACCTCGAGACGTACGAAGCCTTCGCCGGCGTCACCGCCGAGATGCAGACGTTCCCGGACTCGATCAACCACCCGCACTTCCCGCAGCGGGTGCTGCGGCCCGGCGAGACGTACGTCAACGTGGTGCGCTACGAGTTCTCCGTGGTCTGACGGACTCAGTCGCCGGGCTGGACAACCACGCGCGTCTGGCGGGACAGCAGCGCCGTGGCACTCAGCCCGAACATCGTGCGGAACGTGTCGCTGAAGTGACTCGGCGATGCGAACCCGGCCTCGCTGGACGCCGTCGTCAGGTCCGCCCCCTCGCTGAGTGGACCGGCCGCGTGACACATCCGGGCCCACAGCCGGTAGCGGCGAAAGCTCGTTCCTGCGTGCGCCGAGAACAGGTGCAGGAATCGTGACGGCGAGAGCCCGACCGCGGTCGCGATCTCGGCCGCGCTCAGCCGGCCGCCGGGCCTGGACCGCAGGATGGACATGGCTTCGCGAATGCGTTCGTCGATCGGGTCTGCTTCCACCCTCCCGAGCAGGGACTGGCGCAGGACCTCGGGGTCGAGCAGCGCGGGACCCCGGCAAGCCGCGATCAACGCCGCCTCGTCCCGATGGTCGATGGCGATGGTCGTCGTACGGTCCATCATCTGGCCGAGGAGCTTCCCTGACCCCGCGGCGCTGGGGTCGACGTAGAAGAACATCATGCGACCGTCGCCGGCCACCACCTGATGGGGCGTACGCGCCGGGATCAAGGCGCTTCGTGTTCGTCGTTCCACGGCATCGCCCGATCGGAGCGTGTATGGCTCGTCCAGACCGAGCGCGAAGCAGTCGACCGAGCCCGAGTGCGTGTCGAGCTGGAGGGACGGCCCCACGTAGGCGGCGTGCCCTGACCAGAGCCACACGGTCGGCCGCTCGTCCCAGCACGTTTCCGGAAGCGCCTCGCCCACCATGTGAGTGATGATCGCACGACGCCGACCGTCCCGGATCGAACGAAGGAACACGCATGGCCACGACCGTCATCACCGTCATCGCGCTCTTCTTCCTCGTGATGGGTCTGTACGGGCTCGCCGCCCCCGCGGCGCTGGCCGGCCCGTTCCACCTGTCGGTCCAGACCCCGGAGAGCCGGTCAGAGGTCCGCGCTGTCTATGGCGGCTTCGGCATCGCCATGGGAGCCGTGCTGGGCGCTGCCGCTCTCGATGTCGGCGACATCCGCACCGGCGTCGTTGTCACCGTTGGCCTTGCACTCCTGGGCATGGCCGCCGGACGGCTCGTGTCACGGCTGCTCGACGCATCGGTTCGGTTCTACCCGATCTGGTTCTACTTCGGCGTCGAGCTGGTGGCCGGTGGCATCCTCCTGCTCGCCGCATGATCACGTCTGACCGAGCTCAGTCGTCGAGCATCGCCGCCAGCCTGACCGTGGTGTTCCAGTTGCGGATCGTGAGGGACGGGTAGACCGGCGAGCCGATGATCTTGTTGAGCCTGCTGCGGGTCGCCAGCGCCGTGACCCGTCGGTGATAGACCGCCCGCTCACCGATGAAGGCCTCGTCGACCTCGGGATTGACGACGATGAACGGCTCGACCTCGCTTGCCGTCACGCCCATGTAGAAGATGACGTCGTGGCGGTGGCGATCCGGATCGTCACCGAATCCCTTCGGCGCCGCGGCCACGACCTCGCGGTAGGCCCCTTCGTCGAGCACCAGCACTCGAACGAGGTCTGAGTCGAGAGCGAACGCCGAGGGCCGCCCGGCGTCGATGCGCGCCGCCACCTGGTCGGCCGGCAGATCCGAGTCGAGCAGCACGTTGCCGGACTGGATGTACGTGCGGACATTGGTGAAGTCGGTCTCGAGGTGCTCGCGCAGTCCGGCCATGGGGACCTTGTTGCGGCCGCCGACATTGATGCCCCGGAACAGCACAACGTACGTCGTCATGTGGCCAGCATGGCCTTCGACCCCGACAATTGCGGCCGACCGTACGATCGAATGAGCCACCTTGCGTCGGAAGGACGTACCTCGTCAATGGCACGCCAGATCGCCACCTCCACCACCGTGAGCCAGTCAGAGCTGGTCGAGTTCGTACGACCCCGTCACCGGATGCTCGTCATCACCCAGCGCGCCGACGGCTCACCCCAGGCCTCGCCGGTGATCGGCGGTGTCGACGACTCCGGCCGGATCGTCGTCTCCACCTATCCCGAGCGAGCCAAGGCCAAGAACGCCCGCAAGCGCCCCCAGGTCAGCGTCGTCGTGCTGTCGGACGACTTCGACGGTCCGTGGGTGCAGGTCGACGGCACGTGCGAGGTGCTCGACGTGCCCGAGGGCCTCGACGCGTTTGTCGAGTACTTCCGCAACATCTCCGGCGAACACCCCGACTGGGCCGAGTACCGCCAGGCGATGCTCGACCAGGGCAAGTGCCTGATGCGCATCACCCCCACGCGATGGGGACCCGTCGCGACCGGAGGCTTCCCCGCCCGGCTCGCCTGATCCGTCAGCCCGGTTGCAGCGCGACAGTCCTCACGAAGACCACAGGGCTGTGACCGGCGTTGACGTACGAGTAGGCGCGATCACTGCGCAACCGACTGGCGCTGCCGTGGGGCACCAGCACTTCCATGCCATCAGCCGAGACCGTGAGCGTCCCCTCGAGCACGTAAAACAGCTCCTGCGAACGCTCCGGGTCTGCGTGGCCGTGATAGCTGTCTCCGGGCGCAAGCCGCCACAACCAGAGATCCGCGGCACGCGTGTCGCGGGTCGACACCAGGAGGTGGGCCGTGCTGCCGTTGTCGCTCGACCAGACCAGCACGTGTTCGTCGGCGCCGAACACCTCCATGGGACTCGCAGACGAGGCCGCACCATCGAGGAGGTTCGTGAAGTCCGTGCCGAGCTCGCGCGCGATGCGGGTGATCGTCACGAGGCTGGGGTTGGCCTGGCCGTGCTCGATCTGCGTGATCAGGCGCCGGCTGATGCTCGCCCGGTCAGCGAGCTGCTGCATCGTGAGACCGCGCGACTGACGCAGCTCGCGGATCCGCTCGCCGATGCGGGTCAGGAACGCCCGATCGATCTGGCCCTCGCTGGTCACGTCTGCCGGCATCAGACGGCGAACAGCTGCGACAGGTCCCTGAAGGCCTTGAACTCCAACGCATTGCCTGAGGGATCGAGGAAGAACATCGTCCACTGCTCACCCGGTTCGCCCTCGAAACGCACGTAGGGATCGATCACGAAGTCGGTCCCGGCATCGGTGAGTCGGTCGGCGAGCTCCTGGAACCGCGCAACGTCCAGCACCAGCCCGAAGTGCGGCACCGGGACGTCGTGGCCGTCGACCGGGTTGGTGCCCGCGACGGCGTTGACGTGGCCCTCGACCTGATGGGTGACGACCTGATGACCCTCGACGTTCCAGTCCGTCCAGCGCGTGTCCGAGCGTCCGGCCTCGAAGCCGAGCACCTCGCCGTAGAAGTGGCGCGCAGCCTCGATGTCGTGGACCGGGATCGCCAGATGGAAGGGCGGGATGCCCGGAGCTTGGTCGCTCATGTTGTACCTCTTCGCTCGATTATGTGCACTATTCTGCACATTCTAGCGCACTGGAATTCCTCTGTCCCGTCCCGGGCTCCCGATAGTTCACGCGCTTGACAAATCTTTCTGAGTGTCCTCATAATTGAGTGTGCTCGTAATTGCGGGCAGGAATGAACCCCACAAGGAGCGCAAGAAACCATGAGCCACACCCCTGACGAACCCGTCATCACCTCGTACGCGAAGGCGCCCGCCCGCACGATCAACGCCGGCGGCACGACGTACGCCTACCGCGAGCTCGGACCGAAGGGCGGGATTCCCGTCATCTTCTTCGTCCACCTCGCCGCGACCCTGGACAACTGGGACCCCCGCATCGTCGACCCCATCGCGAAGACCCGCCACGTCATCGCCTTCGACAACAAGGGCGTCGGCGGCTCGACGGGCAAGGTTCCCGACAGCGTCGAGGCCATGGCCGACGACGCCTACACCTTCATCGCGGCCCTCGGCTTCGACAAGGTCGACATCTTCTCGTTCTCCCTCGGCGGCATGGTCGCCCAGGACCTGGTCGTCAAGCACCCCGACCTGGTCCGCAGGCTCGTGCTCACGGGCACCGGGCCGCGCGGCGGCAAGGACATCGACAAGGTTGCCGGCACCACCTACTGGGACATCCTCCGCGCAACGCTGACGCGGTCGGACCCCAAGGAGTTCCTGTTCTTCAACCGCAACGCCACCGGCAAGCCCGCTGCGAAGGCGTTCGTCAAGCGCCTCGAGGAGCGCACCACCGACCGCGACGCGAAGATCAAGACACAGGCGTTCCAGACGCAGCTCAAGGCAATCAAGAAGTACGGCCGGTCCACCCCGTCTGACCTGTCGACGCTGACCCAGCCGACCCTCATCGCCAACGGCGACAACGACCGCATGGTGCCGTCGATCCTCTCCGAGGACCTGCACCGTCGCATCAAGGGATCCGAGCTCGTGATCTACCCCGACTCCGGCCACGGCGGCATCTTCCAGTTCCACGAGCAGTTCGCTCCGGTCGCCGTCGACTTCCTCAACCGCTGATCCTCACGACAGGAAGAGCACCATGAACGCCGCACCGACCACGGCACCGAAGGTCAGCAAGCAGCTCTCGAGCTCGATCCTGCTGTGGGTGCGCACCGACCAGCCCCGCCAGACCGGCATGGACTACTGGAAGGGGCCACACTCCGGGATCATCTCGGCCAACCCGGGCCTCAAGGAGTACCGGCAGATCCACCTGGCCGAGGACAACCCCGGCCGGTGGCCGGCAACCCAGGGCGTCGAGACCGCCATCCCTGCCGACCGGAAGGTCGATGGCATCGCGGAAGTCACCCTCAAGTCCGTGCTCTCGACGCTGCAGGGGCGAAAGCAGAACGCCATGGCGTTCAAGGACGAGATCAACGTGTTCMGSCGCACCCTGCTCTACGCCGGACTCCCGGGCGCCTCTCGCTGGTACGACGTCGCCGGCTCGGGCGAGGCGGTCGGCTCTCGCGCTGTCCTCTACATTCGCCGCCGCGAAGGCGTCGGAGCGCGCGCGTTCCGCACGTACGTCACGAAGCAGCTGGTGCCGTCACTGGTCGCCACCGGTGCGCTGAGGGAGCTGCGCACGCAGACCTTCCTGCCCTGGAGCAAGAAGCTGTGGGACACCCCGAACGTGGCCCACGACAACCCCGACGATCAGCGCTACCACGCCTCGGTGATGCTCGGGTTCGTCGACGACGCCGCCCGCGACGCCTTCTTCTCCAGCAGCGCGGTGAAGGACATGTCGCTGCAGCTGAAGCCGGTGACATCGGCGGTCCATGCGTACGACGTCACCGCCGCGCTCACCTACGTCAAGGACGGGCATGTTCTCCCGCACTACGAGGCGTAGACCCCACCGGCGCGCTCGGTCGTGGGAGTATGTGCCCGAGCCACGTCAGAGCCGATTCCCGGAGGATGCGCCATGACTCTCGCCTCCCAGCCGGTCGGCCGGCGCGAGCGCAACAAGCAGCAGAAGCTCGAACGCATCATGGCCGCCGCGAGCGAGCTGTTCGCCGAGCACGGTGTCGAAGAGGTCACGACCCAGCAGATCGCCGACAAGGCAGACATCGGCACCGGGACCCTGTTCCTCTATGCCAAGACCAAGGGCGAGCTTCTCCTGCTCGTGCAGAACGCCCACTACGCCGAAGCGCTGGAGCGAGGCCGGAGAGCTGCCGAGAACGTCCCCGACGTGCTGGATGCGGTGATGGCGATCATGCAGCCGATCGTGGAGTGCAACCGCACCCAGATCGACAACGGCCGCATCTACCTGCGTGAGATGGCGTTCGGCGATCCCGAGGAGCCCCACCACGGCGAGGCGCTCGCGATCAGTGCGCAGACCGAGGAGGCCATCGCGGCCGTCCTGGTCCGGGACGAGTCGATCGGTGATGACGATGCCAGGACCCTGGCCCACATCGTCTCGGCCATCAGCTTCCTCAGCATGGCCGCGAATGCGAACCCCAGCGTGAGCGATGCGGCTGTCGTGAACGACATCCGGACGCAGGTCAGCGCGGTTCTGGCTCGCTGAGACGACCTGGCACTAGCCCGATCTGGCAGCAGATCTGGTTCGATCGGGTCTTGTCGATGCGCCGCATATGGAGGATGGTGTGGGAGGCGGTGCGTGCGAGCAGATCAACGGGATCTCGGGTCTCCGGCACCAGATGAAGGAGCCAGTCATGAGTTCCAACCTGCAACTCGCACGGCGCATGGGCGCACTCGTCGCAACACTCGGCCTGGCGGCCCTGGCGGTGCAGGCACCCGCCCAGGCGAGCTCTGACGGTGGCGCCAGCCGCGCGCAGCTCGCCGCGGCCATGAAGCACCTCGACCGGTCGGCCGCATTCGCGGGTACGGCCTGGGGCGTCGACACCTCCACGCAGCAAGTCGTCGTCTCGGTCGACAGCACCGTCAAGGGCTCTCGCCTCGACAAGGTCAAGCGCGCGGTCGCAGACCTCGACGGGACGGCACGGCTGCAGACGGTGGCAGGATCGTTCCGCGCCCTCGCCTCGGGCGGCGATGCCATCTACGGCTCCAAGTACCGCTGCTCCCTCGGCTTCAACGTCATGAAGGGCACGGCGCACTACTTCCTGACTGCCGGCCACTGCGGCAAGCCGGAGAAGAAGTGGTGGAGCTCGTCGAGCCGCACCACGTTGCTGGGCAACACGCTGTCGGCCAGCTTCCCCGGCAACGACTACGCCCTGGTGCAGTACACCTCGTCCTTCACGGACTACCCCGGCACGGTCGGCGGCCAGGACATCACCAGCGCAGCGAACGCCGTCGTCGGAGAATCCGTCACCCGACGCGGCAGCACGACCGGCATCCGCACCGGCCGGGTCACGGCGCTCAACGCGACCGTCCACTACCAGGGCGGCGGAACGGTCAGCGGGATGATCCAGACGACGGTCTGCGCCGAGCCCGGCGACAGCGGTGGCGCCCTCTATGACGGCACCAAGGCGCTGGGCCTGACCTCAGGCGGCAGCGGCGACTGCACGACGGGTGGGACCACGTTCTTCCAGCCCGTGACGGAGGCGCTCGCCGCGTACGGTGTGCAGGTCTACTGACAGAGGTCGCATCACCTTTTCCATGATGACCGTCATACAATGAACAGATGGCGCGCTACGGCAAGGAACACAAGGACATCACCCGGCGACGGATCATCGACGCTGCCAGCAAGCGCTTCAAGCAGGACGGGTTCGACGGGTCGGGCGTCGCCACGCTGATGGCCGACGCCGGACTGACGAATGGCGCGTTCTACGCGCACTTCGAGTCCAAGGACGACCTCGTCGCGACCGTGGTCCACGAGGAGCTGAGCCGGCAGGCGGCCGCGTTCAGCGACCTGGCGCCCGGTCGCGCCGGTCTCGAGGAGTTCATACGGGACTACCTGACCGTCAAGCAGCGCGACCATCGGGACACGGGGTGCCCGTCAGCAGCGCTCCTCGACGAGATCGGGCGCTGCTCGACCACGGCCAAGCGCGCGTACACCACCGGCGCCAAGGCGATCCTCGACGAGATCGCCGGTCGGCTCTCTCCGGAAGACCCGGAAGCGGCTCAGGGCACGGCGCTCAACCTGTTCACGATGTTGGTCGGCACGATGCAGCTCTCCCGGGCGCTCTCCGATCGACGGCTGTCCAAGTCCGTCCTCGAGAACGGCACCCAGTCAGCGCTCGCCATGCTCGAGGCGGACCAGCGCGCCTGAGGTGGAATGTTCTCGGCACCGTTGCCAAGCGTACATAACGAAGTTACAGTTCCTCTCCATGAAGACTTCATTGCAGGGAAAGACGGTCGTCGTCACCGGAGCGGCGCGCGGGATCGGCGAGCAGGTGGCGCGCATCGCCGCAGAGCGTGGCGCCCGAGTGGGACTCATCGGGCTCGAACCCGAACGCCTCCGGAGTCTCGCCCTCGAGCTCGGTCCGACGGCGGAGTGGCGTGAGGTCGACGTGCGGAACTCGGAGGACCTGAAGGCCGCCATCGACGACTGCGCGTCGGCCCTGGGTGGAATCGACTTCCTGGTGGCGAACGCCGGCGTCGTGGCATACGGAACCATCCGCCAGACGGACGACGCGTCGTTCGAGCGGGTCTTCGACGTCAACGTCAACGGTGTCTTCCGCACGCTGAAGCACGCAACGCCTCACCTGGAGCGCAGCCGCGGCCATGTCGCCGTGATCGCGTCCGCGCTGTCGTTCCTGGCGCTGCCCTCGATGTCGTCGTACGGCGCCAGCAAGGCGGCCGTCGAAGCGTTGGGGCTGACGTACCGCCAGGAGGTTGCCCATCTCGGCATCTCCGTCAGCCTGGTCCACCCGTCATGGATCGACACGGACCTGGTGCGCGGCGCCGAGGCCGACCTGCCGTCGTTCCGCAAGCTCCGCGACGGCCTGCCCTATCCGGGCAACGTGACGACGAGCGTCACGGACGCGGCCGAAGCGATCGTCCGAGGCCTCGAGCGGCGCGAACGACGGGTGTACGTGCCACGAGCCGTGTCGATCGCCAACGTCGCCCAGGGGTTCGTCAACTCCTCGATCACGTGGCCGTGGTTCAGGCGCTTCGCCGCCAAGGCGGTCCCAGACATCGAGCGTGAGGTCGACGCGCTCGGGCGCCAGGACCAGGTACGGACGTAGGCGCTCAGCTCAGCGCAGCGCGGCAGCCTCGTGGCGGCGCAAGGCTTCCTCGTGCGACGCCTTGGCGCTTGCCAGGTCTGCTCCAAGGCCCACCGTGAACACGACACCGGCCGGCATCATGATCGCCCTGACCGGGTCCTCGAACTCGACGAAGTGGTCCGCCAGCTCAAGACTGATGTAGCCGTGCATCGTGCTCCACAGCCCGGCGGCGATGCTCTTGGCGTCGACGGCCTGGACACCTTCATACGCGACGAGTCGTTCGCAGGCCGCCGTCACGTGTGCGTACGCAGCCTGGAACGCCTCGGAGTGCCCACTTCGGCGGGCCACCTTGTCCGTCGGTCGGTACGTTGCCCGGGTCGACAGGCCGAACATCATGTCGTACAGGTGCGGGTTGGCGCGTGCCATGTCCCTGACGACCAACGCCATGAAGAAGAGATCGGTCACCGGGTCATCCGTGACGGGCACCTGGGCGAAGGCGCTCTCGATCTCGCGGAACCCGTGGTCGATCACGGCCCCGACGAGCTCAGGGACGCCACCGAAGTGGTGGTAGACGACCATCGTCGACATGCCGGCCTCGGCCGCGATCGTCCGCGCCTTGATGGCCGAGGGTCCCTGCTCTGCCAGCAGCTTGACCGTGGCCTGCACCAGACGTGCTGGCGGGTCGAGCGGCGGTGCCAGTTCCTCGGACATGGTTCCCATACTCCCATCGGCGCCTGCGTGACCGGTGGAGCACCGCAGGTGAGGTCTTGTCGGGCCATTGTAACTTCGTTATAGTGTGCTGGAAACTCCCCCATTCGTGCAAGGAACCGCCATGACCGAAGAAGTCAGAGGAAACCTCGAGATCGAGGATCGAGGAACCGTCCTGGTCGCCCGGATCGACGGCGGTCCGCTCGGGCTGTTCGGCAACGACATCGCCGAGCAGCTGGATGCCCTGGTCGATCGTGCAGACGCCGATCCCAACGTTCATGCGGTGGTCTTCACCGGGAATCATCCCGGACGTTTCGTGAGCCACGCCGAGGTCCGCTGGTTGCAGGAGGGCGGCGCAACGGTCCCGTCCGTCGGGGTCAGGGGCGCCTCCGCGCTGGCGCACACAGCCAGGGGGGTCAATCGCGTCGGCGGCATGCGGCCGTTGTTGGGCAAGACCCCGCTGTGGCCGACGATCCAGCTCGAACGCGTCCACCAGACATTCCTGAAGATGAACCAGAGCGGCGTCATCTTCGTGGCCGCCCTCAACGGATCCGCCCTGGGGCTGGGGGCCGAGTTCAGCTGGGCCAACGACCTGCGGGTCATGGCAGAGGGCGACTTCTTCATCGGCCAGCCTGAGGTCTTGCTGGGCATCATGCCCGGCGGCGGAGGCACTCAGCGGTTGACCCGGCTCGTCGGCACGCACCGCTCCCTCGTCGCGATCCTCGAGGGCAAGCCGTTCACCCCGGCACAGGCGTTGGAGATCGGCGCCGTCGATGACGTCGTGCCGCAGGACCAGGTCCTCGACCGGGCCATCGAGCTGGCCGAGCACTTCGGCAGGCGGACCAAGGCGTCCGTCGGCGCCATCAAGCGGGCCGTCTACTTCGGCGGCTCGATGTCCTTGCCCGACGGCCTGCACCTCGAGCGCGCGGAGTTCCTCACCACGGCCCTCTCCAAGGTGGGCCAGGAGCTGATGCGCGACTACATGGCCAGCACGGAGGCAGCCGGAGAGCTGCCGCTCTACATTCCCGGCGTCTACGAAGAGGTGCTGCAGGCCGGTACGACCCGCGGCGCCGGCGCCGCGGTCACCTCAGGATCGGAGCAGCAGCGATGAGCAAGACCAAGACGAAGACCTTCACCCGTCAGGACATCTCCTTCACCTCGGGCGGAGACTTCTGCGCGGCATGGCTCTACCTTCCGGTCGGCGTCACCTCACCGCCCGTCGTGATCCTCGGGCACGGACTGGGAGCGACCCGCGAGATGCGTCTGGACGCATTCGCCGAGCGGTTCGCCGCGGCCGGCATTGCTGCCGTTGCCTTCACCTACCGCCACTTCGGCGACTCCGGTGGCCAGCCTCGCCAGCTCCTGTCGATCAAGCGACAACTGGCCGACTGGGATGCCGCGATCGAGCACGTCAAGGCCCGCGATGACGTGGACGGCACACGCGTGGCGGTGTGGGGCAGCTCGTTTGGCGGCGGTCACGCGATCACCGTGGCCTCACGTCACCCCGAGCTGACCGCCGCGGTGTCGCAGTGCCCGTTCACCGACGGTCTCGCGTCGGCCAAGGCGCTCGGGCCGATCGGGTCGATGCGGCTCATGCCCCTGGTGGGCCGCGACCTGGTCGCGAAGGCTCGCGGCAAGGAGCCCGTACGCATCACGCTCGCCGGGACACCCGGTTCCAGGGCCTTGATGACGGCACCGGACGCCCTGCCCGGCTACGAGGCGCTGATGCCCGAGGGCACGACGTTCGTCAACGAGGTTGCGGCACGAGTGGTGCCCACCATCACGGCATACCGTCCGGGTCGCGCAGCCAAGAAGGTCGCTTCGCCGATCCTGTTCTGCGTCTGCGACACCGACTCGGTGACCCCGCCGGCGGAGACGCTCGCGTACGCCCGCACCGCTCCCAAGGGCGAGATCAAGACCTATCCGGCCGGCCACTTCGACATCTATCTCGGCGACGCCTTCGAAGCCGTCGTCGCTGACCAGGTCGAGTTCCTGACCCGTCACCTGAAAGCCCGATGACCATGTCGTTCTCCTCTCTCCCCGATCGCCGCGCCGCCCTGGATCCACAGGGACTGGCCGTGTCCGACTCCGCGCGTACGTTCAGCAATGCCGAGCTGCTCGACCGCGTGCGGGCTGCCGAGTCGCACCTCCACGACCTCGGCATCGGTCCGCGTGACGTCGTCGCGCTCAAGCTGAGCAACCGGGTCGAGTTCATCGTCCTGTTGTTCGCCGCGTGGCGCATCGGCGCCACCATCACCCCAGTCAACCCGAGCCTCACCGCCGGCGAGGTCGCTCGCCAGCTCGCTGACTCCGGAAGCGCCCTCATGGTGGTCGAGCCCGACGCCGAGCCCCTCGACTCGCCCGACGTGCCGGTGCTGGACGTCAGTGAGCTGCGGAAGGTCGTCGAGCCAGGCTCGGCCGGCGAGCCATACGTCGATCCGAGTGCGCTCGCGCTGCTCATCTACACGAGTGGCACCACCGGCGTCCCCAAAGGCGTCATGCTCGACCACGCCAACCTCGACGCGATGGCGCAGATGGGCTCGGACGCGTTCCGTCTTGACGAGGCCGACAAGTGCTTACTGATCCTGCCGCTCTTTCATGTCAACGGGATCGTCGTCAGCGTGCTGATGCCACTTCTCGCCGGTGCCAGCGTCGTGGTGGCGAGCCGCTTCCACCCGGACACCTTCTTCACGCTGGTCGAGACCGAGCGCCCGACGTTCTTCAGCGGCGTCCCGACCATCTTCGGCATGCTCGCGACGCTGCCCGCCGACGTACGGCCCGACACGTCATCGGTCCGCTTCGCCGTCTGCGGTGCGGCACCGGCGCCGGCCGAGCTGCTGGAGCGGTTCGAGTCGCGATACGCGATTCCGATCGTCGAGGGCTACGGCTTGTCGGAGGCGACGTGCGGCTCCACGGTCAACCCCGTCGACGGCCCGCGCAAGGCGGGAACCGTCGGACTGCCGTTCCCCGGACAGGAGCTGCGGATCCTGGCAGTGGACGGTTCAGAGGTCCCCCGCGGCGTCGACGGCGAGGTCGTCGTCGCCGGGCCCAACATCATGCGGGGCTACCTCGGTCGTCCGGCGGAGACGGAGCAGGTGTTGACCGACGGGTGGCTCCGTACGGGCGACATCGGGCACCTCGACGACGACGGCTATCTGACGCTGGTCGGCCGGTCGAAGGAGATGATCATCCGGGGTGGCGAGAACATCTACCCCAAGGAGATCGAGGACGTCCTGACCGGCGACCCGACGGTGCTCGAGGCAGCGGTCATCGGCGTCCCCGACGAGATGTGGGGCGAGGTCGTCGTCGCCTACGTGGAGCCCGAGCCCGGCGACGTGGTCGACCTCGAAGCCCTTCACGCGCGGTGCGCGGCAAGCCTGAGCGGCTACAAGCGACCCATCGCCATCCACGTGGTGGACGCCCTTCCACGTAACGCGGTCGGCAAGATCGCCAAGCTCGCGCTCCGCGACACCGCATCACACGCAATCCAGAAGGTGAGCTGACATGAAGGCATTCATCGTCGAGTCCTACGGCAAGGACGGGCTCCGCTCCGTGGACGTGCCCAAACCCCAGGTGGGCCCCCGCGACGTGCTCGTCCGAGCCCGCGCGGCAAGCATCAATCCCCTGGACAAGATGGTTCGCAACGGTGAGTTCAAGCAGCTGCTGAAGTACCAGCGCCCCTTCGTCCTGGGGCATGACGTGTCCGGCATCGTCGTGGAGGTCGGCGCCGACGTGCGCGGATTCGCGACCGGCGACGAGGTGTACGCCCGACCCCGCGACCTGCGGATCGGCACGTTCGCCGAGTTCGTCGCGATCGACGAGGACGATGTGGCCCTCAAGCCGAAGTCCCTGTCGCACGAAGAAGCAGCTGCCGTACCTCTGGTCGCCCTTGCGGCGAGGCAGACGCTCGTCGAGCTCGCCCAGGTGAAGCCGGGCCAGAAGGTCCTGGTCCACGCCGGCGCAGGCGGCCTCGGTTCGACCGTCATCCAGCTGGCGAAGCACCTGGGTGCGTACGTCGCCACGACGGCTCACACCGACGACGTCGAGCGCGCCCGAGCCCTCGGCGCGGACGAGGTCATCGACTTCACCAAGAGCGACTTCTCGAAGGTGCTCGCCGGCTACGACGTCGTCCTCGACTCGCTCGGCGGGACCAACCTCGAGAAGTCCCTGACGGTGCTCAGGCGCGGCGGACTCGCGATCAGCGTCGTCGGCCCACCCGACCCGTCCTTCGCCGAACAGCTCGGCCAGCCGATCATGAAACCCGTGATGGCGCTGCTCAGCCGCAAGGTTCGCAAGCAGGCCAAGAAGCTGGGAGTGCGCTACTCGTTCTTCTTCATGAAGGCCAGCGGTGCGCAGCTCACGCGGCTCGCCGCGCTGTACGACGACGGCACGCTGCGGCCGGTGCTCGACCGCACGTTCCCGTTCGACCAGACCCTCGAGGCCATGGCGTACGTCGAGCAGGGTCGCGCCAGCGGCAAGATCGTCGTCACCCACTGACGGCGAGACATACGACCTCCAACCCATCAGAGGAAGACGCATCAGCATGTCCATCAGTCCCCACCCCTCAAGGCAGGCCGATCGCCTCCATCACGACCTCCTGTCCCCCAAAGAGGCGATGGACGTCCGAGCCCGGGTTCGACAGGTCGCGACCGACATCGTCGCACCCGCAGCGAGGCACATCGCCAACGGTGACGAACGTGTCGACGGGTTCCCGCGCAACGTCTTCGATGCCCTCGCCGTTGCGGGGCTCTACCGTGTCCCGTTCGGGCGCGAAGTCGGCGGGGAAGGCCTCGAGCGCCCCGTCACGGCCACGGCCGTCGCGATCGAAGAGCTCGCGTACTACTCGAGCAGCATCGCCGCGGTGTTCGACGTCCACTGCATCCTCGCGGGCAATACGTTGACGCATGGGACCGAAGCACAGCAGCAGACCTGGCTGCGGCGCGTCGCCGACGGCTCGGCCGTCGGCGCCTTCGCCACCACCGAGCCAGAGGCGTCCTCTGATCTCAGCCCGCAAGCCGTTCGCACGAGTGCCGAGCGCAAGGGCTATGAATGGGTCCTCAACGGCCGCAAGCGCTGGATCTCCAACTCGCCGGTCGCGGACTTCATCGTCACCCTGGCCCGTACCGGCGACCGACTTTCGCTTTTCATCGTCGACACCAGCCTGCCCGGTGTCCGTGTCGGAGAGCCGGACCTGAAGATGGGCAACCGGGGACAGCTGACTGCAGACGTCTGGTACGACGATGTCCAGCTCGGGAACGACGCACTGCTCGGCGGGGTGGAAGGGCATGGACTCCGCCAGGCTCTGGCAACGCTCACCCTGGGCCGCATCGGGATCGCTGCCGCCGGCGTCGGGATGGCCCAAGCCGCCTTCGATCACGCAGTCGCCCACCTCGGCACCCGACAGGCGTTCGGGAGGCCAATCGCTGCCAACCAGCACTGGCAGTTCCTCATGGCCGATCGCGCCACCGAGCTCGAGAACGCCCGCAGTCTCTACCTCAAGGCGGCCCTCCGCCGCGACGCCGGTGAACTGTTCCCTGAGCCGGAAGCCGCGATGGCGAAGCACTACGCCACCAGGCTCTCGGTCGACCTCGCCCGCGATGCTGTTCAGGCGTTCGGCGGTCTCGGTTTCGCCCGAGAGCTCAGCGCCGACGGCACACCCGGACCGGTCGAGGCGATCTACCGCGACAGCAAGATCGGCGAGATCTACGAAGGCACGAACGAGGTTCAGAAGTGGATCATCGCGCGCACGATCTTCGGCAAGGAAATCACCGGATGAGCCTCAGCGGACGCACGATCATCATGTCGGGCGGCAGCCGCGGCATCGGTCTGGCTATTGCCATAGCCGCAGCGCGTCGCGGGGCCAACGTCGTGCTGCTCGCGAAAACCGACAAGCCAAACCCTAGACTTCCCGGGACAATTCACACTGCCGCTACCGAGATCGAGGCCGCGGGCGGCCACGCCCTCGCCGTGGTCGGCGACGTCCGCGACGAGGCATCGGTCGACAACGCAGTCGCCCAGGCGGTCGAGCACTTCGGCGGTATCGACATCGTGGTCAACAACGCTTCCGCGATCGCGTTGGAGGGTACGGAAGAACTGCCCCTGAAACGCTTCGACCTGATGACACAGATCCAGCTGCGCGGCACCTATCTGCTCTCCAGCAAGGCACTCCCCCACCTGCGCGAAGGAACGAACCCACACATCCTGTCGCTGTCGCCGCCGCTGAACCTCTCGCAGCACTGGCTTGGCGCACACCCGGCATACACGATGGCCAAGTACGGCATGACCCTCCTGACCCTGGGATGGGCGGCGGAGTATTCCGAGGCGGGCGTCGCGGCAAACTGTCTGTGGCCCGAAACCCTCATCGCAACCGCGGCCGTGCAGAACCTGTTGGGCGGAGAGGGCGCTATCGAGAAGTCCCGAACTCCCGAGATCGTCGCCGACGCAGCGGTCGAGATCCTCCGCCGCCCAGCGCGGGAATGCACCGGCAACACGTTCCTCGATGTGGACGTCATCCGTGACCTAGGAACTGTCGACCTCTCGCAATACGGAGGAACGGGAAGGCTCGAGTACGACCTGTTCGTCGACCGCCGCTGAGGCAACTGACCCGTTTGATCAACTCGTCCGGCGAGATTGTGGTCACGCATTGAGCTGAGCCTGCGCTGGCCCCTCCGTCAGCGCAGGCTCAGCTCGGCTCGGGGTCAGCTCAGCTGCCGCTTGAGGATCTTGCCTGTGCTCGTCATCGGGAGCTCGTCGACGAACTCCACGACCCGGGGGTACTTGTAGGCAGCGAACTGCTCCTTCCCCCACGCCACGACATCGGCCTCGGACACGTCGTCGTGATCCTTGTTCTTCACGATGACGGCCTTGATCTCCTCACCGTGCTGGTCGTGCTGGACGCCAATGACCGCAACCAGCGACACGGCGGGGTGCTGCATCAGCACCTCTTCGATCTCGCGCGGATAGACGTTGAAGCCGCCGCGGATGATCATGTCCTTCGACCGGTCGACGATGTAGTAGAAGCCGTCCTCGTCCTTCTTCGCCAGGTCGCCGGACCGGAACCAGCCGTCGCGGATCGCCTCGGCTGTCGCCTCAGGGCGTCGGTAGTAGCCCTTCATGACGTTGTGGCCCTTGATCGCGATCTCACCCACCGCGTTCGGGTTGTCGGCGACATCGCTTCTGTCGTCGTTGATGAGCTTCATCTCGATGCCGGGGATCGGCACACCGATCGAGCCGACCCGCGGCTCCTCGCCGAAGCGGGCGAATGACGCGATCGGCGACGTCTCCGACAGGCCGTAGCCCTCCAGGATCGTCACATCGAGGCGCTGCTTGACGTTCTTGTGAACCTCACCGGGCAGGGCCGAGCCCCCGGCGATGGCAATGCGGAGGTTCGCCGCCAGCGCGGCCACGTCGACACCCTCGTCGAGGGCGTTGAGCAGCGCCCAGTACATCGTCGGCACGCCGGCGAAGATGCTCACGCGGTGCTCCAGCATCAGGTCCAGCGCAGCCTTGGGCTCGAACCGCGGCAGCATCACGATCGTGCCGCCGAACGCCAGGGCTCCGTTCTGGATGACGGTCTGCCCGAACGAGTGGAACAGCGGAAGGACGCACAGGTACGTGTCGGGGTGTGCCCGATCGATCTTGAAGATGTCGAGCCCGGCCAGCGCGTTGTCGCGCATGTTGCGGTGTCGCAGCTCAGCACCCTTGGGCTGCCCAGTGGTGCCGGACGTATAGAGGATGACAGCGGTGTCCTCGTCGTCCACCGCAACGGTCGCGAACTCTGTGGGTTGATCGGCGACTGCTTGTGAGTAGTCCTGGGCCGCGCCCGTGGCCAGCTGCTCGGCCAGCGCTGCGGTGGGCGTCGACCCCCGAGCTGACACGAGGAAGAAGTCGGTGCAGCTGTCGGTGTCGCTGAACCCGAGCCAGCCGGTCTCGCCGATGGGCAGATCTGCCGACCCTTCGAACGCGAAGTAGGCCTTGGCCTCAGAATCGACCAAGTGGTACGCGACCTCTCGCGGCTTGAGCAGGATGTTGAGGGGCACCACCGTCGCGCCGACCTTGAGGATGCCGAAGTAGATGATCGTGAAGTACGGCACGTTGGGCGACGACAACGCCACCTTGTCCCCCGGCTCGATCCCCTGGGACACCAGGAGATGGGCGACGCGGCTCGCCGCAGCGTCGAGCTCGGCATACGTCAGCGACGAACCGCCGAAGATGATGGCTGGCCGGTCAGGGTGGCGGCCGGCTGAGTCACTGAGCAGGCGCGACAGGTTGGACATGATCCTCTTTCATCGAGCGTTTGGAGCTGGGTGGTTTCGGCTTGTACAGGTCCATCAGGTCCAGGGACGACAGGATCGTCAGGAGCACCAGTTGAGCCATGAACTCCCTGATCTCGTCGGGTCGTCCGCCGCTCATGCGTTCGGCGTCGTCCCAGGTGGCCCCGAAGCTGCTCTGCACGGGCGCGGTGACCGCCGGGTCGTGGGCAGCGCCCCAGACGTGCAGCTGCCGCCGCAGAGCGCCCGGATCGTCCTGATGCAGCTGGTCGTATGCCGATCCCATCGCCCGCAAGGCCGTCTCGTCCGGGCCTCGTTCGGCAGCGGCGGATCGCAGTACGCCCAGCAGCCGATCGGTGTGCTCAGCGATGGCCGCGGTGACGAGCTCCGCCTTGGCGCCGAAGAGCCTGTGGGCGTACGGCGCAGACACCTGCGCCCGCCGCGCGATCGCCTCGACAGAGGTGGCGTCGATGCCGGTCATGCCGTACTGGGTGAGCGCGGCGTCCATGACCATCGCTCGTTGCTCGCGCGCAGACTTCCGCATGGGGCTCACGACCCGCCGCGGTTGGCCGGTGACAAGCCCGGAAACGGCGGGGCATCGATCCCGAGGATCCCGGTGCTCGCCGTGGGCCGCACCTGCAGGAACACACCGGTCGCGTGCGTATTGTTCTGCAGAGAGTGCTTCATGCCGGTCGCATGCCCTCCGGGCCGGTAGGCGAAGTCCTGAGCGAGTGCGTACGTCTTCCAGAGGCTGATGGACGTGTGTTCGTACGGCAGCTGGGACGAGATGTCGACGCTGCCACGGTGGCCAGGATGGTGGGCCGCACGACTGGCTGCGTGCAGGTTGTTGCGGACGAACCGCACGAGGTGACCCTTGCGGAGGACGCCGTGGACGATCGCCACCATCGGCTCGTCCTTTTCGAGGGGCTCAGCGCCCTCGGCACAGGGCGACCAGCCGTGCCACCGGTCACCGTCCTCGCTCACCCTGACGCGGACCATCTGGCCGTCGAGGCTGAAGCGCCCCGGGCCGTCGATCAACGCACGGAGCGGTCCTCGGTATGCCGCCTCGGCCGCATCCGGGGAGTCCCAGGCCGCGACCAGCGCGCACCCGCCCGGCACGAGACTCGGCGCCAGCGAATATGTGGCGTTGTTGGCGTGGTTGACGGTCGCGGCTCGCAGACCGGAGATCCCACGGGCGACCTCGCGGCTCGCCCGGCGCCGCCAGAGGAGGCGCCCGCCGGGCGGACGGTCAAAGACGTCGACGGTCAGGAAGTCGGCACTGCTCATGAGATCTCCATAACGAAGTTACGAACGCGAGTTGCTCGACATTAGGACACGCCTCCCGGCTGCGCAAGGGCCGTCAGCTCAGCCGGCGAGGTGCTTCAGGGCGTCCTCGACGAACTCCGCGTGATGCTGGAACACGCCGCCGTGGCCGGAGTCCGGGTAGATCTTGACGTGGGCGTCGGGCATGCGCTCAGCCATGGCGATCGAGTGGCTGCTCGCGACCATCAGGTCGTTGCTTCCGTTGGCGACGAAGACCGGGTGGGTGATCTGCGACAGGTCATCGGGCTTGGACAGGCCGGCGGCGCGAATCGCCTTGAGCTGTGCGCGCCGCGCCTGCAGCGAGATCGACTTGTCCCGTCCCGTCGTGCGCTCCTTGAGGCGGGCAAAGTAGGCCTTCGCGGCGCGCTTGCCTTCGGTCGTACGCGGGAAGAACAGGAAGTTGCGTGCGTCGCTCAGGGTCACGGCCGCCTTGACGTAGGCGAGGACTGCCACCTTGGTGATCTCCTCGATGCCGCCTCCACCACGAGGCCCGGTCCCGGCGAGGATGGCGCGGCGCACCAGGTCCGGCGCCTGCAGGAGCACCATTTGTGCGACGCCACCGCCGAGGGAGAACCCGAGGAGATCGACCTTCTGGAGTCCGAGCGCCCGGATGAACGCGATCGCGTCGCGTCCCATCGCCTCGATGTTGTCCGGCACCGATCCGCCGGTGCCACCGACACCACGGTTGTCGAACGCGATGACGCGGTGATGCTCAGCGAGCCCGTTGATGACCTTCGGGTCCCAGTCGTCAAGCGTCGCCATCAGGTGGTGGAGGAAGACCACGGGCACGCCACCCTCGGGCCCAAGGGCCCGGTAGGTGAAGGGCACCCCATCGACATCGATCGTCTGGTTCGGTACGTCTTTCCACTTCATGGCATTGCTCCTCAGATTTATATTACGATCATACTTTCAATTGAGCATGAGTTCGTCAATAGCCCTTCCGGAACTTTTGTAACGATGTTATGTTCTCCGCCATGAACCTCAATCCCCGTCGTCGCACGACATATCAGCTCGCCGGCAAGGTCGCCTTCATCACCGGAGGAGGCCGCGGCCTCGGGGCGGCGACCGCAGCGGAGCTCGCCAAGCGAGGGGCGTACGTGGTCATCGCCGACCGTGACCTGCCCACCGCCGAGCGGACTGCCGCGGCACTGCCTGACGGCCTCGGCATGGCCGTCGAGTGCGATGTCACCGATCTCGCGTCCGTCCGGAGTGCCGTCGAGATCGCCCGCGAGTCGCGCGGTCGTATCGACATGGCCATCGCCAATGCGGGCATCCTCGGCGTCGGCGGCACGATGCGCGCGTCACGACCCGAGAACACCACAGCTGTCATGGCGGTCAACGTCGACGGCGTGACGAACACCGTCGCAGCGACGATCGAGGAGGTCATCGCCAACCAGGGCCAGCTGGTGCTCATCAGCTCGGTGTTCGCCTACATGAACGGCGCCGGCGCGATCCCGTACGCCATGAGCAAGGCTGCCGTCGAACAGCTCGGACGCGGGCTCAACACCGAGCTGGCGATGCACGGGGCCTCGGTCATGACGGCGTACTTCTCGCTCATCGAGACCGACATGATCCGCGAAGGCGTCGACGCCGATCCCCATCTGCACGCGCTGTTGTCCGCGAGCCCGAAGTTCATGCTGAAGCGCATCAAGCCCGAGACTGCTGCGGCAGCGATCGTCCGGGGCATCGAGGATCGGCGCCGCAGGCTCACGGTGCCGGGTCGCTGGCGTCCGGTGTCAACGCTGCGAGGCGTCGCCGCACCGGTTCTCGACGCGAAGTACCTGACCGACAAAGCGGTGCAGGGAGCCCTCGCTGATCTCGAGACGAACGGGCTCGCCCGGTCACACGCCTAAACATCTGACGCACCCACCCGACACAAGGACCTGCCATGCCATCACTCCACGATCCCCTGACCCTGCCCAACGGCCAGGTGCTGCCCAACCGCATCATGAAGTCAGCCCTGAGCGAGGCGCTGGCCGACCGGAACAACTCGCCCGACCACCGGCTGTCGAAGCTGTATGAGCGCTGGAGCACCGGCGGATACGGCCTGATCATCACCGGCAACGTCATGGTCGACCGTCGTCAGCTCGGCGAGCCCGACAACGTCGTGATCGAGGACGAACGCGACCTCGACGCCCTGTCCCGGTGGGCGAAGACCACCCAGGACGCCGGCGTGCCGATCTGGGCTCAGCTCAACCACCCGGGTCGCCAGTCGAGCTTGATGGCGGTGCGTCATACGCCGGTGGCACCGAGCGCTGTTGCGCTGAACCTGCCCGGCGCGACCACCCCTCGCGAGCTGACCGGTGACGAGATCGAGGACATCATCGACCGATTCGCCACGGCGGCTGTTGTGTGTGAGACGGCAGGGTTCAACGGCGTGCAGGTGCACGGCGCCCACGGCTACCTGGTCAACCAGTTCCTGTCCCCGCTGTCGAACCTGCGGACCGACGAGTGGGGCGGCGATCCCGAGCGTCGCATGCGGTTCCCGCTCGAGGTCGTCCGCCGCATCCGCTCGCGGGTCTCCCCCGGTTTCGCCGTCGCCATCAAGCTCAACTCCGCCGACTTCCAGCGCGGTGGGTTCACCGAGGACGAGTCGCGCGGCGTCCTGGCTGCGCTGGCCGGCGAGGGCCTCGACATGATCGAGATCAGTGGCGGCAGCTACGAGTCACCGGCCATGATGGGCACCGCAGCAGCATCGACGCGGGCGCGCGAGGCGTACTTCCTCGAGTACGCCCGCACGGTGCGCGAGGTCGTCGGAGATGTGCCGCTCGCCGTGACCGGCGGATTCCGGTCGCGCACGGGCATGGACTCGGCCGTCGGAACCGGCGAGTGCGACGTCGTCGGCATCGGTCGCCCCACTGTCCTCACGACCGACTCGGCATCAGTGATCCTCGGCGGCCGCGCGGACAGCATCGAGGCCCACAACGTGAAGTTCGGCATGCGCGGCGTTCTGGGCAAGGTCGCGGACCTCAAGCAGCTCGACGGGATCCTCGACCTGAGCTGGCACACCGACCAGCTTCACCGTCTCGGCGCCGGGCTGGAGCCCGACCCCAGCCGTGGTCGCCTGGCCACGGTCGTCGCCATGGTCCGCCGCAACGGTCGCGGAGCGTTCCGCCGTACGCGAGGTTGAGGGACGACTGGTGTGCGGCCGGCCTGCCGGCGTACGTCCGGGCGTATCAGGGCTGCACGGACAGGAACAGGAAGGCGGCGAGCAGCACCAGGTGGACGAAGCCTTGAAGCGCGTACGCCCGGCCCTGGACGACCGTGAACGCCGTGACGACGACGCTGAGCGCCAACAGCACCATCTGCGTGGGCTCCAGCCCGAGCTTGAGCGGGCCATCGATCCAGATCATGGCGATTGCGACCGTCGGGATGGTGAGGCCGATGGACGCCATCGCCGAGCCGTACGCGAGGTTGAGGCTCGTCTGCACCCGGTTGCGCGCACCATTGCGGAGCGCTGAGATCGACTCCGGCGCGAGCACGAACAGCGCGATCACGACGCCGACCACCCCGTAGGGAAGACCCAGGTCAGCAACGCCGTCCTCGATGCTGGGCGAGAGCAGCTTCGCCAGCCCGACCACTGACACGAGGGCGGCAAGGAGCAGCCCGAGGCTGAGCCAGGCGTCACGCGCGGACGGTGGGTCGGCGTGGCCGTCGGCGTCGAGGTCGAGCAGACCGGTGACGTGCCCGCGCTCATCGCTGGAGACCGGCAGGAAGAAGTCGCGGTGACGGATGGTCTGCGTGAACACGAAGGCGGCGTACAGCGCCAGGGAAGCCACCGCAGCAAACGCCAGCTGCGAGGGTGAGTACTCCGGGCCTTCGGCCGAGGTGGTGAAGCTGGGCAGCACCAGGCAGACCCCGGCAAGGGTGATGACGGTGGCCACCGCCGATCCGGTGCCCGACGCATTGAAGCTCACCAGGTGGTGCTTGAGTGCGCCGGCCACCAACGAGATGCCCACGATCCCGTTGAGGGTGATCATCACCGCCGCGAAGACCGTGTCGCGGGCATACGTGCTGGCGCCTTGGCCACCCCTGGTCATCAGCATCACGATCAGGCCGACCTCGATCACCGTGACCGCCACCGCCAGGATCAACGAGCCGAACGGCTCTCCCACCTTGTGCGCCACGACCTCGGCGTGGTGGACGGCGGCGATGATCCCGGCGACCAGTGCAACCCCGACGACGACCAGCACCGCCCACTGGTCGTGGTTGAACCACGTGGCGATGAGCACCAGCAGTGAGGCGACCGGTGCGGCCACCGGCCAGTGAGCTCGTACGTCCAGGCGGGCACGGTCAACGGGCGCACTCATGCAAGCAATCTAGCGAGGCGGCCCTCGTCGCCCCGGGGCCGTTTCACCTTCGCGAAGCGGCCCCGGCGAGGTCAGTCGCCTCTGCTCTCGATGGCTGCCCTGGCGAATGCAAATGCCATACCCGCCAGAGCAGAGAAGACGGCCATGGCAAGAGCGACGTAGCGGCCCCAGGGGCTCAGCTCGATACGGTCGTACCGCGCGAGGGCAATCGCTGCGATTCCCAGGACCCCGATGGACACGACCGCCGTCGTCGACATCCTCCACCGCCGGCGGTGCTGCGCCACACTCAGTCTCTTGCTCATGACTCTTTCCTCCTTGAATGTCGTGCTTCTCTCGCCGTTGCTGACGAGGGTCAGGCCGCGATGCCGAATCCGCCGGACCAGGAGACCTTCTCCGTCGCTGCGAGCGTCAGCTGCAGGAAGCCGAGCGCCTCGAGCTCACGCGCCCGGGAGAGCGCGCCGGCGTCGATCGCCTTCAGCCCACCGTCGGTGACGATGCCGGCAAGGGTCGACTTGGCGTCGGCGTCGTCGCCCGCGATCAGGACCGAGGTGGTCAACGGACCGACCGTTCCGGCGCTGAGGGTGGCGGCAAAGGTCGTGTTGAACGCCTTGAGCACCCGCGACTGCGGCAGGGCGGCGGCGATCTCAGCCGTCGCGGAGCTGTCATCCGCGACCACGAGCGAGTCGAAGGTCTCGAAGTTCAGCGGGTTGGTGATGTCGACCACGACCCGGTCGGCGAGCTGCTCGCCGCGCTGGGCGATCACATCGTTGATCGCGGAGAAGGGGACGGCGAGGACAACGACGTCGCCGCTGATCGGGGTGCTGGTGTCGTCCGAACCGAGCAGCTGGACACTGTGGCCGCCGTTGCGTGCAATCGCGGCGATGGCCTGGCCCATGTTGCCGGTACCAAGAATGGAAAGTTGTGCCATGACGAGCTCCTCTGATTGGTATTAGTTGTTCCTACAACTATTACCCTACAGCATTTAGTTGTTGTGTCAACTAATGCGGTATCCTCTCGGGTATGGGCACCCAATGGCTGGACGAGAACGAACGCGCCGCGTGGCTGCGGTTCATCGCTGTGGTCGAGCTGCTTCCGAGCGCGCTGGACTCGCAGCTCCGCGCGGACGCCGGCTTGACGCACTTCGACTACTTCGTCCTCGCGATGCTGTCGGAAGCACCGGACCGCACGCTGAGAATGACCTCGTTGGCACAGCGCACGAACGCCACCCTCCCGCGGCTGTCACACGTGGTGCGCCGCCTGGAGGATCGTGGGCTGGTGGAACGGGTGCCCTGCCCGGAGGACGCGCGGGCGACGAACGCGAAGCTCACCAAGGACGGTTGGAGCGCCGTCGAGTCGGCGTCCCACGGCCACGTCGACACCGTTCGGCGGTATGTCTTCGATCCGCTCACGCGCGAGCAGATCGATCAGCTGACCAGCATCAGCGAGGCGTTGTTGACCGGGCTCGATCCCGCAGGTCGCATGACCGCACTCTTCGACTCCGAGCAGGCTGACTAGCCCTGTGTCAGTCGCCGGTGATCGCCTGTGCCAGCTCTGCACCGACGCGCAAAGCACCGTCGACGTGCTGGAAACCCAGGCCGGCGACGTCTGAGCTACCGATCTGGATGGGCCCGACCGGCTCGCGGAGTCGGGGGCCGAAGCGGGTGAGGCCACCGATGTCGAAGCTCGAGCCGTACGCCCCGCTGCCGAGCTCCTCGGACGTCCAGTCGCTCTCGAAGTACGTCAGCGGCGAAGTGACCTGGGGCCCGAAGTAGGTCGACAGCGACGACAGAATCGCCTCGCGCCGCTGGGCTGCCGGCAGCGCGAGCACGGCATCGGCCTGCAGGTCGGAGACGAACCCCACGAGCGTCCCCCGGGTCTCGTCGTGGTTGGTGTTGTCGTACGCCTCGTGCACGATCTCGTACGGGCTGAACGCCGTACCGGACAGCCCGGCGTCGCGCCAGAACGGTGTCTCGTAGGTCGCGTGGACCTTGATGACCTGCCCGAACGACTGGTGCTGGCGGGTCTCGCGCTGGATCGACGGCAGCGGCGGCTCGAAGCGCACGCGCGTGACCGCCGTCGGCGGGATCGCGAGCACCAGGTGACCGGCGGTGACCGTCAGGTCCCCGGACGACACGGTGACGCCGGCCTCGGTCCAGACGACCTTTTCGACGTCATGGCCCGTACGCACGGCGGCGCCGAGTCGCTCGGCCAGGCGGAGCGGGACCTGCTGGAGGCCGTCGATGACCCGCTTGTCGAGGATGAACTCCGAGTCGACGAGGTTGCTGAAGCTGCCCGCGCTCGCCGCCATGTGCACCGCCTGCAGCGCCGAGAACGTGTGGGCGGGCTTGGTCAGCATGGCCTGCGCGATGAACATGCCGATGTTGTCGCGGGCCTCCGGCTCGTCGCAGTTCTGCTCGAGCCAGCCGAGGAACGTGATCTGGTCGAGCTCACGGGCGCCCGGCATGTCCCAGGGACGCGATGGGTCCAGCTGTGCCGACAGCTCATCGAGCAGGCCCGTGAGCCTCGTCATCTCCGACTCGACGGCCGCGGCGACCGGCAGCACCTCTCCGGTGAACGTGCGACGCTCGCCGTCGAGACCCACGTAGATCGACTCGCCCTCGCGGTGTCGCTCGAACGTCTCGAGACCCAGCTCGTCGAGCATCGCGAGCAGTGCATCCTGGTCAGGCGAGACCCACTGCCCGCCGATCTCGAGGTCCACGCCGTCGACCTCGTCGGTCCACAACCGGCCACCGACGCGCGCCCGCGACTCGAGCACCAGCACCGAGCGGCCGGCGCGCTGCAATGCGTACGCCGCGGACAGTCCCGTCGCTCCGGCGCCCACGATCAGGACATCGACGTCTTCGTTGGTCATGGCTCAACCTTCCACGGTGCTTGATGTTGCATCGGCTTCCTTGGCCAGGGTCCGGATGCCTTCGAGCATCACGCGGAGTCCGATGTCGAACGAGCGGTCGGCGCGCGCACGCCCGGTTGGCGCGGCATCGATGGCCGCGTGCATGGCGTCGCTGGTTGCTGCGCTCGAGTCCCAGACCTCGTCCGGCGCTGCGACATCCAGCGCTGCTCCGATGACATAGCTGTCCATGATCGTGATCGCGTCGAGCAGAAGCTCGTCGGGGACGCCGGACCTGCGCAGGATCGTGGCCATGACCCCGTACATCTGCATGACCGGTTCGGAGACGACGGTGTTGGAGGTGAGCATCGGGATGAGCCGCGGGTGTCGCGCGAACGAATCGCGGTACTCGCGCAGGAACATCGGCAACGCGTCGTCCCACGAGGCATCCGGGTCGAACTGGAGGGCGCCGTCACTCATCATCAGGGCACGCATGCCCTCGACGATGTCGTCGCGGCCGGAGACATGGTTGTAGAGCGACGACGGCCGGACCCCGAGCCGGTTCGCGACGGCTCCAACCGTGAACTCGCCGGTGGAGTCCACGAGCTCGAGAGCCGCCCGGGCGATCTTCTCGGCGGACAGGATCGGTGACGACGGCCGAGCCATCCACGCCACCTCCGCCACAATTTTTTGCCGAACCCCTTGCCAGTCCGGTACGTCGTCACCATACTAAAACGAATCTTCTTCGTTTTACCAGTCCCGACTTGGAGACTCATGGAACTGATCACCGCCTTCGACGTCCAGCCCTCGCTCGCCGGCGCGAAGCCGTCGACGGTGCCGCCAGTGCGTGTCGGCCTGGTCCAGCATCACTGGCGAGAGGACCCCGCGGAGCTGCAGCAGGTCCTCGCCGACGGGGTGGCCCAGGCAGCCGAGCTCGGCGCACGGATCGTGTTCCTCCCCGAGCTGACCCTCTCGCGCTACCCGGCTGACACCCTCCCGAGCGGGTTGCCGTCAGCCATCGCCGAGGACCTCCTGACGGGCCCGACCGCGACCTTCGCGGCACGGATGGCCCAGCAGCACGGCATCTTCGTGCACGCTTCGCTCTATGAGCGCGCCGACGGTGATGACGGGCTGGGGTTCAACTGCGCGATTCTGGTGGCGCCGTCGGGGCAGGTCGTCGCCCGTACGCGCAAGACCCACATCCCGGTGACTGAGGGCTACTTCGAGGACAAGTACTTCCGTCCCGGCCCGGCCGACGACGCCTACCCCGTCCACCAGCCCGACGAGCTCGGGTTCAACCTCGGCCTGCCGACGTGCTGGGACGAGTGGTTCCCCGAAGTTGCCCGGCTCTACGCACTGGGCGGCGCCGACGTCCTCGCCTATCCGACTGCCATCGGCTCGGAGCCTGACTTCCCGGACTTCGACACGCAGCCGCTGTGGCGGCAGGTCATCGTCGGGCATGCCATCGCCAACGGGCTGTTCATCGTCGTACCCAACCGAACCGGAGACGAGGGGACGCTGCAGTTCTACGGCTCGTCGTTCATCGTCGATCCGTACGGGCGAGTGCTCGCCGAGGCGCCCCGCGACACCGAGGCCGTCCTCGTCGCCGACCTCGCGATCGACCAGCGCGAGGACTGGCTCACGCTCTTCCCGTTCCTGCGCACACGGCGCCCCGACACCTACTCCGGGCTCGCCTGATGTGGCGGATGCCGTCGGAGACCGCTCGCCACACCTGCACGTGGATGGCCTGGCCCAGCTCCGGCTACACGCTCGGTGACACCGCCGGCGAGGCTGACGAGGCCCGCGCCACCTGGGCTGCGGTTGCTCACGCCGTCAGCGAGTTCGAGCCCGTACGCATGGTGGTCGACCCCTCTGCTGCGAAGGTCGCGCGCGACTGGCTCGGCTCGGAGATCGAGCTGTTCGAGGCGAAGCTCGATGACGCGTGGATGCGGGACATCGGACCCAGCTTCGTGGTCCGCGAGCCCGACACCGACATCGCCGGCCGGCTCGGAGCGGTGGCCTGGGTGTTCAACGGCTGGGGCGCCCAGCAGTGGGCGTCGTGGGAGCACGACGCCCAGATCGGCCGCCAGGTCGCTGAGTGGGCCGGGGCCGAGCTGATCGAGTCACCCATGATCAATGAGGGCGGCGGAATCCACGTCGACGGCCGCGGCACGGCCCTGGTCACCGAGACCGTCCAGCGCGGCGAGGGTCGCAACGTCGATTGGTCGAGGGCACAGGTCGAGGCCGAGCTGGCCCGCACCATCGGCGCTGACCGGGTGGTCTGGCTGCCGCGCGGCCTGACCCGCGACTACGACGAGTTCGGCACCCGCGGCCACGTCGACATCGTCGCGACGATCCCCACAGCCGGCACCGTTCTGGTCCACGCCCAACCGGACCCGTCACACCCCGATCACGCCGCCGTCGAAGAGATCCTCGCGAGCTTCGACGAGAGCTGGAACATCGTCGCCCTGCCGGCGCCCACCGTGCTGGAGGACGAGGACGGTTTCGTCGACTACAGCTACGTCAACCACCTGGTGTGCAACGAGGGCGTCGTCGCCTGCGGGTTCGACGACCCCCGCGACAGCGAAGCCCGCGAGATCCTCCAGGACGCGTACCCGGGTCGGCGCATCGTCTCAGTCGACGCCCGGCCGCTGTTCGCCCGCGGCGGCGGCATCCACTGCATCACCCAGCAGCAGCCCGATCCGTCCAGCTCTTCGCGATCGCGTAGTCACCGCCGCGCCGTCACCAGCCCGTCGTGAGGACCCGCTCGAGGGAGTCGGCGAAGTAGTCGACCGATTCTTGTGAGACACACAGCGGGGGCTTGATCTTGAGCACGTTCTGGAAGTCACCGGTCGGCTGCATGATGACGCCCAGCTCGAGCAGGCGATCGCAGATCGCGGCTGTCTCTTCGGTCGCGGGCTCGAGGGTGGTTCGGTCGCGCACGAACTCGAGGCCCAGGTAGAGGCCGGAGCCGTGGACGGCGCCCACGATGGAGTGCGCGTCGGCGAGTGCGAGTAGGCGGGCCTTCAAGTGCGCACCGACGACGCGCGCGTTCTCCTGCAGGCCCTCTTGCTGGATGACGTCGAGCACGGCCAGGCCGATCGCCGACGACACCGGCGAGCCGCCGGTGGAGGAGAAGAAGTACCCGCCTGTGCGGTAACGGTCGGCGATCTCTCGACGGGTGATGACGACGCCGATCGGTTGCCCGGCGCCCACGGACTTCGCGACGGCCACGACATCGGGCACGGCTCGCTGCTGCTGGAAGCCCCAGAACCACTCGCCGAGCCTGCCGTAGCCGACCTGGACCTCGTCGGCGATGGCGATGCCACCGTGCCGGCGTACGGCGGCATACACCTGCGCGAGATAACCGTCAGGAAGCGCGACGCCGCCGGCGTTGCCGAAGTACGGCTCGCAGATGAACCCGGCGGGTGGTGTTCCCGCAGCTGCCAGGTCATCGATGACCTGCACGGCCTCGGGAGCGTAGCGAGCGGCGTCGGGGCCGCGGTGGATCCCGCGAAAGGGGTTGGCGGCGTCGACGGTGTGCACCCACGGTGGTCGCGTGGTCAAGGCATTGGGGTTGTCTGCGATGGAGGTCGACACGGCGTCGCTGGCGAAGGTCCAACCGTGGTACGCCTCGCGCATGGCCACGATGTCCGTGCGCCCGGTCGCGGCCATCGCGATGCGGATGGCGAGATCGGTTGCCTCCGAGCCAGAGTTGACGAAGAACACCGTGTCGAGCTCGTCGGGCAGCGTCGCCGAGACACGGTCCGCGAACTCAGCGATCACGCGGTAGTTGAACCGTGAGTTGGTGTTGAGCAGTCGCATCTGCCGGTTGGCAGCCTCGACCACGGTCGGGTGGGCGTGTCCGACCGAGGTGACGTTGTTGACCATGTCGAGATAGACGCGGCCGTCGGTGTCGGCGAGGAACTCGCGCCATCCTCGCTCGATGCGGGGAGGGCACGCGTAATAGTGCTCCTGCACCTCGGCGAGCACCCGTTCGCGGCGTGCGAGAGTGTCATCGCCGCTTTCGAGAGTGACCGCCGGGAGGCCGATGACCGGTCCGGGATCGCCGGCGAGGCTCTGCCAGCCAACGGCGTACGACGGTTCCACTCGCAGCGGGACCTCGCCGACATCGGCGCGGGTGAGCTGGATCTCGATCGGGGTGCGCGCGGGCAGCAGGCCTGGTTCCGACGCCGAGTCCGTGAAGCCGGTGAAGCGGATGGCGTGCCCGTCAAGGGAGACGGCGATGCCATCGGCAGTCTGCGTGAGCTGGCCGCCCGACGGGACATCGACGGCCCGGTCGTGCGCGAGCCACAGGGTGAGCGCGGTGGGCACCGTCGCCGGTGCGGCAGGGGTGCGCATGGGGCTCCCGGTGAGCCGGGGGTGCCACGCCGGCGCGATCGCTGCAGGTGCACCGCCGTCCAGGGCAGCCAGCGCGGCGTCAGTCAGTGCCTCCTGGTCCAACCAACGTCCCTCGTCATTGAGCGGCGACATCGTCCCAGCGTCGAGAATCACCGCGTCGACCACGCCACCGACCAGCGGAGCCTCGTTCCAGACCGGTCGCGGACGGGGCTCGAGACCCACTGCGCGACGCAACATCTCGCTCATCACCTCGAAGGGCACCGATGCCGCCTGCTGGAGGATGCGGAACTCGCGATCCAGCGCGGCGTCGGCATAGTCGTTCTGCGCGTCGAGCCGGACCTGGTGACGGCCGCTCAGCGCCAAGACCACCCCGCGGAGGGCGACCAGCGGCCAGATCGCGTCGACCTCCTCCTCGCTGAGCGGACGCAGCGAGTGGAATGCGCGTACGGCCGGCAGCGCATGAGCTGGCGTGAGGCCGTCATGATGCAGGAGCGAGGAGACGGTGACGGCGATCTCGTTCACGGCCCAGGACTCGGCGACGTCTCCGAAGTCGATGACGGCATCAGGCAGCGGCGCACCCGGTGTGGCGGCCGCGATCACGTTGTCATCGGTGATGTCCCAGTGCCCGATCTGAACGGGCAGGTGTGAGGAGACCGCATCCAGCCGGCTCTGCGCTGACGCGGCGACGGCGGAGGCGAACTGGCGCACGTCGGTGTCGGGTTCGTCGAGGGTGAGCGTCGCGATCACCCGCTCGGCATGACGAAGGTCCCACTGCAGCACACGAGCAGACGCCGGATGCCGGAGGTCCGAGAGCGCGACGCTCACCTTCGCGGCAAGCTCGCCCATCCTGGCCACCACAGCCGGCGAGAGGTATCCGGATCCCATCAGCGTCATGCCGGAGACGTGCGTGATGACCCGGGCGTGAATGCGTCCCTGAGTGGTGTCCCACCACGCGGACATCGGCCCGCGCGGCCCGGCGACCACCTGAGGGACGCGCAGCGTCGGCTCGCGCTCAGCGACAGTCTTCGCGGCGAGGTCCTGCAATTCGATCTCCCCCTCGCTGAAGACGGGGTTGCTCAGCTTGAGCACGCCGATCGGCGCGGTGCTCTCGGTGTCGGACACGACGAAGTTCTGATCCTGCTGGCTCCCCAGCTCAGTGAGGTTGCATCGCAGCCCGAACACCTCGTCCAACAATCGCCGAACCTCCTCGATYCCCAGCGTCGGCGAAGGCAGCTCGGGGCGGGCGAAGAAGTCAAAAACCTGATCAGCCATGAGTCTCAATTCCTCTTTCTCGGAACGGTACGGCCGCCTGTCGCGAGACGGAGCGCCGGCACCGATGTCCACGCTCTCCGTGGCTTTGCTCATCAGAGCTGTTCGCCCGGGCGGACGAGGAAAGGCTCCTCGTCGATGGAGTTGCCGCCGTCGACCGCCAGCACCTGGCCGGTGACGTACGACGCGGCCGGGGACGCGAGGTAGGCGACCAAGGACGCGACTTCCTCCGGGGTCCCCGGGCGTCCGACCGGTGTGGCACCCCCGAGCGTGCGTTCGTGCTCTGAGGACGAGCCGGTGGCGATCCAGCCCGGCGCCACGACATTGCAGGTGATCCCACGGTGTGCGTGGTCGACTGCGATCGAGCGGGACAGCCCGATCACTGCGGCCTTCGCCGCGTGATAGGCGGCATCCCCTCGATAGGCCATCACACCGCCAGAGAGGGACCCGATGCTGACGATCCGGCCATAGCCCTCGGCAATCATCGGAGTGAGCGCCGCACGGGTGACGTAGAAGTTCGTGTCGAGGTTGCGGGCGATCAGTGCTCGCCACTGCTCATCGCTGGTGTCCTCGGCCGGCGACTGCTCCTCCTCGCCGGAGGTGGCCACCATGCCAGCGCTGTTGACCAGCGCGTCCACCCTGCCCCAGCGCTCGAGCGCCACGCCGATCAGCTCGTCGGCCGTCGCGGAGCTGGTGAGGTCACCCACGAACCCGATGGCGTTCGCCCCCGACGCGCGCAGCTCGCCCACCCGCGCGTCGATGCGCGGGCTCGTCGCTGACACCAGCAGACGGTGTGTCCCGGCCAGCGCTCGCGCGCAAGCCACCCCTATGCCCGCGGGACTTCCTGCGCCTGTGATGACCGCGACGCGGCTGCCGTCGCCCGCGTCGCGCTGGGTCCGCGTCCCCATCGTTCTCCTCATCCATCCTGTTCGTGGTGTGGTTGTGGCACGGTCGCGCTCACCTGAGAGGTCCCCCTCAACCCAGCGCTCCCCGGTGGGAGACCGCGCCGTCCACGACCGTGAGGACGATCGGAGCGTCCACCAGTTCGTCCGGTGGCGCGACCAACGGGTCGACGGCGAACGCGGTCAGGTCAGCACGCTTGCCGACCTCGAGCGTCCCCGCGACCTCGTCCTCGGCGACGGACCATGCGGCGTGCGTGGTGTAACCCTCCAGCGCCATCCGGGCGGAGATCGCCTGCTCGGGGCTGATCGGCGTGCGGTCAGGAGCTCCGCCGCGGCGACGTAGTTGCGCGGCCGCCAGGATCCCGCGTGGATCGAAGTCGGCGATCGGCCAGTCGGACCCGAGCGCGACGCGCACGCCGGCCGCTCGGAGGTCCCCGATCCGCCAGCCTCGGCCGGCCCGAGCCGGCCCGAGCCGCGTCGACCAGTTGTCGCTGTGATCGGGAGTGGTGTACTCCGTGCAGTGCGTCGGCTGCATGCTCGCCGTGACCGGCAGCGTTGCGAATGCCTCGACGAGGTCGTCCGGGATCGTCTCGATGTGCTCGATACGGTGCCGCACGCGGTGGCGGGTTCGCGCGAGTGCGTCCAGGACGTAGCGGACGCCCTGGTCACCGATCGCATGCGTGGCGGTCGGCACGTCGTGCTCGTCGAACCAGGCGATCGCCCGCGCGTACGCCTCCGGGTCGGGCCAGTACGGCGCCCTGGACTCGCCGAGCGTGTCCGGCTCCTCGAGCCAGGCGGTGCCGTTGTCGACGGTGCCGTCGATGAACAGCTTCGCACCTCGCACCAACCAGCGCCGGCCGCCCGAGCCTTGGAGCGCGGCCACCGCAGCCCAGTCCTCCTCGGCCGTGCCCGGCTGGACCCACGGCGAGCAGCGTAGCCGCACCGGCAGGTCGCCCGCGCTCTCGATCAGGCCGTAGACGGTCGCCGCCTGGGCCGCGTGCTCGAGCGCGTGTGCCGCGGTGATCCCGAGCGCCGCCATGCCCGATAGTGCCTCGTAGGTGCGGGCGGCGATCTCCTCGACGGATGCCTCGGGAACCGCGGCGTCGACGAGGGCGATCGCCGCGGCCTCGAGCAGCAGCCCGGTCGGTATACCGTCGGCGTCGCACACGACCTCGGACCGCTGGTCGAAGGCACGCGCGCCGGTGACGCCGGCGATCCGCAGCGCCTCGGTGGAGGCGAGCGCCGAGTGGCCGTCGAACAACCGGATCAGCGCCGGTCGCCCGCCGACCACGTCGTCGATGTCCGCCGCTGTCAGGGTTCGGCCGTGCACGGCGTTCGTGTCCAGCCCCCACCCGAGGACCCACTCGCCCGGCTTGACAGTGGCGGCGTGCTCGGCCAGCGTCCGGCGTACGTCATGCATGTCCAACCCGAGCAGCGCGGCTCCTCGGGTGAGCCCTGCCCCGAGCACCGGGTGGATGTGCGCGTCGATGAGACCGGGCGTGATCGTGGCGTCACCGAGGTCGATCACCTGGGTCGCAGACCCGCGCCACGCCGCGATGTCCTCGCGGGTGCCCAAGGCCGCGATCCGGCCCTCGCGGATCCCGACCGCGGTGGGACCTGAGTCGGGATCTGCGAGGGTTCTGATCCGGTCAGCGGCGACGACGAGATCCATCACTCCGCGAGCTCCACTTCGGCGTCGTCGTGGGCCAGCAGGGCGATGGTCTCGGGTCGGGCGCTGCGCAGCACCAGGCCGCCGACGACACCGAGCAGGAGCACCGCCGGGACAATCCCGACCAGCACGACGTTGGTTGCCTGCGGCGCGCCGGTGAGCACGTCGATGTGCTTGACCACCTCGTAGATGACCCAGGCCATCAGCCCGGCCGCTGCCACCGAGGTCGAGATCAAGAAACCCCGTCGCGGCGTGTCCCGTCGGCGGACGAAGAACGCCACCGCCGCGGCCGCGGCGAGCAGCTGCAGCAGGATGATGCCGATGACGCCAGGAGTGTTCACCTTGATCAGCAGGTCCTGGATCGGGTCGAGGTCCAGCGCGGCGGCGGCGAGCACGACGGCCAGGGCAAGCAGGCTCTGCACCCCGCCCGCGAACGCCGGGCTGCCGGCGCGGTTGGTGCGGGCGAACACCGTCGGCAGCGCGCCGCTCTCCGCCATCCCGAACACGTACCGGTTGATCGCGTTGTGGAAGGCCAGCTGCGAGGCGTAGACACTGGTCACGATCAGGACGTACATGGCGTGCACCGCCCACGCGCCGACGTACTGGTCCATGGTGGCAAAGAAGAGCCCCGGACCCATTTTACCGGCCGCGGCCTGGATGCCGGCCTCGCCGAACGCCTGCACCACGGTCCAGGTGATGAAGCAGTAGAACAACGCCATGAACCCGACAGCGGCGTACGTCGCCCGCGGAATCGTCCGCGCGGGATCGCGCGCCTCGGCACGGTACAACGCTGTGGACTCGAAGCCCATGAACGCGGCGAAGCAGATCCCGAGGACCGCAAACACCCCGCTGTTGAAGATGTTGCCCGGTTCGAACGACGCGACCCCGAGCCCATCGGCGCCGCCCTGGGCGATGATGGCCACACCCATGATCGCCAGGATCGCCGACTCCAGGGTGATCAGCACGACGAGGACCTTCGCCCCGACGTCGATCCCGAGCGCCCCCAGGGTGAACACCGCAACCACCGCGATCGCCGCGATCACCCACCACGGAGCGGTCACGCCGAAGAGGTCGTCCAGCGCCGCCTGGGTCTGGAGGCCGAAGAGACCGTAGACGCCGATCTGGAGCAGGTTGTAGGAAACGATCGCCAGCACGGCTGCCGCGAACCCCGCGGTGCCGCCGAACGCGTGGCCGATGTAGACGAAGAAGCCGCCGGTCCGCCTGATCTTCGCCGCCATCGCGCCGAAGCCGATGGCGAAGACACACAGCACGATCCCGGCCAGCAGGTAGGCTCCCGGCACGCCGACGCCGCCGATCGCCAGCGCGATCGGTGCCACGCCGGCCAGGGCCGTCAGGGGCGCCGCCGCGGAGATGACCGTCGCGGTCACGCCGACGGCGCCGATCGAGTTTGCTCGCAGGGTGCTCGAGCCGGACGTGGACGAAGATGGGTCCGAGGAAGTGGGACGTTCAGATATGGACATGGCTACCTCGCGGTCGGCAAAACGAATATGATTCGTTTGAGTATCGTGGCATCCGCACCAAATGGCAAGGAAACCTGACAAGTTCTATTGTCTTGAGAGGAAATTTCGTGGGACGACCCATCACGCCGCTGCTCTCACGGGACGCGATCGCCACCGCCGCACTCGGCCTTGTCGACCGCACCGGCGGGTTCACCATCGTCCAGGTCGCCGACACGCTCGGCGTGCGCCCGTCGTCGCTGTACAACCACCTGTCGAGCAAGGCTGAGATCGTCGAGGCGATGCGCTCCTGGGTCTTCCGCGAGGGTGGCGACGAGGGTGGCGAAGCAGACACGTGGGAGCAGGCCGTCCGCGCGTCGCTCCGCCGGTACCGCGCGTGCTTCGCCCGGCACCCACGCCTCATTCCCCTGATGACGGCATACACCGTGTCGTCACCGGAGGTGATGGGGATGTACGACGAGCTCGCCGAGGCCTTGTCCGCGGCCGGTGTCCCCGACGGCCAGCTGCTCGACGTGATCACGATGTGCGACAGCGTCGTCATTGGCGCAGCCCTAGACCTCGCGGCGCCGGACGAGGGCTGGGCCGTGGACCAGGCCCGAAGCCCGGCGCTGATCGCGGCGATCCGGCAAGCCGGTTCCGGACGCCGGCGTTCCGACCGGGCGTTCGCGTTCGCGCTCGAGCTGCTGATCGTGGGCATCACCAGCGTCATCGAACGGAGCGAGGAGCCGAACGAACCAACTGGTGGTTGACGAACTCTCTGATGCCGAGAGCCGAGCTCACGCCCCAGGTATCGGGTGTGTGTATTGAGCGAGCCCAGCTGCCGAGCCACGTCCTCCTGCACCGCGGGATGGCTGTGCCCGACCACGCTAGGCGCCGAGGATCGACAGGAATGCCTTGGTGCGCTCGTGCTCCGCGCTGGTGAACAGCTTCTCCGGCGGGCCTTCCTCCAGGATCCGGCCGTGGTCGAACATCACGAGACGGTCAGCCGCGGATCTGGCGAATCCCATCTCGTGTGTCACGACGACCATCGTCATGCCGTCGGCGGCCAGCTCGCCCATCACGGCGATAACCTCGCCGACCATCTCGGGATCTAACGCGCTCGTCGGCTCGTCGAAGAGCATGAGCGCCGGCTTCATGGCGAGTGCGCGCGCGATGGCCACCCGCTGTTGCTGTCCCCCGGAGAGCGCCTTGGGACGGGTGCCCTCCTTGTCCGACAGGCCGACCCGCGCCAGCAACTCACGGGCCTCGTCGTAGGCCTGGTCCCGATCCACGCCGAGGACGTTGATCGGGGCGAGCGCGACATTGTCGAGCGCCGAGAGGTGTGGAAAGAGATTGAACCGCTGGAAGACGAAGCCGATCTTGCGGCGGCGGCGTGCCACCGCTCTCGGGCTCTCCTCGACGAGCCCTTCCTTGGCCTCCTTGTAGCCGACGGACTCCCCCAGGACGCGTACGGATCCTGAGTCGATCGGCTCGAGGTGATTCAGGCATCTGAGGAACGTCGTCTTTCCCGAGCCCGAGGGCCCGATGATCACGACGACCTCTTGGCGTTGCACGGTCATCGACACCGAGTCCACGACCTTGAGCGACCCGAAGCTCTTCACCACGTCACGCGCTTCCAGAATCACGGTCTGTCCCTGTTCCCTGTCTTCAGCGCGCATCAGTGCACCGCCGGCTTGATGATGGGCCGATCGGACCCTCCGAAGAACCGCTCACGGAACCCCGATCGCGTTCCCGGCGCTGCCGGGTCCCCGAACCGGCGTTCCAGCGCAGATTGGACGAAGGACCAGATCGTGGTGAGCAAGAGGTAGTACACGGCGGCGGCCATGAAGATCTCGAAGGTCTTGAAGGTCGCCGAGTTGATCGACTGTGCGGTCAGGAACATCTCCTGCACCCCGATCACGCTGAGCAGCGAGGTCGACTTCATCATGAGGTTGAACTCGTTGCCCAGCGGTGGGATCACGATCCTGGTCGCCTGCGGCAGGATGACGGTTCTCATGGCCACTGCCGGCGACATGCCCAAGGCCTTCGCCGCCTCGGTCTGCCCGTCATCCACCGCATCGAGGGACGCTCGGATGATCTCGGACATGTATGCAGCCTCGTTGATCGCGAGGGTCAGTATCGCGGCCTGGATGACGCCAAGGATCGTGAGCGAACCCAGGCTGACATCACTGAACCGGTAGATGCCGGTCGCCGCCAGGCCGTTGTAGACGATCACGAGCTGGACCAGCAGCGGCGTGCCGCGGATCATCCACACATACCCCGCGGCGATCCACCGCAAGGGCCCGAACCGACTTCGACGCATCAGGGCGATCGCCAGACCGCCGATCACTCCCAGGGTCTGGGCCAGCACCGAGATGTAGATCGTGCGCCACAGCCCGGTCAGGAACGGGCCCGAGGGGTGAAAGACAGCGTCGGCGAAGAAGCCCCAGTCGAAGACCGGTTGATCCTGCGCGGCTTGGAGCAACGTGTGCATGTGTCGTGTCAATTCTTGAGGAGTGGAGTTGACCCTGCCGTCCTAGCTTGCAGGCAGGGCATCGTCCGTCAGTTCCCACTTCTTGAGGATCTCGTCGTACGTGCCGTCGGCCCTGACCTCGGCGAGCGCCTTGGCGAGCGCGTCGTGCAACGCCTTGTTGGCCTTGACGGTCGCGATGCCCGTCGTGATCTTGCCGAACGGCTCGCCGACCGTCTCGAAGACACCCGGCTGCTGCTTGATGGCGTAGCCGGCGATCTCGACGGTGGTGCCATAGGCGTCCACGAGTCCGAGCTTCAGCTGCTGTTGCGCCTCGCTGTCGCGTCCGAACTTGGACACGGCCATCTTGGGCTTGCCGGCGGCCTCACACTTCTTGGACTCGCCGGCCAGGATGTCGACGATCGTCGTTCCGGTCTGGGCTGCCACCTTGCGGCCACAGAGATCGTCGATCCCCGAGACGTTCTTGGGGTTGCCCGACCCCACGAGGACGGTGTTGCCGGCATACATGTAGGGCACGAAGTCGACGATCTTCTCCCGCTCCGGCTTGATGTAGAGCTGGGAGAGGATGGCGTCGCACTGCCGGCCTTGCAGGGCCGGGATGATGCCGGCGAACGCGACGTTGTTCCACTTCGACGTGAGCTTGAGCTTCTTGGCGATCGCGTCGCCCAGCTCGATCTCCGTCCCGACGGCCTTCTGGCCCTTGTCGAAGTACGTGAGCGGCGGCGCACTGATGTCCGAGCAGTAGGTCAACGTCCCGCCGCTGATCAAGGCGCTGGACGGAAGGCCGCCTGAGCCGGTCCCGCCCTCAGACCCGGTCGATCCTCCGCCACACGCGGCGAGGAGCGTGCCTGCGGCCGAGATCGCGATGACGCCGATCGAGCGCCTCAGGAGTGGTTGCGTTCCGCTGAGCTTCATGATGATCCTTCCGGGGACGCGACACCGAGTAAGTCGCAGATGGTCTGACCAGTGTCACGCTAGTGGTCCGCCAACTGACGAGTCAACGGTTTTCTACGAAATTCGTCTTGTTACGGTCTTGTTACGCGTAAAAGCGCATACTGGTTGACAGGTCTCCACCAATTCAGCAGTATGAGTCTTCGGGACCTGCGGAATACATTCTCATCAGGTCAGACCAATGAGGAGCAAATATGATCGACTGGGCTCGTCTTGCTCAAGAGCAACGGTCGGCGCCAACCACGATCTCGGCACGCATCAGTCGGATGATCTCGGAAGGAACGCTCTCGGCCGGCGAGCGGATCCCTGGTGAGCGCGAGCTGTCGACAGCCCTGGGCGTCTCTCGCGCGACGGTTCGCGAAGCACTGAGGGAGCTCGAGCTGCGAGGACTCATCGACCGCAGGCGTGGACGCGGCACTGTCGTGGTCGAGACGCAGCGGCCCGAGATGTCTGCGTCTCTTCTGGGCGACATCGACTCGACCGCCCGGGTCCTCCGGGAGGTGATGGACCTTCGCGGTGTCGTGGAACCTCCGATCGCCGAGCGCGCGGCCATCAGGGCCAGCGACGATCAGATCGCCCAGCTGTCCGACCTCGTCGATCAGGCGACCTCGGAGATCGCGCGAGGCGTCGATCCCCAGCGCTACGTCGAGCTGGATGTTGCATTCCACCTGACCCTCGGACGAATGACCATGAACCCGATGCTGGAAAAGCTGTTGAGGGTGACCAACGAGTGGATGGCGCCCTCGAGGCGCACCTCGCTCGAGACCGAGCACCGTATCCGCACGTCACTGGCGGCACACCGCCTCATCCTCCAGGCCATCCAGCAACGCGACCCGGAAGCAGCCTCGCTCGAGATGAGCAGGCACATCAACGACATCCTCATCGTGATCGCCGGTGGCGATCAGCAGTTCCCGACAGGCGGCAAGCTCTGATGACCACTTCGTCCTCGTGGGGCGCCGCCACGCCCCACGACAGCGCGACCAAGGCAGCGGAGGACGCCTTCGAGCGAGGCGGAAACGCCGTCGACGCCGCCCTCGCTGCGGCGAGTGTGCTGACGGTCGTCTACCCCCATCAGTGCTCCATCGGCGGTGACTGCATCGCGATGGTCGGCCTGCCCGACGGCAGCGTCCATGTCATCAACGGGATCGGTCGTACGCCCGCCGCCCTCAAACCAGACGACCTCGCGGGCTTCTCGGCCATGCCGATCGACGGTCCTCATACCGTGACAGTTCCCGGCGCCATCGACGCCTGGCAGACCATGGCTGATCGCTGGGGCTCGCGAGGTCTCGCCGCCGACCTCTCGGCAGCCGCACAGTTCGCCGCCGAAGGCGTACCAGTCGCGGCCGGACTGGCTCGAGATCTCCAGCGAGAGAAGCACAGGATCCTCGCCGATCCTGGACTGCGTGCGGTGTTCGCACCTGAGGGTTCGTTGCTGACAGCGGGTGAGCTGCTCGTGCAGCCGAACCTGGCTGCCAGCCTGCGAGCCGTTGCCGATCTGGGACACCAGGCGTTCTACGAAGGGGACATCGCGCGCAACATCGTCGAGACTCTCCAGCACCTGGGCTCGAAGATGTCAGTCGACGACTTCGCGCAGCACCACAGCGATGTCGCGTCACCGATCTCCGCGATCTACGACGGGACGGAGTACCTCACGGCGCCGCCACCGTCGCAGGGCGCCTTCTTCCTGGAGTCCATCGCGGCGCTCGAGATGGTTCGCGCATCGTCCGCGAAGGCCATCGATCTCGATGGCCCCGATGCCCTTCTGGTCGCCACGGTCCTCCAGGCTGCGGCCGGGGATCGGGACCGGCTGCTCGCCGACCCCGACTCGTCGCCCTTGGACGTCCAGCGCCTGTTGAGCGAACGCGCACGCCAGATCACCGACCTTCAAGCCGTACCTCTACCTGGACAGCAGAACCCGCCCCCGACAGGAGACACCGTGGCGGTCGTGACGGCCGACGGCACAGGAATGTGGGTCTCACTCATCCAGAGCCTCTTCCACGCATTCGGATCAGGCATCCTCGACCCGGAGACGGGGATCATCCTCCACAATCGCGGCGCCTCGTTCTCGACGTCGTCGGACCACCCAGCAGCCATTGCCGACGGCCGCCGGCCGCCACACACACTGATGCCGGTCCTGACCCGCGACGACGGTGTCCTGACTGGTGCCCACGGCACCATGGGCGGACGAGCGCAGGCACAGATTCATACCCAGCTCGCGTTGCGCCTCGCCAGCGGGGACTCGCCGGAGGTCGCCATCGACCGAGCGCGCTGGATCCTCGGTCCGATGGAGGAGGGCGCACGAGCGCAACGAGCCGTCAAGGCCGAGCAGGGCGTCCCTGCGATGGTCACGGACGCGCTCCGCGACGGCGGTTTCGTCATCTCGGAGCTCGAGGCGCACGACGATGGCGCGGGCCACGCACAGCTCGTCCGGCAGGGTCCGCTCGGCAAGGTCGGCGCGAGCGACCCCCGATCGGACGGAACGTTCCGCGGCGGACGAACGTGATCCGACGCCTCGCTGCCCTGCACACTGACCGGTTGCACCTCGGGCTGATGCTGGCGCTGACCTTCTCGACCGGCGTGATCGACGCCGTCGGCTACCTCGGGCTGGACCGGGTCTTCACCGGGAACATGACCGGCAACGTCGTCATCCTGGGCATGGCGCTCGTCGGCGGAAGCGGACTTCCAGTGCTGGGACCATTGCTGGCTCTGGCCGGCTTCATGGCCGGTGCGGCGCTCGGCGGTCGCGTGCTCAAGCCCGCCGGTCCCGGATGGACCCATCGGACGACGCTTCTCTTCTCCTTGGTCACGGCCCTGATGCTCGCGGTCGCGACGCTGCTGCTGGCGACCGACGAAGAGTTGCAGCACCCCGTCGCGATCGGCATCACGACTGCCCTGGGCGCGGCGATGGGCATACAGGCCGCCACGGCGCGGTTCATCGCGGTCAAGGACGTCACCACGGTCGTCGTCACGTCAACCATCACGGGCCTCGCAGCCGACTCCGTGCTCGGCAGCGGCAAGCGGGGCAACAGCTCCCGCAGAGTCGCTGCAGTCGTCTTGATCCTTGCGGGCGCATTCGCCGGCGCCGGCCTGCTCAAGTGGCACCTGGGCGGTGGCCTGCTCCTCGCTGCATCCATCACCCTCGTGGTGACCGTCCTCGGCGCACTCCACGCCCGCACCAAGGTGCCGGCGTAACGCACGCAAGCACTCAGCCAACGAGGTACGCGCGGCCCTGCGTCGCCGAGGTGCCGAGATCGCTCTTGGGCAGCTCGTTTCCATCCTGCGTCGCCTTGATCCACTCATCGGTGGTGGCCACTGCGGCGAAGTTGGAGTGGAGCAGCACCATCAAGGTCTGGTGGAGCTGCTCGGCCGTCACACTTCCCGCGTCGTTGGAGAGGTGGATGGCGCCGCTGGCATCGGACAGGATCTCGGCCGCAAGGCCCAACTCTTCCGCGTACACCGCTGTTGCGATGTCGCAGTTGTTGGTCATGTAGCCGACGATCGTGATCGTGTCGACCTGCTGGTCAGCCAGCCAGGCGGCGACGTCGGTTCCGGCGAACACGCTGCTGTTGACCTTCGACACGCGCTTCCAGCCGGGCTGCAGGCGGCGCTCGATCTCCGGGTGAAGCGTCCAGCTCGGCGAGCCGACCGCGAACACCGGAGCATCTTCGGGCAGCTCGTGCTGGACGACGACCACCGGGATGTCGTTCTCCACGGCAGCATCGAGGGCGCGAACCACGTTCGCGAGCGTCTCGTCTCGCGGCGGGTACTGGATCTGAAGGATGCCGTCGAAGTACTCCTGCTGGACGTCCACCACGATCAGGGCTCTGCGAGGTGCGGTCATGTTCTTCTCCTTGTTGCTGCAACGGGAACCGGGCTCTGCCATCCTCCGCCGTTTGGTGCGACAATCGTGAGTGGCACGAATGCCGACTTTCGATGAGATTGGGCCAAGATGTGAAGATCGCGATCCACGCCTTCGACGGCATCAGCTTGTTTCACCTCGCCGCTCCTTCACTGGTCTTCGGGGAGGTGAACCGGCTCGGGCTGGCTGACGGGTGGCAGACCTGCCTGTGGAGCGAGGATCGCCGGGTCACCACGATGGACGGTGTCGTCCTTGACGACCTCGCTGGGCCGGCCGACGTGCTGGACGCCGACTTGCTGGTCTTCCCTTCGTGGCACGACGACTTGCGGCCCGCCGGAGACGATCTCCTCGAGCTCATGCAATGCGCCCATCACAACGGTGTGCCGCTCGCAGGTCTCTGTCTCGGCGCGTTCCCCATCGTGGACACCGGACTCCTCGACGGTCGCGGGGCGGTCACCCACTGGGGTGCGGCGGCAGCCCTCGCGACGCGCCGCCCGTCGGTCACGGTCAACGCTGACGCGATCTACGTCGACCATGGCGACATCCTCACCTCCGCCGGAACGGCTTCGTCGATCGACGCCTGCCTGCACATCGTCCGTACGATCCTCGGGGCGGATGCTGCGTCGACGGTCGCACGCGAGCTCGTCGTTGCACCGCACCGCGACGGTGGCCAGGCGCAGTACGTCAGCCGGCCTGTGCCCGACGCTGGCGACGTCGGTCAGCTCGGTACGACGATCCACTGGGCCCTGGCACATCTGGACCAACCGCTGGACATCGTGACCCTGTCGGCGCACGCCGGGATGAGCCGACGGAACTTCACCAGACGATTCATCGAGGCCACCGGCACCAGTCCTGGTCGTTGGATCATGAGTCGCCGGCTCGACGAGTCACGGCGGCTGTTGGAGCGCACGGACCTGTCGGTGGAGCGCGTCGCCCGAGCGTGTGGGTTCGGCAGCGCGGTCACCTTCCGCCAACGATTCAACGGCGCCTACCGCACCACACCGTCGTCATACCGACAGCGGTTCAGCACCTCCGAAAGTAGTTGAGGGAAAGCACCCGCAGACTCACTGGGACGACTCTGCCGACAAACCGGCATAGCCCTCGCGGTACGTCGGGAAGTCCGGTGCCCAGCCGCTTGCGCGCAGTCGCGCGTTGCTGAACCGCTTGCCGTGCCCGAGGTGCGCGTCCGCAGCGTGAGGGCTGGGCGCGCCCAGCTGTGCAGCCAGGTGCGTGGCAACATCGCCGAGAAGTGCGGGCTCGTCATCGGTGCCGACATAGAGAGCCTCTGGAGGTGTGTCCCGCGTGAGCAGATGGACGACGGCGGCGGCTGCGTCGTCGCGGTGGATGCGGTTGGTCCACCGGTTCGGGTCGGTCACCGTTCCTGCCCGCACTTGGTCGACGAGTCGCGTGCTGCGATGGCCGTAGAGCCCTGAAAGGCGCAGAACCGTGCCATGTGGCACGCGGTCGGAAAAGACCTGTTCGGCCTGGAGCAGCATCCGGGCAGGCCCGTCGGCAGGGCGGGGAGGCGTGGACTCGTCGGCCAGTACGGCCGGGTCCAGGTCGCCGAAGACTCCGGTCGACGACACGAGAACGGCGCGTCGTGGCACCTGGCCGGTTGCGGCCAGTGCGTCGAGGGCGCGGCTCATGCCGTCGACGTAGGTGCCGCGGTAGTTCTCCTCAGTACGCGGCCTGGCCGTCAACGCCACGACCAGGTACGCCAGGTCGAGCGGGGGGAGGTCCGGGCGGGCCCTGGTGAGGTCCACCGACAGACCCTGCAACGGTTGCGGGACCTGGTCAGCGCGGCGTCGAAGCGCGAGGACGGCGTGGCCCCGCGCGGCGAGTCGTCTGCCCACGTCGGCACCAAGCGCGCCGCAGCCGACAAGCAGGACGTCCGGAGTCATTTGACGAGGCTACTGGCCAGGCGCCAAGCAAAGAATGTGACGACTCCCAGAGCCTCCGACAGGATTCGAACCAGCGACATCCTCATTACAAGTGTCTCAGGACTGAGTTTTTGCCTGTCATTTCAGTTGCATTTGTGGCTACGGAGCCGGTGATTTCGCCCTGGGGGTGCGCCGGGGGTGCGCACTTCGGCCCAGGATCGCCTGTGTTCGTGTAGCTCCGTCAGCGTTCAGCAGCACCCCCCACCCTTGGGACACAACCTCCGTGCAGGATGCGGTTCGTCGCGTTACTACTGGACTGCGACCTACGCGACCATGGTCCGAGAGCCGACATCCGTCTCACTCCGTTGGAATCTCGTTGTCGTCCGGCTCAGCCTCGTCAGACTCATCACGTCTCGAAACCTGCGGTTCGAAGACTTCTGAGTTCTTCTCAGACAACTCGCGAAAAGCTAAGGCCCTGGAAGCTGAAAGTGCGATCATCGCTTCACCACGCCCTCCCATCAGTCGCTCATTAAACTTGAAAAATTCGTGAATCGCCTGAACTCGCGACTGTGCCGGCCAGGTGGGCAACCTCGCCGGGACCTAGTGGCGTGACAGGTACAGCGCCTCAAAACGCTATCTCTCGAGAGCATCGAGAATCCGCTGCGTATTGACGTAGAGTCTCGCGAAGTCCCGCCGCTGAAGTTCCAATCCACCGAAGCCTTCATCTCTACGCTGGAAGTGCATGACCAATGGCTCCTCGAGTTCAGACTGCACCCTCAGCATTTGATCAATCTGCTGAGCTTGCATCTCGTAGATCGGCCATTGCGCGCCCATCGGGGCAATCAACCCCACAAAGTAAAGATTCGCGAGCCCGTGAGGAAGAACCCCTGACGCCCATCGCCGCGGCATGTCATTTTCTCGAGGGAGCAGACCCGCGGCGAGGAAAGGCGCGCTGTATCGAAATCCCGTCGCCAACAAGATGGTGTCGAATGTCGAGGATGTTCCATCGTTGAACGTCACCTCACAGCCATCAATCGACTGGATTCCCGGCCGGACGCGGATACGTCCATGCGTGATCCAATACGGGAGCAAGTCGTTGACAATGGCGCGCTGCTTCGTGAAGTCGCGCGAGAGCGGCTCCGGCAGACCATACTGCTCTGGGCGCCCGACGCTGACTCGTATCAGCAAGCGAAGGATTCGCGCATAGAGCCGAGGGGGCAACTTATTGATCGGCAGCTCGAGCCTCGGCATGCCGAACAAAGATTTGGGCATGAAGATGAACCCGTGCCGAACTGAGATGTCGACTTCACGGCGAGCCTGTGCCGCATCGACAGCCAGGTCACATCCAGAATTGCCAGCGCCGATCACCAGAACACGCTCGCCGTCGACGTCGCCGACATTCCTGTAGTCGGATGAGTGAAGTACCCTCCCGGCGAATTCGCCCGGGAGATCCGGCACATACGGATGGTGAAGGTGTCCATTCGCGACCACGACAGCGTCGAAATGCTCCATCTCACCGTCGTCGAGCTGGATTTCCCACCCGTCGAGTCCGACTCCGGCACGAGGTGCGACGTCCAGAACCTCGACACCGAACCGGATGTGCGGCAACAGTCCTTCGCTACTCGCGAAGTCGTGCAAGTAATGCACGACCTGCTCTCTGCTCGCATAGTTCGGGTACGTCAATGGTTGCGGGTGGTCTCGAAACGTTGAGACGGACTTCGGAGTGATGAGGTGCAAAGCGTCGTAGTCAGTGTTCCAATGACCGCCCGGCACATCCGTACGTTCAAAGGCGATCGCGTTGTGTCCCGCACGCCGAAGCTCGCGCAGGCTCGCCAGTCCTGCGGCACCTGCGCCGATCACTGCAATTCGCTTGCAAGTTGCCATGGCCAATCGACTGCCCTCTTCCCGTGTGACCATCGTTGCTGGTCGTGGGCGGAGCCGATCTCGCGCTCCAGCCCTGCGTATCTTCCGACTCAGTGCCGGATTGTGTTGTGTCAGATGTCGGGGGATCGAGCGTCGGACCTCGATCTGTCCAATTCAGATGACAATGGGACCAACGTCGGCGATCTGGACTGGGATGTCGTGTTGACGCATGAAGGAGACATCGTTGAAGTAGTCGCGGATACTCGTGATCGAGCTGTCCGAGACCGAGATGCAGCGTGCAAAATGCATGCTCACATCTCGCCCAGTTGCAGCGAATGGAAGGCCGTGCCACATGAGCGGACCACTGTGCGTAGCCGTGATCTCCAGTTCGATACAAGCGCTGGTGTCATCTCCCAGCAGCACGAGTTGACGCGTACGCACGTTCGACCAGGCTCGCATCATCGTCTGCTCCACCTCGATGAACCCGTCGATGTCGGTGCGCACGCCTGGACCGACGTCGATGAACTCCAGGTCCGAAGCACAGAGTCCACGCACCCGCGTGACCCAGTCCTCATGAGTGAAGGCGTCCTCCAGTTCGAGGAGCCGTTCGATCGCAGTCACGAGAGCCTCCTACTCCGAGCTCGTACGGATGAGTTTGCGGTTGGCGAACTCGTCTAGCCCCAGTGATCCGAGCTCGCGACCAAAGCCCGACCTCTTCACACCTCCGAATGGGAGCTCGGCTCCTTCCAGCCCGATCCCGTTGATGAAGACCATCCCTGCCTCGATCGCGTCGCTGACTCGTGAGGCCTGCGCCGGGTCGGTCGTGAACACGTAGGATCCCAGGCCATACTGCGTGTCATTGGCCAGTGCGACGGCATGCTCTTCGTCGGTAGCCGGCAAAACCATCGCAACTGGGCCGAAAAGTTCCTGGTAATAGATGTCGTGGTCCGGTGAGACTCCAGTCAGGACACCTGGCGGGAAGAAGCATCCATCCCGCACCCCCTTCGTACTGAAGATTGCTCCTTGCGTGACGGCACGATCCACCTGATCCTGCAGTGACTCAGCAGCACCAAGTGATGACATCGGTGCACCGGACCATGACGCGCCCAGAGCGTCGGTGAACTGCTGCACGAACTCGTCAAAGAGCTCGTCGATGATGATGAACCGCTTGGCTCCATTGCACGCCTGGCCTGTGTTCTCCAACCGAGCACCAACCGCCGCCGCGACAGTCTTGGCCATGTCGTTCGTGCTGAGGACGACGAACGGGTCAGAGCCCCCCAGCTCGAGGACCACTTTCTTGAGGTGCCGACCGGCTAGCTCGGCCACTGAGGCACCCGCCTCCTCCGAGCCCGTCAACGACACGCCCTGCACGCGCGGGTCCGCGATGATGTCGCCCACCTGCTCGCGTGATGCGTAGAGATTGCCATAGACGCCGCGCGGGACGCCTGCCTCCACGAGGATGGCGTCGATTGCCTCTGCCGTCTGCGGGCACTGTGAGGCGTGCTTGAGAAGAAGTGTGTTTCCCACCAGGAAGTTGGGTGCCACAAAACGAGCAACCTGATAATACGGATAGTTCCACGGCATGATTCCGAGGAGCGGTCCCAACGCGGTCCGACGCAGCACTGCTGACCCGCCGCCTTCCAGGACCACGAGCGGCGTGTCAGTCATGAAGGTCTCTGCGTTATCCGCGTAGTACTTGTATATCGAACCGGCGAATTCAATCTCGCCGCGAGCGTCGTCGACGGGTTTACCCATCTCGCGGGTCACGATATGCGCAAGATCTGCGGCACGGTCGAGATGCAAGTCGCCGATGCGGTGAAGAATCGCAGCGCGATCGGAAACAGCCGAGGCGGCCCACGGCTTCAAGGCCGACGACGCAGCATCGATGGCTGAAGCAATCGATGCGTCATCTGCCGTTGGATAGGTCCTGACCAATTCGCCAGTTTTAGGATCGCGAACAGCGTAGTTAGACACAACACTCCTCTGTTTAAGCGCCCGTTGTGCGTAGGCGCCAGTTACCGCCGCTTGTCTGTCGTCATGCGGGCTCGTCGAGCCACCAAACCTAGCCACATAGCCTTCAGCAGTGACTTGTTGTCCACGATGACGATCGCGCGACGTGTTGGAGACGAGCGCACTGCCGCTCCACCGAGGCGCTCAGATAGCGTCGGCCGCGATCATTCTTCAGTGTCAATGCCATTCCCACCTTCCGTTGCTTTTGGAAATGGCTTGCATTGACACTCGACACCGCCAACTCAGATCACATGGTGCGAATATTTTCGCGAATCGAGGCTAATCAAGTGAGCACGGAAGAGTCGAAGCTGAGGGTGCAATTCACTGACACCTCCCTGGGTCCTATTCGCACTCTTGAACAGGGCTCCCCCGACTCAGAGGACGTGGTGTTGATTCACGGCTTCGGGGGCGATGCTGAGAATTGGCGTTTCAACGTGAGCGCACTCGCACGTCGGTACCGAGTCCTTGCACTCGACCTGCCCGGGCACGGTGATTCCACGAAGGCGGTAGGCACCGGCGCACCATCGGTCTTGGTAGATACGGTTGAAGAAGTTCTCGAGGCGCGCCACGTTCGCACGTCCCACCTCGTGGGCCATTCGTTGGGTGGCCTGGTGGCAGCGAGTCTGGCATTGCGTAGACCCGAGCGATGCTCGTCGCTGGCACTTATTGCGCCCGTCGGGTTCGGTCAGGCTGCCGATGGCCGATATGTGGAGGGTTTCGTCCAGGCCGAGACAACCGATGAGATGCGCGTGGTCTTGGAAATGCTCTTCGCAAACCGTGCTCTCGTCACGGTGGAGTTTGCCCAGCAAGTGCTGTCGAACAAGCTGAGAGCTGATAGCCAGTCGGCGCTGGAACTCCTCGCGACACACGTTCTCGCGCTCGGTGACCACGTCGTGGTCGGTGCCGACGCTCTCCAACGCAGCGGGATCCGCACCATGATCATGTGGGGTACTGACGATCGAGTCATCGAGTCCCCCGCAACGTCGGTGCTTCACGACCCCATCGCAGTGACCCTCTTCGACGGCGTCGGCCATTCGCCGCATGTGGAAGCCGCCCGGGTTGTCAACCGAACGATGACCGACTTCTTCGAAGACACGCGCGATCCTGTCTCCGGGAAGAAGTAACGCACCGACCACAGCGACAGATCACAGTTCTCTGTTCTGCCGCATGCCGATGGCCTGCTGGTAGAGCGATCCGGCGCGGTACGACGAGCGCACCAACGGTCCGGACATGACGCCGGCAAAGCCGATCTCCTCGGCCTCGGTCTTGAGCTCGACGAACTCCTCCGGCTTGACCCACCGCTCGACGGGGTGGTGCCGCACCGACGGACGCAGGTACTGCGTGATCGTGATCAGGTCGCAGCCAGCCCCGCGCAAATCCAGCAGTGCCTGGGAGACCTCTTCGCGGGTCTCTCCCATGCCCAAGATGAGGTTCGACTTGGTCACCAGGCCGAAGTCGCGGGCCTGCGTGATGACATCCAGCGACCGCTCGTAGCGGAACGCCGGACGGATGCGCTTGAAGATGCGCGGCACGGTCTCCACGTTGTGCGCCAGCACCTCCGGGCGCGATTCGAATACCTGCGTCAGCAGCTCGGGGATGCCGTTGAAGTCCGGGATCAGGTTCTCGACGCCCGTGTTCGGGTTGAGCTCATGGATCTTGCGGACCGTCTCGGCATACAGCCACGCACCGCCGTCGGGCACGTCATCACGGGCGACACCGGTGATGGTCGCGTAGCGCAGCTCCATCTTCTGGACGGACTCGGCCACGCGGCGTGGCTCGTCGCGATCGATCGGATCGGGCTTGCCGGTGTCGATCTGGCAGAAGTCGCACCTGCGGGTGCACTGCTCTCCGCCGATGAGGAACGTGGCCTCACGGTCCTCCCAGCACTCGAAGATGTTGGGGCAACCGGCCTCCTGGCACACCGTGTGTAGGCCCTCGCCCTTCACGAGCTTCATCAGCTCGTTGTACTCAGGACCCATCTTCACCCTCGTCCTGATCCACTCCGGCTTCTTCTCGACCGGAGTCTCGGCGTTGCGGACTTCAAGCCGAAGCATCTTGCGTCCATCTGCGGTGGGCATAACGCTCTCCAAAATCTTTAGCGGCGGTCTAGAACGGGCGTGCAGGGTGGTCGGCATGACCAGTAGGCGTCCTTGAACCGCCCCTCGTCGCCCCACAGGGTGCGCAGCATCGCCGACCCAGCCTTCCCGGCGGTGACGCCCGGCAGCGGTCACACTCTTGAGAACTGAGTCCTCGACCAGCGATTGCCTGATGCGGCGACACGGGAGACCGGCGGTCTACTGGCATCACACGACGTCATTGCGTAGTGTGCCGAGGCCCTCAATCGAGACCGAGACCACGTCACCGGGCTGAAGATAGAGCGGAGGATTTCGTCGCGAACCGATGCCGGCGGGCGTACCGGTGGCGATGATGTCACCTGGCTCGAGGGTGATCGACTGCGAGATGATCGAGACCAGCTCGGCCACGCTCCAGATCATCGACGCCGTGTTGGCGGATTGAACCACCTTGCCGTTCACCGTGGTCGTCAACTCGAGTCGTTGAAGGTCTGGTATCTCATCCAGGCTGACCAACGCAGGACCACACGGCGTCAGGGCATCAATCGCCTTGCCCAAAGTCCATTGAGTTGTGGCGTGTTGCAGCCGCCTCGACGTCACGTCGTTCAGCACCATCGCTCCGAAGACGTAGCCAAGCGCCTCGGCCGCATCGACGCGACGCGCCGTGGTCCCGATGACGATGGCAAGCTCGCCTTCGTAGTCGAGCTGCGGATCGACCACCGAGGGCGTGACAACAGGAGCCCGCGGTCCGGTCAGCGACGTGGCGAACTTCGCGAAGAGCGTTGGGAGCGAAGGCACCTCTTTGAGGACCTCGTCGGCGTGCTCCTTGTAGTTCAGCCCCACGCAGATAACCTTGCTCGGGGCCACGATCGGCGGACCAAGCACGACGTCCACAAGACCGCCAACGGCGCTGTCGCCCCTGGCGCCGGGCAGCGCCGCGCAGAGCGCTTCAACTAATTCTGGATTGCGCAGATAGCCGTCGACGTTCGGCACTGATCCTGGCACTGCGCCGCCTACCAGCCGGGCGGCGTCGTGCACAGCGTCTCCCAGGAGCACGCCCGCTCGCCATTGGTCGTCGACCAGGTAGTTCACAAGCTTCACAGGGCACCTACTCGCATGGACGTCGCCTCGATGGCTTCCACCAGACGTGTCGCGACGTCGTCGATCACGTTGTCATCCATCGGCGTTGAGAGCGCCCCCATCCCACTCTGGGTGAGGAGAACTCCTCGGTCATAGGCCCGCCACCACAGCTGGTCGGCGACCTCCTTCTTGAACGCACCAGACTCGTCGATCGGGTACACCCGTACGAGCGACCCAGATCCGCGAACTTGCCACCCGCGGGCTTCTACCGACGGCCTCAGCGACTGCCGAAGCCGCTCACCTAACGTGTTCAAACGGTCGACCTCCTGAGTTGTGAACAGATCGAGCGACCGCAAACCGGCAGCCATCGACACTGGATTGCCGCTGAACGTTCCGCCGTGTTCAAGCCCGGTGGCGGAGAGCGGGTCGAGCTCCTGCATGACGGACGCCGATCCCGCGACAGCGCCAATAGGAAGGCCTCCGCCGATCAACTTTCCCATGACGATCAGATCTGGCGTGATTCCGGCCGCCGCGGCAGCCCCCCCAAATGCCTGGCGCAGGGAGATCACCTCGTCGGAGACGAAGAGCGTTCCGTGTGACGCGGCTAGCTCTTGAGCAGCCTTCATGTACGCGGAGTCGACCGGCACGAGGCCGGCACGGTTGGGGCACGGATCGACGATGACGGCAGCCAACTGCTGGCCGTGACTCGTGAAGACCTCTGCGAGTGAGGCTACGTCGTTGATCGGCACCTCCAAGCTGTCAGCGCGTACACCCTCAGGTACGCCGCGCTGCGAACGCGGTCCGCCCGGGTTCAACGCCAGGTCTGAGTGGCCGTGGTAGGCGTTGCGGAGGAAGACGACCTTGGCCCGCCCTGTGGCGGCACGAGCGATTCTGACAGCCAGCATGACGGCTTCCGTCCCGGAGTTCGTGTACCTGACCTGATCGGCTGCGTCAATGCGCGAGAGCAGCACCCGAGCATGGGCCATCTCCGCCTCGTTGGGCAATCCGAAGCTCGCCCCACGACGCAGCGCCTCCACAGCAGCCTCGGTGATGGCAGGATGCGCATTGCCGTGAATCAGCGACGTGAAGTTGTTGTTGAGGTCGATAAGACGACGATCATCGCTGTCCCAGAGGTGATAGCCGACGCCTCGAACTGCCATCGGCGTGCTCGGGCCCATGGCGAAGGTGGAGCGCCCGTACCCGCCCGGAAAGAGGCTGAATCCCCTCGACCCGACATACTGCGCGGCGAAGCCAGGCGCACCCGCATAGCGGTCCTGCAGTTCTGCCGCGGCGTCAAGCATGTTGTCAGTGTTCATCGAATTTCACGCCACCCGCGGAACCATGTCGGTCGCACCCGCGATCGACCGCGGCTCGCCGTAGGTGATCCACTCGGCGAGCAGCGCACCCATGGCCGGCCCGAGCGAGAGACCCGCGCCCTGCAGGCCGGCGCCCACGAGAACCTCCGGCTCATCGGGATGAGGGCCGGCGATCGGCCGGTAGTCGGCTGAGAAGGGGTACATGCCCGACCAACCCGAACGATAACCAATGTTCAAGTCGCCAAAAAGCTCGGTCAAGGCTTCGAAGACCGGCTCGAGTCCGTCGTCACTAGCCTTCTCCGGACACGTATCCGGGTCGGTCACCACCGAGCCCTGAACCGTTGTGGTGTGAAGCCCGGCAAGTAGTTGATCAGCGCCCTCCTGGCGGACAAACAGTCCTGGCTTCCCGCCCGGGATGAAGTCCATGATCGCCGGGATCGTGTACCCGACGTTCGGAGGCAGTTGGAACACGTACATCTCGTGTCGCTCGGACACGGTCGGCACCGGCGCGTCGAGCAGCTTCCCGACTTGCTCGGCCCAAGCGCCGGCGCAGTTGACGACCGTGTCGGCTTCAATCTCGAGACCTCCCGTGGTCGTCAGGACGAACCGTGACGTCGAGCCCCGGCGAGCACCAGCCAAACCGTGGCGAGTCAAGATTTTGGCCCCCCGGCTCTTGGCCTTGAGTGCCAGCGCTTGGCACAGCTCCGCACCGTCCGTATACCCCTCGGCCGCGCAGTAGAGGGCGCTGTCCACGTCCTCCACGCGCAGGTCAGGGACCAAACGCGACAACTCATCCGGCTCGATCACCCGGCCTGGGTCCACGACGCCGAGCTCTCGCTGAATGTCGACGGCGCGCTCGAAGGGGTGCCGGTCTGCAGGCGCTCGCCCGAGTCTGACGTAGCCGATGCGCCGCAGGTTGATAGCTCCTTCGCGCTCGAGGTCGAACAACTTCTCGACGCTCCTCGCACGCAGTTCGATGTCGCGCACGTCGAGATACTGGCGCGTGTAGGTTCCGGCGGAGCGGCTGGTCGACCCGTCGCCCGGGTAGCCACGCTCAAGGACGGTCACTTCATGGCCAGCGGCTTGAGCGATCTCGACAGCGGCGCTGAGGCCCATGACCCCAGCCCCCACAATGACAACTCGCCTGGTGCCTGTCCTACTCACGCTGTTCCCTTTCGCCATGTTCAGCCAGCCACCAGAGTCAGAGTCTGGCGACCCACGCCAGCAGTCGCCGGTTCGACACAGTCTGTGAGCGCGATCAGGGGATCACAATTGTGGCTCGGGCCAAGACCAGTCATCCTGTGTAGCCGGTGCAATAGTCCGGCTGACCGGCACCTGGCCGGGCTCGCAGACTGTCAGCGGCCAACAGTCCCGCCTGATGCAGCCGTGCGTCCTCGTGGACGTTGCCATGGCGCTGCGAGGGCGAGCCCTGGACATCACACGGCGACGACTGTGTCGCATCGAACCGCGACGGCTGCGTAGAAGTGATCACCTCGAACAGCACGCCACGTCGGTGCGCTGTCCCCGCACGGGCTGTCCTCACGACATCGCCCTTGTACCGCAGTATGAACGCTCTCGCACGGTCTGAACGACGAGTCATTGCGGCTCGAGGGTGCAGCGGACCTACTGTGTCTCCGTGTAGTTCGACCCTGCCGCCACCTGCCCCTGCTCGCACATCGATGTCGAGACAGAAAGCAGCAGACGGTCAGTCCAATGCGATGGAGTGTAAGAATCATGAGCGATCACATGTTCGACGTTGCTGTCATTGGCGGAGGTTTCGCTGGGGTCGCGGCCGCCCGCGACCTCACGGATCTAGGCCATACGGTCATCCTCTTGGAAGCGCGAGACCGTCTGGGTGGTCGCACCTGGGCGCAGAAGTTCGAAGGCACCTCCGCAACGATCGAGTACGGCGGACAATGGTTGACCCCGAAGTACAACACGATGGCGCGCACGGAGATCGAGCGGTACGGCGTACCGACCGATGAGAGCCCGGAGCAGAAGACCGTGGTGGCGCTGACCCGCACCAAGCGCTTCGATGCTCCGATCCCGACGGACCCCGAGAGCATCATCGGACTCGAACGAGCCTGGAATCTCTTCATCAATTCCGCCAAGCGAATCGATTCCGACGTTCCCTACGACCTCCAGCCCATCGCTGATCTGGATGTGACATGGCATGAGTTTCTGGCGCCACTGAACCTGACAACTGCCATGCAAGATTATCTCGACGCTTGGTTCTCGCTCCTGACGGGACGGCGCCCGGATGAGGGAAGTGCGCTGAACGTCATCGTCGAGTTCGCGGAGATGGATGGAAGCGTGTACGAGTACTCCACGATCCTGACGACGCGCTACAAGAGCACGGGCACACTGATCGAGGCAATGGCAGCTGATTCATCGGCGGAGATCCGCTTGTCGAGTCCCGTCAAGAGTGTCACCCAGTCCGACGACGGGGTTCACATCATCATTACAGACGGCGCCGCGATCGACGCTCGCTTTGCGATTGTGGCGATGCCGCTGAACTGCTGGAACGACGTTGAGTTCGAGCCGACTCTCAGCGATGTGAAGCGCACGGCCAGCAAGGACCGACACGCCTCGCCGACCGTCAAGGTGTGGGCACTGGTCGAAGACGCGCCGGAACTGTTCGCCGCGATGGGGAGTCCGGCCGTTGGTGGAGGAATCAACACGGTGCAGACCGAGCATGTGGTGGACGAGGGCCAGATCATGGCGACGTTCAGTCATGATCCCGACCTGAGCGTCCGCGACTCCCACGACATCGAGGAAGCACTCCAGGCCTACATGCCCGGTTGCAAGGTGGCGCGCATCCAGTCCCACGACTGGTGGTCCGATCCGTATGCGAAGGGCGGTGTCATCAGCTGGAAGCCGGGCGCACTGACGCAGCACTTCTCCGAGATCCGCCGCGCGGAGGGACGGATCTACTTCGCGGGCGCTGACATCGCCATCCCGTTCAACGGATGGATCGACGGAGCCATCAGGAGCGGTCGCCAGAACGCCGCCCGCGTCGCTCAGCTTCTTGCTGGGGCGGACGACGCCTGAGGCAGACTCGGTCGGAGCGGTGTCATAGCGCGCCGAGGCCCGCACCCAGCCCCTCGGCAGGCACCCGTTCCGGGAAGTCGCTGCGCGAGACGCCACCCACGTCGATCTCAGCCCGTCGACGGCAGCAGGAGGCTCACCGCGTCGACTGCCGCTCGTCGTGTGGCGTCGGTCTGTGACACGGCGTGGACGGAACGCGATCGCGACGGGGCCGGCGTGAGCCATCGCACGCAGGCATCAGTGCTGACCGCTGTCAGCGCGGAGCTGCCGGCCACGACATGTGCGCATCGCGTGACGATGCCGTTCTCGCGTCCGGATCCGAGCGACCCGCTCAACTGACCTGCTCCGCCCGCACATCGTCCGCGATCGTCGGGGATGGATGTCGCCACGGTCGGGCCGACGGACGTACTCCGGCACGATGCGTGAGCCACGGCCGATGACTCGCCTGTTGTCGACGCTTCAGATTTGTCACACGGGACAAGCGTCGCCTGCACCTTTGGGGTCGTCGCTCATTGAGCGAGGAGAACCGGCGCTCGATGATTGCAGCGAGCCCGACAACAAGATTGGTGGACCAACATGCTGCAGAACGTAGCCACGGAGACCGAGCGGAGCGAGGCGTTCGAGGCGCGGCTCAGCGCGATGCGCCTCGCAGGCCCGGTCGATGCCCCGCACATCATCGACGGATCGACCTCGTTCGAGGGTCCCGAGCTGCATCGCGAGGACCCGACCAACCCGTCCAGGTACGTGAGCGTCTGCCACGACGCACCTGCGGACGTGGTGTCCCGTGCCGTGTCCGCGGCCCGCCGCGCCAGCAGGGCCTGGGCTCGAAAGTCGCCCTACGAGCGCGCATCGGTCCTCCGACGAGTCGACACGCTGCTCACTCCGGAACGCCGCGTGGACATAGCGGCGATCATCTCGCTCGAGGTGGCCAAGTCGAGGCTCGAGGCGTTCGTCGAGGTTGACGAGCTGAGCACTCTCATCGAGCGCTACTGCTCGATCGCTGAACGATCCGGTGCCTTTGAGACGATCCTCACCCAGAATCGGGACGACCTCGTGTCCCGCAGTCAGATCCGCCCCTTCGGGGTGTTTGCGGTGATCGCACCCTTCAACTATCCGATGGTTCAGGGAGCGGGGCCGGCGATCGCGGCACTTCTGGCCGGCAACACGGTTGTCATGAAGCCTTCGCATCTCGGTCCGAGGTCGGCACAGGCTTTCGTCGACCTGCTGCATGAAGCCGGACTTCCAGCCGGCGTCATCAACCTCGTCCACGGCGCGGACGAGCCTGGCAAGGCACTGGTCGGCGAAGACATCGACGGCGTCGCATTCACCGGGTCGGTCGAAGCAGGCCGCTCCATCCACGAGGTGATGACGTCAGGTCCGTACCGGCGCCCCGTCATCGCCGAGCTGGGTGGGAAGAACGTCGCCGTCGTCACCGACAGCGCGGACGTCGATCTGGCCGCGCGTAGCATCGCTACGTCCGCATTCGGCCTTTCTGGCCAGCGTTGCAGCGCATTGTCCCGCGTCATCGCGACCCCCGGCGTCTACGACGACCTGGTGACGCGACTCGGCGACCTGACGGCTGCGCTGGTGGTCGGAGACCCGGCCGACAGTAAGACGTTCGCCGGCCCAGTCGTGGAGCGTGCCAGTGTCGAGCGCTTCGCCGAGTCGGTCAAGGTCGCACAAGCCGACGGCAGGGTCGTGACCGGTGGCGCGACCCGACCCGTGGACGAGGGCTACTACGTCGATCTGACGATCGTGGCCGACCTACCGCTGGGCCACCCCCTGACCCGAGAAGAGCTGTTCGTCCCGCTGGTCACCGTGACCGTGGCGCCGAGCTTCGAGGACGCCCTGGCCGAGGCCAACGTCGTTCCATACGGCTTGACAGCCGGTATCTACACGCGCGACGTCGAGGAGGCACGGGTCTTCGTCGAGAGCATCGAGGCCGGCGGCGTGAATGTGAACAGTCCTGTCGGCGCCACCACCGGATTCTGGCCGGGAAACCAGACATTCGGTGGCTGGAAGGCAAGTGGCACGACGGGAAAGCTCGCGTTCGGCGACTTCTACATCCAGCAGTTCGGCCGCGAACAGTGCACGAACGTGGCCTCGGATCTCCTGCTGTGAACAGAGCAAGCAGGAACCACCCGTTCCGCGTGCGTAGGCAGAGGCCGAAGTGGCGGGAGATCGCACCGCTTCTCGACTTGTCGATCCGACTGCCCTCGAGGGAAGCAGCTCTGGCCAGGTGCGGCGACGTGTGGGACGTTCGCGCACTGGCCCGGCGGCGCGTTCCTCGGATGGTGTTCGACTTCGTCGACGGCGCCGCCGACACCGAGGCAAGCCTGACCAGGGCTCGCGATACTTTCGCGCGGCTCGAGTTCTCGCCCCGGGCTCTCCGGGACGTCAGCCAGGTGAACCTCGACGTCGAGCTGCTCGGCAAGCCCAGCGCGTTGCCCTTCTTCTTCGCGCCCACCGGGGCGACTCGGCTGATGCACGCCAGCGGCGAGAGCGGTGTTGCCGCGATCGCCGCCGAACTGGGCATTCCGTACTGCCTCTCGACACTCGGGACTACGTCGGTCGAGGACCTCGCCTCCGCCGCGCCCCGAGCACGTCGGTGGTTCCAGCTCTACCTGATGGCCGATCGAGCACAGACGCTGGACGCACTTGCTCGCGCACGTGCCTGCGGGTTCGACACGCTCATACTTGCTGTCGACACGCCCGTACCAGGACGGCGTAACCGCGACGTGCGCAATGGGTTGGTCGTACCACCGCGTCTGACGTGGCGTTCCGTCATGGACATCGCAGGTCATCCCGCGTGGTGGGTCGACAAGTTGACGACGCCGCCCGTCGAGTTCGCGATGATCGAAGCGAAGTCCGAACAACCCGCGCAACGCATGGCACGCGTGTTCGATCCCACCATCACTGTCGCCGACGTGGAGTGGCTGCGAGCTCAGTGGTCCGGACCGATGGTCGTCAAGGGCGTTCAATCGGTCGACGACGCACGCATCGTGGCAGCGGCCGGTGCTGACGCAGTCCACCTGTCCACGCACGGCGGTCGTCAGCTCGACCGCGCTCCGCTGCCCTTCGAGCTCCTACCTCAGGTCCGCGAGATCCTCGACCCGAAGGTCCAGGTGTTCGTGGACGGCGGCGTGCTGTCCGGCTCCGACCTCGCAGCCTGCCTGGCAGAGGGTGCCGACGCCGTGGCGATCGGGCGCGCGTACCTGTACGGGTTGATGGCTGGTGGCCCCCTCGGAGTTCGCCGGGTCGCAGAGCTCCTCCGCAATGAGCTGAGCACTACGATGGCCCTTCTTGGCTGCTCATCAGTAGCCGAGCTGCGCGGCGTGCCGGTTCGGCTCCGCGAGGCATGAACACGCTCGCCCCGGAGCTCTGAGCCCATGACCGTGGCGAACGTCCAGCCGGTTGCAGGTCGTGGTCGCCCAGCGTCGCACCGTAGCGAGCGCCACGAAGGCCCTGGACGAGCGTTCGACCCATGGGTCTCACGCTCGTCCAGGGCCTTCTGCCTCAATGAGACGTCGACGCTCAGCGCCGCAGGTGCTCGAAAAGGGCAGCGATGTCCTTGTCGCCGTCTCCGGCAGCGATCGCTTGCTGCATCAGGTCCTTCAGCAGAGGTGCGAAACCTGCATCCAATCCTGCCTTCGCCATGAAGGGCAGATCGAGAACATGGTCGTACGACGCCATGTGGGTGGAGATCGGGGCCTCGTCTCCGGAGTAGTCGCGATGCTGGATCCGTGCGCTCTCGTCCCGCACCGCCTCGTCGATGAAGCGTGCCAACGCACCATCACCGGAGGACGTGACGCGCGACATCTCGATGCCTTGAGCCTCTGCGTACGCGGTCGCGAACAACAGACCGTAGAGGGAGGAGTAGTACATCCAGATCGCGCAGGTGGCGTAGATGCTGGGGTGGCTGACGTCTTCTCCGACGTACTGCACGGCCCCGACGACATCGAGCGCTTCGCGGTGTCGCTCCATGACCTCGCTCGGTCCGGCGCAGAAGATCAAGCCGAAATCAGTGCCGATGCCGCGGGGATAGCTCAGCGTGTATCCCTTCAGGTACTCGATCCCCTGCTTCTGCGCCCACTCCGCCTCAGCGAGGCTGTCCTTCACGCTCGCCGACGTGAGTTGAGCGAGCGTGCGCCCGCGCAACGCCTCGGACGTTCGGCTGTCACCCAGAACTGCAGAGCTCACCTCCATGCTGGACAACGTCACGATCACGAGATCGCTGGCCTCGACGGCCTCGACGGCCGAAGACGCTGCCGTCGCGCCGAGAGCCTCGAGCTCAGCTGTCCTGGCGCGTGTCCTGTTCCAGACCGTCACGCGATAGCCCGCTCGAAGTAGGCTCCGCGCGACGGCGGACCCGATGGGGCCGACCCCCACGACCGAAACCGACAGATTGTCCGTCATCCAGACCTCCTCAGCCCTGTGCCCGCCCCGCGCTCGACGCGGGACGGTGACTCCATACTCCTCACACGTCTCATCGGTGAGGAGTGCGGCCGTGTACAACATGCGACACGGCCCTTGTGTCGCGGTACAGCCGCGCCGTGCCGAGATCAACGTCAGGCAAGCCGATGGTCGACCCTTCCCGCGATCATCCCGGTTCTGCGGTCTTCTGGTCACCTGTCTGCAACACGTTCAGGGTCTGCACAGCCAGCCAGAAGGCGCTGATGTCAGGGGTCCTGCTCAATGATCGCCCCGTCAGCTGCTGGATCCTCTGGAGCCGGTAATGAACCGTCTGGGTGTGAACGAACAGCTCCTCGGCGGTTCGCTTGGGCGAGCGGTCGCACTCCAGATACGTCGAGAGCGTGTGGACCATGTTGCTTCCGGACTCCTCGTCGTAACGCAGCAGCGGACCGAGGACAAGATCCACGATGTGCTCCGACTCGAGGAGTGTGCGGGGAAGCAGCGTCGGTCCCGCGGCCGAATAGGTCGAGACGCCCGACTCGTCCAGCGCGACGGTCTCGAGAGCCCACCGAGCCTGACGACTGGCGTCGAGCAGCGCGCTCAACCGTACGAACGGATCACTGATGCCGGCGCGCAGCGTCGTCATCGCGCTCAACGTCTCCAGATCGTCTCGTCGTCCGTCGTCCGCATGGAGCAGCACCATCACCGAGGTCATTCGAGTCACCAGATGGGGAATGTTCCTCACTCGCCAGTACCGGGAGATCCTGTCCGCAGATTGACTGGACGTCTCGATGGCGATGCACATGTACGGCGGTTCGATTCCGCGCCGCTTCAGCGCGATTCCGAGAGCAGCGGGATCCAGTTCGCTCTGGAGTGCCTGGGACAACAGGGACCAACCCATTCGCCACTCCTCGACGAAGCGGGCGTCGACGAGGGCGAGCTCCATTGCGCAGGCGGCCGCTGCGTGCTCGAGCAAGGTCAACCTCGGGGCCTCGCCGCGCCAGTGCTCAGCGAGCAGGTAGATCGGCCGTTCGACCGGAACTGGGACAGCCAGGCTCTTGCGCGCGCCTGCCTTCAACGAGGCGAATCGAGAGGCCGCGCCGTGCCGATCGAGCAAGTGCTGTGAGAGCTCGTCGCGCCACACGACATCAGGGGCCGTGGTGTCGGAGAAGACTGGTGCCCAGAAGTCGCTCTCGAATAACCACAGTCGACAACCCACGACGTCGCCCAGTGCCTCGAGGAACTGCGCGCTCGACCTGGCGCTCTGGAGCCCAGACCGAACTGCATCGTGTATGCGCATGATCGTGCTGACCGTGCGCCCCTCCGGACCATCGTTCGCGCGAATGACGAGACGGGACAGCTCCACCCATGACGTCTGCGGATGCACCGACAGCACTGGCAGGTTCAGTCGCTCCGCCGCGGCGAGGAACTCGTCCGTGAATTGGGTGTAGTCGTCACCGACCACCAGACCGCTGAGCCCCGCGGCAACCATCCTCTCGGCGAAGTCGACCTGAGCGGCAGCGCTGTCGGGGATGATGGCACCCGTCGTGAGGACGAGGTCCGCAGGTTCCAGCCAGTCCCACGGGGCAGGGTGGTCGACGACGTGCGCCCACGAGACGGGCCGATCGACTCCGCCGTGGCCTGCCAGGAGACGTATACGCAGCTGGGGCATCGCGGTCAGCTCCCGCACCGTTATGCCCGTGAACAATTCGCTCGTCATAAGAGTACAGAATCTCCTCATGCAGTGCGTGGTGGACATCATAGCGATGGATGAACTCCGGCGTTCCCACTGGCGATCCCGACACCTGTCGCCGACCGTGCGTCCCTCGGTCCCCCACCTCACGGCACGGAGCCTCGCCCCGGGGACATCGCCCGGTCGCCCGGTCGCGATCAGCTGCGCCGCACGGGCGGCTCGCAACGCCCCTGGTCGCCCACAAGCGCCGGGGTCGCTACACCACCCTTATCACCCGGCACAGCGTGCAGCCCAGAAGCCCTAGGGAGCGCTAGTCGACGGCAGTTATCCGCACGATGTTTGATGAAGCCGACGGCGTGACTTCACCGACCGTCACCGCGCTCACTGCAGCGGTTGGACCGGAAGGTGTTTCGTCATGGCGCAGCTCGTCGTTGTCACTGGTAGTACGCAGGGCCTCGGCCATGCGGTTGCACGCCGCTTTCTCGAAACCGGCGCGACCGTCGTCGGCCTCGACATCCACGTGCCCGAGGCAGCACCGTTCCAGACCATCGCGACGGACATCACCGACCAGGATGACGTGGCCCGCGCCTTCGAACAGATCAGTCATGAGCACGGGCCCGTCTCGATCTGCGTCAACGCGGCTGGGGTGTATCCCCGGTCCACCATCGCTGACTTCACGTCAGAGACCTACCGGCGCTTGTTCGACATCAACGTCTGGGGTACGTGGCTCGTCGCAGCGAGCTTCGCCGATGCGGCCGCGAGCGGTGGTGTCCTGCTCAACGTCGCGTCGGTCGACGGGATCGTTCCAGAGCCCAAGTCACTGCTGTACAGCGCCTCCAAAGCGGCCGTGATCAACTTGACCACCGGCATCGCTGACGAGCTGGCCCAGCGCGGCCTGAGAGTCATCGGTATCGCTCCCGGCTACATCGCCACCGACACGGTTCGTGCCTTGGCCGGTTCCCTCCCTGAAGGCACGTCAGAGCCGGCGACCGTCGCCGAGGCGGTCTTCCGGCTGACCGCTGACGGTGGAGTGCCGCTCGTGTCCGGCGACACGGTCGTCGTACGCACACGGCAGAACCTGGACGCGTGACAGCTCGAGCTACCGCACGGCGGCGCCGCGGCGGCTCGCTCCGCGCTTCCGGACTCACCGCCTGGTGACCCCTCCCCCGTCTGCGGGCGGGCTGCACTGATGCGGCTACGTGGATGCGCCAGCTCCCCGACCTCGCCGCGGTCGTCGACGAGGAACCCGCCAGCCGCCGACGTCCGTAGCGACCAGAGCACTTGCCGGATGCGGACTCGCACCCGCGACCGGTGCGCAGAGGTCCGTGATGCTGCCGTATCCCTTCAGTCGCGACCGATGCGATGCACCGCGTCCGCAATGGCAGTGTCGCCGGAGCTGAGCTCGAGGATCTGGCGGCTGACGCGCGACTCGTGCAGGAGCTCGACCAGCAACGCGGCGAGGTCCTCACGGGCGACGTGGCCCTGCACCTCGGCAGCGCCCACCGACACCGCACCGTGACCCGTGCCATCGACGAGCAGCGTCGGACGCACGATCACCCAGTCGAGGATGCTGCGCGTCACCGAGACCTCCGCAGTCTTCTTGACCAGGTAGTAGTACTCGAACTCCTCCCCCAGATTGAGCGCACGCCCCTGCTCAGGGAAGACCGAGATGAGGATGAAGCGTTTGACGCCGGCCAGTGCGGCGCCCTCCATGGCGGTGATGACTCCGTCTCCATCGACACTCTTCGTCACACGGAGCGCGCCACCATCAGACCCAGCCGCGTAGACGATGGCGTCGGCTCCGCTCACCGCCTTGGCGAACTCACGAGCCTCCATCGTCTCGAGGTCGCCGACGGTCGAAGCGACGCCCATCGCTGCCAAGCTCGACTGAAGCGCTGGCCTGCGAACCAGGCCTGCGACTGAATCTCCGCGTCGTAGTAACTTCTCGGCGAGCAAGCCGCCGGTGGCCCCGCTGATCCCGATGACGAAGACCCTCATACGTTCTCCTCATCTCGAGCGATGGATAGGACCCTGCCCCGCCGTCTGCGCCACGACGACACACGGACGGTGTCGTCGTGGCCGGCAGGTCCCGTGGAACAGGGATTCACAGCAATTCTGGCCTTCGCGGCTTCACGACCACACGGGCACGTGGAGCCCGATCAGGCGGACGGGACCTCTCGACCACGAGGTTCACCATCATGCGGCGCGCATCGGGCACGAGAGATCGCCTACGTGCTCCGTCGTCGAGCACTGACGTCCCGCGAACGAGCGACCACTGCTGCGAGCGATCTTCGTGCCGCCGGATCACACCGGGACCTCAGACCTAAGGTTCGCCTGGACCGCATCGCGGATGGGCGTCTCACCGTTGTCCAGCTCAAGGATCTGCCGGCTGATGCGAGGCTCGGCCAGGAGCTCGACCAGCGTCAGAGCGACGTCTTCACGGGTGATGTCGTTGTGGATCTCGGCGGGCCCCATCGAGACGGTGCCCTTGGCCGGATCATCGAGCAGCAGCGACGGTCGCAGGATGACCCAGTCGAGCGAGCTGCGCACCACGGCCACGTCCGCCTGCTTCTTGATCATGAAGTAGTGCTCGAGCTCTTCGCCCAGATCCCGCTCTCGCCACGACTCCGGCAGGACAGACACGAGGATGAATCGACTGACATCGGCGATCGTGGCAGCCTCGATGGTCTTGACCACGCCCTCGCCGTCGATGGCTTCGGTGACAGACATGGGCTGGCCGTTGGAACCCGCGGTGTACACGATGGCGTCCGCACCAGCGATCGCCTCAGCCAGCTCATCGGATGTCATCGTCTCGAGCTCGCCGACGATCGCGTCTACGCCTCTCTCGCTCAGACGATCACGCTGCTCGACACGTCGCACGAGCCCAGAAACCGTGGTGCCATTCGAAACCAATCGGTCAGCAAGCATGCCACCGATGGCTCCGCTGACACCAAAAATAAATACCTTCATCTTCACTCCTAGGACTGTTGTCATGTAGTTCGGCCAGGTGGCCACCGTCACGCGACGGGGTTTTCGACCTTCAGCACGCCCGAATGAGCCAGTTCGTTGAGCCGCGCCTCAGTCAGTTCGTCGCCATCGCAGCTCGCGATGATCACGCCGTCGCGCAGTACGACGACGCGGTCACAAACAGTCGCCAACTCCGCGAAGTCGGACGACACGACGACCACCGCCGTAGAATCGAGAGAGTCTCGAATCAGGCTCCAAATCTCGTGGCGGGCGCCGATGTCGACGCCCTGCGTGGGCTCGTCGAGGAGCAGGACGCCGGGGGCGCGCCGAAGCCATCTCGCGAGCACGACCTTCTGCTGATTTCCGCCCGAGAGCGTGCCGAAGATGGCCTTCTCGGACGACGCCTTGACGAGATATGACGACATGAGACCGCGAGCGGTTCGACGCTCGTCGCTCGCGTCGAATCTCCCCCGGCGCCAGAACCCCCTCAGGTGCCCGGCAAACAGATTCTCGCTGACACTCAGGCTGTCGAAGGCTGCCTCGGCGCGTCGATCCTCAGGAATCAGCGCGATGCCAGCCTTCACGGCATCGCTCGGACGCCGGAGACGGAGCGGCGTCCCTCCGAGCTCGATCGACCCGGACTCGACCCGGCCGAGCCCGAAGAGCGACGTGAGCAAGGTCGAGCGCCCTGAGCCCAAGGTCCCGGCAATCCCCAGAACCTCGCCTTCATTCGCGGTGAAGCTCACACCCTTGATGGGCCCCACCTCGAGCTCCCGTACTTCGAGTCGGGGGACCTTAACCGCGCGCACGGGTCGAGCTGCCATCGTGGACTCCATCGCGCGACCGGCGATCAGCGTTGCCAGAGAGTTCTGGTCGAATTCGTCCAGCGTCGCCGTGACTCGCCCGTCCCGCAGGATCGTGACTCGGTCCGCAACTGCCTCCACCTCGTCCAGGCGATGCGTGACGAGCAAGATCGACTGGCCGCCTGCGGCGAATCGTTCGAGCGAATCGAGCAGGAGCGTGACTTCTGTCTTGGGAAGAGCGGCCGTCGGTTCATCCAGGACGAGGATCCCGGAGTCAGCGCTGTCCTGATCTTGAAGTGCTCGTGCAATGGCAACGACCATCTTCGCGGCCGGGCTGAGTGACGACATCGGCTGATCGGGGTCGCAGTCGAGGCCGAAGCGTTCGAGCACCGTCAGGGCCCGCGCACGGAGGGATCGATAGCTGATCGCCCCCAGTCGACTCGTCTCGAAACCGCGCCCGATCGCCAGATTCTCGGCAACTGAGAGTGTCGAGAACGTCGAGTCCTGCTGATGCACGAAGGTGATGTTGGATTCTGCGGCCTTTCGTGGCGAGAGCTCACTCACATCGAATGAAGCGCCCGACACCGATACCGAACCGGCGTCTGCCTTGACGACGCCGGCCAGCACCTTGATGAGGGTCGACTTTCCGCACCCGTTGCCGCCGAGCAAGGCGTGGATCGACATGGGCTGGACATCGAAGGAAACGTCATCGAGCGCCTGTGTACCCCCGAAGGCCTTGCTCAGGCCCGCGATACGGAGACTGGGCTCCAGGTTCGCCACAATCTCTGCGCTCATGAGGTCACTCGTCGACGCCCGAGGAAGACCGACAGGCCGACGCCGGCGATGAGCGCGATGCCGTTCGCGAAGTTGTAGACGTAGTTGCTGGCACCGGCCAGGTTGAGCCCACTGTTGAGAACCGCCAAGAACACGATCGCCACGACAGCACCCCAGACGTTGTAGCGGCCAGGCTTGATCGCCGCGACACTGAGGAACGCCGCTGCCAGAGCGGGCAAAGTGAAGCTCTCACCCACGCGAGGGTTGGCCGTCCCCGACACGGCCACCTGGAGAGCGCCGGCGAGGCCACACAGGAGCCCAGACAGTACGAACGTCGACAGGACGATCCGATCGACCGGCAGGCCAACGAGCTCCGCTGCCTTCCGGTTGGCCCCGATGGCATACAGGTACCGCCCGAACGGGGTCTGTCGCAGCAGGTAATACGCCGCCGCAGCAACGCCCACTGCGACAAGTACCGCGTTCGGCACTGACAGAGTCTTGCCTGTCCCGAGGGCAATCACACTGTCCGGAATTCCCGCGACGATGCTCGACCCTCCCGACTTCCACTGCACGACTCCGGCAAGAATCGCGGCTGTCGCCAGAGTCGTCACGAATGAGTTCACCCGAACCACCGTGATCAAGAAGCCGTTCACCAGTCCGACGAGGCCGCCCAGCAGGACCGCCAAGGCGAGCGCCGCCACCGGCGACCATCCCGCGGCCAGCGAGGAGCCGAAGAATATCGACGTCATGCCGGCGTTGGCCCCGACCGAGAGGTCGAACTCCTCGCACACCAGCGGGATGAGCGCCGCCATGCACACCACCACGACGACAGCCTGCGCCGTGAGGGTCACCTGCACGTTTCCAGGGCTCAGGAAGACCTCGCGCGTTTGCGGCAGGACACCGAACAGACCGATGAAGACGATCGTGAAGGCTACGAGAGCATAGGCCTCGAACCAGTGAGAGATCTTGCGTCCGGAACGGCCGGTCCCGGCGCGCCTGGCGGCGGACGTTTCCCCCGCGACATCCTCGTCAATGCCCTCGTCACCTGATAACAGCCGGGCGTCGCTCACTTCACACCCCATGCCTTCTTGTAGAGGCCCCGGTAGTCGACCGGCGGCTCGTACCCGCCGGACCTCGGGGTGTTGTGGTCGGCGTCCCACACCTGGATCCCGATACCACTGGAGACAGGAGGCTCACCGGCGAAGATCCTCAGGAGTGAGTCGATCGCGGCCCAGCCCTCCCAGGTGGTGGCGGTACCGACGCCCCCGACGATCTCGGTGTTGCCCTTGCGGAAGACATCCAACAGGGACTCCTGGCCCTCGCCGGAGATGATCTTGGCCTTCGGCGCGCTGATCTTGGCCGCCGTCAGGACTCCGCCCGTCAGCGTGCCATCGGCATCGACTCGGATGAGGTTCGTCTCCGGGCGCTGCAACAACGCCTGCTGGGCCTTCTCCTGATAGCCCTCTGACGCTTGAGCCAGCGTGTAGTTGACGACATGGTCGTCGCACTTCGCGCACTTGTCTTCCAGGTACTTCTGGTAGGCATCGGAGATGACCACCGAAGCGCCGAGCTCGTTGATGAAGAAGCTCATCGAGTGAGTGTTGTCGCCAGATTTCGCGAGGGCGAGCTTCGCCTGCGCAGTACCGTACGACTTGAACCAGTCCAGGAGCGAGCCCTCGACATAGCTCACGACAGACGTGAAGAGCTGAGGTCCACCATTGTCCTTGAATCGGATGTTCTGGTTGCAGTCCCGCGCTTCGGCGGTGACGACCGGGATACCTGCGTTCTTCGCCTCCTGCAGCGGCTGCTTGAAGTACTCACAGTCCAATGCGTAGACGAAGATGCCGTCGGCCTTCGCAGCGATGGCTTGGCGGATCGCTTGCCCGGCATTGTTGAAGTCGCCCTTGCTGTCGATCAGCGTCGTCTTCCACCCCAGGGATCGAGCAGCGTCCCGAGCACCGGTGATGGACGTGACACAGAAGGGGATCGACTGCCCACACGAGATGAGATAGATCGACTTGTCGGAATCGTGTGCCGGGGCCGACGATGGTGGGTTCTCGAAGGTTCCTTCGAAGATGCTGTCGAGAGCGCCAACGTCGACGACCTTGCCGGCGTCCGACGTGTTCGTCCCGCCGTTCGCGCAGCCGCTCAAGAAGAGGGCTAGCGTGACGGCAAGGATTCCCAACTGCCTGCGAGCGTACCGTGGGTGACTCATGATGCTTCTCCTTCTGTGAGGGCTGCTCATCGCTTGGATGCGACGATCGAGGTGGTCGGCCGTGACTCAGCCGCTAGCTGGTGGCCTCCTCGATAGTCGCCACGACGGTGCCGACCGGCACCCGGTCCCCTTCGCTGACGAGGAGGGCTGTGATGACGCCGTCGACCGGCGCTTCGATCTCGGCGTTGGCCTTGTCGGTCTCCACCACGAGGATGGGGTCGTCCTCGGAGACGACCGCACCCACCTCCACCAGCCACTCTGCGATCAGGCCCTCCTGCATGGAGACGCCCCACTTCGGCAACTCGATGTCCATTACTTCCCCGCCACCTTCAGGACGGCGTCGCGCACCTTCGCTGCGGAGGTCAGGACCTCGTTCTCGAGCGGCGGGCTGTACGGGACCGGGACATCGGGCCACGTCACCCGGCTCGGGGCGGTCCGCAGGCTCGCGAAGCAGTTCTCGACGACCTTCGTCACTACCTCCGCAGCGGCGCCGCAGGTCTGACGACCGGGCTCGACGACAACGAGGCGGCCGGTCTTCTCGACCGAGGCGTAGACCGCGTCCCAGTCGAACGGGACCAAGGTGCGAGGATCGATGACCTCGACCGACACCTGTCCCTCGAGCTCCTCGGCGGCGGCGAGCGCTTGGTCCACGGCCGACGCGAATGCGACGACGGTGACTTCTTCCCCCGACCGGCGCGTCGTGGCCTTCCCGAAGGGGATGGGCACCAGCGGATCAGCTACTTCACCCCTGTTCCCCATCAACGAGACGTCGATGAGGAACGCCACCGGATTGGGGTCTTGGATCGAGGTGAGGAGCAGCCCCGCAGCATCTGCGGCAGTGCTCGGCATGACCACCTTGATGCCAGCTGCCTGCATCAGCATGGCGTGAGGATTCTCGGAGTGCTGGGCAGCGGCGGATCCGCCCGGGCCCGTCACCGCGATCATGACCATCGGAACCTGGACCTGCCCACCCGACATGAACCGCAACCGTGCAGCCTGATTCGCGACTTGATCGAAGGCGACGTAGAAGAAGCTGGAGAACATCAGGTCGAAGACGGGCTTGGCTCCGCAGGCCGCGGCTCCGACCGACGTACCGAGAACTGTGGCTTCGGAGATCGGAGTGTTGCGGACCCTTCTCGGCCCGAACGACTCGTACAGCCCCTTCTCGACTCCGAATGCTCCGCGCTCGACATCTTCTCCCAGGACGATGACAGCGGGGTCTTCCTTCATGGCGAGCTCGATGGCACTACGCATCGCGTCTGTGACGAACATTTCCATTTCACTTCACCTCTGCGTAGAGATTGTCGAGGGCACTGGAGGGGTCAGGGAACTCGCTGTTCTCAGCGAACTTGACTGCGGCTTTCATCTCGGCGAGAGCCGTGGACTCCATCGCGGCAACCGCCTCGGCGTCGATGAGGCCCTCCTCGATCAGACGAGCCGTGTACAGAGGGATGGGATCGCGCTGCATCCAGCTCTCCATCTCCTCGGCGGGGCGGTAGTCGCCGGCGAAGGCTTCCTCTCCCTGGTTGTGTCCGTGGTGCCGATACGTCTTGGCTTGGATGAAGGACGGGCCTCCACCAGCGCGTGCACGATCGACGGCCGCCGAGGCGGCTTCGCGGACAGCGATCACGTCGTTGCCATCGACCGTGACGCTGGGCATGCCGAAGCTGGCGGCCCGGTCGGCGATGTCAGTGGCGCTGATCGTGTCCGTGGGCATCCACTCGGCGTAGCCGTTGTTCTCGCACATGTAGATGATGGGCAGGTTCCACAGTGCGCTCAGGTTCATCGACTCGAACAGAACCCCCTGCCCGGTGGCTCCGTCTCCGAAGAATGCCACCGTCACGTGAGGACGGTCGAAGGTCACGTCAGCGAGTGCCGCCCCCGTTGCCAGGGGGATGCCTCCCGCGACGATTCCGTTGGCGCCGAGGATGCCCAGCTCGAAATCGAAGATGTGCATGGATCCGCCGCGTCCACGGCAGTACCCGTCGACCCGGCCGAAGATCTCAGCCATCATCCGACTGGGTTCGGCACCCTTGGCCAGGATGTGGCCGTGGCCACGGTGCGTGCTCGTGATCCGATCCTTGGGGCCAAGAACTGAGCATGCTCCCACCGCTACCGCTTCCTGCCCCGAGTACAGGTGGACAAACCCAGGAAGCTTGCCGCGCTTGAAGAGCTTGGAAAGCATGTTCTCGAAGGCGCGAATGCGCACCATCGACTCCAGCAATTGAAGTCTCTCGTCCATCAGGTCAGTCCTGTCCTTAATCGTTGTAGCGCGTGTCCTGCGGGTGCTGCGCCCAGCTACGCTTCGGGCTCGAGCTTCCCTGCGCCAGTCCCTAGCTGGTCCTTCGCTGGCTTCTATGATGATGACTTCGTTCGCCTACAGCGTCGATTGGATCAGGGGAGTAAAACCCGGCTGAAGACTATGGCCGCGCACAGTCACGTCCCACTTTCAAATGACGGGGTCACGCGGGTCACGGTCGGCGGGGGTCAGCCGAGTGCCAGGAAGGCTCCGTCACCCAGACGACTGCCGACGATCCGCGCTTCGATAGATCGACCGGTTCGATAGCAGCCCGGATATTTGCAACCACCCGGACCCCGCGCTCCCCTTCTCCTCCTGAAACAGCCAGACATCGGACAGCCAATGCCGTGCTGATGCGCCTGCGCATTCCAGGACCGACGACCTTCCGAGGACCCGTCCCAGGCGAGGGGTGCCAGGGCCAGCCACATGATCAGCTCGCACTCCCAAAGGGCTGCCCCGCCGACTAAGGCACGGAGGCACAGGTACTAGACCCGGTCCTGTTGGCGAAACCCAGGGCGTCGGGGTGCCGCGTTCCCACCCCGCGTTACCGCTGGAATCAGCCGCTCAGGACACCCGACGGCAGACCTGTTGGGCGGGGCGTCGTGACATCGTGATCACCGATCTGCACCGACTCTGCATGTGTTCATTCTTTTGCCGCGAACTCTCGTGCAGGGGACGGCATCGATGATGCAGTCGATCATGTCGGGGTCGCTCATGCGGGACACCCCGCCCTGGGCGCGGATGTCGGCGGGACGCGCTCGAGAGCCATGACGGCCACCGCGCCGGCGTCCTCGGCGATCTTCGCCTGCTCGACAGAGACGACATCCATGATGACGCCGCCCTTGAGTATCTCGGCCACACCACGCTACACACGGCTGGTGCCGTGCGTAGTCTCTCGCGTTGCTACCGAACTCTCTTTTTATTGTTGCGGAGACCTCACGAGTTTCGTCTACCCGTTGCGCCGCGTACACCGGTCGGCGGACACCAGCGTCCATCCGTGGGCATGAGCCACGACGATGCGTTGCGCTCGCCCAGCTGCGGACGGGCGACATAGTCCACCAGTTGTCTGCGGGCACGCCTTGCAACCAGCGTGGCGGTCACCGTCACAAACGCGGACGTCCGCGACCTGATGGATGCCGAGCCCCGTTATATCCAGCGCGCATCCTTCGCTCCCTTAGCGAGGAGCGCGAGCTCCCGACCGCTGGCCTCGAACGTGCGCAGCACTCTACTCGCGCTGGGGGATCCGAAGGCGCGACTGTGACGCTGATCGAGGTCCGGAGGCCTCGTCGAAGCTGCAGTTGGGCTCACGGGTATAGGCCTCTCGCTCGATGCGCCTCCGCGACCGTCTTCACTGCCAGCGAAGTGGCAGCAGCGCGCAGGGTGAGGTCGTGCACCCTCGCGTGCTGTGTGACGCGGGTCCAAGCAAGCTTCATCCGCTCCTCGAGCCTCTGCTCAACCTCCTGCTCCCTCCACCAATAGGCCTGGTTGGCTTGGACCCACTCGAAGTACGACACGACCACTCCGCCGGCATTGGCGAGGATGTCAGGAACCACGAGAACGCCCGCCGCTCTCAATATCTCGTCGGCCATGGCGGTGGTCGGGCCGTTCGCGCCCTCCACAATGATTCGCGCGCGGATGCGATCGGCGTTTCGCTCGTTGATCACGCTCTCAACCGCCGCTGGAATTAGCACCGTGACGTCGAGTTCGAGAAGCGTTTCCTTGTCGGGCATGGACTCGCAGTCCGGGAAGTCGACCACCGACCCATGCGCTTCAACATGCGCCTCGAGCGCCGCGATGTCCAGGCCATCAGAACGGTGCACAGCGCCATACTGGTCGCTGACCGCCACCACTCGGGCTCCAGCTTGATGCAGAAGGCGCGCCGCACCAAGACCAACTTTGCCGAAACCCTGGATCGCGACAGAGGTGTCCCGGGGAAGCAGGCCGGCGTCGGCCAGGGCAGCCATAGTCACGTAGACGACGCCGTTCGACGTCGCCAGAAGACGTCCTTGGGAACCCCCTAAGCTGAGCGGCTTGCCGGTCACTACGCCGAGAACCGTGTGCCCGCGCGCGGCAGAGTAGGTGTCCATAACCCAAGCCATGGTTTGTTCGTCCGTACCGATGTCGGGCGCTGGGATGTCGGTGTTGGGTCCGAGCACAGGGGAGATCTCGCTGGTGTATCGGCGCGTTACGCGTTCGAGCTCTCCTTTGCTGTACTGCCGCGGGTCGATCGTGATGCCGCCTTTGGCGCCGCCGTACGGGACGTCGAGAAGTGCACACTTCCACGTCATCCACATCGCCAGGGCGCGTACCTCGTCGAGGTGCACATCCGGGCTGAAGCGGAGCCCACCTTTCGCCGGCCCTCGCGACAGATTGTGCTGCACCCGGTGGCCGGTAAATACCTCGATCGTCCCGTCGTCGCGGCGAAGCGGCACGCTGACCGTCACCTCACGACGAGGTACGGCAAGCATCGAATAGATGCTCTCCTCATAGCCCAGCACATCCACAGCTTGGCGCAGCTGCTTACGAGCGTCATCCAAAGGGTTTGTCAGAACCTTCGGAGGCACCGCGGCGTTGGACAGCACGCGCTTCGATCGCTCCGCAGTCATGATGAGTGACCGTTTGACGCGATGCAGGTCTGACGGCTCGGTGGCTGGACATCCACAACATCTGGAATGCTCGGCGGCTTTGCCTCGACGTGCACGGCAAGAGCTTCGATGCCAGGGCCAGGATCGTTCGTGACCGATAGGCACGAGGAGTGATCGGAGTGAGGGAGTGTCCGGTCGCTCGCCTCATGAGTCAGCCCACGCTCGCCGACAGAGCGAAAGACAGAGCACTTCATCCATTGCCGGACTGCGCCGGCACATGCCAGCCACGTCCTCACCAACCATGCAGACACGCCCGCGCAGGTAAACACCTCGATGATCCGGGCAGCCACCTGGACCTCTCCGATCGCGCCAGTCTGCTCGATCGCCGTCATCTCGATGTTTCTCATCAGGGTCGCCTACTTTCGTTGCTATGATTCCGGGCTCCAGGCCGACGCTGTAATTGCCATAGACCTTGACGATGATCCGGCTGTACGCCTCGGTCGATACCAGTGCGCATCGTGAAGCGCACACGGAGAGCCAGTTCCTGGCCCCGCTGCTCTAGGAGTCTGAGTAAGTCGGATCCCAAGCAGCTCGCCGTCAGGACGAGGAACTGTTCGGGCCCGTCCGACACGATTCCTCCGTCGATCGAATTGATGACACCGTAGGCAACGACCGGGACATCAGTCAGCAGGCGTTCTGACGAAATAGTGGCTCGCCTTTGTGTCCTCGGAGCAACTGCACAACATCGAGAACCCCTTGTTCGCTCAACGGGCGATCGGGGAGCCCGGCCCACCACGGACACTCGACCGCCTACAAGCCCGCACGAGTCGAGGTCGTCGAGGACGAGGAACTGCCCTACCAGTTGCTTAAAGCCCTGGCAACGCGCGGCAACCCCGCGACGCCCACCTCGAGGACCCGGGGTTCGGGTATCGATCTATTGCCGCGGCGCCCCGATCAGGGTGCCGGTCGCGGTGGGGTTTGGGGTCCTAAGTTAAGTCGGCAGGGCTACTACTCTGGAGTCGCCGCGCTCGGGGATCGCCATTTGCGGCGCACAGCGCGTCCGCAAGGTTGCGCATACTCCCGAACACGACGACATCCATGACGTCCAGCACCGTCGTCGATCAACCGGCGGATGCTTCCGATCCCGACATATCGAGCGCGATGTCAACGATCATGTCCTCCTGACCGCCCACGAGCTTGCGGCGTCCCGCCTCCATCAGGATCGAGCGGACGTCGATGTCATAGCGCGCGCTGGCGGTCTCCGCGTGCCGCAGGAAGCTGGAGTAGACGCCCGCATATCCCAGGGTCAGCGTCTCTCGATCGACCCGCACGGGCCGGTCCTGCAGCGGCCGGACGATGTCGTCGGCGGCGTCCTGCAGCGCAAAGATGTCACAACCGTGCTCCAACCCCATGATGTCGGCGACGGCGATGAACGCCTCGATGGGGCAGTTGCCCGCCCCGGCGCCATGACCCGCCAGCGACGCGTCGACGCGTACGACACCGTTCTCGACCGCGACGACCGAGTTGGCCACCGACAACGACAGGTTCTCGTGAGCGTGGATGCCGATCTCGGTCCCCTCGTCGAGCACATCGCGGTATGCACGGACGCGGTCCCGCACGCCGTTCATCGTCAGCCGACCGCCCGAGTCCGTGACATAGACGCAGTGCGCCCCGTAGCTCTCCATCTTCTTCGCCTGCTCGGCCAGCTGCGCCGGCTCGGCCATGTGGCTCATCATCAGGAAGCCCGACACGTCCATCCCGATCTCGCGGGCGGTCGAGATGTGTTGCGCCGAGACGTCGGCCTCGGTGCAATGGGTCGCCACACGGACGGAGCGGACTCCCAACGCATAGGCGCGCTTGAGCTCCTCGATCGTGCCGACACCCGGCAGCAGCAAGGTCGTCAGGCGGGCGTTGGTGATGTTGGCGGCCGCGACCTCGATCCACTCCCAGTCGCTGTTGGACCCAGGGCCGTAGTTCACCGAGCCACCGGCGAGTCCGTCGCCGTGAGCGACCTCAATCGCGTCGACGCCCGCCCGGTCAAGGGCCGCGACGATCGTGCCAACCCGCTCGGGCGTGATCCGGTGACGGATCGCGTGCATGCCGTCGCGCAGCGTCACGTCCTGGATGAAGAGGCGGGTCATGAAAGGTTCTCCTTCTGCTGTGCCATGCGCTCGGCGACCTGGAGGCCGGCGGACGTCATGATGTCGAGGTTGCCGGCGTAGGCGGGCAGGTAGTGGRCCGCGCCCTCGACCTCCAGGAACACCGAGACGCGGTGGGTCGGGTGGCTCGCCGAACCCTCCGCGAGGAGGGTGTGAACGGGCTGGTCGCCGTCGAGCGCGTCGATCTGCACGTCCTGCTTGAGGCGATAGCCCGGCACGTACGAGGCCACGTCGTCGATCATCTTGCCGATCGACTCGCGGACCTGGTCGTGCACCGAGGGGTCGCTCGCGTCGATGAGGCAGAAGACTGTGTCGCGCATGATCAACGGGGGCTCGGCCGGGTTGAGGATGATGATGGCCTTGCCCCGCTCGGCTCCGCCGACCTGCTCGATAGCGTGCGACGTCGTCTCGGTGAACTCATCGATGTTCGCGCGAGTGCCGGGGCCGGCCGAGCGCGACGAGATCGAGGCGACGATCTCGGCGTAGGCGACGTTCGTGACCCGGGAGACCGCTGCGACGATCGGAATCGTCGCCTGACCACCGCAGGTCACCATGTTGACGTTCTGGACGGCGAGGTTCTCCTCGAGGTTGACGGCGGGCACCACGAACGGACCGATGGCGGCGGGGGTCAGGTCGATCAGCCGCTTGCCGAGGGGTGCGAGCTTCGCGGCGTTGGCGACGTGCGCCTTTGCAGATGTCGCGTCGAACACGATCTCGATGTCGTCGAAGCCGGGCAGGGCCATCAGGCCCTCGACACCCTCGTGCGTGACCGCGACACCCAGGCCAGCCGCGCGAGCCAGCCCGTCGGAGTCCGGATCGATGCCGACCATCGCCGCCATCTCGAGATGCTTGGCGTTCTGCAGCACCTTGATCATCAGATCCGTCCCGATGTTTCCCGATCCGATGATGGCGACTTTCGTCTTGTGGTTCATGCTCGTGTCCTTCTCGGTGGATGAATGATTCTCGGCGTCAGGCGGAGAACTGGGCCGTGACGGCGCCGATGTCGGTGAACTCGGCACGTACCGACTCCCCTGCCGCGACCGGCAGGGATGCATGGAGTGCACCGGCAAGGACCAGGTCGCCCGGGCGAAGAGATCCGCCCAGCTCCCCGAGCTTGTTGGCGAGCCATACGACGCCACGGATTGGGTTGCCAAGCACCGCCGAGCCCAGCCCAGACGCGACGCGCTTGCCGTTGATCGAAAGGACCAGCTCGATCTGCGCCAGGTCCAGCCCCTCGAGCGGGGTCACGTCTCTCCCGCGTACAACCCTTGCGCAGGAGGCATTGTCCGCGACAGTGTCAGGTAGCTTGATCCGCCAGTCGGTGATTCGGCTGTCGATGACCTCGATCACGGGCAGCGCGCCCGACACCGCCGAAAGCGCTTGCGCTTCGGTCACCCCGGGGCCGCAGAGTTCACGCTCCATCACAAAGGCGATCTCGGCTTCGACACGTGGCTGGATCATCGCGGAGACTGACATCGGATCGTCGTTCCCGACGAGCATGTCAGCGAACAGCACGCCGTAATCAGGCTCGTTGACGCCCAGCTGCTCCTGCATGACGACTGCTGTCAGACCGACCTTCTGGCCGACAACCTCGCCACCATCGCTGATCCTCTGCGCCACGTTGATCTGCTGGATGCGGTAGGCGTCATTGGCGCTCAATTCCGGCTCTTGTTCCGTCAGCGGGTCGATGGGCGCCCGGGCGCGCTCGGCTTCTCTGAGCATTTCGGCGTAGCGCTCGAGGTCAGGCCCTTCATGATCGCGGACACTCATCGTCTTGAGGTCGCCGAACACGGCCATTGCCTTCTGGCGCAGCGACCGATGCCGCTCGTCACCGAAGAACGCGCTGCGCCCTTCCCGGTCGTCGAAGCTCAGGATCGCCGTATGGGTGAACGGCGCTGACGTCTCAGGAAACTCGCGATTCTCACTGACCACGACACGTTGGACCGACGGGATGTCGGAAAAACGTCGGATCCCGTCGAGAACCTCATCTCGTTGTGCAGGTTCGGTGCCGGGTGTGAACCAAAACATCATGACGTGGTTGATCACTGCCCGGTCCCCTCACTGCCGTCTTCGCCGCTCGGGCCATTCACGTCAGGGATGATCGGCACCAGAAGCCTGGATGGGTACTGGGGTCCGGTCAGCACGGTGATGTGCGTCGAGGCGAGCTCGTTCGAGGGACGGTCATCGGGGTCGCTGTGGGTGAACGGACCCACTCCAGTTGACTCGAACGGCATCATCCCTTCCGGCGCGTCACGTCGACCGTGATCGAAGTCGCGCCCGAGGATCGTGAGGCCCAGCCGGTAGCCCACGGGCACCACGATGGATGTCGGCCACACCTCGATGGCCAGCTCGACCGGTTCGCCTGGCGTCAGTGGCAGCTCACGCTCATGTGGGTGGTACGGCCTGTAGGGCAGCGACTTCTGCGGGTCGAGCTCACGGTGCGACGCGCGCAGCCAACCCTGCGTCAAAGCCATCAGCGGATCCACTGATCCTTCGAACAGAACCTCGGCGCCGTCGGGGTCGAAGAGTCTCAGGACGACGAACACATCCGCATCCGACTGGTTCGACGAGATCCAGAGATGGCACGCCAGAGGCCCCGTGATCTCCGTGACCTCGGTGAACGGAGCGGTCCGCAAGTCCAGTCCCGCTCCCAGCGCCTCGAAGGTTGCCGTCGTCTCGACACCGGGTGTCTCAGTGCTGAGGCTCAGATCCCCGGCTGAAAGGTGCAAAGATGTCCACTCAGTGCGAGCAAGTGGCCATTCGTTCTCCTTCCGGGCGATGAACACCTCACCCGGATGCCTGATCTGCAGGTGGACGGGCGGCTCGTCTCCCCAGTCGCCCTCCCCCTTCAGGAAGAAGTCGTAGAACCGTCGCTGCAGCTCGACGCCTTCGTCGCTGTAGAACCGAGTCCAGTGATTGCCGCCGTGAATCTCGAGCCACTTTTGTGGAGACGCCGCGTTGACGTAGCCTTCGACGTTTCCGCGTAGATGCAATCCGCCGCCGCCCCAGTTGCCGGCCGAGAGCAGCGGAACTCGAACGTCTTCATACCTTGGTGAGCGAGCGCGGTAGTACTGACCGTCGAGCTCGTGCTCCCGCATTCCTGCTGAAGGGTCCAGACGATTGCGCTCGAGCTCGTCGTCGGTCAGCTCTACGGCCCCAGATGCGGGCTCTCCCGTGAACTGGTTGATCCATCCTCGTGAACCTCGCCCGTGCTGAATCTTGAGGGGCTGCCCGTGGAACCACGTTCGCGTGAACTCGCTGAGAATGCCACCGTGTCGCGCCACGTCGCGATACCAGTCGGACGCGCCCTCCCATGGGCACATCGCGGCGAGGTGTGGCGGCTTTCGCGCTGCTGCGGTCCATTGCACGATCGCCATGTAGGAGATGCCCGTCAGCCCGATCTTTCCCGTGCTCCACGACTGTTGAGCAGCCCACTCGACGGCGTCGTAGATGTCGTCGGCCTCCGTGGCCGACATGTTGTCCATGACTCCCGGCGACCGGCCCGTACCACGTGCGTCGACCCGAACGACCGTGTAACCGAACGGGACCCACCGTTCGGGGTCGGGCAGCTCCCAGGACATCAGCCGGCCTGACGATCCGATCAGCACTTCCGGTTGTTGCTCTACGAGGATCCGCCAGGCGGCCGGATACGCGAGTTGCATGGGAAGGTTCTTGCCGTAACCGCCGTAGCTGAGCAGCACGGGCGATGGGGCGTCCCCGACGGGCCTGAACACGTCGGCAGCGAGCACCACTCCATCGCGCATCGGGATCGGGACGTCCTGCTCGTACACGAGCTGGGCCACGAGATCGAGCCCAGTCGTGGTCGTCGAGCCCTCATGTGTGTACTGCTCCATCAACGGTTTCTCCTCGATCAGCGGAGCATCGACACGCGCTCCCGGGCGTCTCACAGTAATGCGAGGAAATTCGCCTTACCGTGAAAAGCGTATGGTCTGCATCGCACTCATGCAAGAGATTTCGCGTTAGTATTTACGGGCGGCCGGCAACCGCCGGGCCAACGCGAGGCGCTGGATGCGACTTCGGACCGAAGGGAATCGACTCATGCAGGAGCTTGCACCGGATCGACGACCGCGAGGCAGCGACCTCGCGAGCCGACTGGCTGTCAATCAGATGACTCTGGTGGGCACACCATTCGAGGATGATGTGGAGGTCACGCGCGACGTCGACCTGCGCGGACTGGGTGTCGAGGAGCAGAAGCTTGGCGAAGCGCGGGACGAGGAGCTCGCCGAGATGCTCAGTGCCGCAGACCTGCAGGCCACCTTGTGCGTACCTGCTACACCGAGCATCCTTCCCGTCGAGATGTTCGGCGGCGACACGGATCCGCATGTGCGCATCGAACAGATGATCACGTCGATCGCTCGGTTCGAACGCTTCCAGCCGTCACAATTCATCACGCTCACCGGCGTGGACCAGTCACTCCAAGAGTCTGAGCAACGGCAGATCGTGATCGACGGGTATCGCCGCGTGAGCGCAGCGGCAGCGAACACAGGAGCGCTGATCGGGATCGAGCCCATCCGCGCGCGCTTCGCTCCCGAGGCCTCCATCGTCTCGTCTCTGGCAGAGACCGCACTCCTGATCGAGGAGATTAACGCGCCGAATGTCGGGATCATCTTTGACGTCTGGCACCATCATGATTCGCCGACCCTCTTCGCCGACATCGAGGACTATGCCTCCTTATTCAGCATCGTCCAGCTCGGCGACGCCCCTCATGGCAGCGACACGGGCCTCAACCGAGCCATTCCCGGAGAGGGCTCGATCCGGTTCGATCAGATCCTCGGGGCACTCGATCGAGCCGGCTACCTCGGCTGGTTCGACATCGAGCTACTCACCGACCCTTCGTCTGCCGGCGCCTTACCGGGCAACCTCTCAGCTCACGAGATCCTGACTCGGGCCACACGAGGAATCAAGGACGCCTGGGAGGCTCGCCCGCGACGATAGACTCAGACGAGCAACTTCGGCGGTCCGGCCCAGTCGCACTGCCGGAGCGGTTCGAGCCTGACAAGCAGGACGCGCACGTCAGGGAGTGTCGACACGTAGCGCGTCGTCGACGAGCCGATGGAGGTCATCGTCCGCGGGACGGTATGCGAAAACTGCACGAGCGTAGATCGGCCCCAGGAGCCGATCGAGGAGAGTCCCTACGTCCGGCACCGTCTCACCGCGCTCGCGTGCCCGGTCAATGGTTTTCTGCAGCTGCGCGGAGCGCTCAGCAACGTACGCCCTTGCTTGGCTACGCCGTCGTACTTTGTCAGCATCTCCACCGCTGCCGCCGACGTCAGCGCGAATCAAGGCCTCGAACAAGGCAAAACCGCCTGGCCGAGCCAGGCCATTAGCTGCCGCAGCGACCCAACCGTAGAGATCGCCCCTGATCGATCCCGTGTCGGGGATGGGCAACTCCTCCACTATTTGCGAGGTTGCCGCGTCCAGGACGACGGTGTCGACGTCCCTCCACCGGCGATAGAGCGTCGCTTCGTGAACACCGGAGACCGCGGCGATCTCCTTCATCGTGAGACCTTCGCGACCTCGCTCGGCAATTATCCCCAAGACTGCTCGATGCACGGCCTGCGCCGTGCGAGCGGTGCGGCCACCAGGACGGGTCGCACCGGGTTGAGAGTTCGGTAAAGCCATGACTGACACCATATCTAACGCGACTCTACTCGCGAATAGCGAGGTCAATACATATCATGGTGTGATGTGGATTACAGCACCGTGGTATCGACCGGCCAACTTGCATCAGCCTGATTTCCTCGGTCGGAAGTACTCCGCTATGGACGGCTGGGCCATGGCGTGGGGCGTACCCGAAGCAGCCCTGATGGACACCACATCGCCGCAGCCGTAGAGATCTGCCTCGCCTACACAGATTCTCCTGCTGGACCTCAGGCGAGCTCCGAGACGGGACCTGGAGACCAACTGGCAATTCGTGAGATCGAGAATCCCCTGTCCATGACAGGACGCTGCCCTGACCATGCCCGCGGTGACCTCTTTCCGGAATCCCGTTCTCGCGGGCCGGGTCTGTAACCTGACCTGGACGAGCGGCGTGCTCGCTAACCGCGGCTCCTCCGTGGTCGCCACCTTGGACAGCCCTTCGAGCCCCTGCTTCGCTGCACCGTACGCCGCCTTGTGCCGAGAGGCACGGGTGCCGTGGACTGACGAGATGTCGATTGTCCGACCGAAACCGCGCTCATACATCCCAGGCAACACTGGACGCATGCGGCAACGGCGCCTCCAGCACCAACGTGCTGATTCCCCGAAAGTCTTGCGGCACGAACCGCTCGATCAGGTTGGCGATCTGCAGGCCGGCGTTGTTAACCAGCATTGTCGCTGTCGAGCCTCAGGTCCTCGAGCTGTTTCGTGTCGAGCAGGTCGAGCCCTTTCATAGATTGTGATTCTCCATCGGCGGCAGGGAAGCCCCAGAGACCGGGCTCCCCTGCCACGTGCGTCATGCGACAGCTACTTGCTGACGTCCCACGCCTGCCGGTATGCGGCCTTGAAGTCGACCCCGGCCACGTAGCCGCCGTCAGCGGGCACATCGCCCTTCTCGACGACTCTCGACCCGAATCCCTGTGGCGCCTGCGGCGCTCCGTTGAGGTAACGGTTGGCCACATCGGCGAGGGCCCAACCGACCCACTCGCTGCTGTATCCCTCCAATGCCGTAGGAATCGGGCCTCGGTTCAGGGCTTCGACACTGGCGGGACTGCTTCCTTCGCCACCGGTGACGACGAGCTTCTTGCCTGTCGGGCTGTTGCTGAGCGCCTGCAGCAGTCCGGTGACCATCAGCTGAGTGTCGAAGGGCACCAGCAGTGCATTGGCGTCCGGATGCTTCAGGAGAGCGGCCTTGACTCCCGGCACGATGGGGCCCTGGGGCGACGCGGAGTCAGCCGTGCCGACCGCGACGTCCGCGACGATCTTGCAGTCCGAGCACTTGGCGATCTCGCTGCGCACACCCTTGTCGAGCGACGGGAGTACGTCGTTGAAATGAACGTCGATGAGGCGCACGTGAGCGTTGAGCTTGGCTTTGAGGTACTGGACCTTCTGCTGTCCATATGCTTCGTACCAGTCGGCCGCCGAGGTGACGCCGTCGCGATAGATGATGTCTGCCGCGAACAGCTTCTCTCCACCGTTGGCGTCACAGTCCGATCCGAGCATGTCGAACACCGGGATCTTGGCCGCCTTGGCGTCGACGAGCGACTGCTTGACCTGCGCACAGTCGATTCCCCCCGTAGCGATCGCGTCGGGCTTGAGGGCGATCGCCTGGCGGAACGCGGTGGAGTAGCCGCCACCGACGTTGAACTTGCCGTCGACGATCTTGACGTTCCAGCCCAGCTCCTTCGCTGCCCCTTGCAAGCCGACACCGGGGTCCTTGCAGCCGGGCGCCACCTGTCCGCACGAGACGTAGACGATCGTGACGCCCTTCCTGGGGGCGGGACCTGTGATCGGAGGTGTCTGCTCAGTGCCCTTCTTCAGCGCCTTCAACGCATCGGACGAGGCTGCTGACGCCGGCCTGTCGCTGTCGGAGCCTGACTCGCTCGACGAGGTGCTTCCACCGCAGGCCGCAACGACAGCGAGCAGGGCACAGGCGGCGACAACGGTCAGTCGGCGACGAGCGCGACCTCGGTGGACTTGTGGCATGGGTGACATGGTGGAGCACTCCTTCAGGTGGTCATTCATTTCAAGGCGCCTTGATCCCTGAGTTGGGACGTCTTCCGGACGGAAGACGCGGCATTTCCCGAGCTGATGGTCGACCGTGACTCGCGACGCTGTCTGACGCGTGCGAGGTAGGTCGACAGGGCGACGGCAAGGATCAGCGCGCCGCCGTTGAACGTCGGCTGGACCCAGGTCTCAGCCCCGAGCAGCGAGAGGCCGCTGACCGCCGTGCCGACGAAGTAGACCCCGATGATCGTCCCCACCACGTTGTAACGGCCGGGACGCACTGTGGTGGCGCCCAGGAACACTGCGGCAAAGGCGGGGAACAGGTAGGAGAGGGCTGCCGTGGGGTCGCCTGCGCCCAAAGTCGACGTGAGCAATGCCCCTGCGATGCCTGCGAGGCCCCCAGACACGATGAACGCCACCCAGACAGACAGGTCGACGTTAATCCCGACCAGCCGCGCGGCACCCTCGTTGGATCCGATCGCCTCCAGATGGCGCCCCCACCGGACGTGCAGGAGCGCATACCAGAGGAGCAGAGCCACAACGACGACCACCGCGAACGGACGCGGCACGCCGAGCACCGTCTGGCCGCTCCAACCGCCGAGCGAGGGCGGGATGCCGGCGACGATCTGCGCTCCGTGCGTGTACAACGTCGTGAGCCCATTGAGCAGGATGTAGACGCCGAACGAGACGACGAACGCATTCAGCTTGAGCTTCGCGACGAGGAATCCGGTGACCGCACCGATCAGCCCGCCGATGAGCACGCCGAGCAGGATGCCGATGACGACCGGGGCACCGTGGTTGCCGATCGCCGACGCCACGGTGATGTTGCTGACGCACGCGACCGCGGCGACGGACAGGTCGAAGTGGCCCGCGATCAGAGGGGGCAGCATGGCCAGTGCCACGATGCCGACGACTGCACCTCCGATCAGGATGTTGTCGATGTTGGCCCGGCTGACGAACAGCGAGCCGATGCTGCTCACGCTGAACGCGACGACCATGACGGCCAGAGCCAGGATCAGGCCGGCCCGCTCCAGTAGCAAGATCGGATTGCTCCCGAGATAGGACTTCGTGCGCGCGACCCAGGTGTACTGGCTGCGCCGGCTGGTCTCAGTGTGGTGACTCATTGTCTGCCTGTTCGGTCATGCGGCGGCACTTCGTCCGCGGTGAATTTCGGTGGTCAGTCGGTCGGCGGAGATGTCCTCGCCCTCGAGCTCGACGGCGATACGACCGGCGCGCAGGACGACAGCGCGGTCCACGACCTGGGCGAGCTCCTCAGGGTCCGAGGCGACCATCAGGACGGCCATCCCGTCGTCGGCGGCTCTGCGGATGAGCTCGTGGATCTCGGCGCGTGCTCCGACATCGACCCCCTGGGTGGGCTCGTCCAGCAGCAGCAGCTTGGGTCTCATGCCCATCCAGCGGGCGAGGATCACCTTCTGCTGGTTTCCACCGGACAGCGTCATGAGCGGGGCATCGGCGGAGCTCGCCTTGACCAGGAAGGAGCCCATCATGCGGCGGGCCGTCTCCACGATCGCGTGGTCCCTCATGCCCACAACCGAGCGGTAGTCGTGCAGGGCAGGCATGAGGATGTTGGCCGCGATACTCAGGTCGGCGAAGGCCGCGTCGTCGGCGCGGTTCTCCGGCACATAGGCGACGCCGGCCGCTATGGCCTCTCGGCAGGTCGCGAATCGTCGATCCACACCGAGCAGCTCCATCGTGCCACCTTGGGGCTGGTGCACTCCGAATACACCACGCAGCAGTGAGCTGCGCCCCGATCCCACGAGGCCTGCCACTCCGACGATCTCCCCCGCGCCGACCTTCAAGTCGATGTTCTCGAGCGGGCCGATGGCCAGGTTCCGCAGCTCCAGCACCGGTGTGTCGCCCACCGCCGGGGCGGGCCTTGGTGTCCGACGCTCGATTTCACGCCCCACGATGAGCTGCACGAGTGACGCCTCGTCCAGGTCCCCCACCTCGTACGTCCCCGCCACATGGCCGTCCCGAAGCACCGTGACCCTGTCCGCGATGCGGAGGATCTCGTCGATCCGGTGGCTGACGTACAAGATCGACTGGCCAGCGACTGCGAAGCCCTTGAGCGTGCTCAGGAGGAGGTCCGACTCTTCGACCGGCAAGGACGCGGTGGGTTCGTCGAGGATGAGCAGCCCACGGTCGTGAGCACCGTCCTGTACGGCCCGCGCGATGGCCACGAGGGTCCGGTTGACCTGGTTGAGGCTGCGCATCGGCGTTTGCGGCGTCGCGTCGATCATGAAGCGTTCGATCAGCGCGGCAGCGCGGCCGTAGACGTCGGGCCATGAGATGGCGCCCAACTTGGTGGACGTGAAACCTTCGCCGATCGCTAGGTTCTCGCCGACGTTCAGGTCGAGGAAAACGCCGAGATCCTGATGGACCGCGTGCACACCGGCCGACCGCGCATCAGCGGCGCTCCACGACTCCGAGGGTGCCGGCGACCCGCCGACCTCGATCGAGCCACCCGGCTCCGACGCGACCACGCCGCAGAGGATCTTGATCAGGGTCGACTTCCCCGACCCGTTGCCGCCGACCAGTGCATGGATGTCGCCGGGTCGGACCTCGATGCTGACCTCGTCGAGGGCGATGGTGCCGGGATATCGCTTCGAGATCCCCTCGAGTCGTACGCGGGCGCGGCCCGAGTCCACCGCGCTCATCGGATCGCGATCGGGTTGAGCGGTCCGCCGACTCCCCCGGTGAACGGCAGCGGCGGCGCGATGAACAAGAACTCATACACGCCATCCGCTGCACAGGCATCCGCCAGACGCTCGAGGTCGAACATCTCGCCGAACACCACGCCGGCGTTCACGAGCAGCACGACGTGCAGCGGCTGCATCACCTCGTCCGTCTCGTTGGGACGGACCTCGACACCCCAGGTGTCGGACGCCACGGCAGCCACCTGTCGGTCCACGATGACGCTCGAGGTGTCCAGGCTCAGACCAGGCGAGTCCCCACCCGCGTAGTCACCCCAGCCCTGGGCACGGCACATGCGCATGTGCCCTGTGCGCACCAACAAGATGTCACCGCGCCCAATCGTGAGACCCTGAGCCTCGGCGCACGCCAGAAGGTCATCACCGTGGATCGCGTCGCCCGGCTGGAGCCAGTCGACCCCTTTGAATCGTGGGAAGTCCAGCAGAACTCCCCGGCCCGTCAACCGCTCACGCATGGTCTCCAAGGCACCTTTGCGAGCTCCGGCACTGGTGACGTTCTCAAGCCCGAAGCCGTTGTACATCTGGTCGTTGTAGAAGATGTGGCTGAACGCATCCCAGTGAGTCCCCGACTGCAGCGGCATCGAGATGACGTCGTCGGCGAACCTGAGGCCTGGAAGATCGTCCTGCGCGCCGAGCTGGATGTCACCGCCGTCCTGCGTCATGTAATGCATTGGGTTGAAACGTCCGAGGTAGCCGGTCTGCGGCCCCGTCAGGTCGTAGTTCATGGCGCATGAGACAACCTGCCCGGTGCGTACAAGCGTCACGGCGTGCTTGACGGCGTCTGCGTCGATGAAGTTCATCGCACCAAGCTCGTCATCGCCGCCCCAGTGTCCCCAGCGACGGTGGGTCAGGGCGAGCGCCTCGACCTCGTCGCGGCTCATCTTGCGGCCAGCCTCGACGCGTTCAGGCGAAGTCACGCGAGCAACCTACGAAGCTAGATGTGACGCATGCCAGCTGGGCGACGAGATCGAGCCCACTTTGACAGCTCGATCCGTCTTGCCTGTATCGCTCCATCTACGGTGTCTCCTCGATCAGCGGAGCATTCACACGCGCCTCTGGCAGCGCACGTTAATGCGGAAATTTTCGCCTTACATCGAAAAGGGTATGACCAGCACCACACTCATGCAAGAGTTTTCGCATTAGTATTTTGGGTGTGGTCCTGGCAACCGCGGGGCGAATGCGAGCCGCTGGATGCAACTTCAGACCGAAGGGATCAACTCATGCAAGAGCTACCAGCGGATCGACGACCGCGAGGCAGCGACCTCGCGAGCCGACTGTCTGTCAATCAGATGAGCCAGGACTCAAGTGCGGCTTGCGCATCCACGTCGCTCCCTCGCGGACCGGATGACTCCAATGTCCAAGGCGCCCAGCGCAGTCCGGCTTGCTCACCGTCGAAGCGCCATCCCCACGAACTCGTCCAGGGCGGCCGGGTTGGTGAGGCTCTCCCGGCTTGCCGCACGCTCAGGCGGCTCGCCCATCAGGATACGCTTCACCGGCACCTCTAGGATCTTTCCGCTCAGGGTCCGTGGGACCTCCGCGATCTGCAGCACCGCGTCAGGAACGTGGCGCGGTGAGCAGTCCTCCCTGATCCTGTGCCGGATGCGGGCGACGAGGTCGTCGTCCAGACTGACGTGCTCGCGCAGAACGACGAACACCGGCATGAAGCTCTCGGCGCCTTCGCGCGGTATGTCGACAACGAGCGCATCGACAACCGCGTCCTCGGTCAGAACGGCGCGGTAGATCTCACTGGTACCCATGCGCACCCCACCGCGGTTGATGGTCGAGTCACTGCGTCCCGAGATGATGGCCGTTCCGCGATCGGTGATCTCGATCCAGTCGCCGTGGCGCCACACACCGGGGAAGTAGTCGAAGTACGTCGCACGAAGCCGTGAGCCGTCCGGGTCGTTCCACAGCCCGACAGGCATCGACGGCATGGGAGCCGTGACCACCAGCTCACCCACGTCGCCGATGACGGGCTTGCCGGTGTCGTCATAGGCCTCGACCTTGACGCCCAGCGCTCGCGCCTGAAGCTCTCCGCGGTAGACGGGGAGGGTGGGCACGCCGGCCAGCAACGCTGTGACGACGTCAGTGCCGCCGCTGGAGGGCGCGAGCCAGACATCAGCGCCCACGTGGTCGCGCACCCAGGTGTATGCCTCCGGTGAGAGCGGAGAACCGGTGGCGCCGATCGATCGAATGGCAGACAGGTCCCGTCCGCGTGCTGGCTCCAGCCCGGCCTTCTGGCACGAGGCGAGGTAGGCGGGGCTGGTTCCGAAGATGGTCGTGCCCGTCTCTTCGGCCAGGTCCCACAGACGGTCCAGGTCGGGTGACGCGGGGCTGCCGTCGTAGAGCACGATCGACGCCTTAGTCAGCAAGCAGCTGACCAGGTAGTTCCACATCATCCATCCCGTCGTGGTGAACCAGAACACACGGTCGCTCGGGCGGGCGTCGAGGTGCAGGTGATGGTGCTTGACCAGTTCCACAAGAACACCCCCTTGGCTGTGGACGATGGCCTTGGGCAGACCGGTCGTGCCGGAGCTGTAGAGCACCCAGAGGGGGTGATCGAAGGGGACGGCGACGAACTCGAGCCGGCTGTCGTCCGGTCCGAGGAAGTCAGGCTGCCACCCTGTGCCGTCCAGATAGCCGAGCCTCACGACCGGAGCCCCCACCTCACGCGCGATGTCCGCCACCTGCTCCTCACGGCTGAAGTCGCTGCCGCCGTAGCGATATCCGTCGATCGCCAGGAGGACCGTCGGCTCGATCTGCGCGAACCGATCGATCACCGCTCGAGCCCCGAACTCCGGAGCGGCGCTCGACCATATGGCCCCCAGGGAGGCCGTGGCGAGGAAGGCGGCGACAGTCTCTGGAACATTGGGAAGGTATGCGGCCACGACATCGCCGACACCAACGCCAAGCGCCTGCAGCCCACTCCTGATCCGCGCCGTCTCGCGTCGTAGGTCGCCCCACGTCCACGCTCCCAGCGGGCGCAGCTCCGACGCGTGCTGGATGGCAACGGCATCGTCATTCTTAGCCATGAAGACATGCTCGGCATAGTTGAGCGTGGCGCCGGGAAACCAACTAGCTCCGGGCATGGAGCGACCAGCCAGGATCTGCGTCGGCTGCTTATGGAACTGGATGCCGAACTGATCAACCACCGCCTCCCAAAAACCCTCGAGGTCCTCAGTCGACCACCGCCACAGCTCGTCGTAGGACCCGCTGATACCCACGGCCCGTGCGAAGCGGGTGATGTTGGCATTCTCAACGTCAGCGCCAGCAGGTTGCCAAACTATTTCGCTCATGAGTTCTCCTCGGGGCTCAACGAGAGTGTCCTAGAACTCGATTGGGTTTGTCCAAGACATGAATTACATATCTGCCATACAGTCTTGGCATGGATCTTCGGCAGCTCGCGCACCTCGTGCTCCTCTCAGAGGAGCGCAACTTCACGCGAGCCGCCGCTCGGGCCGGTGTCGCACAGCCCGCGCTTTCCCGACAGATCCAGAAGCTGGAGGCCGAGCTCCGAGTAAGCCTGGTGGACCGCACCACTCGACGCGTGGCGCTGACCGAGGACGGCCTGACCGTCGTCGCGCACGCCCGACGGATACTGACCGAGATGGACACGATCCGCGACTCGATGAACAGGTCGACCGCACTACTCCGTGGACGGGTCACTCTCGGGGTGACACCAACCACCGGTCCGGTCAATGTCCCAGTGCTTCTTGCCGCCTTCCACCAGCGTCATCCCGACGTCGAGCTTGCAGTCCGCGAGGATGTCAGCGTTCTGTTGACCGATGAACTGAGGTCCGACGCGATCGACCTCGCAATCATCTCCGGTATCCCACCCATCCATCAGACTGGGCTGGAACTGACCCAAATAGCCGCGGATCCGCTGCAGCTGGTGGTGAGCCCGACTCATCGTTTGGCGAACCGAGCGAGTATTCGCATGGCCGAGCTCCGCGATGAACCCTTCATAGCCTTCCGCCGTCCGTCGACCATTCGCCAGACCGTGACCGAAGCGTGCGCCCGCGCCGGGTTCACACCGCGTGAACAGTTCGAAACCGGTGATCCTTGGCAGGCCATGCGACTAGCCGAGTCTGGCCTCGGAATAGCCTTCCTGCCGCAGCACGACGTCGAGCATCGCGGCGAGGGTGTCGCATCGGTGCGGGTGATCGACGACCTGATGCGATACGAACTTTTTCTCGCGCATCGCAAGGCGCGACAGCTCTCACCTCCGGCGGCTCGGCTGATTCGGGATGCATTGACCTTCTTCGCCAGGCGCGACAGCGATCAGACGTAAGTCATAGCCGGCGCACCATCAACCCAGCGAATCGTTCTGCAGGTCGTGCAGCGAGAGCGCAGGCACTGCCATGACCAACAGGGGCACTCCGCAGTCAGGTGCATCTTCGATGCGAACTTCGTTCGCGGCCCGCTGACCAGCCGTACCGATGTCCCCATCAGAACAAGCACGTGTAACATCCACGTGGAGTACTCCGTGTGGAGCACTCGGGAGGGAATACCATGCCACTCACACCGCTTGCGGTCTCGGCCCTAGCCCTGCTCGTCGAGCGACCCATGCACCCCTACGAGATGTACCAGCTCCTGCTCGAGCGTCACGAGGACCGCTTCGTCAAGGTCCGCCCCGGTTCGCTCTACCACACGGTGGAGCGCCTCCACGGCGACGAGCTCGTGGAGGTCACCGGGACCGACCGTGACGGCAACCTCCCCGAGCGCACCACATACGCAATCACCGCCGCAGGACGCGCCGCCGTGACGGCCCGCGTCCGCGAGCTGCTCCAGCAGCCCGTGCGCGAGTACCCGCACTTCCCCCTCGCGCTCACTGAGGCGCATAACCTCCCTGCGGACGAGGCCACTGCCGACCTCCGCCAGTACGTGGCGGCGCTCGACGACGACATCGCCACCCTCGAGTCCGTCTTGAACGGATATCGCGAGAGCGGCATGGAGGAGACCTACCTCATCGGCGCCGACTATCTCCTGACCATGACCGTCGCTCAGCGCGACTGGATCAACGACCTCATCACCCGCATCCACCACAAGGACTTCACATGGCAACCGCACCACGCGTGACCACCGACCTCCGGCCCGACTACAAGCCATGGCCGGCCCTCTGGGCGATGGTCATCGGCTTCTTCATGATCCTCGTCGACAACACCATCGTGTCCGTCGCGACACCGGCCATCGGCAATGACCTGCACAGCGACTACACCGACGTCATTTGGGTCACCAGCGCGTACCTGCTGGCGTACGCCGTACCACTCCTCGTCACCGGCCGACTCGGCGACCGCTTCGGGCCCAAGAATGTGTACCTGTTTGGCCTGACGCTCTTCACGCTCGCGTCGCTGTGGTGCGGCCTGACCGGCTCGATCGAGATGCTGATCGTCGCCCGCGTCGTGCAGGGCATCGGCGCGTCGCTCATCACGCCGCAGACCATGACCGTCATCACCCGCACCTTCCCGCCCGCCAAGCGCGGCAGCGCCATGGCGCTGTGGGGCGCCACCGCCGGCGTCGCGACCCTGGTCGGGCCGATCCTGGGCGGCATCCTGGTCGACTCCCTGGGCTGGGAATGGATCTTCTTCATCAACGTGCCGGTCGGCATCATCGGCTTCGTTCTCGCCGTCCGCTTCGTGCCGGTCCTGCCCACGCACACTCACAGCTTCGACTGGATCGGCGTCGCCCTCAGCGCAATCGGGATGTTCCTGCTGGTGTTCGGCATCCAGGAGGGCGAGCGCTACGACTGGGGAACCATCACGGGCATCATCTCGGTCCCGCTGCTGATCGCGCTCGGCCTGGTCGTCCTCACGGTGTTCGTGGTCTGGCAGGCCAAGACGCGCATCGAGCCACTCGTCCCGCTGAGCCTGTTCCGCGACCGCAACTTCTCGATCGGCAACCTCGGCATCGCGCTGGTGGGAATGGCCATCATCGCGATGTCCCTGCCGTTCACGTTCTACGCGCAGACCGCCCGCGGCTGGAGTCCCACCGAGGCGGCCCTGCTGACCGCGCCGATGGCCGTCGTCCTAATGATTCTTTCGCCGTTCGTCGGCAGGCTGGTCGACCGCATGCACCCGCGCAACATCACGTTAGTGGGATTTGGCACCGCAGCCGTAGCGATGCTGTGGCTGTCGCGGATCCTCGACCCGGGACGTCCGGTCTGGCAACTGCTGCTGCCAATGGCCCTATTCGGCGTGTCGAACGCTTGTTTGTGGGCACCACTCAGCGCCACCGCCACCCGCAACCTGCCGATCTCCGCGGCCGGCTCGGGCGCAGGCGTCTACAACACGACCCGCCAGATCGCGGGGGCCCTCGGCAGCGCTGCCGTCGCAGCCATCATCACCTCGCGCCTCGCCGCCAACGGTCTCGGCGGTGTCAGCGCGTCCGCCGACTCGGCGGATGGCTCCCTGCCACCCGCAGCGCAGTCCGCGTTCTCGACCGCGATGTCGCAGGCCTTGTTGCTGCCGGTCATCGCGTTCGCGATCGGGGTCATCCTGGTGGTCTTCATGGCCCGGCCGACCCACGCCGGGCACGGCGGCGCGAAGGTCACGGCACCGGAGGGCGTCCTCGCGAAGTAGCGTTCCACGGAGGCACCCATCCGCTCTCCTAGAGTGGTCGGTGCCTTCGTCATTCGTCCTGACCTCGCCTCCCCGACCGCCCCGGACTGGTGTTCGCTTCCGTTGGTGCGATCCATGGCCAAGGACAAAGGACCCGACGAGCTCCTCATCACCTCACCGGGAAAAGCGCGCCTGCACGCGGCGGCGTTCAAGCGCACCACCCGATGGGCGACCACCGGAAGAGGCCGTCGACTGCACGACCTGCGGCAAACCGCGGCATGCCTCTGGCTAGCCGCGGCGTGCCCGCGTCGACCGTCCAAGCGTGGCTCGGGCACTCGTGGAGATAATTCTCGCCGTCCTGACACGTGAACACCGGTACGGACGTGCGCCATGCGAGACCGTGGATTTACGTATAGTCGACAGTCAGCCGATAACCCTTGACACCGTGTTGATTCTGTCACACACTTCTGGACACAACGCGCGGAACTGGAAGTGCTCGATGATGAAAGCTGCACACATCGGCTGGACATCGTGGCGCCCACACCCTGTTCTCGGGGTCGCCGAATAGTGCTCGATAGGCGTGCTGAATAACGATCCGGTTGGGTCGGGGCCGCCGAAAGTGCTCGATAGGTGTGCTGAACAAGTATCCGGTTGGATCATGACCGTCGCCGCATTCGCCTGACGTCCACCGACGCGCAGTTGCCGACCGACGTTCCTCAACGGCGGCCTGGCCGGTTCGCCATGCCGCCACACATCAATTTCCGCTATTTCAAGGAGAACCCATGCCCATATCCACATCTTCTCCGGGGCTCACTCGTCTCTGGGACCGCAAGCTCGTGCACTACCCCAATCAGGGTCCACGATCGATCTACCTCGGGATCACCGTTCTTGCGACTATCACGCTCTACTACGAGCTCTTCGTCCAAGGGGCGGTGGCGACCCAGATCATCCAGGAATTCGGCTTCACGTTCGCCGAGTTCGTGTACGTCGCCGCGGCCGGTGCGCTGGTCGGTGCCTTCGCCTCGCTCGGTGCGGGGCTCGCTGACAGGTTCGGACGCGCGAATTTGGTTGTCGGCGGGCTCCTCGTCACGGGACTGCTTGTCGGCTTCGCGATGCCCGCGGCGGATTCCAAGGTCGAGTATCTCGCGATCTACGCCCTGGTCAGCGCCGTCGAGGGCATGGCCCTGGTTGCGACACCTGCGTTGATTCGAGACTTCTCCCCGCAGGTCGGCCGCGGCATCGCCATGGGGTTCTGGACGCTCGGCCCGGTGCTGGGAAGCCTGCTGCTCACCCAGGTCTCGAGTCGCACGCTCGACAGCCATCCGGACTGGCAGTGGCAGTTCCGCGTGGCCGGCATCGTCGGCCTTGCGGTCTGGGTACTCGCAATGGTTTGGCTGCGTGAGCTCTCGCCGGCGCTGCGCGATCAGCTGATGGTCAGCATGAGCGACCGCGCGCTGGTCGAAGCACGCGCTGCGGGCATCGACACCAAGGCCGCGCACGAAGGAAGCTGGCGCCAAATGCTGCGACCGGACATCATCGGATCTGCGCTCGCGGTGAGCCTCTACCTGCTCTTCTACTACATCCTGGTTGGCTTCATCGTGGTCTACTTCGCAACCGTCTACGGCTACAGCGAGGCCGAATCGAACTCCATCGCGAACTGGTTCTGGGCGCCCCACGCGATCGCGGTAATCGCTAGTGGCCTGCTGTCGGACCGGCTGCGGGTGCGGAAGCCATTCATCCTCGTCGGAGGCGCCATCAGCATGGTTGGCCTCGCTCTCTTCGCCAATGCGGCTACGGAGCCGGCGACCTCGACGGCCGACCTCAAGCTTTACCTGCTGCTGGCTGCCGGCGGCCAAGGGATCGCGTACGTCGCCTGGATGGCCGCGTTCACCGAAACCGTCGAGAAGCGCAACCCTGCGGCCACTGCAACGGGCCTGGCAGTCTGGGGCTACACGGCCAGGCTCGTCGCGACTGCCGCCTTCGCCGCCTTGCCATTCGCAGTGCCGGCCGTTTCCACGTTGGTCAACGACGGACCACGGGTCCAGGAAATCGTGGCGACCTATCCGGACCAAGTAAAGGTGCTGCAGACCGTCGATGGGGTCACACTCAAGGCTTTGCAGGCGAACCCGAACGATCCGACAGCCCAGACAAAGGCACTCTCAAGGCTGACGGCCATGCCACCCGCTGATGTCGGCAGGGTCCTCACGCTCAGCTCGAAATACGAGTCCGAACTCGACACGGCGGCAGTAGTCGACCCAGCCGTCCTCGGAGTACTTGCGACGGAGCCGACCAACGCGGAGGCCGCCGCGGAGGCAACCGGACAAATCGCGGAGGGCCTAGGCGTCGTGGCGAGCGAGGCGGCCAGGCGGCTCCAGGCACTGGGCGCCGTTCCGGCCGCGGACCTGGGATTCCTTCAGGACAACGGGGCCCGCGTCGCAAAGGCCGGAGCGCGGCTTCAGTCCATTTCTGAGATCCCGCCCGCGGACCTTGCCTACCTGTCGGCGAACGCCGCCGACGTCCAGAAAGCTGCAGAAGACAACCCGGGGCAGTGGCAGCGTTGGTGGTGGATCTGCTTCGCCGGGCAGGTCCTGTTCATACCCTGCGTGGCGCTCCTCACCGGCCGATGGAGTCCCAGGAAGGCGCGCGAGGACGAGCTGGAGCACGAGAGCCTGGTGCAGGCCGAACTGGCCATGCTCGAGACACCGGAGTCTGCGACGGTGTGATCCAGCGGCTGGGGCCGCATCGCAGGACGCGGGCGCGCCGCTCCGCCTCCCACCCGGACCGGGTGGGAGGCGGAGTTGGTCCGAGACCAGCCGCAGCATTCGCTTCCGGCAAATGGCAAGGGAGGCAGACACCGCGGCCGCCAAGCTGTTTGGTCGCACATCGACTTGGACGGACGCCGACTCGACATTCCCGCCGATTCGGCCGTGCCGCGCCTCGTCGGTCACGTCAGCCTCGCCCTCGCGGTGGCCTCGTATGAACGGTGGCTGGCGCACCCCGAGCTGCAGTTGACGGATGTGCTGCAGGAGTCGATGAGCGACCTCAAGGCGTACCTCACCGAGCTCCCCTAGCTCGTCATCAGACTTCTTTCCCTCCACCTGAGTCAGCCGAGAGTATCGACGAGCGTCGCCAGCGCCATCAAAACGGCCACGAACAACACCGTCCGTCCGAGCCCGAGCGCCAGCTGCCAGCGCCAGTCATCCCGGTCGACCATCGTCTGCCCTTCCATATGTCCACGCCAACGATCGCCGGAACCAACGTCCCTTGATCCGTCTCCTGCTCGGCCTGCACCGGCGAGAGGTCGCGACTCGAACGTCGCTCGGGTGATACGCCATCTCCCGCCGCCTCAACCCAGTGCCCTGAGGGTGAGGACGACGAGTGTGACGTTCAGAGCGCTGATAACTGTTGCCGCGACGGCGGCAGCTGCTGTGGTACGACGCTTGTTGACCATGTCGCCCATGACGCGGCGGTCCCGCGTGAGGATCACCAGCGGCCACAGTGCGAACGGGATGCCGAAGCTCAGCACGACCTGCGACAAGACCAGCATCAGCGTCGGATCGAGGCCCAACGCGATGATCCCCAGCGCCGGCACCAGCGTGATGAGTCGGCGTACCGGCAGAGCAATCCTCCGCTTCAAGAACCCTTCAAGGATTACCGATCCCGCATAGGTGCCCACCGACGATGACGCGAACCCAGACGCGAGCAGGGCGACAGCGAAAAGCACCGCCGTGCTGTTTCCAAGAACGACCTTGAGACTTGAGAAGACATCGTCGAGCGACTCCACACCTTGACCGTGGAGAGCACCGGCGCCAGCCAGGACCATGGCGAGGTTGACAGCTCCGGCGATCGTCATGGCCAGCAGCACGTCAACGCGAGTGGCACGAAGCGCCCGCCATCGGAACGCCGGATTGCGAAGCTGCGAGCCGAAACGGTCCCGCACCAACGCTGAGTGCAGATAGATCGCATGAGGCATCACGGTCGCGCCGAGGATGCCAGCAGCGAGAAGGACGCTGTCGCTCCCGTCGAAACCGGGGACCATGCCCCGGGCAGTGTCCGAGGCACTCGGTCCAGCGTCGATCGCGGACCAGGCGAACCCAACCACGATGATCGCCAACAAATAGATGATGACGCGCTCGAATTGTCGCTGGCGGTCCGCCCGCTGGACGGAGAGGACGACGAAGGAGACGACACCAGTGATCAGTCCGCCGACCAGCAACGGCAGGTCAAACAGTAGCCGCAGGGCTATGGCACCCCCGAGAACCTCCGCGAGGTCGGTGGCCAGTGCCACCGCCTCGGCCTGGAGCCACAAGCCGAGTGACATGCGACGCGAGAATCGATCGCGGCACAGTTGCGGCAGAGTGCGACCGGTGGCGATCCCCACCTTCGCGGAGAGGTACTGGACCAGCAACGCGATGATGTTGGCGCTGACCACCACCCAGACCAGCAGATACCCATACCTCGACCCTGCCGTGAAGTTAGTGGCGACGTTTCCAGGATCGACGTACGCGATCCCGGCAACGAAAGCCGGTCCCAGGCGTAAGAACGGCGACAGCCCTCGTCCCGTGCGGCCGACGGAGGGCACATGACGCCGCGAACGTGCGGTCTGCTGGTGCATGAAGCCTCCTAGTCCGACGTCACGGTCGTTCGAGAAGTGGGATCCGTTCGGAATCGAAGGACGCTGGCGCCGTTCGCCGAGTCCGCCTCTGCATGTCTGGCACGTTCTCGACGGGCGTGGCTTTCGATGCCGCCGTCACTGACTGGCAACTACTCCGGCGGCCGCCATGACAACTGACATGCCTTTGGCGATCTCGTCACGCCCGAATGCCTCGAGCACGACGTCGGGATTGAAGTACTCACGGAACAAGACGATCTTGCCGTCCCGGATCCGCATGTGGGTGCAATAGGTGTTCGCGTAGATCTTGCCGGTCTGCGAGACCGTGGCCGTGCCGTGCAGCTCGAGGACGAAGAGCTCCGGGTCGGTGGTGTCGTGAACGATCAGCGAATCGATGTGCAGATCGGGCACGGAGTCGAAGAACCAGTCAATGAAGTGCCCGATGAGGTGTCGTCCTGGCACGGCTTCGGCGAGCGGCTTGGGGGCGAAGGGCATCTCCCAGACAGCGTCCTCGGCAAAGGTGTCCTTCCACGCTTCCAGGGCCTCGCCGCTGGGCAGACCATCGTCAAGGGCCCCCCAGAATTGCTCAACTGTCGCCCGGTTGTCAGTTTGTACGCTCATGTGCTGTCTCCGTCTTCTGGGAACCGTTGTGTCTCGTGCCGTGTCCCACCGATAATGCACAATGAGTCGAATATAGTCAACGCTTCGTCGACTAAGTCCAGAACTCCTCATTATCCCTACTCGACATACCGTTGATTATCGACGACGACCAGTCTAGTCTGGGCTGCGGTCTCGATAGTTTCCCTGAAATCGCGGCCGTTGAACTGCATGATCGATCGCTCCAGCCACCCACAACCGTGAGGATCCGCTATGACAACGCCCACCAACCGGCTCTTTCGACTGAACAGAAGGCCACAAGGTCAGGTCACCGACACAGATCTCGTGTGGGCGGAGGAGCCGATGGCGGACATCGCGGAGGGGCAAGCCCTGGTCCGTACCTTGTACCTTTCGCTCGACCCCACGAACCGCGTCTGGATGAGCCAACTGCGTTCCTACATCCCGCCGGTCGAGCTCGGCGCGGTCATGCGAGGGCTGGGTGTCGGACAGGTCGTCGAGAGCCGCCGAGACGACCTCCCAGTCGGAGCGTTCGTGCTCGGCTTCACCGGGTGGCAGGAGTATTGCGTTGCTGACGACTCCGTCTTGGAGTTCCCGTTCACGGTTCTCCCCGACCCACTGCCCGCGCCCCTGACGGCCTTCCTCGGCGTGCTCGGGCATACAGGCATCTCGGCGTTCATCGGCGTGGAGATGGGCGATCCCCAGCCAGGCGAGACAGTCGTCGTCTCCGCCGCCGGCGGAGCCGTAGGTTCCATCGCTGGACAACTGGCGAAGCAGCGAGGGGCTCGCGTGGTCGGGATCGCAGGAGGCACTGAGAAGTGCCGACACCTGGTCGAGGAACTCGGCTTCGACGCATGTATCGATCGACACGCGGACGACTGGCGCGAGCAGCTCGACCAGGCAACTCCTGACGGCATCGACGTCGACTTCGAGAACGTCGGCGGTCCGATCATGGATCACGTCTTGAGCCGGCTGAACGTCGGCGCGCGCGTGTCGCTGTGCGGGCTGATCTCGGAGTACGACAGCTACAACGAGCACGGCGACCAGGTGGGAATTCGCAACACGAACCAGCTGCTCATGCAGCGAGCCACGTTGCGAGGCTTCATCGTCACCGACTACGTGGAGCGCTACGCGGAGATCATCGGCAAGCTCGCCGCGGCGCTAGGAGAAGGCTCTTTGGCATACGACGAGACCATCGTCGAAGGGCTCTCAGCAGCTCGCGAAACCCTCAACGACGCGCTCTCCGGCACTACACGGGGAAAGGCGATCATCAAGGTCGAGTCGAGCCTTGCGGGCGCGACCGCCGATCGCTGAGGTGTTGATGGCGGGACGATGAGGGTGCCATCCCCATCGTCCCGCAATCATGTTCGGCGTCACGAGTTGCTCGACACCGAGCTCTGTTCGCCAGGACGCTCAGTCCTGTTGCCGTCGACTCGTTGAGCGCCGTCACGCCGCCGGTCATCATCCGCCGCCCTCCGCGAGTATGGCTGCCCTCAACTCGACACCGAGTAGCCGGACGGCCCGCACCGAACTTGCTGTTTTCGTGCCTGCCGGCGCGGCGGGCCGAAGGGTGCGGGTCAACCCCTCTCGGCTTGGGCCGGCGGCTCCACCTCGCGTCGGAGGATCTTGCCGGTCGCGCCCTTCGGCAAGGCGTCGACGAACCACAGTTCGCGCGGGTACTTGTATGGGGCGACTCGATCACGGACGAAGCTCTTCAGCTCTTCCGCCTCTGCGTGCGAGCCATGCTTGAGTGCCACGGCCGCCCCGATCTCCTCTCCGAAGTGTGCGTGCTTGATCCCGACCACCGCTGCTTCAGCCACGGCGGGATGCTCATAAAGAACTTCCTCGACTTCGCGGGGATAGACGTTGTACCCACCTCGAATGATCAGATCCTTCTTGCGATCCACGATGGTGTAGTAGCCGTCGCTGTCGCAAGTGGCGATGTCGCCGCTACGGAACCACCCGTCGGGGATGGCCTCGGCAGTTGCCTCAGGACGGTTCCAGTAACCCTTCATGACATTCTCACCTCGAATGGCGATCTCGCCCGGTACGCCGTCGGAGACCTGCTCGCCGGCGTCGTCGACGATCCGCAGCTCGCAGCCGCGTACGGGCAGACCGATCGTGCCGGGTCGGCGCTGGTACCCGGGTCGGTTGAAACAGGCAATGGGTGCCGTCTCTGAAAGTCCGTACCCTTCGTAGATCTCACAATCGAACTTCTGCTCGAACGCTTTGAGGATCTCGACCGGCATGGCCGCACCGCCTGTGATGCAGGTGCGAAGCGAGGACATGTCGGCGCTGTCGGCATCGGGAGAGTGCAACATCGCGGCGTACATGGTGGGCACGCCTTCGAGAACCGTCACTCGATCACGGGCCAGGACCTCCAACGCTTTTGCCGCCTCGAAGCGGGGAACGAGTGTCAGGAGGGCAGCGGCTTTGACCGCCGCATTGAGGCCGCACGTGAGACCGAAGACGTGGAACAAGGGCAAGCACCCGAGGATCACGTCTTCCGGGCCCACTTTGATCAGCGTGTCGACCGTCGTCGCGGCGTTGGTCGACATGTTCCGGTGGGTGAGTTCTGCTCCCTTGGGTTTGCCCGTAGTGCCGGAGGTGTAAAGGATGACAGCGGTGTCGTCGTCGGCCCGATCCGTTGCTTCATAGATCGGCTCGCCGGACATGTTGACCGGTCCGGTGAGCGGTACGGATATCGAACGGATCCCCAGCCTCGCCGCCGCGGCCGACACGACCGCATCATTCCCCTCCAGGCAGTACACGACAGTCATGCCTGAGTCGGCGAGGTAGTACTCGACCTCGCGGTCGCTGAGCAGCGGATTCATCGGAACGGCGACCGCTCCAACAAGCAGAGCCCCGTAGAACACGACAGCGTATGCCGGGACATTGGGGAGCATCAGGCCCACCCGGTCTCCTGGGCCAACGCCTCGGGCTCGCAGATCTCCAGCCACGACCGAGGCCTGGTGATGCAGCTGCCGATAGGACACGACGTGATCCTCGAGCTTCACGGCTGGCCGGGCCCCGTGCTTGTTGGCCGTGGTGACGAGATTGCCGGCGAGGTTGGACACGCGTGACTCCTGCTTCGATTCGGGGACCCGCATGCGTTCGAGCGGAACATCGAGCGAGTTCAAGGGACAGTCATCGACGCGGACCCCGCGAAGGGGAACGCCGACCCGACATGCCTATTATGAACTATGTGTGCAGTATAATCAACGCCATGTCGATAATCGTCATGACACCACGACCGGCAGCAGCTCGTCCCTGCGAGGGTGGCCTATCATGAACTTCATGGCCGCCAGTTCATCCTTCCCTTTGGGCTCCGCCGAATCACGGGTCGGACGACGAAACACCAAAGGCGACAGGCGTGAGCAAGCCATCCTCGAAGGTGCCTACGACCTCCTGCGCACGATCCCGCTGCGCAATCTGTCCATCGACGATCTCACCAAGCGTGCGGGGCTGTCACGGTCATCGTTCTACTTCTATTTCGAGTCGAAGTGGCAGGTACTGTCTGCGCTGCTTTCGAACGTCACGGCTGACGTGTTCCAAGCCTCACAGCTGATCTTCGCCCGCCCGGCAGGTATGCCGCCGGAGGCTGCCATCGAGCACGCCGTCAACGAAGTCATCCAGGTGTGGGAACGCCATGGTCACGTGCTTCGCGAAGTGGCTGACGCCGCTGCGGCCGAGCCAGACCTGCAGACGCAGTGGGACGCGATCCTCGGACGATTCATTGACGCGGCGGCCGCGAGCATCGAACGGGACAGGGAGGCCGGCGTGGCCATTGCCGGGCCGCCCGCTAGGTCACTGGCTGCTGCGTTGATGTGGATGGGGGAACGCAACCTTGCCTTGATGAGTCTGCGTAGCGAGAACGCCATCCCGTTGGACGACATGGCCGAGACAGTGACGACGATCTGGTTGCGGACCGTCTTCGGCCTTGAGTGGAAGGCGCGGTAGCGAGATCGACACACGCGAGCCCTCTCCGAAGTCATCAAGGACGACTTGGAGAGGGCTCGTGTGATTTCTGAAGGTCCGCTCAGACGTTACTGATTGTCCAAGGCCATCTTCGTCATGTTCAGCCCCGGCATGACCATGTGGCCGCCGTCGACCAGCATCTCGAGACCTGTCGTCCACCGTGACTCGTCGGATGCCAGCCACAGGACCGCTTCGCTCATGGCGCGCGGCGGCAGGAGCCCCACGTCCCGAAGAAGAGCCCAGTACTTCGCGCCCTGCAGGTCTTCCTTGACGCCCTCACCCGGCCCCTTGCCCGCGCACAGATCGTAGCCACCCTGCCAGTCCAAGGCAGGCGTGTCGGTGGGTCCAGGAAGCAGCGAGTTGACCCGGATGCCGAACTGGCCGAACTCAAGTGCTGCGCTCTTCGCCAGCCCGAGCACGCCATGCTTGGATGCCACGTAGTGGACATAATGGGGAGATCCTTCAACGCCGTTGCCGGACGAGGTGATGATCACCGAACCACCTCCGCGCGACTTCATGGCGGGAGTGACAGCCTTCAGGGTGCGCCAAGGCCCCATGATGTTGACGTTGAGCACATCCAGGAACTCGTCCTCGGGGACATCCGCGAACGGATGCACCGTCCAGATGCCGGCGTTGGCCACCGCGACGTCCAGCCCGCCAAAGGCTTGCACGCCCTCCGCGACCAGCTTGTCCAGCGCGGCCTGCTCGCGAACGTCACCTTCGTGCGCGATGACTCGCCGGCCCAACGCTTCCACTTCCTTGACAGTGACCTCGAGGTCAGCTGCCGTGCCGACGGGATAGGGAACCCGTCCATCTTCCGGGCAGTCGAAGGCGAGTATGTCCGCCCCTTCCTCGGCAAGGCGAATGGCGTGCGCCCGTCCCTGTCCCCTCGCCGCGCCGGTGACCAGTGCGACCTTTCCATCCATGCGTCCCATGTTGACTCCTCTTATTGTGTGGTTTCGTGTGCGTCTCAGGCGGCCCCACGGCAACGGGCCTCAGCTGCTCGGCTGGATCAGCTGAAGCAGAACATCGATGCCGGGGGGCTCGGTCCAGACATGTGTGGCGTCGCCCATCAGGATCGGTTCGGCAATCGGCTCAGGCCGCCCAGGCCCTCGGATGGCACAACCCGCGAGCTCACGGCCGCTGTTGGTGTGAAGGCGTAGTGCGACGTGGTCGAGCTTCGCCGATGCGCCTCCGAGAGCCGCTTCAATCGCGTCCGGGTCGTGGAGCGTGTACAGCTCGACCTCAGCTCCGGAGACGTTGAGGAACGCAGCGGTGATGCCCATGGCCGGCAGCTCGACCCTGCGAGCAACCTCGAGCCCGAACCGACGTGACCAGTGCGCGAGAGCTGAGTCCAGATCGCGTACGAGGATGCCGACATGATCGAGCCGAGGCGGGTCGGCAGAGCGCGTGACAGGCGTGCTGTGTTCCTGCATGGTGGATCCTTTCTGGCCGTGTTACTGGCTTCCGGCGGCAACGAAGTGAGGAGCAAGGCCGGGCGTGGGATCTGTCCATCGCTGAGTGACGACCTTCGACCGCGTGTAGAAGCGGTAAGCGTCGTAGTTCAGGCCGTCATCTCCGAAGCGCGAATCCCCCCAGCCGCCGAAGCCGAACCAGGAGATCGGCACAGGGATGGGTACGTTGATGCCCACGCTCCCGGCCGACACGCCCCGGCTGAATCGACGTGCAGCCGCTCCGCTGCTGGTGAAGATCGTCGCGCCGTTCCCGTAGGGGTTGTCGTTGACGATCTGTAGCGCCTGCTCGAGATCGTCGGCACGGAGCACGCTCAGGACCGGTCCGAACACTTCTTCGCGGTAGAGATCGCTCTGAACGCTGACGCCGTCGACCAGGCTGGGACCGATGAAGAATCCGGCTCCGGGTTCAAGCCTTTCGCGACCGTCGACGACCAGTCGGCCGCCTTGTTCGACGGAGCGTTCCAGCATCCCGCGGACTCGATCGAGTGCAGCATCGGAGATCAACGGCCCCATCTCGGTCGCCGGTTCCGCGCCTGGACCCACCTTCAACGCATGCGCCCGCTCGGCAGTCTTGGCGACGAGGGCGTCTGCCGCCGAGCCGACGGCCACCGCAACAGTCACGGCCATGCATCGCTGGCCCGCCGCGCCGTAGGCCGCTGAGACCAAGGCATCGGCAGCGGCATCGAGGTCTGCGTCGGGCATCACCACCATGTGGTTCTTGGCGCCCCCCAGCGCCTGCACCTTCTTGCCCGCCTCAGCCGAGCGCCGGTAGATCGCACGCGCGACAGGCGTGGACCCGACGAACGACACCGCCGCGACATCGACGTGGTCGATGAGCGCTTGGGCGGCGTCCACGCCACCATGCACCACGTTGAGCACACCATCGGGCAACCCAGCATCGCTCATGATCTGCGCCAGACGCACCGCTGCCGACGGCACCCGTTCACTTGGTTTGAGCACGAAGGCGTTTCCGCAAGCAATGGCGGCCGCAAACATCGACACCGGCACCATGACCGGAAAGTTGAATGGTGTGATGCCGGCGCACACCCCGAGCGGTTGTCGGAAGGAGTACGTGTCGACCCCGTTCGCGACCTGCTCGGCGTACTCGCCCTTGAGTTGCTGTACTACCGAAAGCGACACGTCGATCGCCTCGATCGAGCGCGCCAGCTCTCCCTTGGCATCTGCAAGCGTCTTGCCCTGTTCGGCTGTGATGATCGATGCGAGCTCGTCCGCCTGGTCATGCAGCAGCACTCGGAAACGATGCAGTACTGATGCGCGGGCCGGGCCGGGGGTGGCGGCCCAAGACCGCGCCGCGGCACGAGCGCTGACGACAGCTTCGTCGACGGCGTCAGCACCGCCCAGCGCGACGGTCCGGATCACGCGCCCAGTGGCGGGATCATGCACGTCGGCTCGCTGTCCCTCCGTCGAGTAGACGGGCGCGCCGCCAATCCAGTGCGGCACCGTGTCTAGAGATACTTCAATGGTCACAACAACTCCAGTGATCGAAAAGAGCGAGGGGTTCGAACGACTACCGAGGGCTCAGGCCTTTTCGTCCCGAGGATGTGGCAGCTCGGGGAACATCTCCAAGCCGTAGTTGACCTTGAGGTTCTCGACCTCTGCCTGCAGCTGCTCGGGCGTGCGAAGCTCACGATCGCGGGCTTCGTAGAAGTACTTGTCGATGCCGCCGTTGGGCTCAAAGCCGCTGCTGTCCGGTCCCGGAACGAACACCACGAGGATCCGGGCTTCGTCTCCGACCACCTCGTAGGTGTGCCGCTGATCCTTGCGGCCCCACACGAACTGGCCCTTCTTGGCGTTGTAGGAGCCAGCCTCGGTGTGAATCTTGATCTCACCGTCCATGACGAAGAAGCCCTCCTCTTCGCGGTGGTGCATGTGCCAGACCGGTTCGGTGCCGCGCACCCAGTTGGTCTCGATGACGATCAGCTGACCGTTGGTGGTCTCACCGGTCGCGTGAGTCCAAAAGTCCACGCCTGTCATGAAATCGCCGGTCATCTTGAAGTGGATATCTTCGCGGCGCGAGACGTAGCTCTCGCCGTCGCGTGAGACCGACGGCTGAATCTGGTCGACGTCCGATGCAGTTGACATGTGAATCCTCGCTTGTCTTTGGTGTGTGACTCCGGGAGCCGGCGTTCGGCATCTCGGCCTGGCGACAATGAGACTAAACTCATAGTCGATTTTAGTCAACACCATGTCCACTCAAGAGTCGCTCCTCGTTGGAATCACCTTCAGCTCGAATCGACGCATCGTTGACTATTCCAGACGCATAGTGCACTCTCGACCCACCGCGGGTTGACATGCAACCCGCTCGAAACGGAGGTCACCCATGAAGTTGGAGCCGGAGTTCACCTACACCGCAGAGCTCGCCGAGCCTCAGATCGTCGGCCCAGGGCCCTACGGGCTGCGTCAAGTCCTCGCCGTCACCGGAGGCAAGGTCAGCGGCAACCGATTCAGTGGTGTTGCAGCGCCCGGAGGCGGCGACTGGCTGCTGGCCGGGGACGACGGGTTCGGCCGCCTCGACGTACGCGCCCAATTCTTCACCGACGACGGGGCCGTCATCTACATGAGCTACCAGGGCTTGGTCGAGGTCACCGAAGCCGCCGCAGGCGCGCTCGGCGGCGCCGAGACGGGCACCGACTTTGGCGATCACTACTTCGTCACGACCCCTCGCCTGGAATCGGGAGACCCCAGGTACGCCTGGGTCAATCAGACCATCTTCGTAGGACAGGGCCGCATCAATCCGGGACCTGTCGTCGAGTTCCAGGTCTTCCGAGTCGTCGTATGACACGGATCAAGGTCCTCGGTCAGGCCCGCCCTTCGGGCGGGCGACGGCACGCCTGCGCATGAGTGCGCTCCACACGCAGGTTCAGGAGCTGTTGCAGTCCCTGTCCGGGCGCCCAGCTCCGCAGCCCTGGGAGATGTCGATCGAGGCATACCGGGAAACCGGCGAGAAACTGATCGCATTCTCGGGCGACGTCGACAAGCGCTGCGCAGTGGAGGATTTCACCATCCCGGTTCGTCAGGGTTCAGTCGCGGTGCGGTGCTACCGGCCGCCCGAGGCTGGACCGCGATCGCCAGCGGTGGTCTACCTTCACGGCGGGGCATTCGTGCGCGGGAGCCTCGACACCCACGACCGGCTCTGCCGGAAGCTCTGCATACGGGGAGAACTCGTCGTATTCGCAATTGCGTACCGGCTGGCACCGGAGGAGCGATTCCCCCGTGCTCATCATGACGCAGCGGACGCCGCCTCGTGGGTGAGTCAGCACGCCGATGAGCTGGGCATCGACATGAATGCCCTAGCCGTCGCCGGCGATTCGTCCGGCGGCACACTGGCCGCAAGCATTGCGCTTGCCTCGCGAGAGGACGGCCCCCCGATCAGGGCCCAGGGTCTGTTGTGCCCCGCACTCGATGCCACGATGAGCGGTGACTCGGTCGACCGGTACGAGGCCGGCCCATTCCTGACCCGCGCCGGCCTCGAGTGGGCGTACGACATGTATGTACCCGAGATCGCGGACCGAACGTCGAGCCTCGCCTCACCGTTGCTGACGCAGGATCTAGCCGGCGCTCCGCCTGCCGTGATCGTCAGTGCTCAGGTAGATCCCGTCGCCGACGATGCCCGCCGCTACGGCGCAAAGCTAGCTGCAGCGGGGGTGGCGGTCCACATACATGAGTACGAGGGCATGCCGCACAGCTTCCCGTTGCTGGCGGGCGTGCTCGACGATGGCGATGACGCCATCACGGTGTTCGCGGAGGAGCTCGCTGCGTTGCTCCGATAGGGAGACCCTCGGACCCGGAGCCTTAGCGCTGCCGATCACGATCGCCTTCAAGACGCGTCAGCACGACGGAATCGACCACAACCGTGCCGGCGATGGTCACAACATCGCTCCCTTCGATCGTCACGGTGTAGGCAACCGTCGCTGACCCTTGCTGCGTAGCACTGACGTGGCCCTCGCATCTGAGGCGCGAGCCCAGGGGGGTGGGCGCGGTGAACCGGGACGTCAAGGAGCGCAAGTCATCGAGAGAGCACCAAGACGTCACCCACCGACCTACGAATGCCATGGACAGCATCCCTTGCCCGATCACCTCACGATGTCCCGCAACTTGCGCAGCCGCATCATCCAGGTGGAGTGGATTGTTGTCGCCGGATGCCTGAGCGTACTCAGACAACATGGATCTCGTGACCGGTCCGAAGAACGCTGTGGGCACGGAGAGCTGGTCGGCCATCAGATGTCCTCCCTGCTCATGATCAGCCATATGCATTCGGAGGTGGCGACCACCTCGTCACCGCGAAGGAATCTGTTGACCGTGACGAGGTAAGCCATGGATCGTCCCTTCACACCGGCATCGGTGATCTGACGTCGTACCTGGATCGCGTCGCCCGCATACACGAGCGAACGAAAGTGAAAAGCCTGTTCCCCATGCAGAACCATCGCGGTGTCGAGACCGAGTTCGCGTATGAAGCGAAGGCTGTCTCGCTGATCGATCTCCAACGTGATCAGGAACGTGGGCGGCGCGGGAATGTCCTTCATTCCGAGCTCCCGTGCGACCGCGACCTCGAAATACATCGGGTTGGTCTCGCCGATGGCGGACGCGAACTCTCCGACAGCATCTCTGGTGATCTGCCGATCAAAGCTTTCGAGCTCTCGGCCGATGAAGGGAGTCAGTTCGGTACGCATTCAGTGGATCTTTCCGAGGTAGGCAGCGCGAACATCCGGCGAAGTCCGCAATTCATCCGCCGGCCCGCTGATCGTGATTCGTCCCTGCTCGAGCACATGAGCATGCTGCGCGAGACCCAAGGCGTCGTCGGCCATCTGTTCGATCAAGAAGATCCCGGCGTTCGTCTCGGCTGCGATCAGCTGAATCAGCCGGAAGACTTCCTGCGTCAGCTTGGGGCTGAGGCCGAGCGACGGTTCGTCGAGCAACAGATACCTGGGGGCTGAGGCGACCGCCCGAGTGAGCGCCACCATTTGTTGCTCGCCGCCGGACAGATGGCCGGCGCGCTGACTCCACCGATCTCGAAGGATGGGGAAGGCATCGAGGAGCGTCTCGACGTGCTGCGCCGACGCCTTGCCGCGTCCCGCAGCCGCGTAGGAACCCATGCGGATGTTCTCCGCGACGGTCAGCTTCGCAAACAGCCGTCGGCCTTCCGGCACCATGACGATGCCGGCACGTGCTCGCTGGGACGGGGACAACTTCTGGACAGGTTTGCCGTCGAGCACGATGGAGCCTGAACGACAAGGGAGCAGTCCGCACACAGTTCGCGCCAATGTCGATTTTCCTGCGCCGTTCGAGCCGATCACCGCTGAGATGCGGCCAGGTGCCAGATCAACATTGATCGACTCGATCACCGTGGGCCGGCCGTAGCCGGAACTGACGTCTTCAACGACCAGGCTCATCGCTGGCTCCCTTCGGAGAATGATTCCGCTTGCACAGCATCAGTCGTCCCGAGATAGACCGCCATCACCGTCTCGTCGGTCAGGACCTCCGATGCGGTTCCATGGGCGATGACGGTCCCTTGCGCCAGGCACGTCACCTCGTCCGCCACCGTTGAGATCAGATCCATGTGATGCTCGACGAGAATCATGCCGAGGCCGTCGGCACGAAGCTCTGTCAGCAGGCGCCCCAGCTCCATGACTTCGGTGGAGTTAAGCCCAGCGGCCGGCTCGTCCAAGATCAGGACCTTGGGTTGACTCGCGAGCGCTCGAGCAATCTCGAGCGCACGCGCCTTTCCGTACGCGAGGCTTCCAGCAAGGACGTACGCCTCGTCAAGGAGGCCTACGCGTGCCAGCAAAGCAGCCGCCATGTCCTCGAGCTCGGCCTCTCTTCGGTACTGCGCCCGCGGCTTCAACGCGGCCTTCCACCAAGAAAGCTGGCCGGTGTCGGCGAATCCGGCCTTCACGTTCTCGAGCGCAGTGGCCGAATTGAACAGCTGCGGAGTCTGGAAGGTTCGGGCGAGTCCCTTTCGCGTGATCTGGTCGGGCCGGTGGCCTGAGATGTCCTCGCCCGCCAAGAGGATCGAACCGCTGTCGGGGCGATATGCCCCACTCACCACGTTCGCCAACGAGGACTTGCCGGCGCCATTCGGTCCGATCACGCCATGGATGCTTCCCGGTCGCAGACGAAGGTCGATGCCGTTGACTGCCAGCAAACCACCGAACTGCTTCGTTGCGCCGACCACTTCCAGGATCGGTTCCGCGTTTACGCCGTCGACATTCACAGCCAAGAAGTCGGCCGTCGCTACCAGCTCTGCCTGCGGTTGGGGTGGCGGAAGCTGGTTGAGATTGCGACGCGTCCGCTTGGCAACGAAGTCCGAGAGGGTTCCTACGACACCGCGGGGAAGGATGAACAACGTCGCGATGAGAATCAGGCCGATGATCCCTGGCGTGGACAGGTACCACTGGTCGCTGACGTGGCGACGCTGGAACTCGGTGACCCCTTCCAGCGCCTCTGAACGTTCCAGCCAGACTACGATCACAGCGCCGACAGCGGGCCCGATCACCGTTCCGTTGCCGCCGAGAATGACGGCCAGCAAAATGGTGATGGAGAAGAAGACGTCGAAGGACTCCGGCTGCAGGTGAGCGAACAGCAGTGCGTAGAAGATGCCGCCGAGACCGCCCAGTGCGCTCGCGATGCCCAGGGCAGCGACCTTCCGTCGAAATACATGCACTCCCAGATGCGAGGCGAGCATGTCGCTCTCGCCGACGGCCCTGAGCGAACGGCCCCACGACGACAGGCTCAGGTTCCGATAGAGCACCAGCGCCACCACGGCCAACCCAAGCACCAGCACGAGCACCGAGGCGAACTCGCCCGCGAACAGAGGCGGCACGAACGTACGCCCGAATATGGTCGCATCAGGCAAGAGTCCCGTCTTGTGCTGAAGGGTGTTCGGATAGCCCGATGCAGCACCGAGCACCGGCCACTCCACCAAGACTTTGTGAACCAGCACTGCAAGGACCAACGTGATCATCGTGAACTGCGGACCGCGGAGGCGCGCCGTTCCCAAGGCCACGATCACGCCAACGACGGCGCACACGATCAGGGTGGCAGGAACCGCCAGCAGGATCGGCAAGTCACCCCTGAGTGACAGGTAGCCGAAGACATACGCCCCGACCGCGTACATCGCGCCTTGTCCGAGCGAGATGAGCCCCGCGAACCCCGCCACAAGGTTCAGCCCCGCCGCCGCCACGATGGTGCCGGCCATCAGTCCCACCAGTTGCATGTGCGGAATTGACGTCCCTTCACCGCTCAGGCCTGGTGCCAGAGCGAGGAAGGAGATGAGTACGAGTGCGACGACGAACAGCGCATCTCGACGCTGTGGCGAGACTTCAGACCAGCGTGCAAGTGTGTTCGTTGCCCCCAGGAAGCGCTTGTTCATGATGTTCCTTCGCTCTCGTGCTCGTCTCTGGACAGAGCTCTGAGTGTCTAGTTCATGGGTTGTTGCGGGTCAGAGCTTCACGTCTACTCGCCGTCCCAGCAGCCCCTCGGGACGGAACATGAGAACGATCAGAACGACCAAAAGACCCGAGACCTCGCCCCACATCGAGCCGGCGGATTCACCGACCGCAGCCGTCACCAGACCGTAGATCCCCCCACCGAGCAGTGGCCCCCACAGGGACGTGAGCCCGCCGATGATGCCTGCAGCGAATGCGCCCACGAGCAACGGCTCGCCCAGTTGCGGCGAGGCGCCCACTTCGGCTGCCCACAGGACACCGGCCAGAGCCACCACTGCCATGGCCAGCCCGTAAGAGATCATCCCGATCCGCACCGGCGAGATGCCCATCAACGAGGCTGCCTCGGCGTCTTCTGACACCGCTCGCATACGGGTCCCCAATCCCGTCAGCCGCGTCACCATGACCAGGGCGATCGTGACGACGACTGCCGTCATGGCGATCAGACCTTGCTGCGCTTGAAGCCGAACCCCGAGAACCTCGACTACCCCGTCCACACTTCCGTACTTGAGAGGCTGACGCAGCACGCCCTCGCCATTGGTCGTCAGGTTGATGATGATGAACGACAAACCGACAGTTGAAAGAAGCCACCGTGAGTCGTTGTGCCCGGCGCTGAATGGAAGCACGATCAATCGATAGGTCCACGCCCCCAACATGCCGACCACGAGGATCACGAGCACGATCTTCGCTGCGTCCGGGAGCCAGCTCCATGAGCTGACTCCCAGCGCGAGGAACGCGGCGACGACCATAAACTCACCCAGCGCGAAGTTCAGCGTGTTGGTGGTCAGGAAGGTCAGGACGAAGCCTTGGGCGACGAGGGCGAACAAGCCACCCGCGGCCAGTCCTGTCACAGCGATCTCCATGAGCTTCAGATCTCAGCAGCCGCGCTTGATGCATTCGGCGACTGTGCCGTCTGTGACGATGTTGCCCTTGGGGGTGTCGTCGAATCCCATCACGTGCCACTTCGAGATGTCGTCGTCGTAGAACTCACCATCATCGGGACCAAAGGGCTTCTCGTACGTTGCCCCCTCCACTTGCACGCTTGCAACCGACTCCATCGCATCGCGCACGGCCTCATAGTCGTCGCCGCCAGCTTTCAGCCCTTGACCGTAGGCGTCCAGTGCCGAGTACACGTTGTAGACGACCGTCGGCAACTGAGGCTCTTCACCGTAGGCTGCCCTGTATTCGTCGAGCATCTTCTTGAAGCTCGGGCTGTTCAAGTCCTCACGCTCCACGAACTTCAAGCCTTTCCATTCCGCCGGCTTGGACAGTTCGCGGTAGTTCGCCAGCACGTTGCTGGTCGTCGTCTTGCGTGGCGGGTCGAATCCCACAACCTTCATGTCGCGGGTGACAGTGGCGATGTCGGACCCGGAGGTGAAGTTGAAGAACATCGAATTGACGCCCGCATCACGCAGCCGTTTCGCTCCAGCCGTGAAATCTGTGGCGCCGGACTGCATCGACTCCCCCACCACCTTCACACCGAGCTTCTTTCCCAGGTCCCGATACTGGGCGATCGCGGCCTGACCGAACGCGTCCGCCGCGTAGGCGAGACCGACCGCCGGCTTCTTCCCATCAATGTCTGAGAAGACCACCTGACTGTTGACGGCGTTGAGCACCGGGCCTGACCACTGCGTCCTGAATGCGAAATTCTTGCCACCGGCGGTCGGAACCAGGTCGCCATTGCTCGCTGAAACAAGGAGGTAGGGACGCTTGGAACGGGCGATCACTTCAGCGATCTGCAGAGCGGGAGCCGATGTCGGAGGGCCGAAAATGGCGTCGACGTCCTCTTCATTCAGAAGCTTTTGCACGGCGCGCGACGCGCCTTCTGGCGAGCCGGCGTCGTCGGTGTAGACGAAGTCGAGCTTCAGACCGTATCGCTTCTCGATGATCGGAGCGGCGAGCTCGATCCCGCGCTTCGTGTCTTGGTAGAACTGCGGCGCCGGCCCCGTCTTGGGGCCGATCACGCCGATCGTGGCGTCGCTGTCGCCGCCTGAAGACGACGATTCCGAGCCGGAGCTGCAGGCGCTCGCGAGCAGCAGCGCGGCCACTGCTGGCACCATCCATCGTGTGTGCATCGAGTTACTCCTCTGGCCGTCGACGCGTGGGGCGCCGAACTGTGTGTGTGATGCCGCTCACCCTGCGACGCTGAAAACCTATAATCATGATTCATGATTGTCAATAGCCGATCTCCGTCGATCTGCCACAGACCGATGGGTACGCAAAAATGGGCCTGGTCGCACCCCGGACATCCGGAGCGCGGCCAGGCCCAACGGCCCACTTATCGTGGCGCTGGCAGGAAAAGTGCGCGCTCGATGAAGGCTCGATAGCCCTTCAACACAGCAGCACGGGACTCTCCAATGTGTCCCATGCTGGACAGATACACCTTCGCGTAATAGCTGCGCGCGGCGAGCAGCGCGATGGCTATCCCTTCCAGTTCGTCGGGCTCATAACCTTCGATTTCGCCTCTGTCGACTGCTCGCTTCAACGTTCTCACGTAGCCGTTGACCACCCTGTCGAAGTAGGCGGCGTTTCCAGCCGGGGCCTGAACATTCGCTTCGTCCACGACGCGAGCGAACCAAGGATGGTCTGCCACGAAGTCGAGGAAGGCCTGCATCCGCTGCATTTCGCGATCCAGACCGAGTGCATCCTTGTCCACATGCTTCTGGATGAACTCAAGCATCCGTTCGGCATACGTCGGCAGGACGACGTCGAACAAGTCCTGCCGTGTCGTGAAGTATCGATAGAAGGTCCCTTGAGAAATTCCTACGTCTTCGACGATGCGAGCAACGGACGCTTCGGCATACCCCCGATCTCCGATGATCCGCGCAGTGCTCTCGATGATCCGTTGACGCATCGCCGAGATCCGTTCCTGATTCTGCTTGTAAGGTCCTCTTGCCACGCTCGGATCCTCTCGTCGGCGGCACCACAATGCCTACCGTGTTAATGGTTCATCTCCCGACCTGCACGACCACTTTCCCGGTGATCGCGCGACGGTCCAGCATGCCAAGTCCCTCGACAGCCCGGTCCAGTGACACCACGGACGTGATACTAGGCCTCAGAGTCCCGGCGACGCACCATTCGAAGAGCTGGGTCATGAGCGTTCCCAGGCGCTCCGGCCGCACCTTGAGGTACTCACCGAGAGCCGATCCGACCACAGAGGCTTGCTTGACCAGGACCACATTGTTCGGTAGCGGACCCACGCCCGCCGCGAATCCGACCAGCACGTATCGCCCTTCGCGCCCCAATGCACGGGCAGCCGCATCAGCATATGGACCGCTCACCGGATCGACGACGACATCTGCGCCACCTTCCCCCACGGCATCAGCGAACAGGCGCCGCAGCTCACGCCGATCCGGCACATGTTCGCCCTTGCGCGAATACGCCAGCCCACGGATCGCGCCTCCCGCCAGAGCAGCCTCGACCTTTTCGTCCGTCGAACAGGCGGCCACCACCTCAGCCCCCAATATCGTGGCGATCTGCACGGTCGCGAGCCCGATGCCCGCCCCAGCGCCGGTGACCAGCACACGCTCGCCCGAAGCCAGGTGCGCCCGGTCCTGCAGGGCATGCAGGGCACTCGCATACGCAATGGGCAGGACAGACGCCTCTTCGAACGAGACGCCGCTGGGAATACGGATCAGGCTCGACGCCGGCAGGACAATCTGCTCTCGCAACCCCCCCGAGCCCGTGATCGCGACGACTTGGTCCCCGACGGCGAACTCGCATACGCCCTCGCCCATCGCCTCGACCACGCCAGCGATCTCACCGCCAGGTGAATACGGGCGAGCCACCTTGTCTTGGTAAAGATCGCGCATCATGAGCAGATCGGTCGCGTTGAGCCCGACGGCACGAACCGAGACACGAACTTCACCCGACCCAGGCAGCGGCTCGGGCAGATCATTCCATTCCAACATCTCTGGACCACCAGCCGCTACTGACACCAGTGCGCGCATCTCAGACCTGCCGCTCTGCCGGTGACGTCGCCACGGAAAGGTTCGGCCACTCTGCCGGGCGAGGCCACAGACCGGAGTCGGACATCGCGACCGCGTCGTCGCGGGAAAGCACCTCAGCCGAGGTCTCCATGTCCGATCTCGCGCGCTGCCGCTGAAGCTCAAGGCGTCCGATCTGGTTCCGATGGACCTCGTCCGGTCCGTCCAAGAGTCTCATCGACCGCGCATTTGCGAACATCGAGCTCAGCAGGAAGTCGTTGGTCAGGCCGGCACCGCCGAACGCCTGGATGGCCCAGTCCACGACCTGATGCGCGAGCGCGGGAGCGGCAACCTTGATCATCGCGATCTCTTGGCGCGCCGCCGAGTTTCCGACGGTGTCCATCATCCAGGAAGCCTTCATGGTCAGAAGCCGCGCCTGCTCGATACGGATTCGAGCTTCAGCGATGCGCTCGAGGGTCACGGTTTGTTCCGCAATGGTGCGGCCGAAGGTGTGGCGACTGTCGACACGTCGACACATGCGCTCGAGGACTCGTTCGCTCAGACCAATGAGTCTCATGCAGTGGTGCATGCGACCGGGCCCCAGTCGACCCTGCGCAATCTCGAACCCACGCCCCTCTCCCAACAAGACGTTCTCAACCGGGATGCGAACGTCGTCGAACCACACCTCGCACGCGCGGTCGAGATAGGAGCCGAGCACAGGCAGCGTACGAGCCACGTGCACGCCGGGGGTGGCTCGTGGGATGAGCACCATGCTCTGCTGCTGGTGACGTTCCGCATCGGGGTCCGTCCTGCCCATGAAGATCATGATTTCGCAGTTCGGATGGGTCGCACCGCTCGTGTACCACTTCCGCCCGTTGATGACGTATTCGTCCCCATCGCGAACGATGGAGCTCGAGATGGCCGTAGCATCAGACGACGCAACGTCGGGCTCCGTCATGGCAAAGGCCGAACGGATCGTTCCGTCGAGCAACGGTGACAACCAGCGCGCCTGCTGTTCGGGAGTGCCGTACTTGTGGAGCACCTCCATGTTGCCCGAATCGGGGGCTGAGCAGTTGAACACCTCCGCCCCGAACAGGACTCGCCCCATGATTTCGGCGAGGGGGGCGTACTCCATGTTCGTCAATCCCTGCCCATTGGGGGACGCGGGCATGAACAGGTTCCACAATCCGTCGCTCTTGGCCTTCTCTCTCAGCCCGAGCACCGTCGGGTACACGGCCCAAGGGCCCAGTCGCTCGATCTCCTGGTGCACGGCCCGCTCGGCCGGGTACACGTGCTCATGCATGAACGCGCTCAACCGCTGCTGAAGCTCTCGACTGCGATCGGTGTGTCGCAGATCGACGTCTGCCTCCGGCGAACGTGTCACGGTCGTCTTCGGGGGTTTCACCTTTGTGCCTCCTCGACTTAGCGGTCTGATGCATACTAGACGAAAACCTGAAATACTGAATCAGTATTACCGATCCAAGCCGAAGCGGAAAGAGTCCCGACCCATGACGTCACAACTGCCCCTCGCCGGTGTCCGCGTGCTGGACTTCTCGACCCTGGTGCCGGGACCGCTGGCCAGCCTGCTCCTGTCCGACGCCGGCGCGGATGTCATCAAGGTCGAGCGCCCGGTCGTCGGAGACGAGATGCGCATCTTCGAGCCCTGGGACTTCGAAAACCTGAATCGCGGCAAGCGCAGCATCGCGATCGATCTGAAGGACCCGTCAGCGATCGTTGAGCTCGAACCGCTGATCGCCCAGGCCGACGTCCTGATTGAGCAGTTCCGTCCCGGAGTGATGGACAGGCTGGGAGTCGGCTACCAACGCGCGCACTCGCTCAACCCACGTATCGTCTATTGCTCGATCACCGGATACGGACAGCACGGCCCACTGGCATCCAAGGCCGGGCACGACCTGAACTACCTGGTCGACGCTGGCTTGCTCGCGTCGGCACAACGTACGCACTCCCAGGGCGTCCCTCATCTTCCACCGACACTGATCGCAGACATCGGGGGCGGGACATACCCGGCCGTCGTCAACATCCTTCTGGCACTGCGGTCGGTCGAGCTGACCGGACAAGGAAGCCATCTGGACATTGCCATGACGGAAAACGTCTTCTTCTGGCACTGGTGGACTCGGACCCAGGTGGACGTCTCCGGGAAGTCGAGCGCCCCGGGTAGCTCCCACCCAGCCGGCGGGTCGCCCCGTTATGCGCTGTACGCGGCGGCCGACGGCGCCGTGGTGGCGGTGGCCGCCCTGGAAGAGCGTTTCTGGCTCCGCTTGTGCGACATGCTCGCGATCCCTGCCGAGCTGAGGACGGAGGACGCCGACGGGAAGACCGTCCAAGCGCAACTGGCGGAGCGATTCTCCCAACACGACGGCGCCCACTGGCGATCCCTCTTCGACGGCGTCGATGTGTGTGTCTCAGTCATGACCACGCCAGAAGACGCCTATGCCCACCCGCACTGGGCGGCTCGTAGGACGTTCGAGGAGACCGCGCGCGCGGCCGGCCAGAGGTTCGCGGCGATACCCACCCCCCTTCATCAGGGGTTTCGACGCACAGACGAACGATCAGCCCCCGGGCTAGGAGCGTCTGAGTCATACTTCGGGGTTTCGGACCGGGACCACCCGGACCGCGTCGACGGCGGGAACGAGCGGTGAGCCCGGAGCAGGCTGATGGTGAAGTACGCCTCTCGGTCGCCGGGCCCATGGCCACCCTCACGATCGACCGGCAGGAGGCACGCAACGCTCTGAACCACAGTATGTGGCTCGCGATCCCTGGCCTGATCGCGCAAGCCGAGGCGCAGCCGGAGGTGGTCGCCGTGGTCATTCGCGGAGCAGGCGATGAAGCCTTTGCAGCCGGAGCAGACATCTCAGACCTACGGTCGGCACTCGACGATCCGCCGGCTGGGAGCGAGTACATCGATGCGATCGCGTCGGCGGAGGCGAGCATCTCGCAGTGCCGACGAGTGACGATCGCAGTGATCAACGGCTTTTGCATCGGTGGAGGACTAGAGATCGCCATGGCCTGCGACCTGCGCATCGCCACCAACACCTCCACGTTCGCCACGCCACCCACAAGCCTCGGCGTGGCGTACAGCGTGGATTCCACGCGCCGCCTGATCGAGCTGGTCGGAGTCGGCGCGGCCCGCGACCTGCTCTTCACGGCTCGCCGGATCGACGCGTCGACCGCACACCGCCTGGGACTCGTCGACAAGACGGTGGCGGCGACCAGCTTGGACGAGGAGGTCGTCAAGTACACGGACCGTCTCGCCAAGCAATCGCAGTACGCGATCCGGCTGACGAAGCTGGTGATCGCTCAAGCGCTGGACCGTCCAATCGAGTCCGCCGCGCTCCGTCAGCTGCGGGTCGACTCCTTCTCCGGATCGGATCTTCGAGAGGGCATCGCCGCGTTCGATGAGCGTCGACAGCCGATGTTCACCAGCCAACTGCTCAGCTGATCACTCCAGTGGGTCGCGGACGTGACCCGGTTGACGGACGCCAACTGGTCAATCGCCGGCACGTTCTGCCAGGTGTCTACCGAGCTTCGCGAGCTGAGGCATCGACGAGATCATCTGGCTGGCGTGCGGCGACGCTGCCGTGCCGTGCTCGATCCTCGCTCGGATGCCGTGCATGATCGCGTAGAGCCGAAAGGCGTTGAAGGCCAAATAGAGGTCCAGATCGTCGATGTCTTGGCGCGCCGTCCGCTCACAGTACTTCGCCACGTACTCAGCCTCAGAGGGAATCCCCAGTACGGCGAGCTGCTCGACCGAACGAGCACCCAGACCGCCGGCGAGATCGCTCGGCAGGTGGTACATCAAGGCGTTGTAGCCGAAGTCAGCGAGCGGATCGCCCAACGTGGCAAGCTCCCAATCGAGAACCGCGACCACGCGAGGCTCCGTGGGGTGGAAGATGAAGTTGTCGCACTTGATGTCTCCGTGCGTGATGGAGACGCGCTCATCGGTAGGCACTCTCTCGCGGAGCCACGCTTGCAGCCAGTCGATGTCTGCGTCGCGCTCGCCAGGGCCCGACTCGTACTGTCGGGACCATCGATCCAGCTGACGACGCAGGTAGCCACCCTTGCGCCCGAAGTCGCCCAACGCGACTGCGTCGGGGTCCACCGAGTGCAGTGCGGCCACGACTCGATTCATGTCGTCGAACATCATGGTGCGGTCACGAGGGGCAATTCCTGGCATGGCGCTGTCCCAGAAGATTCGTCCCTCCACGTGTCCCATCACATAGAACGCCGTGCCGATGACGGACTCATCCTGAGACTCGGCGAGGATCTTCGGGACCGGAAAACCGACGCCGCTCAGCGCCGCCATGACCCGCGCCTCCCGGTCAACGGCATGCGCTCCCGGAAGCAGCTCACCCGGCGGCTTGCGCCGCAGCACGTAGTCGGCCTCAGGTGTGCTCAATTGATAGGTCGGGTTGGACTGGCCGCCGCGGAACTGCGTGACCTTCAGGGGGCCCGCGAACTCAGTCACGTTCGACCGGAGCCAATAGGTCAATCGAGACTCATCGAACCGATGCAGTTCACGAACTTCCCCAGTCCCAGAATTCAGCTGCTGACGGTCTGCGTCGGACGCGGCGGGGCTCATCGGCCGTCATCCGAAGTACGCAGACTGCCCAGCCTGCTCACAACTCAACCCGGCACACGGCCGCAGGCAGACCGGGAGTGTCGACGCGTGCCGTGAACACGCCGGCTCCCCGGTCAGTGTCGAGACCTTCGGAGCCGGACACGATGTACACGTCACGGAGATCTTCGCCGCCGAAGGTCAAGCTCGTCACCATCGGGACGTCGATCTGGATCGTGGCGACACGCTCTCCACTGGGGTTGAAGCAACCAACCTGACCGCTGTGCGGTAGGGCGACCCACACATTTCCTGCAGCATCCACGGCGAGCCCGTCAGGGTGGCCCCCGTCCCCGGTGGACACGAAGGATCGCTTGGGGCCGAGTCCGCCTCGGTCGTCCACGTCATACACGTTGACGGTCGAGCGCAGCGTGTCGGCGTGATACAGCAGGGAGCCGTCGGGCGAGAATCCGAGCCCGTTGGTGAGCAGGATGTCTTCTGCCACCACGCGTGCCGAGCCATCCAGGTCGAGGCAATAGAGCTGACCGGGTTTGTCGGCGTCTCGCGATTCTGAGGCAACGAAGGCCAGCGAACCCACATACAGGCGACCGTGGGCGTCGACCGTCAAATCGTTGTACCCGACCACGCCTTTGGACGGGTCGTTGTCACGCAGCACGTGGGTTTCCGTGTTGTCGCTACCGACGAGCCCTTTGACGGCCACGTTCCGGCCGCTGATCACGAGCCCGCCATCAGCGTGCATGGCCATTCCGCCGATGCCCCGCCTGTGCTCGATGACCGTCTCGGTGAAGCCTGAGTCGGTGATACGGAGCACTCCCCCCGCCACGGCGTCGGCCACGAGCAGACCCTCCGGCGTCCAGAGAGGTCCTTCCAGGAGCCCATGGCCCGTGGAGATCTGTTCAGCTTGGATGGTTTCCATGACGTTCCAATCAGTGCTTGGTTGGAGAATTGCCGGCAGCGGCCTGGTCACGCAGAACGCGCTTCAACGTCTTGCCGGTGGGACCGCGAGGGAGATCGTCAACCACTGAGATCCAGACGGGGACCTTGTAGGAGGAGAGACGGGAGCTGCAGTACTCGATCAACATCTCGCCATCTGTGAGCTCACCGTGTCGAAGGACCACGTAGCCCACGGGGAACTCTCCGAACCGCTCATCGGGAACACCGATCACCGCCGCCTCCGCCACGGCAGGGTGATCCGTCAGCACCGACTCAATCTCGGCGGGATAGATGTTCGCACCGCCCCGTATGATCATGTCCTTGATGCGACCGGAGATGTAGATGTTCCCGTCCTTGTCGCGACGACCGAGATCCCCGGAGTGCACCCAACCGTCGATGATGGTCTCCCTCGTGGCCTCGGGTCGGTTGAAGTACTCGATCATGTTGCTGGGACTACGGAAGGTGATCTCACCGACCTCGTCGATGTCGGCCTCCGATCCGTCCGCGTCGAGGATGCGGATCTTGCTGTCGCCGATCGGCGGGCCGACTGAGTCAGGAACTGGTGAGGAGCCTGGCGGGAACCCCGTCAACGGGGTCCCCTCGGTCATGCCCCAGGCGTTGTAGATGGTCTTGCCGGTGGCGGCACGCATACGCTCCACCAGGCTCCACGGCAGACTCGCTGCGGACGAGACGCATGCCCGCAGGCTGGCTAGGGAGCCGACGTGCTCCGCCGGATGCGACTCGATCCATTCGCACACCATGACGTACATGGTCGGCACCCACATGATGACCGTGGCCTTGTAGCGGTCGATCGCTTCGATCGCCTCAGCCGGATGGAATCGCTCTTGCAGAACCACGGTCGCGCCGATGGCGATGTGCCCCATCGCTGCGATCGTGGAGTGCATGATGAACGCGAGCGATCCGTTGATGAGGATCGTGTCGTCCGCCGTGGAGGCGACCCATGTGGTCGTCCGGCTGAGGGTTGCGGCGACTCCGGAGTGTGGCAGCACCGCACCTTTAGGATGACCGGTGGTGCCGGATGTGTAATGGATCAGCGCAGGGTGCATCTCGTCCAGATCCACGACCTGCGGCCACTTGCTCGCGTCGTCCTCGTCCCAAGACTGAGCTTCCGGGTCGACCAGGACATCAACTGGAATTGTCAGATCACCTGGGACACGAGGCAGATTCCTGTCGTCGACGATCAGCAGCGACGGAGCACAGTCATCGAGGATGAAGGCAACCTCCGACTCCGACAAGGCCGGGTTGAGCGGGACCAGGGTCGCACCTCGTGCCAGACAGGCACAGTAGATGGCCAACCACTCCGGACGATTGGAGGCAAACAGTGCCACCCGATCGCCTATACCGACTTCGGCCGTGTCCAGCTCCGCGTTCGCCTCTGAAACCAAGGTCCTGAAGGCACTCGCTGTGAGACCGCGATCCCGGAAGTAGATGATCGGGCGGTCACCGACGGTGGTCTCAAGTCCCACCATGAATTCAACGACGTTCATCCTCTAGCCCTTTCTAGCCGTGCATCGTGAGGCCACCGGAAACGCTGATGACCTGGCCCGTGATGAAAGAAGCATCGTCGGTCGCAAGGAATACTGCTATGCCCGCGACGTCCTCAGGCTCCCCCATACGACGCATGGGTACGGCCTTGGTCATCCGCTCGAGAACGTGCTTGGCACTGGCGTCGTCACCGTCGAGCGCCTCTTCCATCATCCGGGTCCGAGTAGGACCGGGCGCCACCACATTCAGCGTGATGCCGTGACGCGCCACTTCCCTGGCGGTCGACTTCGTCAATGCGATCATGCCGGCCTTGCAGGCTGAGTAGACGGCTTGCCCGGTGGACCCGACGCGCCCAGCGTCCGACGAGATCGTGACGACGCGGCCACGGCCACGGCCGACCATCTTGGTGAGCACGGCGTGTGTCACGTTGATCGGACCCTTCAGGTTGATGTCCATGATCAGGTCACGATGGGCTTCGTCATTGTCGAGGAAGGGTTTGAGAGAGTCCCATCCGGCGTTGTTGACGAGGATGTCGATCGGTCCGAGTGCCGCCTCGATCGCGTCCACCCCGCTGACCACCGCCGAGTTGTCGCTGATGTCGGCCACCACGACGGCGGTGGTCACGCCAGATGTTTCCAGCTCGGCAGCAATCGATCGGGCAGATGCTTCATCGCGATCGATGATGCCGACGGACGCTCCGGACTCGGCCAGGCGCCTTACGATGGCTGCCCCGATGCCATTGCCTCCGCCCGTCACCAGCGCCACCTTGTTCGTCAACTGTTGAGTCACGCCAACTCCCTCTGGATGAGCATTTTCAAGATTTCGCTGGTTCCCTCGTAGATCTGCAGGATCCGCTGGTCCCGGTAGAGCTTTTCCACCATGCCGCCGCCAGCGAAGCCGGCACCGCCGAAGATCTGCACCGCATCGCTGCAGACGGACTCCGCCATCTCGGAAGCGAAGAGCTTGGCCATGGCAGATTCCCGCACCGAACGAACACCCGACTCCTTGAGGGCCGCTGCCCTCAGGTACATCTGCCGGGCAACCTCAATGCTTGTCGCCATCTCGGCGAGCTTGAAGCCGATGGCTTGGTGCTGGAAGATCGGTTGGCCGAAAGTCGTCCTCTCCTTGGCGTAGTCGAGTGCCAAGTCGAACGCTCGCTGCGCGACGCCGACGCTTTGGGCGGCAACTCCGATCCGACTGGTGTCCAGCCCGTCGAGGATGTTGCGATACCCCGTTCCCACTTCGCCCAGCACGTGATCATCGGTGAGCTCAAGATCATCGAGTGAGATCTGACAGATGTCGACGACGCGGTGGCCCATCTTCGGCTCGCGCCTGACGACGTTGTATCCCGGCATGTCGGGCCGGACGAGGAATAGTGTTAAACCTCGGACTCCTGCATCGGGATCGGTCGTCGCAAGCAGGAGCCCTGCCCCGGAGGTCGCCCCTCCGGTGATCCAGACCTTCTCCCCGTTGATGACCCAGCCGCCGTCTCGCCTGGTCGCCTTGGTACGGATCTGCGACAAATCTGAGCCAGCATGAGCTTCGCTCAGCAGCAGGGATATGTAGTACTCGCCTGCCACGGCAGGCTTGAGGAACTCCGCCTGCTGCCAGGGGCTCCCCAGCTCAGCCAGCTTCGACCCGAATGGAAAATTGGTTCCACCGACCTGGTTGGCAATGGCGCAGTCGCCTTGGGCGAGCTCCTCGATCATGAGTGCCCACGCCGTCACCCCCGCGCCAGCACCGCCGAACTCAGGATCGACCGCGAGGCCGAAGAACCCCTGCTCTCCGAGCCCTCGCCAGACCTTTTCGGGTACCTCGCCCTCGCTCTCCCACTGCTGGATGTACGGCGAGATCTCGCGCGCAACATAGCTGCGCGTCACATCGCGTACCGAAAGCTGGAGATCCGTCAGCATGTGCACCTACTCGGTTGAACCGTCATTCGCGGCGGTCGGTTGCTCAATTTCTATAATGCTGAATCACTATTGTCAAGATTAATGCGGTGACGTACGGTTCTGAACCACGGGCCTCCGCTACGGCGCCCGTCCCCTCAGGACCCAAAGGACGAACGGAATGCGACCTCCCGACTACTCGGCACTCCAGATCTCGGTCAGGGAGCACGTCGCCACGGTCACGTTGCTCGACACCGGTTCGAATCCATCGATGGGCGTCGCGCACTTCGAAGAGCTGCCTCTGGCATGCAGGTGGATGGAAGAGAACGACGACGTGCGAGCGATCATCTTCCGCGGAGCTGGGGACCACTTCTCTTTCGGGCTCGACCTGGTCGACATGCACACCCTGCTCGATCTGGCCCGGCCTGGTGCAGCTGCTGGGGAACGTCAAACGCTCTTGCGCTCCATCGCCGAGCTCCAAACCGCATTCTCCAGCGTTGCCACCATCAGCAAGCCCGTCATCGCCGCGGTGGACGGCTGGTGCATCGGTGCGGGAGTGGATCTCATCTCATCGGTCGACATCAGGCTTGCGACGGAGAGCGCCACCTTCAGCATCAGGGAGACCCGCATGGCCATGGTCGCGGACCTCGGCAGCCTTCAACGCCTTGTCGGGATCATCGGCGACGGGCACCTCCGAGATCTGGCGTTGACAGGACGCGACATCGCGGCCGACGAGGCGCAGCAGATCGGCCTGGTCAACAAGGTCTATGCGGACGCCGAAAGCCTGTACGCCGCTGCCACGGATTTGGCCCAACAGATGGCAAGGAATTCTCCACTGGTGCTGGCTGGCATCAAGGAGGTGCTCGGCAACGAGCGAGAGAGCCGCGTCAGCGCAGGACTCAGGTTCGTCGCCGCCTGGAATGCAGCCTTCATGCCCAGCGAAGATCTCCTTGAGGCGCGAGACGCATTCTCGAGCCGGCGAACGGCCAACTTCAGCGGTCGCTGATACTACAGCTCGGCGTCGCTGGAGCCGGTTTCGGAAAGACGGTCGATGGCGTCTGACAGCCACGTCATCCAGTACTGCTCGAGTCCGATGCCGGCGAGGAGGATCAAGTGCTGAATCTCTGCGCTTGGATCCAATTGCGGATCACTGAAGTCACGTTCGGCGATCTCCAGGTATTCAGCGCGTCGCTCCTCGTGGGCCGCGCGATGGGACCGCATCTGCTCCACGAGAGGTCCTACCCCGACGACTGAGGCGGCACGCAACCGCACCAGCAACGCGTCCCGGCTCCGCTCGGGTTCCTCATACTGCTCAAGCCAGGAGACCAGCTCTGAGCGTCCAGCTGGCAGAACTTCGTACAGCTTTCGCTTGCCTCGCGAAGGCGGCTGCGGGAGCGACTCGATGAGGCTCTCCCGTTCCAACATTCCAAGTTCGCGATAGATGCTCTGGTGCGTGGCCGACCAGAAGTAGCCGATCGACCTGTCGAAGCGCCGCGCCAGGTCGAGCCCGGACGACGGCCGCTCCAGCAGGGCGGTGAGTATGGCGTGACGCAGCGACATGTGCTCTTTCCGAGGTCGACTCAAACCAGACGGCTGAGGAAACGGTACCGGTAAATCGCTCGACATCCGCGCGACCTCGGCGCTCAGCCGCCGCACCCGCGCCGACGACGCACGCAACCAGATAGGTGATCAGATCGCATCGGCGAGGGAGACCCCTTGGTGGATCGCTCGCTTGGCATCCAGCTCGGCCGCCACATCGGCACCGCCTATCAGGTGGGCTGCAACGCCAGCGGCTTTCAGAGCCCGAAGCAATCCGCGTTCTGGCTCCTGACCTGCGCAGACGATGACCTGATCCACTTCCAACGTGACTGGTTCTCCCTCGACCAGCACGTGGAGTCCCGAGTCATCCACGCGAACGTACGACACCCCTGGGATGGCTTTGACACCTCGAGCGGCCAGCTCCGCGCGATGGATCCACCCCGTCGTGACGCCGAGACCAGCGCCGACCTTTGAAGTCTTCCGCTGCAGCAGGTAGACCTGTCGCTCAGAGCGGTGAGGTTGCACAGGCACCACACCACCGGCCGTCTTGAAGGTCGGATCAACACCCCAGTGCTCGTAGAACTTCGTCACATCGAGGCTGGCAGACCCTCCCTCCTGGGTGACGAACTCGGCCACATCGAAACCGATACCGCCAGCACCGACGATGGCGACTCGAGGGCCGAGAGAAACCTCCCCGCGCAAGACCTGCAGGTACGTCACGACTTTAGGATGGCTCGCACCTTCGATGTCGAGGGCCCGGGGAACGATGCCCGTGGCCAGGACCACCTCGTCGAAATCGCTGTCAATCAGTTCTTGCGCCTCGACCCATGAGCCGAGGCGTAGATCGACTCCTGCCCGCGGCAGCTCGGCACGGAAGTAGCGGAGTGTCTCGTTGAACTCCTCCTTGCCAGGAATGCGACGGGCGATGTCGAACTGGCCGCCGACGGTGGAGGCAGCGTCATAGAGGACCACCCGGTGACCCCGCTGCGCTGCAGCCAAGGAGAACGCCATCCCGGCCGGGCCGGCGCCGACGACGGCGACGCGCTTCGTCGCGCGTGTCGGCGCCAGGGCGATCGCGGTCTCGTTGCACGCACGCGGGTTGACGAGGCAGGATGTGACCTTGCCGCTGAGGGTGTGATCGATGCACGCCTGGTTGCACCCGATGCAGGTATTGATCCGCTCGGCATGCCCATCGCGAGCCTTTGCCACGAACTCCGGGTCAGCCAGAAGCGGACGGGCCATGGAGATCATGTCGGCCGCACCGCTTGCCAACAGGTCTTCAGCGACATCGGGCGAGTTGATGCGGTTGCTGGCGACCACTGGGATGTCCACCGCTGCCTTGATCTTGGCTGTCGCCGCTGCGAACGCGGCGCGCGGCACCGACGTTGCGATGGTAGGAACCCGAGCTTCGTGCCAGCCGACCCCGGTGTTGAGAATGTCGACGCCCGCCACCTGAAGCTGCTTGGCCAGGTCGATCGTCTCGTCCAACGTGGAGCCACCCGGAACGAGGTCGAGGACCGAGAGCCGGAACAAGACGAGGAAATCGTCACCCAGGCGCGCCCGAGTTCGCCGCACGATCTCGAGCGCGAACCGCGCACGACTCTGAGCGTCGCCACCCCATTCATCCTCCCGTGTGTTCGTGCACGACGCGAGGAACGTGTTGATGAGGTATCCCTCCGACCCCATGATCTCGACTCCGTCATAGCCCGCCTGGCGGGCAAGTTCCGCCGCGTTCACGAAGTCTTCAATCGTGGCGTCGACCCCGGCGGAATCCAGCTCTCTGGGTATGAATGAATTGATCGGTGCGCGCAGGGGGCTCGGAGCCACAAGCTGCGCATGCTTGGCATACCGGCCGTAGTGCAGGATCTGCATGGCGATGCGCCCACCAGCAGCATGGACTGCCTTTGTGATCACCCGATGGTCCGCAACATCGTCCGCTCCAGTCATCGCGGCGCCGTCATCCCATGGCCTGCCCTCATCGTTCGGCGCGATGCCGCCCGTGACGACGAGCCCGACGCCCCCCCGAACCCGCTCGGCATAAAACTCAGCCATGCGGTCGAAGCCGTTGGCGGCTTCCTCAAGTCCGAGGTGCATCGATCCCATGATGACCCGGTTCGGCAGCGTGATGAATCCCAGATCGAGAGGCTCGAAGAGTCGGGGGTAGTGGGTCATCGGGAGGATCTCCTATGTTCTGGATTGAGCAGCATCGACTATTATGCACTAAGGTGCATAATCTGTCTTGCCTACCATGACCGAACCCGACACGACAGTCACAGAGAGGCCCCATGGATCCCGTGGATGTGCGAACTCGTATCACTCGGATTGCGACCGAGGTCATCGCGCAGCACGGGTGGAGCGCCGAGGCAGTTGAGCACTTGTGTGGCCGAAGCGGCGTGACCGCAACGGAGTACCTCGCCGCGTATCCGGAATTTCATGGCCTCTTCGACGATCTCTATGCCGCTCGGATGACCGACATCATTCGGTGCATCGTCGAGGTCGCAACCGTCTCCCGAGCGCTTGATCAGCCCTCGCCTGCCACGGCCTCCGAGCTGGTTGCACCGTTGCTCCGCGTGCCTCAGCGCTACGACGCCTGGTGGATTGCCAGCCATGGGTTCGCCATACGCGCCCACCTAGATCCTCAAATCACTGAGCACTACGTCGATGCCCACAACTACTGGCACGAGCTCATAGCGCAGAAGTACACCGAAGTCGGGAACCACTCAGACCGGTCACTGAGCAGCGAGCATGTGGCGGACGCCATCCTCGGGACACGCGCGAGGTCGGCGGATTCGAGCGCCCTCCGACTAGCGCAAGCTGAACGCAGCGCCTGGCTTGCGCTCATTCCGGACGCGGATACCTGAATTGACCGGACGACCGTTTCCCGAGACGAGCGCATGCCGGATCGAATGACCCAGAGTGAAAGAAGTGTCGATGAACGAGTCAGTCCTCACCAATCCAGCCATCGAGGACGAGCGGATCTTTCTGATCACGCTTAACCGTCCCGATGCGCGCAACGCGATCAACGGCGACATGGCACGCGGAATCGCAGCAGCAGTGGACGAGCTCGATGCGGACCCACGTCGGGCGGTTGGAGTGATCTGCGGTGCCGGCCGTGGTTTCAGCGCTGGGATGGACCTGAAAGCATTCCTGGAAGAAGGCGACCTCGGTTCGGTGCCGGGTCGAGGCTTCGCGGGCATCACACAGTCGCCGCCACGCAAGCCGATCATTGCGGCGATCGAGGGGTTTGCTGTCGCGGGCGGTCTGGAGGTGGCCCTCTCATGTGACCTCATAGTGGCGGCGAGAAACGCCACGATCGCGCTGCCCGAGGTCAAGCGATCCCTCGTGGCCGCAGGAGGAGGACTTCTCCGCCTGGCGCAGCGCATTCCGTATCACGTTGCAGCGGAGATCGCATTGACCGGCGATCCCTTGCCGGTGGAGCGCCTCTACGATGTCGGCCTCATCAACCGCGTCGCCGATTCTGGCCGTGCGGTGGCATTGGCCATTGAGTTGGCGACCGGCATCGCCGACAACGCGCCGCTCGCGCTGGCCGGCTCGAAGCACATTCTGTCTCGCTCCGTGGATTGGGGCCTGGACAACGGATGGGCCATGCAGACCGAGACAGTTGAGAAAGTTAGCGCCTCGCAGGACGCGCAAGAGGGATCGCAGGCCTTCACTGAGCGTCGCGCTCCCGTGTGGAAGGGTTGTTAGCCATTCGACATTTGAAGCGCAGCCGCTCCACGGCCGGCTCTGTCGTGCACTTTGGGCGCCACCACGATCCGTCATCGCTGGCGATATCCGAGGGCGTCAAAGCAACGAAGGTATCCCTAGACCACATCCCACGGCGATGATCCCGACCAGGACAACAAAGGCCAGCAGGGTGCAAATCGCCTTGAGCGGCGGCTCGGAATCAAAGGCGCTCATCCTATTCAGTCCATTCTCTTTAGATACGGTCCGGTTGCGTCAAAGGTAGGTAGACGTCCACACCACGTCCAGCAGTGTCACGGCTGCCTCACCACTGCGGATGCGCGTTCATCAGCTCGGCGACGAGGGCGGCGCTGACTTCCGCTCTGCCCGCCAGTAGACCAAGCAGCGCCACAGGGTGTGACGCGCCGCTCCTACAGCACCACGTCTGTCGTCACACCAGCCGGATTGATCCGCGACGTTCCCTCCCGAAGAATCCCCCCAAACATCCACACACCTTTTCCACCCAGCGGCGCCTCGAAGAGTTCGAATACCCTCATTCCGAGTGACCCAAGACTGAGTTTTTGCCTGACATTTCAGTTGCATTCGTGGCTGCAGAACCGCTGATTTCGCCGTGGGGGTGCGCCGGGGGCGCAGGATTCATGCCGAAGGCCGGGGCGGATGCGCTTCATTGCGTTCGGCATCCTGCGAAGGCCGACGCAGTGCCAGCTTTGCTGGTGTGAAGACGGCACCCACTTTCACCGTACGGGACGCCGGGGGGACACGGCGACGGGGTGCATCGAAGAAACCATTCATCACCACTGCGTGCGAGCGTGGCGGTCCTTCAAATTGCGGCTGGATGACCGAGGCGCTACGTCAGAGGTCATCCTGTTCGAAGGATGGTGCGAGGCCTCTGGCGTACTGAACGTCGTCGTTGCTTGCTCCTGCGGCAATGCTCGGCCACACCATCGCTTCTCGATTTACTCGGAAGTCGATCACGACTGGCATGTCGTTCACACCATTCGCAGTTCGGATGACGTCGTCTACGCCAGCGACTGAATCGCACGAGAGCCCTACACACCCCAACGCCTCGGCCAGCAACGCGAAGTCAGGGATGCGCTGGACAGCGCCTCCCCGCTGCAACGCGACGCTGCTGATGCGTTCCCCGTAGTACAGCGTCTGGAGTTGACGGACCATGCCCAGCGACTCGTTGTTGATGACGGCCACCTTGATCGGGATGCTCTCTAGGGCGCATGTGGCAAGTTCCTGATTCGTCATCTGGAAGCAACCATCACCATCGACCGACCAGACAGCCGCCTCAGGACGTCCCAGCTTCGCGCCCATGGCCGCCGGCACGGAGAAACCCATCGTCCCTAGACCACCCGAGCTCAGCCATGTCGACGGGCGCTCAAATGAGATGAACTGCGACGCCCACATCTGGTGCTGTCCGACTCCCCCAACAAATAAGGCATCGTCGCCGGCAAGCACCCCGAGCCGTTCAAGCACGTACTGCGGGGCTAGAGAACCGTCCGACGGCTGGTCGTACCCCATCGGGTACTTCGAAGCGATGTTCGCCAGGAAGGCCCGCCAAGATGAGAGATCCGGCAACGGCTGGATTCTGACCTCTGGGCGTCGCGGAAACGCTTAGAACCGCGGGAGAAACCATTCCCCCGCCGGCTGAAGGACAAGCTGAATGAGTCAGATAGAACCCTACTTGTGCGCGAGTACACCGCTGGTGAGGCGACCATTGTGGGACTCGCGGAGCGATATCAGGTCAGTGACTACTCAATCCGAATGATTCTCCGTCAGGCTGGTGTTCCCCCACAGCGACGAACAGTGGCAACCGAACAGACCAACCGAGTGCTGGAACTTTGGACCAACAGCAAGTTGGGTGTTGAAGCGATTGCACGAGAAGTTGGGATGGGTCATGCCAATGTGCGATTGATTGTGGCTGGTCTTCCGAACCGATGATCGCTTTCAACTGGAGCTCGCGGACGATCGACATACGCTGCGTGCATTGCGGCGCCGCACCTCTTCTGCCGAAGATCGAGCGGGGCAGCGCCACGTGCACGTGAGCCATGGCCTTACCATCGGTTGATGGCGAAGAGCGGCCAGAACTACCGCGGGCAATTGATGCTGCAGATCGCCAGTGGCAAGTACTTCCGGCCAGGTATTGACCTGCACAAGACTCCGCAACGTCAAGTTCTCTACTCGAACCTCGCATTCGCCGCGTACGGTCCGTTCGACTTCACTCTCGGCCGTCTGTCCGGTTCGACGGTCAACAGGGACGTCCCGTGGTTGATGCTCGAGGTCGTGGATCGGCTTGAAGCGCAGGACTGGGATGGCAGCGATAGCGGGATTGTCGCGACGGGCGGTTCAGATCTGCTCGATGACGTCGCGTATGTGATGACGTTCGTGCTGAACCGGACGTTCTTCCACGACCACGACGTCGTCAGACGGCTCACGGGTCCTCGCGACCCGCGGATCAGCCGGCGGAACGGGAGCCGTTACATCCCGGACCTGTTCGACCCCGACGCTGTGCTTCCCCAGGCGGCCTGGGGAAGATTTGCGGCGTTTCTCGACACCCTCATCGGTCTTGGGCGGGACGACTTCGCCAGGGTCACGCGTGCTATTCGTCGAAGCGTGGACGCCACACGCCGTGCTGTCGACGACCCGACCGGAGCGTACGTCGACATGGTTGCCGCACTGGAGTCCTTGAGCGAGTCCGCGAGAAGTTCTCCGACGACGTGGGACCGGTACGACAACCGCAAGCGGAAGATTCTCGACCCGGTACTCGAACCACTAGACACGGTCGACCGTGAGCGCGTCCAGGCGGCCATCCTCGAAGCCGATCAGGCAGGTCTGAAGCGACGGTTCGTCTCGTCCACTCTGGCGCGGGTCGCGCCGTCGTTCTACCGCGAGGACGCCACAGGCATGGCTGCTCCTCCGCGGGGGCCCGATCTGGAACAAATGCTGGGGCTCGCGTACGACATCCGGTCACGGCGCAGTCACGTGCTGGAGGACCTCGGCGACGAGGCGTGGCTGTTCACTGACGGTTCGGAAACTATCAACGTGCCCCGGTACGAAACGATGCTCACCATCGCCGGCCTGTGGCGTCTAGTCCGCCATGTCGTCACTGAGTTTGTGAACGCGGCACCTCAGGTACGGCCCGAACCCTGGGACTACAACGGCGCACTCCCAGGCATTGTGCAGGTGCCGTGGGCGCCTCAGTACTGGGTGTCAGGATCTGGTGTCGACGCTGATACTGCCACCTACCGGTTCGGAGCCACCGTCGAGGCATACATCGACATTGTCACGAAGCGAACGACCGACGGCATCAACCTGACCGAGGTCGTCAAGGAGATTGAGACCCTCGTCCCCACTCTGCCCGACTCTGAAGCCCGGACCGCGCTCGTTGCCATCCACGTTCTATGGCACTCATGGATCGAGCCAGATTCGATCGACGACGGCGCGAAAGCGTTCATGGCCGAGTACGAGCATGTGCTCCAGGTGCCGTCTATGAGCACGTACGTCGCCGCCGTGTTGTCGGCGTGGAACCATGGATGGACGGTAGACCAGTGGCGCGACCTTGCTAGGGCTCGTCGCGAACATCGTCAGAAGCATCGAACGACGGACTTCCCCGACAGGTTCGACGCCATCTTGCAGCTCGAAACAGCCGATTACCTTGAGGAAACTGGCAGACACGACGAAGCGGTCATCCACGCCAGATGGGCTGTCGAAGAGTGTCCCGGACACCAAGGCATCCTGGAGTGGGAACGGAAGCTTGTCGCCGGCGACCATGATCCCGAGTTCGCTGCCCAGCCGTTCCTGTACCGGACCGAAGGTGAAGACGTAACAGCTGACAGCACCAGCGGTAAGAACATCGAACAGTCGCCCGTAGACGGGTCCGAAACCGTCGATTAAGCCCGAGACCTATCCGAATATCTCGGTGGCCGCGTTGGCACGCTCGGCAGGCAAACCGGGGTAAGGGCCCTGGCACCGCCCACAGTTCACCGTGACCCCCGGTATGAACGACGGCCCGAGGTGCTTGGCTAGGCGTTCGGTGTCGATGGGCCGCTCGGTCAGGCGAGCGAGCGGTTGCGCCGGAACGTCGACGTAACTGATCTCGTGCAGTTCGTCGATGTGCTCGATGACACCAATGACAGACGTCAAGTAGAGGCGATCGGGACGATGCTTGCAGTCCTCGCCCGCACACACCGAACACCAGCTGTCGTCACCGGCACCACCGCGCACCCAGTAGAGCCGACCACGACGATGGACGCACTCGGACAGGTCACCGCGGCAGATGGCGCACGTCTTCTTTGCAGTAAAGCCCGGTGACAAGCCCATCCTCAGGTCCGCTACGTATACGGGGCAACTGTTGAAGTACTGGCCGTTCTTGAACGTGAGAGGGCACGGAAAGTGTGACGCCGTCCATCGGCCCATTGCATGGAGAGTCCGATGTTCGCGTTCGGCCAGTTCGGTGAGCTCAGCAAGCCAGTACGTCTGCGCACCTAGTTGCAGTGCTGCTCGTGCGTGCAGTTCCGCTTTGGTCCTGTTCATCGGGTGCCAGCGCTTGGCTGCGTCGAATTCAAGGCGGGCAGCGCGTCGGTGCGCACGGACCTGGTCGCGCGTTCGCTGACGCATCCACTCGGTCGCGTCACCGGCGTCGCTGCCCTCGGTCGGGCAGATCGGGTCGGTGAGTGAGTACCACTGCTTCACGAGAACCTCACGACGACGATCCCTTGTCGAGGTACAGCTTCATCGCCTCAAGCACCTCGTCCCCGCTGCCGTCGAAGTCCACGGTGCGCTTGGTCGACCCGTCCGCCGCCGTCTTCTCCACGAGCGTCACCTTCAGTCGCTTCCTCGCCCGGTACAGTTCCAACGAGATCATAAGCGCCTCCCATGCGGCAGCGCTCGCGATGTTGATGATGAACGCGACCGCGATCTCCGCGGACCGCTCTGCGTGGAAAGTACGGTCCGCAGGTTCATGTGCGAACCCAACGTCGACACCGGCTGACCGCAGGTCCTTGACCAGGTCGATGGACGCCTCCTCGTACACGAACAGGCCCGCCTTACTCTCGGACATCGGCAACAGCGTGATCTCGAACGAGGCAAGACCCTCATCCACGGCGCGCACAGCCGCATCCGTGTCCGCAGGTCCCACCTCGGACGTCTCCGTGGGCGACGTCTCGTTCTTACTCATCTGGACTCCTTGATCATCTGTCGATGCCGCACGCGCACCTTCAGAATTTGAGGGCACCGGACGCTTGCGCACCTATCATCGCGTCAGGCGACGATCCGAGGAACGACCTCGTCAAAACTTGGACGGTTCCAAGCAATCATGTAGCCACAAGCATCGCTTGCCAGCCGCACGAGCACTCGTTAGAGACGCTTCCTTCTGCAGACTAAGGCGAACGCCTGCCGTAGTGGAACCGCGTGATAGGTCGGGCTCGGAGAGGCAAGAGCGCCTATCGATCTCAAGGCAAGAAATCGGTGATCTCGAGAACATCTGTGCTGGCAACCAGGATCGGTGGATTGCGGGTAACCACAGACCCGCCAGCGGCTTTAACGATAACAATCTGCCAAGGGTTCGCACTGGAGGCCGGCTCAAAGATGCCAGCAGTAATCCACTCTTCTACGTCATCGTGCTCGAGGTAGCCGACCTCGCTTGTGTAGATACCTCGCCAGTTGTTGTACTGCAGCCGCTGGACACGTCGATCCGTACTGCCTGGCGCGTGGGCTCTGAGCGAATGCCAAGTGTCTTCGGCCTCGGCATCGGTTGCGCCGAACCAGGAGAACTCCCGGCGGATCGCGGTGGACGGAGGATAGCTGAGGCCTGACATGACCTAAGCGTGGCACACCCGAGCGAAGGGGGGCCGCGCCGAAACTGTTCCCCAGTGCAGTGGGCAGTAGAGCGCTGAGTGGTCAACCGAGCCCTGGCACGAGTACCTCTCGCGACAGCGTGAGGTCGCCTCGAGATATCGTCCGCGATCACAGCGTGGGCAGCTTCCCTACCTTTGGCTTCGCCGATGTAGATCATCTACCGACCGATTGGTAGACTCCCTCTATGAGCTCAACTCGTGACCTATGCCAGCTCCTAGACATCCTCTATCCAGTAATCCAGGACGGGATGGGACCTGTCAGCACTTCGAACCTCGCGGAGGCCGTGTCGCGAGCTGGGGGCTTGGGGACGGTGAGCTCGTTCGGCACGGCCGGGGACGTTGGCGATAAGGTGCGGTTGTTTCGCCGCGAAATCGATCGACTGGAAGCCTCGCGCGCGGGGACTTTCGCGGTCAATATCCCGGTAGGCCGGGCTGCGTCTGGCGAGATGCTTCCGTTGAGTGCCGCGTACGTCGACGCCACTGTCAAGGCAGCTGAGTCAGCCGGAGTGGCGAGGCGGCTTCGAGCTGTCATAACTTCAGCCGGATTCGCACCCGAGGTAACGTCGCGTCTTCACGAGGTCGGTCTCATCCACATCCAAAAGATCGGCGCCGTCGCTCACGCTCGCAAGGCGGCACAAGCCGGAGTTGACGTCCTTATCGCCTCGGGAGCCGAGATGGGCGGCCACACGCACGAGCACCCGATCCACACCATGGTGCTCGCCCCCCAGGTCATCGCGGCCGTCGACGTCCCGGTCGTCGTGTCTGGCGGCATCTACAATGCCCAAGGGCTGGCCGCGGTGCTCGCGATGGGCGGCGCCGGTGTCGCGATGGGCACCCGCTTCGCCGCGAGCCGCGATAGCGACTGGCACCCAGCGTACGCTGAGAGGATCGTCGCGACCGGGGAGCGTCAGGACATCATCTTCCCTGGATACCTCGGCCCCATTCGCGGGCTTCGTTCCGGCGGCTCCGACGAACTCGCCCAACTCCTCGAGTCGGGGGTTCGCGACGAGGACCTTGGCGCCTGGAAAGAGGAGCGTATCGCGCAGGCCATGAACGATGGCAACCTCGACGCCGGCCTTCTCCCAGCCGGCCAGTGCGCGACCGCTATCGACGAGATCATCGACGTAGCGGAATTTATACCGTCCATTGCGCGGGACGCCAAGGCTTTGCTCTCCCGAGCCGCTTCCGAGTTCGGCTAGGCGGGCCCCCATGCACACGCTAGTTCTGCCAACCGATTGGTTGGAGTAATGTCATCGTCTGACTCATCCCACGCAATTCCCTCCCGCCGTATCACGAGAGGGATCACCAGGAGGTACCCCATGGCTCGAGAGAAGCCGAAGTCGAGCCGGGCCAACAACCGACATGCGGAGATCATCAGCGCGTCCACCCAGTTGTTTCTCGAGAAAGGCTACGAGGCGACAAGCCTGCAGGACATCGCCGACGTTGTCGGCCTGCTGAAGGGCAGCCTCTTCTACTACATCTCCGAAAAGGAAGACCTGCTATACGCAGTGCTAGACGGCATGCTCACCACCAGCCACGCCGACATGGACGCGATCATCGCCCTCGACGTCGCGCCGCTAGACAAGATTCGGCGCATCGCGGAGGCACACGTGCACTACATACTCACCAATCGCGTCCAGGCCACGATTTTCTTCCGAGACTTCCGCTCGCTCTCAGAGGACCGAGGCCGTGAGATCGCGGCCGAGCGTGACAGCTACGCGCGGCGGTTCAACGTCTTGCTCAAAGCAGCACAGGACGACGGGGCCATCTGTCCCGACATCGACGTCCGCCACGCATCGGGGTCTCTGCTCGGGATGCTCAACATGGTCTACGACTGGTATCCGCACGCAGATGAGGGCCACGCCACTCATTTGGCCCGCGAGGTCGGCGATCTCGTCGTCGCATCGCTGCGCTGCGATACCAAAACCCACCAGTCTGGCCATCGCCGGACCGACGGCCAGGCCTAGCCGACGCGACTCGCGGATCAGTAGACGATGACTCCGCGGATGTTGAGGCCGGCGTTCATGTCGGCATAGCCCTGCTGCAGCTCATCGAGCTTGTATCGGCGCGTGATGATCTCGTCGAGCTTAAGCTGGCCTGCTTGGTACATCGTGAGCATCTTGGTGATGTCCCACATCGGCGCCACTCCACCGAACATGGACCCCTGCAGACGCTTCTGCGACAGCGAGAGCTCGTACGCAGAGATCGGGAGTCCGACGTCCTTGGAGTCGCCGAGCGCTGTGACCACGACCGTGCCCCGCTTGGCCACGGCGGCGAGTCCCTCGGCGACGTGCTCCGGCTTGAGAACGCCGACCGTGATGACACAGCTGTCGGCGCCCTGGCCGTTCGTCAGGCTTCGGGCGAGGTCAGTCGCCTCGTGCATCGTCGATGCGACGTGGGTAGCACCCAAGGTCATGGCGCTCTCACGCTTGAACTCGACTGGGTCGACGACGATCACGTTAGTCGCCCCGCCATGCAGGAGCCCCTGCATCGCGAAGGCACCGACGCCGCCGAATCCCATCACGATGGCCGTGTCGCCCGGCTGGGGCTCGGCCAGGTTGAAGCCTGAGCCCCATCCTGTGTTGACACCGCATCCGACCAGGCAAGCTGCCTCGAGCGAGATGGTGGGGTCGATCTTCACCGCCGACGTCACTCCGACCGTCGTGTACTCCGAGAACGTCGAGACGCCGCACCACTGACCGACGGGTGAGCCGTCGAGCGACATGCGCCAGCTCTCGGTGTCGTCGAAGCGACACCCCAGCGTCAGGCTCGCGTTCATGTCACACAGGGCGCCATGTCCCGTCGAGCACTGCTTGCATCTGCCGCACTGCGGCAGGCAGGAGAGCACGACGTGGTCGCCGACCTCCCAGCCGGGGGTGTGGGGTCCGACCTGCTCGACCACCCCGGCGCCCTCGTGGCCCGCGCACATCGGGAACATCTCGACGCCCATGTGGCCGTTGGCCATGCTGTCGTCCGAATGACACAGCCCCGAGGCTGCCATCTTGATGAGGAGCTCGCCCTGGCGCGGCAGCTCGAGGTCCAGCTCGACGATCTCGAACGCGCCGGGCTGTTCGCGCAGGATCGCACTTCTCGTCCTGATGGTCTCGACGGCAGTGTTGGTCATCGTGATCTCCTCCTACGGTGTGACGGATGGCTGGGTGGGGTGCCGGGGGCTACTTGCGACGCAGGTCGAGCATCCGGCGGACCTTGCCCTCACCGGCAAGGCTCGTGAGCTCGTCGAGGCTTCCGGCGTCCACGACCTCCACCCCGACGCGCACGTTGAGCGTCGTCTTCAGGACGTCCTCGAGGTCGTGCTGCAGCGCGACGGCGTCGACGTCGGCGGAGCGGCGCTCGACCCGTACGGTCATCTCGGTCGTCTTGCTGACGCCCTCGCCCTCGCTCGTCAGGACGCACAGGTATTGCCCGTTGGTGCGCGTGTCCGCGCGGACGGGGTCCTGGCAGGCCATCGGGAAGACGTTCTGGCCGCGCAGCTTGACCATCTCGTCGCTGCGGCCTTCCAGACCCGACAGCCGACTTGTGCGGAGCCCGCACTCGCACATTTCGCGAGGCCAGATGCCGAGCGCGTCCTGCGTGTTGAACCGGATGAGCGGAGGCACGCCGCGGTGCAACGACGTAGCGACCAGGTCGCCGACCTGCCCGTCAGGCAGCAGGCGGGTCGAGTCGTCGACGTCCACCGTCTCCAGATAGACCGTGTCCTCGCTGACGTGGCGGCCGTCCTGCAGATGGCACTCGTACGCCACAAGCCCGATCTCGTGCGTGCCGTACGTGTCGTAGACCGGCGCACCCCACGCCTCCTCGAGCGCCCGCCGCAGTTCTCCGGCGCTGTCGTTGCCCAGTAGCGCGTGGATGTACTTCGTGGGAAGCGAGTGCAGATCGAGGTTCATGGAGCCCGCCACCTCAACGAGCCGGCCGAGGTACTCGCCGTGGCCCATCCACCCGTTCGTGCCGTACGCGACTGCGAGCTCAAGCTGACGTTCGGATGGCGTCACGACCCCGGAACCCGTCGTGACCGGAATGCCTCCGAGCCAGTGGTGCACGCCGAGGTAGTAACACCATGCCGCGTTGGCCAACGAAGTCGTGAACGGGATCTGGATCACGTCACCCGGTCGCGCACCCATCGCCCAAAGTCCTCTGGCGGACTGGATGCCTTGGACCTCCCAGGCCATCGCGTCGAACATCGTCGACCTGGGCAGGCCCGTGGTGCCGCCGCTCGTCTGCACCTTGAGCGGAAGATAGTCGGCCATGGACTCGCGGTCGAACGGGTGGTGGTCGCCGAAGGGCGGGCTTTGCTCAATCGCCTCCTTCAGGTCCGCGCTCGTGAAGGTCGGCACGTGCCGCAGGTCCTCCAAGGATCGGATCGATCCCTCGTCCAGGCCCGCTGCCGTCCACCGCTTGCGGTAGAACGGAACGTTCCATGCGTCCTGCACCCGCGCGAGCACCCGCTGCTCCTGCAGCGCTAGCACCTCGTCGTTGCTGCGCGTCGCCATGGCCCGCTCGAAGAGGGGTGGCGGCGGGTAGTCCGCCATCAGCGCGTCCCAGTCCAAAGACTTCCAGTAGTAGGGGACTTCGTCCGCCATGGCCATCCTCATATCTCTCACTTTTCTACCAACCGATTGGTTGATAACTGTAGTGCACGTCACCTTCGCTAGCAAGACCGCCTACATGCCCAACTGGTCAACTGTGCCGCGCCAAGCGAGCGAACCGCCCTCGATCAGGATCGACGCACCGTTGATGTAGGACGAGCGCCGGCTGGCCAGGAAGCACACGAGCTCCGCAACCTCCTCGCACTCCCCGAATCTGTTGACGAGATGGGTGGCAGTCATGCCACGTTCGGTGGCAGCGGGATCTGGGCACTTCTCGATGTAGTCCTCGATCATCGCCGTCTTTATGAGTTCGGGACAGTACGCGTTGACCCGGATGCCCCACGGAGCGAGCTCCACGGCGAGTTGCCGCGTCATGCTGGAGATTCCGCCCTTGCTGGCGCCGTACGCGACGCACCCGGGGAAGGCGACGTGCGCGCCCGTCGAGCTCGCGTTGATGATTGACGGGAAGCTGCTCTTCCGAAGATGAGGGGTCGCGTGCTTGGCGAGTAAAAACGGCGCTTGCAGGTTGATCGCGATCACCCTTTGAAACAGCTCTACCGAGAGGCTCTCCAACGATGCGTCGTCCGTCATGGCGCTCTCAAGGATCGCGGCGTTGTTGTGCAACACGTCGATGCCGCCGAACTCGCTCGCCACGGCCTCGACTGTGGACTCAATCGCCGCGGGGTCGCTAAGGTCGCACCGCCAGTACCGACCCGACCCGCCTGCGTCTCGGATCTGGGAGGCCACGGTTTCGCCGTCCTCGTCCAGGACGTCCAAGAGCGCGACCTTCGCACCCCTACTCGCGGCCATGCGAGCCGTGGCGGCTCCCATCCCGCGGGCCGCTCCCGTCACAACGAAGACGGCCCCTCCAAACTCGTCGTCGATCGACACGCCGCTGTCCTTTCGTCGGTGGTGGTATGGCTGAGTGGCCGTCCCCGACGTCGATCCCGACGTCGGGGACGACCTGAGTTGCTAGCGACCGAGCTCGTAGACCGTGATGTGGTCGCCTCGTGAGGTGCTGACCCAGATATCACCGGCGATCTCGGCCGCCGTGGTGGCCAACGTGTCCGCCTCTGGCCACTCAACGAGGATTTTCGCCTCTTGCAGGTCCGGGTCGATTTCGAGGACGTGGTACGGGTAGCCGTGGTCCACTCCCTCCTCGAGGAAGTCCGTGAGGACCTGGTGTGCCGTGGTCTTCTGGCCCGTCGTGATGATTGTGCCCGCTCGGGACCACGTCAGATTGTCCGTGAGCAGACCCGTCTGGATCGATCGACGCTCGGGCTCCTCAACGCCTCGCTCGATCCTGGTCACGCGCTCTTGGCCCCAGACCCCGACGTAGAAGTATCGGCCGTCGGCCGACACCTCGATCCCATTGGGAGTGCTCAGGTCGGTGCCGGGTGCGATGAGCCACCCGGTCTCACGGTCGGTCCACTCGATGACGTTGCCGGTCGGTCGACCGCTCGACGCCCAGACCGCCACGGCCTCGAGCTCGTCGTCCGCGCCGGGGGCGAGGTTCTTGGACCCGCCGAATGCGAAGTTGGCAACCGCGAATCCTCCGCCGGGTAGCCCGCAAACGTCGTTGCCCCATCCCCAGTCGGGAAGCTCGACGCCTCCGACCCAAACAAGTCGAGGACGGTCCTCAACGATCGTCACCTCAAACACCTCGATCGACTCGCGGCCCTTGGTCGGATCGCCGCCGCCCTGATGGTTGACCTGGTAGACCGTTGACCGGCCGTCAGCCTCCTGACGTACATGGAGACCGTGGAACATCGGGTTCTCCGGAGGGTCGATTGGCCCGTAGGTTTCCTCGTCAAGCTTGTACTCGCACTGCGACGGATAAGCCTCGATGATCTCCTCCGTCCTGATGTTGACGAAGGACGTCCGCACCTCGGGGCGGGTGCCTCCGGACAGGCTGCTTGTGATGACCCAGTCGCTCCCGGGGATCAACGAGAAGTCCTCTGGGTTGGAGAGCCCGTGGATGAATCGTCGTTGCGTGGTCATGCTCCGTCTCCTTCGTAGTGGTGGTGTCGTGGCGTCGTACGCATCTCAGCCGACCTTCCAGGCCTTTTCGAAGATGCTCTTGTAGTCTTCGACGAGGGGAAAGAACTGCGCGTCCGCGCTGACCGGGAAAAGGCTGGACTTGGTCATCAGCATCGACGGGAGCTTCGTGTCGATGTACGGCTGCAAGTCAGCCTTCAAGCTGGCCGCGTAGATGATCGTCATGTCGTAGTACATGGTCTCCGGCCACGGATTGGCCGATGCCGCGAGCATCTGGTCGTTCTTGATGTACTCGATCTGCACCGGGCTAATGCCGTTGGTGACGATCTTTACCTTCTTGGACAGGCCCGCTCGCTCCAGGGCCGCCGGTACGCCGTTCGTCAGGTCGAGGAAGTCGAGATCGACATAGTTGACCTTCGGGTGCGAGCGCAGATAGGACACGACCTTCGAAGGCAGGTTTGGGCCGATGTCGGTCACCGGGAACGAGAACTCCTCCGAGCTGCAGCCGTCGCATGCGCCTGACTTTTCCAGCACGCTCTTTATCCCGTCCCGCGTGGCGTTGTAGGACGAGACGGCGGGTGTGCCCATGTACGCGATGTGGACGTCACGACCACCGGAATCCGCCAGGATCGCGTTGCCCAACTGGACGCCGTCAAACTGAAAGTACGGCGCCGAACTGCCGGCTCCGACGGCCGTGACCCCGGGCACCTTCCATGACTCGGGGATGCCGTGCAGCAGCACCGGGATGCCCCTGGCCTTCAGCTGCGCGAGCTGCTTGGCGAACGACGCGGGGTTGACGCCGCCGGACCCCACGACGCCAGCCGGGTTGTCCCGCACCGCCTGGGTGTACGCGGCGGCCTGCGTCTGCGGGGTGAATCCCGCGTCAAGTACCTTGACCTTCCAGCCGACCGCTGCCGCAGCGGCCTTCAGGTCCTTCGCGAAGGCTTGGCACGACGGCACACCGCACTGGACGTAGTCGACCGTCTTACCCGGCTCGGGCTTCGAGGGCAGAGGCGGAACAGACAACTCCGTGGGACGCATGGACGCCTTCTCCACGAACGCCTTCGCGTCGGCGACCGCCGCAGCGCTCGAGTCCGACGACTCCCCGCCCGACGACGACGATCCCCCGTCAGAGCCGCACGCCGCGATCGATGTAGTGGCGGCCAGTGCCGCCACCACCACCGCGGTGTGCCTCAAGTGCTGCCTTGTCCGCAGAGCGGCCTTGGTGAACTTCATTTCGGTCTCCTTCTAGAGGGTTCTCATGGTTAGACGAACTGCTTGGGAGAGCTGGGCGTGGCGGACTCCACCGGGTCATCGCCCGCGACGGGACCGCTCGATGGTTCAGGGGCGGGACGCCCGAACCGGCCACGGATAGATCGGAGTGGGCTGAAGCCCTGCGAACGGGTCAAGGCGACGGCGGCGATCAGCACGACGCCCTCGAAGATCGCCGGCGACCACGACGGCGCGCCGACGATGATGAGGCCGACGTGACCCGTGCCGAGCATCAGTGTCGCGACGACGGTGCCCCAGGCGTTGAAGCGTCCGCTGCGGAATTGCGTCGCCCCGAGGAAGACGGCGGCGAACGCCGGAAGCAGGTATCCCGGACCCACGGTGGGGTCACCGGCGCCGAGCGAGGCCGTCACGCAGATCCCGGCGATGCCCGCCAGCGTGGCGGAGCCGAGCAGCGCGAGCATGCGCAGGCGGTCAACCCGCACGCCGCCGAGCCGGGCGACCTCGGTCTCATAGCCGGTCGCGTAGAGCCGACGCCCGAAGGAGGTCTTCTCCGTCATGAAGGCGAGGAGCACCATGCCCAGGAGCATCAGCCCGACCGGCAGCGTCAGCCCGGCCACGCTCCTGATGGCTAGCTCGGTCTGGAACGACCCGCTGACGTTAGTCGTGAGAATGTTACCGCCTGAAATCATGGTCACCAGCGCGGTGGCGATGCTGCTCGTCGCGAGCGTCCCGATGAACGAGTCGACTCGCATGACCAGCACGATGAGGGTGTTCACGAGACCGAATGCGAGGGCGACGACGAGACCGGCCAGGACCGCGACCCAGGGGTTGGGGCTGAGGTGGTCCAGCGACCATGCCGCCGCGATGCCCGCGAGACCCGCTACCGCGCCCACGGACAGGTCGTAGATCCCGCACGCGATCGGGAGCAGAAGGCCCAATGCGACGAGACCCGTTACGGCGTACTCGTTGAGCACCTGCTTGACCGTGGCGTACTGGAAGAAGACAGATGGCTCGATCAGCGCGAAGACCACGATCAACGCGATCCATACGTAAATCGCACCGACGTTCTTCACGCCGAGCTTGCCCTTGACCTCACTGATGATCACGATATGGACCTCTTTCCTGCTGTGGTTTCATCGGTGCCGACCCGCCCGGCGCCTGCGGGCGCGCCCTGAACTGTCGCGAGTAGCAGCGATCGTTCGGTGATCTCGTCGAATCCCCGGACAAGCTCGCAGTGGACCTGCCCGTCGATCAGCACCACAACCCGGTCGGCGAGAGCGACGGCGTCGCTAAGCTCCGAGGTCGAGATGAGCAGGGAGCCACCGTCCGCCACGTACGTGCGCAGCGTCGCGAAAATCATGGCAACGGCGCCAAGATCGACGCCGGCCGTCGGCTCATCGATCATCAATACTCGAGGCTTGATGCTCAGCCACTTGCCGATGATGACCTTTTGCTTATTGCCCCCGCTCATGTAGCGGGACCCGAATTCGACGTCGCCAGGCTTGATGTCGAACCTTCTGACCCACTCCAGCGCCTGGTCTCGTTCGTCACGGCGACGAATAACCCCCCACCGCCTCGAGACGTCGCCCAGCGACGCGAACGTCAAGTTCTCGCGCATCGCAAAGTCGCTCACCAGGGTTCCCGGAAGGCGGTTGCCCGGCGCAAGCGCTACGCCGAGTTCGCGCGCGACCGCCGGAGACATCCTCGCCAGCAGCTTGCCGCCGACCGTCATGTGATCGAACGTCGACTCGTTCGCTCCAGCCAACGAGTACACCATCTCCTCGCGGCCCGACCCGGCGAGGCCAATGACCGCGACCGTCTCGCCCGGGTGGAGGCTGAGGTCGACGCCGCGCAGCGTGGACGAGCGCAGCGACTTAACGGTAAGCACCGGGGGGCGTGACGTGGCGTCGGACGTCCGGGCCTCTACAGCTCGCGCCGACTCGCGCTCTGCCTTAGCCGTCTCGGCTCCGAGCATGGCGAGGACGAGGCTCTCGCGGGTGGCTCGCCGCGCATTGAACGTGTCGACGAGGTGACCGTCGCGCAGCACCGACACCGACGAGCACAAATTCAGCACATCGCTCAGGTTGTGAGAGATGAACAGGACCCCGATGCCGCTCTCGCACATGCGACGCACGACCCGGAAGAGGTGCTCAGCTTCCGTGGCCTCGAGCGTGGTGGTCGGTTCATCGAGGACGATGAAGCGGGCGCCCTCCCCGTCGCCACCATGGCCTGGACGGGCCCCGATTGCCCGCGCGATAGCGACGAGGCTGCGCTCGACGGCCGTCAACTCCGCGACGGGTCGATCCGCGGGCACGGGGTTGCCGAGGAGGTCGAAGACCTCGACAAGTCGCCGCTCCTGCTCGCGCCAGTCGATTGTCCGCCACCTGCCACGGGCGTAGTCCCCGCCGATCCCGAAGTTCTCCAGGGGCGTGAACTCTTGGACCAGGCCCAGGTCCTGGTGGACGAAGCGAAGGCCCAGCCGCTGCGCCATCTGGGGCGAGTCGATCCGCTCGCCCGCCAGCCAGCAGTCACCGAGCACCGGGCGGTAGTAGCCGGCCAGTATGCGCACGAGCGTTGACTTGCCCGACCCGTTGTGGCCGACCAGTCCGTTGACCTGTCCGGCGCGGAAAGCGAGGTCCACGTCATGCAGAACACGTCGTCCAGCGAACTCCATGGAGACGTTCACGACACGAAGGTCGGTGTCACGCGAGGGATGCACCGCCACAACCGACCGATCGCCTTGTGACGACTTCGACATCAGATCCTCCATAGAGTTCTACCAACCGATTGGTAGGGAACTGTAACCCAGATCACTATCAAGGGCAAGAAGCATTCACCGGAGAATTCCAGGCCGTTCGGCCGCCGAGAAAGCGGTTAGCTGCGGAAAAATCGACCGAGGTCATCCGACAGCGAGGCCCGAAGCAGCTGTCGCGGCTCGTCGGCGCCGTCGAGCGGACGATTGATGCGCGCCGCCACCCTCCAGCCGTGGGCCGTGCGGACCCACTCCCACCGGTTGGCCGTGACCCGCCAGACGTGCCACCCGCCGCCCGCCCCCGCCGAGGGGTCGTGCAGGAGCACTTGGGCGTAGCAGACAGCGATCGCGGTGTCGCCATCGACGGTGATCTGGGGCGCGCTGATGAGGTGGGCCGATCCCTCAGCCACCAAGCGCTGATGGAGTTCGGAGTCGATGAGGTCGCGCAGCCCCTGACGCCCCTCGAAGACCGCGACCCCAGCGTCGTACCAACCGCCCTCAGCCCACAGTGCCGACGTCAGGTCAGCGTCGAGGCCATCCACTGCCGGCCCGTACGTCGCCATAAGCCGCGTGATCGCCAGCTGGTCCTCGACCGCGGAGAGGCGCGTCTCCAATGCATGGAGACGCGCCTCGAGCGCGCTGTCGGGCATCAGAACCTTCGACCGCTCAACGTCCCACCTGCGCGCCAGCAGATCGCCAGGCTCCCCTGAGATGAGCGGGGCGGTAGGGCGCGACCGAGCGGTGCAGCCCGAGCTCGTGGGCCGCACGCAATGGCCAGGCGGGTTCGCGCAGACCCACGCGGCCGATGGACACGACGTCGGCCTGGCCGGTGGCGACGACCCGCTCCGCCTCGGCCGGTTCGGTGATGAGACCGACTGCGCCCGTCGGAATGCCGACACGCGACCTGATCTCGGACGCGAAGTCGACTTGGTAACCAGGACCCACGGGGATGTCCTGCCGCTCGTCGAGCCCACCTGAGCTGGCGTCGATAAGGTCCACCCCGTGCCCCTTGAGCAGGACGGCAAGCCGGACGGAGTCCTCCAGTCCCCAGCCGCCGTCGATCCAGTCGGTCGCGGATAAACGCACCACCAGCACTTTGTGGTCAGACAGCACGGCCCTGACCGCTTCCACGACCTCGACCAGGAACCGCACGCGGTTCGCGAACGAGCCCCCGTAGTCGTCCACCCGATGGTTGGACAACGGAGAGAGGAACTCATGGAGGAGGTAGCCGTGGGCACCGTGCAGCTCGATGACGTCGAAGCCGGCCGCATCTGCTCGGTGCGCAGCCTCCGCGAAGGCCCGAGTCACCGCCCGGATGTCAGCGACGCTCATCTCTCGAGGGCGAGACGACCCGTTCCAGGCAAGGGCTGATGGCGCGACGAGTTCCCAGGCCGCCACGTGCGCTGCGCCCGGGTCGTACCACGGCGCCCCCGAGGACACACCGGCCTTGCGGCCGGCGTGCGCAAGCTGTACCCCAGCGACGGCACCCTGCTCGTGGACGAAGGACACGATGCGAGCCCAGGCAGCGGCCTGCTTGTCGTTCCACATTCCGGTGTCCTCCGGACTGATGCGCCCCTCCGGAACGACGGCCGTCGCCTCCGCCATGACTACGCCGAACCCGCCGACTGCACGCGCCCCCAGCTGCACGAGATGCCACTCGGTGGGCACGCCGTCTCGCTCGGCCACGGCATACTGGCACATTGGTGCGAGCCAGATGCGGTTCCGGATCGTCACCCCACGCAGGGTGAGTGGCGTGAAAAGCGTCGCACCCGACGTATTTTCGCCCGTCATTCAGTCTCGAGAATCTCGACCTGCACGCCGTGGGCGCTCTTCGGATGCACAAACGTCACTCGTCCGTATTTCGTCTCCCGTGGAGGATCGAGGAGGGGGCGGATGTCCAGATCTCGTAGCCCTTCGATCGAGGCGTCCATGTCCGAGGTCGTCAACGACACCAGGAAGAACCCCTCGCCCTTGGCCTCCAGGAACTTGTAAACAGACGTTTCAGGATCCGTTGACGTGATCAGGTTGATGACCAGACCTCCGAACTCCAGCCTTGTCCCGACGAGACCTGGAAATGCGAAGTCCTTCTCGCCCAGGGGCAGGCCGGTGATGCCGAGGAGCGACTCGTACCGCTTCGTCGCCGCCTCCAGATCCTTGACAGCAATGTTGAATCCGTACACACCGGTAAACATCATGCGACCCTCTCGATGATCGTGGCATTGGCGAGGCCGCCGGCCGCACACATCGTCTGCAGGCCGTACCGCCCTTCTCGACGCTCGAGCTCGTGCAGCAGGGTCACCATGAGGCGCGCCCCCGAGCAGCCGACGGGATGACCGAGCGCGATCGCGCCGCCGTTCGGATTGACGTGAGTATCGAACCAGTCGTCGGGGATCTTCAGCTCGCTCTTCCACGCCAGGACCACCGGTGCGAAGGCCTCGTTGATCTCAACAGCATCGAGGTCCGTGAGATCCAAGCCGGTGCGGTCGAGGATCTTCTGAGTCGCGGGGATTGGTGCGGTGAGCGCCAGTGTCGGGTCGTCTCCGACGGAAACGCCTGCAACGTACCGCGCACGGATTCGCAGTCCGTGTGCCTCGGCGAACTCACGACTCGTGAGCAGCACGGCGGCTGCGCCGTCTGTGATTTGCGACGCGCCCGCGGCAGTGACGACCCAGTCGGCCTCGGGGAACTTCTCACTCGCCTCCTCACTCCAGAACGCAGGGTTTAGCGAGGCGAGCTTTGCCATGGCGATCTCGCGGATCCCCTCGTCCTGCGTCAGCGTCCCGTGCGGGGTCGAGATCGGCGAGATCTCCGCGTCGAAGCGACCTGCCTCCCGGGCGGCTCCCGCCAACGCATGCGAGCGAGCAGAGAACTCGTCACACTCTTCTCTCGTGATCCCCCATCGTGCGGCGATCAATTCGGCACTGAGCCCCTGCCCGATCAAGTCGTAGCGCCCCTGGAGGGAATCCGAAAACGGATGCCCGGGGCCCGCGTATCCGGACTGTCCAATGGGGATGCGACTCATGTTCTCAACACCCGAGGTGACGACCGCTTGGTATGCACCGCTGGCAATGCCCTGCGCCGCGAAATGAATAGCCTGTTGCGAGCTCGCACACTGTCGATCGAGGGTGACACTGGGCACCTCGGGAGGCAGCCCCGCTTGCAGCCAGCCATTGCGGCCGATGTTCCACGCTTGCTCCCCCACTTGCCCCACAGATCCGGCGATGTGGTCGTCAACCAAGCTCGGATCGATTCCGGAACGATCGACCAGTGCACTGAGGCAAGCCCCTAAAAGATCGACCGGATGCACCTCCGCCAGCCCGCCGTTTCGCTTGCCCAACGGAGTTCTAACGGCCTCCGCAATCACTACCTCGTTCATTCGCTTACCTCTCAGTCGTTGATCGCATCATCAACCAACCGATTGGTAGAATGCAAGTCTGCGAGTCAAATATTGCGTCGCCATGACTCATCGGGAGAGGCGAGCGCCATCCTTAAGTCCGCCTTGCGATCGGCTCCCCACGTCGCAATAGCTTGACCAATTCTCGACTCCACACTACATTTCAACCAATCGGTTGGTAGTCAATTGGACCTCCGCTTCTCAGGTGATTGGAGATTTCGTGATCAAGATGATCTACGGGTTCCGCGACAACCCGGATCTGTCAGCCGAGGAGTGCGAGCGGCACTACCGAAGCGTTCATATGGGCATGGCCAAGCAGGCGTTTGAAGGAGCACCCGGCTTCATCGCGATTGCTTATAACCGCGTCATCAGGCATACGGTGAATGACTTCAACCAACCCGCGGCGAAAGAGGCGCCTTCCGACTTCGACGCCTTCCTAGAGCTTTGGTTCGACACCCGTGAGAATTTCGATAGGGCCATGGCGCAGCCAATATTGACGCAGATGTTCGAAGACCACCCAAACTTTATGGACGTGAGCGGGCCCGCAAACATCCGAGGATATGAGGTCACAGAGGACGTATACGGTGGCCGACGCCTGACATAGCCAGTACGGCCGCGGCCGGCGCTTTCGATGCGCCGAGCATCGCCTAGTTGTCGCTAAAAGTACTGTCGCCGCACGCCCGAGGCAGCGAGATCCCAACGTTCAAAGTCCTCCCGACGGGGCCCCCGATCCGCCACCACCATCTTCGCTACAACCTGAGCGAGTTCGAAGTCCCAGAGCTGTTCCATCCAAAGCCAGCGCGCCGAGGTGCTGATAATTCGCAGGAGTGTTCATGAACCTCTTCTCCCTAAACCCAGACCTTGTCCCGATGAACACGTCGGTGTGCGGCCACGCTGAGCGATGCCTCGGTGCTCACTCTGAAGTGGGCGCATGACCGCCCTAAGCGAGAACTTGAGCATGTCCGGAGTAGGCGTCGAAGACCTCACAGAGATGTACCGCCGGATGACGCGAATCCGACATTTCGAGAAGAGCGCGTCGCGGTTGTACGCAGACACCGAAATTCCTGGCTTTCTACATCTGTCGATCGGTCAGGAGGCGACCGCGGTCGGCGCATGCTGGCACCTCGGTGACAACGACGGCATCACGTCGACTCATCGCGGTCACGGCCACTGCTTGGCGAAGGGGCTGCATCCGATGCCGATGTTCGCCGAGCTGATGGGTCGCGAGGGCGGGACGTGCCACGGCCGTGGAGGGTCCATGCACATCGCCGACCCCGCGCTCGGGATCTATGGCGCGAACGGCATCGTCGGCGCCGGGCTGCCGATCATCGCTGGTGTTGGCACAGCGGCCCAGATCCGGGGAGAGGGCCAGGTCGCCGTTGGATTCTTCGGCGACGGAGCAGTGGCCCAAGGCATGTTCCACGAGTCGGTAAATTTGGCCGCCGTCTGGGACCTGCCGGTCGTGTTCTTTTGCGAGAACAACCACTATTCAGAGTTTTCCCCGGAGGCCGATCAGCATCGAGCGACGCTGAAGGAGCGTGCAGCCGGCTACGGCGTTCGCTATGCGTGGGTTGACGGAAACGACGTGGCTGCCGTGGCGGATCTCATGTGCGAACTCCTCGAGGGCATTCGAGCAGGTGAAGGCCCGGTCCTTGTGGAGGCAGACACATATCGCTGGCATGGTCACTACGAAGGTGACCCCCTGAAGTACCGCGAGAGTGGAGAACTCGAACAGGCTCAACAGCGCGATCCACTGGTCATCGCCCGGCGCCGTCTCTACGATCTGGGCGTCTCCGACGCTGAGCTCAACGCGATCGACTCCGAGATCGAGGCCGAGATCGACGCGGCTGTCGAAGAAGCGCGCAAGTCACCTTTGCCGTCGGAGGACTCACTGTTCGATTTCGTCGTGGTCGAGGAAATGGAAGAGGACGAGCCTCAGCTTGAACCTGGTGAGGAGTTCCGCCTAATGGACGCCGTCCGCGCTGCGGTCGTTCGAGAGATGGAGGAAGACCCGACGGTGTTCATGGCGGGGATCGACGTCGGCAAGGGCGGCAACGTCTATGCGCTGTTCCGCAAGCTCTTCGAGCAGTTCCCCGGACGGGTCCGCGACACGCCAATCTCTGAGTCAGCAATCATCGGCACCGCGGTCGGGTCGGCCATGGCCGGGATGAAGCCCGTCGTCGAGATCATGTACATGGACTTCATCGGGGTCTGCCTCGACGGCATGATGAACCAGGCCGCCAAGCTTCGCTTCATG
>NZ_JBFUFH010000004.1:0-450557 GCF_056403535.1 Aeromicrobium sp. P2_G6 | reverse complement strand
GTGGTGCACCGGGGCGCGGCGCTCCCGGTGGAGGCGGCGGCGGATTCGCCGGTCGTCCCGGCGGTGGCGGTGGCGGTGCTCCCGGCCGCGGCGCTCCTGGTGGCGGTGGCGGCTTCAGCGGCCCTCCGCGCACAGGTGGCCCCGGTGGCCGCAACACGCGTGGCGGCACGCAGGGCGCGTTCGGTCGCGCCGGCGGACCCGTCCGACGTGGACGCAAGAGCAAGCGCGCGAAGCGTCAGGAATTCGACCAGATGCAGGCGCCGGCAATCGGTGGCGTCCGCGTCCGCAAGGGCAACGGCGAGACCGTACGCCTGACCCGCGGATCCTCGCTGGCCGACTTCGCCGACAAGATCGGCGGCGACTCCGCATCGCTCGTCGAGGTGCTGTTCCATCTGGGCGAGGTCGTCACGGCGACGCAGTCGGCCAACGACGAGACGTTGATGCTGCTCGGTGAGGAGCTCAACTACAACGTCGAGGTCATCTCCCCGGAGGACGAGGACCGCGAGCTGCTCGAGTCGTTCGACATCGAGTTCGGCGAGGACGAGGGCGACGAGGCCGATCTGGCCGCGCGTCCCCCCGTCGTCACCGTCATGGGTCACGTCGACCACGGAAAGACCAAGCTCCTCGACGCGCTGCGCAGCAGCAACGTCGTCGACAAGGAGGCCGGTGGCATCACGCAGACCATCGGCGCCTACCAGGTCGCGACCGAGGTCGACGGTTCCGAGCGTCGCATCACCCTGATCGACACACCGGGTCACGAGGCGTTCACCGCCATGCGTGCCCGTGGTGCCCAGGCGACCGACATCGCGATCCTCGTGGTCGCGGCCGACGACGGCGTCATGCCGCAGACGGTCGAGGCGCTTAACCACGCCAAGGCCGCCGGCGTCCCGATCGTCGTCGCGGTCAACAAGGTCGACAAGCCCGACGCCGACCCGACCAAGGCACGTGGCCAGCTCACCGAGTACGGACTCGTGCCCGAGGAGTACGGCGGCGACACGATGTTCGTCGACGTCTCGGCCAAGGCCGGCACGGGCATGGACGAGCTGCTCGAGGCCGTCATCCTCACGGCTGACGCCTCGCTCGACCTGCGCGCCAACCCCAACCAGAACGCCGAGGGTCTCGTCATCGAGGCGCACCTCGACCGTGGTCGGGGACCTGTCGCGACAGTGCTGGTCCACCGCGGAACGCTCAAGGTCGGCGACTCGATCGTCGCCGGTCCGGCGTTCGGACGTGTTCGCGCCATGCTCGACGAGCACGGCGAGAACATCGAGGAAGCCACCCCGTCCCGTCCGGCACTCGTGCTCGGTCTGACCGCGGTCCCGGGAGCCGGCGACAACTTCATGGTCGTCGCTGACGACCGGCTGGCCCGCCAGATCGCCGAGAAGCGCGAGGCGCGAGAGCGCAACGCCCTCCTGGCACAGCGCACCGGCCGTCGTACGCTCGAGGACTTCATGTCCTCGATGGAGAAGGGCGAGACCGACGAGCTGCTCCTCATCCTCAAGGGTGATGGTTCCGGTTCGGTCGAGGCGCTCGAGGATGCACTGGCCCAGATCGACGTCGGCGAGGAGGTCGCACTCCGGGTCATCGACCGCGGTGTCGGTGCGATCACCGAGACCAACGTCATGCTGGCCGCCGCGTCCAACGCCGTCATCATCGGCTTCAACGTCCGCCCGCAGGGCAAGGCGACGGAGCTGGCCGACCGCGAAGGTGTCGAGATCAAGTACTACTCGGTCATCTACAACGCGATCGAGGAGATCGAGGCATCGCTCAAGGGCCTGCTCAAGCCGGAGTTCGAGGAGGCGCAGCTCGGTACCGCCGAGATCCGCGACATCTTCCGCTCCAGCAAGATCGGCAACATCGCCGGTTGCATGGTCACGAGCGGTGTCATCAAGCGCAACGCGAAGGCACGCCTGCTTCGCGACGGCTCAGTGGTCGCGGACAACCTCGACTTCTCCAGCCTGCGCCGTGAGAAGGACGATGTGTCCGAGGTCCGCGAAGGCTTCGAGTGCGGTCTCGTGCTCAAGGGCTTCAACGACATCAAGGTCGGCGACATCGTCGAGACATTCGAAATGCGAGAGAAGCAGCGCGCGTAGCGACTGCTCACCGGTGTTGCGTCATAGCTTCTGAGGTCCCCGGGCCACGGAAGCTATGACGCAACACGACTTTCAGGAGGAATCATGGCTGGACCTCGGATCCACAAGGTCGGCGACCGGATCAAGGTCATCGTGGCGCAGATGCTCGAGCGCCGGGTCAAGGATCCGCGCCTGGGCTTCGTGACGATCACCGACGTACGCATGACCGGTGACGGTCAGCAGGCTTCGGTGTTCTACACCGTCATGGGCGACGAGACGGCTCGCGCCGACACCGCCGCTGCGCTGCGCAGCGCCACCGGCCTGATCCGGTCAGAGGTCGGCAAGCAGCTCGGCACCCGCATCACGCCGTCGATCGAGTTCTTCCTCGACGCCGTCCCCGAGACGGCCAAGGAGATCGAAGACCTGCTCGCCAAGGTCAAGGAGTCCGACCAGGAGGTCGCCTCGCGCTCGGCGGGTGCGCAGTACGCCGGCGACCCCGATCCGTACAAGAAGAAGGACGACGACGACGCGGAGCTCGATGACTGACCCGGTCTCCGGGCTCGTCGTCGTCGACAAGCCGGCCGGCTGGACGTCGCACGACGTCGTGGGCCGCATGCGCCGCATCGCCGGCACCAAGAAGGTCGGTCACTCCGGCACGCTCGACCCGATGGCGACCGGCGTGCTGGTGCTCGGCATCAACCGCGCCACCCGGCTGTTGGGCCACCTGACGCTCGCCGACAAGGAGTACGTCGCGACGATGCGGCTCGGCCAGTCGACAGTCACCGACGACGCCGAGGGCGAGATCACCTCGTCGACGCCGGCATCACAGGTCGACGAGGCTGCCGTACGCGCGGTGCTGCCGGCCTACACCGGCGACATCCAGCAGGTCCCGTCGTCGGTCTCCGCGATCAAGGTCGACGGCGTGCGGTCGTACGCCCGCGTACGCGGCGGCGACGAGGTCAAGCTGGCGGCCCGGCCGGTCACCGTCTCGACGTTCGAGCTCGATGGGTTGCGCGTCGAGGGCGATGTCGTCGACGTCGACGTCCGCGTCGTCTGCTCGAGCGGCACCTACATCCGGGCCCTGGCGCGCGACATCGGCGCCGACCTCGGCGTCGGCGGACACCTGACGATGCTCAGGCGTACGCGCGTCGGTGCGTTCGCCCTCGACCAGGCCCACACGCTCGAGCAGCTCGAGCAGGAGCTCGTCGTTGCCGGGCTCGACGACGTGGCACGCGCGAGCTTCCCGGCGTACGACCTCGAGGAGCGCGAAGCCTCCGACGTACGCTTCGGCCGCCCGCTCACCGGCATCGACCTTGGCGCACCCGGCGCGGTCGCGGTGTTCGCGCCGTCGGGGGAGTTCCTCGCGCTCTACGAGCAGCGCGGCGGCGTCGCCAAGCCGGTCGCCGTCTTCGTCTGAATCGCCGCTGAGCGTGACCCCCAGCGGGATCGGCGGGTCGCTAGGGTGAGTCACACCATGCGACTTCGCCGACCCTCGACCCGCGGCATCCTCAAGCGGGCACTGTTGAGCCTGCTGACGGCGCAGTTCCTGATCGTCGTGGCGCTCATGGCGACGACGAAGGTCCGCAAGATGCTCCGCGGTGGCAAGGGCCACGAGACGTTCCCCGTCACGCCCCCGACCCCGCTCGCCATCGGCTCCGGCAACACCGCCACCGCCTACACGTACGGCTCGGACCTGTTCGAGGACATGCTGGCGGCGATCGGCGGCGCCCGCGAGCGCATCCTGTTCGAGACCTACATCATCAAGGGCGACGCGATGGGTCGCCGCTTCAAGCGGGCCCTGATCGACGCGGCTCGCCGGGGCGTCGACGTGTATGTCATCTACGACGGCTTCGCCAACCTCGTCGTGACGCCGAGCTTCCTGCGGTTCCCGGCTCCGATCCACGTCCTGCGTTATCCCGTGTTCGCCACCGGCTGGCGGTTCTTCAGCCCTCGGCAGATGGGCCGTGACCACCGCAAGATCCTGGTCGTCGACGACGAGGTCGGCTATGTGGGCGGCTACAACGTCGGTTCCCTGTACGCCTCGGAGTGGCGCGACACGCACCTCAAGATCGAGGGTCCCTCGGTGTGGGACCTCGACAACGCGTTCGTCGACTTCTGGAACCTGCGCCGCGGCCGGAACGCGCGGATCCTCAAGGAGCGTGGCGACGCCAGCTGGGAGCCGCAGATCCGCGCCCATCGCAACGTCCCACGACAGCTGCTGTTCCCGATCCGGGGCATGTACATCGAGGCGATCGACCGGGCCCGCGACCACATCTACATCACGGCGGCTTACTTCATCCCTGACCGCGACATCCTGCAAGGGTTGCTCGAGGCCGCTGCCCGGGGCGTACGCGTGCGGATCCTCGTGCCGGAGATCTCCAACCACGTCGTCGCCGACTGGTTGTCGCGGGGGTTCTACTCGCAGCTGCTCGACGGCGGCGTGGAGATCCTGCTCTACCAGGACTGGATGGTGCACGCCAAGACCGCGACGATCGACGGCCGGTGGACGACGATCGGCACCGCCAACATCGACCGGCTGAGCCTCACCGGAAACTACGAGATCAATCTCGAGATCCTCGACGACGCGCTCGCCGCGCACCTGGAGATGGTGTTCGAGACGGATGCCTCCAACGCACGCGTGCTGACCCGCGCCGAGTGGTCGTCGCGGCCGCTCGTCGCGAAGGCGTGCGAGTGGATCCTCGCGCCCCTGCGCCCGCTGCTCTAGCCGGGACGCGGCGGTTCGCTGCCGTCGAGGACGACGACCTCCCCGCCGGAGGACGCCCCCGGTCACCAGCCTCACGGTGTCGCGCAGGACCGAGGCGTCATGGGTGAGCGGCATGCTCCGACGCTAGGCGGCAGCCTGTGCCGCCGCCACATAGAGTGTTCTTAGGTTTGGCTCCTGCGATGTCGTGAGCGGTGGTGTGGCAGAGTTTTCACGTGATGATCTGGCGCGACTTCCGAGGAGCAGCGACGGATCCGCGATCCGAGCCGTCGGCGGTCACGGTCGGCAACTTCGACGGCGTCCACCGTGGTCACCAGCACGTGCTGGCCCGCACGCGCGAGCTTGCTGCCGGGCTGCCCGTCATCGCGGTCACGTTCGTGCCTCACCCGCTGGCCGTCGTACGCCCTGAGCAGGCGCCCTTGAGGCTCACGACGATCGAGCGTCGCGTCGAGCTGCTGCGCGCAGCGGGCGCCGACGAGGTCCGCATCCTCAACTTCACCGCCGAGATGGCTTCGTGGTCGCCGCAGGAGTTCGTCGACCGGGTCCTGGTCGAGCAGCTCAGCGCTGCACTGGTCGCGGTGGGCGACAACTTCCGATTCGGTTCCAAGGCCAGTGGCGACACGACGTTCCTGCGCGAGGCGGGGGAGCGGGCCGGGTTCGCGGTCGACGGCCTCGCCCTCGACGGCGGCGCGGTCCCGTACTCGTCGACCCTCGTGCGTACGTTGGTCGCCGAGGGCCGGCTCGCGGAGGCTGCCGAGGTGCTCGGCCGCCCGCACGAGGTGTCCGGCATCGTCACCAAGGGCGACCAGCGCGGCCGCGAGCTGGGATTCCCGACAGCCAACGTCCCGGTCGACGAGGCGTACGCCGTGCCCCCTGACGGCGTCTATGCCGGCCGGCTCGTGCGCGCCGACGGCGAGCGGCTGTCTGCGGCGATCTCGGTCGGCACCAACCCCACGTTCGACGGCGTCGAGCGACGGGTCGAGTCGTACGTCCTCGACCGCACCGACCTCGAGCTCTACGGCGAGGCGATCCGGGTCGAGCTGGTCGAGCGGCTGCGGGGCATGGTCAAGTACGAAGGCATCGAGCCGCTCATCGCGCAGATGCATCAGGACGTCGAGAAGACCCGCTCGATTCTGCAAACCTGAAACCTGTTCCACTTCGCGCAGAACGCCTGTACGTTGACGGCACTCTGCGCGCCTGCGCGCCCGACGTGGGGAGCCCCATGACATCGCGACGCCTCCTCGGCCTGGTCCTCGCTGCCGTGACGGTCGGTTCGACCCTTGCCCTCACACCGGCCCCTCCGGCCGTCGCCGCGGGCAGGTGCGGCAACCACCCGTGGTGCGACACCACGTTGAGCCCCAGCCAGCGGGCCGACCTGCTCCTCGCCGAGCTCACGCTCGACGAGAAGATCGGTCTGCTCGGCGGCGACGACCTGATGGGCGGCGCGTTCAGCAGCCCGGACACCCACACCGGCGTCCAGGAGGGCATACCCCGCCTGGACGTGCCGACGATCTACTACAGCGACGGACCGGTCGGCCCGCGTCAGGGCAAGTCGATCGGGCTGCCGGCACCGCTGACGCTTGCCGCGACGTTCGACCCCGAGCTGGCTCGGTCGCACGGCACGGTCGCCGCGTCGGAGGCCAAGGCCAAGGGCAACGACGTCATCTACGCCCCGACGGTCAACATCGCGCGTACCCCGCTGGCCGGCCGTACGTTCGAGGGCTATGGCGAGGACCCGCTGCTGACCAGCCGTCTGGGCGTGGCGTGGATCGAGGGTGCGCAGGCGACCGGTGTGATCGGCAACGTCAAGCACTTCGCGGCCAACAACCAGGAGGGCATCGACTTCACGGGTGGGCTCCTCAACGAGCACCTGCCCGCCGGGCTCGGCATCGTCGGGACCCGCTATGCGCAGAACTCGATCGTCGACGACCGCACGATGCGCGAGATCTACCTGCCGCAGTTCGAGGCCGCCGTCAAGGAGGCCAAGGTCGGCACGATCATGTGCGCATACAACAGGGTCAACGGTGAGTACGCCTGCCAGAACTCCACGTTGCTCAAGAAGATCCTGCGCGACGAGTGGGGCTTCAAGGGCTACACGATCGCCGACTACCTGGCGATCCACACGACCGACGGCGGCCTCAACAACGGGCTCGACTTCGAGCCGTGGCCACCGGTCGGCTATCAGCCGCTGCTGGTCTCGGCGGCGGTCACGCTCGGGCAGGTCAAGAAGTCCACGATCGACCAGCACGTCCGCGTGATGCTCGAGACGTGGTTCCGGTTCGGTGTCTTCGACCGCGCGGCCTACCGCAACGACGACGCGCAGATCGACAAGGTGGCCGACGGCCAGGCCTCCCAGCGGATCGCGGAGCAGTCGACGACGCTGCTGCGCAACCAGGGCGACATCCTGCCGATCTCGCCGTCGGTCAGGTCGATCGCCGTGATCGGCAAGCCCGCGACCGAGTTCGCGGTCGGCGGCGGGTCGGGCGAGGTCGAGCCGTTCGAGAACCACTCGCTCCTCGACGGCCTCACCGCTCGCGCGGGCGGCGGCGTCACGGTGACGTATGACGACGGGACCGACCGTGCCCGCGCGGCTGCCGCCGCCAAGGCCGCGGACATCGCGATCGTCGTCGCCAAGGACCAGTACGGCGAGGGCTCGGACCGCAACTGCCTGTCGCTCGAGTGCCCCGGCACCTACGGCGACCAGGACGCGCTGATCGAGGCCGTGGCGGCGGGACAGAGCAAGACCGTCGTCGTGCTCGAGTCAGGCGGCGCCGACCTGACACCGTGGCGCTCGAAGATCGCAGCGCTCGTGCAGGCTTGGTATCCCGGTGCGCACGGCGGGCCTGCGCTCGCCCGGGTGCTGTTCGGCGACGTCGACCCCGGCGGCCCTGCCCCTCACGCTGCCCGACAGCGAGTCCCAGCTGCCCACGGCGGTCAGCTCGTCCCGCTACCCAGGGAGCGGGGTGCTGGGCCTCGAGACGCACTACGACGAGGGCGTCTTCGTCGGCTATCGCTGGTACGACGAGAAGAACCTGACGCCGGCCTACCCGTTCGGCTTCGGGCTGTCCTACACGTCCTTCGCGCTGTCCGACCTCACCGTCGACCAGGGCAGCGGCGTCGTGAAGGCAGTCGTCACGAACACCGGCGAACGTACGGGCTACGCCGTGCCACAGCTCTACCTCGGGCTGCCGGACCAGTCGACGACGGTGCAGCAGCCGCCCGCCGCCCTCAAGGGATTCACCAAGGTCCAGCTGGCGCCGGGGGAGTCCCGCACGGTGTCGTTCCCGCTCACCAGTCGTGCGCTGTCCTACTGGGACACCGCGGCGTACGCGTGGAAGGTGACGAAGGGCTGCGCGCAGGTCAAGGTCGGGTTCTCCTCGCGGGACCTGCCGCTGAACGGCAAGCTGCCGATCGGTGGGGGCAGCTGCTAGCCCTCGGCGAGCTGATTCGCCACGGCCCGGGCGACGGCCTGCATGCCGGCGAGCCGAGGGTGGAAGGCGACGCCGTCGTCATCCTTGACTTGGGCGCCGTTGGTCCAGGCCTGTGTGCCCGCGCATGCGTCGTGGCCGCGCGAGGCCTTGCGCATCGAGACGTACGGGACGCCCGTCTGGTGCGCGGCATCGGCGAGCGCCCGGTCCAGGGCCTCCTCGGCACTGGCCACCGCGGTGGCATCGCCGGCTGAGATGCCGATCGTCGGGCAGCTTCCCGAGTCCGGCATGATCCGCAGGTAGCCCACGAGCAGCACCGTCGCCTTCGGCGCCTTGGCGCGTATGTCGGCCAGCACTGCGGCGATGTCCGTGACCGTCTGCCGGAGGATCACCGGGGCTGAGTCGCGCGAGAACGGGTCGCATGCGCCCTGGCCGCCCGTGCAGGCCGAGATGAGCGACGCGAACAGGTTGCCGTCGTTGCCGCCGATGCCGACCGTGACGAGGTCGGTTCCGGGCGTGACCGCCTCGATCTGCGGCCGCGCCTCAGCTGGTCCCGTCCCGTTCTGCAGGACGTCGTGGGTCGTCGCTCCGGCGCAGCTCACGTCGACGAACGTCGTGGGGTCGAGCTCGTGCGCGAGCAGGGACGGCCAGTTGTGGTCAGACCTGAGGCAGAACGCGCCGCCGTCACGCAGGTCGGCAAGCCCGGGCCCTGCGGTGAACGAGTCGCCGATCGCGACGTATGAGCGTACGGCCGGCAGGTCGGGACTCGCGCTCGGCGCGGGTGTCGCGGTCGTGGCGGTCCTCGTCGGGCTCGGATCGCCGGACGTCGACGAGCACCCCGTCAGCAGCAGGGCGACAACGACTGCGATGCCTGCGATTCGGCCGGACGACGACATGCCGACGACGCTAGCCGTACGGTGGTGACTCGCCCGACCGCGACCGGCTGCGCGGCCCGTCGGCGATTCGCCCCGGGAGCGTCGGCGCTGATACTCTGGACGTTGCCGTCTGATCGGCCACGGATCCAGAGTGCCCCGGTGGACAAGCCCGGGCGCGCCGTGCAACGAAACCCTCAGAGGAGAACAGTGTCAAAGAAGACTGCTGCGCCCACGGTCGCAGGCATTGCCAAGGAAGACATCATCAAGCAGTACGCGCTCAGCGACGGCGACACCGGATCCCCTGAGGTCCAGATCGCGCTCCTGACGGGTCGCATCTCGCACCTGACCGCGCACCTGCAGGAGCACAAGCACGACCACCACAGCCGTCGTGGCCTGCTGCTCCTGGTCGGACAGCGTCGTCGTCTGCTCAACTACCTGCAGAACAACGACATCGAGCGCTACCGCTCGCTCATCGAGCGTCTCGGTCTGCGCCGCTAGATCCCGTGAGGCGGTCACTTCCCCGTGGAGTGACCGCCTCTCTTCACAACTGCACATCGCACCACCCATGACGAGAGTGCCCAGGCACGACGTGCTCGGTCCTCGGTAGTGGCCCTCGGGACGTTCCACAGGAACGCCCGCAGGCCTCGATCGAAGACCGACAAGGTTCCACCGTCTGGCACCTCTCGTCCCAACAGGCAGGCATACGCCTGCGGAAGGGACTTCCATGTCGGAATCCACACTTCACACCGCTGAGACCGTCATCGACAATGGCAGCTTCGGCACCCGCACGATCCGTTTCGAGACGGGCGTCCTCGCCCAGCAGGCCGCCGGCTCAGTCGCAGCCTTCCTCGACGACGACACGATGCTCCTGTCGGCCACGACGGCCGGCAAGCACCCCAAGGACCACTTCGACTTCTTCCCCTTGACGATCGACGTCGAGGAGCGGATGTACGCCGCTGGTCGCATCCCGGGCTCGTTCTTCCGCCGTGAGGGACGCCCCAGCGAGGACGCGATCCTCACGTGCCGCCTGATCGACCGCCCGCTGCGCCCGACCTTCAAGAAGGGTCTGCGCAACGAGGTCCAGGTCGTCATCACTGTCCTGGCGCTCAACCCCGACACCCCCTACGACGTCCTGGCGATCAACGCGGCTTCCGCGTCGACCCAGATCTCGGGCCTGCCGTTCACCGGCCCGGTCGGCGCCACGCGCGTCGCCCTGATCGACGGCCAGTGGGTCGGCTTCCCGACGCACAGCCAGCTCGAGAACGCTGTGTTCGACATGGTCGTCGCCGGCCGCATCGCGGGTGACGACGTCGCCATCATGATGGTCGAGGCCGAGTCGACCGAGTCGACCTGGGACCTCGTCCAGAGCGGTGTCCAGGCGCCCACCGAGGAGATCGTCGCAGGTGGCCTCGACGCCGCCAAGGTCTTCATCAAGCAGCTTTGCGAGGCGCAGATCGCTCTCGCCGAGACTGCCGCCAAGCCGGTCCGCGAGTTCCCGATCTTCCTCGACTACGAAGACGACGTCTACGAAGCCGTCGAGTCCGTCGCCAAGGCCGATCTGGCCCAGGCCCTCACGATCGTCAGCAAGGCTGACCGCGAGGAGCGCGAGTCCGAGATCAAGGCCGACGTCATCGAAAAGCTCGGCGAGCAGTTCGAGGGTCGCGAGAAGGAGATCGGCGCTGCGGTTCGCTCCGTGACCAAGGCTGTCGTCCGCGAGCGCGTCCTGCGCGACAAGGTCCGCATCGACGGCCGTGGCCTCGAGGACATCCGTGCCCTCAGCGCCGAGGTCGGCATCGTTCCCCGCGTGCACGGCTCGGCGCTCTTCCAGCGCGGCGAGACCCAGATCATGGGCATCACGACGCTCAACATGCTGGGCCTCGAGCAGAAGCTCGACACGCTCTCGCCCGAGACGTCGCGTCGCTACATGCACAACTACAACTTCCCGCCCTACTCGACCGGTGAGACGGGCCGGGTCGGTTCGCCGAAGCGCCGCGAGATCGGTCACGGCGCCCTCGCGGGCCGTGCGCTCCTCCCGGTCCTGCCGACGCGCGAGGAGTTCCCCTACGCGATCCGTCAGGTGTCCGAGGCGCTCAGCTCCAACGGTTCCACCTCGATGGGCTCGGTGTGCGCCTCGACGCTCGGCCTGCTCAACGCCGGTGTGCCGCTGCGTGCGCCGGTCGCCGGTATCGCGATGGGCCTCATCTCCGGTGAGATCGACGGCAAGCAGACGTTCGTCACGCTGACCGACATCCTGGGAGCCGAGGACGCCTTCGGCGACATGGACTTCAAGGTCGCCGGAACGCGCGAGTTCGTCACCGCCCTGCAGCTCGACACCAAGCTCGACGGCATCCCCGCCGACGTGCTGGCCGGCGCGCTGACGCAGGCGTACGGTGCGCGCGTCGCGATCCTCGACGTCATGGCCGAGGCCATCGACGAGCCCGACGAGATGAGCCCCTACGCCCCGCGGATCATCACGATCAAGATCCCCGTGGACAAGATCGGTGAGGTCATCGGCCCCAAGGGCAAGATCATCAACCAGATCCAGGACGAGACGGGCGCCAACATCTCGCTCGAGGACGACGGCACGGTCTACGTCGGTGCGGAGAGCGGCGAAGCTGCCGAAGCCGCGCGTGACGCGATCAACGCCATCGCCAACCCGACGATGCCCGAGGTCGGCGAGCGCTACCTCGGCACCGTCGTCAAGACGGTCGACTTCGGCGCGTTCGTGTCGCTGGCACCGGGGCGCGACGGCCTGCTGCACATCAGCAAGCTGCGCGAGCTCAACGGCGGCCAGCGCGTCAACAACGTCGAGGACGTCGTCAAGGTCGGCCAGAAGATCCAGGTCGAGATCGCCGAGCTCGGCGACCGCGGCAAGCTCTCGCTGATCCCCGTGCTCGAGGACAAGGGCGAAGAGGCTGCACCGGCTGAGGAGCCGGTCAGCTCCGACGCCTGATCCGTACGTCTGTGAAGGGCCCCGTCGCACTGCGGCGGGGCCCTTCCGCGTTCGTGGTGACCGATCTCCATGCGTTTGCGCTGCTGGGACGACACGAACGCAGGGAGATCCGTCCCCATCGCGACCGACGTCCCTGCGTTTGCGCTGCTGGGACGACACGAACGCAGGGAGATCCGTTCCTGTGAGAGCATCAGCCGGTGACGACACCCCCTGACGTCCTGGATGCCGCCGACCCGCTCGCCGGGTTCCGCGACCGCTTCGCGATCGACGACGATCTCGTCGCCTACCTCGACGGCAACTCGCTCGGCCGCGTGCCGAAGGCGACGGTCGACCGCCTCGAGACCTTCGTGCGCCAGGAGTGGGGGAGCCGGCTGATCCGTGGCTGGGACGACTCATGGGTCGACCTCCCGGTCACGGTCGGCGACGAGCTCGGCACCGCCCTGCTGGGTGCCGCTGCCGGGCAGACGATCATCGCCGACTCCACCTCCGTCAACATCTACAAGCTGCTGCACGCTGCGGCCGGTCTGCGTCCCGATCGCGACGAGATCGTGATCGACGCGACGAACTTCCCGACCGACCGCTATCTCGTCGAGTCGGTGGCGGCCGCGCGCGGTATGACCGTGCGCTGGCTGCGGCCTGATCTCATCGACAACGTCACGCTCGACGCGCTGGGCGAGGCACTCAGCGAGCGTACGGCCGTCGTGGTGCTCAGCCAGGTCGACTACCGTTCCGGCACGTTGGTCGACCTGCCAGCCGTCACCCAGCTCGTGCACGATGCAGGGGCTGTGGTGCTCTGGGACCTGTGCCACTCGGCCGGTGTGATGCCGATCGGGCTCGACGAGGCGCAGGTCGACTTCGCGGTGGGCTGCACCTACAAGTACCTCAACAGCGGACCCGGCTCACCGGCGTTCATGTACGTCGCGCAGCGCCACGTCTCGCAGGTGACCCAGCCGATCGCCGGCTGGTTCAGCGCTGCCGACCTGTTCGCGATGGCCGACACGTACGAGGCTGCGCCGACGATCCGGCGGATGCTCAGCGGCACGCCGTCGGTCTCCGGCATCGTCGCCGTGCAGGAGGGCGTACGCCTGATCGCCGAAGCGGGCGTCGAGGCGATCCGCACCAAGTCGGAGGCCCTCACTGCGTACACGATCGAGCTCCTCGACGAGGCGGGCCTCGAGATCGCAACGCCGCGCGACCCTGCCCTGCGGGGCAGTCACGTGACGGTGCGCCATCCGGACTCGCGGGGCATCACCGACCGGATGATCGAGCGCGGCGTCGTCCCGGACTTCCGCGAGCCTGACCTCATCCGGCTGGGCCTGTCACCGCTGTCGACGTCGTTCGCCGAGGTGGAGGCGGGGGTGGGTGTCCTCGTCGACGTGGCCGCCGGCACGCGCCGATAGGCTGACGACATGACACGGGTCGCAGTGCTGGGCGCCAAGGGGCGTATGGGTTCGGAGTCGGTCCGGGCACTCAACGATGCCGACGGCATCGAGGTCGTGGCGCAGGTCGACGTCGACGATCCGCTCGACCTGCTCGTCGAGTCCGGCGCCGAGGTCGCGCTCGACTTCACCCAGCCGGCGGCGGCGCTCGACAACGTGACCTGGTGCGTCGAGCATGGCGTCAACGTCGTGGTCGGCACCTCGGGATTCGACGACGCCAAGATCGACCGCGTACGAGAGCTGCTCGGCGACGCACCGACGGTCGGCGTCCTGATCGTGCCCAACTTCTCGATCGGCGCGGTGCTGATGATGCGGTTCGCCGCCACCGCTGCGCCCTACTTCGAGTCGATCGAGGTCATCGAGCTGCATCACCCCAACAAGATCGACGCGCCATCAGGCACCGCCACCCGTACCGCAGAGATGATCGCCTCGGCGCGTGCCGAGGCTGGGTCGCCACCGCTGCCCGACGCCACGACGACGGATCCCGATGGTGCACGCGGCGCGAAGGTCGCCGGCATCCCCGTGCACGCTGTCCGCGCCCGCGGGTTCACCGCGTCGCAAGAGGTGCTGTTCGGCGGAGCGGGCGAGACGTTCTCGATCCGCCACGACTCGATCGACCGGGCATCGTTCATGCCCGGCGTCGTCGCCGCCGTACGAGCCGTGTCGGATCGCCCCGGCGTCACCGTGGGCCTCGACACCGTGCTCGGCCTCTAGCGACGGCGGTGGTTTACCAGGAGAACCTGGTAAACCGTCACTCCTCCGGCCAAATTTGCCCGGAGAGGTGTCCGTTTACCAGGTTCTCTTGGTAAACCGTCAGAGCATCCGGACGAGCGCTGCGACCAGCGCGGCGGCGAACACGACGACCAGGAACGGCATGCGCAGCGTCAGCAGCACCGCCGCGACGACGAGCCCCAGCAGCCGGGCGTCGATGCGGAGGGACCCGTCGTCGGCGAACACCTGGACCGCGATCAGGGCGCCGAGCAGTGCGACCGGGATCAGGTCGGCGGCGCGTACGGTCGCCGGGTGGTTGAGCACCCGCTCGGGCACCGACAGTCCGGCGTACTTCAGCGCGAAGCACCCCACGATCATGATCACGATGCCGACCCACAAAGTGGTCATAGCGACACCTTCGGTCGCCACAGCATGCCCAGCACGACAGCAGCGCCGCCGCCGATGATGATCGGCAGGCCCGGTGTCGTGAACGGCACGAATCCGAGGGCGACTGCTGCCCCGAACAAGGCAACGAGCCGGGCATGCCACGAGGTCAGCCGCGGCCACAGCAGCCCGAGGAACGCGGCGCCGACGGCGGCGTCCAGCCCGTACGTCTGGGGGTCGCCGATCCTCTCGCCGGCCAGGGCGCCGAGGAACGTCATGAGGTTCCACAGCACGAAGATCGAGATACCTGTCCAGTAGAACCCGAGCCGCGACTGGCGCGTCGTGTCCCGCGTGACGGCCATCGCGGTGGATTCGTCGATCACGAGATGTGCCGAGGCGAGCCGTTGTGGAGCCGTGAGCTTGAGCTTCTGGGCGAGGCTGACCCCGTAGAACAGATTGCGACTGCTCAGCAGGATCGCCGTCAGTGCACCAGTGACCGGGTTGCCGCCCGACGCGATGATGCCCACGAAGGCGAACTGCGAGGCACCCGTGAAAACCAAGAGCGACAGCACACACGTCTGCAGCACGTCGAGTCCCGAAGCGGCCGAGATTGCGCCGAACGAGATCCCGTAGGCGCCGGTCGCCACCCCAACGCCGAGGGAGTTGACGATGACGTTGCGGTCCGTCGTCATCCGATCGCGGTGTGCAGCCGGATCTGCTTGAGGGTCTCCCCGGTTTCGGTGGCGAGCTCGCGGTGTGCGCCGTCAGGCTCCCAACCGGACTCCGTGATGAAGGCCCGCAGCGCGTCGTCGGTCGACCCGACCCACCACACGGCGCGGGTGAATTTGTCGGCGGCGAGCGTGTCGATCGCCGCCTGCAGCAGCCGTGAGCCGTGGCCGGCGCGCTGGTGCTCCGGGTCGATGACGAACTCGCCGATCTCACCGTCGGCGACCTGGTCGGCGTCGGGGTCGTAGCTCGGGTGCACGAGAGCGAACCCGCGTACGTCCGCCCGCTCCAGCGCCACGAGGACTCGCATGCGGGCGTCCTTGGGCGAGCTGAGCGTGGCGGTCCATCGCTCGGCCAGCTCGGCCGGGTCGACCGACTCGAGCACCTCCGCGGGGATCACGTCGGCATAGCTCGCGCGCCAGCTGGCGAGCTGGACACGCACGATCGAGGTGGCGTCGTCCGGCCAGGCCAGACGCGCGCTGACATCAGCGCTGGTCACGCCGTCACCCGCATGGGAAAGGCAGGGTATGCACGCGTCGGCGTGATGGCTGTCTCATGGTTCGTTCGCTGGCGCTCACTCACGATTCGAGGAAGCTCTCGACGAGGTGCGACTCCGCGCCTTGTGAATCGAGCATCGCGGCGGTCATCGAGGTGTTGCGCAGGCTCGGCCAGGTCTCCCAGCCGATCACCGCGAGCCCCGGGAATCCGGCGATGACCAGCGGCCATCCGCCGTAGTCGCTCACGAACGTCACCACGCCGGCCGGGATGAGCGTGGCGAAGCAGTAGAAGAACTTGCGGACGGTCTGGCCCGCGAACACGCCGACCGCCTGGTTGCGCAGCTCGAGGGGAGGAGCGTCGGCGGGCAGCGGCGAGGCCGTCAGCCACACCCGCTCCGCGAAGAACGCCCCGATGGCGATCGGGACGACGAGGGCGATCGCGAGCCACGCGGGCGGATAGTCGGCGTCGGACCCACCGAACATGAAGAACAGCAGCACCAGGAATCCGCCGACCATCCCGATCTGGAGGAGCGCGAAGTTGCGTACCTCTTTGGGAGTGGCGTCGTACTCAGCGCTCGGCATGGTCAGAGTTTCGCACACGATCCGTCGGCCCCGATTGGTAGTCTTCGGACATGCGGGCCTACCTCGATCTCGTCCAACGAATCCTCGACGAAGGGGTCGCCAAGGGCGACCGGACGGGCACCGGCACGCGCAGCGTCTTCGGCCACCAGATGCGCTTCGACCTGAGTGAGGGTTTCCCGCTCGTGACGACCAAGAAGATCCATCTCAAGTCGGTCGTGGCTGAGCTGCTGTGGTTCATCGCGGGCGACACCAACACCGGCTACCTGCGGGACAACGGCGTGACGATCTGGGACGAGTGGGCCGATGACAACGGCGACCTCGGCCCGGTCTACGGCTACCAGTGGCGCTCCTGGCCGGCCCCCGGCGGCGAGCACATCGACCAGCTCGCCGCGGTGATCGAGCAGATCAAGACCAACCCCGACTCGCGCCGTCACGTCGTCAGCGCGTGGAACGTCGCTGACCTCGACGCGATGGCGCTGATGCCGTGCCACGCGTTCTTCCAGTTCTACGTCGCCGACGGCAAGCTGTCGTGCCAGATGTATCAACGCTCCGCCGACGTGTTCCTCGGCGTGCCGTTCAACATCGCGTCCTACGCGCTGCTGACCCACATGGTGGCGCAGGTGACGGGCCTCCTGGTTGGCGACTTCGTGCACACGCTCGGCGACGCGCACCTCTACGTCAACCACCTCGACCAGGCCCGCGAACAGCTCACCCGTGAGCCGCGACCGCTGCCCGAGCTGTGGCTCGACCCCTCGGTGACCTCGATCGACGGCTTCACGCTCGACTCGATCAAGGTCACCGGCTACGACCCGCACCCGGCGATCAAGGCTCCGATAGCCGTATGAGTGTCACGATCGTCGTGGCGATCGGGTCCAACGGGGTCATCGGCAGGGACGGTGACATGCCATGGCCGCGCACAGGCGACCAGCAGCAGTTCAAGGCATTGACGATGGGTCATCCGATCGTCATGGGCCGCACGACGTACGAATCGATCGGCCGTCCGCTGCCGGGGCGTACGTCGATCGTGCTGACCCGCAACGCCGACTGGCGTGCCGAGGGCGTCGAGGTCGCACACACCCTGACCGACGCGTTGGCAATGGCTCTTGGCCGTGACGACGAGGTGTTCCTGATCGGCGGCGCGCAGGTCTATGCCGAGGCGTTGGCCCAGGGCGTGGTCGACCGCATGGTGGTGACGCACGTGCACCTGTCGCCCGAGGGCGATGCCTGGTTCCCCGACCTCGACTGGTCGGCATGGACCGAGGTGGGCCGCGAGGCCTACGACGGCTACGACATCGCCACTTACGACCGCACCTGACGCTCCAGCTCCGCGCGTCCTACAACAGGATCGCGAGCTGGCGGCTCTGCGCCACGAGGTTGCCGTCCTCGTCCCACAGCTCGCAGTCCTCCTCGTGGAACCCGTTGATGACGTGACGGGTCGTCAGGCGGGTCGCGATCCAGCCCGGCACGGGCCTGCGGTGCAGGTGGACCGTCAGCTGCACCGTCATCGACAGGGGCTCGTCGATCTCGAGGACAGGAGGGGCGTACGAGTCGCAGAGGAACGCCAAAGCAGCCATGTCGATCTCCCGACCACCGGCGAGGCGCTGCCAGATCTCAAACGTGGGGTCGCCGGTGGGCTTGCCGAGTGCCCAACCCGGGGCTGAACCCAGCCGGTAGTCGACCCGGTCGAAGATGCTCGAGGCGGGCATCGCGTCGGGGAAGTCCTTGGGGTCGAGGCAGTCGTCAGGAGCCGGCAGCGCCGGGGGAGTGCCGAGCTCGATCGAGCGTCCACCGGAGCGTGCGCCGAAGCTGGCCAGCAGCTGCGCGATGTGCCGATCGCCCTCCCACAGCGCCGCCTCACCGGTCTGGACCCGGCGACCGTGTCGCAGGGAGGTCGTACGCAGCTCGGCCGCGCCCGTCTCGGGGGAGGCGAGGTAGGTCACCGCACCCACCATCGGGTCATCGGCTTCCATCTCCTCGCCGAGACCGCGCAGCATCGCCGCGAGGATGTAGCCGCCGTTGGGCTTGCCGAGCGGCGTGTTCCAGCGGTCGGTGAGGGTCAGGTCACGAACGCCGTCGCCTCGCGACACCGATGCGGTGTCGATGTCATAGATGTCATCGGTCACACGCCCATCCTGCCGGTCGTCGCCGACCCCGCCCCAAGCGGTAGCCTCGTGGGTATGACGTCGCCGCTCGCCACCGAGGCTGCGCCCTTCGGGCGCGTGCTGACCGCCATGGTCACGCCGTTCACCCGCGAAGGTGAACTCGATCTCGCCGACGCACAGAAGGTGGCGACCTATCTGGTCGACCAGGGCAGCGATGGACTGGTCGTCAGCGGCACGACAGGCGAGTCGCCGACGACGACGGTCGCCGAGGACGGACAGCTGCTCGCCGCCGTGCTCGAGGCCGTTGGCGACCGAGCCACGGTCGTGGCCGGGGTGGGCACCAACGACACGCGCCACTCGGTCGAGCTGGCCGAGCAGGCCAAGAAGGCTGGCGCACACGGGCTCCTGCTCGTGACGCCCTACTACAGCAAGCCTCCGCAGGCCGGCATCCTCTCGCACATCGAGGAAGTCGCCCGCGCCGGCGACGACACCCCCGTCATGCTCTACGACATCCCCGGCCGCACGGGTGTCCAGATCGCCAACGAGACCTACGCCAAGCTGGCGGACCACCCGCTGGTGATTGCCATGAAGGACGCCGTCAGCGACCTCAACCGGGGCGCCTGGCTCATGCGCGAGACCGGCATCAAGATCTACTCCGGCGACGACCCGGTCAACCTCCCGTGGCTCGCAATGGGAGCCAGCGGCATCGTGAGCGTCGTCTCGCACGCCGCCGCAAGCGCGTACGCCCAGATGGTCGCGGCGGTCGACGCCGGCGACCTCGCCACCGCACGATCGATCAACGACCGACTACTTCCCGCCGTCAAGGCGATGATGACCTACACGCAGGGCGCGATCACGTCGAAGGCTGCCTTGCAGCTTCTCGGTGTGCTCGAGCACCGCACGATGCGTTCACCACTCCTCGAAGCCACGGACGAGGAAGTCGCGATCGTTCGCGACGGCCTCACGGCTTCGGGCCTTCTCTGAAAGCTTCATACATGAGCGAGCGCAAGCGAGCGAACAAGACAATTCTCAGGCCGGTACCTCCGTACCGTGCCTTTTCAACGGAGGTCCCGGCATGAGCCACATGCACCTCGAGCTCGATCCGCCGCCTGCACTCCCCGAAGGCGCACTGCGCGTCATCCCCCTCGGCGGGCTCGGCGAGATCGGCCGCAACATGACGGTCTTCGAGTACGGCGGCAAGCTACTCATCGTCGACTGCGGCGTCCTCTTCCCGGAGGAGCACCAGCCCGGCGTCGACCTGATCCTCCCCGACTTCGGCCCGATCCGTGACCGCCTGCAGGACATCGTCGGCATCGTGCTGACGCACGGCCACGAGGACCACATCGGCGGCGTGCCCTACCTGTTGCGTGAGCGCGACAGCATCCCGGTCATCGGCTCGCAGCTGACCCTGGCGTTCCTGGACCCCAAGCTCAAGGAGCACCGCCTCAAGGAGGCGCCCAAGTACGTCGTCAGTGAGGGTGACGTCCAGACGTTCGGCCCGTTCGAGCTCGAGTTCGTCGCGGTCAACCACTCGATTCCCGACGCGTTGGCCGTCGCGATCAAGACCCCAGCCGGCGTCGCACTGCATACCGGTGACTTCAAGATGGACCAGCTGCCGCTCGACGGCCGCATCACCGACCTGCGGGCGTTCGCCCGGCTCGGTGAGCAGGGCGTCGACCTGTTCCTGACCGACTCGACCAATGCCGAGGTGCCGGGCTTCACGACGTCCGAGCGCAACATCACGCCGGCGATCGACGCGGTCTTCGCAAGCAGCAGCCGGCGGATCATCGTGGCGTCATTCGCCTCGCACATCCACCGCGTGCAGCAGGTCATCGACGCCGCCGCCAAGCACAACCGCAAGGTCGCGTACGTCGGACGGTCCATGGTGCGCAACATGCAGATCGCGCGCGAGCTGGGCTACCTGCATGTCCCCGACGGCGTGGTCGTCGACAAGATCGACGCCGCACCGCCGCACCAGATGGTGCTGATGTCGACCGGTTCGCAGGGCGAGCCGATGGCAGCCCTGTCACGCATGGCCAACAACAGCCACCAGCAGGTCAGCCTCGAGCCCGGCGACACCGTGCTGCTTGCCTCGTCACTGATCCCCGGCAACGAGAACGCGATCTACCGCGTCATCGACGGACTGACCAAGCTCGGTGCGAATGTGGTGCACAAGGGCAACGCGCTGGTCCACGTCTCAGGGCACGCGTCGGCCGGCGAGCTCCTCTACTGCTACAACATCGTCAAGCCCACCAACGTGCTCCCGGTGCACGGCGAGATCCGTCACCTTCACGCCAACGCCAAGCTCGCGACCGCCACCGGCGTGCCCAACGTGCTCCTGGCCGAGGACGGCTTCGTCATCGACCTCGTCGACGGACACGCGTCGATCACGGGTGCCGTGGAGTGCGGCTACGTCTATGTCGACGGCTCATCGGTCGGCGACCTGACGGACTCCGAGCTCAAGGACCGCAGGGTCCTCGGCGAGGAGGGCTTCATCTCGGTCGTCGTGGTCGTCGACTCGACCAACGGCAAGATCGTGTCCGGCCCGGAGATCCACGCCCGCGGCATCGCCGAGGACGACTCGGCGTTCGACGAGATCCTGCCCAAGATCGTGACGGCGCTCGAGGAGTCCATGGCGGAGGGCAATCACGACTCGCGCCAGCTTCAGCAGGTCGTACGCCGGGTCCTGGGCTCGTACGTCGGCCGCAAGCTCCGCCGCCGCCCGATGATCCTCCCAGTAGTCATCGAAGCCTGAGCGAACTCAACGACGCGACCCATCGCCGCAAGATTTCGAAGCTCGCTGCGGGAGGGCGCCGAGCTGAGGAGGCCGTTATGGCCCGTCGACGAGCAGGCCGCACTGCGCGAGAAGACATCGCAACCACGCTTGTCGATGGGCGATAACTGACTCGTCAGCGCTGGTGACCACAAGACACCGTGACACGAAAACGAGAACCCCTTCGGCCGAAGGCCGAAACTCGCGACTTCTCACACCAACGCTGTGGAGACTGTGCGGACAGTGTTACGTCGTCCTCATCGCGAGGTCTGCTGGTCTGAAACACGCGCTGCCTAGTTTCAGGGTTACAAGATCCGGCGAAGTGCCGGGTCCATGACCTCGGAGCGTTCCATGACCAGTGTCGTCAGCAGCCCCCCAGAACAACAGCCGACCCCACCGGCCTCCGCTCGCCGCACCGGCAAGTGGATCGACGACTGGGAGCCCGAGAACCCCGCGTTCTGGGAGTCCACCGGAAGTGCCGTTGCCAAGCGCAACCTCATCTGGTCGATCTTCGGTGAGCACCTGGGCTTCTCGGTGTGGCTGCTGTGGAGTGTCAGCGCGGCCCTGCTGACGCGCGCGGGCTTCGCGTTCACGCCGCAGCAGCTGTTCTGGCTCGTCGCCGTCCCCAACCTCGTGGGCTCGCTGCTCCGCCTGCCCTACACGTTCGCGGTGCCGAAGTTCGGCGGTCGCAACTGGGCGGTCTACAGCGCGCTGATGCTGTTGCTCCCCACCCTGCTGTTCGCCTACTTCGTCCAGCGCCCTGACACCCCGTTCTGGGTGTTCATCGTCATCGCTGCGACGGCCGGCGTCGGCGGCGGCAACTTCGCCTCGTCGATGGCCAACATCAACTTCTTCTACCCGACCCGGCTCAAGGGCACGGCACTCGGCCTCAACGCCGCGGGCGGCAACTTCGGCGTCTCGGTCATCCAGTTCTTCCTGCCGATCATCGTCGGCGGCGCCGGCGCCTTCGGCCTGGTCAAGGCCAGCCAGAGCGGGATCGTGCTCGAGCGCGCCGGCTACCTCTACGCCGCACTCGCGGTCGTCGCAGCCCTCACGTCGTACTTCTTCATGAACAACCTCACTGCGGCCTACTCCAAGCCCCGCGAGCAGCTCGCAGTCGTGAAGTACAAGCACACGTGGATCATGTCGTTCCTCTACATCGGCACCTTCGGCTCGTTCATCGGCTACTCCGCCGCGATGCCGCTGCTGATCAAGATCAACTTCTTCCGCTCGCCAATCCCGACCGAGTCCATCGGCATCAACTTCGCCTACTACGCGTTCCTCGGTGCCCTGGTCGGCTCGCTCACGCGTCCCGTCGGCGGCTGGCTGGCTGACAAGTACGGCGGCGCGCGGGTCACGTTCGTGACGTTCATCGTGATGATCGTCGGCACCCTGACCGTGTTCTACACGCTGACGCAGCTGCGGACGGTCCCGGTCGCTCCGCCGGAGAAGCTGGCCGCCTGGGCCAAGGATCCGTCGACGTTCCCCGGCTTCACCCCCGAGGTCGTCTCCGCGGTCAACCACAACTCCGACATCTTCCCGTTCTTCCTCGTCGCGTTCCTGTTCGTCTTCGCGGCGACCGGCATCGGCAACGGCTCGACGTACCGGATGATCCCGCTGATCTGGAAGAGCTACGCGCTCGAGACCGGCGCGGACGGCTCGCCGGAGCGCGCAGCTGCCGAGAAGAAGTCGACCAAGGAGGCCTCGGCCGTCATCGGCATCGCCGGTGCGATCGGTGCGCTCGGCGGGTTCCTCATCCCGATCACGTTCAGCTCGCCGTGGGTCGACGACCCGGTCGCCGCGGTCAAGAACGCGTTCATCGTCTTCGCGGTGTTCTACGTGATCTGCCTCGCCGTGACCTGGGTCTTCTACCTCCGGCCCAAGTCGCACATGACGAAGGTTGGCGTGTGACCGATACGCACTGCCCGTACTGCGCTCTGCAGTGCGCCCAAAAGCTCGGCGGCGATCCCATCGCCGCCGAGCCGCGGGCGTTTCCCACCAATGTCGGCGGCATGTGCCAGAAGGGCTGGACCAGCGCCGAGCTCCTGAGGGCACAGGACCGCATCACGACGCCGCTTCGCCGTACTCCGACGGGGTTTGAGTCCGTCGGATGGGACGAGGCGCTCGACGACATCGCCGCGCGCGTCCAGGCCATCCAGGCGACTGATGGCCCGGACGGCGTCGCGGTGTTCGGGGGCGGCGGCCTGACCAACGAGAAGGCCTACCAGCTCGGCAAGTTCGCCCGGCTCGCGCTGCGTACCCGGCTGATCGACTACAACGGCCGGTTCTGCATGTCCTCGGCCGCAGCCGCCGCCAACCGTACGCTCGGCGTCGACCGCGGGCTGCCGTTCCCGCTGACCGACCTCAACGACGCCGGCGCCGTSATGCTCTTCGGCAGCAACCTCGCCGACACGATGCCTCCGGCCGTCCAGCACCTCGGCGGCGTACGCGAGCGCGGCGGACTCATCGTGGTCGATCCGAGGCTCAGCGCCACGGCGAAGCTCGCCGAGGACGGCGCGGGGGAGCACGTGCAGCTCGTGCCCGGCACCGACCTGGTGTTCATCCTCGGGCTGCTGCACATCGTGTTCGCCGAGTCGCTCACGGACGACGACTACCTGGCTGCACGCGTCGAGGGTGTCGACGCCGTACGCCGCAGCGTCGCCGAGTGGTGGCCCGAGCGGGTCGCCGCAACGACCGGTGTCGCCGAGACGCAGCTTCGCCGCATCGCCCGCACTCTGGCCGATGCGAGCCCGCACCGCGGCGGCAAGGGAGCCTTCCTGCTCACGGGCCGCGGCTCCGAGCAGCACGTCGACGGCGCCGACACCGTCACCGCGGTCATCAACCTGGCCCTGTCACTCGGACTCGTGGGTGCCGAGCGCGGCGGCTATGGCGCCATCACGGGCCAGGGCAACGGTCAGGGCGGCCGCGAGCACGGTCAGAAGTCGGACCAGCTCCCCGGCTATCGCATGATCGCCGACCCTGCCGCGCGCGAGCACGTCGCGGCGGTGTGGGGCGTCGACCCCGACATCATCCCCGGTCCGGGCGTTCCTGCGGTCGAGCTGCTCATGAGCCTCGGTATGCCCGACGGTCCGCGTGCGCTGTTCGTGCACGGCAGCAACGTCCTGGTCAGCGCGCCGGACGCCGCTGCCATCCGTCGCCGGATCGAGTCGCTCGACCTCGTCGTGGTGTGCGACTTCATCCCGTCAGAGACCGCGATGCTCGCCGACTACATCCTCCCCGTGACCCAATGGGCCGAGGAGGAAGGCACCATGACGGGCCTCGAGGGACGGGTGCTGCGCCGCCGCAAGGCTGTCGAGGCACCCTCAGGCGTACGTTCTGAGCTCGAGATCTTCTCGGCACTCGCCGACCGGCTCGACGCGCCCGGTACGTGGGCGACCGAGCCGCGCGAGGTCTACGACGAGCTCCGGCTCGCGAGCGCCGGCGGTCGCGCTGACTACGCCGGCATCTCCTACGACCGGCTCGACGCGGGCGAGGCGCTCTACTGGCCCTGCCCGTCCGAGGATCACCCCGGCACCCCGCGCCTGTTCGCCGAGTCGTTCCCGACCAAGAGCGGTCGCGCCACGATGATCGCGGTGCGCCCGGTCGGCCCCGCCGATGCGCTGCGTGCCGAGGCGCCGGTGTGGCTCGTGACCGGACGAGTGCTGCAGCACTACCAGTCCGGAGCGCAGACGCGACGGGTGTCGAAGCTCAACGACTCGATGCCTCGGGCGTACGTCGAGATCCACCCGATGCTCGCCGAGCGCATCGGCGTCGAGGGCATCGACGACATCAGGATCACCTCCAAGCGGGGCTCGATGGTCGCCCAGGCGCGCATCAGTCCCGACATCCGCCCGGACACCGTGTTCGTGCCGTTCCACTTCGCGGACGAGGGGATGGTCAACACCGTCACCAACTCGGCGACGGATCCGGTGTCGGGCATGCCGGAGTTCAAAGTGTGTGCAGTCCAGATCGGAAGGGCAGAAGCATGAACGAGCGTCAGCGAGTGAATCATGAGACAGGGATCATGCCGCTGTCTCCGTATCGTGGCTTTTCTTCGGAGGCGGCGGCATGAAGGTCGTAGTCATCGGTGCCGGGATGGTGGGCAACCGCTTCGTCGACGAGCTGGGGCGCGTGGCGCCGGAGGTCGATGTCGACCTGCTCGGCGAGGAGTCGTACGAGCCCTACAACCGCGTCCTGTTGACCGAGCTCGTGGCGGGTCGAGTCGACCTCGCGGGCCTCGCTCTGCCCACACCCGACGAGGGCCGCGTTCGCGTACGTCCGGGGGTCGCAGCGCTCGAGATCGACCGCGAACGTCAGTGCGTCGTGACGGCGCAGGGTGACTTCGAGTACGACCACCTCGTGCTCGCCACCGGCGCCCGTGGACGGGTCATCCCGATCCCGGGCCTGCGCGACGGGCTGCCTCGCGGGGCGCACGTGCTCCGCAGTCTCGACGACGCCCGCGACATCTCGGCGGCGGCGCTCAACGTCGACACCGCAGTCGTCATCGGCGGCGGCCCGCTGGGCATCGAGCTCGCCTGCGGACTGCAGCACCGTGGCGTCAAGGTCACGGTCATGTCGATCATGCCGACGATGCTCGATCGTGACCTGGACGCCTCGGTGGCGCAGGTCGCCGAGGACGCCGCCAAGGACCTCGGCATCGACTTCGTGGGCAATGCGCAGATCGCCTCCGTCGGCGTCACGGATGGTCGGGTCACGGCCGTACGACTCGCGGACGGCACGTCGTACGCCGCCGGTTTGGTTGTCCTCGCGGCCGGCACCGCACCCGAGACGAGTCTGGCGGGAGCAGCGGGGCTCGAGACCAACATCGGCATCGTCGTGGGCGACGACCTGCGTACGACCCAGGACTCGCGCATCTCCGCGATCGGCGACTGCGCCGAGACACCCAGCGGCGTGAGCGGGCTGGTCGCGCCGGGTTGGGCACAGGCGCGGGCGCTCGCGCGGAGCATCGCCCAGGACACCGAGCTCGAGCTCCCGCCGATCTCGGGCTCGGCGATGCGGCTCAAGGCCGTCGGCATGAGCGTCGTGACGATGGGCATACGCGCATCTACCGCCGCCGAACGTGACCGCGTCGTGACGCTCTCCGATCCGCGCGAACGTCGCTACGTCGAGCTCGTCGCCCGCGGTGACACCCTCGTCGGCGTCACCTGCGTCGGCGCTCCCGACCTGGCGGCCCACCTCTCGACGCAGTTCGACCGTCCGGGCATGCTGCCGCTCGACCCCATGCACCTGCTGATGGGCAGCGGCTCGATGGGCGTCGTCGAGAGTGCCTCGCCGACGACCATGCCCGCCGCGACGACGGTGTGCCGCTGCAACGGCGTGACCAAGGGTGACCTGGTGCATGCGTGGGACGGCGGTGCGACGACCGTCGACGCACTCGCCAGCGCGACGCTCGCGACGACGGGCTGCGGCGGCTGCAAGAAGCTCGTCTGCGGCATCGTCGACTGGCTGCAGGAGACCGATCCGCCGGAGATCTCACAGCCGGCCGACGCCGCACGTGAGACAACCGTTCCGTCGAGGTAACACAGAGACCCCAGTTGTGAAATCTGGAATTCCTACCGTGGAAGGCATGATGAACCAGAAGAAGAAGCTTGCCGTTGTCGGCGCCGGAATGGTCGCCCACCGCCTCGTCGAGGCGATGGTCGAGCGGGGCGCTGACGAAGCCTGGGACATCGAGGTCTTCGGCGATGAGACCCGCCCGCCCTACGACCGCGTGGCGCTCACGTCGTTCTTCTCGGACCGTGATCCCGAGGACCTGCTCCTCGGCGACGGCGAGCTCTGGAAGCGCCCGGGCGTACGCCTCTATCGCGGCTCGATCGTGAGCCACATCGACCGCGAGGCCAAGCAGATCCACGCCCGGAACACCACGTTCGACTACGACCGTCTCGTGCTGGCCACCGGCTCCTACGCGACGGTGCCGCCGGTCGAGGGCTCGGACCTGCCGGGATGCTTCGTCTACCGCACGGTCGACGACGTCGCCGAGCTTCGCGCCTGGGTGCTCGATCGCGAGGCTGCACTCGGCCGCAAGGTCAAGGGCGCTGTCGTGGGCGGTGGCCTGCTCGGCCTGGAAGCCGCGGGAGCGCTGACCGCCCTCGGTGCAGACACGACGGTCGTCGAGTTCGCCGACTGGCTCATGCCGCTGCAGGTCGACCAAGCCGGTGGTGGCGCTCTGCGGCGCATCATCGAGCAGCTCGGCGTCTCGGTACGTACGTCCACCGCGACCTCCAAGCTGCGAGCCGGCCGCGACGGCAAGATCGCCCGGATGCAGTTCGCCGACGGCGAGAAGATCCCGGCCGACGTCGTGGTCTTCGCGACCGGTGTACGCCCGCGGGACGAGCTCGCGCGTGAGGCCGGCCTCGAGCTCGGCGAGCGCGGGGGAGTCATCGCCGACGAGGCGTGCACGACCAGCGACGACTCGATCTTCGCGATCGGCGAGGTTGCGCACATCGCCGGGCGCGTGTGGGGCCTCGTGGGCCCCGGCTACTCGATGGCCGAGGTCGTGGCGGACCGCCTGCTCGGCGGCGACGCGACGTTCGAGGGGGCCGACCTCTCCACCAAGCTCAAGTTGCTCGGCGTCGACGTCGCCAGCTTCGGCGATGCCTTCGCGGCGACCAACGGCTCGCTCGAGGTCGTCTACGCCGACCCGACCGCCGGTGTCTACAAGAAGCTCGTCATGAGCGACGACGCCCAAACCCTGCTCGGCGGCATGCTCGTCGGCGACGCCAGCGCATACACGAACCTGCGGCCCATGGTCGGCCGGGCGCTCGGCAGCGACCCGACCGCCTGGCTGCTCCCGGAAGGGATGGAGCCGCCGAGCGGCAGCTCCCTGCCCGACGACGCCAACGTCTGCTCGTGCAACAACGTCACCGCGGGCACGATCCGCGGCGCTGTGACGGACCACCAGTGCACCGACATCGGGGCCGTCAAGGCCTGCACCAAGGCCGGCACGAGCTGCGGCTCCTGCGTCTCCCTGGTCAAGAAGCTCATGGAGACCCAGATGGCCGAGGAGGGCCTCGAGGTCAGCACCGCGCTGTGCGAGCACTTCTCGGTGACTCGTGCGCAGCTGTTCGACATCGTGCGGGTCAGCGAGATCTCGACGTTCAGCGAGCTGATCGACAAGCACGGCACCGGCCGCGGCTGCGACATCTGCCGCCCGGTGGTCGCCTCGATCCTGGCGTCGCTCGGCAAGGGTCATGTGCTCGACGGCGAGAACGCGACGCTGCAGGACACCAACGACCACGTCATGGCCAACCTGCAGAAGGACGGCACCTACTCCGTCGTCCCGCGCATACCCGGGGGAGAGGTGACGCCGGCCGGACTCATCGCGATCGGGCAGGTCGCCGCCGACTTCGGGCTCTACACCAAGATCACCGGCGGCCAGCGCATCGACCTATTCGGTGCCCGCATCGAGCAGCTCCCCGAGATCTGGAAGCGGCTCGTCGACGCAGGGTTCGAGTCCGGGCACGCATACGGCAAGTCGCTGCGCACCGTGAAGTCGTGCGTCGGCCAGTCCTGGTGCCGCTATGGCGTTCAGGACTCGACGACGCTCGCGATCGACCTCGAGCTGCGCTACCGCGGCTTGCGTTCGCCACACAAGCTCAAGCTCGCGGTGTCGGGTTGCGCCCGGGAGTGCGCCGAGGCCCGCGGCAAGGATGTCGGCATCATCGCGACGGACAAGGGCTGGAACCTGTATGTCGGAGGCAACGGCGGGTTCACGCCCCGTCACGCGCAGCTGTTCGCGGAAGACCTCACCACTGAGGAGCTGGTGCAGGCGATCGACCGCTTCCTGATGTACTACATCCGCACCGCTGACCGGCTGCAGCGCACTGCGCCGTGGCTCGAGTCGATCGAGGGCGGCATCGACGCCGTACGCGCGGTGGTGTTCGACGACAGCCTCGGCATCGTCGACGACCTGGACGCCGCGATGGCTGCACATGTCGACACGTACGAGGACGAATGGGCGGCAACTCTGGCCGACGAGCAGAAACTTCTTCGGTTTGCATCATTCGTTAACGCGCCTGAAACACCCGACCCGGATCTTGTATATGTCGAGGAACGAGGTCAGCGTCGACCTGCCGACGACGAGGAGCGTGCCGTGCTGATCGCCGGCGCCAGCATTCCCGTACGTGACAAGGACGAGGTGGTGACCGTATGACCGAGGTGTGGGAGCGAGTGTGTGAGCTCGATGCGCTGGTCCCCGATCGTGGTGCTGCGGCGCTGATCGGCGGTCATCAGGTGGCGCTGTTCCGGCTCAGTGACACAGGCGAGGTCCACGCGGTCGACCACCTCGACCCGTTCAGCCAGGCCAACGTCATGGCGCGCGGCCTCGTCGGCAGCCGCAAGGGCACGCCGACCGTCGCTTCGCCGATGCACAAGCAGTCGTTCGACCTCGTGACGGGGCAGTGCCTCGACGATCCCGAGGTCTCGCTCGCAGTCTGGCCCACCCGGGTCACTGACGGCTGGGTCGAGGTCCTCATCGAAGCTCGGAGCGGCGCAGCGTGACCGCCCTCGGGCCGGTGTTGGCCGGTACCCAGATCCTGGTGACCGCTCAACGCCGGGCCGCTGACCTATCCCTGGCGCTCGGCCGTCGTGGCGCTGACGTCACGATCGCCGCATCGCTGGGAGTCGAGTCCCACATCGACGAGGACACCTTGCTGGCCCAGACCCGGCAGATGATCGCGACCGGCACGGACATCGTCGTCGTGACCACCGGCATCGGCTTCCGCGGTTGGCTCGACACCGCAGAAGCAGCCGGCATGGGCGACGAGCTCGTCGAGGCGCTCCAGAACGTACGCCTGATTGCCCGCGGGCCCAAGGCGCGCGGCGCGCTGCAGGCCGCAGGACTCGTGCCCGACTGGGTTGCCGAGTCCGAGACGTCCGCCGAGATCGCTGAGTTCCTTGCCACCGAAGGCGTCAAGGGGATGTCGATCGCGGTGCAGCACCACGGGGCCGGCGACGACGGCCTCGAGAAGCGGCTCCGCGCAGCGGGCGGTCGGCCGTTCGGCCTGGTCGTCTACCGCTGGGGCGCACCACCGGATGCCTCCGCCGTCGAACGGTCGGTGCGCGATGCCGCGGCCGGGCTGTACGACGCCGTGGTCTTCACCTCTGCTCCTGGCGCCGCTGCGTGGTTGGCGGCGGTCGACGAGGCAGGGGTCGACGACGACCTCCGCCGCCTCGAGAAGGACCGTCGGCTGGTCCTCGCCGCCGTCGGTCCGGTCACCGCTGACCCCTTGCGTGCAGCTGGCTTCGATCCCTTGCTGCCCGACCGGGCGAGGCTGGGGGCTCTCGTACGGTCGCTCGTGATGTACCTCGGCGATGCCTCCGACAGCGTCACGACCCCGGCCGGACACCTGCGCGTACGCGCGACAGCGGCCACCCTCGACCACGAGGTCCTGCCGGTCTCCCCGAGTGGACTGGCGATCCTGCGTGCCCTCGTGAGCGAGCCGGGATCCGTCCGCTCGCGCGAGGAGCTGCTCACGGTGCTGCCCGGCGACTCCGGCGACCCACACTCCGCTGAGGTCGCCGTCGCCCGGCTGCGTGAGGCCATCGGCCAGCCCATCGTGCAAACCGTCGTCAAACGCGGATACCGGCTCGCCGTTGCGGACACGACGGCATGACGATCACGCTCATCGCCACCAGCCACGGCACCGACGTCGCGGCTGCGCGCAGCTCGATCACGGCGCTCGTCGAGGCGGTCCGTGAGGCGTCGCCCCATCTGGACGTGCGCGAGGCATTCGTGGACGTCCAGGAGCCGCCTGTCGCGCGAGTCGTCGACAGCGTCGAAGGGCTGGCGGTGGTCGTGCCCTTGCTGCTCGCACCTGGATTCCACGTCCACGTGGACATCGAGCAAGCCGTTGACCGCCCGTCGGCCGTCGCATCGAGGACGCTCGGTCCGGATGCCCGGCTGACCGGAGTCCTGCTCGGCCGGCTCGCCGACGCCGGTGCGACGACCGACGACGTGATCGTGCTGGGCGCGGCCGGGTCGACCGACGTGCGCGCCCGGCGGAGCGTCGACGCCGCTGCCCGCATGCTCGGCGCGGCGTGGGGCTCGCCTGTGCCGGTGGGATACGTCGGCGGCACCGGTACGCCGATCGACGAGATCGTGCGCGACGTCTCCCGCTCCGGCCGTCGGGTCGTGGTGGCGAGCTATCTCATGGCACCCGGCTTCTTCTACGACCGGCTGCTCGGGTCCGGCGCTGACGTCGTGACGCGGCCGGTGCTCGATGGCCTCGACGTCGGTCCCGACATGGTCTCGCTCGTCCTCGACCGCTTCGCCGAGGCTGCCGGAGCGCTCGACTGGGCCTCGGCATCCTCAAGCCACATGTGAGACCAGATGTAACCAAAACCCGCACCTGAGTTAACCGTTGTGAAACAGGCCCGGCCGAGACTGAAGGTGCTGGTGGGGAAACCCTCGTCGACGATCGAGAGGTGAAGCATGAGACGCGCTGACACCTCGAGATCGCCCCGAAGAAGTCCCCAGGCCGCAGATTCGGGAGCCTCCGCCGTTCACGCAACGGCGGAGGCGTACCGACTCACCTCGCCCCCGACCGTGAACATTTCGGGCTTCCCGGTCGGTCGGACCCAAGGGCGACGCCCGTGAACCGCACTTTGATCGTGTGCGCTCACGGAGCAGAGAGCTCGCGCGGCCGCAGCGCACTGGCCGGCCTGGTCAACGCGGTGCGGCGTGAGGCGCAGGACCTCGATGTGGTCGACGCATTCGTCGACGTGCAGGAGCCGACCATCGCGGAGGTCGTGGCGGAGACCTCCGGGCCTCGGGCGCTCGTGCCGCTCATGCTGTCGTACGACAAGCCGGTCAGCGTCGACATCGTGCAGGCGTCGCACCTCGACCCCGCCGTCACGGTGACGCCGCCGCTCGGGCCGGACTGGGTGCTTGCGGAGATCGGTGTGCGGCGGCTGTTCGAGGCCGGAGCGCGCTCCCACGACACGATCGTGCTCGCCGCCGACGTGGCGACAGACGATCGTGCCGTCGCCGACATCGGCAAGGCTGCGCGGCTGCTCAGCGCGGTGTGGGGCGGGCGGGTTCATGTCGGGACGCTCGGGGGCCCCGACACACCCCTCGCCGACGCCGTCGACGTCGCGCGGGCGTACGGCCAACGGGTCGTGGTGTCGACCTACCTGCTGACTCCTGGCGACGTGCACGACCACATCGCCGCCGCGGGCGCCGATGTCGTCACCGAGCCGTTCCTCGACGGGGGACCCCCGGATGCCCGGATCGTGAGTCTCGTGCTCGCCCGTGCGCGATCCCGCGGCGCATGGATGCCTGTTGGCGACCCCGGCCTCGCGCACCAGTAGCCCCACGCGTCACGGGATTTCAGGCGTGGCCTCCGGCGAAACCTTCGACCTGTGCTTTAACCTTTGACCATGGCGACCCGAACGTCTTCCCCGCCGCGCAAGCGGCCGTCCGGCAGCCAGGCCCGCAAGAAGCCCGCCACGAAGCGTAAGCCGCAGACCCGCAAGCCTGCAGCCCGCCGACCGCCGGCTCGCACGGGACCTGGTCCGATTGCTGCTGTCTTCAACGCGCTGCTGCGCGGGTCGACGGCCATGTGGCTCGGCATCGCCGGGCTGGTGGGTGCGATCGCCCGCAGCATCGGTCACAGCGCCAAGGACCTCGACCCCGAGCAACGCCGCGACGGCGTCGGCTTCGGCATCCTGGGCCTGGCAGTCATCGTCGCGGCATCCGTCTGGGGAGACATCCCCGGTGCGCTCGGCGGCGCGGTCCGCGCTGCAACGACGGGCACGGTGGGCGTCCTCGCCGGTGCGGTGCCGCTCCTGCTGATCGTCATCGCCTGGCGCACCCTGCGTCATCCTGACCTCAACGGCCCGGCCGGTCGCCAGGCCATCGGCTGGATCTCGATCTGCGGCGGCATCCTCGGCCTCGTGCACCTGTCGCACGGCGTCCCGCGCTACAGCGACAAGGATCCGGACGCGATGCGCGCCGCCGGCGGCGCGATCGGCTTCCTGTTCTCCGCGATCCCGGTGGACCTGCTCAAGAGCTCCTACGCCGTGGCGCCCCTCCTGGTCCTCCTGGTCGTCTTCGGCCTGCTCATCGTGACCAGCACGCCTGTCTACGCCGTGCCCTCACGCCTGCGCGAGGTGCGGGACAAGGCCCTCGGCCGCAACAAGGACGAAGCCCCCGAGGCGGAGCCCAAGAAGCGCAAGCACCCGCGCACGGCCGTCGTCACCGACGACGAACCGTACGAGAATCCGCTGGTCGACGGGCCCGACGAGGACCGTCAGATCCCCGCGCGGGTGTTCGACGAGGACGACGAAGAGCCGAGCGCTGTCGAACGTCCCCCCATCGAGCCGATCCCCGCACGCGCCGAGCAGCTGGCGTTGTCCGGCGACGTCGTCTATTCGCTGCCCGACAGCACGATGCTGCGCGAGGGATCGCCGCACAAGGCGCGCTCCAAGGCGTCCGACGAGGTCGTGGAGCGCCTCACCGAGGTGCTCGAGCAGTTCCAGATCGACGCCACCGTCACGGGCTACACGCGTGGCCCGACCGTGACCCGCTATGAGGTCGAGCTCGGCCCCGCGGTCAAGGTCGAGAAGGTCACCGCGCTGTCCAAGAACATCTCGTACGCCGTGGCGTCCAACGAGGTCCGCATCCTCTCGCCGATCCCGGGCAAGTCCGCGATCGGCGTCGAGATCCCCAACATCGACAAGGAGATGGTGTCGCTCGGCGACGTCCTCCGGTCGGCCAAGGCCCGCAGCGACCACCACCCGATGGTCATCGGGCTGGGCAAGGACGTCGAGGGCGGCTACGTCGTCGCCAACCTTGCCAAGATGCCGCACCTGCTCGTCGCAGGCGCCACGGGCTCGGGCAAGTCGTCGTTCGTCAACTCGATGATCGCCTCGATCCTCATGCGCTCGACGCCTGAAGAGGTCCGCATGATCATGGTCGACCCCAAGCGGGTCGAGCTCACGGCGTACGAAGGCGTCCCGCACCTCATCACGCCGATCATCACGAGCCCCAAGAAGGCTGCCGAGGCGCTGCAGTGGGTCGTGCGCGAGATGGACATGCGCTACGACGACCTGGCCAACTTCGGCTATCGCCACATCGACGACTTCAACAAGGCCGTCCGGGCCGGCAAGATCCGCCTCCCCGCTGGCAGCGAGCGCATCCTGGCTCCTTACCCCTACCTGCTGGTCGTGGTGGATGAGCTCGCCGACCTCATGATGGTGGCTCCGCGAGATGTCGAGGACTCGATCGTCCGCATCACCCAGCTCGCGCGTGCTGCCGGCATCCACCTCGTGCTCGCCACGCAGCGGCCCTCGGTCGATGTCGTCACCGGCCTGATCAAGGCCAACGTGCCGAGCCGTCTGGCATTCGCGACCTCGTCGGTCACCGACAGCCGCGTCATCCTCGACCAGCCCGGCGCCGAGAAGCTCGTGGGTCAGGGCGATGGCCTGTTCCTGCCGATGGGCGCCAACAAGTCGATGCGTATGCAGGGCGCCTGGATCACCGAGGCCGAGATCCACACGATCGTCGAGCACTGCAAGACCCAGCTCCAGCCGGTCTACCGCGAGGACGTCACGGCGCCCGCGGCGGCCAAGCGCGAGCTCGACGACGACATCGGCGACGACATGGACCTCGTGCTGCAGGCGATCGAGCTGTGCGTCACGACCCAGTTCGGCTCGACCTCGATGCTGCAGCGCAAGCTGCGCGTCGGGTTCGCCAAGGCCGGTCGCCTGATGGACATCCTCGAGAGCCGCGGCATCGTCGGCCCCAGCGAGGGGTCCAAGGCGCGCGACGTGCTGGTCAAGGCCGACGACCTCGAGCAGGTCCTCGCCAGCATCCAGAGCGGCTAGTTCGATGCCCGAGCCGTTCGAGATCCGCCGGCGTACCAGCCTCTACCTGCTGCTGGCGGCCGCCTGCTTCGGGCTGGCCGCGGGCTACGGATGGCTGGCGTTCGACCGCGACAGGCCACTCCTGTGGGTCCTGACGGGCGCGCTCGGTCTGCTCGGCCTGATTCACCTGCGTGGCCTGCGAGACGCTCGCACGCCGTTGTTCGTCGCTGACGACCACGGCGTACGCATGAAGGCCCGCGAAGGCTGGGTCGGGCTGCTGTGGAGCGAGATGGGCGAGATCCGGGTCGAGCGGCGCATCGGCATCCGCTACGACCCGCGCGTCAAGGTCGTGAGCCGGGACGGCACCAAGTTCTACACCGCTCCGCTCGGCCTTGCGACGAACGTCTCACCGGGCGAGGCCGAGGTCCAGTTGGCGCGGCGACGCTCCGCTGCCGCATACTGAGTCGTTGGTTCAAGCCACCGAGAGGGACTCATGGCAGCGGCACAAGAGCCGAGCAACCTGAACATCGCTAACGCACTGACGGTGCTGCGCATCCTCGGTGTCCCGGTCTTCGGCTGGCTCCTTTTGAAGGACGGCGGCGAGTCGGTGGACTACCGGATCGCGGCCTGGGTGACGTTCTGCCTGCTGATGGTCACCGACAAGATCGACGGCGACCTGGCCCGCAAGCACAACCTCATCACCAACTTCGGCAAGCTCGCGGACCCGATCGCCGACAAGGCATTGACCGGTATGGCGTTCGTCGGCATCGCGATCATCCACCCGATCTTCTGGCCCGTCGCGATCATCATCCTGGTCCGCGAGTGGGGCATCACGCTGATGCGCTTCGTCGTCAAGAAGCACGGCGTCATGCCGGCCGGCCAGGGCGGCAAGATCAAGACGGTGCTGCAGGCCGTGGCGATCGGGGGATACCTGTTGCCGTTCGACCTGTGGAACAACGCGCCGAGCGACTGGAAGGACACCCCGAGCGACATCATGATCTGGGTGACCAACATCGTCATGGCCGCAGCGCTCGCGATCACGCTCAGCACCGGGGTGCAGTACGTCCGCGACGCGCGGTTGATGCGGCGCGAGTCCAAGGCCGCGGCAGGCCAGTGACGCTGGCTGCCGACGTCGTCGACGCCCTGAGGGCAGCCAACGCAACGGTGGCCACGGCCGAGTCGCTCACCGGCGGGCTGCTGTGCGCGACCCTGGTCAGCGTGAGTGGCGCCTCGGACGTCGTGCGGGGCGGCGTCGTGGCGTACGCGCCGGAGCTCAAGACCGAGCTCCTCGGCGTCGACGCGGACCTCATCGCCGAGCAGGGGACCGTGACGCCTGAGGTGGCGCTCAGTATGGCCGTCGGAGCCCGCGATCGCCTCGGCGCGACATACGGCCTGTCGACCACCGGGGTTGCCGGACCCGGGCCGGCTGAGGGCCAGCCCGCGGGCACCGTGCACATCGCGGTGGCCGGACCGGACGAGACCTGGACGACCCGGCTCGAGCTCGCCGGAGACCGCGACACGATTCGAAGTCAGACGGTCGATGCGCTGTTGTCATGGCTGGTCGCTAGGCTGGGGGAAGAATCCCGATCCGATCGGGGTTGAACCCCATATGGCATGCCAGGACGGAGGGTCCCGATGACCGCGATGCGTCAGCTCGTCGGTGAGGTGCTCCGCGCGCGGCGCATGTCCCAGGGACTCACACTGCGCGACGTCTCGGGCAAGGCCCGGGTCAGCCTCGGCTACATTTCCGAGGTCGAGCGCGGCCAGAAGGAAGCCAGCTCCGAGCTGCTCGCGGCCCTCGCCGCTGCCCTCGAGGTGCCGCTCTCCAAGGTGCTGCTCGACGTCAGCTCGCTGCTCGAGGTCGAGGAAGCTGCCGAGGCGCAGATCGCGAGCATCTCGTCGATTGCCTCCACCGATTCCCTCGGTGACGTCTCGGCCTCGGCCGCCTGACCTTGAAGCACAGCGAGTTCTGGCTCCGCATGGAGCAGCAGTTCGGACACGGCTATGCCAAGGTGTGGGCCGAGAGCCACGTCATGCGCGAGCTCGACGGGCGCACCGCGATCGAGGCCCTGGAGGCGGGGGAGGGCCCCAAGACCGTCTGGCGCGCCGTCCACGCCAACCTGCAGCTCCCTGCGTCGGAGCGCTGAACACGCGGTTCACACGTTTCAATATGTGAATTCGGACAACAAATTTGGGAACGCTCCCAAAATCCATTGACTTCGGCCTGTGACCTACCTCATACTCCCATGGAAGCGCTCCCATCGAGGGAGCCGGAGGAAGGTACGACGTGAATCGCACACAGCGCATCGCCGCCGCCGCGGCCTCAGCCCTCGTGGTGGGAGTGCTCGCCGCCGGCTGCGGAGGATCCGACGACAAGGGCTCGGGCGACGAGAACGTGACCCTGCGGGTCAACCTGTTCGGTCAGTTCGGCTACAAGGACCTCTACAAGAAGTTCGAGGCCGACCACCCGGGCGTCAAGATCGTGGAGACCGCCGAAGGTGACCTCGGCAAGTACAACACCAAGCTCAGCCAGCAGATCGCGGCCAACGCATCAGCCGGCGACGTCGTGGCGATCGAAGAGGGCCAGACGGTCAACTTCTTGCAGATCGCCGACAAGTTCGTCAACCTCCAGGACCACGGCTACGACAAGCTCAAGGACGCCTACCTGCCCTACGTCGCCAACGCGGCGACCAGCGCCGATGGCAAGACCACGATCGGTCTCGGCACGGACGTCGGCGGACTCGCGATGTGCTACCGACGCGACCTGTTCGAGAAGGCCGGCCTGCCGAGCGACCGCGAAGAGGTCGGCAAGCTCTGGCCGACGTGGGACGACTTCATCGCGACGGGCGAGAAGTTCAACGACGGCATCAAGGACGACAAGGTCCACTTCATCGACGCCGCCACCAACGTCTACAACTCGATCCTGATGCAGGGTGGCGACGAGACGTACTTCGACCGTGACAACAATCTGGTCGTCGACTCCAACCCCGCTGTCAAGAACGCGTGGGACCTCGCCAACAAGATGATCGACGCGAAGCTCACCGCCAAGCTCCAGGCATTCTCCGACGAGTGGAACGCGGGCTTCAAGAACGGCTCGTTCGCGACCATCGCCTGCCCGGCCTGGATGACCGGCTACATCAAGGGTCAGGCCGGCGACACGTTCACCGGCAAGTGGGACATCGCCACTGTGCCCGGTGGTGGCGGCAACTGGGGCGGTTCGTGGCTCGCAGTGCCCAAGTCCAGCAAGCACCAGGACGTGGCCATCGAGCTGATCAAGTTCCTGTCGAGCGAAGAGGGTCAGATGGGCGCCTTCGAGAGCGAGGGCCGACTGCCGTCGCTGCCGGCGCTCTACGACACGCCGCAGCTCAAGGACGCCAAGAACCCGTACTTCAACGATGCGCCGATCGGCCAGCTGTTCGTGGCCGGTGCGAAGAACCTGAAGCCGGTCTACCTCGGCGCCAAGAACGTGCCCGTCCGTGACGCGTTCGAGAACGTGCTCCGCAGCGTCGAGAGCGGCGAGCGTTCCGAGTCGGACGGTTGGTCCGCTGCCATCAAGGCCTCTGAGAAGGCCGCCAAGTAGGCTCCGGCCGGCGCCCCGCCCGCGGGTGTGGCGCCGGCCGAGCACGACCAACCCGTACGACCCATGTCTCCGGTGCCTGCGCCTGTCCTCCAGCGGGCGCAGGCACCGGACCCACCAGGAGAGCTCACTTGAGGATTCGCGATCGGTTCGCCAAGACCGAGGCCCGCGTCGCCCCGTACGCCTTCGTTTCTCCCTTCTTCATCATCTTCGCGATCTTCGGGCTCTTCCCGTTGATCTACACCGCGTGGGTCTCCCTGCACGACTGGAGCCTGCTCGCCGGTGACCAGGGCTACGTCGGCTGGGCCAACTACCGCGAGCTGATGCACGACGCCGATTTCTGGCGGGCACTGACCAACACCGTCGGCATCTTCCTGCTGGCCACGATCCCGCAGCTGATCATCGCCACGGTGCTCGCCCAGGTCCTCAACGCCCGGCTACGCGCCCGCACGTTCTGGCGCATGGGTGTGCTGCTGCCCAACGTGACCTCAGTCGCCGCGGTCGGGATCATCTTCAGCCTGATCTTCGCCCGCGACTACGGCGTCGTGAACTGGGCGCTCGACGGCATCGGCCTCAGCCCGGTCGACTGGCAGGGCCACCGGTGGTCGTCCTGGCTCGCCATCTCGGTCATGGTCGACTGGCGCTGGACCGGGTACAACGCGCTGATCCTGCTCGCCTCGCTGCAGTCGGTGCCCAAGGAGCTCTACGAGGCGGCCCGCATCGACGGCGCCTCCGAGTGGCGTCAGTTCTGGTCCATCACGGTGCCGATGCTGCGGCCGACCATCATCTTCGTCTCGATCGTCGCCACGATCGGCGGCATCCAGCTCTTCACGGAGCCGCTGCTGTTCGGATCGGGTGTCAACGCGATCTCGGGTGGCACGACCGGTCAGTTCCAGACCGTGGCGATGTACCTCGTGCAGCAGGCCTTCACGGGACAGCGCTTCGGGTACGCCTCCACGGTCGCGTGGGTCCTGTTCCTCATCATCGCGGTATTCGCGGTGATCAACGTGGCGCTGCTGCGCCGGATCAAGTCGGTGGACTGACATGAAGACCAAGAACCCACTGCTCTATGTCGGCCTGATCGCGACGTTGATCTTCTCCGCCGGTCCGCTCTACTTCATGCTCGTCATGGCCTCGCGGGCGAACGATGAGATCGTGTCGTTGCCGCCGCCGTTCTGGCTCGGCGGCAACCTGGCCTCCAACGTCGACCGGGTCTTCGGCAACGAGGACGTGCTGTTCGGCCAGGCCCTCCTCAACAGCCTGATCGTCGCCACGGTTGCAACGGTGTGTGTCGTCCTGACGTCGTCGCTGGCCGGCTTCGCGTTCGCCAAGCTCAAGTTCCGCGGCCGCAACGCGATGCTGCTGTTCGTGATCGGCACGATGATGGTCCCGGTGCAGCTGGGCCTCATCCCGCTCTACATGCTGATGACCAAGCTGGGCCTCAACGGTGGTCTCGAGTCGGTGACCCTGCCGTTCGTCGTGGCCGGCTTCGGGGTCTTCATGATGCGGCAGTTCGCCGAGCAGGCGATCCCCGACGAGATGATCGAGGCTGCCCGCGTCGACGGCGCGTCGACGTTCCGGATCTTCTTCAGCATCGTGTTCCCTGCACTTCGACCGGCCGCGGCCGTGCTCGGCCTCCTGACGTTCATGGAGCGCTGGAACGACTTCCTGTGGCCGTTCCTCACGCTCGACGCCGAGCACCCCACCGTGCAGGTGGCGCTGTCCCGGCTGTCCAGCGGCTACTACTCCGACCAGTCGCTCATCATGGCCGGCACGTTCATCGGCACCCTGCCGCTGGTCGTGGTCTTCATCGTGTTCGGTCGCCAGATCATCGGCGGCATCATGGAAGGTGGACTCAAGGCATGACTCTCGACATCTCGGCATTCCCCGCGGACTTCTGCTGGGGCGCGGCGACCTCGTCGTATCAGATCGAGGGCGCCGTCGAGGAGGACGGGCGTACGCCCTCCATCTGGGACACGTTCGCGGCGACCCCTGGCCGGGTCGACCAGGGTGACACCGGAGCGGTGGCGGTCGATCACTATCACCGCTGGCGCGAGGACGTCGACCTGATGTCGGACCTGGGCCTCAATGCGTACCGGTTCTCGGTGGCGTGGCCACGGGTCCAACCGGACGGGATCGGCGCCGGCAACGCACCCGGCATCGCGTTCTACGACCGTCTCGTCGACGGGCTGCTCGAGAAGGGCATCACCCCGTGGACGACGCTCTACCACTGGGATCTGCCGGAGGCGCTCGAGCAGGCCGGCGGCTGGCCCGTGCGCGAAACCGCTGAGCGGTTCGCCGACTACACCGCGATCATCGCCGAAGCGCTGGGCGACCGGGTCAAGCACTGGATCACCCTGAACGAGCCGTGGTGCGCGGCGTTCCTCGGCTATGCGAGCGGCATCCATGCCCCAGGTCGTACGGACCCGGCCGATGCGGTCGCGGCATCGCACCACCTGATGCTGGGGCACGGCCTCGCCGTGCAGCGCCTGCGTGAGATCGTGCCGGACGCGGAGGTCGGCGTCACGGTCAACCTCTACCCGGTCACCCCGCTCGACGACTCCGGCCGCCACGACGACGCAGTCCGGCGCATCGACGGGCTGATGAACCGCTGGTTCCTCGATCCGCTGCTCAAGGGCAGCTATCCCAAGGACGTGCTGCACGACATGTCGGCGATCACCGACGCGGCATTCATCCTCGACGGCGACACCGATGTCATCGCGCAGCCACTCGACTTCCTCGGCGTCAACTACTACACCCGCCATGTCGTCGGGGCGGGCCTGTGGCCGGGGAGCGCGGACGTGCGGTTCCACCTGAACAACGGGCTGGAGACGACCGCGACGGGGTGGGACATCGACCCGCAGGGCCTCGTCGACATCCTGAGCCAGGTCCAGCGGGACTATCCCGCCACGCCGATCTATCTGACCGAGAACGGCGCGGCGTTCGACGACGTCGCGGTCGACGGCGTGGTGCACGATGCCAACCGCATCGAGTTCCTCGAGACGCACCTGGCGTCGTTGGCCACGCTGCGAGCCCAGGGCGTCGACATCCGCGGCTACTTCGCGTGGTCGCTCCTCGACAACTATGAGTGGTCCGAGGGATACGCCAAGCGGTTCGGCATCGTGCACGTCGACTACGAGACGCAGAAACGTACACCCAAGGACAGCGCGCATTGGTACGCCGACCTGATCAAACGCCATCGAGCCGCGACAATGGGCTCATGAACGCGCAAAGCGGTGGTGGGCAGCCGACGCTCGACCAGGTTGCCGCCCGGGCCGGTGTCGGCCGGGGCACGGCTTCGCGCGTCATCAACGGATCGCCCCAGGTCAGCGACCGCACCCGCGAGATGGTCATGAAGGCCGTCGAGGAGCTCGGCTATGTCCCCAACCAGGCGGCCAGGACGTTGGTCACCCGACGTACCGGAACGGTCGCGCTGGTCATCGCGGAGTCCGAGGAACGGATCTTCGGCGAGCCGTTCTTCGCCGGCGTGGTCAGGGGGATCTCGGCGGCGCTCAACGAGGCCTCGCGGCAGCTCGTGCTGTCGCTGGTGCACACCAACGACCAGGCACATCGGCTGGGCAGCTACCTCACGCGCCAGCACGTCGACGGTGTGCTGCTGCTGTCACTGCATGACGACGAGGCGTTCCCGGTCGATCTTGACGCGAGACGACTGCCCGTCGTGCTGGGCGGCAGGTCGGCGCACTGGTCCGGCTCGTTCGTCGACGTCGACAACATCGACGGTGCGCGCCAGGCCGTGGCGCACCTGGTCGAGACCGGTCGACGTACGATCGCGACGATCTCGGGTCCGCGCGCCATGGCCTCCGGCCGCGACAGGCTCGAAGGCTATGCCGCCGCACTGGCGGACGCCGGGCTGCCGTACGACGAGGAGCTCGTCGTCGAGGGCAGCTTCAGCGAGGTCAGCGGCCGAACCGGCATGGAGGAGCTGCTCTCGCGGAGGCCCGACATCGACGGGGTGTTCGCGGCCAGCGACCTGATGGCGATGGGCGCGATGCGGGCGTTGCGGGCCCAGGGCCGGAGCGTGCCACGCGACGTGGGCGTCATCGGGTTCGACGGGACCAAGGCTTCGGAGACGACCGAGCCGCCGTTGTCGACCGTGCGCCAGCCACTGGTCGAGCTGGGCCGAGGCATGGCCGAGATGCTGCTGCGGCACATCGACGCGTCGGATGCGACGGTCGAGGCCGAGATCCTGCCGATCGAGCTGATCGTGCGGGAGAGCACGGTCGAAGGGCTGCCGCCGACGGTCCCGGAGGACTGCTGCAAGTAGGTCTTCTGTCCGGCGTGTCGTGACGTGAGATCGAACAGACGTTCGGGTAATCTCGTGCACAGGTTGGACGTTCGAAGGACGACATCCACAGACGGGTCGACGAGGCCCACATATGTCTGAGGGTCCTTCTAACGTCGTCGATGACCCGCCGCCCACGAGCAGAAACGGAAGCCCACCATGGCACAGCCCAACAGTTCCCTCGCCACCGCAAAGGACAGGGACAAGTCCCTCGAGAACGCAATGGCCCAGATCGACCGTGCCCACGGCAAGGGCGCCGTCATGCGGCTGGGTGACCAGGCCCGCGCGCCGATCGAGGTCATCCCCACCGGCGCCACGGCGCTCGACATCGCACTGGGCATCGGCGGTCTGCCGCGCGGCCGTGTCGTCGAGATCTACGGCCCTGAGTCCTCCGGCAAGACGACGGTCGCCCTCCACGCGGTGGCCAACGCCCAGAAGGCCGGCGGGGTCGCTGCCTTCATCGATGCCGAGCACGCGCTCGATCCTGAGTACGCCAAGCGGTTGGGTGTCGACACCGATGCGCTCCTGATCTCCCAGCCCGACAGCGGTGAGCAGGCGCTCGAGATCGCCGACATGCTGATCCGCTCCGGCGCACTCGACATCATCGTGATCGACTCGGTGGCCGCGCTCGTGCCTCGTGCTGAGATCGACGGCGAGATGGGCGACAGCCACGTGGGTCTGCAGGCCCGTCTCATGAGCCAGGCGCTCCGCAAGATGACCGGTGCCATCAACGGCTCGGGCACGACCGCGATCTTCATCAACCAGCTGCGCGAGAAGATCGGCGTCATGTTCGGCTCGCCCGAGACCACGACGGGTGGCAAGGCGCTCAAGTTCTACGCCTCGGTCCGCATGGACGTGCGTCGCATCGAGACGCTCAAGGACGGCACCGACATGGTCGGCAACCGCACCCGCATCAAGGTCGTCAAGAACAAGCTCGCCCCGCCGTTCAAGCAGGCCGAGTTCGACATCATGTACGGCCAGGGCATCAGCCGCGAGGGCAGTCTGATCGACGTCGGTGTCGAGGCTGGGATCGTCCGCAAGGCCGGCGCCTGGTACACCTACGACGGCGACCAGCTCGGCCAGGGCAAGGAGAAGTCGCGCCAGTTCCTCAAGGACAACCCGGATCTGGCCGAGGAGCTCGAGAAGAAGATCTTCGAGCACATGGGCATCGGCGCACAGGCCGACAAGCCTGCGCTTGAGGTCGTCGAGGAGCCCCCGACCGACATCGAGTTCTGACCCATGCCGCGCACTCCTGTCGAAGAGATGACGCCGGAGGAGCTCACGAGCTTCGCCAAGGAGGTCGTGGTGCGCAAGCTCAGCGAACGAGCGCACAGCCGGAGCGACCTTGCTCAGGCACTTGCCAAGAAGCAGGTGCCTGAGGGGGTCGTCGAGGCAACGCTCGCCAAGTTCGAGGCGGCCGGGTTGATTGACGACGAGGAGTTCGCGCGGTCGTGGGTGCAGGCCCGCCAGCGCGGCAAGGGACTGTCGTCGCGTGCTCTCGCGATGGAGCTGCGTCGCAAGGGTGTCGACGACGAGATCTCCAAGGAGGTCCTCTCCGAGATCGACCCCGACGCGGAGATCCAGGCGGCCCACCGGCTCGTGCAGGCCAAGCTCCGGTCGATGTCGCGCTTTGACGACACGACCAAGATCCGCAGGCTCACCGGCATGCTGGCCCGCAAGGGCTATTCACCGCAGGTCTCGTTCGATGTGGTGCGACAAGAGCTCGGCGCCGAGGCGCAGGCCCTCGACAGCATGTAGGTCTGTTCCTACGCTTCAGAGCCATGCACGCATTCGAGTTCCGTCGTCTGGTCGATGCCGACCTCGACAACCTCGTGCGGTGGATGGCCGCCGAGCATGCACAGCCTTGGTTCTGGGACGAGCCTCGGTCCGTTGAGGGGGCTCGCACGATCTACGCGAAGGAGCTCGCAGGGACGAGCCCCACGCGCATGTGGGTCGTGCTGCTCGACGGTCGGCCGATCGGCTACGTCCAGGACTATCCGGTCAAGGCGTATGACGATTACGCCGTGAGAGTCCAGGACCTCGAGGCGATCGCGTTCGACTACCTCATCGGCGAGCCCGATCTGGTCGATCGCGGCATCGGCACGCTCATGATCACGGCCTACTGCCGGGACGTGCTGTGCCGGGATTACCCCGACGCGCCGCGGTTCGTGGCGAGCCCCGATGTGCGCAACAAGCGGTCGATCCGGGTGCTCGAGAAGTGCGGCTTCACCCCGGGGCTGTGGATCCAGCCAGAGTCCGTGCAGTACCCCGAGATCGTGTGCACGGCGTCCCGCACGGTGTTCGAGTGACTGCGGGTCGCTAGAGCGTACGCCGCAACTTCTCGACGATCTCGACCTCGGCGTCGTAGTAGGCGAGTCCCCAGTCGGCGACTCGTGCGGGATAGGCCACGGCTTCTCGGTCACCGAGCATCTCGCGGACCGCCTCGAGCTCCTTGCGACGCGAGATCACCGCGTCGACATATCCGTCGAGCATCGCCTCGACTTCGCCGGGTCCCATCAGGCTGCCCATCATCAGACGCAGAGCGATGGGGTGCTTGAGCATTGGGAACTCTTCTTGCTTGGAAGTGTGCAGCCACGCGGTCAGTGCCTCGCGGCCATCGGGGGTGATGAGGAACCGACGCGTGGTGCGCTTGCCGCTCGTGTCGTCGACCGCCTCGACGAATCCGTTGCGGCGGAGTCGGTCGAGCTCGGTGTAGATCTGGCTCATCGCGGGGGACACCCAGTAGAACCGCAGCGTGCGATCCGCGCGCTGCTTGAGCTCGTAGCCGGTCAGCCCGTGCTCCGACGTCTCGCTGTCGAAGACCAGGAGACCCAACAAGGCGTACGACGTCGTTGACACGCTGCTGGACACGGATCTAGCGTACTGTTCCAATTAGGAACACGTATGGAGGCGGAGCGAGATGTCCGACACGGTCCTACTGGCAGGAACCCGCAAGGGACTCTTCATCGGCCGTTCGGACGCCGACCGCTCATCGTGGACCTGGGACAAGCCGCAGTTCCCGATGGAGGAGATCTACTCCGCGGCCATCGACACCCGTGGTGGGATTACCCGGCTGCTGGCAGGGGCAACGAGCCCTCACTGGGGGCCGCAGGTGTTCCGCTCCGACGACCTCGGGCGCACGTGGGACGAGACCAAGGGCGGTGCCGTGCGGTTCCCCGAGGAGACCGGCGGGGCGCTCGAGCGCGTGTGGCAGCTGCGGCCCGCTCCTGACGGCCAGGACGGAGTCGTCTACGCCGGGACCGAGCCCTCCGCGCTGTTCCGCTCGACGGATCGCGGCGAGACGTTCGAGCTCATCCGCGGCCTGTGGGATCACCCGCATCGACCCAACTGGCAGCCGGGTGGTGGTGGGCAGGCGATTCATACCGTCCTGCCGCATCCTGCGGACCCCGACGTCGTCACGGTCGCGATGTCGACGGGCGGTGTCTATCGCACCGAGGACAGCGGCGAGACGTGGAATCCGTACAACCGCGGCATCAGTGCCGAGTTCATGCCCGGAGAGACGCCGGAGTACGGGCAGTGCGTCCACAAGGTCGCGATCGACGCGGGCGATCCTGACCGGATGTATGCGCAGAACCACGGCGGTGTCTTCCGCACGGACGACGCCGGCCAGTCGTGGCAGTCCATTGCCGACGGGCTCCCGGCCGACTTCGGCTTCCCGATCGTCGCGCACCCACATCGCCCCGGCACCGTCTACGTGTTCCCGCTCGTCGCCGCCATCGAACGCTTCCCGCCGTCGGGCAAACCCGCCGTGTGGCGGTCGGACGACGCCGGCGAGACGTGGCAGGAGACCGGCCCGGGACTGCCGGCCGAGGCTCACACGGCCGTGCTGCGCGATGCCTTCGTGTCGGACCAGGCCGATCCGCTCGGTCTCTACATCGGCACGCGCCACGGTGCGATCTGGGCCAGCAACGACGAGGGCGGGACGTGGGCCGAGATCCGCAGCAACCTGCCAGACGTGCTCTGCGTACGCGCCGCCGTGATCTGAGACTCGTACCGCACAACCGCTGGTTACTCACTGGTAACCTCGGCCCATGTCCTCCACACTCGATCTGTACAAGAAGCTCACCGCGCTGCCGCAGGGCAGGCGGTTGTTCTCGATCGCGTACGGCCAGAAGGCGCCGTACTTCTCGTCGATCCACCTCGAGGTGCAGGAGATGAAGCCCCACCTCGGTCAGATCAGGATTCCCAAGCGCCGCTCGGTCAAGAACCACATCGGGACCGTCCACGCGATCGCCGCCTGCAACGGTCTCGAGGCAGCGATGGGCCTGCTCGCCGAGGCGACGTGCCCGCCCGACATGCGCTGGCTGCCCAAGGGCATGGAGGTCAGCTATCTCGCCAAGTCGACGACTGCGCTGACCTGTACGGCCGAGAGCACCGAGGCCGACTGGGCCGGCGGCCCGGACGTGCCGATCAAGGTCAAGGCTGTGACAACCGACGGCACCGTGACGGTCGAGGGCACCATCCACCTGTGGGTGACGCCCAAGCGCTGAGCCTGAATTCCCCGGCGTTGCTGGGGCAAGCGCGCCTGGCTGTCAACTGTGTGAAGCACGCCACAGTGGGTACGGCCCTCTCGTTACACGGATCTGGAGGGATCTGTGGCGAAGGGAGCGTTTGATGTCTACCACCGCAAGAGTGGGTTCAGCAGTGGCCGCAGGTTATCTGCTCGGCCGATTCAAAAAGCTACGGTTGGCGCTGGTCGTCGGTTCGGCGCTGGCCAACAAGGATGTCCGCAACTCGGGCAAGGGCCTCCTGCAACGAGGTGGGATCGGTCTGGGGACCGGCGGTCTCACCCAGCAGGTCAAGTCCCAGTTGATGGATGCCGGCAAAGCCGCGGCCGTGAGTGTCGCGGCGTCGAAGATCAACAGCCTCAGCGACCGCCTGCAGGAGCGCAGTGAGAACCTGCGCGGCGGGGGCAGGTCGAAGGCCGACGACGAGGAGGTCGACGACGTTCGTGACGAGGACGAAGACCTCGACGAAGACGAAGACGACGTCGACGAGCCGACCGACGAAGAAGAGGACCAAGAGGGCGACGAGGTCGAGGACGAGGAGTCCGATGACGAGGAGGCGGAGCCCGAGGACGAGTACGAGGACGAGCCTGAGGACGAGTACGAGGAGTCCGAAGAAGAACCGGACGAGGAACCCGAAGAGGAACCCGAGCACAATCGCCGTAGTTCCCGCAGGCGTCGTACCGCCGCTCCGGTAGGAGGAGGTGCGTGATGGCCACCAACAAGCAACGCGACACTGATGACGACAAGTCCGGCGGGCTCACCTCGGAGCTTCCGATCGATCGACTCCTCGAAGCCGTGAGCGGCTTCGGTCAGGCGCTCGGCGAGCGCGGGGTGGCGAAGATCGGCGACGGCATCGAGTCGATCAGCAACAAGTTCGGCGACCTCGGCGAGGGCAACGGAAGCGTGAAGTCCAAGGCCGTGGCGGGCATGGCGAAGGGAGCCTCGCCGGTCAAGGCCGGTGCCGAGGCAGTCGCCTCCAAGGTCAAGGACTCGGTCGGCGGTGCCGTCGAGAACGTCGGCGACGGGATCGGCAGCGCAGTCGGCGGTCTGACCGGCGGCAACGGAGGCAAGAAGTCCGACGACGGCGGAGGCAAGAAGATCAAGGTCACCAACATCGTCGAGTCCGTCGATGTGCCCGTCCCCCGTGAGGTTGCCTACGAGCAGTGGACTCAGTTCGAGGAGTTCCCGTCCTTCATGAAGAAGGTCGAGAACGTCACGCAGGAGGATGACGACACGCTCACCTGGCAGGCGCAGATCTTCTGGTCCCACCGCACGTGGAAGGCCAAGATCATCGACCAGGTGCCCAACGAGCGCATCGTCTGGAAGTCGCAGGCCGAGAAGGGCAAGGTCGACGGTGCTGTCACGTTCCACGAGCTGGCGCCAGACCTGACGCGTGTGCTGGTCACGCTCGAGTACCACCCCAAGGGTTTCTTCGAGCACACCGCGAACATGTGGCGCGCCCAAGGTCGCCGGGTACGCGTGGAGCTCAAGCACTTCCGGCGGTACGTCGCGACGCAGACCCTGCTCAGTCAGGACGACGTCGACGGCTGGCCCGGTGAGATCCACGACGGCAAGGTCGTCAGCAAGGGCGTCAGCAAGGGCGGCGGCGGCAAGCAGAGCTCGAAGTCGAGCGGCGGCGGGTCGACCAAGGCCAGCAGCAGCGGTGGCGGCAGGAAATCCGCGTCGAGCTCGACGAAGTCGTCGTCGGCCAAGAAGTCCACAGGCTCCAGCACGAGCAACAGTGGATCGTCTGCCAAGAAGTCGACCGCCAAGAAGTCGAGCTCGAGCTCATCGAACGGCGGCTCTGCGAGGAAGTCGACGGCCAAGAAGTCCACGGCCAAGAAGTCGACCGCCAAGAAGACGCCGGCCAAGAAGACGTCGTCAGCGCGAAGCAGCGGCGGTGGGTCCGCGACCCGCAAGCGGGCGGCTGCCAAGACGGCGAGCTCGCGCCGGTCGTCCAGCAGTAGGTGATCGCCGTGGCCGATGGAAACGAACGAGTCCGTCAGCTGGAGGAGGAGATCTCCGAGCTGGAGGAGGACGTCGATCGCTATCGCACTGCCATGGAGGACGCCTTGCAACAGCTCGACTGGTGCATCGGCTACTTCGTGGGATCCAACAAGCAGGGGCTGGCCAAGTCCCTCGGCAGCAACCGTTCATACATCCGCAAGCACATTCTCAAGGTGCCGGAGCAGCCTCTTCCTGAGGTCGACGGCACGGACAGGAAGTGACAGCCATGACCATGACGCACTCGAGCAACCGCTACCTCGACCGGCCTGCACCGAGCAGTCTGGCGGACGTCATCGACACGATCCTCGACAAGGGGCTGGTGATCGACATCTATGTCCGGGTGTCCCTCGTCGGGATCGAGCTCCTGACGATCGACGCCAGGATCGTCGTCGCGAGCGTCGACACGTACCTCCGATTTGCCGAGGCGGTCAACCGCCTCGATCTCACCGAGACCGAGACGCACGGCATCCCCGAGCTCATCGAGGGGGTGACCCAGTCGGGCGCCAAGGGCAAGACGTCCGGCGCGCTCGAAGGAGTGAAGGAGAAGCTCGGCGAAGTCTTCTCGGACGATGACGAAGACGAAGACGAGGACGAGGAGGACAAGGAGCCGGCGCCACGGCGCTCGAGCGGCGCGAAGAAGACCGCCGCGCGTCGTCGGCAGAGTGACAGGAAGTAGGCATGGCTCTCCACGTGTATGGCGTCGTAGGCGCCACGGGGGCAGTGCCGGGCGAGCTCGTCGGTCGCGCCGGTCAGCCGGCGCGGATCGTCGGCGACGACAGTCTGCGGGTCGTCGTCGGCGAGGTCGAGGAGGACGCACCGGTCAAGCGCGAGGACCTGCTGGCGCATGCCCACGTGCTGGAAGCGCTGGCTGAGTCCATGACGGTTGCTCCGATGCAGTTCGGCGTCGTCATGCCCGACGAAGAGACGGTGCGACGTGAGCTCCTGGCGGAGAGACGCGACGAGCTGCTCGAGCTGCTCAGGATATTCGACGGTCTGGTGCAGCTGACCATCACTGCGGAGTTCGCGGAGGACGAGGCGTTGCGGGAGGTCATGCAGCGTAATCCCGAGCTCGTGGCGTTGCGTGATGTCGTACGCCGTGGAGATGCTCCCGATCACCAAGCGTGGGAGGTGCAGCTCGGCGAGGCCGTCGCGGCAGACCTCGAACGGCTTCGAGACAGCGATGGCGCCTACATCACCGACCAGGTCGCGGCTCATGCCCAAGCGGTCGCGCCGCAGGAGGTGCGCGGCGCCTTGCAGGTGGCCAACGTCGCACTGCTCGTACGGCGTGACTCCCGCAGCGCCCTCGACCAGACGGTGGCGGTGCTCCGCGAGGACCTGCGCCCCCGCGTCCGGCTCCGCTACGTTGGGCCGCAACCGCCGTATGCCTTCCTCGACGCCGTCCGGACCGGGGAGCTGACATGGGCCTGATCAGCAACCTCTTGCTGCTGCCGCTGGCACCCGTTCGTGGTGTGGTCTGGGTCGCCGAACAGATCGAGGAGGAAGCCGAACGCCAGTGGTACGACCCCGCGACGATCAACGCTGCGCTCGACGACCTCGACGCGCGCCGCGAGGCTGGCCTGATCTCGGACGAGGACGCAGACCGGCTGGAGGAGGAGCTCGTGCGGCGACTGATGGAGGGAGGCCGACATGGTTGACATGGCCAAGATCGGCCGGATCGTCCTCGACGAGCTCGAGGAGCTGGTGGGCTGCCCGGCCGAAGGCATCACGGGCGTACGCAAGGATGGCGAGGGCTGGGTCGTGACAGCCGAGGTGCTGGAGCTGGAGCGCATACCGGAGACAACCGACGTGATGGGCAGCTATGAGGTCACGGTGCAGGAGGACGGCACACTGACCGGCTACCGGCGCGTGCGCCGCTACTTGCGGGCCCAGGTGGAGGACTGATGACCGAAACTTCGCAGTCGCCTTCCCAGTCCCCGGTGTTCGTGGGGCGCGGGCAGGCCCCGCAGGCGCAAAGCCTCGCTGACGTCCTGGAGCGTGTGCTCGACAAGGGCATCGTCATCGTTGGCGACATCCAGGTGCGCCTGCTCGACATCGAGCTGCTGACGATCAAGGTGCGGCTCATGATCGCGTCCGTCGACAAGGCCCGCGAGATGGGGATCAACTGGTGGGAGGGCGACGCGTTCGTCAGCAGCCTCGAGGGCGACGAGGACAAGGACAAGTCCGAGCTCGGCAAGGACAAGGGCAAGCCCGAGCTCGATGTCCAGAAACGCCTCGATGCGCTCGAAGCGCGGATCGCGGAGTCCGAACGTGAGCGCGCCTAGTGACACGGTCGTGCATGCGTACGGGCTGGTGCCGGCCGGCGCCACGATGACCTGGCCTGGCGCCGGCATCGACGGGACACGTGTCACGGGGCTCGAGCTCGATGACATGACCGTGGTCGTCGGGCACCTGGAGGCCGACCGCTACGGCGAGTCGGCCTGGGCGGAGTACGGTCAGGATCCGCGGTGGCTCGAGCCGGTCGCGCGCGAGCACCACGCGGTCCTGCAGGACCTGATCGAGCAGGGTGATGTGCTCCCGCTGCGCCTGCCCGGGATCTACACAACGGAGGAGACGCTGCGTGCCTCGGTCGCGGCAGCCCGGGATGCGCTCAAGGCGGCACTGGAGGAGGTTCGCGGCCACGCGGAGTGGTCGGTGCACCTGTTCCAGGGCGCGACAACGGTAGAGCCGGAGGAGCCCAAGGCGACGAGCGGTAGGGACTACCTCGAACGCCGCAAACGCGAGGGCGAACGGCGCGACGAGGCGCGCAATCGACGGGACTCGCTGGCAGGCGAGGCGTACGAGGCGTTGTCGAAACAAGCCAGCCGGAGCCGGCTCAACTCCCCGCAGGATCCCGCGCTCAGCGGTCGTGAGGAGCCGATGCTGCTCAACAGTGCCCACCTCGTGCCGCGAGGTGAGGAGAGCGCGTTCTTCGCGGTTGCCGAGGAGACCAATGCGTACATCGCGGCCGAAGGCGACCTCTTCCTCGAGGTCAGTGGTCCGTGGCCGCCCTACAGCTTCGTCGGCGATCTCAACCCGGAGGTGTCATGACAGCGGGTCAGGTCTCGAGAGGCAATGATGTCGCGCTGGTCGACCTGGTCGACCGGCTCATCGATGGCGGCGTCGTGATCGGTGGCGATCTCGTGCTCTCGCTCGCGGGTGTCGACCTGGTCTATCTCGGCCTACGGCTCGTGCTCGCACCGGCACACGACGTCGCCGAGGGCCTTCCGTACGTCTCCGGGAGCGGTGACCGCTCGTGATGCTCCTTTACGCCGTGCTGCCGCAGTCGTCCGTCGCGCTGACCATGGAGACCAAGCGACTGCATTTCCATACATCAGGATCGCTGATGGTCGCCGTCGGTCCGCGCGAACACGCGCCCGAACGCACGATGTCGGAGGTGCTCGCGTTCGGGAGGGTGCTGCGCCGCATCTGGGAACGCAGCCCGCTGCTGCCGATCCGTTTCGGCACCGTCGTGGCCGACGTGGACGAGCTCGAGCGAACGATCGATGAGCACCGCGAGCTGTGGCAGGAGCGGCTCGACGCCGTCGCCGGCCACAGCGAGTTCATCGTTCACGTACCGGCTGCCGACGGCGACCGTGCGGTGGCGGGAGCCGTCGGCAGCCGCTCGGGTCGCGAGTACCTCGCTCGTCGCGCTCAGACTCTGGAGCACCACAGGTCTCGGGTCGACGAGCTGCAGCGCAGGCTCGAGCCGTACGCGGATGAGCGGACGACGCTTCCGGGCGACGGCGGGCGTATCGCCTTCCTGGTGCGCGACGAGCACGTCAGCGATGCGCAAGCCGCGATCGCTGCGTGGTCGAACGACCTGGTGAACGAGCCCGTCGAGGTCACGGGCCCGTGGCCACCCTTCAGCTTCTGCCAGGAGGTGGGCGCATGACGTCGCGGGACTCGGATGCCTACTGGCCGTTCGACGATGAAAAGGACGTCGACCTGCCCTCGGCGCTGAGCCGACGCGTCAGTGCCGACCCGGAGACGGTGGAGAAGGGCCTGGTGCAGCTCGTGCTCACGATCGTCGAGCTCCTGCGCCAGCTGATGGAGCGGCAGGCGATCCGGCGGGTCGAAGCCGGCGGTCTCACCGACGACGAGGTCGAGCGGCTCGGCCAGACCCTGATGTTGCTCGACGAGAAGATGACCGAGCTCCGCGAGCACTTCGACCTGACACCTGAGGACCTCAACCTCGACCTGGGCCCGCTGGGGCGGCTGCTGTGAGGCGTACGTAACGCCGGTCACATCGCGTCGTTGGATCTTCCAACATACGAGGGAGACCGACGATGCGCCGTACGACGATCGCCACCATCTTCTGCGCGTTGACGTTGGTCGCCGCGTCCGCGATCGGTATGGGGCCGGCATCCGCCTCCTCGCCGTACGCTCCGCTGAGCCAGCCGGGTCCCCGGCTCAGCGTGCTGACTGCCACGCTCAAGGCTGCGCTGGAGTGCAGCGGCGACTTCGCGCACTCGACGCTTCAGCCGGTGCTGCTCAACCCGGCGACCGGGGTCACGGCCGACGAGAACTTCTCGTGGAACTACGAGCGCGCGTTCACCGCACAGAAGCGGCCGTGGTGCGCGATCCACATGCCGGCGCACACCCTCGGCGACATCCAGGTCGCGGGCGAGTACCTCGTCTACGCGATCCGCACGATGCGGGCGAAGTCGACGCGGGACATCGCGGTGCTCGGCCACAGCCAGGGCGGTATGTCGATGCGGTGGGCGCTGCGGTTCTGGCCCGACACCCGGTCGATGGTCGATGACATCATCGGCATGGCCGCGTCCAACCACGGCACGACCGTGCTGCCGAGCTGCATCGTGGGACTCACCTCGTGCCTGCCGGCGGTGTGGCAGCAACAGGATGACGCCGCGTTCATCGAGGCGCTGAACAGCCGTGCCGAGACCTTCAAGGGCATCTCCTACACGGAGGTCTACACGCGTACCGACGAGGTCGTGCAGCCCAACACGGACAGTGCGACGGCGTCATCTGCCCTGCACACCGGGGAGGGCGCCATCACGAACGTCGCGACGCAGGATGTTTGTCCGCTCGACGTCTACGAGCACCTCATGGTCGGCACGATCGACCCAGCGGCGTACGCCCTCGCGATGGACGCGCTCAGCCACGCCGGCCCGGCGCAGGTCTCGCGCATCAGCCCGCTGGTCTGCCTGCAGCTTTACCAGCCCGGTGTCGACCCCCTGAACGTGCAGAACTACCTGCAGGTCCTGTCGGCCGCCCCGGGCCTGATCAGCGTCCCGTTGCCGAACGTGAACCTCGTCGGGGTCGAGACCGTGCCGAGCGAGCCGAAACTCCGTTGTTACGTCTATGTAGGGGGCTGCTGATCGGCGATTTCGGCACCATGCCGGAGCCCCAACCACCACACTGAGTGCGTGAGCATCACGGAGTCGCCGCCGCAGCGCGTCGATGAAACCGACCACGAGGGCTACGCAGTTGGTTGGCTGACGGTGGGGTTGATATTCGCGCCCCTCGGCGCGGTGATCGGTGTCTATCTGGTTCTCCGGTCGACCCGGTGGTCACACCGGTGGAAGCTCGCCGTGCTTGCATTGCCACTCGCGCTCAACGTCGTGGCCAAGACGTTCCCCAACTCCCTTCCAGATTGGGCCTTCATCCTCGTTCCGATCGCCACGATCGGTCTGGTCTTCCGGGCCGTGCACGTGCTCGAGGCAGCCGCCCAGCGCGGGTCGGGGCAGCGGCGCGCGGGCAGGCTCAGCGCCTTGGTCATCGCCGCGGCGCTCGTATGGATGACTTCATTTCCGCTGGAAAGACTGCACGCCATCGGCTCGTACGACTACCACGACGACATCGTGGCCGCCGCCCACGATGCCGATGCCGCCGGGGAACCGTACGGCGTCATCACCGAGTCACTTGTCAACGGTCAAGACGAACACACGGTTGAGACCATCCAGCGTCTGGTCGGGCCGGGCAACGCCCGATTCGTGGCGATCTTCGACGAGCTCGAGGCCAAGTCCGGTGGCTTCGAGAGCTTCAAGCTCTCGCCGCAGCAGCTCGGCACCTGTTATGTGTTCCCGGTCGTCGCCTCGCGACACAAGGGGGTCGAGAGCGTCACCGATCTGTCCCGACAGTGCACCGGCCCGTCCGAGGCGGGCTCGACGGTGCGCGTCAGCAACCGCTGAGCTCACTGAGCCTGGGGGAGTACGACTGACGTCGCGCTTCCACCGGGCCAGCAGCTGAACCCGATCGGGATCTTCTGCCCTTCCTTGACCATCTCGTTGAGCGTGTCGAGGCATTGGCTGACCAGCACGTTGGGGTCCTTGCTGACCGACTTGCTGAGGCGCTCGTTGGCGCGAGCCTGCGCCGTGGCGGTCTGCTCGCGCTGGGTCGCGATGCGGGTGTTGGCGACCTCGGCCTGGTAGAGGTTGATCTTGCTCTGGGTCGGCTTGTCGAAGTGGATCAGCGGAATGATGACGTTCTCGATCTCGATCTGATCGCCGACCTGCTCGCGCAGGCGCTCGGCGACGTCGCGGGAGAACTCGTTGAGGTTCGGGTTCGTCGGGTTCTGGTCGTCGTTCTGGATCTCGCTCAAGGGGTTGTAGTCCGACAGCACCTCGTTCAGCGCAGCGGTGAGCTCACGGGTCACGAGCGACTTCCGGATGTTGTCCATGTCGCGGTAGTCCTTGTAGAGCGCCTCGCCCGCAGCGAGCTTGATGCGCCAACGGATCGAGTTGTCGACGCACGCAGTCGACTCGTTGCCGATGCGGATGTCTGTGCAGCCTTCGTCGTTCTTCTCCAGATATGAATCGGTCTGGATCGCACCGTCGAGCGTCTTGACCTTCTCCCACGGCAGCTTGGCGTGAATGCCGTTGTCGAGGTTGCCGACAGGCTTGCCGAAGCTCGTCACGATTCCGATGTCGCGGGTCGGCACGACGGTGAAGACCGAGAGGATCAGCAGGAGCAGAGTCAGGCCGAACGCTGCCGTCGCGGACAGCGTCAGGGTCCGTCGCAAGACGGATGCCTGGGCCGTGCGTGATCTGGCCACCAGCAGGCCGAGCGCGACGATCAGGAAGAAGATCGTGAGGACGAACGTGGATGCCATGCCGCTCCTTGGGTCATTCCCTCCGGGAGCCTGAGCCTAGGAGACAGTCGGTCGTGCGGCACCCGAGACGCGCGAAAGCGCGGGATGTGTTTGGTCGATGATGCTTCGGGTAGTGCATCGACTCCCGACCACAGGAGATTCTCGATGGCCCGCAACACCGTTTCCCGTTCACTGCACGACCTCGGACTCGCTGCCTGGTTCGGCGGCACGTTGGCGAACGCCATCGCTCTGAACCCCGCCGCCTCCGCTGCGCAGAGCGAGTCCGACACGGGCGCCGTGGCCAATGTCGGCTGGGACCGCTGGACCCCAGTCAACGCCACCGCCATCGGTGCACACGTCGTCGGCAGCCTCGGCCAGATCCAGGGCAATCTCGGGCGCATCCAGGCACAGAAGGGCGTCGCGTCGATGGCCCTGGTCAAGACCGGCCTCACCGCCGCCGCGCTGGGCGTCACGGCCTACAGCCGGGTCCTCGGCCGGAAGGTCTCGGAGCACACGCGCGTACCCGCAGAGTCGGGCACGGAGCCCGCGGCCTCGACACCTCCCGACGTCGCCGCGGCTCAGAAGCAGCTCCGGATGCTGCAGTGGGCTGTGCCGGCGGTGACTGGCGCACTGGTCGTGATCAGCGCGTTCGCGGGTGAGCAGGAGCGCGCCTCGGAGGTCAACAAGGGCTTGGTTCAGAGGATCGTCGGGTAATTCAGGGAGACAGTCGGTCCGCCCGCCGGCGAGGGCAGACAGGCCTATGCTTCAAGGGTGTACCGCTGCCGCGGCGCGCGGGCGGAGGTGCACCAGCATGCCGATCGACGATCCGACTGTCTTTGCGAGTCTTGCCGAGTCCTTGGCCGACGTCGACGGTGTCACCGAGACGATCGACCAGATCGTGAGCTTCGCGGTCCAGGAGATCGACACGTCGTACGGCGGCATCACGCTCGTCAAGTCGGGCGGCCGGACGTACCAGACCGTCGGGGCGACCCATCAGTCCGTGGTCGAGGCCGACCGGATCCAGTACGAACTGCGGCAGGGCCCGTGCGTCGACGCCGCGGTGGACTCCAAGATCGTCGTGTCGTCATACCTGGCGACCGACGAGCGGTGGCCGAATTGGGGCCCGAAGGCCAGTGCCCTCGGGTTCAACAGCGTGCTGTCGGCCGAGCTGCACGCGCGTGGACGTCGGATCGGCGCGCTCAACCTCTATGGCACCTCGGAGGCGACCTTCACGCCTGAGGACATCGCCCTGGCTGCGCTGTTCGCCCGTCAGGGAGCACTGGCGCTTGGGTACGCCCGGAGCGAGGAGGGCCTCCGCGAGGCTCTCGAGACGCGCACGGTCATCGGCCAGGCGCAGGGTGTACTGATGGAGCGCTTCGAGATCGACGCCGATCGCGCGTTCGCGACCCTCCGCCGCTACTCGCAGCACCACAACATCAAGCTCAAGGCACTGTGCCACCAGCTGGTCGAGACTCGGGCGCTGCCGCAGCAACCCGATGAGGCGCTGTCCGAACCGGCGTGACTGGTCAGAACGTACGCCCGTTACCTCCGCGCCAGTTGATCTTGGACAGCCCACGGCTGATGAGGAACCCGACCGTCAGCAGCGTGACGTAGAACCAGGCCTGCGATGCGCTGAAGCCGGGCCCCGGGCCGTCCTCGTCGATGATCGCCGAGGTGATGAAGACGCCAAGGACTGCGAGGACGTACAGGATCATCTCGATCGTGATGTACGCCGACTGTGAGCCGGTGGAGACGCGGAGGTCCCCGAGGTCGCGGGTGTCGCCGTCGTCGTCGCCTCGCTGATGCCGCGGGTCTGTCGGGTCGTTGCTGGTCATGGCGGTCCCTCTCTGCCTGTGGATCGAGCTAGAAGCTCGTCACGAGGGTTACCCGCGGCGTCGTAGAGCCAAACCGGCTCGCGGTGACCTGGCGATCAGTCCTGGATGTTGATGTCAGCGATGTGAAGAACCCTGTCGATCTCTTCGAAGTCCACCCAGACTCGGACAGGGCCAGTGCGTGGTGGTGAGTTCGCGATCCATCCAGCGCCAAGTGCGTGCAGCTCTTCCATCGTGAGGTGCCGGCGGATGGCGAGGATCGCTGAGCCACGCCCTGCCAATGCCTCAGGAAGAACCGCCCAATCGCGCTGCCACCCGGCAAGGGCCTCCTCTGCGAACAACAGCCACAGGCGATGGTCGACGTCCATCGTCGCCAGGGCTTCAGTAGCTTCCTCTCGCTCCGACCACTTGAGAAGGTCTCGGCCGTCCTCGAGCTCGCCGACGATCCAGTCGTTGGCCCATTCCCGCCTGTTGTCCGGGCTCATCATTGTCATCGCGCGGTGCATGCTCTCCGCCTCGAACACTGCCACGCAGAACTGTTCGAGCACTTGGCGGGCAGCGTGCTCGTCGACTTCGGGAGGGCCGCTCATGCGCCGACATCCCACTTCACGACGGCGGTCATGCGGCTACGTGGCGGGTGATGTCGAATCTGATCGCATGGAGCATGCCGCCATCATCCCCAACTGCGTGATGGACTCGTGGAGATTTCACGTAATCTTGACCAGTCATGACGAAGACCTACGAAGTGCGCACCTACGGCTGCCAGATGAACGTGCACGACAGCGAGCGACTGTCGGGCCTGCTGGAGACTGCCGGGTACGCGCGGGCGGAAGAGGGCACGCCCGACCTGGTCGTGTTCAACACCTGCGCCGTGCGCGAGAACGCCGACAACAAGCTCTACGGCAATCTCGGCCACATCGCGTCGGTCAAGGAGCAGAACCCCGGCATGCAGATCGCCGTCGGCGGTTGCCTGGCGCAGAAGGACCGCGACACGATCACGAAGCGCGCCCCGTACGTCGACGTCGTCTTCGGCACGCACAACATCGGCTCGCTGCCGGTCCTCCTCGAGCGGGCCCGCATCGCCGAGGAGTCGCAGGTCGAGATCCTCGAGTCGCTCGAGGTGTTCCCGTCGACGCTGCCGACCAAGCGCGACTCGGTGTTCGCCGCCTGGGTGTCGATCAGCGTCGGCTGCAACAACACCTGCACGTTCTGCATCGTCCCGAGCCTGCGCGGCAAGGAGAAGGACCGCCGACCCGGCGAGATTCTCGCCGAGATCGAGGCGCTCGTGGCCGATGGGGTCGTCGAGGTCACGCTGCTGGGCCAGAACGTCAACTCGTACGGCGTGGAGTTCGGGGACCGTCAGGCGTTCGGCAAGTTGCTGCGTGCGTGCGGCGCGATCGAAGGACTCGAGCGCGTACGTTTCACCAGTCCGCACCCCAAGGACTTCACGGACGACGTCATCGCGGCGATGGCCGAGACCCCCAACGTCATGCCGCAGCTCCACATGCCGCTGCAGTCCGGATCCGATCGCGTGCTCAAGGCGATGCGCCGGTCATACCGCCAGGAGAAGTTCCTCGGCATCATCGATCGCGTACGCGCGGCGATGCCCGACGCGGCGATCACGACCGACATCATCGTGGGCTTCCCGGGCGAGACCGAGGAGGACTTCCTCGAGACGATGGAGGTCGTGCGCAAAGCGAGGTTCACCAGCGCGTTCACGTTCCAGTACTCCCAGCGCCCCGGCACGCCGGCCGCCGACCTGCCCGACCAGCTTCCCAAGGCCGTCGTGCAGGAGCGCTACGACCGGCTCATCGAAGTCGTCAACGAGGTTGCGTGGGCTGAGAGCAAGAAGCAGGAGGGCCAGGTCGTAGAGCTGCTCGTCGCCGACCACGAGGGCAAGAAGGACGGTGCCACACATCGGCTCACCGGCCGCGCCCGCGACAACCGCCTCGTCCACTTCGTGCCCGGCGACCACGCCGTACGCCCGGGGGACATGGTCGAGGTCCGCATCACGTACGCCGCGCCGCACCACCTCGTGAGCGACGATGCGCCGATCACCTTCCGGCGTACGCCCGCCGGCGATGCCTGGGAGGCGCGCCAGGGCAAGACAGAGGTCCGCTCGGTGGGTCTTGGCATGCCGAGTCTGGGCGTGCCCGCGCCGCTGCCGCCCGCCGAGGCCTGCGCGATCTGACGCAGACTCAACACGTCAGACCTCGCGCCTAATATCTGCTGCAGGCGAGAGGGGCAGCGAGTGGACCAGACGTTTCACGAGACGTTCGACGGGCCTGGGCTCGACGAGAGCCGCTGGCTGCCGCACTACCTGCCGCAGTGGAGCTCCCGCGCTGAGTCCGCGGCGACCTACGAGGTGGCCGGCTCGGAGCTCAGGCTGAGCATTCCGCTCGACCAAGGCCTCTGGTGTGCCGACACCCACGCCAAGCCCTTGCGGGTCTCGGGGGTCCAGTCGGGTGTCTTCTCCGGACCGGTCGGCAGCACGTTCGGTCAGCAGCCATTCGTGGCTGACCAGGTCGTACGCGAGGAGCAGCCGGCCTGGTGGGGCTGGACACCAGAGCTCGGCCGCCTCGAGGTCCGCGCGCGTATGGAGCTGTCGCAGACCTCCATGGCCTCGGTATGGATGGTGGGCCTCGAGGACAGCCCGGAGCAGTGCGGAGAGATCTGCCTGTTCGAGGTGTTCGGCAACACGATCGCCGCTGACGGCTCGACCGCTGACGTGGGCAGTGGACTGCACCCGTTCCGCGACCCGTCGCTCGTCGAGGAGTTCTCCGCCGAGCCGCAGCAGATCGACGTGCGCGAACCTCACACGTACGCCGTGGAGTGGTGCCGTGACGGCATCGACTTCCTGCTCGACGGCCGGGTGGTGCGTACGAGTGAGCAGTCGCCGCGCTATCCGATGCAGATGATGATCGCCGTGTTCGACTTCCCGGACGCTGGGTCGGAGCCGACCCACGTACCGGTCCTCGCCGTCGACCACGTGCATGGTGAGCCGCCTCGGTAGCCCTCGACACACCACGTCAATCAAATTGTCACCAATCAACCGTTGCGCGCCACAACGATCCGAGAACAGGATGAGGGGCCTGCTGCTCGACCAGAGCAGCATTCCTATTGGGGGGAAACATGCGCAAGACCTTGCTCTGTGCGGCAGCGACGATCTCGCTGACCGCATTGACGCTCTCGGTGCCGTCGCTGGCGCGGGCGAAGACCGCCTCGCCGTCCGCCAGCACCACGATCGACTGGGGGACGTGTGCGAGTCCCGGGCTTCAGCGCCGAGGTGCTGAGTGTGCCAAGATCCCGGTGCCGCTGGACTACAAGAAGCCCAACGGCACGAAGATCAAGATCGCGATCTCGCGGATCAAGCACACCGTGCCCGACAGCGACTACCAAGGCGTCATGCTCGTCAACCCGGGTGGCCCCGGCGGATCTGGCCTGACGCTGTCGGTCCTGGGGGAGTACGTCCCCAAGGATGCCGGCAAGGCGTACGACTGGATCGGCTTCGATCCGCGCGGTGTCGGGTCGAGCGAGCCTGCGGTGTCCTGCGATCCCGACTACGCCGGCTACAACCGGCCGCCCTACGTGCCGACGACCCGCAGCATCGAGCGCGCGTGGTTCAAGAAGACCAACGCGTATACGACCGCCTGCGACGCCAACAACGGCAAGATCCTCGACCACCTCACGACGATCGAGTCCGCCAAGGACATGAACTCGATCCGCAAGGCGCTCGGTGCGCAACAGATCAACTACTACGGGTTCTCCTACGGCACCTACCTCGGCCAAGTCTTCGCGACACTCTTCCCGGACAAGCTGCGCCGCGTCGTCTTCGACGGCACCGTCGACCCGCGCGGGGTCTGGTACGGCGACAACCTCGACCAGGACGTCGCCTTCGACCGCAACATCAACATCTGGTTCGGTTGGCTCGCTGAGCACGACAGCGCGTACCACCTCGGCGACACCGCCGCGAAGGTCAGCAAGCTGTTCTACGACACCCAGAAGAAGCTCTACGACTCACCGGTCCAGGCCTCGGGCGGCAAGCTCGGCGGCAGCGAGTGGACCGACGCGTTCCTGTATGCCGGCTACTACCAGTCCACGTGGCTCGACCTCGCTGACACGTTCTCGGCGTTCATCAACAACGACGACGTGGACGCGCTGGAGTCCTCCTACCTCGACGCGAGCGGATTCGGTGACGACAACGGGTATGCCGTCTACCTCGGCGTGCAGTGCACCGACGTGAAGTGGCCGCAGAGCTGGTCCACCTGGAGCCGCGACAACTGGGCGATCCACGCCGTGGCGCCGTTCGAGACGTGGTCGAACGCTTGGTACAACGAGCCCTGCCGTCACTGGCCGGCCAAGGCGCACACACCCGTCTCGGTGACCGGCAAGCACGTCGCGAGCCTGTTGATGATCAACGAGACGTTGGACGCGGCGACGCCGTACCCGGGCAGCCTCGAGGTCCGCAAGCGCTTCCCCGCAGCGAGCCTCATCGCGGTCCCCGGTGGCACGACGCACTCGAACTCGCTGAACGGCAACGCGTGCGTCGACAACGCGATCGCCGACTACTTGCTGACCGGCGCCAAGCCGGCCCGCAAGGCGGGCAACACCGCGGACCTCGAGTGCGCGGCGCTCCCACAGCCCGAGCCTGAGACGGCGAAGGCGCAGCAGAAGATGTCGTCGCCGTCTGGCATCAGCAGGCTGCAGCTCCAGAAGGAGACGCTGGTTCCCTAGCCGCATCTGGTGATGGGCCGTCCCGAGCGATCGGGGCGGCCCATTGTCGTACGCCGAGGGCAGGATGGGATCCATGACGGGGATCAAGGACGACCTGCACGCCAAGCTCAAGGCGAGCCGAGCTGTGATGCTGGCGAAGGTCGAAGGGCTCAGCGAGTACGACATGCGTCGCCCGATGACACCGACCGGCACCAACCTGCTCGGGATGATCAAGCATCTGGTCGGTGTCGAGCACGTCTACTTCGGAGACTCGTTCGATCGGCCTCCGCCCGACACCCTTCCGTGGAACGAGGACGGCACGGTGTGGGAAGGCGCTGACATGTGGGCCAAGGCCGACGAGTCGAGTGGCTACATCCTCGACCTCTACCAACGGGCCTGCGCGCACAGCGACGCGACGATCGAGGCGCTCGACATCGAGGCCTCGGGCCGGGTGCCCCACTGGCCCTCGCCTGACACGACCTTGGGCTACTTGCTGGTGTGGGTCCTGACCGACACGGCACAGCACGCCGGTCATGCCGACATCCTGCGCGAGCTGATCGACGGGCGTACGGGGTCCGACACCGCGACGAGCAGCACCGACTGGTCGACCTACGTACAGCGCATCCAGGCGGCCGCCGACGCGTTCCGCGCCTGACCGGCTCGTGAGCAAGATTTGGCGGCATACCAACCGCTTGACGGCGTGAGGAGTGCCGAAATGGTTGATCGTCCGCCACATCTTGGTGGGCCCTGACCGGCGGTGGCAGGATGAGGCCATGGCCATCCGCATCGCGCAGGACCCGCACGCCGACGAGGTCCTGACCAACGACTCGTTCGCTCTGCTCGCGGGGATGCTCCTCGACCAGCAGTTCCCCATGGAGCGGGCATTCGCTGGCCCGGCGAAGGTGCTCGACCGGTTCGGGACGCTCGACCCGTCAGCGATCGCCGATGCCGATCCGGAGGCCTTCGCTGACCTGTGCGCGACACCTCCGGCCATCCATCGCTACGGCCGCTCGATGGCGGGCCGTCTGCAGGCGCTGGCCAAGGTCGTCGCGGATGAGTACGACGGCGACGCGTCGCGCATCTGGACGGAGGCCCGTACGGGCGAGGCGCTGATGAAACGTCTGCGCGCCCTGCCCGGCTTCGGCGAGCAGAAGGCCAAGATCTTCACGGCGCTGCTGGCCAAGCAGCTCGGCGTCAAGCCTGCCGGTTGGACGACGGTCGTGGGTGACTACGGCAAGAAGGGCTATCGCTCGGTCGCCGACGTCGTCGACCCCGACTCGCTCGCCAAGGTGCGTGCCTTCAAGCAGGAGAAGAAGGCGGCCGCGCGGGCCTGACCCGGTTTCAGGCGTCGGACGCGTCCTCCGGGTAGGGCTCGAGCAGGACCTGAGGCACCTCGCAGCTGGATTCGGTGAAGAAGACATCGTTCATACGCAGATCGATGTCGTCGCCGTGGTCATCGGTCGGGATCTCGAGATCCGGGAACGAACCGTCAAGGATCTCCTCGGCGTATGCCTCGCGAGCCTCAACCAGCCGATCCCAGTCTGCGAGCCACTCATCCGCCGGTGGGTCGTCGGCCAGCACGTCCGGGCCCACGGCTCGGATGTCGTCGACCATGTCCTCGACCGCCACATTCTGCCGTGCCATCGTCTGCGCCTGGCGCCGCGGTGTTCCATGGATCGGCAGCGACTCCACGCTCGACGTCATCTGTTGGCACTCCCGCTCGATCACGGTGATCAACGCTGCGTTGTCGATCAGGCCGGGCGCTCCCGATGACCCGACCGAGATGGCCACGCCCAGCATCGTCGACCCGCCGACGAGTCCGAGCACCATCGCCGCGATCGCGGCCCACTTCCATCGCGGGGAGACCGGCGGCGGAGGGAACTCCCACGCATTGCGCTGCGGCGGATAGTCAGGCAGGCCCCGGGAGTCGTACACCGCCCCATCGTGTCACGGCCGGGTAGCCTCTGACCGTGATCCTCGCCGTGGCCGTGTGCCCCCATCCGCCGATGATCATCCCTGAAGTCGCCACCGGCGCCGCGGACGATCTGGCGTCGCTGCGTGCTGCCTGCGACACCGCAATCTCCACGATCCTGGCGGGCGCGCCGGACCGCGTCGTCGTCATCGGCACGGGCGACCTTGACGCGGACCGGGATGAGCGAGCTGGCGGTACGTTCGCGCCGTACGGCGTCGACATCCACGTCGGCGGGCCCGGTGCCGAGCTGCCGCTGAGCCTCGCGGTGGGTGCCTGGCTGCTGGACCGCGCGGGCTGGGCGGGCCCACGGGCGTACTCGACCGGTACGCCCGACGTCGGCGGCCGGGTTGCGCTGCTGGTCATGGCCGACGGGAGCGCCAAGCGCTCGACGTCGGCTCCGGGTTTCCTCGACGACCGGGCTGAGGCGTTCGACGCGTCGATCGCGAGCGCGCTGGCAACGGGCGACGCCACGGCGCTGGCCTCGCTCGATCCCGAGCTGGGCGCCGAGCTTTGGGCAGCCGGCACACCGGCGCTGCGAACCATGGGACAGCTGACGAAGGGCGCCGACATCGCCGCACATCTGCGCGTCGACGTGGCGCCCTTCGGTGTCGGCTACTGGGTGGCCGACTGGCTGCTCAGCTAGTTACTTGTTGCCGTCCTCGGCGAGCTTGTCGACGCCCTCTTGAGCCTTGTCGGCGGCGGAGTCGATCTTGTCCTCGTACTTGCCCTTGGTCGCCTTGTTGACCGCGTCGGCTGCCTTGTCGATGCCGGTGTCGATCTTGTCGTTCTGGGTCGAGGCGAGATGTGTGGCCCTCTTCTTGAGCTCAGGTGCCTGCTTCTTGAACTTGTCGAGGAAACCCATGGCTTTTCTCCTTGATTCATGAGGAGTGGGGACAGCCGCCCCCGTCTGGTTCCACACACTACTGCGAGACTTTGGCCATGTCTGTGCCTCGCGTCGTGACCGTGGTCGGTCCCACCGCGTCGGGCAAGTCCTCCTTGGCGGTCGGGCTCGCTCAGCGTCTGGGTGACGCAGAGATCGTCAACGCCGACTCGATGCAGCTCTATCGCGGGATGGACATCGGCACCGCGAAGCCGTCGGCCGAGGAGCGTGAAGGCATACCGCATCACCTGTTCGACGTGCTGGACGTGACCGAGACTGCTTCGGTCGCCGAGTTCCAGAGCTGGGCGCGGGCGGCGATCATCGACTGCCAGGAGCGCGGCGTCACGCCGATCGTCGTCGGCGGTTCGGCGCTGTATGTCCGCGCGGTGCTCGACCGGCTCGACTTCCCTGGGACCGATCCAGAGGTGCGCGACCGGTGGAAGGCCGAGCTGGCGGCTCGCGGACCGGAGGCTCTGCACGCCGAGCTGGCGCGACGCGATCCGGCGGCCGCGGCGCAGATCCTGCCGACCAACGACCGCCGTGTCGTACGAGCCCTCGAGGTCATCGACCTGACGGGGGAGCCGTTCGCCGCGACGATGCCGCCGTACGAGTCGATGTTCGACGGCCTCACGATGCTCGGGCTCGACGTGCCGCGGGACGTCCTCGACGTACGCCTGACCGAGCGCGTCGACCAGATGTGGGCGGCCGGATTCGTCGACGAGGTCAGGGCGTTGCGCGCAGCCGGCCTCGAGGACGGGCTGACGGCCAGCCGGGCGCTCGGCTACCAACAGATCCTGGCGTTCCTGCGGGGCGAGACCACCGAGGCCGAGGCGCGCGAGGCGACCGTGATCGGCACGCGGAAGTTCGCGCGGCGGCAGGATCGCCTGTTCCGCAAGGACCCGCGGATCCACTGGCTCCCGTACGACGCCGACGACCTGGTGGACCAGGCGCTCGCCCTCATCGGTCCTTGAGCCTGTCGGTCCTCGAGCCTGTCGAAAGGACACCTCGTCCGCACGGCCACGTAGACTGGAACGTATGACTTTTCCATGGCTCAAGGGGCACGGCACGGAGAACGACTTCGTGCTGCTCCCGGACCATGACGGCACGATCCATGGCGAGCTGGAGGGTGCCTTCGTGGCCTCCCTGTGCGACCGTCGGCGCGGCATCGGCGCTGACGGCGTCATGCGTGTCATACGCACGGCCGCTCTCGGTGAGCCGTCGGCCGGCGAGTGGTTCATGGACTACCGCAACGCCGACGGATCGGTCAGCGAGATGTGCGGCAACGGCATCCGGGTCTTCGCGCTCCACCTGGTGCAGGAAGGGCTGGTCGACCCTGCCGAGCCGATCGTGGTCGGCACACGGGGCGGCGACAAGACCATCACGATCGACGGCGACCTGTTCAGCGTCGACATGGGCACGCCCGAGGTGCTCGGCGTCTCCAAGGTGAGCGCTGCGGGGAACACCTGGGAGGCGCAGGATGTTCGCACTGGCAACCCCCACGCCATTGCCTTCGTCGACCAGCTGGACGACGCGGGCAGCCTGCTGAGCCAGCCTGACTACGACGAGTCGGTCTATCCCGAAGGCGTCAACATCGAGTTCGTCGTCCGTCAGGGCGAGCGCCACGTGGCGATGCGTGTGCACGAGCGAGGCTCGGGGGAGACGCGTTCCTGCGGCACCGGTGCGTGCGCCGTGGCCGTGGCAACAGCGGTGGCCGACAGCGCCGAGCGACCCACGACCTACCGGGTCGACGTGCCAGGCGGCACGCTGCACGTCAGCTGGAATGCCGACAACCACATCGTTCTCACCGGCCCCGCCGAGATCGTCGCGCGAGGCACCATGGATTGGATTGCATGACAGAACAGACGTACGACCCGACGCCACAAGGCACCGAAGGCCTCGAGCTCGAGGAGCGCAACTCGCTGAGGCGCGTCGCCAACCTTCGCACCGAGCTCGAGGACATCACCGAGGTCGAGTACCGGCAGCTTCGCCTGGAGCGCGTCGTCCTCGTCGGCGTATGGACCGAAGGCACCGCTGAGGACGCCGACAACTCGCTCGCCGAGCTCAAGCTGCTCGCCGAGACCGCCGGGTCCGAGGTGCTGGACGCGCTGATCCAGCGCCGGCAGAAGCCCGATCCGGCGACCTACATCGGCAGCGGCAAGGTCGAGGACCTGCGCGCCGCCGTCGTCGCGACCGGCGCCGACACGATCATCTGCGACGGCGCGCTCGCGCCGAGCCAGCTGCGCAACCTCGAGGACCGTTGCAAGGTCAAGGTCGTCGACCGCACCGCGCTGATCCTCGACATTTTCGCCCAGCACGCCAAGTCCAAGGAGGGCAAGGCGCAGGTCGAGCTCGCCCAGCTCCAGTACCAGACCCAGCGCCTCCGCGGCTGGGGCGGCAACCTGTCCCGCCAGGCGGGCGGACAGGCGGCCGGCGGTGAGGGCATCGGTGGCCGTGGCCCCGGTGAGACCAAGCTGGAGACCGACCGCCGCCGCATCCAGGCCAAGATGTCCAAGCTGCGCCGTGAGCTCAAGGCGCTCGGCGTGACCCGCGAGACCAAGAAGGCCAACCGCAAGCGCCATGACATTCCGTCTGTGTCGATCGCCGGCTACACCAACGCCGGCAAGTCGAGCCTKCTCAACCGGCTGACCGATGCCGGGGTGCTGGTCGAGGATGCGCTGTTCGCGACGCTCGACCCGACCACGAGGCGTACGCAGACCTCCGACGGGCGCGTCTACACGATGTCCGACACCGTCGGGTTCGTCCGCAACCTGCCTCACCAGCTCGTCGAGGCGTTCCGCTCGACGCTGGAGGAGATCGCCGAGTCCGACCTGATCCTGCACGTCGTCGACGGCTCGCACCCCGACCCCGAGGGGCAGATCGCCGCCGTGCGCAGCGTGCTCGCCGACGTTGATGCACTCGACGTGCCCGAGATCATCGTGATCAACAAGGTTGACACCGCCGACCCGCTCGTCATCAAGAACCTGCTGGCCCGTGAGCCTCACGCTGTCGTTGTCAGCGCCCACACCGGCGAGGGCATCGACGAGCTGCTCAGTGCGATCGAGGCGGACCTGCCGCAGCCCGCGACGCGTGTCGACGTGCTGCTGCCCTACGCCCGCGGCGACCTGCTCAACCAGATCCATACGCAGGGCGAGATCGAGTCGCTCGACCACGAGTCCGACGGCACCCACGTCGTCGCCCGAGTCCACGGCCAGCTGGCCAACGAGCTCGAGCCCTACGCGGTCTAGGCGAGAGGTTGCCGGCGGTCTCGGTGGTTTCGAGGCTCCGCACCTCAACCACCGGTGGTTGAGGTGCGGAGGCCGCCAGCGGCCGGAGCCTCGAAACCACCTACGACATGCCCTGTGGACGCGCGTCAGGTCTTGGTGCGTGCCGCGACTAGCCTTGCGACATGCCCTCCAACCCTGATGTCCGCGCGGTCCTCCATGCCGCTGTGGAGGCTGTCGGGGGAGAGGACCGGCCCGGCCAGATCGAGATGGCCGAGGCGGTGCAGCACGCCCTGGAGAGCGGTGAGCACCTGCTCGTTCAGGCCGGCACCGGCACCGGCAAGTCACTCGGCTACCTCGTGCCGAGCCTGCTGCACGGCAAACGGGTCGTCGTCGCCACGGCGACGCTCAACCTCCAGCACCAGCTCGTCGAGCGCGACATCCCCGCGCTCAAGGACGCCGCCCGGGCGACGCTCGACATCGTCCCGCATCACGCCGTCGTCAAGGGTCGCAGCAACTACGCGTGCCTGCACCGCATCCGCGAAGGCGCTCCAGATGATCAGGGCACGCTCATCGAGGTGCCGGAGGGTTCGCTCGGCGCCGAGGTGCTCGAGCTGCGCGAGTGGGCCGAAGAGCAGGCCAAGGGCGCGCACATGGCCGACCGCGACTCCGCCCCCGCTCACACCGAACGGGCCTGGCGACAGGTCAGCGTCAACCACCGTGAGTGCCTCGGCGCCTCGCGCTGCGCCCACGCCCTCGAGTGCTTCGCCGAGCGAGCCCGCGAGGACGCGCACACCGCCCAGCTCGTCGTGACCAACCACGCCCTGCTGGCGATCGATGCGATCGACGGCGTGCCGATGCTGCCGGAGTACGACGCGGTGATCGTCGACGAGGCCCACGAGCTCGCGGCACGCGTCACCCAGGCGTCGACCGACGAGCTCGACCCCGTCCTCGTCGAACGGGCGGCGCGACGTGCCCGCGTCCAGGTCGAGGGCAAGGAGGCCGACGACCTCACGGACGCGTCGGACGCGCTGGCCGACGTCCTGGCCCGCACCGAGGAGGGCCGCATCGACGACCCGCCGCAGCCGTTGCGCGAGGTGCTGGCGTTCGTACGCGATGCGGCCCGGGCGTGCCTCTCGGCATTCCCCAAGGAGAAGGACAAGGGCGAGCCCGACGCCGCCCGGCAGCAGTCCCGCGGCATGGTCGACGACGTCCGCAAGATCGCCGAGCGCATGGCCGCCAAGGGTGAGACCGAGGTGCTCTGGATGAGCGACAACCGCGGCAACAAGCAGCTCCACATCGCGCCGATCGATGTGTCGGCAAGCCTGCGCGACAAGCTCTTCGGCGACAAGACCGTCGTGCTGACCAGCGCGACGCTCAAGCTGGGCGGCGGGTTCGATCCTGTCGCGCGTTCGCTCGGCCTGGAGCCCGGCGACGACTCGTGGATCTCCCTCGACGTCGGCTCGCCGTTCGACTACCGCAAGCAGGGCATGCTCTATGTCGCCCGCGACCTGCCCCTGCCGGGCCGCGACGGCCTCGAGGAGGCGCAGCTCGCCGAGATCACGGCGCTCGTCGAGGCAGCCGGCGGACGTACGCTCGGATTGTTCTCGTCGCGACGCGCGGCTGAGAAGGCTGCCGAAGAGGTACGCACGCGGCTGCCCGACATCGACATCTGGTGCCAGGGCGATGCGCAGCTGCCCGAGCTTGCCCGCCGCTTCGCGGAGACGCCGAGCACGTGCCTGTTCGGCACCCTGAGCCTGTGGCAGGGCGTCGACCTGCCGGGCGACACGTGCCAGCTCGTCATCATCGACCGCGTGCCGTTCCCGCGGCCGGACGACCCTCTGATGAGTGCGCGCCAGCGGCTCGTCGAGAAGCGCGGGGGCAACGGTTTCATGAGCGTCGCCGCGAGCCACGCCGCGCTGCTACTAGCGCAGGGCACTGGCCGGCTGATCCGTCGGGCGACCGACAAGGGAGTCGTCGCGATCCTCGATCCGCGCATCGTCACGGCACGCTACGGGTCGTTCCTCGCCGCCTCGCTGCCGGACATGTGGCGCACGACGGATCGCGGGACCGCCCTGGCCGCACTGCGTCGCCTCGACGAGGCCGCCAAGGGCTGACTCAACGCTGCGAAGCTCGCAGAGCGTGGCATGCAGTCAGGGGTGGCGAAGTTTGATAGCCTGTCGCAGATTCTCTTCTGCCGTCGACGCCTGGGAACTCCATGAAACTGCGCCTGCCTGCCTTGCTGCTCGCCCTCCCGGCGGTACTTTTCGGGACCCTTGTGGCGATTCCCGCAGAGGCGTCGACCTATGACGTGGCTGTGTCCACCAAGATCATCGCGATCAACACGTCTGGCCTGGGCAAGGTCTCGGTGAAGTGCTGGGCGACCAAGACCTGCAAGGGCAGGCTCTCGTTCAACAGCACGAGCACCCGCACGCGCTACTACAGCGTGCCCGCTGGTGCCACCCGCACGGTCGAGGTGGCCGTACGCACGAGCGAGGCCGCATACCCGTGGACCGGAGGCACAGCACTCGGCGACGTGTTCTACAAGAACGCCGTCCTGGTCGTCAACCAGGACTACCCGCGCGACAAGACGCGCACCTACGGCGTCAAGACCGAGACGTTGCTGCCCTACCAGCAGCTCAAGGGGGCCGTCCAGGGCCCGGACGGACACGAGGCCACCGGCGTCAAGGTCGAGCTGGTGCGCACGATCAGGGGCGGAAACACCCAGGTCGTCCGCACTGCCGAAATCCCTGACACAGGCGGCAACTACTCGTTCAACGTCGCCCTCGGCACCAACAACACCAGCTCCGCTCCCTACAAGCTGCGCATCAGCGGACACGACAGCGACGGGACGTTCCGCTCCTGGTACTACCGCGGCGGCGATGGCGGTGCCAGCGGCGGACGCTACCTCGACGAGGGCTCGACGATTCGGGTCAACAAGCTGGGCGACTACGACGCCAACTTCTCGTACGGCTCGATCGCGGGCACCGTGACGGACAGCATCAACGGCGGCTCGGCCGAGGTCACCGTGGCCGCGCCCCCGCCGGTCTACTCCACCAACTACAAGACGCTGCGCGAGTACGACTTCCCGTCCTGCGGCAACATCTATGGCAAGACCACGAGCAGCAGCAGTGGCGCCTACCGGATCGACTTCCTGCCGCTCTATGCCGGCGTCCCTCGCTACATGGTGCGGGCGTCCTCCGCCGGGGTGGAGACGTGGAACACGCCGAACGGTGGCGGCACGGGCTTCGGCAGCTGCCTCGACGTGGTGGACTACGGCAGCCGGACCGCAGCCAACCTCCTGTCGATCCCCACGGCCGGCAGCCAGCTCGTGTACAACCCGCAGGTGAAGCTCAGCGGCAACTCGGTCAACATCGATGGTGCCTTCAGCGGGTTCTCGCCGACCACGGGCGACCGCTACGTCACCCTGCGCGAGAAGATCCCCGGGATCCCGGTGCTGTCTTCGCCGGTCGTCGCAAGAGGCAGCGTCAACACCTCCGGCAACGCCAGCGGCGCCAGCGCGATCAAGAACGTTCCGCCCGGCAAGTACTGGGTCGAGATGGGCCGGCGCACGACGTGCTCGGCTTGGTATCCGAGTGTCTACCCGGACAACAACGCCTACTTCAGTGGTGAGGATCGCGGCGCGGAGCGTTGGAAGACCGTCGCCGGCTACAAGGAGGAGTACGCCAAGTCCGTCGCGATGGGCTACGTCCGCAAGACGCCGCCGAGCGGCTACAAAGGCTGGATGTACCGCGGCTACTGCAAGGCGCTCGGCGCGGGCACCTACGACAACACACTCAACCTCGACAGCACCCTCGGCCAGACCAAGACCGTGGTGACCCACACCGTCCGCAAGGGCGCGATCGTGCGCGGCCATGTGTCGCGGGCCGGTGGCAAGACCAACAAGGAATTGATGGTCCGGTTGTCGTCGTCGGACGGCAAGCGTGTGATCCGTACGGACCTGACCGACAGGAGCGGCAACTTCTACGTGGCAGGCCTGCCGTCGGGCACCTGGACGATCTCGGTCAACTCCGACTCGTGGCGCGGCATCGGGCGTACGTTCACCGGCAAGCACTCGATCAGCGTCACGGCGGGCCACTCCTACAGCGCTGGCACCCTCCGCTTCAAGGGGTGACACGGCTCTGACAGGGTTGTCGTCATGACAGTCCTCGTCACCGGCGGCGCCGGCTACATCGGCTCGCACATCGTCCGGGCATTCCGGCTCGCCGGCCTCGACTGCGTCGTTGTCGACGACCTCTCGAGCGGGCACCGGGAGTTCGTCCCCGACGAGGTCGAGTTCATCGACGCCAACATCCTCGACAGCACGCTCATCGCCAAGGAGATGGTCGAGCACGAGGTCGAGGCCGTCGTGCATCTCGCCGGGTTCAAGTACGCCGGGGTGTCCGTGCAGCGACCGCTGCACACGTACGAGCAGAACGTCCAGGGCACCGTCAGCCTGCTCCAGGCGATGCACGAGGCGGACGTCGACAAGATCGTGTTCTCCTCCAGCGCCGCGGTCTACGGCACGCCCGACGTCGACATCGTGACCGAGTCGACGCGCACCGCGCCCGAGTCGCCCTACGGCGAGAGTAAGCTGATCGGTGAGTGGCTGCTGCGCGACGCGGCTCGTGCCTTCCCGATGCACCACACGTCGCTGCGCTACTTCAACGTCGTCGGCTCGGCTGTCCCTGACCTCTACGACACGAGCCCGCACAACCTCTTCCCGCTGGTCATCGAGGCGCTGCTCGAAGGCCGTACGCCGCGGATCTTCGGCGATGACTACCCGACGCCCGACGGCACGTCCGTACGCGACTACATCCACGTCGCCGACCTGGCCGAAGCGCACGTCGTCGCAGCGCAGAAGCTGCTCGCGGGCGACGAGCTCGAGCCGGTCTACAACCTCGGCAGCGGCGACGGGGTGTCGGTGCGGGAGATCATGACGGCGGTCGCCGAGGCGACCGGCATCGCGTTCGAGCCCGAGGTCGTGGACCGCCGCCCCGGCGACCCTGCTCGCATCGTGGCGTCAGGCGAGCTCGCCACGCGCGACCTTGGCTGGGCGATGCGGCACTCGCTGATCGACATGGTCAGCAGCGCCTGGAACGCCCGCCAGAGCCACCCCGTCTGACGTCGCTCCGTTCCCTAAGGAGGCCGCCCGCGGCCGACTGGGAGCGAGCGAGGAACGAGCGAGCGAAGGGCGGTGAGGTTCAAGGCTTGCGTAGGAACTCGCCTGTGCGATCGATGAACTTCACATCAGCTGCGACTCGTCCTCGACCCTGACACCGGGACCGGTCGCTACCAACTTCTTCTTCTTGCTGCGGGTCCAACCATGCACGGTCCGCTCTCGGCCCCATGCCTCCGACACCCGCTCGTATTGCTCGAAGTAGAGCAGCCTTACCGGCAACCTCGTACGCGTGTAGTCGGCAGCGAGACCTTGACGGTGTTCCCAGAGTCGTCGCAGGAGATCGCGAGTACTGCCCACATAGAACGTGCCGTCAGCGCACAGCAAGACGTAGAAGTAGCCCATCGGCGGATCATCGCCGAGCCAGGCGACACGCGCTGGACTCCATCCACAGGCTGGCGAGTTGCCGTACGCCCCTTCGGTCGCTGGCGCTCCCTCCCGCGACTTCGTCGCTAGGGGCCGGAAGCGTCAGACCTTGCGGAGGACGGCGGTGACGATGCCGAGGATCGTCGCGTGGTTGCCGTCGATCGGGTCGTATGCCTCGTTGTGCGGCAGCAGCCAGACGTTGCCGTCCTTGCGCTGGAACGTCTTGACCGTGGCCTCGCCGTCGAGCAGGGCGGCGACGATGTCACCGTTGTTGGCGGTCTGCTCCTGGCGGATCACGACGTAGTCACCGTTGCAGATCGCGGCGTCGATCATCGAGTCACCGGACACCTCGAGCAGGAACAGCGTGCCGTCACCGACGAGCGACTTGGGCAGCGGGAAGATCTCCTCGACCTGCTCCGTCGCCAGGATCGGCCCACCGGCGGCGATGCGGCCGACGAGCGGGACGTTGGTGGCCTGGGGGAGTGCGTCGCCGATGCCGGTCTCGTCGAACGTGCTCTCGGTGGCGCTGCTCATCGAGCGACGAGCTGCCATCACGTCGGGCAGGAAGATCTCGAGGGCGCGCGGACGGTTGGGGTCGCGCTTGACGTAGCCGAGGGCCTCGAGGGCGCGGAGCTGGTGTGCGACGGACGACGTGCTGGTCAGTCCGACCGCTGCGCCGATCTCGCGCATGCTGGGCGGGTAGCCCCGCTTCTCGATCTCGTCGCGCAGGAACTCGAGCACCTTGCGCTGCCGAGCGGTCAGCCCGGAGGAGTCTGCGGGCCCGTCGGGGAGCTCGGTGACATCGGCATTGCGGTCATCGGTCATGCGGGAAGAGTAACCCGGATCACGCGGCCAATCAAACATACGTTCGATGGCGTGTCGCGAGTCGTGACGTCTACGTTGGTCCCGTGTCGAAGCCCCTCGTGAAGCCCGGAAGACCTCGTTCAGCTGTCGTGACCGGCGCCGGGAGGGGCATCGGGCGGGCCATCGCCGTCGAGCTGGTGGGCCGCGGGTTCGAGGTCATCGTGACCGATCTCGACGCCGATGCCGCAGAGCTCACGGCCAAGGAGATCGGCGCTGCGGTTGGCCTCGGCCTCGACGTGACCGACCCCGAGGCCAACCGCGACGTCGCCGCGCGCGCCCGCGAGCTCGCGCCGCTCGGCGCCTGGGTGTGCAACGCCGGTGTGCTCGCCGAGGGCGATCTGACGGCGTTGTCGGTCGGCCAGGTACGCGCGATGGTCGACGTCAACGTGCTCGGCGTGATGTGGGGCGTACGCGCGGCCGCTGATGCGTTCCGTGACCAGGGCGGCGTGACCGGCGGCGACATCGGCATCCTCGCCTCGCTCAGCGCTCACGCGCCGGTGCCGGGGCTCAGCGTCTACGCCGCGACCAAGGCCGCGGTGCTGTCGCTGACGACGTCGCTTGCGTCCGAGCTCCGCCACGACAAGATCAGGGTGCATGCTGTGTGCCCAGACGGCGTCGACACCGCGATGGTCGCCGCAATGGACGCACAGGGTGACGTACGCGCCGCGCTGGCCGCGGGTGTCCTGCTCACCCCGCCGCAGGTGGCACGCGAGCTGGTCGACATGTTCGGCACCGGTCGGGTCTACAAGACATTGCCGGCGTGGCGAGGCGTCGTCGCACGCACCGCTTCGCTCTCGCCGCGAGTCGCGCTCCACGTCGATCCCTGGGTGCGCAGGCTCGGCGCCCGCCGACTCAAGAAGGCAGGCAAGCGATGACGTACCTGGTGGTCGGCACTCGTGCCGGCAGTGGCTGGTCGGTCGAGGTGCGCGATGTCGGCACGACGACCGCTGACGACCTCTCCGACATCGAGACCGCGGCTCGCCGGCTCCTGGCGGACTCCGGCAAGGCTGATGCGGCCGACGCCGACCTGCAGCTGCTGCTGCCGGACTTCGAGGTCGACCTCGACGAGCGTGGGCTGCCGGGATCGCGTCGCCTCACGCTCCCGCTCCTCAGCGGCGTCATCGCGCTGGTCGTGATCGTCGGCGCGATCGCGTACGTCTTGGGTCGGATCCTCTAGGGGTCAGTGCTGGCGGACGTAGCGCCTGCGGCCCAGCATCAGCGGGCTTCGGCGGAACTCCTGTCTGGTCTCCCGATCGCGTTCCTGCTCCTGCTCTGACTCGGCCTCTTCTTCCTCGCGTGCCCTCGCCTCCTCGGCGGCTTCGGTCTCGGCCTCGATCTGGGTGGTGCGCTCCTCGGCGATCTCCGAGTCCTCCTCGACGGTCTCCGGGGTCACGATCTCCTCGCGTACGGCCTCGACGCAGGCGCCGAGCAGGATCGCGTAGAGGCCGACCCACAGCCACAGCAGCAGGATGACGACGCCGGCAAGCGCTCCGTACGTCCTGCCGTAGCTGCCGAAGTTGTCGACGTACAACGAGAAGCCCACCGACACGAGCAACCACAGGGCGGTCGCGACGAGCACGCCCTTGGAGATCAGCGGCGCCCTGGGGGTGCGGTTGGGAGCGATCCGGAACAGCAGGGCGATGGCGATCAAGACGGCGGCGAGCAGGAGGATCCATCGGCCGGCCTCAAACGCCGCGCGTACGCCCGGCACGATGTCGACCTTGTCGAGCACAGCGGGGGCGACGGCGACGAGCCCCACGACGAGCACAACGAAGATGATCGCGCCGAGTGTGAGGACCAGGGCGATCACCTTGCGCTTGATGAAGCCCCGGGTCTCGGCGAGCCCGAACATCGCGTTGATCGCGGTGATGAGGTTGCCGACGCCGCCGGCTGCGGCATAGATCGCCAGCACCAGGGCGATGGCCAGGCCCATGCCAAGGGAGTCTGGCGAGGTCTTGATCAGCGAGTCCATCTGGCCCGTGACCACCGACGCGGCGTCGGACGGCAGCGCCTCGGCGACGTCCTCGGACTGCTTCGCGACCGTCTCGGGGGAGGCCACCAGGCCGTACGTCATGATCGCTGCGATCATCGCCGGGAACAGCGAGAGGAACGCATAGAACGCGACGCCGGCAGCCAGCAGCGAAGCCTGTCGGGCCGATGCCTGTTTCCAGGCGGTGATGACGCTCTTGCGGGGGGAAGCCATGTCTCGACGGTAGTAGGACGGCGCCGGCTTCGCCTGTCGGGGTGCGGGCGTGATCGGCGTGTTCGAGAAATGTCGGGCCAATTTTGCGCCGGTATGACAGGCAAAACGCGGCCCTGATCGAAATTGTGTTCGACAGGTACTTCCTTTTGTCAGAGGCGTCCCCTATCGTCGTACATGTGTTCGATCGAACGCCTGTTCGCACCATCGAATGACATCGAGAGCAGCGTTTGATCGACCACACCACAACTTCACCATCAGCCCTCACTTCCCCCTTGGAGGCCATCATGAGCAGCATCGCCATCGGTCATCACGACCACTCCGTTCGTCCGGTCCGCCACCTGCGCGCTGTGCCCGACGCCAAGCCCACCCCGCGAGTCCGCCTGACCCGTCGCGGCAAGCTCGTCGTGCTGGCCGGAGCCGTCGCACTCATCGCCCTCCTGGTGGTGATGTTCGGCTCGTCGTCGTTCGCCGGCGACCAGGCCGGCGCTGCGCCGGAGACCACGGCGGTCCGCGTGCTGCCCGGACAGACGTTGTGGGAGATCGCGGCCGAGGCCAACCCCAACGGTGACATCCGCAAGACGGTCGACGAGATCGTCCGGCTCAACTCGCTTCCGAATGCCTCTGCTCTGCAGCTCGGCTCGGAGATCGCAGTGCCGGTCTACAAGTAGGCCGCTCGCTGCAACACCCACCGACGTCCGCGGTGCACCTTGGGGAAGGGGTGCCGCGGACGTTCGTGTTTCGTGAACCGATCGCCTCCCGCGCGCGTTTGATTGACCGGGGGAGTGGCACCTGTTTGACTGCTGATCCGGTCAGGCGAAAGCCTGACACGATTTCGAGAGGGACTACGTGACGTCACCTGCTCTGCCCGGCCGACGAGCGGTCGCCCTGCTGTGCGGCGCAGCGATGCTGGGGGCGCTCCTCAGCGCCTGCACCTCCGGTCCGCCCGACCCTCGCAAGGCCGCCGAGGCGTTGGCCAAGGGCCTGACGAAGCAAGACCTCAAGGGCGTGCGGACGGTCAAGGGTGGCCGCATCCCGCAGGCCGACCTCGAGCGGATCGTCAAGGGCATGGGCGCCGCCCGGGCCACGGTCACTGTCGGCGACATCAAGCAGGACGACGACAAGGCAACGGCGACCCTCAAGACGAGCTGGACGTTCAAGGGAGACGACTGGACCTACACGACCCCGGCCGCGATGACGTATGCCGACGACGAGTGGCAGGTGAAATGGACGCCCGCAATCGTCGGACCCCAGCTGACGGCCGACGAGGTGCTGCGCCTGCGTACGTCACCGGCTGACCGGGGCGACATCCTCGGGGCCGGCGGCGAGGGTCTCGTCATCGAGCGTCGGGTCGAGCGGATCGGCATCGACAAGTCGCGGATCAAGGCCGCGGAGGCTGACGGCTCGGCGAGGGCGCTGGCTCGGCTGCTCGACATCAACGCGGACCGCTACGCCAAGGCGGTCAAGGCCGCCGGCCCGCAGGCATTCGTGGTTGCGCTGGTCGTACGTGCTGACTCCGACGACACGCTCAGCGACGCCGAGATCGCGTCGATTCCGGGCGTGAGCCAGCTGGGCGCGGAGCTGCCGCTCGCACCCACCAAGGGGTTCGGGCAGCCGCTGCTCGGGATCGTCGGTGAGGCAACGGCCGAGGCGATCGCCAAGTCCAAGGGATCCGTCACCGCCGGCGACCTGGTCGGGCTGACTGGCTTGGAGCAGCGCTACGACAGCCAGCTGCGCGGCAACCCCGGCGTCACCGTCGAAGCGGTGGCCGGGTCCAAGGGGCGCGAGCTGTTCTCCACCGCGCCGCGCGCCGGCAAGCCACTGCGTACGTCGATCGACGTTGACCTGCAGGGGTCGGCCGACAAGATCCTGGCCGACGTCAAGCCGGCCAGCGCGATGGTCGCGATCCGGCCGTCCTCGGGCAAGATTGTGGCGCTCGCAAGTGGTCCCGGCGGCAAGGGCGCCGACACGGCGGCGGCGGGCCACTATGCGCCCGGCTCGACGTTCAAGCTGGTCACCGCCCTGACGTTCCTTCGCTCCGGGCTGAAGCCCTCGAGCACCGTGGCGTGCACACCGACGGTGACGGTCGACGGGCGTACGTTCAAGAACTACTCGGACTACCCCGGCCGCGCGATCGGCAAGATCCCGCTCAGCGCGGCCATCGCCAACTCGTGCAACACCGCGATGATCGCGACCCGGGGCAAGGCACCTCAGGACAAGCTCGCCCAGGCGGCCGCCGCGCTCGGCCTCGGCCCTGATCTCGACCTCGGGTTCCCGGCCTATCTCGGCTCGGTGCCCCACAAGGCCGAGGGCACCGAGCACGCCGCGTCGATGATCGGTCAGGGCAAGATCGAGGCCTCGCCGCTTGCGATGGCCGTGGTCGCCGCCTCGATCGCGCATGGCTCGCGAGTGACCCCCACGTTGCTCGACGAGTCGCCCACCAAGGCCGCGGCCAAGGCCGCGGACCCGCTGACCGGCAGCGAAGCCAAGCAGCTCCAGGCGATGTTCCGCGGCGTGGTGACCGGCGGCAGCGCAGCCTTCCTGTCGGACGTGCCCGGCAAGCCGGTGTCCGCCAAGACCGGCACCGCCGAGTACGGCAACGACAACCCGCCGCGTACGCATGCCTGGATGATCGCCACGCAAGGCGATCTCGCCGTCGCAGTGTTCGTCGACGACGGCGAGTCCGGCTCGCAGACCGCCGGCCCGCTGCTCGAGGAGTTCCTGCGGAGCGCCCAGTGACGACCGACCTGGCGGCGCCGACTCCCGAACGTACGAGCTGGCGGTCGCTGCCGCCGCTCGCCCTGGTGCCGGTCGCGGCACTCGCGTGGTGGCTGATCGGCTTCCTGGCCTGGCTGCTCAACGGCGCCGGGCACGATGTGCTCGACGAGAGGGGAGTCGGGTTCCTGGCGCTGCCGCCACTGGCGTCAGGCGGCGTGCTCCAGCTCGTCCTCGGCGCGGGCGTCGGAGGCGTGGCCGCCGGCCTTGTCGCCGGGCTCGGTGCCGGTGGCCGTGTCGCGCGCGCCGGTTCCTGCGCCGCCGGGGTGGTCATCGCGCTGCTGGTGACCTTGGTGCAGACCCGCAACGGCGTCAGCAGCATGGCCGTCGACAGCCGGGTCACCAACGGCCTGACGCTCATCGTCATTCTCACCACGATCGTCGGGCTGGGTCTGGGGCTGTTGTGCCTGACCGGACGGGTCGGCCTCGGCTTCGGGGTCGGGGCGCTCGCCGGCGCCACGCCGACCTGGGTGATGAGCGTGTTCAATGCCTTCGAGGTCGACTCGACTCGTGACGGGTTGCACGTCGCGCACCGGGTGAGCGAGTGGTCAGGTGCGGTGGCGCTCGCCGTCGCACTGATCTGCGTTGGCCTGCTGCCCGCCGTACGTGCGGCGGCGTGGGTCGGGATCGTGCTGCTGGCGTGGTTCATCGGCCCGACGATGACGGCGGCCGCCTACATGGAGGTGTTCCTGCGCCCGGGCATGGGGCTGCCCGGCATGTGGGGCGACCAGCTCTCGGCCGCGGCGGACGTCTGGCGCATGTCGGCGTCACTCGAGGCGCGGTCGCTGACGCCCTGGGTCACCGGGATCGTCGTCGCAGCCGGTGTTGCCCTCTGGCTGGCACGGCGGCCCTCCGAACCAGTGGTTCCTTGAGCTTGTCGAAAGGCCAACCGGCACAATGAGGTCATGCGTATTCACGTCATCGCGGATGAGCCCGACAAGGACGGCGGCTACTTCCACGAACGGCTGCTCGAGCTCGGCGGAGAGATCGTCGAGTTGGACCGCGACGACCTGCCGGCATACGCGACGATCGGCGAGACCGATCTGATCTTCCTGCTCGGCTCCGACAAGGGCGCACACGAACCGAAGTGGAAGGACGTCGTCGAGGCCGAGTCGCAGTTCGTACGCTCGGCGCTGCGAGCCGGCACCCCCGTGATGGGCATCTGTTACGGCGCGCAGCTCATGGCTCGGGCGCTCGGTGGCACCTCGTGGCGTGCCGACCGGCCGGAGCTCGGTTGGCAGCGCGTCGACACGACCGACTCGGTTCTGTGCCCCGAGGGACCGTGGGCGCAGATGCACAGCGACGTGTTCGCGCCTGGCACGACGTCCCGCGTCATCGGCACGTCCTGGCGCGGCCCGCAGTGCATCATCGACGAGGCACATGGTGCGCGGGCGATCGCGTGGCAGTTCCACCCCGAGGTGACCGCGGCGACGTACGAGCGATGGGTGCGCGAGGGCTACTACGGCGATGCCGGCATCGACACCAAGGACCTGATCCGGCAGGCCCACGCCAACGCGGCGGCGACCCGCAACCGCGCGCATGCCCTCGTCGACGCGGCGCTCAACTACCTCCAGGTCAGCCCGTGAAGGGCCGGCCGAGCGGCTTCGAGTGGGTCGTGCGCGGCAAGGAGGTCGTCATCTCCCACCATGGCCGCGAGGCGGCGGTGCTGCGCGGCGAGAAGGCGCACCAGTTCGTACGCGACGCCGAGTCCAGCGACCCCCAGCTGCTGATGGCGCGGCTGACGGGCAACTACAAGCGCGGCAACGAACGCACCGCAAAGTCCCACCCCCGCAACCGCTGACACCAGGCTCCTTCAGGAGTTGGCGATCGCCTTCCACTCGTCCAGTCGCTGGGCGATCAGCGCAGATCGTCGTTCGAGGTCGTTGGAGTCCAGGACAGCAAGGTCCGCGGGATCGGCCCGTACGTAGACCCCGGAGGTCCGCTCGTTGAGCGTCGCGTCGGTGCCGGATCGGGTGATCCAGTAGCCGGCTGCGCGGTCGGCCGTCTCGATGTGGATCTCGCCGGTGCCCTCCAGCTGCGGCGCATTCGGGTCGCGCGGGCGTTCGCCCTTCCAGAAGTAGCGGACCCCTGAGGGATCCTTGATCTCCTTCGACGCCTCGCTCCCGTAGCGCGACGACAGGGTGCCGTCGTCAGCCCACCCGCGGCCCTTGACCTCGAGGTTGCCGGCGCGGTCGCGGGAGACCTGCAGGAGGCTGATCGCGGACGGTTCGTCGGCGCTGCGTGCGGTGAGGGAGTACTGCCACCACACGCCTTCGATCGAGGCGACCCGGTTGCCGAGCTCGACCTCGATCGCCTTGCGCAGCTTCTGGTTGATGGCCTTCGTCCCGGCCGGGGTGGTCGGCACGTCGTACCGGATGGACGTGAGGCCGAGCAGGTCCGTCGGGAGCTTGGCGCCGTTGGCGTGCAGGATGAACGTCCGGCGCATGCCGAGCACGCCGCCGAACAGGCCGGCCTCGAACACCACGTTGTCGCGTGGCGAAGCCTGGGCGGGAGTAGCAGGGTCGGCGGCAGGCATGTCGTTGGTGGTCCAGTCGTCCTGCGCGAACACGAACGCAGCGAAGTCGACCTCACGCGTCAGCTCGACGAGCCGTTCCAACGTCGAGGTGCCGGGATTGAACACCGTCGTCCACGGCTCGACGTCTGCGACTTCTTCGAGTCCCCGGGTCAGGGCCTGCAGCAGCTTCTCCTGCTTGCCCGACGAGCCGAGAAAGATCCTGGGCTTGGTCATGCCGACATCCTAGGTGCGCAAAACCCCTCGCCGGTCGAGTAGTCCGACGAGCTCTGCGAGGAGGGCGTATCGAGACCACGTGAGCCGAGAAGCTCACGTCATGTGGTCTCGATACCCTCGCTCGTTCCTCGCTCAGACTCGACCACCGAGTTGTTGCCCGTCGAGATCTCGGCCAGCCTGGCTACTCGCCGGTCGAGTAGCCAGGCGAGCTCTGCGAGTTCGGCGTATCGAGACCACGTGAGCCGAGAAGCTCGCGTCATGTGGTCTCGATACCCTCGCTCGTTCCTCGCTCGGACTCGACCACCGAGTGCGTACGCCGGGTCATAACTCGGCGAGCCGGCGTTGCAGGAACTCCTTCTCTCTGGCGTTCTCGGTCAGGTCGGTAGCGCGTTCGTACGCCTGCACGGCCTCGTCCGTACGGCCGGCCCTGCGCAACAGGTCGGCGCGGATCGCGTGCAACAGGCCGAAGCCAGGCAGGTCGAGCTCGTCGACCAGGCCGAGCCCGACCTCAGGCCCGTCGACCTCGGCGACGGCAACCGCACGGTTGAGCGCAGCGACCGGACTCGGCGCGATCTGCAGCAGGTGGTCGTAGAGCTGCACGATCTGCGCCCAGTCGGTGTCGGCCGCCGTCGCGGCGTCGCTGTGCACCGCGGCGATCGCAGCCTGCAGCTGGTACGGCCCGGGCTGTCCGCGCCGGATGCAACGGCGTACGAGGTCCTGGCCCTCCGCGATCAGGCCCCGGTCCCAGAGCGAGCGGTCCTGGTCGGCGAGCAGTACGAGCAGACCGTCGGACGTACGGGCTGGCCGCCGCGAGTCGTTGAGCAGCATCAGGGCAAGCAGGCCAGCGGCTTCGGGCTCGTCAGGCATCAACGCGACCAGCAGCCGGCCGAGCCGGATTGCCTCGGCGCACAGGTCCTCGCGTACGAGGTCGGTGCCGGAGCTCGCGGCGTAGCCCTCGTTGAAGATCAGGTAGACCACCGCAAGCACACCGCGCAGCCGGTCGGGCAGGTCCGCGTCACGAGGCACGCGGTAGGGAATGTGCGCTGCGCGGATCTTGCCCTTCGCGCGTACGAACCGCTGCGCCATCGTCGGCTCCGGCACGAGGAACGCGCGCGCGATCTCCGGTGTGGTCAGCCCGCCGAGCATCCGCAGGGTCAGAGCGACGCGGGCGGCGGGGGAGAGCGCAGGGTGGCAGCACGTGAAGATGAGGCGGAGCCGGTCGTCGGACACGGGACCCTCCTCCTTCGGTTCGTCCTGTTCGAGCAGCAGCGCCGCCTGCGCGTGCTTGTCGTCGCGGTTCGCCTCGCGCCGCAGCCGGTCGATGGCCCGCCGCTTGGCGGTGGTGATGATCCAGCCGCTGGGGCTGGGCGGCACGCCGTCGGCGGGCCAGCGCTCGACGGCTGCGGCGAACGCCTCCTGGACCGCGTCCTCGGCGATGTCGAGGTCGCCGAAGACGCGGGCCAGGACAGCCACCGCACGGCCGTGCTCCTCGCGGAACACCCGCGCGATGTCGGCGTCTTCGGTCGTCACGTCAGTGGCGGAACGGGCGCACTTCGATCGGCAGCCCTGTCGCCTCGGCGTACTTGCCGGCCCACGCCAGCGCCGCGTCCAGGTCGGGGGAGTCGACGATCGTGAAGCCGCCGACGTGCTCCTTGCCCTCGACGTACGGCCCGTCGGTCATCAGCGTCTCCCCGTCCTGATGGCGTACGACCGTGGTCGCGTCCGGCCCGTTAAGCCCGCCGGCGAACACCCACTGGCCGCTGGCCTGAAGCTCCTCGTTGACGATGTTGAGCTTGCGCATGATCGGCTCGAGGAACTCCGGAGGGGGAGTGAACCCCGGCTCCATCACGGGCTCGATGACGTTGAGTACGTACTGCGTCATGGTGGTGCCTCCTGTGTGCGGCCGGCCTGCTGCCAGCCTCTCACCCCCTACACGAACGACACACCAAGAAATCGACATCTTTCAGCGGTCGAGCTCGAATGCTCGCGTGATGTGGTCTCGATACGATCCCTCGTTCCTCGGGATCACTCGACCACCGAGTTGTCGCCGGTCGAGCTCATTCGACCAGCGCGTGGTCTCGCCGGTCGAGTAGCCAGGCGAGCTCTGCTGGGGGTCCCCCCACGAGCTCTGCGAGTAGGGGGCGTTCGGCGTATCGAGACCCAGTGAGCCGAGGAGCTCGCGTGATGTGGTCTCGATACGCCCGCTCGTTCCTCGCGGCCACTCGACCACCGAGCTGTTCGCCGGTCGAGTAGCCAGGCGAGCTCTGCGAGTTCGGCGTATCGAGACCTCGTGAGATCACTACTTACGCTTGAAATCCTTCTTCGCCAACCCGGGCAGCAGGTGGAGCTCGCCGTTGATCAGCGCTTCGCGCTTGGCCCGCGACCAGTTCTGGACCTTCTTCTCGAACCAGTACGCCTGGACGATCGACTCGCACGGCTGGACGAAGACGAGCTCGACCGGCAGCCGCCGCCGTGTGTACTCGGCACCTTCGCCCGCTTGATGCTTCTCGAATCGCGCGATGATGTCGCGCGTGCTCCCGACGTAGTAGCTGCCGTCGGCACACCTCAGGATGTACATGTATCCGCCCACACGAGGAGCATGTCTGCGATGCCTCGGTCGCGTGAGCGGTCATCCACAGGGGTCTCGATACGCCGCTCGCAGAGCGAGCTTGCTACTCGACCGGCGAGTCCACTCGGTAGTCGGCCGCCCCGAGGGCAGTACGAAGCCCCGGCCCTCTTGGGCGGGCCGAGGCTCCGGTATGGGATCCCTCCCTGACAAACGACTATTCGGTGATGTCGGCGGCGTCGCTGGCCTGGATCGCCGCTTCGGCCTCGGACATCGCGCCCTCGGTCGACAGCGCACCGCCGGAGCTCTCCAGGTGGGCGCGGACGAACCAGTGGAACAGCTCGAGCTGGCGGGCCTGGCCGATGATCATGTCCTCGGTCATCGGGTCGATGTCGGCGACGGCTTCCTGCGCCTTGCGGTGATCGGCGATCAGCTGGATGTAGACCTCGTCGAGCGCTCCGAGGTGCTCGTTGGTGGTGGCACGGCCGAGGGAGTAGTCGTCCCAGCTGCGGCCGCTGACGACCGCGCCCGGCGTGCCCTTGGGCGAGGCGCCGAGAGTGGCGATGCGCTCGGCGGTCTCGTCGACCATCGCGATGACCTCGTCGACGTGCGGGTCGATCATCTCGTGCACCGCGATGAAGTGCGGGCCGACGACGTTCCAGTGCACGTGCTTGAGCGTCAGGTGCAGGTCGATCAGGGCGTTGAGGCGCTCCTGCAGGATGTTGGCGAGCTTCTCGCCCTCGGCGGTCGTGAGTCCGGGAATGGTGTATTTCGGGGCTGAAGTAGGCATGCTCTTGGCCTACCCAGCCGCCGCGATCTCACACGGCCCCACGGCATACGTTTGTCCCATGGCTTTGATCGTGTGTCCTCTGTGTGTCCGCGAGGACGACGTCGTCGTGCTTCGCACCCTGCCCGACGGGCGCAAGGAGGCCGAGTGCACCGATTGCAAGTTCACGTTCCCCTTCGGCTCGCCGACCCCGGAGGCCAAGCCGGCGGCCCGCAAGAGCACACCGAGGAGTACGCCCAGGCGGGCGGCGAGCACGGTCGTCGCCCCGCGCCCGATCGCGTACGTCGTGCAGCAGTTCCCGAAGCCCACGGACGTCGACGCAGCCGCCCTGGAGCGTGCCGAAGCGCTGAAGCAGGAGTTCCTGGCCACTGCGTACGAGCCTGATCCACTGGTGACCCGGCACTGGCAGAAGTTCAAGTGGGTGTTCTCCGCCGACGGCCTCGACAAGGCGACGATCGACGACTTCAAGCTGTTCGCCGACGACCCGACCGGCGTGAGCACGGGGGACTCGACCGAGTTCGACAAGGCGTGGGTCCTGCTCGGTGAGCTCGAGGGCGCCCGCCGTGTACGCGCGGTGACCAACCACCTGCTCCGCGGACCCGGGGAGCTCGAGGACCGGCTGAGCAACCTCATCGACCAGGGCTTCGGCTTCTCGATGCCCGGCTGGGGCGAGGGACTGCTGACCAAGACCCTCGCGGTCGCCGATCCCGACCGATTCCTGCCGATCGTCACGTATGCCGACAAGCGCGCGATCGCCCAATCGCTGTACGGGCTGGAGCTCCCCGAGGTCGATCTGACGTCGTGGACGATCGGCCGCCTCGGCGTGTGGAGCAACGACCTGCTGGTCGACCTCGCCGGCAACGGATTCGACGACCTCCACCACGCCGCGGCATACCTCCGCTGGGCCCACAACCACTAGTAGCCAGCGCCGGCTGCTGGTCATACCTGGGAGCCGGAAAACGTTGATACAGGTGTGTTCTGAGGGGTTTCGACACGCCGTGATTTTCGCCACAAATGGCCTCTGACCTGCGGTGACAGGCATGTCCAGAAAAACTGTCGCCTCTTGCTGCAATCGTGTTGCACGGGCCTTTCCACCGGCGTACAGTGGCACTAGATCTAGTAGTTACAACAATGTAGTTCTCCACATGTTGTGGGGAGTTACACACCGAAAATCGTCGGAATCCACACGGCTTCCACATGACTTGTCCCCATCGGGGGACAACTTTTCGGACCAAGCCCCTTGTATGGGAAGGAGTTGACCGACATGCATTGTCCGTTCTGCAAGAACACCGACACCCGGGTTCTCGACAGCCGTGTCGCCGACGAGGGTGGAGCCATCCGCCGCCGCCGGGTCTGCTCCTCCTGCGAGAAGCGGTTCACCACGATCGAGCAGATGCAGCTCACGGTCGTCAAGCGCTCCGGCGCGACCGAACCCTTCGTCCGTGACAAGGCCATCGCCGGTGTCCGCAAGGCCTGCAAGGGCCGACCGGTCTCCGACGACGACCTGGCGCGACTCGGCCAGCAGGTCGAGGACACGCTTCGCGACTCTGGATGCGCGGAGGTCCCGGCCCACGAGGTCGGCCTCGCGATCCTCGAGCCCCTCAAGAGCCTCGACGAGGTCGCCTACCTGCGATTCGCCAGCGTCTACAAGCAGTTCGAGTCCGCCGACGACTTCGCCGACGAGATCGCCAGCCTCATGGCGGCCGGCGCCGACGGCGAGCTCGCCGAACACACCGCAAACAAGGATCACCACCAGACCTGAGCCCCGCTGGTCGAGTAGCTCCGAGGAACGAGGAGCGTATCGAGACCACCGAGGCGCAAGTAGCAAAGCAAACATCACCCACCGCGCAACACAGACAGTAGGAGCACTCACATGACGGAAACGGTCAGCGGACCCTCGGGGTCCTCGCGCAAGACTGCTGGCAAGAAGGGCAACGCCGCCCTCAAGATCCAGCGCGTCTACACGACCGAGGGGGTGCACCCGTACGACAACGTCACCTGGGAACGTCGCGACGTCGTGCAGACCAACTGGAAGACCGGCGAGAACGTCTTTGAGCAGCGCGGTGTGGAGTTCCCCGACTTCTGGAGCGTCAACGCCTCCACGATCGTCACGACCAAGTACTTCCGCGGCGCCGTCGGCTCGGCCGAGCGTGAGCAGAGCCTCAAGCAGCTCCTCGACCGCGTCGTGCTGACCTACACTCAGGCCGGCCGCGACCACGGCTACTTCGCCACCGAGGACGACGCGACGATCTTCGAGCACGAGCTGACGCACATGCTCCTGCACCAGGTCTTCAGCTTCAACAGCCCGGTGTGGTTCAACGTGGGCACGTCGAGCCCGCAGCAGGTCAGCGCCTGCTTCATCCTCGCGGTGGATGACTCGATGGACTCGATCCTCAACTGGTACAAGGAAGAGGGTCTGATCTTCAAGGGTGGTTCCGGTGCCGGCCTCAACCTGAGCCGCATCCGCTCGTCCAAGGAGCTGCTCCGCTCCTCGGGCGGCACCGCTTCGGGCCCGGTCTCGTTCATGCGCGGCGCCGACGCGTCCGCCGGCACCATCAAGTCCGGTGGCGCCACGCGTCGTGCGGCCAAGATGGTCGTGCTCGACGTCGACCACCCCGACATCCAGGAGTTCGTCGAGACCAAGGCCAAGGAGGAGGACAAGATCCGCGTCCTCCGCGACGCCGGCTACGACATGGACCTCGGCGGCGCCGACATCACCAGCGTCCAGTACCAGAACGCCAACAACTCGATCCGCGTTAACGACGAGTTCATGCGTGCGGTCGAGTCCGGTGGCGAGTTCGGGCTCCGCGCCCGTACGTCCGGCGAGATCATCGAGACCGTCGACGCCCGCAAGCTGTGGGAGGACATCGCACAGGCTGCTTGGGCGTGCGCCGACCCCGGCATCCAGTACGACGGCACGATCAACGACTGGCACACCTCGCCCGAGGCCGGCCGCATCACCGCGTCCAACCCGTGCTCGGAATACATGCACCTCGACAACTCGTCGTGCAACCTGGCCAGCCTCAACCTGCTGAAGTTCCTCAAGGACGACGGCTCGTTCGACACCGAGACGTTCGTCAAGGCGACCGAGTTCATCATCACCGCGATGGACATCTCGATCTGCTTCGCGGACTTCCCGACCGAGGCGATCGGCGAGACCACGCGGGCCTACCGCCAGCTCGGCATCGGCTTCGCCAACCTCGGCGCGCTGCTCATGGCGTCGGGCCTGGCATACGACTCCGACGGTGGCCGTGCCCTCGCCGGTGCGATCACCTCGCTGATGACCGGTACGTCCTACCGTCGCTCGGCCGAGCTCGCCGGCGTCGTCGGCCCCTACGACGGCTTCGCCCAGAACGCCTCGGCGCACGAGCGCGTCATGCGCAAGCACCAGGCCGCCAACGACGAGATCCGCACGATGCACTCGATCGACATCGCGGTGCACCGTGAGGCTGCCAAGCAGTGGAAGCTCAACCTCGAGATCGGCCAGAAGAACGGGTGGCGCAACAGCCAGGCCTCCGTCCTCGCGCCGACCGGCACCATCGGGTTCATGATGGACTGCGACACGACCGGCATCGAGCCGGACTTCTCGCTGGTCAAGTTCAAGAAGCTCGTCGGTGGCGGCTCGATGCAGATCGTCAACCAGACCATCCCGGCGGCGCTCAAGAAGCTCGGCTACACCAACGAGACGATCGAGGCGATCGTCGAGTACATCGCCGACAACGGTCACGTCGTCGACGCGCCCGGGCTCAAGACCGAGCACTACGAGGTCTTCGACACCGCGATGGGTCAGCGCTCTATCAAGCCGATGGGCCACGTGCTGATGATGGCTGCCTGCCAGCCGTTCCTGTCCGGCGCGATCTCCAAGACGGTCAACCTGCCGGAGTCGGCCACGGTCGAGGAGATCGAGGACGTCTACTTCCAGGGCTGGAAGCTCGGCCTCAAGGCGCTCGCGGTCTACCGCGACAACTGCAAGGTCGGCCAGCCGCTGTCCGACGGCAAGGGCGCCAAGGAGTCGGGCTCGACCAAGGTCGAGGTCAAGGAAGTCATCGTCGAGAAGCCGATCCGTCGCCGCCTGCCGAAGTCGCGCCAGTCGATCACGACGTCGTTCTCCGTCGGTGGTGCCGAGGGCTACATGACCTCCGGTGCTCACCCTGACGGCTCGCTCGGCGAGATCTTCATGAAGCTCGGCAAGCAGGGCTCGACCCTGGCCGGCATGATGGACGCCTTCTCGATCGCCATCAGCATCTCGCTGCAGTACGGCGTGCCGCTGGAGACGTTCGTCCAGAAGTTCACCAACATGAAGTTCGAGCCGGCCGGTCTGACCGACGACCCGGACGTCCGCATGAGCCAGTCGATCATGGACTACACGTTCCGTCGCCTGGCCCTGGACTACCTCGACTTCGAGACCCGCTCAGCCCTCGGCATCCACTCGGCCGAGGAGCGCCAGCGCTACCTCGACACGGGCTCCTACGAGCCCCCGGTCGGCAACGGCAGCACCGCAGCCGAACTCGTCGGCGGCGAACTCGGATCCGAGGTCTCGGCCCCGAGCGGAAACCCGGTCCCTAGCGGCGGAGCCGCGGGAGCGAGCTCTGCGAGCGAAGGGACGTCAGGTCACTTCGAAGCCGAGGACAAGTCCGACACGGACCCGGTCGAGCACATCGCGATCATGTCCAAGCCCGCCCCGGCAACCGCTCACACGAGCGCCGAGCTCCTGGAGACCCTCACCGGCTCCGCGGTCGACTCGCCGCTCTGCATGACATGTGGAACGAAAATGCGCCCCGCCGGCTCCTGCCACGTCTGCGAAGGCTGCGGCAGCACCAGCGGCTGCAGCTGATCAAGCCGTGACAGTGGATGAGCCCCGATCGCGCCGGTCGGGGCTCATCTTCGATTTAGCACTGGGGCGCGCGAGAAGTGCCTAGTCTGTTCACGTGAATGCCCCCAAGACGGTCCCGTTCTCAGAACTGGCCTCCTCAGACCTGATCCTCGATGCCGTATACGAGGGCGGGGTGAAGGGTAACCACGGTGACGATCCGCTCCACCCGTTGGTTGGCGTCGGTAACGCGGGAGGATTCCGGCCGTGGGGTCGGGGTGAGACAAAGTATGTCGCTCTGTTCTCAACTCAGTCTGAGCAAGAATGGCCTGACCGATTCTCGAGCGATGGATCGACGTTCGTCTACTTCGGAGACCAACGTTCTCCGGGAAAGGACGTCGAGGACACGCCTCGCGGCGGTAATAAATTGTTGGCCGATGTCTTCGCACGAGTCGCTGTCGATAGACGCCAGGTGCGGAGTCAGATACCGCCATTCTTTCTCTTCTTGAAGGTTGGCACCGGGCGAGATGTGTCGTTTTCGGGTCTTCTGGTGCCGGCCGTGAACCAACTGGCGATTGAGTCACGCGAGACCGGTGGAGCTGAGTTCAAGAACTACCGGGCTACCTTCAATGTGCTCCGCCCGTCGGTCGTTGAGCGTGCGTGGTTAGCCGATCTGAGGGACGGCAATGCTCTCACCCAGCATGGGCCTGCCGAATGGTTCAAATGGGTTGCGATCGGGTCCGCGTAACCTCGGCGGCTGAGTGATCGCGATGCAGTGAACCGAGTCGAACACTTGATCTCATTCAATGTCCGCTCCCGTGAGTAGTGTCAGACCGAACGACTAATCGACCTTGGAGGGTCAGTGCCGGACATCTTCGACAATCTGAGTGCAGACTCAACTCTCGGGCCGGCGCTTCAGTCTGCGATGTCTAACTTCGACACCTGCGATGTGGCGACGGGATACTTTGACCTCCGCGGATGGGCGAGTTTCGCCGACATCGTCGACGGAAAGCTTGAGAATCGTCAACCCGGAGCCTCCTCAATCACGCGTGTGTTGGTCGGTATGGTCATGCCTGCTGACTCGGCACTCATGCTGTCGGCCCTCCAGGATGCTGTTCAGCCCCCGCCCTACGGCTCAGACATGAACGACATGGGGAAGGCGCTCGCCGCCAAGGAACAGCTCGTCAAGCACCTGCGGACCCAGCTCATGCGTGGGCTGCCGTCAGAGGCCGAGCAGCGCACGCTTCAGCAGCTTAAGAATCACCTTGAGTCAGGGGCTGTGGAGATGAAAGTCTTCACCAGCGCCCCGCTGCATGGCAAGACGTACATCTTTCACGCGCCTGGCAATCAGATGGCCGAGCGGCGCGCGTACGTTGGCTCTTCCAACCTGACGAACGCAGGGCTCTTTCGGAACCTAGAACTGAACATCGACGTCAAAGACGACGATGCCTCGAAAAAGCTCGCCGACTGGTTCACGGAACGGTGGGGTGACCACTTCTCCCTCAAAATCACCGCCGAGATCATCGAACTGATCGAAGAGTCTTGGGCATCTGGCTCTCAGCCGACGCCGTACGAGGTTTACCTTAAGGTCTGCTACAGCTTGTCTGAGGACGCACGCGAAGGGATGGGCTATGTCCTGCCGCCGTCGATGCAGGACCTCCTCCTTGACTATCAAGAGACCGCTGTGCGCACGCTCGCCCGCCGCATCGTTCGGCGCGGCGGCACGATGCTCGGCGACGTGGTCGGCCTCGGCAAGACCCTGACCGCTGTCGCGACCGCCCTCATGCTCGAAGCTGCCGAAGACTACACGACGCTGGTTCTGTGTCCCAAGAACTTGCAGCACATGTGGGAGGAGCACCTCGAGAGGTACGGGCTTGTGGGCGCCCGAGTAGTCCCGTACTCGATGGCAGACAAGAGGCTGCCCGAGCTCAAGCGCTTCCACCTGGTCATCTGCGACGAGTCGCACAACCTGCGCAACAACAGCACGAAGGCCTCCGAGGCGATCCAGGACTACGTCCGTCGCAACGGCTCCAAGGTTCTACTGCTCACCGCGACTCCGTACAACCTCGCCTTCGCCGATGTGGCGAACCAGATCGGCCTCTATATCGACGATGACGAGGATCTCGGCATCCAGCCCACCGCGGCAATGGCCAAGGACCCCACCCTCATCGACAAGGTCGACGGCAAGATCACAACATTGGCCGCATTCCGCCGATCCGAAGAACCCGAGGATTGGAAGCGCCTGATGAGCGATCACCTTGTACGGCGTACACGGTCGTTCATCAAGCGCACCGCCAAGAAGGAGACCGTCACGCTCCCGAATGGCAAGACGGAGGAGCGCGAGTATCTTCAGTTTGCCAACGGCCAACGCTTCCACTTCCCGACCCGGGTGCCTCGCCCGTTGAGTCACGACTTCGCCGATGACGACCCGGCCAAACTGATGGAGGAAGAAGACACGCTTGACTCGGTCCGTGACCTCACCCTGCCCCGCTATCGGCTCGCCGACTACGACGACCCCAAGGCACTTCACTCGGACAAGGACGCCAAGATTCTGGCTGACATCCGATCAGGCCGAGGCAATGTCAGTGGGTTCGTCCGGATCGGCCTCTTCAAACGGCTTTCTTCTTCCGGCCATTCGTTCATCCTCAGCCTGCAGAGACAGCGCGCACGGAACGAGCTCTTCATCTATGCGATCGAGAACGATCTCGACGTGCCGCTCGGAAGCTTCAGTGACCAGCAGTTCATGGTGTCGGACGATGACCTCGAAGAGGATGAGGACATTTACGGCAGCCTGGAGTCGCAGTATCGCGAACTCCATCGCCGCCTGCCGTCCTCGACGAAGTGGCTGGGGACGAAGGTTTTGAAGACGACGCTGAAGAAGGACCTCCAGCGCGACAACCGGATCATCACCGAACTGCTCGACAGCTTCGGCGCTTGGGACGCAGCTAAGGACTCAAAGGTCAACGCGCTGGTCGACCTTCTCCGCGACCGGCATACGGGTGACAAGGTCTTGGTCTTCACTGAGTACGCCGACACGGCCATGTACGTCGCGCAGGCACTCAAGGATGCCGGTATTCCGAACGTCGGTCTTGCTTCCGGGGACTCTGAAGATCCCGCCGCGATCGCTCGCAGGTTCTCGCCGAACAGTAACCGACTTCCCGGCGAGGAAGACGATCTGAAGCCTGTCGTCGACCCGATCGACGTCCTCATTGCGACTGATGTGCTGTCCGAGGGCCAGAACCTCCAGGACTCCCACATCGTCGTTAACTACGATCTTCCGTGGGCCATCATCCGCATCATTCAGCGTGCTGGACGTGTCGACCGAGTAGGCCAGAAGTCAGACTCGGTCTTCATCTACCTCATCACTCACGAGAAGGTCGAGCAGGCAATCCAGCTTCGGCAACGAATCAGGCAGCGTCTCGGCGACAACGCCGCCGCGTTTGGGTCCGATGAGCAGTTCTTCGGGGATGCCAAGGAAGTGAACCTACTTCATGACCTCTACAAGGGAGCCGTCCCGTCGGAGGATGAACTAGATCAGGACGAGGGTGAGGCCGATGCGGTTAGCGAGGCCTGGCTGGTCTGGTCACGTGTGAAGGACGACAAGCCGGAACTGGCCGGGAAGGTCCTCAAGATGCAGGACCTCATTCACAGCACTCGCGACCCTTACGACCACGAGACGAAGACCGGAGTCACCACTTTCGCCAGCACGACGTCGGGCGTGGACGCCTTCGCTGCTGCATTCGACAATCCCGATGGAGGCGACATGATTGAGCGGCTACTGACCCCGCTCGAAGCGCTCCACATCTTCCGCGCACAGGAGACCACTCCGACTGCCGTCCTGCGTCCCGACCACTTCGGTCGTGAGTCAGGTCTGATCAAAGGCAAACTCAGCAACGAGATGGTGGCGATCGGGAACCTCCGCGGCGTCCGCAAGTGGGCAGTCGAACGCCTGGGAGGAACGATTTACGGTGCCGACGCCAGTGCGGCGTTGGAGGCCATGATGGATCGCCCCCTCACCGAGTACACCAACATCCGCCTCCGGCAAGCACGTCGCAGCAAGTACTCAGAACAAGACTTGGCCGACATGGTGAAGCAGCTCCATGACGAGCAGCGGCTGGTTATCGGTTCAACCGATAAGGATGAGATCAAGATCGTGTGCTCGATTGGGGTGACGCCGCGATGACGGACGGACTCATCGCAGAAGCCGACAAGGGCGACTTCAGCAAACTGTTCCGTGTTGACCTCTTCTGGCACAGTCCAGATCAAGCGCCCATCGAAATCGAACTCGACGATGGTTCCAAGGTGACGGCGACCAACGTCTCCTCTTTCAAGGGCGTACGGGTCTGGGAAGTCCCGGCACTCCCTGGCGCTGCCGTGGAAGCGAAACTCGACCAGGCCATCGCGAAAAGCTCGACGAACCGCCTGGTGATTTTCCACGATGGCGACAAGCAGGTGTGGCGCTGGCCATCGCGCACCGCGAAGGGCGCGGGAGTCATCTCTCGGCCCGCGCGTCACGTTCACAGGGTCGGGACCCCCGACCCTCAGTTCGTGGTGAAACTTGATGCCATTCGGCTGCCGAGCGACGTCGTGCTCGACGTCAACGACCTGCTCTCGCGAGTTCGCGGAGCCTTCGATGTAGAGACTAAGAACGAAACCAAGCGTGCATCCAAGCTCATGGCCCAGATGTACGCCGCGGTCGAGAAAGGGTACTCGAGCGGTTTCGATCCGAAGAAACGCGACCATGAGATCTCGGTCAGCCTCGCACGTGTGCTCTTCCTGCTTTTCAGCGACGACACGGAGATGTGGAAAGACTCCAAGGGGGAGCCTCTTCCTAACCATTTCCAGGACTTCGTCAAGGATCAGACGGCGCGCGACGGTGAAGACATCGGTGAGCGCTTGAATGAGTTGTTTGACGTGCTCGACATGGCTCCGCGGGATCGGATTGGACTCCCGTCTGAGCTGGCGACTTTTCCGTATGTCAACGGCGGGATCTTCGAGGAACACATCACTCTGCCTCACCTCGACAAAGACTTCCGGGACTCGATCCTCGCGGCGTCGGCCGTCGACTGGTCGACGATTAGCCCGGCTATCTTCGGCTCGATGTTCCAGTCGGTCCGAGATGCCCAGACGCGTCGGGAGCTCGGCGAGCACTACACGTCGGAAGAGAACATCCTCAAGACCCTCAACCCGCTATTCCTCGACGAGCTGCGCGCCGACTTTGAACACATCCTTACGCTCCAGAAGGGGCGGAGGCAGAAACTTCATGATCTCTGGAAACGCCTCGGCGACATCCGATACATCGATCCGGCCTGCGGTTGCGGAAACTTCATCATCGTCGCCTACCGCGAACTGCGCGAGCTCGAACTTCGTATCATGGACGCCCTCGCGACACTCACCGACGGCGAGGAGACCGTCGCACTCCCCGCCGACTGGACGCACCTGCTGAAGGTCACGCTCAACAACTTCTACGGGATCGAGATCGACGAGTGGCCGGCCCGCATTGCCGAGACCGCGATGTTCTTGATCGATCGCCAATGCGACCTGCGTATGAAGGAAAGATTTGGCGTGGCGCCCGAGCGCCTTCCTATTCAGGAGCAAGCCAAGATCCTCGTTGGAGATGCTCTGGAAGTCGACTGGTCAGGATTCTGTGTGCCGACGTCCGATGTGGTCATCGCCGGGAACCCACCGTTCCTCGGCCACATCTCCCGCACCGCGAAACAGACGGACCAACTTCGTGCGGCGTGGGATGGCGCCGATATCGGTCGATTGGACTACGTCACTGCGTGGTACGCCACGGCGATGAAGTACTTCGGATCGACAGCCGGACGCTGGGCATTCGTGTCGACAAACTCGGTGACCCAAGGAGATCAAGTTCCGCGCTTGTTTGGACCGATCTTTCGCGCTCGCTGGCGAATCAAGTTCGCCCACCGGACATTCGCTTGGACGTCCGAGGCTTCAGGCAAGGCAGCGGTTCACTGCAACATCATCGGTTTCGATCGCTCCGAGACGAAGGCGCGGTTGTTCGACTATGGCACTCCCTGGTCCGAGCCGACGGAGCTTGGGGCGTCAAGTATCAACGGTTACCTCGTCGATGGTCCGAACGTCTTGGTGTCGCCGAGGAGCGACCCGTTGTCAACGGATCTCGCCGTCGTGACGTTTGGGAACATGCCGCGGGATGGCGGACACCTGATCGTGGACGACGATGCGTACCCTGCGGTTGCAGCCGATCCGATTGCCGCGAAATATCTTCGCCGCTTCATCGGCTCAGAGGAACTAGTGAATGGTCGAGAGCGCTGGTGTCTCTGGATGACTGACCTCGATCCCAAAGACGTGGCCGGTTCCGCCATCCTGACTGATCGAATCGCGGGCGTTCGAGAAATGCGCCTTAAGAGCAAAGCGCCAAGCACAAAGGCTATGGCAGCTACACCACATCTGTTCGGTCAGCGTTCGGGAGGCTACGCCACCGCCTACCTTGGAATCCCGCGGGTTGTTAGTGAGAATAGGCTCTTCTACACCGCGGCGCGTCTCGACGCGGACGTCATTCCAAGTGACCGACTCTTCGCGGCGCCAGACGCCGATGGCTTCCTCTTTGGTGTGATCTCATCTTCGATGTTCTTGACCTGGCAGTTCACGGTCGGCAACAGGCTGGAATCTCGGCCGTCATTCTCCAACACACTCGTATGGAACAACTTCCCTCTGCCAGAGATTGATGCCAAGGCACGCCATGCGGTTGCGAAGGCTGGTGCGGACGTCTTGACGGCACGACATCTGTATCCGGATCGGTCGCTCGCGGACCTGTACGAGCCAGGAGCGTTGCCCGCCGAACTCGTCTCGGCTCACGCTGCCTTGGATGCTGTCGTTGACGGCATCTTCGGCTTGCCGTCGGGATCGATCACAATGGAGGAGCGCCAGAGTGTCCTGTTCCAGACCTACGCAAAGCTCGACGCCGGACTGTTCTCTGCCTCAGTGAAGTCTCAACGGAAGCGGCGACGCTCATGACCTTCGATCCCAGGACCTGCAGCACCTTTGATCCCAGGACGACCGAAAATGCGTACTCGGGCATGCCTATCCGGAGTGTTTCGTCTAAGTCTCGACTGAACTCTCAACCCCCACGACTTGGAGCAAAGCGCCATGAAGGCTGAGCCGTACAGCCCAAGGGATCTTTTTGACGGGAAGGTCCATTTTCAGATCCCGGTCTACCAGCGCCCATACGTGTGGGACGAAGAGGATCAATGGGCCCCATTGTGGGAGGACATCCTTCGGGTGGCCGGGAAGGTACTGGTTCAGCGCGCCACCGAAGGGTCAAGCGAGGTAACCAATCATTTCCTCGGCGCCGTTGTTTTTGCCGACGGTAATGCGCACACGGAAGTCAACATGTCCCGGAACCTTGTGATCGACGGACAGCAGCGCATGACCACGCTTCAGGTGCTGCTGGACGCGGTTCAGCAGGTAGCTGAGGAGCTTGAGCAAGCCGATGTTGCTGACGAGCTGAAGGATCTAGTGCTGAACGATGCGAAGCGATTCGAGGGAAAGCCGGAACGCTTCAAGCTCTGGCCGTCAAAAGGCGACCGCGATGCGTTCCGAGAAGCCATGGACCCAAACGCAGGTGGCTTCGAGGAGCATCGCATCGTCAGAGCGCACCGATTCTTCCGATCCGAGACCGAGCGGTGGATCAACGGCAGACCAGATGATGACGGAAATCCACCTCACGGGACGCCGGAGGACAGAGCCTCAGCGCTCTCAGATGTGCTGCAGAACAGGCTCCAGGTCGTAGCGATCAACCTTACTGGGCATGATGACTCTCAGCTCATATTCGAGACGCTAAACGATCGTGGGACTCCGCTCTTGAAGGCGGATCTCATCAAAAATTGGGTCTTTCTCAAGGGTGAAAATCTCGGCGCTGACGTTGAGTCTTGGCCTGATCGATTCTGGGCGGATTTCGACGGCGACTGGTGGCGTCAGGAGATCTCCCAAGGCCGACTTAGCCGTTCGCGTATCGACATCTTCCTTCAGTACTGGCTCACCATGCGTCTCCGTGAAGAGGTGAACACGGATCAGGTATTCCGAGTGTTTACCGAGTATGCCGAGCCGTTGTACTCGGACGTCGACGGCGCTGAGCGGATGCTCTCGGAACTGCGCAAAGACTCGCAAACGTTCCAAAACTTCGCACAAATGGCGCGCGACTCAGCGGAGGGCGTCTTCTACAAACGCGTGATCGAGACGATGGAACTTGCCGCCACAACGCCGCTTCTGCTGTGGATGCTGTCTGAAAATCACGACGTGCCCCAGGAGCAGGTCGAAATCGGGCTCGGCGCCCTCGAAAGTTGGGTGATTCGGCGAACTCTGTTGCGGTACACGATGAAAGGCGTCAACCAGCTGATGGTTGCGATGCTCAAGGATCTTGAGAGCGTCGAGGCGAACACCGCCGGTGATCGAGTGCGTTCGTACCTTTCCAGGCAGAGTGCAGACGCGAGACTTTGGCCGGCCGATTCCGAGGTTGAGGCATCGTTGCCAAAGCAAAAGCTGTACGGGACAGTTCGTCAAGGGCGCCTTCGCGTCGTACTCGGTGCGATTGAGCAGCGAATGCGCGATTCTGACGTGAAATATGAGAGCGTCGCCCTTCCAGATGGCCTCGAGCTCGAGCACATTCTTCCTCAGGGCTGGCGCTCGCATTGGGATCCAGAACCTAAACTTGGTCTCGAGGAAGCGGCAGCGCGCGACGCACTGTTGAACACCTTGGGCAACCTCACGCTCGTAACGAAGTCGCTGAACGGGTCGCTTTCCAATCGACCATGGACGGATGCGCAGGCGAGCGGCCTTGTCGAGGGTGGCGATGCACACAAGGGCAAGCGGACTCTGTTGAACAAGTTCAGCCTTCTCGCGCTAAACAAGGAGATCGTCGACGAGCATGCCGACGCATGGACAGAGGAGGACATCGCGAATCGTTCGGGACTGCTCGCAGGGGCGATCTGCGGCGTATGGCCTGGACCCACCGAGAGTCTCCGCGAGCTCACGCCAGCCTCCGACGATGGTGATGATGTCGCGAACTCGGTTCGGGACCAAGTCGATGAGGTTGCGTCCAGCGTTTCATTCGCGGAGTCCGCTGTCGAGGCCCGGACAACGGCGCACGATTTTGAAGGCGCCATGCGCGAAATAGCGAATCGATCGATCAAAGAGGTGGGATACAAGCCGACCTACTTCATAGGAATGCTCAGCGAGCTTGGCGGGATCGAAACCGCACGACGTCTAACGCTTGCGACGACCCCGAGCGATGGTTTCACCCGCCTATGGGAGGCAAATCGTCTCGACCTAACTGTTGAAATGGTGGTTCTTCGCCCTGAGTTCGAGCATCTCTTTGATCCCGGCGTTCTAGATGCTGCCCACCGGCGCCTTGCGGCGTACATCGCCGTCCAATAGGAATCTACGAATCCGAGCGAGGTCTGCGGCGGCCGTGAGGCAGGGCGAGGATTCGCGAACGCTGCGAGTACGCCGTTCTTCAATGCGTTGAGGTATCGCCGACTCTATTTTTGGATTGATGCGGAATTCTTGCAAGGTTCGGTTAGGCCGGCGCTCTTATCCATGAGGCCGGCAAACGTCCGGAGCTGACCAACTCACCTCCAAGGACAGAATCATGACCACGAACCACACCTTCCGCACCATCGCCAAGCTGGCTCTCGCCGGCGCCATCTCCGTCGTCGGCCTCACCGCCACCGGCACGGCGGCCCAGGCCGGCCCCATCTGCGGCTCCGAGCCCAAGCTGATCTTCGCGAAGCCCGGCGTCGCCACCTACGGCACCGCCTGCGCTGACGAGATCATCGGCACGCCCGGCAACGACACGATTTACGCCCTCGGCGGCGACGACGAGATCTATTCCGATACCGGCGCGGACGTCGTGTACGGCGGTGACGGTGCCGACGAGATCTACACCGGCAGCGGCGCTGACCGTGTCGAGGGCGAGGCAGGCGACGACTTCATCATGGGCGGCACCGAGAACGACATCATCAACGGTGGCGCTGGCGACGATGTCATCCGCGGCGAAGAGGGCAACGACACGCTCTACAGCTTCGCGGGCTACAACGTGAACGACGGCTCCGACGAGCTCTACGGCGGCGACGGCAACGATTACCTCAACGGGTACGAGGGCAGCGACTGGCTCGAGGGCCAGTTCGGTGATGACAGCCTCGAATCGCACGAGGTCGTACCGGCCTACGACCACTTTGCTGGCGGTCAAGGCAAGGACAAGTTCGCGGTAAAGGACGCCATCGAGCACGACCAGGCCCACCGCGACGACGTGGACGTCGACAACTTCGACAGCCCGGTCACCAACAAGAACGCCGCTGACACCATCCACTGATCCAGCTCTCCACGTTTCCGGCCGCACACCGTCGACGGTGTGCGGCTGGGTGGCGGTTGGGGCGGGCGGTCTCGATACGCCCTCCCTCGCAGAGCTCGGTCGGCTACTCGACCGGCGAGGGGCGGCGTTCGCGGGTCTACTCGACCGGCGAGGGTGGCGTTCTCGGGTCTACTCGACCGGTGAGGGCGGCGTCACCCGACGGATAGGAGACAGGTAGTCCATATGGGCTAGCAAAGAGCATCCTTGCGGGCGATGTTGCCGAGGCTCCGCGCGGGAGACCATGTATTTGAGGGAACGTCTCACGGGAATGCCGTCCAAATCTCGGGTCGGAATTCGCGTCGCTGCCGCATGTCCGGGCAGCCAAATTGCTGTCAAAACTTGGGGGGAGCCCACAATGAAGTTCAAACGATCCGCAGTTGCTCTGGCTGTAGGCAGTGCCGTTCTGGCCGTAAGCGCGGTGGGAGCCGCGCCGGCGCAGGCCGCAGGCTCGATTCAGTTCCGCAAGTTCTACTACGACTCGCCGGGGTCGGACAGCGGCAGTAACACCAGCCTCAACGCCGAGTACTTCGATCTCAAGAACGTGGGGACGACAACGCGCGACCTGTCTGGGTGGAAGGTCCGCGACAAGACGGGCTACACGTACACCTTCCCCGCGGGCTCATCGCTGCGTGCCGGTTACACGGTCCGAGTGCATACGGGGAAGGGAACCAATTCCTCGACCCACAAGTACTGGGGACGCGCGTGGTACGTCTGGAACAACACCGGCGATGCGGCCACGGTTCGCAACCCTGCTGGGACCACGATCGATTCGTGCTCGTGGGGCGGCATCGGCTCGGGATACAAGAACTGCTGATTCAGCGGCAGGCGTACTAGAGCGGTTGGCGTACGAGGTCTCGATACGCCTCCCTCGCAGAGCTCGGTCGGCTACTCGACCGGCGATGGGACGGCTTTGTCGAATCGCTCGATCGGCGAGGGGTGGCTTTGTCGCGGCTACTCGACCGGCGAGGGGTGGCCTACGTGGTTTCGAGACGCTCCTCAACCACCGAAGGGGTGGTGTTGTCGTACGTACTCGACCGGAGAGGGGTGTCGAGGCGTGCACCTGACCCGTGAGTGGGTCATCATCAAGGATGACCACGTTCGTGTACGACTTCAGCGAAGGCGGGATGGACCAGAAGGACCTCTTGGGGGGCAAGGGGGCGAATCTGGCGGAGATGACCAAGCTGGGGTTGCCGGTGCCGCCGGGGTTCACGATCAGCACCGACGCCTGTCGGGCCTACATGGCCGAGGGCAAGCAGCCGGACGGGCTGGCCGACGAGGTCAGCGAGCACCTGGCGGCGCTGGAGCAGGCGCGTGGCAAGAAGCTTGGCGATCCGGAGGACCCGCTGCTGGTGTCGGTGCGGTCGGGCGCGAAGTTCTCCATGCCGGGGATGATGGAGACCGTCCTCAACGTCGGCCTCAACGACGAGTCGGTCAAGGGCCTGGCGCAGGTCGCGGGCGGCGACGAGCGGTTCGCGTACGACTCCTATCGCCGGCTGCTGCAGATGTTCGGCAGCACGGTGCTGGGCATCGACGCGGCCGTGTTCGCCGACGCGCTGGACGCGCTCAAGGCCGACCGCAACACCGAGAACGACCTCGACCTGACCGCGGACGACCTGCAGGGACTCATCCTGAAGTACCAAGAACTGATCGCCGAGCACAGCGGCCGCGCCTTCCCACAGGACCCGCGCGAGCAGCTCGACATGGCGGTGCTGGCCGTCTTCGACTCGTGGAACACCGACCGCGCCGCGCTCTATCGCCGCCAGGAGCGCATCCCCGACGACCTCGGCACCGCGGTCAACATCTGCTCGATGGTGTTCGGCAACGGGGGAGACGACTCCGGCACGGGCGTCGCGTTCACCCGCGACCCGGCAACCGGTGCGCAGGGCCTCTACGGCGACTACCTCGTCAACGCGCAGGGCGAGGACGTCGTCGCCGGCATCCGCAACACCGTCCCGCTCGCCGACCTCGAGCAGGTCGACAAGAGTGCGTACGACGAGCTGCTCGCGATCATGCAGAAGCTCGAGCACCACTACAAGGACCTGTGCGACATCGAGTTCACCGTCGAGCACGGCAAGCTCTGGATGCTGCAGACCCGGGTCGGCAAGCGTACGGCCGAGGCGGCGTTCCGCATCGCCCACTCGTTCGCCGAGGAGGGCATCATCGACCTCGACGAGGCGGTCGACCGGGTGACCGGCGAGCAGCTGGCGCAGCTGATGTTCCCGCGCTTCGACGCCGACGCTGAGCGGCACCTGATCGGCAAGGGCATGAACGCCTCGCCGGGCGCCGCGGTGGGCAAGGCGGTGTTCGACTCGCAGACCGCCGTCGAGTGGGCCGCCAACGGCGACGACGTCATCCTCGTGCGCCGCACCACCAACCCCGACGACCTGTCCGGCATGGTCGCGGCCAAGGGCATCCTGACGAGCCGCGGCGGCAAGACCTCGCACGCCGCCGTGGTCGCGCGCGGCATGGGGCGTACGTGCGTGTGCGGCGCCGACGAGCTCGACGTCGACACCGAGGCGGGCCAGTTCAAGGCCGCCGACGGCACGGTCATCAAGGAGGGCGACGTCATCTCGATCGACGGCACCACCGGCGAAATCTTCGAAGGCGCCGTCGACGTGGTCGACTCGCTGGTCGTACGCCACTTCGAGGGCGACGAGGCCGCGGACGACGACGAGCTCGTACGCGCGGTGACCGCGCTGATGGACCACGCCGACGGCGTACGCAGGTTGCGCGTGCGGGCCAACGCCGACACCCCCGACGACGCCGCGCGGGCCCGCAGGTTCGGCGCCCAGGGGATCGGGCTGTGCCGCACCGAGCACATGTTCCTCGGCGATCGGCGGGAGTACGTCGAGCACCTGATCCTGGCCGAGACCCCCGAGGAGCAGCAGGAGGCGCTCGGCGCGCTGCTGCCGATGCAGCGCGACGACTTCGTCGGCATCCTCGAGGCGATGGACGGGTTGCCGGTCACGATCCGGCTGCTCGACCCGCCGCTGCACGAGTTCCTGCCCGACTACACCGAGCTCTCGGTGCAGGTCGCGCTCGAGGAGGAGCACCACGAGGACAACCCGCGCACGGCCAAGCTGCTCGCCGCGGTGGCGCGGCTGCACGAGGAGAACCCGATGCTGGGGCTGCGCGGCGTACGCCTCGGCATCGTCATCCCCGGCCTGTTCACGATGCAGGCGCGGGCGATCCTCGAGGCCGCCGCCCTGCGTACAGCGGCCGGGGGAGACCCGCGGCCGGAGATCATGATCCCGCTGGTCGGCGCCCCGCAGGAGCTCGACCTGATGAAGGCCGAGATCATCGCGGTCGCCGCCGAGGTGGAGAAGGAGACCGGCAAGAAGCTTTCGTTCATGGTCGGCACGATGATCGAGCTACCGCGTGCGGTGACGGTCGCCGAGAAGATCGCGGAGACGGCGGAGTTCTTCTCGTTCGGCACCAACGACCTGACCCAGATGACGTGGGGGTTCTCCCGCGATGACGTGGAGGCGTCGTTCTTCTCGACGTACCTCGACAAGGGAATCTTCGCGGTCTCACCGTTCGAGTCGCTCGACGTCGAGGGCGTCGGCCTGCTCATCGAGCACGCGGTGAAGATGGGCCGCAAGGCGCGCCCCGACCTGCACCTCGGCGTGTGCGGCGAGCACGGGGGAGACCCGGCCTCGATCCACTTCTTCGACGAGGTCGGGCTCGACTACGTGTCGTGCTCGCCCTATCGCGTACCCGTCGCCCGCCTCGAGGCCGGCCGGTCAGCGTCGGCGAGCTCCGCGTCGGCCTGAGTCGGAGCAACGAGCGGCTAGTTCTTGGCTGTGAGTTTGGCGTCCCAGGCGCTGGTGCGGAATTCGGAAAGTCTGCGAAGTAGATCCTTCGCCGCAGGTTTGTCTACGGGATTTCCCTCAAGCTGTCCCAACCAGGAGATCAGCCGGTTTCCGGCGATGAAGTCGATTCCTGCGTTTTGGGCATTGGTTGGCAATTCCTGTTGGGAGGGTCCCCAAAGGACAACGGCAGGCAAGACAGAGACCGGGTTGGTAGACGCTCGGTGACGACTCGTGTAATCGCGACTCAGCAGAGTTCGAGTGAGGGCTTCGGCCCGTGTCTTGACTCTGGCGGCTGAACGAGCCATCTCAGTCGGGTCGGTCACGGCTTCGGTGCGCCATTTCGAATCAATGACAACGAGCCCGCCGTGCCGAGTGACTACGAGATGGTCCAGGTCGCCTGCGCCGAGATTGACGCTATCGATTGAGCCCCAGATCAACTTCTTGCGCTTGGCTTCCTTCAACTCAGTACGGGTGGCGTCTTCCCCCCAGGCGCCGCGCAGCTGCCCAATCGCGGCACGGTTGTGCGCCAGAAACATGCCGGCCAGCATGAAAATGAAAACTGCGCAGACAAACGTGTGCATGGCTCCGAGCACGTAACCCCTGCCTGGCAATTGCCAGAAGATGATGATGGCTGCGGTCTCGAATATGAGCAGCACAGCCGCGATCGCGGCCATCTTGCAGATCGTGGCCACATGTCGTGCTGCCCACGTTCGAAACAGACTGTGAAGCACGCGCCGTGAATACGGCTGAAATTTGGACATCGGGGGCTCCCTCCACCACATCGTCGGGTTGAGTGAACCACTCGTCAGACGTCACTGGTGGCGGATTGGCGAATGCGTTCAGTGGTGACGCAACTGAATCTCTAAACCACTGAGGTGATGTCCTCGACCTCTTCGTCAGCCTTGTGCTTGCGGCCGACGATGATCGCGGCGATCAGGGCGCCCAGCGTGCCGAGCAGCTCGTCGCTGAGTGTGTCCTCGTACGCGCCGTCGAGCTCGGTGCCGCGACGGATGAAGGTGTACCACTCGCCGAGCTCCCACCCGACGGCCAGGATCGCGCCGAGACCGGTGATCGTGAGGATCAGTCCCCACGCCGGGCCGGACCAGACGAGCCGCAACAGCAGGCCGCAGCCCCAGAGCAGCAGCATCCAGTTGAAGAAGTGGTTGGCGTTGTCCCACCAGTCGACCGAGTCGTAGAGGTCGACGGTGTTGCCGGTGACATCGACTAGGAACGGCGACATGATCAGCGCGAACGCGCCCCAGGGCAGCTGACTCGCGGGCGTACGTTGTCCTTTCGACAGGCTCAAGGACCTCTCAGCGGGCGTACGAAGCGTGCCGAGATCGCGCCACCACCAGATCGCGGGCACGATTAGCATCAGCGCGGGATAGGCGAGAAGCCGGTAGCCGAACCCCTTGCCCTCGAACTGTTCGAGCCCGGCGAACGCGCCGACGGCGAGCTGGACGACCGTGAGCACGAAGATGACGACCGCCGCATAGAAGCCGCGGGTTCGGGGGATCTGCATGGCCAAAACCCTCCCACACCTTCTTGGCCCGCTCGGACCATTTCGTCGTGCGGGCGTCGCCGGGCTCGCCTAGCGTCGGGGGATGAAGAAGCCGAGCTACAGCGCCATGCTGTCCGTCGCCACCGCTGCCTACTCCGTGTACGCGCTCGCCAATCCCCGCCACATCGGCAAGGCGCTGACCGGGAGCCCGCTGAAGCAGCCCGACTACGACATCGCCGCGCGTACGTTCGGCGTACGCGACCTGGTCATCAGCGGGCTGGCGCTGGCCGCTCCGACCGCTGCCGCGCGCGAGCAGGCGATGATGGGCCGCGTCGCGTTCGACCTGACCGACTCGGCGCTGTTCAGCAACGAAGCCACGACGTCCGGCCGCAAAGCCAAGGTCCTGGCGGTGACGGTGAGCTGGGCCGCGCTCAACGCGGCTGCCATCGTCGCCGACCGCAGACGCTGATTTCCCCCGGCATGACGGGGTAGCCGCCGGGCCCCATGACCCGCCGAGGTCCTATCCTGAGCCGATGCTGCACATTCGCCTGGGGGAGCTTCGTCAGGTCGACCCGATGGCTGATGACCTCGGGCGCAGCTTCGTCGGCTACCGCGAGGGCATGACCGACGCCCAGACGTACGAGGCCAACCGCGGCTGCTGGCGACTGGGCGCGCGGGCGCAGGACGAGCGATACGCGATCTTCAGCTTCGACGGGATCGTCCGCCAGGCGCTGGAGATCTCGAGCGTCGAGCCGGCGCCGAAGCGGTCGATGCGCAGCGTCGTCTACGGCCGTGTCCTCGCCAAGGGCGACCGGATCTACGACGCGTACGTCAACGGCCCGGCGCCGGAGTCGCGGGGACACAACCCGATCTCCTACGTACCGGACGAGGTGGCGCCCGAGACAGATGCCTTCCACTTCGGCGACCCGGAGGCCAATCGCGAGGCCGAGCTCGTCGCCATGAGCTTCATCAGCGGGCAGTACGCGGTCGAGGGCTGGATCATCGAGGACGTCAGCGCGCTCGACTGCGGGTGGGACATCACGGCCACCAAGGGTCCGAGGTTGCGACACGTCAAGGTGAAGGGCTTCGCGGGTCCGGTGTCGAAGGTCGTCTTCACCGGCGACGAGCTGCGCGCCGCCGGCCACGACCTGAACTGGTCGCTCGTCGTGGTGACCAACGCGATGACCAACCCGACATCGCAGGAGTACGGACCCGATGCGGTCCGCAGGCTCGCCGTCCCGCTCGCGTACGAGGTCGACCTCAGCGACGCCTGAGCACGCTCAACGTACGACCGGGTCAGTCATTTCGGCCTCGAGCTCCTCGCGCCTGATGGCGCCTTCCCAGTCGCCGGGATGCCGACACACGGCAGCACCCGTCTTGACCGCGGTCGCCAGGCATTCCGAGACGGATCGCCCCTGAACCAGCTCTGCCAGATATCCGGCGACGAAGGCATCGCCCGCGCCGACCGTGTCGACGACATCGACGGGTACGGCGTCCATCCGCGCTCGTTCTGATCCGGCCCGGGCGAGAGCTCCCTGCTCTCCGAGCTTGAGCACGACGACTGACGGGCCCAGATCGGCGAGCGCGTCGACGATGTCCCACGGATCAGCGGCCCGGTCGCCCACCAGCAGCGCCGCCTCGTCGAGGCCGGCGAACAGTACGTCGCTCCGTGCGGCGAGCTTGCGATACACCGGTGCGGCCGCCTCGCTGCTCCAGAGCCGCGATCGGTGGTTGACGTCGAACGAGATCGTGAGCCTGGCGTCGTCTGCACGTCGTAAGGCCTCGTGCACGGTGGCCGATGCCGAGTCGGAAAGGGCTGGCGTGACTCCGGTGATGTGCAGTACGCCGAACCGTGACCAGTCCACGCCATCGAGGTCTGTCGGGCGCAGCCTGCTGCCAGCACTCCCGGCCCGGTGATAGGTGACCAGCGTGCGGCCGAGCGCGTCACGTTCCTTGAGGAGCAGTCCAGTGGGGTGGTCCTCGGTCGGTGCGACGACGTTCACGCCTTCGGCTCGCAGCTCGCGGACCACGCGACGCCCCAACCCGTCGGAGCCGACTCGCCCGAGCCAGGTGACGTCTGTCCCGAGGCGGGCCAGGCCGATGGCGACATTCAGCTCGGCGCCGCCGACCCCCACACCGACGTGGGCAGTCGTCTCGAAGGCCTCGGACGTACGGATGACGCCGAGTCCCTCGCCGAGAGTGAGGACCTGTTTCATGACGCGGCCAGCGTGGAGACGGTGGTCCGCGCGAGACGTTCGATCGCCTCGAAGTCGCCGGAGAGCAGTGCCGACCGAGGTGTCAGCCAACTGCCGCTGACCGCCGCGACGGAGGGCTCGGCGAGGTAGTCGGCCGCGTTGTCCAACGTGACCCCGCCACTTGGCACGAACCTGACGTCAGGGAACGGACCGGCGAGCGCCTTCAGGAGCTCCGGACCACCCATGGCGGCGACGGGGAAGACCTTGAGCAGGGACAGGCCGAGCGCGACGGCTTGCTGCACCTCCGTCGCCGTGGCCACGCCGGGAATCGCCGTGACCTCGCGGGCAGCGGCACGGGCCGCGACGTCGCGGTCGAGACCGGGACTGATGATGAACTGGGCGCCGGCGTCGACGCATTCGTCGACCTGCTGCGCCGTCAGCACCGTGCCTGCACCGACGAGGAAGCCGTCGACCTTGGCTGCCTCGCGAATCGCCTCGATGCCCGCGGGCGTACGCAGGGTGATCTCGGCGCAGCCGATGCCGCCGGCCAGGAGCGCCTCGGCCATGGGCCGGGCCGCGCTGGGATCGTCGATGACGACGACCGGAACGATGCGGAGCCGCGACAGCTGCTCGGCGACGCTGCTCATCGCGCCAACCAGCCACCGTCGACAGGCAGGACGATGCCGCTCACGTAGTCCGAAGCCGGTGAGGCCAGGAACACCGCGGCGCCGGCAAGGTCGTCCGGACGACCCCATCGGCCGGCGGGGATCCGCTCGAGGATGGCGCGCGACCGGTCCTCGTCGTCCTGGAGCGCCTGGGTGTTGTCCGTGGCGATGTAGCCGGGCGCGATCGCGTTGACGGTCACACCCCGGCCGGCCCACTCGTTCGACAGGGCGCGGACCAGGCCCACGAGCCCCGACTTCGCTGCGGCGTAGCCGGGGACGTTGATGCCGCCCTGGAAGCTCAACAGGCTGGCGGTGAAGATGATCTTGCCGGCGCCCCGATCGAGCATCCCCCGTCCCACCGCCTGGCTCAGTGCGAACTGGCTGGACAGGTCCACCTCGAGAACCCGGTCCCAGGACTCCAGGGAGTGCTCGGCGGCCGGTGCTCGTTCGATCGTGCCGGCGTTGTTCACGAGGATGTCGATGTCCCGATCGGCGAGCTCCGCGCCCAGCGCTTCCACGGCCGCTCGGTCGGAGAAGTCGACCGCCTTGGCCTCGAAACGCCTCCCGTGCTTCTCGACCGCGGCGGCCGCTGCGCTCCCGTGGGGCTCCATCGTGGCGCTGACGCCGATGATGTCTGCGCCCGCGGCGGCCAGGGCATCAGCGAAGGCTAGGCCGATGCCGCGCCTGGCGCCGGTCACGACCGCGAGTCGGCCGGTCAGGTCGAACGGGCCGGTCACAGCGGCGCCCCCTCGCGTACGGCCACGAGCATCTTCATCGCGGTGCCGGCTTCGAGGCGGGCGAATGCCTTCGCGGTGGCTTCCAGCGGGACGACGTCCGTGATCAGCTGATCGGCCGGGATGACGCCGTCGACGATGAGCTGGATCGCCTGGTCGAAGTCCTGGCGTTCGTACACGCGCGCTCCGAGGATCCTCAGCTCGCGCCAGAAGACGCGCTGGAGGTCCACGGGACGTGGCGTCGGGTGGATGGCGACCACGACGATCGTGCCGCGTACCTTGGCCAACCCGGTCGCCGCCTCGACCGCGGCCGCGGCGCCGGAGACCTCGAACACGACGTCCGCGCCCGCACCCTTCGTCCATTCGGTGACGGCGGCCTCGACGTCGACCTCGGTGGGGTTGAGCGTGCGGAAACCGAGCGCCGCCGCCTGCATCAGCCGGGTCGGGTCGACCTCCGAGACGTACACCTCAGCACCGGCGTGACGTGCCACGGTGGCGATCAGCACCCCGATCGGTCCGCCGCCGAGGACCACGACCTTGTCGGTCGCCGACAGCTCCGACCTGCGTACGTCGTGCACGGCGACGGCCACCGGCTCGACCAGAGCCGCATGCCGCAGGGATGCGTCGTCCGGCAGTCGTACGACGACGTGCTCGGGCACGGTCCAGAGCTCCTGGAGCGAGCCGGGGGAGTCGATGCCGATGAAGTTGAGCTGGTAGCAGAGGTGCTGGTGGCCCGCCTGGCAGGCCGGGCACGTCCCGTCCCAGTCGAGCGGCATCACGGTCACCCGATCGCCCGGCGAGACCGACGTGACGTCCCACCCGACCGCGGCCACCGTGCCGCTCATCTCGTGACCGAACACCAACGGTCGTTCAACCCTGCTGTCCATGTTGCCGTGCACGATGTGCAGGTCCGTGCCACACAGGCCCGTGTAGGCCACCTGGATCTGGACCTCGTCCCTGCCGGGTGGTCTCGCGTCGACGCGTTCCGTACGGACCGTGCCGTCGCCGACATACTGAGCTGCGCGCAAACGGATCTCATCCCTTCGACCGGTGTCGAGTGGTCACCGGGAGGTCGGTTGATAGGTAATACATCATACCTTACACTGAGACAGTTCGACTTTGTCGACGCCGATTTCGCCAACGAATGAAAGTGGTCGCCATGAATCGACGCGAATACCGCCGCGGCGGCTCGTTGACCGAGATCGGCATGGGGAGCGCCCAGCTCGGCAACCTCTTCGTGGAGACGACCGACGAGGAGTCGTTCGCCGCGGTGGATGCGGCGTGGCAGGCGGGCATCCGCTACTTCGACACCGCGCCTCACTACGGTCTTGGCCTCTCGGAGCGTCGCCTCGGTCGCGCCTTGTCGAGCCGGCCCCGCGAGGAGTACGTCATCTCCAGCAAGGTCGGACGGCTGCTCGTCGACTCCCCGGAGACGGCAGATCAGCAAGACGACGACGGCTTCGTCGTCCCGGCGGCGACCAAGAGGGTCTTCGACTTCACCCGGGACGGCGTCCTGGAGTCGGTCGAGTCCAGCCTCGAACGGCTGGGCCTCGACCGGCTCGACATCGCCTATCTGCATGATCCCGACGACCACTGGGAGGCGGCGTCGACGACCGGCATCGACGCGTTGGTCGAGCTCCGGGACCAGGGTGTCGTCGGCGCGATCGGTGCCGGCATGAATCAGTCCGCGATGCTCGCCGAGTTCGTTCGGCGTACGGACGTCGACATCATGATGGTCGCGGGTCGCTACTCCCTGCTGGATCAGTCGGCGGCGGATGACCTCCTGCCGATCGCCGCGGAACGCGGCGTCAGCGTCGTGGCGGCCGCGGTCTACAACTCCGGCATCCTCAGCACCTCGACCGTCCCGGATGACGCGCACTTCGACTACGGCGTTGCGCCCCCTGATGTCCTGGCACAGGCGCGACGGATTCAGGAGGTTTGCGCGAGCTTCGGGGTGGACCTTCCGGCGGCTGCGGTCCAGTTCCCGCTCCGGCGGCCCGAGGTCGTCTCGGTCGTGCTGGGCATACGCACGGCGGCGCACGCGATCTCCTCGGTCGAGAGGGCGACGGCGTCGATTCCCGACGAGTTCTGGACCGCGCTGACCGAGCAAGGGCTGGTCCGCGGATGATGCCGCGGCGCGCCGCAGCGGGCTGTCACCCTCATCTGCGCTGGTGGGCGCGATGATAGGACGTATGAGGTCATGCGAGACCGAATGTCGCACGACGTCGAAAAGCCCCATGGAGAACTGGAGTCAGCACGCATGAGTGGTCTAGGTCAGATCAAGGATCTGCAGGCACCCGAGAGCCGGGAGCGGCCGGCAGACATGCTGATGCGCGCCATCGTCGACTCGATCGTCGCCGGCCGCTACGAGGCCGAGCAGGTGCTGCCTCCGGAGGCGGCGCTGGCTGAGCACTTCGGCGTGAGCCGCACGATAGTAAGAGAGTCGATGAAGCGGCTGACCGAAAAGGGCCTCGTCATGGTCCAACAGGGCCGCGGGACACTCGTCCAGCCGCACTCGAGCTGGAACGTCCTGGATCCCGTGGTGCTCAGCGCGATCATCGCCCATGACGAGCAGCTGCACACGCTCGACGAGCTCACCCTGGTGAGGGGCTCGTTGGAAGGCGTCATGGCCGCCCAGGCTGCGGAGCGGGCCAGCGAGGAGGGGCGGGCCGAGCTCGCCGCTGCGCTGGATCGGATGATCGCGCTCACGGACGACTACGCCCAGTTCAGCGAGGCCGACGCCGAGTTCCATCGCACCGTGATGGACCTGTCGGAGAACTTCCTGGCGAGCAACATCGCCTACACGCTCTACAGCCGCGCCCGCTCGTTCGCCCGGTTCGAGGGCGATCCGCCGAGCGACGCGATCGATCGTACGGTCGACCAGCACCGCGCGGTCTACGAGGCGATCGCCGCCGGCAAGGTCGAAGAGGCGCAGAAGGCCATGACTGAGCACATCGTGGACGCCTGGGAACGCCGCAACCCGGCTCGCCGCTCCTAATCACCTGCTGCGGGCTCGCCTCATCTGAAGAAAAGTGATCCGGTTCACACAAACCTCTTGCGCAAACATCACACGTATGATGTGCTATCTCTGCTGCCGACCACGGCAGTCCTGTGACAGTGGAGGAATGAATGAACCGCATCCAACCTCGCCGGATGGTTTGGCAGATCGGCCTGCTCGGGGTCCTGAGCGTGACCGCAGTGGCCGTCCTCTCGGGATGCTCCAGCAGCAGCAGCGACAGCTCGGACGAAGGCCGCGGCTTTGCCGAGGCCAAGCAGGACAAGGCCAGTGCCATCACGGTGTGGGTCGATGCCACGCGAGTCCCGGCCGTGAAGGCGTTCGAGAAGGCCAACCCGTCGATCAAGGTCAAGACCGTCACGTATGACGGCTCGGCCAACGGGTCGAACTCGTTCAAGACGAAGATGGCGCTCTACGACCGGGCCGGCAAGGGCTGGCCGGACGTGGTGTTCTCGTCCCAGAACAACGATGCCTCCTGGGCGACCCGGGGGGTCGGAGGCAAGCAGCCGTTCGCGGCCCGGCTCGACAAGGGCCTGGTTCCGTCCGACGTCTTGTCCGGCTTCGCCAAGGGCTCACTCAACCCGTGCACGGTTGACGACGGTGTCTACTGCCTGCGCAACGACCTGGCGCAGACCGTGCTCTGGTACGACGACTCGCTCCTGAAGAAGTTCGGCTACACCGTGCCCAAGACCTGGGAGGAGTACCAGGCACTGGGGGAGAAGGTTGCCAAGGAGCACCCCGGCTACATCGTCGGCTCCGTCGGCGACACGTGGACTCCGGAGGTCTTCATGTGGTCGAGCAAGTGCCAGGCGAACGATGTGACCGGCGCGCGCGCCGTGACCGTCAAGACCGACTCGACCGAGTGCGAGCGTGCAGCATCGATGCTCGACACACTCGTGTCGAACAAGACGCTGACGAAGTTGAGCGTCTTCACTCCCGACTTCGTGAAGACCTACACCGGCAAGGTCCTCCTGATGCCCGGCCCGGCGTGGTTCGCCGGCGCGATCTTCAACAACCCGGAGTCCCTCAACGTGCCCAAGGGCCGGCTGGGTGTGGCTGCTCCGCTCGCGTGGGACGGTGACTCCGCAGTGGCCGGCAACGTCGGCGGCGGTACGTGGTTCATCTCGAGTCACTCCAAGAACCTGGCCAACGCCGCCAAGTTCGCCGAGTTCGTGACGACGGACGACGCGTACCAGGTGGAGCTCGGCCCCGGATACCCCGCGTACTCGGCGGCTGCCGACAAGTGGGTCAGCAAGCAGGAGTCGTCCGGCTACTACGCATCGGATCTGTCCGGGCTCACCGAGGCCGCTGGCCTGGTCTGGGACGGCTGGGGATTCCCGTCCTTCAGCCAGGAGGCGATCTGGGCGAAGACCATGACGCCGCTGGTGTCCGCAGGCAAGTCGATCGAGGAGAATCTTGGAACCTGGGATTCGGCGATCGAGAACCAGGCGAAGGTCAACGGTTACAAGGTCAATGACTGAAATGACCACCATCACGCGGTCGGCCGGCTCGGAGACCCCGAGCCGGCCGGCGGCCGGTGACGACAACGGAATCCCGAAGGAGGCCGTGCGAGTGAACAGGGTTCGCAAGGGCCGGAAGCGGTCGATCGGCGCAGTGTTCGTGGCACCGTACGCGGTGTTCATGCTGGCGTTCGGCGTGATGCCCGCGCTGTATGCGATCTATCTGGCGGTGACCGATGCCGATGGCGGGTTCGCCCCGACCGCCAACTTCTCGAAGGTGATCGACGACTTCAGGTTCTTCGCCGCGGCGCGTCACGTCGCGTTCTTCCTCGTGATCTGGCTGGCCGCCCTCCTCGTGCTGGTCGTTTTCCTCGCGATCGTCGTCCACGCCATCCGGGCTCGCTGGCTCAGCGGGAGCGCCCGCCTGTTCTTCTACCTTCCCGGAGCGCTGGCCGGTGCCTCGAGCGTCATGCTGTGGCTCTTCGTGCTCGATCCGGTCGCCAGTCCTGCTGGCCCCTTGCTGCGCGCGTTGGGCTGGGACAGCTTCACCAACGTCATCCAGCCCAGCCACCTGCCGCTGATCTTCGCGATCATCGCGTTTTGGACCGGCGCCGGCGGCTGGATCATCGTGATGTACGGCGCGCTCAACAACATCTCGACCGAGATCATGGAGGCCGCACGCATCGATGGCGCCAACGCGTTCCAGACCGCGATCCACATCCAGCTGCCGCTGCTGCGCAAGTGGATCGCCTACATGGCGGTGCTGTCACTTGCCGCCGGAACCCAGCTGTTCGTCGAGCCCTCCTTGCTGTCCCAGGCCAGCAACGCGGTCGTACCGAATGACTACTCGCTCAACCAGCTCGCCTATCAGTACGCGTTCGACCTGAACGACTTCAACGGGTCAGCGGCGATCTCCGTCATGCTGCTCATCGTCGCCCTGCTGTTGTCGGCCGTGTTCGTCGCCAAGGGCGGCCTGTTCGAGACCGAGGACGTATGAGTACGGCAACGGCGGCCGGCACGGGTCGCGCCATCCAGTCCCGTCGTACCGCGAAGCTCACCGGGTGGAGCGGCCGGTCGATGATCGGGCTCGTCCTGGTGGTCGCCACGCTGTTCTTCATCGTCCCGCTGGTCTGGCTGCTCATCGCGGCGACCAAGACCGAGCACCAGCTCGCGGTGGAGTCACCGTTCGCGATCGGCTCGTGGGACACGTTCACCTCCAACGTGCGTCAGCTGTTCGACTTCCAGTCCGGCGCCGTCGTCGGCTGGCTGCGCAACTCGGCGTACTACTCGATCGTCGCGCTGGTGATCACGCTCGCAATCTCGATCCCTGCGGGCTACGCACTCGCGCTGACGGAGTTCCGTTTTCGCCGCGTCCTGATGGTGACGACGCTCGTGGTGATGCTGATGCCGAACACCGCACTGGTGCTCCCGGTGTTCCTCGAGATGAACGAGGTGGGCCTGGTCGGTCAGCCGTTGTCGGTGATCCTGCCGTTCTCGTTCTACCCGTTCGGCGTCTACCTGACCTACATCTACTTCTCGACCAGCATCCCCAGGAACCTGCTCGCCGCAGCGCGCCTGGACGGCTGCAACGAGGTGCAGGTGTTCGCCCGGATCGCGCTACCGCTGGCCACGCCAGTCGTCGCCCTCGTGGCGTTCTTCAGCTTCGTGCAGAACTGGAACAACTACTTCCTGCCGTTCGTGATGCTGCCGTCGAGCGACAGCTATCCCATGCAGGTCGGACTGTCGACGCTCTTGTCGTCGACGCCCGCCTTCAACCCCAGTGCGGCGGGGTCGGAATCGATGCACCTGCCAGCCCTCGCGCTGGCGACCATCGTGTCGATGCTGCCGGTGCTGATCCTGTTCCTCTTCTCGCAGCGCTTCCTCGTGGCGGGCATGACGGCCGGAGGGGTCAAGGAATGAAGATCACCGGCTATCGCGAGCTCACGACCCAGTACGAATGGCATCGTCCGGTCGGGGACGTCAATGGTGTGAGCGTGGGGACCCGCACCGCGGTGCACGTCCTGGTCCTCACCACCGACGAGGGTTATGAGGGCATCAGCGTCGGCCCCTCGAGCCGTCCGGACCTTGCACGGGTCTTCCCGGCGATCGAGGGAGAGGACCCGCGCGGCGTCACGGCCCTGTACGACCGGATGTTGGCGTACGTGTTCAAGTCCGGACACACCGGAAGTGTGTTCGCGTCGATCGGAGCCTTCGACGACGCCCTCTGGGATCTCAAGGCGAAGATGGCCGGTGAGCCGCTCTGGCGGATGCTCGGCGGCCGCTCGCGATACGTACCCGGATATGCGTCCGGCCTCGAGTTCGGCCTGACCGACGACGAGGTGCACGCGCTCTACGAACAGTTCGCTGCCGCCGGCTTCGCCCAGGCAAAGCTCAAGGGCGGTCGCAACGTCGAGGACGACATACGCCGGCTCCGCCTGGTGCGCGACGTCCTCACCCGCAACTCCTCGCAACCGGCCATGATGTTCGACGCGAACGAGTCGTGGCATCGCTCGCAAGCGGTTCGCCACATCCGGCGCATCGAGGCCGAGGTCGACCTCACCTGGGTGGAGGAACCCGTACGTCGCTGGGACGCCCACGGGCTTGCGGAGGTACGCCGGAGCGTCGCGACAGGCATCGCCACCGGCGAGAACCTGACCGGGCTCGAGCAGTATCGCTCCCTGTTCGACGCCGAGGCCGTCGATGTCGTGCAGTTCAACAGCGGCTGGGGCACCACCAACGCCCTCCGGGTCGCCGTGGCGGCGCACGCGCACGACCTCCCGGTGAGCCCGATCGGATTCACCTCGGTCATCGCCCACGCCGCGAGCACGATGCCGAACCACCTGACCACCGAGGTGCAGGACCTCGGACAGCCCATCGGCGTGCACATCGACCAGGAGATCGCCGACGGAGGCATCGTGCTGGGCAACGAGCCCGGAGCGGGCATCACGCTCGACGAAGGCATGATCGAGCAGCTGCCCGTGGGTCAGGGTTGGACGACACCCGCGGGACCTCACGTCCGGCCGGAGCGGGCCGGACTTCGCCTCCTGCCGGGGGAGTCGGGCAATCCCGACGACCCGAGGTGGCTGGGAGCATGAGGGAGCCGTTGCGGGTCTGCCAGACGACCGAGCTGCGTCCGGAGATGCGCGAGCGCTATCTCGAGCTCCACGCCGCCGTCTGGCCCACCGTGGAGGCCGGGATCCGGTCCGCACACATCGAGAACTACTCGATCTTCGTGCGCGGCAACACGCTCGTGGGCTACTTCGAGTACGTCGGTGACGACCTCGACGCTGATCTGGCGGTGCTGGACGACGATCCGGAGATGCAGCGGTGGTTGGCGCTGACCGATCCGTGCCAGGTGGACCCGGAACCTGGCGAGCCTGGCGGCCCGTGGCGTGACCTCACACTGGCCTGGCACCTCGCTGCCGGTTAGTCAGCCGAGCTCGATCCCGTACGTACGAGCAGCGTTGGTTCGGAGCACGAGCTCCTGCTCTTCGTCTGACAGGCCGAACGACGTCGCCACGTGCTGGAACCACGCGTCGTACGGCTCGCCGGCCCGTCGCGAAACGGGCCAGTCGCTGCCCACCATGCAGCGACCGGGCCCGAATGCCTCCAGGGCCGCGCTGACGAAGGGGTCTGCATCCTCGATCGAGTGGGCTGACTCGACGCCGGAGAGCTTGATCAGTGTGTTGGGCTCGCGAGCCAGCTGCGAGAGGTCGGCCAGCCATTGCGTCGTGGCCTGGCTGTCCCAGGGCTCGTCGAGTGACGGCTTGCCGAGGTGGTCGATGACCAGCACCGTTTCAGGGGCCTGGCGGCGTAGGCGCAGCAGGGCGGGCAGTTGGTGAGCACGTACGCACGCGTCGAACGTCAGGCCGGCCTCAGCGACGGCGGACAACCCGGCTGCGACTGATGCGTCGTCGAAGAAGTCGGCCGGCTCGTCCTGCAACAGTCGGCGCACGCCGGTGACCTTGTCGCCACTCAGCAGCTCGAGGCTGGCGCCAACACCGGTGCCGCGCTCGATCGGGAGGAACGCCACGACGGCCTTGATGGCCGGGCCGCCTTCGTGCAGCTCCGACGCCCAGGCTGCCTCTGCGGGCCCTTCCGCGGCTGCGCGATCCGCCTCCACGAAGACCGCGCCCAGGCAGTCCGCGCTCTCGTCCGCGACGTCGGCCGGCGTGAACCGTTCGGGGAATGACGTCCCCTCGAGCCACTCGTACGAGAAGAGGCGTCGATCCCAGCAGTGCAGGTGCGTGTCGATGTACGTGGCCACAGCCTGAGACTAGACATTGGATGTTTGATCCGTCAAGATACGGCGATAGCGCTTAGCCCGCACGACAACCGCCTCAAAGATCGAATGTTTCGCGAAGGAATCTGATGAAGTTTGCACGGCTCGGCCCCTTGGGTCACGAGATCCCTGTCGTCCTTGCTGATGACCGTGTCCTGGATATCTCCTCGGTCACCGAGGACATCGACGAATCCTTCTGGGAGTCGGACGGAGTCTCGAAGGTGCGATCGGCCCTCGCCGACGGCACCCTTCCAGTCGTCCCCGACGCCGACACGCTTCGCGTGGGCTCGCCGATCGCGAAGCCCGGCACGATCGTGTGCATCGGCATGAACTACGCCGCGCACGCTGCAGAGTCTGGGTCAGAGCCGCCGAGCATTCCCGTCCTGTTCTTCAAGGCCGCCAACACGATCGCCGGCCCGAACGACACCGTCACGATTCCGCGGGGCAGCGAGAAGACCGACTGGGAGGTCGAGCTCGGCATCGTGATCGGCCGCCGGGCGTCCTACCTCGACTCGGTGGAGGAGAGCCTCGAGCACGTCGCGGGATTCGTGCTGGCCAACGACCTGTCGGAGCGGGCATTCCAGCTCGAACAGTCAGGCGGGCAGTGGAGCAAGGGCAAGATCGCACCCGGGTTCAGCCCGCTCGGGCCATGGGTCGTCACCCCGGACGAGGTCGACCACCAGGACCTCCGGCTGCGCAGCTGGGTCAACGGAGAGCCGCGCCAGGACTCCTCGACGGCCGACCTGATCTTCGACGTGGCCCACATCGTCCACCACCTGAGCCAGTACATGGTCCTCGACGCCGGCGATGTGGTCCTGACCGGTACGCCCGAAGGTGTCGCGCTGTCGGGCCGGTTCCCCTATCTCGCGCCCGGCGACGTCGTCGAGCTCGAGATCGACGGTCTCGGCCGTCAACGCCAGGACGTCGTCGCATACGAGGCGGCGCGATGAGCGCGCTGGAGTTCGAGGGCCTGACGGCGATCGTCACCGGTGGCGCGAGCGGGATCGGCGCCGCCATCGCGTCGGAGCTCCGCGACCGCGGTGCGTCAGTCGCGATCCTCGACCTGGACCCGAGCGGCGCCCCCGAGGGAACCCTCGCCGTGGAGGCGAATGTGAGCTCTGATGACAGCGTCCGTGCGGCGATCGAGGTCGTCGTGAGCACCCTGGGTCGCATCGACATCGTCGTCAACAACGCCGGCATCGGGGCCAAGGGCACCGTCGAGGACAACGCCGATGCGGAGTGGCAGCGCGTGTTCGACGTCAACGTGTTCGGCGTCGTGCGCACCACGCGCGCCGCACTTCCATACCTCCGTCGTTCGCCGAGTCCCGCGATCGTGAACGTCTCGTCGATCGCCGCGACCGCCGGGCTGCCCGAGCGTGCGCTCTACTCGGCGACCAAGGGAGCCGTCCACGCCCTCACGTTGGCGATGGCCGCCGACCACGTCCGCGAAGGGATCAGGATCAACGCCGTCAATCCGGGGACGGTCGAGACCCATTTCGTCACGATGCTGCTGGAGAAGGCCGACGACCCGGTGGCCGAACGAGCGGCGATGACGGCGCGCCAGCCGCACGGCCGCCTGGTCAGCCCCGCAGAGGTCGCGCACGCGGTGGCCTATCTCGCCAGCCCGCTCGCCGGCTCGACCACCGGAACGACGCTGGCGGTGGACGGCGGCATGGCAGGCTTGCGAACCCGCCCGTCCAGCTGAGAAGGGAGCGAGATGGCACTGACCGACGACGCGATATCGAAGATCAAGAACATGATCCTCGACGGTCGGCTCAAGCCCGGTGACCGGCTGCCCCGCGAGGCTGACCTCGCCGAGCAGCTCGGCATCTCCCGCGGATCCTTGCGTGAGGCCGTGCGGGCGCTCTCGATGATCCGCATCCTCGACGTGCGCCGCGGCGACGGCACGTACGTGACCAGCCTCGAACCCGAGCTGCTGCTGGAGACGTTGACCTTCGTCATCGACTTTCATCAGGACTCCGACATCCTCGACCTGTTCGAGGTCCGCCGGGCGCTCGAGCCGCTGGCCGCCGAGAAGGCTGCGCTCCTCATGCCCGCCGAGGAAGCCGCCGACCTGCTCGCCCTGGTGGACTCGATCAGCGCCGAGGACTCCGTCGATGCGTGGGTCGCCAATGACATGGAGTTCCACCACCGGATCGCGGTCGCCGCGGACAACTCCGTGCTGTGCCTGCTCGCCGACAGCGTTGCCGCCCGTACGCACCAGGCCCGCATCTGGCGTGGCGTGACGCAGCAGGACTCCTTCGAGCAGACGCGCCGCGAGCACCGCGCGATCGCGCTGGCGATCGCGGAGCGGCAGGCCAGTGTCGCTGCGGCGTGTTCGTTGGCCCACGTCGCCGGAATCGAGGGCTGGTTGCGCCGCAGCCTCGGCGGCGTCCAGTCCTGACCCCTTGGTGGGCAACCCCGGACGAGGGGTGGGCTTGTCATGCCCTGAAGCGATCCCTTATTGTTAATGGAAATCATTCCCAATAAGGAAAGCGACCCTCATGCACCTTGTACGACGATCTCGGGTGGCGCTCGCAGCCATCATCGCGGCGCTGGCCCTCGGCGCCGCGGCTTGCGGGGGCAGCAGCAGCGACGACGCTGTCAACGTGGCCTCCAGCGACGAGCCGACCGGCCAGCTGACCGGTCCCAGGCTCGTCATGACGTACGACGGGGGAGTGCGCGTCCTCGAGCGCGACACCCTCAAGACGGTCGCGGACTTCCCGATGAAGGGATTCCTGCGGGTCAACAAGGCCGGCGACGAGCGCCATGTCTTCGTGTCGACCGAGACCGACGGATTCCGGCTGCTCGACACCGGGGTGAAGATCGAGTCGCACGGCGATCACTCGCACTACCTGCCCCAGGGCAAGCCGGCACTCGGAGCGTCGTTCGAGGCGCCGGAGCCCGGACACGTCACGGTGCATGACGGCAAGACGGTGCTGTGGAGCGACGGAGCCGGTACGGCCCAGGTGCTCAACTCCGCCGACCCGACCAAGGTGATCAGCACCTACAAGGCGGCCAGCCCGCACCACGGCGTCGCGGTCGAGCTCGATGACGGCATGCTGGTCACCGAGGGCACCGCCGACGCGCGCAACGGCGCCAAGGTCGTACGGCTCGGCAAGGAGATCGCCAGCAGCAACGACTGCCCGGGCGTGCACGGCGAGGCGACGGCCGGCAACGGTGCGGCGGTGATCGGCTGCGAGGACGGCGTCCTGGTCTATCGCGACGGCAAGTTCACCAAGCTCGACAGCCCCGACGCGTACGGGCGCATCGGCAACCAGGCCGGGTCGCCGTCGTCGCCGATCGTGCTGGGGGACTACAAGGTCGACAAAGATGCCGAGCTCGAGCGTCCTGAGCGCATCACGCTGATCAACACCGAGACCAAGAAGCTCAAGATCGTCGACCTCGGGACGAGCTACTCGTTCCGCTCGCTGGGGCGTGGCGCGGCGGGCGAGGCACTCGTGCTGGGCACGGATGGATCGCTGCACGTGCTCGACGCCAAGGACGGCAGCACGCTGTCGACGATCAAGGTCGTCAAGCCGTGGAGCGAACCCGTCGACTGGCACCAGCCACGCCCGACGCTGTCCGTCAGCGGCGACACCGCGTGGGTCACCGAGCCGGCGACCTCGACGGTGCACGTCATCAACATTCCGTCCGGAAAGGTCACCGACAGCGTGTCACTTGATGTCGTACCGAATGAGATCACGTCAGGCTGACACTGATTCATCGTCCTGAAGCCGGGGTAAGACCTCGTTGCGGCGCACCCGTCGCACCACGCAACACGAAAGAGGGAGCCTCATGGAGATCATCGGCGTGATCGTGGCAGGCATCATCATCGGCCTGCTCGGAAAGTTCGTCGCTCCGGGCGACAAGGACAACATCCCGATCTGGCTGACAATTCTGTGCGGTATCGGTGGTGTGGTCATCGGCTGGTACATCTACACGGCAGCCGGAGGTGACGGCAGCAACGGTGTGGACTGGGTCCGCTGGATCGTCGCCATCGTAGTCTCGGCGGTCCTGGTGATGATCGCCTCGGCGGTGACCGGTCGCAGCAAGTCGCGCATCTAGTCAGGGATGAGCGAGAGGGACCCCGGCCACCCGGCCGGGGTCCTTCGCGTGTGCGCGGTTGCCGGCTCGATCGATGGGTATGCCACCGCCATGAGCAAGCTGATGGCAGCGGGAGCCTTCGCGACGGGATACGTCTTGGGTGCGAAGGCGGGACGCGAGAGGTATGAGGAGATCAAGCGGGCGTTCGGCAAGGTCACGGCCGACCCGCACATCAAGGAGTTCGTGATCAAGGTCGAGGAACGGGCGATGAACCACTACAACAACGCCTCGCACAACGGCGACGGCGTGTCGCCCCACCGCTCCGAAAGCACCTGATCGGCACCCCAGCGCACCTAGACTGAGCATCGCCGCCACCGGGGGAGACCCATGCTCAAGATCATCAGCATCATCGTGTCGCTGCTGGCCCTCATCGGGCCGGCCCAGGCCGACATCGTCAGTGACGACCACTATTACGCCAACCAGACCCCGTACGGTGATCCTGCGGCGACGTCGATCCGGACGCCGCCGGCCGGGTACGAGCTGGTGTTCCTCGAGAACGTCGGCCGGCACGGCTCGCGGAGCCAGACCAGCAACGACAGCGAGCAGCGGGCCCTCGCCGTGTGGAGCGCCGCGGCCAAGAAGGGCCAGCTGACGACCAACGGCAAGCTGTTCGACGACGACCTCAAGAAGTTCCAGGCGGCCGAGACCTCGATCGGATACGCACGCCTCAGCGCCCTCGGTCGCAAGGAGTGGACCGGCATCGGTCGACGCACGGCCGCGAACTATCCCGCCTTCTTCGCCAAGGCGGCCGCCAGCGGTGACGACATCGTCTTCAAGACGACGAGCCTCTATCGCACCAAGCAGAGTGCGGCGGCGCTGCGCAGCGGCCTCGACGCCGCGGTCCCCGGGCTCGACCTCAAGCCCCACGTCGTCGACGACCGGATGCGCATCTCCAGCGGCGCCACCACCAAGGGCAACGCCTCGATCGCGAGCGTGATGCGCCGCACCGACGTCCGTACGGCCGCGCGCCACCTGCTGCGCCGGCTATACACCGCGAAGTACGTCGACAGCCTCAGCAACCCGGTGGACAAGGCGCTCGACGTCTACGGGCTCTACGCCATCTCCGCGGGCATGCGAACCGAGACCTCGGTGACGTTCAGCCGCTACGTGTTGCTCGCCGACGCACGAGTGCTGGGTTATGCCAAGGACGCGCAGAACTTCTACCGCTACGGCCCCGGCGTCAAGGGCGAGACCAGCTCGTACCGGCAGGCCCGCCCTGTGCTCACGGACTTCTTCAGCCAGCTCGACCAGCGGCTCGCCGGCGGTGGCACGGCGGCGGTGTTCCGCCTCGCCCACGGTGAGACCACGATGCCGTTCGCGGCGCTGACCAGGATGGCGGGCAGCCGGAAGCAGGCCTCGGCCAGCACCCCGTACTCGTACAGCAACAACCTGTGGCGCGGCTACGTCGCCGGGCGGATGGCCGGCAACATCGAGTGGGCGGCCTACCGCAACGCGAGCGGTGGGGTGCTCGTGACGATGCGTTACAACGAGCAGCCCGTGCGGATGGACAGCAGGTGCACGCCGTCTAGCTACGACCCGTACTTCTACCGCGTCAGCGCCCTCAAGGCCTGCCTGCTCTGAGCCATGACCTCCGACATCGCGATCGACGAGCGGCTGGCGTACGCAATCGAGCACCGACGGCAGCTCGAGATCCGGTACGTCGTCGGGCCGCAGTCGCGTGGCGTGCGCGTGATCAACCCTCATGTCGTGTTCACAGCTCCGACGGGCGCGCTGTCGCTGCACGCGGTGCAGGTGGGCGGCTTCTCGTCGTCCGGCCTGGCTGAGCCGGCGTGGCGGGCGTTCGACCTGTCACGGGTGTGGGTCACGAAGCTCCTGGACAGCACGTTCGCCGTCGACGACGAGATGAACCTCGCCAACCATGACCTCTACGCCGAGATTCACCTCGCGGTGGAGAGCTAGCATCACGTCATGCGGCCGCTTCGCTATTCCATCAACGTCACGCTCGACGGCTGCGTCGATCACCGTGAGAGCTTCGCCGATGAAGAGCTGCATCGTCACGCGATGGAAAGCCTCGCCCGGGCCGACGCGCTGATCTTTGGGCGGGTGACCTACCAGATGATGGAGGAAGCCTTTCGGCTGTCGACGCGGACGGTGGAGATGCCTGCGTGGACCGACCCCTTCGCCGAGACGATCGACGCGAAGAAGAAGTACGTCGTCTCGAGCACCCTGAATCAGGTGGACTGGAATGCCGAGCTCCTGCGCGGCGACCTCAAGACCGCAGTCGAGGAGCTGAAGCGGGAGCCTGGCGACGGGCTGTTCGTCGGCGGGGTCCAGCTTCCGCTGGCGTTGGCCGAGCTCGGGCTGATCGATGAGTACGAATTCGTCGTGCATCCCGCGGTTGTGGGCCACGGTCCGACGCTGTTCGCGGGACTGTCGAAGCGGCTCGACCTGAAGCTCGTGAGCCGGCTGGAGTACGCCTCCGGCGCGGTGGCCATGCGCTACGAGCCCACGAAGTGATTGTTGTACGAAATACATACCAAGACGTACGATTGGTGCATGGCAACCAAGTCGATCTCAGAAGCACGCGACGCGCTGCCGGCCGTCGTGGCGACGGCGCAGACCGAGGCGGTCATACTCGAACGCTACGGCCGCCGTGCCGCGGTTCTGATCAGCCCCGAACGCTATGACGAATTGATGGATGCTCTCGAGGAAGTGGAGGACATCCAGGCGTTCGACGAGGCGATGGCGGAGATCGGTCCAACGATCCCATGGGATCAGGTCAAGGCGGACCTCGGCTGGTCGTGAGCCCTTACCGCATCGAGTTCCGTCCCGCGGCGGTCCGCGCCCTCCGCAAGCTTGATCCTCCGATGGCGAAACGGCTCCATGGTGCCATCGTGCTGCTGGCAGAAGACCCGCGTCCGCCGGCGTCCCGTCCCCTCACTGGCCGGCCGGGCTACCGGGTAAGAATTGGTGACTACCGCGTGATCTACGCGATCGACGACGGGGTACTCCTGATCGTGGTGGTTACTGTCGGGCACCGCCGAGAGGTGTATCGCTAGCCTTCGGACTACTTCCGTAGGCGTACGAGGTCAGCGAGCGCGGCATCGGACAACTCGGTGAGCGCTCCCTCGCCACCGTTGACGACCGCGTCGGCGAGCGAGCGCTTGGAGCGGATCAGCTCGGCGATCGACTCCTCGATCGTGCCCTCGCTGATGAGCCGGTGCACCTGGACGTTCTTGGTCTGCCCGATGCGGTGTGCGCGGTCGGTGGCCTGGTCCTCGACGGCGGGGTTCCACCAGCGGTCGTAGTGGATGACGTGGTCGGCCTTGGTCAGGTTGAGGCCGACGCCGGCAGCCTTGAGCGACAGCACGAAGACCGGGATCTCGCCGCTCTGGAACTTGTGCACCATCTTCTCGCGCGCGCGTACGGTCGTGGCGCCGTGGAGGAACTGGTGGCCGATCTTCTTCTCCTCCAGGTGCCGTGTCAGCAGCCGGCCCATCTGGGCGTACTGGGTGAACACCAGCGTCGCTCCGTCCTCGGCGACGATCTCCTCGACCAGCTCGTCGAACACGCCGAGCTTGCCGGAGCGGCCCGTGATTCGGCTGTCGGGGTCGCGGAGGAACTGCGCCGGGTGGTTGCAGATCTGCTTGAGCTGGGTCAGCAGCTTGACCACCAGGCCGCGGCGCTGGATGCCCTGGGCGTTCTCGATCTGCGCCATCGTGCTGCGGACGACCGCCTCGTAGAGCCCGACCTGTTCGCGGGTCAGGTTAATGCGGTGGTCGGTCTCGATCTTGGGCGGCAGCTCGGGCGCGATGCCGGGATCGGACTTGCGGCGGCGCAGCACGAACGGGCGGATGAGCTGCGAGAGGCCGGTGGCCTTGCCGGAGTCGCGGCGCGACTCGATCGCGCGCGACCAGGTGTTGCGGAACTGCTGGTAGGTGCCGAGGAGGCCCGGCGTCGTCCAGTCGAGGATCGACCACAGCTCGGAGAGGTTGTTCTCGACCGGTGTGCCGGTCAGCGCCAGGCGCGCCTCGGCGGGGATGCCGCGGATCGCCTGGGCCGTACGTGCGTGCGGGTTCTTGATGTTCTGCGCCTCGTCGGCGACGACCAGGCCCCAGCCTGGCTGGTGCTCGGACAGCTCGATCGCGTCGGAGCGCATCGTGGCGTAGGTCGTCACGAGGAATCCGTCATTGACGCCGTCGAGTCGCCGCTTGGGGCCGTGATAGCGGCGGACGTTGACGCCCGGCGCGAACCGCTTGATCTCACGCTCCCAGTTGCCCAGCACGGATGCCGGGCACACCACGAGCGTCGGCGCCGAGGAGATCGCGGTGCGCTGCAGGTGCAGGGCGATCAGCATGACGGTCTTGCCGAGGCCCATGTCGTCGGCGAGGATGCCGCCGAGCCCGAGGTCGACGAGCTGCGTCATCCAGCGCAGGCCCTGCAGCTGGTAGTCGCGCAGCGTCCCGTCGAGCCCGTCAGGCTGCACCGCCGGGGCGATGTCGCGGTCTTGCACGGCGAGCCGCCTACGTACGTCCTCGAGCCAGCCGACGGTGTCGACCTCGGTCATCCGCCCGTCGATCTCGAGCTCGCCGGTGACGGTCGCCCTCAGGGCCTCGAGCGGGGAGATCTCGCGCGTACGCCGTTCCAGCACCCGTTGCAGCCGTGACTTGTCGACGAAGACCCACCGGTCCCGCAGCCGCAGCAAGCCGGTCTGGGACTGCGCGAGCTGGTCGAGCTCGGCGGCCGTCAGCACGTCGTCGCCGAGGGCAACCTGCCAGTCGAACGAGAACAGCTGGCCCTGGGTGAACGCTGACGGGCGATCTGTGCGCGGCAGCTCGTCACGGCGTACGACCGCGGACGTCGACAGCTCGCGGATGAGCTCGGGCGGCCAGCGGATCTCGATGCGGTTGGCCATCAGCGTCGGCGCGAGCGCGCGATCGCCGAGGCGTGCCAGCTCGTCGGGGCTGACGGTCGCCGCACCGCGGGTGTGCGGGTCGCGCAGGCGCTCGGCGGGGGACCACCACGGCTCGAGCCGGCGCAGCATCGCGGAGGTCGGCTCCTTGGCGTCCTGGGCAAGCGGGTGCGACGCGTTGCCGGCGAACATGTCGCCGGCGTCGAACGCCGCCCACGAACCGGAGCGCGGCTGCACCCTCAGGCGTACGACGGCGGCCTGCTCGGCGGTGGGCTGCTCGAGGAACGACACCATCAGCGTCCACGAGAACGTCGTCTCGCGCTGGCGCGGCTGGGCAGCCTGCGGCGAGACGTACGCCTGGCGTTGCGGGGTCGACGCGGCAGCGGGGGCGTCGACAGCGAGGGCCTTCAGGAACGCGTTGATCGTCGCCTGGCCGCGGCCGGCGTTGCTGTCGATCGCGGAGGCGGCGCTCTGCAGCTGGTTGAGCTCTGTCGAGTCCGGGGAGCCGAGCGCACCACGCGCCATGATGCGCAACGCGAGGATCGCGGGCGTCGCCCAAGCGCGTACGGACGGATCGGCGGACATGACACGGATGCCCTGGCTCAGCGCCCCGATCGACTCGTTGGCGGTGGCCGCGTGATCACCGTCCGGCGCATGGAATACGAAGCGCGAATCCGCCGGATCCTCGCCTGCGACGAACTCCACGGGGAAGCGCAAAAGCCGGCGCAGATCCGTGGACGTAGGCATCCCTCCATTGTCGCTCACCCCTCCAACTTGCAGTCATGGGGCTACCCGTTTGGGGATGGCGCTTCGGCGGTTCGAAGGTCCGAACTTCCGACCGAGCCAGTCCGAACGAGTCATTTCTCGATCAGTTTCGGCGTTCTCCACTTTGTCCTCGAAAGTCTCCGTAATCTCGCCCCGAGGGAGATGAGACATGTCGAACACAGAATGGAAATGGAACGCCGCTCCGGGGTGGCCAGAGGCACCACAAGGGTGGGTCCCACCGGATGGGTGGAGCCCAGATCCGGGCTGGCCGCCGGCGCCGGATGGGTGGCAGTTCTGGCTGCCGCAGGACGAGGCGGAACCCGTGATGGAGGAGGCATTGACCGCGCCCCTCGATGCGGTCGCGCCGTCGACAGAACCTGCCACTCCTGCGTCGGTCGGCGACAGGGCGCGATCGCAGTCTGCGCTTCCTGAAATTGAGAACTATCCAGGCTTCGTCACCGAGGCGAAAGCCAAGCGCTCTCGATGGCTCGGCAAGACCAGCATCGGGGTGGCATCGGGCTTGGCAGGCTTGGTCATCGGGTTGGCGAGTGCCGGGGACACCGAAGCAGCGAAGGACGAGGCCAAAGCCGAGGCCAATAAGGCCGCTCAGGCCAAGATTGCCCTCATTCGGGACCAAACAGATGAGCGTGTTGACGAGGCAAAGCAGGAAGCGCTGGCTAACGAGCAAGCGGCGATCGACGAGGCAGTGACGGCTGCGGTCGACGAGGAGAAGGCGCGCCGGTCCAAGCTGATCAAGCAGGCTGTAGCGGAAGCGGTCAAGGAGACCAAGGCCGATCTGAAGACGTCGGCTGAGCCGAAGACGCTGGTGTCGCAGACTGATCCACGCTTCGACACCTGTGGTGCGGCGAATGCAGCTGGCTACGGAAACTACCGGCGCGGCTCCGATCCCGAGTATGAGTGGTACGACGACCGCGACAACGACGGCGTCGTATGCGAGTAGCAGCGTGAGGATCTCGTTTCGGGCTGCTCCTGGCGTACGACTGTCGGCATCTCCACGTGGTGTTCGCGCGGGTCTTGGTCCCAGGGTGGCGCGCATTCACGTGGGAACCGGCCGACCCGGAGTCTCGACCGGAGTCGGTCCTGTCAGTTTCTATTCCTCCATTGGAGGGGGGACGCGCCGCAGCGCGTTGAGCGGCGTCACAGCGTCGACGCAGCGACTCAGCGGTTCGCAGAAAGCCCTTGAGGCGGAGCGTCTCCAAAGTGTGATCGAGTCCGTGTTCGCGATCCATCAACAGACATTCACTTCTGTCGAAGCACCAGTGGCACCCGACCCTGTGTTGCCCGACTTCCGAGACATCCTCACGGCTGCCCAGAAACAGGCATTGGCGCCGATCCGTATCACGGCGATGAAGGAGCGGGCAGCTGCCCGTGCTGTGGCGTATGGCGCTGCGTGTGCACACGCAACTGGCCTCATGCAGCAGGCAGCGGGCATGAAGTTGTCCTATCAGCATGAGCTCGACGATCAATGGGCTAGGTTGCAGGCGAACGACCCCAATCTGGTGCTCTCGACGCTCGCCGAAGCGTTTGCGGACAACCAAGCACCATCAAGTGCGATTGCGATACGCGGTGAGGCAGTCTCGATCGTGGTCGTCGTCCCCGATCTCGGCATCCTGCCCGAGCGGTATCCAACGATGACTGACGCCGGCAACCTTTCGGTGAAGAAGATGACCAAGACGATGCGGAATGAGCTCTACATGGAGCTGCTCGCCGGGCACGCGGTCGTCACAGTTCGCGAGGCGTTCGCGGTCGCGCCCGGCCTCGGAACGGCAACTGCACTCCTTGTTCGACGTGGGCCGAGTGGGCCGGAGCCCCTAGTCATGTTCGAAACCAGCAGGACAAGACTCGATCGGGCTGAGGGCGAGACTGCGGTGGCCGTCGCCGTCAACGCTTCGTCGTCACTGGACATGAAGACTCGCGGTGCCGCGAAAGACCTTCAACGGTTGGATCTAGCACATCCTCGCTTCTCGCATTTCGAAAAGTTCGTCAGCACCCTCCGGCTCTAGCCGTCGTTGACAACCGGAGGAGCCGTACGAACTCATCACCAGCGGCCTCCCGTAGACCGGTGAGTACTTGGCTCTGGCATCGTGGGGGAGTGATGATCGGACGAGTGTTCGCGGTGGCGGCGATGCTCGTGGTCGCGGCGTGCACGAGCGACGACCCGGACGATGAGGTCACTGCCTCACCCGTGACGTTGCCGACGGTCTCCACCGCGCCGGACGCCTTTCCTGGCACGCAGTGGCATCGCAACGAGCAAGGTGACTGGTCGAAGCTCGACGCCACCCTCGAACGCACGGGCTCGACGTGCGTGGCAGTGATCAAGGACGGCGAGCTCGTCCACGATGCGTACTGGCACGGCGGAACGGAGCACCGCCGCCATCGGGTCTACTCGATCACCAAGTCACTGACGTCGCTGCTGGTCGGCATGGCCGTCGATGACGACCGTCTGGAGATCGAGGGCAACGCGTCCGAGTTGATTGACGAATGGCGGGTCGGGCCGGCCGGAGCCGTGACCGTTCGCGACCTGCTGTCGATGACGTCCGGGCGGCACTGGGACGAGGGCACCGACCGGCGGATGATCCGGGAAGAGGCGGACAAGTCGGCGTATGCGGTTAGCCTCCCTCAGGACGACGAGCCGGGCACGAAGTGGGTCTACGACAACTCGGCCGTGCAGGCGCTGGAGTCCGTGCTCGACGACGTCTACGACACCGACGACGTCCCTGAGATCGCAGAGGATCGCCTGCTCGCACCGCTCGGTATGCGCGACACCGTCTGGACCCGCGACCAGGCCAAGAACGCACTGACGTTCTCTGGCGTCGAGTCGACCTGCCTCGACCTCGCCCGGGTCGGCCACCTGATGCTCAACCGTGGGACGTGGGACGGCACGCGGCTCGTGTCGTCCGACTACGTCGAACAGGTGACGCGTCCGTCGTCGAGGCTCAACGCGGCGTACGGCCTGCTGTGGTGGGTCAACGGCAAGGGCCGCATCGTCGAGGTGCTCCGGCAGGCCGGCTACCCCGACGACAAGCCGGCATACGACGGACAGCTCGCGCCGAGCCTGCCGAACGACGCGTTCTGGGCGTATGGCTACGGTGACCAGTACGTCGCGGTCGTGCCGTCCGAGGGAGTCGTCGCCGTACGCCTGGGTGCCCGGCCCGCGACGCCCGATGCACTGACGTTCGAGGGGTTCACCCACGGAGTCCTCGAAGGGCTGGGAGCCGAATGACCGAGCACGCGTACGACAAGGAGGACCGGGAGGCGGTCTACCGGGTCATCGCCGAGCGCCGCGACATGCGGCACTTCGCGGGTGGCACTGTCGACGAGTCGGTCCTTGCCCGCCTGCTGTCGGCGGCCCACCAGGCTCCGAGTGTTGGCCTGATGCAGCCCTGGCGCATCGTGCGGGTCACCGATCGCGCGCTTCGCCAGTCGCTCCACGACCACGTCGAGGTCGAGCGCCGTCGCACGGCCGAGGCGATGGGGGAGCGCGCCGGCGAGTTCATGCGGCTCAAGGTGCAGGGCATCCTGGACTGCGCCGAGGTGCTGGTGGTGGCACTCGGCGACGATCGCGAACGGCACGTGTTCGGCCGCCGCACGATGCCGCACATGGACCTCGCCTCGGTGTCGTGCGCGATCCAGAACCTCTGGCTCGCCGCCCGCGCCGAGGGGCTCGGAATGGGTTGGGTGTCGTTGTTCGTTCCCGACGAGGTCGGCGCGCTGATCGGCGCGCCCGAAGGTGCCGAGCCGGTCGCGATCCTGTGCCTCGGACCTGTCGACGCGTTCTATCCGCGCCCGATGCTCGAGCAGGAGAGCTGGACGTCCGTACGCCCCCTGGACGAGCTGCTGGCCGACAACGTCTGGCCGGGCTGACTGTCCGACCTCGGTGCTTGAGTCGGGGTATGGAGATTGACGAACCCGGCTGGCCCTTGATCGACGACTTCTTCGAGGGACTCGCCGAGGGGAGGAAGGCGCCAACCGTGCGCCGATATGCGCGTGTGCGCCATCGCCTCTACGAGTTTCTTGACGAAGATGACATGAGCGGGTGGCTGCAGCCCGACGAAGTGACCTTGCTCGCGGCCGAGCGTGAGTTCGGGCGTGAGGGAGCCCTCCGTTCTGTAGTCGGCCTTGACGGCCTCTTGCGGTGCCTGCCTGGATTCCTAGGAGCAGAGCGGTTACCCCCGACCGCAGCTGAGGCACGCATGCAGATCAGTGTGATCAGCCGATTCGTCAACTACCTGCGCGGCTGGCACGTCGACCCGGGGGAGCAACTCAGGTCGTTGGGCATTGCCCTGCGGGCGGTCCGACGCGCACGCCTAGATCTTCAAGCCCGCGATTCGCCGTCCTTGCAGGCGGCCATCGACCACATCGATCAGATGCCGAGCCGCTTCAGGCAGGAGCCGGGTCCGCAGTGGTAGTGCTATAGTTGAAGCATCAACTAATGGAGGAATGGCACCATGGCGACGTACTCGATCTCGGACCTGGACAACCGGCTGCAGCCCAGCCCGCTCATGCCAGTGCTCTTCGTCGGTCACGGCAACCCCATGCACGCCATCGCCGACAACGCGTTCACCCAGAAGTGGGCCGAGGTCGGCCGCGGCCTGCCCGACGCACAGGCGATCGTGGTCGTCAGCGCCCACTGGCTGACGCCGGGCCAGACGCACATCACCGACGCGCCCAAGAACAAGATCATCTACGACTTCGGTGGCTTCCCCGACGAGCTCTACCGCGTGCAGTACGACACCGTCGGTGACCGGGACGTCGCCCGGCTCCTGGCCAAGCAGCTCGTCGAGTACGAAGCCGAGCTCGACAAGCAGTGGGGCCTCGACCACGGCACGTGGAGCGTGCTCAAGCACCTGGCTCCCGCGCCGGAGGTCCCGGTCCTGCAGATCAGCATCGACTACGCGATGCCGCTGCCCGAGCTCTACCAGCTCTACGGCCGCCTGCGGGCGATGCGCCGTCGCGGCGTCGTGTTCATCGGCAGCGGCAACATCGTGCACGCCCTCAGCCGGGTCAAGTGGGACGGCGGCACGGCCTGGGACTGGGCCGAGCAGTTCGACGCCGACACCGCCGTCGCGCTCCGCGACCGAGAGGTCGGCAAGCTCGTCAACCCGTATGCGACCTGGTCCGAAGCCCGCATCGCGGTGCCCACCGACGATCACTACCGCCCAATGGTCGCCGCCCTGAGTCTGCTCGAGGACGGCGAGGACATCGAGTTCTTCAACGACGAGATCGACATGGGCTCAGTCAGCATGAGGTCCTTCATCTCGGTCTGATCCCCGTGCGCGACCCGTAGGCTGTCTGGACCTCAAGGAGCCTTCATGACATCTGTCACCATCACGCACATCGGCGGTCCGACCGCGCTGATCGAGTTCGGGGGGTGGCGGATCCTCACCGATCCGACCTTCGACCCTCCCGGCAAGCGTTACTTCTTCGGGTGGGGCACGATGTCGAGCAAGCTCGCGGGCCCGTCGATCAAGCCCGACGACCTCGGCCCGATCGATGCCGTGCTGGTCAGTCACCACCATCACGCCGACAACCTCGATCCCACCGGCGTCTCGATGCTGCCGAAGCTCGGTACGGTGCTGACGACCAAGAAGGCAGCCAAGAAGCTCGGCGGAGGTGCGATCGGCCTTGCCGCGTGGGACACCTGGACCCTCGAGGCGCCCGGCAAGGAGACGATCACCGTCACGGCGACCCCGTGCCAGCACGGACCTGTCGGCCTCAACCCGATCACCGGACCGGTCGTCGGCTTCGCCCTGGAGTGGTCGGGCCAGCAGCACGGCGCGTTGTGGATGACCGGCGACACGGTCCTCTTCAGCGGCCTGCGCGATGTCGCCGCACGCCTCGAGGTGGGCACGATGCTGATGCACCTCGGCTCAGTGCGCTTCCGCTACCTCACCGGCTGGCTGCGCTATTCCATGGACGCCAAGCAGGGCGCCGAGCTGATCGACATCGTCAAGCCGTCCGCCGTCGTCCCGGTGCACTACGAAGGCTGGTCACACTTCCAGCAGGGCCGGGACGATGCCGAGCAGGTCCTGGCGGGCTCGACCCACGCGGACCGCGTCACCTGGGTCGACCCCGGTGGATCGACCGTCGTCACGGCCTAGCGGTCAAGCCTGGCGCGCCTCAGGAGTGCCATCCTCCTGGGCGGCGATCTGACGGCGTACGTCGTCCATGTCGAGGTCCTTGACCGCCGTGATGATCTGCTCGAGTCCGGCCGCCGGAAGCGCACCGGGCTGGGAGAACACGAGGATGCCGTCGCGGAACGCCATCAGCGTCGGGATCGAGGTGATCTGGGCGGCCGCAGCCAGCTCCCGCTGGTCCTCGGTGTCGATCTTGCCGAAGACGACGTCGGTGTGCTGCTCGCTCGCGGCCTCGAAGACCGGGCCGAACTGCTTGCACGGACCACACCATTCGGCCCACCAGTCGACAAGGGTGATGCCCTCAGCGCCGATGACGTCGTCGATGGTGTCCTTGGTCAGGGTGACGGTGCTCATGACTGCCTCTCATAGGAAAACTCCGTACGCACTGTTCAACGGTACGTCCGCCGCGGGCATTCCCGGGATCTCAGCGCGATTCCAGGGCGCTCACGGGGTGGTGTCGGCCTCCACGCTGGGGGATGTCGTCGTCGGCGCCGGTTCCGTCGGGGTCGTCGTCTCAGGGGTCAAGTCGGTGCTCGCCTTGCCGGACTTCTTGTCCTTCCTGTCTTCCTTCTTGCCCTTGCCCTTGTTCTCGACCGGAGCCTGCGGTGTGAACCCGCTGGCCACGGTCAGTGTCACGGTCGAGCCGATCTTGGCGGTGCCGGTCGGATCGACCTCGATCACGGTGCCGGCAGCCTTGTCCGACGGGGCGTACGCGGCCTTGGCCTTGAGCCCGAGCTTCTTGAGCCGGGCCACGCCCTTGTCGTATGACTCCCCGATCAGCGCGGAGGCGGGGACGCGTACGCGCCCGGTCGCGACCGACAGGGTCACGACGCTGTCCTCGTCAGCCTCGGTGCCGGCGGCGGGCGACTGGCGCACGACCTCTCCGGCTTTCGCGTTGGCGACGTTGACCTTGCGCACCGCGACCTTGAGGCCCTCGGCCTTGAGCAGGGTCGTCGCGGCACTCTGCGACTTGCCGTCGACATCGGGGACGGTCACGGTCTTGGGGCCGCCTCCGAGCAGCATCCAGCCGAGCGCGGCGGCAATCAGCAGGACGACGACGGAGCTGAGAAGCACCATGCGTCGCGGCGAACGCCGGCGGCGTACCTCCTCGGCAGCGACGACGCTCTCTCCGGCCGGAGCAACGGGTGTTGGCGGGTCCCAGACGTTCGCCGGCACACCGGGAAGGGTCGGCCCGTCGTGCTCTCCGACGCTCACGGGTCGCTCGACGATGCCTGGCAGCGTGCTCCCCGTCGCCGGTGGGGCGACCGGCTGGGTGGGCTCCCCGCCGAGGACGGGAGCGTGGCCGGGAGGTGAAGGCACCGACGTGGCGAGTGCGCCGGCGTGCTGCGCGACGACGGTGCCCGAGACCGGTCGATCACGGGGGTCCTTGGCCAGCAGCGCGTTGACGAGCGTGGCCGCCTCGGCGGGCACGGTGTCCGGCAGGCCGGGCGGGTCGGCCTGGATGTGCGCCAGAGCCGTCGCGATGTCGCTGTCGCGGTGGAACGGCAGGTTGCCGCTCAGGCAGATGTAGGCCACGATGCCGAGCGCGTAGAGGTCCGAGGCGGGCGTGGCCGTACGACCAGCGGCCTGCTCGGGGCTGAGGTAGTCCGCGGTTCCGATCAGCGCACCGGTCTGGGTCAGCGGCTCCCCGCCTGCTGCGTGGGCGATGCCGAAGTCCACGAGCATGACCCGGGCGTCGGGAGTGACGAGGATGTTGCCGGGCTTGAGGTCGCGGTGGACGATCCCGGCGTCATGGGCGGTGTGCAGCGCTGCGGCGATCTCCGCGACGATCGCCATGGTCTCGCCGGTCGACAGCGGGCCACGCTCGGCCAGCAGGGCGGACAACGGGGCCCCGTCGATCAACGGCATCACCAGGAAGGGGACGGGCTTGCCGTCCTCCTCGTCCTCGCCGTAGTCGAACACGTCGACGATGCCGGGGTGGTGCAGCTTGCCGGCCAGCTGTGCCTCGACCCGGAGGCGCGCTCGTACGTTCTCGTCGCCGGCAAGATGGGGTCGGATGATCTTGATCGCGACCTCGCGATCGAGCACGGAGTCGTGCGCCTGCCAGACCTCACCCATACCGCCGCCACCGATGAGCTTGTCGAGGCGGTATCGACCGCCGAGCAGGGGGGGCATCCCTCAAGATTAGTGGCCCATCGGGGACTTCTCATGTCGAGCCGTGCGGACTGACTGTCGCACTTGGCCCGCGGAGGGCATGATCGTTCCATGGAGCGTCGAACCCTGCTGACCGGCTTCGCGGCGATCGGTGCTGCGACCTTGATCGGGTGCGGCAGCGACGACGACAAGCCCACCCCGACGCGCACGCCGTCCAAGGAGCCCACAACAACACAGACGCTCGACAGCATCGATCCGAAGATCGCCTCCACGGTCGCCACGGGCCTCAACGTGCCGTGGGAGATCGTGTTCCTCGAGAGCGGGGATGCGCTGGTGTCGCAGCGTGACGAGGGGTCGATCGTGCGGATCTCGACGACCGGCAAGGTCACCAAGGTCGGCGATGTCGACGGCGCATCCGGAGGTCCCGGGGGAGAGGGCGGGCTTCTGGGGCTTGCCCTGGCCCCTGATGACGAGTCGACCCTGTTCGCGTTCGTCACGACCGAGTCCGACAACCGGGTCGTACGCCTGAGCCTCGACGGCGACTCGCTGAGCTCGCAGAAGCCCATCCTCACCGGCATCGCGAAAGGCGGCCGCCACCACGGTGGACGTCTGCTGTTCGACGGCGACGGCAACCTGTTCGTGTCGACCGGCGACGCCGGCGACGGCGCGCAAGCCCAGGACAAGGGATCCCTCAACGGCAAGATCCTGCGCATCACCCGCGACGGCAAGGCCGCTCCCGGCAACCCGTTCGACAATCGCACCTGGTCCTACGGCCACCGCAACAGCGAGGGTCTCGCCTACGACGCGGACGGCCGGTTGTGGGCCACGGAGTTCGGCGATAGGACGGCCGACGAGCTCAACCTGATCAAGCGCGGTGGCAACTACGGCTGGCCGGACGCCGAGGGCAGGTCCGACAATGACGACTTCATCAACCCGAAGGTCACGTGGGGCACCGACGAGTGCTCGCCGTCCGGACTGGCGATCACCAGGTCGACCGCCTTCCTCGGGGCGCTGCAGGGCGAATGCCTGTTCGCCGTCAGCCTCGACGGCGAGAAGACCGGGAAGCCCCGGGCGTACTTCGGGGGGGACCACGGGCGGATCCGAAGCGTGACGATCGCGCCGGATGGCGCACTGTGGGTGACTACCAGCAACACCGATGGCCGGGGCGACCTGCGAAAGGACGACGACCGGATCTTCCGCGTCACGCTCTGAAACTACCGAACGGTAAGGGTTACGCCGCGGTCAAACGTGAGGATAACCTCAGGTCAAGCCCGTGAGCAGAGGAGCGCCGCATGGACGAGTCCACGTTCGAGATCGACTCGACGCAGATCGCCGAGGCATCGGCCCGGTTCCCTGCGCACCGCCTGGCTCCGCGACACGCCAAGCCCAATGCGGACGTCAGCTATCTCGAGACCGCCCCGAGCGCCGAGTTCGGCCGCCATGCGTGGGACGAGTGCGGCCACCTCTGACCACGCCCTGAACGACAGAACGCCACGACCCGAAGGTCGTGGCGTTCTGCTGTTCCAGCTGAGAGTTACAGGGGGCGGCAAGCCGCCCCCGAAGCTCTCGCGAGCTTGTCGTCCTACTTACAGGGGGCGGATGTTCGCGGCCTGCAGGCCCTTCTGGCCCTGCTCGACGTCGAACTCGACCTTCTGGTTCTCGTTCAGCGAGCGGTAGCCGCTGGACTGGATCGCGCTGAAGTGCGCGAATACGTCTTCGCTGCCGTCGTCGGGGGCGATGAATCCGAAGCCCTTGTCAGCGTTGAACCACTTGACGGTTCCTGTTGCCATGTCTAACTCCTCTTGGCGAGTTCACTCACGACCTTCGCGAGTGAGTGTCGCGACGTACATCCAACCTTCGAGAAGAACTAGACACCCCGAGAGGAACTCATTCATTCTTACGGCCCAACGTCGTGCAACTGCCGACAAGCCTAGGGCACAGCGAACCCCCAAGGGAAAGCCTTTCGTGTGGCGAATCCAAAAAATTCACCACCCGGAAACACGGCTACCTTCGGCCGAACACCTGCGAAACCCACCAGACTCCGTACTCGTCCTGAACAGCGCCGACACCGATCCAGCGCTTGTTGGTGCTGAGGATGTTGGCGCGGTGTCCTGACGACTTCATCCAGGCATTGACCACGCTTCTGCCGGTCGAATAGCCGTACGCGATGTTCTCCGACACGCTCGTGAGCCCACAAGCGCTCAGGATCGTGCTCATGCTCTGGTGCTTGAGCGTGCGATGGCTGGCCATCCAGGCGGCCTGCCTCTCGGCGTACGTGTCGACGCACGAGTGAGCCTTCACCGGGACCTTGTCGTAGTAGACACGCTTGGCGTTGGTCCACTTGATGACGTCGTACTCGTACGTCGTCGACGTCATCGCCGATGCCGGCGCGAACGTCAGGATCAACATCACCATCAATGAGCCCGCAAGCACGCGCGGGTTCAGCACTTTTGTCATGGGTCTCTCCCTCCCACCCACACCATAGGTCACACGGCGCACACGGGTGAGCAGAAATCGTCAGAGCGGGACCGGGCGTTGATAGTTCGAACGGACCAGTCCTTATAGTCACGTCGAACCAAAGTCAAGACTGCCTTTCTTCCTGAAAATTCCCTAAGTTGACTCCGTTGTGCCGCGCGCGCCTCACGAGGGCGTACGCACAGCAGGCCAGGCAATCCGCTCGGCTGCTCATCAATGGGAAACACAGGGGGAACAGTGAAGCGCGTGACCTCAGGCCTTCTTGGCCTAGCACTCGCGGCAGCGTTCGGTACGGCATACGCCGTACCGAGCTCCGCATCAGCAGCACCATCGGTCGCAGACAGCGACCGCGCCACCAGCCAGCAGGACGAGCTGCCGAGCCCGCTCGAGGACAAGCGCCGGGCGATGCGGGAGTCCGCCATCACGGGTGTGCTCAACGGTGAGCTCAAGCCCGTCCAGAAGGACGGCAGCACCGTCGTCAAGGTCGGCCGCGGCACGAGCCCGGCCGAGGCCGCTCGCAAGGCGAACCTGGAGGGCCGCAAGTTCAAGGCTCGCAGTGGCGCCCTGCAGGATCAGTACGTCGAGCTCTCGCAGGAGCGCGCCGACAAGATCTTTGTGATCCTCGCGGAGTTCGGCAACGAGCGTCACCCTGACTACCCCGACGTCGACACCGACCCGGACACGCCCGGACCCACGACGTTCGAAGGACCCCTTCACAACAAGATCCCCGAGCCCGACCGCACCAAGGACAACTCCACGGTCTGGCAGGCGGACTACAACCGCCAGCACTACCAGGACCTCTACTTCAAGAAGACGGCCGACTCGGTCAAGACGTACTACGAGAAGCAGTCGTCAGGGCGCTACACGGTCGACGGCACAGTCTCGGACTGGGTCAAGGTGCCGTACAACGAGGCGCGCTACGGCCGCGAGGACTCCGGCACCTGGTACCTCATCCAGGACGCGGTCACGGCCTGGATCGCCCAGCAGAAGGCGGCCGGCCAGACCGACGAGCAGATCAAGACGGCTCTCGCGGCGTACGACAAGTACGACCGCTACGACTTCGACGGCGACGGCGACTTCAACGAGCCTGATGGCTACATCGACCACTTCCAGATCGTGCACGCCGGAGGCGACGAGGCTGACGGTGATCCGCAGCAGGGCGAGGACGCCATCTGGTCGCACCGTTGGCACGCGTTCCTGACCGATGCCGGCATCACCGGACCGGCCAACAACAAGCTCGGTGGCACCCAGATCGGTGACACGGGCATCTGGATCGGCGACTACACGGTCCAGCCCGAGAACGGCGGACTGTCGGTGTTCGTCCACGAGTACGGTCACGACCTCGGTCTGCCGGACGCCTATGCGATCAGCGGCGGCGGCGACAACTCCAACGAGTACTGGACCTTGATGGCCCAGAGCCGGCTCAACGCCAAGGACGAGCCACTCGGCACGCGACCGGGCGACATCGGTGCGTGGGAGAAGCTCCAGCTCGGCTGGCTCGACTACGAGGCGATCGGTGCGAAGCAGAAGAAGACGATCGAGATGGGCCCGCAGGAGTACAACACGGCCAAGGCCCAGGGCGCGGTCGTGGTGCTGCCCAAGAAGAGCGTGACGACCGACAACGGCGCACCCGCGTCGGGCGCCAAGCAGTTCCACTCCGGCTCCGGCGACGACCTGGCCAACTCCATGACCAGGGACGTGGACCTCACCGGCAAGACGGGTGCGGAGCTGACGGCGAAGATCCGTTACGAGATCGAGGAGGGCTACGACTACGCGTACGTCCAGGCCTCGACCGACGGCGGAACCAACTGGACGTCGCTCAACGGGACGATCAACGGCACGCCGATCGGCGTCGACACCTCGGGACGACCGGGCATCGACGGTGAGCAGGCGGACTGGGCTGACCTCAAGGTGCCGCTGTCGGCATACGACGGTCAGAACATCAAGCTGCGGATCTTCTACAAGACCGACGGCGGCCTGGCCCTCGGTGGCCTGTACGCCGACGACGTCGCGGTCACGGCCGGCACCGAGACGCTGTTCACGGATGGCGCTGAGGACGGCGCCACCGGGTTCGACCTCGACGGGTTCCGGATCCTCGGTGCCACGACGACGGAGCAGTTCGACAACTACTACGTCATGGGTCACCGCTCCTACGTGTCCTTCGACAAGTACCTGTTGACCGGTCCGTACAACTTCGGGTTCCTCAACACGAAGCCGGACTGGGTCGAGCACTACAAGTACGGTCACGGCCTGCTGATCTCGTACTGGGACACGTCAATGGGTGACAACAACACGAGCCTGCACCCGGGCTCGGGTCGCAACCTGCCGATCGACGCCAACCCGGAGCCGATCATCAACATCGCGACAGGTGCCCCGTGGCGCGCCCGTATCCAGATGTACGACGCGCCGTTCTCGTTGCACAAGGCCGACTCGATGACGCTGCACACCAACGGTGTGCCCAGCTACATCCGCGGTCAGGCAGCGAAGCCGCTGTTCGACGACACCAAGAAGTACTGGTACGCCGAGCTGCCCAACCACGGCGTCAAGCTGCCGGCGGTGGGGGTCAAGGTGAAGGTCCTCGAGGAGGACGGCACCTCGCTGAAGGTCAGGTTCAACTGACCATCCCATAGGCGGGAGTACGGATCGGGGGATCCGTGCTCCAACGGGTCGGGACCCGGGTCGACAACGGAGGAATTCGTTGCCGACCCGGGTTTCGGACGTCAGCGGCTTCGGGCGTCTGTCACGTTGCCCAGCGCCGGAAGCGCAGCTTCGAGTGCTGCGAGCTCGTCGGGGGAGAGCCCTTCGAGCCGGTCGATGATGACGGCGTCCTGCGCGGCCCGGCGGCGTTCGAGGGTTCGGCGGCCCAGGGGCGTGATGTCGATCAGCGCCACGCGTCCGTCGCGGGCGTCCGACGTGCGGGTCACGAGCCCGCCCGCCTCGAGGCGTTGCACGAGTCCGGTCATGGCCGGCTGCGTGACCCCCTCGCGCTCGGCGAGGGCGGTGATCCTCATCGCCCCTTTGCGGGCCAGGCACGACAGTGCCGAGGCGGCTGCGCGGCTCAGCGAGTCAGCGCGGGTGGAACGCAGAAGGCCGCCCGCGAACTCACGGAGCCCGCGTGCGAGGTGGTCGAGGTCAGGTTGCGCCATGCAACCAAGCGTATGGCGAGGTTATGCAACCTTCAACTTGTGTGCGTTGTGTTCATCGTTGCCGTTCCGCGGAATTTTCCGGAATCCGGGTTTACGCTGCACATGACACGGAGGTAGCGATGAGCGACTCGAGCGTGGCGGCCGCGAAGAAGGCGACCGCAAAGAAGACCACCGCCAAGAAGGCGACCGCGAAGAAGGCACCGGCGAAGAAGGTGACCGCCAAGAAGTCGACCGCGAAGAAGGTCGCCACGAAGAAGGTGGCCGCCAAGAAGTCGCCGGCGAAGAAGGTGACTGCCAAGAAGGTGGCTGCCAAGAAGTCGCCGGCGAAGAAGGTGACCGCCAAGAAGGTGACCGCCAAAAAGGTGACCGCCAAGAAGACGCCGGCGAAGAAGGTGACTGCCAAGAAGGTGGCTGCCAAGAAGTCGCCGGCGAAGAAGGTGACCGCCAAGAAGGTGGCTGCCAAGAAGTCGCCGGCGAAGAAGGCGACCGCCAAGAAGACGACCGCCAAGAAGACGACCGCCAAGAAGGCGACGGCGAAGAAAGCGGCCAGCGGCTAGCTAGCGACGTCGCACGGCGTAGATCACAGCGCCGGCGGCGACGACAGCGGCACCCGTGACGACGGTGGAAAGCGGGAGACTCAGCGCCAGCGCGGTGCAACCGGCCAGGCCGAGCGCCGAGACGAGGCGCGGCCCGACCGCGCGGCTGAGCGTCCAGGCTGAGGCATTGGCGATCGCGTAGTAGACGAGCACGCAGAACGACGAGAAGGCGACGCTCGTGACCAGGTCACCGAGGCAGATCAGAGCTGCGACCACGACACCGACCGCGATCTCCGCGACGTGGGGCACCCGGGTGCGCTCACTGACGGCCGCGAGCCCGTGCGGAAGGTGCCCGTCGCGGGCCATCGCCAGCGTCGTGCGTGAGACGCCCAGCATCAGGGACAGAAGCGCTCCTCCGGCGGCCAGTGCGGCCCCGACCAGCACCAACGGCACCAGGCCATGCGCGTCGACCGCGTCGACGCCTGCGACGAACGGCCGGACGGAGTCGGCGAGCTCCGAGGCGCCGAGCACGTGCAGTAGCGCAAGCGCAGCCGCTGCGTAGAGCGCGAGCACCAGGACGAACGTCACGGCGATGGCTCGCGGGATCGTCCGAGCGGGTTCGCGCACCTCCTCACCGAGCGTGGCGAGGCGGGCATATCCAGCGAACGCGAAGAACAGCAGCCCTGCGGCCTCGAGCACGCCGCCGGATGTAGTCGGAAGGTCTGGGGTCGCGGTGCCATGGCCGGAGAACATCACGACCACCGCGATGACCACGATCAAGACGACCGCGGTGACGAGCGGGATGCTGACCGCCGCGGACTTCTCGACGCCGGCGAGGTTGACGGCCGTGAAGACCACGACCGCCGCGAGAGCGCCGAGCCGCGCGTGGTCGGGCCACAGATAACTGCCCAGGGCGAATGCCATCGCCGCGCAGGACGCGACCTTTCCGGCGATGAACGACCAGCCGGCGAGGTAGCCCCACAACGGACCGAGCCGTTCGCGGCCGTAGACGTACGTGCCACCGGCCACCGGGTGTCGGCGGGCCAGGCGTGCCGACGAGATGGCGTTGCAGGCCGCGACTACCGCCGCGATCGCGAGTGCGGCGAGGAGCCCGTCGCCGGCCGCCGACACCGCTGGCGGGAACACCACGAACAGCCCGGCGCCGATCATGGCGCTCATGCCGACCGCCACCGAGCCGACGAGCCCGAGGCGGCGATCGAGCGATGCGGTCATGTCAGAGGTCGTAGTCGATGACCAGGGGAGCGTGATCGGACCAGCGCTCGGCCCAGCTGGGTGCCCGGTCGACGACGGCCTCACGAGCTGAGGCAGCGAGCTCGGGCGTCGCGATCTGGTAGTCGATGCGCCAGCCGGTGTCGGTGTCGTAGGCCTGACCACGCATGGACCACCACGTGTAGGGCCCGTCGACGTCGCCGGCCAGGGTGCGGTGCACGTCGACCCAACCGAGCTCGCCGAAGTAGCGGTCGAAGTAGGCGCGCTCCTCGGGCAGGAAGCCGGCCTTCTTGACGTTGCCCTTCCAGTTGCGAATGTCGCGCTCGGTGTGGCCCACGTTGAGGTCGCCGGTGACGACGCCGTGGTTGCCGGTCGCACGGATCTCGGCGAGCCGTGTGGCCATCTGCTCGAGGAATCGGTACTTGTCCTCCTGACGCGGCGTGCCGGCCTCACCGGAGTGGACGTATGCCGACACGGTCGTCAGGATCGATCCGTCCGACAGCGGGATGTCAGCTTCGATCCAGCGGCCGGAGTCGTGGAAGTAGTCATCGCCATTGCCGACGCGGAAGTCCTTGGGCTCGGCCCGGCTGAGCACGGCGACACCGGCGCGTCCCTTGGCTGCAGCCTCTGCGTGGACGACGTGATAGCCGGCGTCAGCAGTCAGCTCGTGGACGATCGCGTCAGGTGCCCGGACCTCTTGCAGCGTCACGATGTCGGCGCCTCGATCGGCGAGCCAGTCGCCGAATCCGAGGGTCTGCCCCCGGGTCTTGTTGTGGGCGGCGCGGATGCCGTTGACGTTGACGGTGGCGATACGAAGCACGGCATCACCCTAGTCGGCGGCTCCGACCGTTTTGCGCGGGTCTCAGTTGGCGGCGATGAGGCTCGTGGCGACGGCGAGGAGCGCGGGTACGCCCTGGATCGCGGCCGCGCGGGCATACGACTTGCCGCCGCTGGAGATCAGCACGACGGCCGCGGCGAGCATGCTGCCGCACGCGAAGACGATGAGGGTCCAGCCCATCGTGTCGTGGCTGTCGCAGAACGTGATGAGACCGATGCCGACGAAGGTGCCGATCGCGAGGAAGAGGTTGTAGAAGCCCTGGTTGAACGCCAGGGAGGCGGTCGTGTCGGCGTCGGCCTGAGACGCCAGCCCGAACGTCTTCCACGTCTTCGGCTTGCGCCAGTCGAGGGACTCCAGCTTGAAGAACAGCACGTGCAGCAGGGCAGCGATGCCCGCGAAGATCAGCGCGAGGACGGTCATGCGAAGAACCTAGCGGTCAGAACTCCTCGTGCGTACGGGGATCGCCGCCGATGCGCTGGCCGGTGTCGAGACTCGCGATGCGGTCGAGGTCGTCCTGGTCGAGCTCGAAGTCGAAGATGTCGAGGTTGCTGCGGAACCGCTCGGGCGTCTCCGACTTCGGGATCGGGGCGGCGCCGATCTGCGTGTGCCAGCGGAGCACAACCTGCGCGGGCGACTTGCCGTGCCTGGCGCCGATCTCGGCGAGCACCGGGTTGTCGAGCAGGTCGCTGCCACGGCCGATGGGCGTCCAGCTCTGCGTGATGATGCCGTATCCCTCGTCAGCGGCGCGCTGCTCGGCCTGCGGGAAGTAGGGATGCAGCTCGACCTGGTTGACCGCCGGTGTCACCCCGGTCTCCGCGATGAGCCGGCTGAGGTGCTCGGGGAGGAAGTTGGAGACGCCGATTGACCGCGTCAGCCCCTCGTCGCGGAGCTCGATCATGGCCTGCCAGGTGTCGACGTACTTGTCGATGCGAGGGAGCGGCCAGTGGATCAGGTAGAGATCGACATGGTCGAGCCCGAGGCGTTCGAGCGATGCGGTCAGCTCGATGCGCGGGCCCTGCGACCCGTGTGCGTGACCGGGCAGCTTGGTCGTGACGAACAGCTCATCGCGGGAGACCGGCGAGTCGGCGATGCCGCGGCCCACCTCCGTCTCGTTCTCGTAGCGCGTCGCGGTGTCCAGCAGTCGGTATCCGGTGTCGATCGCCTCGACGAAGACCTGGGGATCCTTGATGGAGTAGGTCCCGAAGCCGAGGACCGGCATCTGGCGTCCGTCGTTGAGCTCCAGCAGCGGTGCAGTATCCATGTCTCCAAACCTACGCCGGACCTCAGCCCACCTGCTTGGCGGCGGCTCGGCCGGCGGCCCGGCCGCTGAAGATGCAGCCGCCGAGGAACGTTCCCTCGAGGGAGTTGTAGCCATGCACGCCACCACCACCGAAGCCGGCGACCTCGCCCGCGGCATACAGCCCGGCGAGCGGCGAGCCGTCGGCTCCAAGGACCTGTGAGTCGAGGTTCGTCTCGAGGCCACCGAGGGACTTGCGGGTCAGGACATGCAGGCGTACGGCGATCAGCGGCCCCTTCGAGGGGTCGAGGATCTTGTGCGGGGACGCAACCCGGATGAGCTTGTCGCCGCGATAGCTCCGCGCCTGCTTGAGCGCGGCGATCTGCAGGTCCTTGGTGAACGCGTTGTCGAGCTCGCGGTCGCGCTCGGCGACCTGACGGCGTACGTCCTCGAGGTCGACGGGAGCATCTGGCGTCAGCGCGTTCATGCCGGCAACGAGCTCCTCGATCGTGTCGGCCACGATGAAGTCCTCGCCCTTGGACTTGAACGCCTCGACGGGCCCGGTGGCGCCCTTGGCGAGGCGCTGCTTGACCAGCTCGCGCACGCTCTTGCCGGTCAGGTCAGGGTTCTGCTCCTGCCCGGAGAGGGCGAACTCCTTCTCGATGATCGCCTGTGTCAGCACGAACCACGAGTGGTCGTGGCCGCTCTGGCGCAGCAGCTTGAGGGTGCCGAGGGTGTCGAAGCCCGGCAGGCCCGGAATCGGCAGCCGCTTGCCGGCGCCGTCGAGCCAGATCGACGACGGCCCGGGCAGGATGCGGATGCCGTGGTGTGGCCAGATCGGGTCCCAGTTCTTGATGCCCTCGACGTAGTGCCACATCCGGTCGCGGTTAATGTGGCTCGCGCCGGCCTCCTCCGCGATGCCGAGCATGCGGCCGTCGACGTGGGCGGGGACGCCGGAGATCATGTGCTGCGGGGGAGTGCCGAGGCGGTCGGGCCAGTTGGCGCGTACGAGATCGTGGTTGCCGCCGATGCCGCCGGAGGTCACGATGACCGCCTGCGCCGTCAGCTCGAATTCACCGACCGACGTACGCGATGTGGGTGCTGCACGCTCGGCGTCAGTCGGCTCGAGGACCTGCCCGCGTACGCCGGTCACGACGCCGTCGCTGACGATCAGCTCGTCGACCCGGTGGCGGAACGCGAACTGCACCAGGCCTTGGTCGTGCCCTGCTCGCACGAGCTTCTCGAAGGGCTCGACGATGCCGGGGCCGGTGCCCCAGGTGATGTGGAAGCGGGGTACCGAGTTGCCGTGACCGCTGGCCAGCCCGCCGCCGCGCTCGGCCCAACCGACAACCGGGAACACGCTGTGGCCCCGTTCCTTGAGCCAGGCGCGCTTCTCGCCTGCCGCGAAGTTGACGTACGCCTCGGCCCACTGCCGCGGCCAGTGGTCCTCGTCGCGGTCGAACTGGGCGCTGCCCATCCAGTCCTGCATCGCGAGATCGACCGAGTCCTTGATGCCCATGCGGCGCTGCTGCGGCGAGTCGACGAAGAACAGGCCGCCGAAGGACCAGAAGGCCTGACCGCCGATGCCCTGCTCGCCCTCCTGGTCCACGAGGATGACCTTGCGGCCGGCTTCGACGAGCTCTGCGGTGGCGACGAGGCCTGCGAGGCCCGCTCCGACGACGATGACATCAGCATCCATGACGCAGATTGTGTCCTACGCGGGCTCACGCGATGCCGCGGCGGCCAACTGAGCGGCGGTGCGACACGGTGTTTGAACCGGTGAAATTGCTGTCGTATAGGAGCGTTATGGGTCTAGATTCAGCCCTAACATTCATCGTTGGGAGAAGATTTACCATGGCCGTTGACTTCAAGTCTCTGGACAGAAACACGCAGGGAGCGCTCATCGCCGGTGGGCTCTCGATCATCCTGTCGTTCTTCGGGAGCTACGTGACGATTGACGCCGGACCAGTGTCCGCGGGAACGAGCGCGTGGGACAGCTACGCCACGCTCGGTGTCCTCCTCGTGATCGCAGCGACGGTGATCATTGCGATCAAGGCGTTCGCCAGCGAGAACCTTCCCGATACCGTCCCGTGGAGCCTGGTGGCGCTCGCTGCTGCCGGTCTCGGCACCTTGCTGATCATCCTCCGCGCTTTCACGTATGACGACGGCGGCATCGTCGACGTCGGACCTGGCTGGTCGGGATGGGCGCTGTTCATCACGACGATCGCGCTGACCGCGTTCACCTTCTTGCTGTTCAAGGAGTCGGGCGAGAAGATGCCAGATCTCAACAAGAAGGACACGCCGCCTGCTGCGTGACCGACTGATCCACGAAGGGCCCGGCTCCGGCCGGGCCTTTCGCATGTCCGGATCAGGACGTGAAGGGTGGCCGGTCGTCGAGGCGTACGGACTGGCGTCCGGCCCAGCGCCACAGCCGGGCAGTGAAGTCGCGGTCCTCGTCCGTGACGAGGTTGCCCATGACCCGCAGGGCGAACGTCATGAGCCGGTGCGACCGCATGCCGATGGGCCCCGCCGTGGGCAGCAGCCGGGGGACGGTGATGAGCCCGGCGAGGCGGCGGGCGATCGAGAACGCCTCGCCGTAGTGCGTCGTGAGCAGGGCCGGCCAGGCGTGCTGCAGGTCGGCGTGTGCGCGCATGAGCTCGGCGCCGACCCGGCCGGTCTCGAGGCCGTAGTCGATGCCTTCGCCGTTGAGCGGGTTGACGCAGCCGGCCGCGTCACCGACGAGGATCCAGTTGGGGCCGGCCACGCCGGAGACCGCGCCTCCCATGGGCAGCAGGGCGCTGGTGGGCATACGGAGTTCACCGCTCAGGTCCCATTCCTCGCGGCGGAGGCCCGCGTAGTACTCCATCAGCGGGCGGATCTGCAGGTCAGCAGGTCGCTTCGCGGTGGCGAGTGCGCCGACGCCGAGGTTCACCTCGCCGTCGCTGAGCGGGAAGATCCAGCCGTAGCCGGGCAGCAGCTCGTCGTCCTCGCCACGGAGCTCGAGGTGCGAGGAGATCCACGGATCGTCGCTGCGTCCGGACTTGACGTACGAACGACCGGCGACGCCGTACGCCGTGTCGCGGTGCCACTCGCGGCCGAGCACGCGGCCCAGCGGGGAACGTACGCCGTCGGCGACCACGAGCCGGTCGCACTGGATCGTGTGCGGCGTGCGGTCCTTGCCGAGGTGGAACGTCACCGAGGTGACCTTGCCGGAGGCATCGCGCTCGGCGTCGACAGCGCGAGCGCCCTCCATCGGTGTCGCGCCGGACTCGAGGGCGACGCGGAAGATCTTGTCGTCGAGCTCGGTGCGGGGGACTGCGGAGCCCCAGTCGGGCAGCGATCCGCCGGGCCAGGGCAGCAGCAGCTCCTGGCCGAAGCCGGAGGCACGGAGCCCGCGGTTGGTGCCGTGACCGCGTACCCACTCCTCGAGGCCCAGGCGCTGCAGCTCGGCGATCGCGCGAGGCGTGAGCCCGTCGCCGCAGGTCTTGTCGCGGGGGAACGTCGCGGCGTCGGCCAGCACGGTGTCCATGCCGAAGCGTGCGGTCCAGGCGGCAGCGGCCGAGCCTGCGGGACCGGCGCCGACGACGAGCACGTCCGTACGTGTCGGCAGGGCGGCGGTCATGAGTCGATTCTCCCAGAGGTCGCCACATGGTTGGATGTCACCCATGACATCGCAGGAAACCGCTGCTCAGCCCGACCGCGAGATCCACTACGCGTCCCGAGGATCGTCCTACTACGACGTCATCCTCGCGGTGTTCTGCGTGGTGCTCGTCGTGTCCAACATCGCCGCGACCAAGGCGACGGAGTTCGGTTCGGGTGACCTTTCGCTCGGCCCCGTCCAGATCTGGCCGGTCATCTCCGACGGGGGAGCCGTGCTGTTCCCGCTGGCGTACATCCTCGGCGACGTCATGTCGGAGGTGTACGGCTTCAAGGCCGCGCGGCGCGCGATCCTGGTGGGCTTCGGCACGGCGATCATGACGTTCGCGACATTCCTGATCGTCATGAAGCTGCCCGGCGCCGGGTTCTACGAGAACCAGGACGCGTTCGAGAGCGTCGTGTGGTCAGGGCTGCAGATCGTCGCGGCGTCGATGATCGCGTACCTCACCGGCCAGTTCCTCAACTCGTGGGTGCTCGTACGCATGAAGGCCCGCAGCTCCGAGCCCGGCCTGTTCCGGCGGCTGGCGAGCTCGACAGGCGTTGGCGAAGCCGCCGACACCTTCATCTTCTGCGCCATCGCGGCGTCGGCGATCGGCATCACGACGGGTGGGCAGTTCGTCAACTACTTCGTCGTCGGGTTCGTCTTCAAGTGCGCCGTCGAGCTCATCGTCATGCCGGTCACGATGCTCGTCATCAAGCTGCTCAAGGACCGCGAGCCGTCCTACTGGGCGTGAGTCTTTCGGCTGACGTGGTCTACTCGACCGGCGACAACTCGGTGGTCGAGTTGGCCCGAGGAACGAGGGCCAGTATCGAGACCACCTCAGCCGTAGAACTTGGCGAGGAACTCCTGCTTGAACTCGGCGAACGTGCCGGCTTCGATGTGGGTCCGCATGTCGTCGACGAGGCGCACCGTGAACCGCTCGTTGTGGATCGTCGCGAGTGTCGCGGCGACGTACTCCTTGGTCTTGAACATGTGGTGCAGGTACGCCTTGGAGTAGTGCCCGCACGTGTAGCAGTCGCACTCGGGATCGATCGGCCCGAAGTCGCGCCGGGACGCCGCGACGTTGAGGTTGTAGCGGCCCGTCATGGCATACACCCGCGACGACCGGGCGACCCGTGACGGCGAGACGCAGTCGAACGTGTCGCAGCCGTTCTCGACAGCGGTGAACAGGTCGTCGGGCTCGCTGATGCCGAGAAGGTGACGTGGTTTGTCGTCGGGCAGCTCCTCGTTGACCCACCGCACGATCGTGCCGAGGTTCTCCTTCTCGATCGCACCTCCAACGCCATAGCCGTCGAAGTCAAGCCCCACGAGCCCGCGTGCCGCCGCGCGACGCAGGTCCTCGTGCTGCGCGCCCTGCACGACGCCGAACAGCGCCTGCGGCGGTTTGTGGGCGCGCTCGGCGGAGAGCCGTTGATGCTCGGCGATGCATCGCTCGGCCCAGGCCTGCGTACGTTTGATCGACTCCTCCTGGTAGCCGCGCGAGTTCATCAGCGTCGTGAGCTCGTCGAACGCGAACATGATGTCGGCGCCGAGCTGGTGCTGGATCTGCATCGACACCTCGGGGGTGAAACGGTGCTTGGAGCCGTCGAGGTGCGAAGTGAACGTGACGCCGTCGTCGTCGACCAGCGCGAGCCGATCCTTGCCCTCGGCGATGACGTCGTCGGGCTGCACGGTGTGCGAGTCCATGGAGAGCGTCTTCTTGAACCCGGCGCCCAGCGAGAGCACCTGGAACCCGCCGGAGTCGGTGAACGTGGGCCCGTGCCAGTTCATGAACGCACCAAGGCCGCCGGCCTCGTCGATGATGTCGGCGCCGGGCTGCAGGTAGAGGTGGTACGCATTCGCGAGCAGCGCCTGCGCCCCGAGGTCGGCCATCGCCTCAGGCAGGACGGCCTTGACCGTCGCCCGCGTGCCGACCGGGATGAAGGCTGGGGTGCGGATCTCGCCGTGCGGGGTCGAGATCGTGCCGCTGCGCCCGAGCGCGCCCTCGAGCTCCTTGCCGACGGTGAACACCCGGCTATCCAATCAGGTCTGCCACGCGTACAGCGCCAACCAGCGCGCCGAGCGTGAGCAGCAGGAAGATCGCGTTCCACACCGGTGCGGGCAGGAACGTCAGCCGGGCGAGGATGTCGGCGTCGGTCGTACGCGTGCGCATCCGCCGGCGATGTGCCCAGAGGTCGAGCGTCATGCGGGGGGCGGCGACGAGGAGGAACCAGGCGAACGCCAAGGCGGCGAAGTCCTGCACCCGCTCGGGCGCGCGCCAGATCAGCAACCCCACGCCTGCACCACTGAGCCCGACGACGACGAGCCCGAACCAGTTGCGGATGTACAGAAGCATCAGGGCGAGCGTCGTCAGGCCGGCATACAACGCCCACGGAGTGTGTCCGCCGTCGACGAGCAGCACCGATCCGAGTCCCAGGGCCGCCGGTGCGAGGTAACCGGCAGCGGCCGTCGCGATCATGCCGACACCTCGGGGCTTTCCGCTGGAGACGGTCAGCCCCGAGGTGTCGCTGTGCAGCCGTATGCCGTTGAGTCGCCGGCCCGTGAGCACCGCGACGACCGCATGCCCGGCCTCGTGCACCAATGTCACGAGGTGCCTGGTCATCCGCCACACGGGTGGGACGACGACCAGCGCGACAGCGCTCGCGGCGGCGGCCTGGTGGGTTTCCAGGACCGTCAGCCGGTCTGCCGGTCGACGAGCTCGACGCGGGTGGCGTCACGCTCCGAGGCGCCCATTGCCGCGGCTACCCGGTGGTGCAGGGCACCCTCGCTGTGGCGGCTCTGCCGGTCGAGCGTCAGGCCGAGGGCGGTCTGCGCCCACATGCTCGTGGGCTCCAGCTCGACGAGCCGGCGGAACGCCTCCTCGGCGGGCGGGAGGTGCGCCGCCGCGAAGTGGGCGCGACCCAGCAGCTCCCATGCTGCGGAGTTGTCGGGCTCGGCTTCGACCACCTTGCGGAGCACTCGTGCGGCATCGCGGGGGAAGCGCGAGTCGAGGAGTTCCTCGCCGTAGCGGTAGGCGTCGAACAGGTCGAGCGACTCGATCTTGTCGTCGCTGATGTTCGGGGTCAGGTAGATGGTCATGAAGCCTCCTTCCAGGGCGTCGGCCGGGTCAACGTCGCGATGACGGGGTTCATTCCACCGGTTCGGTCGACTCGGTTGGCGGTGGGGTCGGAGTCGTGACTGAGGGGGTTGGTGTCGGTGTCGTGGCAGCAGGCGTCGGGGTCGTCGTCGGCGGTGTCGTGGGTTCTGTCGTCGAGGGCTCAGTCGTCGGATCGCTCGGCTTCGGGTCGTCCTTGCCCTTGCTGCCGCCGAAGGTGTCGCCGATGGTCGTGCCCTTCGAGCCGTCGAGCGTACGGTCGGTCACCAGCTCGTACGTCGTGATGGCCGCGAGCGCCAGAGCCAGGACGACGACGGTCGTGACGACGATGGTCTTCCAGTGCAGCCGTGGTGGGGACTCGTCCGGGACGAACTCCGCACGTTTGACCGGCGCGTCCTCCGCGGCCTGGTCGAGGGTCTCGGCGATCTGGCCGTCCTCCTCGACCCGCCGCTGGATCACCGTGCCACTGGCGGTGGTGACGAGCAGGGTGCGCCCCTTGTCGAGCGTACGGGCGTAGAACGCCGACGTGAGCGTGACGACAGCACTGCCGACGGCGGCGCCGACCAAGGTGCCCGCGACACCGAGCGATGACGCGATCCAGGCAGCCGTGACGGCGGCCAGGACGCTTGCGGCGAGCTGGAACCAGGACACCTCACCGAGGAATCCGTGACGTCGAGACATACCGGCCAGACTAGATGGCGGTCCCGAATGTCTTGGCTGCGAGCGCGTCGACGTCCGCGAGCCAGGTTTCGCGCTGCTCGGGGGAGGAGTCGCCGACCGGGCGGAGCACCGTGCGGGTGACCCGCGGTCCGCCGAGGTAGGGGGCGACGCAGCGCCCCCAGATCGACGCCAGCGGATCCTTGTAGAGGTCGCGCTCCCGCTCGTCGGTCGTGTCGGAGGTGTTGACGACGAACAGCTCGGAGATCGGCGCGAGCGGTTCGGGGTAGCCGGTGGCCTCGGCGAGTCGATAGGCGACGCCCGGGACGACGACGCGGTCGATCCATCCCGTGAGGATCGCGGGCGGCATGCCCCACCAGTTGGGGTGCACGACGACAAGGCCCTCAGCGAGGCGCAGCTCCTCGCGGTGCAGTGCCACCATCGGGTCGTTCTCACGCGCGAGGATCGACTCGATCGTCTCGCCGCTGGTGTGCGACTCCTCGGCAGTGAGCACCGGGTCGAACAGCTCGGCGTACAGGTCGTGGGATCGCACTTCGTGGCCGAGGTCGAGCAGCCGCTCACTGATGCGTTCGGCCAAGGCGTGGCAATAGCTCGTGGCGCGCGGATGGGCCAGCAGGAGCATCACGGTCGCCATGGTTGACGATTCTGGCAGTCGCGGCCGGTTCGCGCTGGGTGATCGGGCGTGTCATCGGCCTGTCTCCACGATTGTGTCGGTCCTGGTTGCGACACTGACCCCATGGACCTCGTCATCGTGCTTCTCGTCGGACTCGCGCTCGGCCTCGTCGGAGGCTGGCTGTTCGGCCGAGCGAGTGGCGATGCCGGTCAGGTGGGCGTCGACCCCGAGGTGCTCGAGGCACGGCATGCCGCGGTGGTCTCCCAGCTGCGTCACGACGAGGCGATGGTGCGTGCTGAGGTCGAGCAGCAGCTCGCCGCCGCCCAGGCGTCCGTCGAGGGTCTCCGCGAGCAGCTCGTGCAGGCGCAGGAGCAATACCGTCATGCACTCGAGACGCACCGCAACGAGAACCGTCAGCGTGAGGCGTCCGCCCAGACCGAGAGCAAGGTGCTCGAGAAGCTCGCGCCGGTCGCGGCGCAGCTCAAGGACATGCAGCAGAAGGTGCTCGACCTCGAGAAGCAGCGCAGCGAGCAGCACGGTGACCTCGCCGCCCAGATCCGGGCGACCCGGCAGAGCGCCGAGCAGTCCAAGATGGCCGCCGAGACGCTGTCGGCCGCTCTGCGCAACAACTCTGTACGCGGGGCCTATGGCGAGCTCCAGCTCAAGACGCTGGTCGAGTCGGCGGGGCTGCTCAACCGCATCGACTACTCCGTGCAGGAGTCGATCTCGGCCGATTCCGGCGCACGTCGCCCGGACATGGTGATCAAGCTGCCCGGACGCAAGCAGGTCGCGATCGACTCCAAGGTGCCGTTCAGCGCGTTCATCGACTCGTTCCGCGAGGACATCAGCGAGGCCGAGCGCAAGACCCTTCAGACGCAGCACGCCAAGCAGGTCCGCGGGCACGTCGACGCGCTGGCCGGCAAGGAGTACTGGACGGGTCTGCCGGTCAGCCCGGAATACACGATCGCGTTCATCCCGAGCGAGGCGATCCTCAACACTGCCCTCGACGCCGACCCCACCCTGCTGGAGTACGCCTTCAGCCGCGGCATCGTGCTGGCCACGCCGGTCAACCTGTGGGCCACGCTCAAGACCGTCGCTCTGACGTGGAAGCAGGAGGACCTCGCCGAGAACGCCCAGGAGCTGGTCGACCTCGGCCGCGAGCTCTACAAGCGTCTCGGCAAGCTGTCGGACCACGTGTCCAAGCTCGGCCGCTCGATCGAGACCACTGTCCGGTCCTACAACGACTTCGCCGGGTCGCTCGAGGGCCGCGTGCTGGTGACGGCACGCCGGCTGGACGGCATCGACGAGGCCAGGCTGCTCGGCGAGGTCAAGCAGATCGAGGGCGACACCCGCCGGCTCACCGCGAGCGAGTTCACGGCGCTCGAGGAGACCGGCATCGCCCGGCCCGAGATCGACTTCGAGCAGGTCGGCCTGCCGATCGCCGACGAAGACGAGCGGACGGCCTGACCTGTCCTATCGTGTGGTTGCCCGGCTCGCGGTGGTCAGGGCGATGACACCGACCCACACGTAGCCGGGCCACACGGCAAGGCGTTCGAACGCGCCCAGTGCGGCTGACCCGTCAGCAACCAAGATCCCCGCAAAGCCGATGACGCCCGCGGCTGACAGTGCAGCCACGACGAGCGTGGCGCGGCCAAGCGCGGGTCGAACCGCCCACAGGCTCAATGCCGTGAGCAGCAGTGCCACTGGTTGGGCGAGGAAGATCGGCAGCGCAACGAGCCCGTGGAGATCGCCGTTCTCGTTGACCGGCACGAAGCCAACGCCGATGGATCCGAGACCGGAGACGCACCAGACCGCAACGGCTGACACACCCATCCCGCCAGGCAGAGTGCGGGAGCCGAGCAGGAGCGCGCCCAGTGCCAGCGTCGCCCCGAACCAGATGAACCCGATGTTCATGGTCACGTGCCACGGCGAGCACAACAGGTCGCCGCGGATCATCCGGCAGGAAGTGTTTCCGAGGTCGCTGATCGTCGAATCGGTGAAGGTGTAGTCCCGCGAGGCCATCGAAGCCCGGAGTCCGACAACGACTTCGAGGACGACGTACAGCGGTTGCAGCGCCCACGCGGCCCTGCCGAGGGCCACGCCCCTGTGCGTCAGCGGAGGGCCTGCTCCAGGTCGCCGATCAGGTCGCTGATGTCCTCGATGCCGACGGACAGGCGTACGAGGTCATCCGGCACCTCCAGCAGGGACCCTGCGGTCGAGGCGTGCGTCATCGCGCCAGGGTGCTCGATGAGCGACTCGATGCCGCCGAGGCTCTCCGCCAGGGTGAACAGCTCGGTGCGGGCGCAGAAGTCCAGCGCCGCCTGCTTGCCGCCCTTGAGGCGTACGGAGACCATTCCGCCGAACCGGCGCATCTGCTTCGCCGCGACCTCGTGGCCCGGGTGCTCCGGCAGGCCGGGGTAGAGGATCGACGCGATCGCCTGGTGTCCCTGCAGGAAGTCCACGACTGCTTCGGCGTTGTCGCAGTGCTTGTCCATGCGCACCGCGAGCGTCTTGGCCCCGCGCATCGTCAGATAGGCATCGAACGGACCAGGCACGCCGCCGGCGCCGTTCTGCAGGAACGCGAACGCGGTGTCGAGCTCGTCGTCGTCGGTCACGAGGGCTCCACCCACGACGTCGGAGTGGCCGCCGAGGTACTTCGTCGTCGAGTGCAGCACGATGTCGGCCCCGAGCTCCAGCGGCTGCTGGAGGTAGGGCGAGGCGAAGGTGTTGTCGACGACGAACTTGGCGTTGGCGGCGTGGGCGATCTCGCTGATCGCGGCGATGTCGCCAACATTCAGCACAGGGTTCGTCGGCGTCTCGATCCACACGGCCTTGGTCTCGGGCCTGATCGCCGCCCGGATCGCGTCGAGGTCGTGGACCGCTGCGACCGAGTAGGTGATGCCCCACTGGGTGAACACCTTGTCGATCAGGCGGAAGGTGCCGCCGTAGGCGTCGTCGGGGATCACGAGGTGATCGCCGGGGCGCAGCAGCGCGCGGATGGCGCAGTCGGTGGCCGCCATGCCGGAGCTGAACGCGCGGCCATGGGCGCCGCCCTCGAGCGCGGCGAGGTTGGCCTCGAGCGCCGTGCGGGTGGGGTTGCCGGTGCGGGCGTACTCGTAGCCAGCCCGCATACCTCCGACGCCGTCCTGGGCGAACGTCGAGGAGGCGTAGATCGGCACGTTGACCGCGCCGTTCTCGGCGTTGGGCTCATAGCCCGCGTGAATCGCCCGGGTCGCGAAACCCTGCCAGGCACCCTCGTCCTGCATGCTCCGTTTCTCGCTCATACCGCCACCCCCGTCAGAAACCCACGATACGGAGATGCCGGCATGAGTGCTGCCACATTGTTCGCTCGCTGGCGCTTGCTCATACATGCACCCCAAGGAGGTCGTGACGGGTCAGGACACCGAGGGGCTTGCCGTCCTCGATCACCATGACGGCGTCGCTGTCGTGGAGCGCCTTGAGGGCGTCGTCGAGGCTCTCGCCCGAGCCGAGCAGCGGGAGCGGCGGCTCCATGTGCTGGGAGACGGGGTCGGTCAGCAGGGCGCGGCCCTCGAACACGGCGCTGATCAGCGCGCGTTCGTTGACGCTGCCCGCGACCTCGCCGATGACAACTGGCGGCTCGGGTCCGACGACCGGCATCTGCGAGACGTTGTACTCGCGGAGGATCTCGATCGCGTCGCGGATGGTCTCCGACGGGTGCGTGTGCACGAGGTCGGGCATGCCACCCGACTTCGTGCGCAGGAGGTCGCCGACGGTCATCTCGTGCACCTTGCCGTCGAGCGGCTCGCGCAGGAATCCGTAGGACGACATCCAGTCATCGTTGAAGACCTTGGAGAGGTAGCCGCGGCCACCGTCCGGCAGCAGCACGACGACGAGGGCGTCGGGCCCGGCTTCCTCGGCCACCTGCAGCGCCGCGACGGTCGCCATGCCGCACGAGCCGCCGACGAGGAGACCTTCCTCGCGGGCGAGGCGGCGGGTCATGTCGAAGGAGTCGGCGTCGCTCACTGCGATGATCTGGTCGGGTACGGCCGGGTCGTACGCGCTGGGCCAGAAGTCCTCGCCGACGCCTTCGACCAGGTAGGGCCGGCCGGTGCCGCCTGAGTAGACGGAGCCTTCGGGGTCGGCGCCGATGACCTTGACCTTGCCGCCGGAGACCTCCTTGAGGTAGCGGCCCGCACCGGTGATCGTGCCGCCGGTGCCGACGCCGGCGACGAAGTGCGTCACCTTGCCGTCGGTGTCAGCCCAGATCTCAGGGCCGGTCGTCTCGTAGTGGCTCTCGGGGCCGGCGGGGTTGGAGTACTGGTCGGGCTTCCAGGCGCCTTCGGTCTCGCGCACGAGGCGGTCCGAGACGTTGTAGTAGCTGTCGGGGTGATCCGGCGGGACGGCGGTGGGGCACACCACGACCTCGGCCCCATAGGCCCGCATGGTGTTGCGCTTGTCCTCGCTGACCTTGTCGGGGCACACGAAGATGCAGTGGTAGCCGCGCTGCTGGGCGACCAGCGCGAGCCCGACTCCGGTGTTGCCAGATGTCGGCTCGACGATCGTGCCGCCGGGCTTGAGGGCTCCTGAGGCTTCTGCGGCGTCGACCATCTTGACCGCGATGCGGTCCTTGGCGCTCCCGCCGGGGTTGAGGTACTCGATCTTGGCGGCCACGGTCGCGGATCCCGCGGAGGTGACCGAGTTGAGACGGACCAGCGGGGTGTTGCCGATCAGCTCAACGATGTGGTTTGCAATGGGCATGTCGTCATTCTTGCACTCGTACGCTCAGCGAGATCCTCACGTCGTCACGGCTTCGTGAGGACGGGTGCGGCCTCCCGAACGTCGAGCTCTGCCGCGGGTCCCGATGCCTGCAGCGTCTGCCCGATGGTCTGCCACGCTCCACCGTCGACGCGATAGCGAACGCGATAGGTCACGTCGACGCGCGGACGTACGTCTTCGGCCGGCTCGCGGTAGCGATGGGTCACGTCCATCGCCGGGTAGGGCTTGCCCGGGCGGCTGGTCGTCGAGACGGTGCCGTCGTCGTGGACCCAGGTGTAGCGGACCGGTGAGGCCACCAGGTCGATGTCGAAGCCCAGCAGCGTGATGCTGCGTTCGAAGGGCTGCGGCTGTGTGTAGAAGATCGTCTCGATGTTGACGAGCGTCTCCTCGCCAGGCTGGATCCTGACCTTCAGACTCGGCAGCCCGATCTCCCGCACCGCCCGCACAATGTCACCCTCAGTCAGCTCCGCGTCTTCATCTCGATCGGGGCGTCCGGGGAGTGTGGAGAACGAATCGCCGCATGACACGGACGGTCCTGTCCCGTCGCAGTGCATCGTCAATATTGGTGTTTCGCCAGGAGCGTCTGAAACTGGCTGGCCAGAGTGAGAACTGTCGCCCTGGAGTCGGCGGATGACTTCCATGTGAAGGCTTGGCTTCGCCTTGTCGGGCTTGACCTCGGTGCCTGCGAAAGCGATCGATGGAATGCAAAGCACGATCAGCGCGACTGCGCCGAAAAATGCACCTCTCACTCGTCCTCCAGTTGAACGATGCTTTTCACGGTGAACGGCGGCTTTCGCGGTGTCGTAAACATCAGTGTGTACGTGACCGGCTCGTTCTTTTCCGTCGCTCCTACGTCAACGGTCGCCTCGATTTTGTTGGTGAAGACTTCGAGGCGAAGGTCCTTCATAGACCAGAGGTCGTCCGAAAAGTAATCACCTCGTGCGTAGGTGTCCTCGAACTCCTTGGCGTAGCTCTCGCATGGCGCGCAGTCTGAAGACAAGGCCTTGAGGCGGCGAGTATCGCCTGTTGTGGCGGCGTAGTTGAAGACGTCGATGTAGTGCTTGACGAAGGCGGCGGCGCCCTCGGGCGTGTCTTCCTTTGCCTGCGCGGGCATCGTCGGCGGGGTCGCGGTCGGCGTCGCCGAGGTGGCGGTGCGCTTCGGTTCCTTGGGTTCAGGATCGGAGGAGCACGCGCCAAGGGTCAGCAACACCGCCAGAACAATTCCCCCGAATCGCATGCCGAGAAACTACCGAAACGCGCGCGGTTCTGTCAGCCCCCGGCGTAACCCTGTGGAGAACTCTCAGGGACGAAGAGGTCGACCCGCTGCATCGTTCGGCTCACCCGCGAGCATGATGATGCCGTCGATGAACGGCCACAGCGCGCCGATGCCGCAGGTGAAGATCGTGACGAGGAGCTGCGCGACGCCCTTGTTGGTGTCACCGATGTAGAACCGGCCGATGCCGAGCGGCACCAGGATCTGCAGGAGCCCGGCAACGAGTTTTTGCTTGTCCGAGTACGGGACGCCCGTCACCGGATGCACGCCCCACGGAGCGCTGGGGCTCGCACCGTACGCCTGGCCCGGAGGCGGGGGATACCCGCCCGGCGGCGGTTGATGGCCCGGAGGCGGGCCATACCCGCCCGGCGGCGGTGGCGGAGGCGTCTGGCCCTGCGGTGGCGGAGGTGGAGGCGTCTGGCCCTGCGGCGGCGGTGGCGGGTTGACCCGGCCGTAGTCGGGCTCGCCGCCCTCCAGCGGAACGGTCGGCTCGTTGCGGTCGGACTCGGGCTGCTCGGGCGGGGTCGACGTCATGCGCCCACCCTATGGGTCCCCACCCCTGCTCTCACACGACCGCGCCGGTCGATCGGCCGTCGTCGACGTTGGCGTACGGGTCGATGACGCGTTTGCCGGGCTCCGTGGGGTCGTACGGCCACCGCTCCTCGAGCACCACCGCCAGCGCCGATGCCGTGAAGATCGTCGACAGGATGCCGACCGACAGCCCGAGCAGCAGCGCGATCGCGAAGTCGGTCAGCGAGTCGCCGCCCAGCACCGCGAGTGCCGCCAGGATGAACATTGCGCCGAGTCCGGTGTTGATCGTGCGGGGGATGGTCTGCAGGATCGCCTCGTTGACCACCTCGCGCAGCGGCCTCTTGCGGTTCTCACGGGTGTGTTCGCGGATGCGGTCGAACACCACGATCGTGTCGTTGACCGCGAGGCCGATGATCGACAGCACCGCGGCAAGGAACACGCCGTCGATCGGCTTGCCCCACCACGCGAACGCGCCGACCACGGTCAGCACGACCGACATCATCGAGAGCACGGCCGCAGCGGCGTACGTCCAACGGAATCGCCACGCGAGATAGATCATTTGCGCAGCGATCGCGATGCCGAACGCGATGAGCGCCTTGTCGCGCAGCTCCTTGCCGAGGCTGGGGCCCACGAGCTCGTCGCGCTCCTTCTCGACGTTGCCGGCGACACTGGCGAGGGCGTCCTGGATCTCGGCCGCCTCGTCGTTCGAGACGTCCTCGACCCGGACCGTGATGTTCTCCAGGTCTCCCTCGCCCGACGACGACTGCACCACGGCCTTGGCGAAGCCCGCATCGCTGACGGCCTCGCGGGCATCCTCGACGTCGACCTGCTGCGACGTCGAGAACTCCAGCAGGCGCCCGCCGGTGAACTCGACGCCGAGGTTGAGCCCCCGCAGCGCGATGCCGCCGATCGAGAGCACCGCGATGACGAGGGTCGCCGCGATCCAGGTGCCGCTGCGCTTCATGAGGTCCGGTCCGCTCTCGGTCAACCACTTCCGGATGCGCCCGGTGCCGGCGATCCCGCTGATCCCAGGACGCTTGCGGACGAACGACCGACGCATCGCCCACTCGGTGAGGACGCGCGCGATGACCAGGGCGGAGACCATCGAGGCGATGACGCCGATCGACAGCGTCACGCCGAAGCCCTTGACCGGGCCGGAGGCAAAGAAGAACAGCAGCGCCGCCGCCAGCAAGGTCGTGACGTTGGAGTCGATGATTGCCGACCAGGCCTTGTTGAAGCCGGTGTTGAGGGCGGGGGAGAGGCCGCCGGCCGTGCGCTCGGCGTACTCCTCCCGTGCGCGCTCGAACACCAGCACGTTGGCGTCGATCGCAAGGCCGATCGCGAGCACGAATCCGGCCAGACCCGGAAGCGTCAGGGTCGCGCCGAGCCAGACCAGCAGTCCGTACGAGATCAAGGCGTACGTGCCGAGCGCGATCGTGGCCAGGAGGCCAACCAGGCGGTAGACGAACATGATGAACAGGCCGGTCAAGATGATGCCGATGATCGCCGCCTCGATCGACGCCTTGATCGCCACGTCACCGAGGGTTGCGCCGACCGTCCGTTGCTCGATGACCTCGACGGGCACCGGCAGCGCACCGCCCTTGATCAGCACGGCGAGGTCCTTCGCCTCGGCCTGGCTGAAGTCACCCGTGATGCTGGTGCGGCTGCCCCCGCCGGAGCTGCACAGCTGCGGCACGACTCCCGGCGACGAGATGACCTTGTCGTCGAGCACGATCGCGACCCGGTTGCCGGCGTTCGGGTTGGCGCAGGCGTCGGACACCAGCTGCTTCCACCCGCCACCGCCCTGGCCGTTGAACTCGACGTCGACCGTCCACTGCCCGAGGCTTTGCGGGTCGGACTGCGCAGCGGCGTCCTTGACCCCGTTGCCGTCGAGCAAAGCCTTGCCGACGATCAGCGGTGCGCCGCTCTCGTCCTTGAGGAGCTGTTCGCCCTCCGACGGTTTCTCGTCGGGGGTGGATGGCACTCGCAGCACTTCGTGGAACGACAGCTGGGCGGTCTGGCCGATGACCTTGGCTGCCTCGCGAGGGTCCTGCACGCCGGGCAGCTCGACGATGATGCGGGTGTCGCCGGACCGCGCCAGCGTCGGCTCGGCCACGCCCAGCGCATCGACGCGACCGCGCAGCACGCTGAGCGCACGGTCGGTCGACTCGGCGTTGGCGTCGACCCGGTCGGAGTCCTTGGTCTGCAGGACGATCTGGGTGCCGCCCTTGAGGTCGAGGCCGAGCTTGGCCGAGCTGGTGAGGGCGAGCAGGAGGGAGATGGCGACGACGGCGAATGCGGCGACGGCGCGCCACATGGGGGCACGAGACATGGGTCAGCTTTCGAGGGCACGCCGAAGCGGCGTGGGAGGGACGGGTGGATGGCGCGGGCTCAGAGAGCCGGCGGCGCCCGTCCGGTGGGGGTGACGACGTCACTCCCGGTGCGTACGACAACGGCTTCCGGGGTCGCGACGGCGACAGTCAGGCGTACACCTGATGTATCGCTCGGGGGAGTCGAGGCGAGGTCGAGGTGCAGCGGTGCCTGGTGGTGATGGGCGGCGAGCACGGCTTGCGGCGCCCGCGTGGCCTTGGCGGCGGCGCCGGCGTGACTCGTGCCGACAACTGTGAGTCGCTGGGCAGGGGCACGGGTCGGCCCGCCGAATGTCACGAGCAGGACGGCGACGAGCGCCGCCGTCAGGGCAGCGGCGATGCGGCGCGCTGCCTGCCTCGAGAACATCTGGCGAGTGTACGTGAGGCGAGACGGCCGCCGACCGCCTCCGACGCCTGCCTAGGCTGGAGCCATGACGTCCTCACACCGCACTCTCGGAACCAGCGACATCGCCGTCTCGACCGTCGGCGTCGGTTGCAACGCCTTCGGCACGCGCATCGACGCGGAGCAGACGAAGGCCGTCGTGGACGCGGCGTTCGAGCACGGTATCGACTTCTTCGACACCGCCGACTCCTACGGCACCGGCCAGAGCGAGCAGCTGCTCGGCGAGGCCTTGAAGGGTCGCCGCGACGAGGTGGTCATCGCGACGAAGTTCGGCATGGACATGCAGGGCGTCAACGGCGGCGACGACGGCGGCCGGCGCGGCACCGCGGCATACGTACGCACGGCAGCCGAGGCGAGTCTCAAGCGGCTCGGCACCGACCACATCGACCTCTACCAGCTGCACACGCCCGATCCCTCGACCCCGATCGAGGAGACGCTGGGCGCCATGACCGAGCTCGTCAAGGAGGGCAAGGTCCGCGCGATCGGCAGCTCCAACCTGCAGGCGTGGCAGCTCGTCGATGCCGACTGGATCTCCCGGACCCAGGGCCTGGAGTCGTTCGTCACGGCACAGAACGAGTACTCGCTCTACAACCGCACAGCAGAGACCGAGCTGGTCCCCGCCTGCCTCGCGCTGGGCGTCGGCGTGCTGCCGTACTTCCCACTCGCGTACGGCCTGCTGACCGGCAAGTACCGCCGAGGCGAGGCGGCGCCTGCGGGCACACGTCTGGCCGTCCAGTCCAACCGCCTCGCGAATGCCGACTGGGACCGCATCGAGGCGCTCGAGGCGTACGCCGCGGGCCGCGACATCTCGATCCTCGAGCTTGCAATCGGCGGCCTCGCCGCGCAGCCGGCCGTCTCGAGCGTCATCGCCGGTGCCACCAAGCCCGAGCAGATCGCCGCCAACGCCGCCGCGGGTCAGTGGACGCCGACGGCGGAGGACCTCGACGAGCTGTCGGAGATCGGCCGACCGGCGCAGTCGTACACGACGTTCGCACCGCGGCGCTGAATCGCGCGGGATCGCCGAGGGAGCGGGTCGCGTCGGGCCGGGAAGCGCCTCACGGCGCGTGGCCGCTCGAAGCGGCTAATTTTGGGACCCGGGGCTACCGCGGCCCGACGCGTGCACCAGCCTAACCGAGCAGAGGCGCAACTCAAGGCAACCCACAGGCCAACGTGACGCAGATCAAATCCGTGGATCAGTGCAAGCGCGCTGAGCGCTCGAGCTCGGCGGCCCGGCGCAGGTGCACCGCGGTGTCGACGAGCTTGGCTGCGCTCTGCGGATCACCACTGTCGAGCTGCGCGCGACCGACCCCGACGATGTGCGCGAACGCCGCTGCACGATCGAGGGTCACGTCGAAGTCCTCGCCGACGATGCCCCTCACGACGGTGTCGACGAGCGCGATGACTTCGTCCGGACCTGGGGGATCGACGACGCCGGCGAGCGCCTCCTGCACTGGTGCGTACGCCTTGCCGGCCGCGAACTCACGGGCGGCCTGCTCGGGCTGACGGTAGACCCACGTGCGCAACAGGTAGAGCCGCCAGAGCGCGCCGGCGAGGCTGTCGGCCGCGGCATGCGACCACAGGTCGGCGATGACGCCGAGACCTTCCTCATCGGCGAGGTGGAGCACGCGATCGACCAGCCCCTGGTCGTCGCCGGAGCGTGGGCCGCGGACGAGCAGATTCGCGATGCGATGACCGGCAGCGGCCATCTCGGCGGGATCAGCACCCTCGGCCTGTGCCTCGAACAGCGCAGAGCCGGGCAAGGAAGGTCGCTTGAACTCGCTCATGCCGTCCACCCTGTCCCTCCGGTCATGCGACAACCGTAACTGCGTGAACCTAAGTTCAGGCGCTCTGAGCGACCTTGTTCTCAGTGGGTGTCGCCACGATCTTCGGCTTGCGCAGGTACAGCGGCAGGATGACCGCGAGGTAGCCCGCCCAGCAGAGACCCTGCAGCCATGACGGGTCAGGCTGGAAGTTGACCGTGCCCTTGAGCAGCGTGCCGTACCAGCTGTCCTTCGGGATGGTCGACTCGATGTTGAAGATCTGGTTGCCGAGGTGCGCGATGCTGCCGACGTCGCCGGTCAGGCGCGGCAGGAAGCCGGCCTCCTGCAGGTCGTACACGCCGTATGCCAGGACGCCCGCGGCCACGATGATCAGCAGGAACCCGGTGATCGTGAAGAACTTGCCGAGGTTGACCTTGATCGCCCCGCGGTAGATGCCGATGCCGAGGGCGACCGCGATCATGATGCCCAGAGTCGCGCCGATGAACGGTTGAGGAGAGTAGGCGTTGGCGATCGTGCTCCACATGATCGCGGCGGTCTCGAGCCCTTCGCGGCCGACCGTGAGGAAGGCGACGAGGGCGATCGCGCCATTGCCGAGCGCCACGGCGGAGGCCATGTCGCCCTCGAGCTCCTTCTTGAGGCCGCGTGCCGTGCGGCGCATCCAGAAGATCATCCACGTCACGAGCCCAGCGGCAAGGATCGACAGCGTGCCGCCCACGCCTTCCTGGGCCTTGAACGACAGCTGCTCGAACACGATCGTGACGAACGTGAAGACAGCGATCACGAGACCGAGTGCCGTCGCCACCCCGATCCAGACGTATCGGATCTCGTGCCGCCGGTTGGTCTTGACGAGATAGGCGATGAGGATGCTGACGATCAGGCTGGCTTCGAGGCCCTCACGCAGACCGATCAGGAGATTGGCGAACACATCTTTGATCGTAACTTAGGCAGCACTTACCTAGAGCATCCAGAACCTAAGAAGTAGGTCACACGCTCTCAGCCCGGAGAGCTGCGGTCAGCGGGTCGATGATCAGCCCGATCTGCCATGCTCGCGCCCCATCGGCGGTCAACGCCTCGGTCACCGTGTCGACCGTGATGGGGGTCGGTGGCTCCCACGCGAGGTTGCGGACGAGCTGCGGGCTGATGAGGTTCTCGGTCGGCAGGTCGTGCTTCTCCGCGAGCTCGATGATGACTTCACGGCTGCGCGCGAGCCGATCGGCGGCCTCGGGATTCTTGTCGGCCCACGCGCGCGGCGGCGGCGGGCCGTCCGTACGTTGACCAGTCGTCGGCAGCTCGGACTCGTCGAGGGTCAGGCCGCGCTCGACAGCGTCGTACCACTCGCTGAGGAACCGTCGGGGACCGCGATTCTTCATGATGCGCATCGACTTGAGGGCGTTCTCGTCCTGCGGGGGATTGACCGCGATCTCGAGGATCGAGGCATCGGGCAGGATGCGCCCCGGCGTGGTGTCGCGGGCTTCGGCGATCGCGTCGCGGGCCTCCCAGATCTCCCGGACCAGGCCGAGCGCGCGGCGTCCCCGGGCCTTGTGGATGCCGGACGTACGCCGCCACGGCTCCTTGCGCTCGGGCGGTCCCTGGAACGACAGCAGTGCCTCGAACTCTTCGGCCGCCCAGTCACGCTTGCCGGCCTTCTGGAGGTCGGCGTCGATCAGGTCGCGGAGCTCGATCAGCACCTCGACGTCGAGGGCGGCGTAGACGAGCCATGGTTCGGGCAGCGGCCGGGTCGACCAGTCGGCGGCGGAGAACTCCTTGGCCAGGCTCAGCCCGAGGTAGTGCTCGACCAGTGCGGCCAGGCCCACCCGTGGCAGGTTGAGCAGGCGGCCCGCGAGCTCGGTGTCGAACAGCGACTCGGGGTAGAGGCCGACCTCGGCCAGGCACATCAGGTCCTGCGTCGCCGCATGCAGGATCCACTCGTTGCCGTCGAATGCGGTGTCGAGCGGGACGAGGCTGTCGAACGCGATGGGATCGATCAGGTGCGTGCCGGAACCCTCGCGGCGTACCTGCACGAGGTAGGCCCGCTGCGAGTAGCGGTAGCCGGACGCTCGCTCGGCGTCGAGGGCGATGGGTCCGGTGCCGGCGGCGATGCGCTCACACGTGTCCCGCAGCAGCTCGGGGGTGTCGACGACGGGTGGCAGCGGGTCCCGGAGCTCAAGGCGGGGCGCCTGGGGTGTGACCGGCTCCGCCGTCTCTTCAGTGATGGCGTCGGTGGTGGTCTCGTCGGGGGTGGTGTGGTCAGGAGCGGTCAACGGACACCACGCCTGCGCGGTAGGGGGATGACTCCGGGCGCCAGCGGCGGCAGGCCGGCGATCGCGCACAACAGGTTGGACCACGCGGCTGCGTGGGAGTCCATGCCGGCCGTGGACTCCTCGGTCAGCGGTGTCCAGGAAGCGCGGACCTCGATCTGTGCGTCGGACCCGTCGGCCGCCATCTCGCCGAAGCCCTCAGAGCGTACGACCGTGACGCTGCCACTCGCGGCCGTGTAGCCGCTGCCGTATGCCTCGAGGGCCTCGGTCAGCCAGCTCCAGCCGACGCTGGGCAGCACCGGATCGGCGGCCATGTCGGCCTCGATGTCAGCGCGCGCAAAGGTCACACAACGGAACGTACCGCCCCAGGCGTCGTTTCCGGCAGGGTCGTGCAGCAGGATGAACCGCCCGGTCGCCAGCTCGTCCTCGCCGACCAGCACGTCGCCGCTGATCGCGAACGCGTGCGGCGCGATGCGTTGGGGCGCGGGCATCTCGTCGACCACGACCTCGGGTCGAAGGACGGCTTGGCGTATGTGCTCCACTGCAGCGGTGAACTGCGCGGGGGTGCGGTCGATGTCGCTTCGGGCTCCCACCCTGTGATCGTAGGCCTGCCGGGGTCAGGCTGGGCCTCGACACTCCGCACGTCCCGGATCATGGCCCACCTGAGACAATGCAGTGTGACCGTGACGATGACCGACAGTGCGTTCCTCCAGGCCTGCCGTGGGGAGCGGCCGGCCCACACACCCGTGTGGTTCATGCGCCAGGCCGGCCGCTCGCTGCCGGAATACCTCGCCCTGCGCGAGGGCACGGCGATGCTCGACTCGTGCTTCCGCACCGACATGGTCGTCGAGATCACGATGCAGCCCGTACGCCGCTACGGCGTCGACGCGGCGATCTTCTTCTCCGACATCGTCGTGCCGCTCAAGGCGATCGGTGTCGACCTCGACATCGTGCCGGGCACCGGACCGGTCGTCGCCGAGCCGATCCGGTCGGCCGAGCAGCTCGCCCAGCTCCGCGACCTGGAGCCCGGCGACGTCACGCCGATCACCGACGCGGTCAAGGCCCTCGTCGGCGAGCTCGACTCGACCCCGCTCATCGGCTTCGCGGGGGCGCCGTTCACGCTCGCGTCCTACCTCGTCGAGGGTGGCCCGTCACGGGATCACCGCCTGACCAAGCAGCTGATGTACTCCGAGCCCGAGCTGTGGCATTCGCTCCTGGGTCGCATCGCGGCGATCGCCGGGCAGTTCCTGAGGCTCCAGGTCGAGGCCGGCGCTTCGGCGATCCAGTTGTTCGACTCGTGGGCGGGTGCGCTGTCGCTCGCGGACTACGAGACATACGTCAAGCCGCACTCCGCTGCCGTGCTGGAGGCTGTCGCCGATCTCGACGTCCCGCGCATCCACTTCGGCGTAGGCACGGGCGAGCTGCTCCACTCCATGGGCGAGGCCGGTGCGGACGTCGTCGGCGTCGACTGGCGTGTGCCGCTCGACGAGGCCGTACGCCGGATCGGCCCGGGCAAGGCTGTCCAGGGCAACCTCGACCCGACTGCGGTGTTCGCACCGACCGAGTTCGTGCACGCGCGTGCCGCCGAGGTCATCGACGCCGGGCAGGCTGCCGACGGTCACATCTTCAACCTCGGACACGGCGTGCTTCCGGCGACCGACCCCGACGCGCTGGCGCGCCTGGTCGACTTCGTCCACGGCTACGAGCCGACTCAGTCCTGACATGCAGGTAGCGGTCGTCGGCGGTGGCATGTCCGGCCTCGCCGCGGCGCACGAACTCGTCGCAGGCGGTGCCGATGTCATCGTGCTCGAGGGGTCGGACCGCGTCGGCGGCAAGCTCAAGCTCGGCTCGGTGGGCGACCTGACGCTCGACCTGGGCGCAGAGTCGATGCTGGCCCGGCGTCCAGAGGCGCTCGACCTGGTGCACGCGATCGGTCTCGACGAGCGAGTGGTCAACCCGCGCACGATCAGCGCGTCGATCTGGACGCATGGCGCGCTCCGGTCGATGCCGCCGACGGTCATGGGCATACCGGCCGATGTCGCCGCGCTGGCCGAGTCCGGCATCGCCGAGGTCAAGCCGCAGGTCGTGCCGGTGCCCGACGAGGACGTCTCCGTGGCATCCTTTGTCGGCGAGCGCCTGGGCCGTGACGTGGTCGACCGGCTCGTCGAGCCGTTGCTCGGCGGCGTGTACGCCGGTCACACCGACTCGCTGTCGTTGCGCGCCACCACGCCCCAGATCGCGGCGCTGGGCCCGGATCTCCTCGCGGGTGCGACGGCCGCGCGCGCTGCCGCCGAACAGACCGGGCCGGTCTTCGCCGGTCTCGTTGGGGGAGTGGGCCAGCTGCCTGCGGCAGTGGCGGCGACACCCGGAATCGACGTACGCCTGGACTCCACAGTTCGTGCCATCACGCGTACGGCTGACGGATGGCGGCTTTCCGTTGGTCCCACCACAGACGTCGAGCACCTGGATGTCGACGCGGTCGTCGTCGCTGCGCCGGCGCCGGCCGCCGCACGGCTGCTCGCCGAGGAGGCACCCGACGCCGCGTTCGCACTGGCGGCCATCGACTACGCGAGCATGGCGATCGTGACCTACGTGTTCGACGAGCCACCCGCGTTCGAGGGGTCCGGGTTCCTGGTGCCGCCGGTCGACCACACATTCATCAAGGCCGCCACGGTGTCGTCCAACAAGTGGGAGTGGGTCGCCGCGACCGGGCGCACCGTCATCCGCGCCTCGGTCGGCCGCGCGGGCGAGGCCACGCTGCTCCAGCACGACGACCGAGACATCGCCACTCGCGCGCTCGCCGATCTGCGTACGGCGTTCGGTGGCCTGCCCGAGCCGCTCGCCTGGGTCGTGCAGCGGTGGGGTGGCGGGCTGCCGCAGTACGACGTCGGCCACCTCGACCGCGTGGCGATCGTCGAACGGTCGGTTGCCGCTGTGCCCGGACTCGAGGTCTGCGGCGCCGCCTACAACGGCGTCGGCATCCCTGCGGTCATCGCCTCCGGCCGGGCGGCTGCTCGCCGCATCCTCGACGCTGGGACAATCGACTCATGACCGAGCGCGTGGAAAACAAGGGCAAGCTGGCCAAGGAGATCAACGACACGATCCGCTACACGATGTGGTCGGTCTTCCGCCTCGAGCGCGTGCTCGGTGACTCACCCAGGGCGGCCATCGCCCAAGAGGTCGAGGAGCTGTTCAGCAAGCTCGGCGCCGACGACGTGGTGGTCCGAGGGACGTACGACGTCAGCGGCCTGCGGGCCGATGCTGACCTGATGATCTGGTGGCACGCGCCGACCAGCGACGCCCTGCAGGCGGCCTACAACGCGTTCCGCCGCACCGAGCTCGGCTCGCACCTGGCGCCGGTCTGGTCGCAGCTCGCGATCCACCGTCCGGCAGAGTTCAACCGTTCACACATTCCGGCCTTCATGGCCGAGGAGGAGACGCACCCGTACGTCTGCGTATACCCGTTCGTCCGGTCGTACGAGTGGTACCTCCTGCCCGAGGAGGAGCGTCGCGACATGCTGCGAGAGCACGGCATGCAGGCGCGCGACTACCCCGACGTGCGCGCCAACACCGTCGCGTCGTTCGCGCTCGGTGACTACGAGTGGATCCTCGCGTTCGAAGCCGACGAGCTGCACCGCATCGTCGACCTGATGCGGGAGCTCCGTGCCAGCCGCGCTCGCCGTCACGTACGCGAGGAAGTCCCGTTCTACACGGGCCGCGCGCACACGGTCGGCGAGCTCACCGACCTCTGGCCGTAGGCCGTAACTCAGGCGGGGTGCGCGCCGGACACGCAGAACTGGTTGCCGTCGGGATCGCTGAGGACGTGCCAGCGGAATCCGCTCGGCATCTCGTGTCGTTTCACGACAGCAGCGCCTGCCGCGACGAGCCGATCCGTCTCGGCATCCAGATCCGGTGCGGTCAGGTCGAGGTGCAGGCGGTTCTTGCCCGGTGACGGGTCCGGAACCTTCTGGAACGAGATCTTCTGGGCCAGACCCGGCAGCCCGACGATGACGTACCAGCCGTCGTTCTCCTGCTCGATCGTCCCGCCGAGCTGGTCCGCCCACCAGCGAGCCAGCGGCATCGCGTCCGTCGTGTCCACCGTGATCATGCCGAGCGTAAGAGTCATGCGATCACGCTAACGACGGGCGCCGACAAGTAGACCCCGATGAGAGTGACGTTTGGGGCGCAACACGCCGTCGGAAGCGACCCGAACGTCACTCCAAGCGGGGAATCAGGCGTCAGGTTGAAGCTGAAGGGCCACGCCGTTGATGCAGAATCGCTGATCCGTCGGCGTCGGGAAGCCCTCGCCCTCGAACACGTGCCCGAGGTGCGATCCGCAGCGCGAGCACCGAACCTCGGTGCGTACTCCACCGAACAACGAGCGGTCCTCGATGTACTGCACGCGGTCCTCGGCGAGGGGGGCATAGAACGCCGGCCACCCACAGTGCGCGTCGAACTTGGTCTCGCTGCGGAAGAGCTCGGCGCCGCACGCCCGGCAGGCGTAGACACCGACGGTCGGGTCAGTCTCGTAGGACGAGCTGAAGGGTCGCTCGGTGCCCTGCTTGCGCAGCACCTGGTATTCCTCGGGGCTGAGCTCGGCCTTCCACTCTTCCTCGGACTTTTCCACGTCGTACGTCATGCGTCCAGCGTACGACGGTGGGCCCGATCAGCGCTGGGCGTCGAACGGCACGTGCTCGAGCAGGTGGACGCTCGGCACGTCGAGCTTGCGCTGGGCGCGGGAGGTCCAGTCGATCCGCAGGAACTCCTGCACGATGTGCGGCTCGGTGAGGATGATGGCCTCGGACGATCCGGTGTCCTTGACGAGCTGGACGAGGGCGTCGATCGGGTCGTCCTCGGTGAGCTTGGCCGTGACCTCCTGGCCGCGTGCCCGGATCAGCGCAGCGCTGGCCTCGAGCTCGGACTGACCGGCCTTGACCATCTCCTCCTGCACATCCTCGATCGCGTCCGGCTCGCCGATCGGCACGATCTGGCCCGAGCCGAGGGCGCTCATGGATGACGTCAGGATCGCGTTCGAGCTCTCCACCGGAAGCAGGAGGTGGTAGCGGACGGTGTCGTCGAGCCCCTCGTGCAGCGCGATGATCTGAGCCGCATCGAGGTCGTTGAGCTGGCGCTCGATGAGCAGAGCAACGTCATACATGTGCAAATCCCTTCGTCGCCTTCACCTTACGGTGGGACGTCCCACGCGCCTGCTACTGCATCCATGTTCAGGCATACTTCGGCCATGGCCAAGTCCCTGGATTCGCTGCTGACCGTGACTTCACCCGTCGACCTCTCGGCGTACGACTCACGCGCCACGACAGGATTCGACGGCAAGAAGGCCGATGCGCAGAAACAGCTTGCCGCGATGGGTGAAGAGCTCAGCGACCTGCAGGAAAAGCTGTTCGCCGGTGGCAGGGCGGGCACGAGCCCGGCGCGCGTGCTGGTCGTGCTTCAGGGCATGGACACGTCGGGCAAGGGCGGGATCATCCGCCACGTGGCCGGGCTGGTGGATCCCCAAGGACTGGCGATCACGTCGTTCAAGAAGCCGACGCCAGAAGAGCTTGAGCACGACTTCCTGTGGCGGGTCGAGAGCCGGCTGCCCCAGCCCGGGATGATCGGCGTGTTCGACCGATCCCACTACGAAGACGTGCTGATCGGGAGGGTTCGCCAGCTCGCCGAACCCCACGAGATCGAGCGGCGCTATGGCGCGATCAACGACTTCGAGAAGGCCTTCACCGACTCCGGGGGCGTGCTCATCAAGTGCTTCCTGCACATCACGACTGACGACCAGAAGGAGCGCCTGCTAGCGCGCCTCGACGACCCGACGAAGCACTGGAAGTACAACCCGGGCGACCTCGACGAGCGGATGCTCTGGGACGACTACCAGCGCGCGTACGCCCTGGCGCTCGAGCGCTGCTCGACCGAGCACGCACCGTGGCACCTCGTGCCGAGCGGGCGCAAGTGGTACCGCAACTGGGCCGTCGCCGCCCTGCTCCTGGAGAAGCTGCGGGCGCTCGATCTTCAGTGGCCGGCGGCCGACTACGACGTCGAAGCCGAGAAGGCCCGGCTCGCTGGGATGTGAGAGTCGTTCCTTGAGCTTGTCGAAAGGATCCTTTCGACAAGCTCAAGGAACGAGTGTCAGGCGAACAGTGCCTCGAACGGAACCAGGTCGACAGCACCGACGGCATAACGAGCCAGGATGACCCGAGCCACCTCGACGTCGACGCCGAGCGGCTCGGCGACGGCGACAGCGCCGGCCTCGTATGCCAGCTCGGCCACGCGGTCGGGCAGTACGCCCGGCGCCAGGAAGAGCTGACCGACGGCGATGTGACGCCGACCGTCGGCACGATGCGTGCGAACGGCCTCGCCGGCCGCGGGCGGAACGCTCGAGGCGAACGCTGCGATCGTCGGCAGCTTGTGGTGCGCACCCCAGGCGCGGGCTGCGCGCGAGATCGCTGCGTTGGCGATCGGGTCGGACGAGCCGGCACCGGCGAGGACGAGGGCGTCGAGCTCACGTACGCGGTTCTTCGACAGCGCCTCGCGGAGCCGCTTGTCGAGCACGTGGAAGAAGGCGTTCTCGATGCCGAGGACCTTGGTCGCCTCGATCTTGATGCCGTCGTGACGCGCCAGGGCGCCCTTGATGACCTGCGGCACGTCGACGTTGGCGTGGAACGCCTCGGTCAGCAGCAGCGGGACCACGACGATCTCCTGGAAGCCCTCGGCGACAAGCTGGTCGACGACGCGGTCGAAGTCGGGCTCGGCGAGGTCGAGGAACGCGGGCTCCACCCGGAGATCGGGACGCATGCATGCGACCAACTCCGTAAGGGCTGTGATGGTCTCAGCAGAACGCGGGTCGCGGCTGCCGTGCGCAAGAGCAATGAGTGCTGGTGCGGTCATGATGCATCCTCCTTTCGAGGTGGTGCTGTCGGGTTTTCGTGGGTGGTCAGGTTGGCGGGGGAGAGCTGGCCGATGAAGCCGAGGCGGAACGCCCGGAGACAGGACCGGCACTCCCACTCGCCGTGCGTGTCGCCGTGCGGACGCAGGTCCTCGTCGGCGCAGTAGGGGCAGTGGAACGGGACTGCGCGAGCGGTCATCGCAGGACCTCCTCGTCGGCACGAGCAACCCAGCGGGCGAAGGACTCGGAGTCCTCACGCTGCTCGAGGTACGTCCGCGAAAGCTTCTCGATGTAGTCAGGCAGGTGATCGCCGATGACCTTGTGCGCGCGCAGCTTGCGGCCGAAACCGGCCTCGAGCCCGAGCGCACCACCGAGGTGCACCTGGAAGCCCTCGACCTGGTTGCCGTCCTCGTCCATCACGAGCATGCCCTTGAGGCCGATGTCCGCGGTCTGGATCCGGGCGCACGAGTTGGGGCAGCCGTTGACGTTGACTGTGATCGGCGAGTCGAGCTCGGGCACGCGCTGCTCGAGCTCGTTGATCAGGTCCTTGGCGCGGTCCTTGGTGTTGACGATCGCCAGCTTGCAGTACTCGATGCCGGTGCATGCCATCGTGTTGCGGCGCCACTGCGACGGTCGCGCGTCGAGCCCGATCTCGGCGAGCGCGGCCACAAGCGACTCGACCTTGTCCTCGTCGACGTCGAGCACGAGCAGCTTCTGCATCGGTGTCGTGCGTACGCGATCGCTGCCGTGCGCCTCGACGATGTCGGCGACCTGGTGCAGCAGGGTGCCGGAGATGCGGCCGACGGTGGCCGCGGCGCCGACGTAGAACTTGCCGTCCGTCTGACGGAAGATGCCCACGTGATCAGCTGGGGTCTCCGGCGCCTCGGGCTCATCGAGATCGATCAGCGTACGTCCGAGGTACTCCGTCTCGAGCACCTCGCGGAACTTCTCGACACCCCAGTCGGCGATCAGGAACTTCAGGCGGGCACGCGTGCGCAGACGGCGGTAGCCGTAGTCGCGGAAGATGCTGGTGACGCCCTTCCAGACCTCGGGCACCTCGTCGAGCGGGACCCACACGCCGAGGCGCTGGGCCAGCATGGGGTTGGTCGACAGCCCTCCGCCGACCCACAGGTCGAAGCCTGGACCGTGCTCGGGGTGCACCGCGCCGGCGAACGCGATGTCGTTGATCTGCGGGACGACGTCGTGGCCGGGGTGGCCGCTGATCGCGGTCTTGAACTTGCGCGGGAGGTTCGAGAACTCCTTGTCGCCGATGAACTCGTTCTCGATCCGCTCGATCGCGGACGTGCCGTCGATGATCTCGTCCTCGGAGACTCCGGCGACCGGGCTGCCGAGGATGACGCGCGGGCAGTCGCCGCATGCTTCCTGCGTCGACAGGCCGACAGCCTCGAGCCGGTCCCAGATCGTGGGGACGTCGCGAATGTCGATCCAGTGGTACTGCACGTTCTGGCGGTCCGTGAGGTCCGCGGTGTCGCGGGCATAGTCGACCGACAGGTCGGCGACGGTGCGCAGCTGCTCGAGGTTGAGCTGGCCGCCGTCGATGCGTACGCGCAGCATGAAGTACTTGTCGTCGAGCTCTTCAGGCTCGAGCGTCGCGGTCTTGCCGCCGTCGATGCCGGGCTTGCGTTGCGTGTAGAGGCCCCACCAGCGGAAGCGTCCGCGCATGTCGCCGGGATCGATCGACTCGAATCCGCGCACGGAGTAGATGTTCTGGATGCGGGCGCGGACGTTGAGCGGGTTGTCGTCCTTCTTGGACTGCTCGTTGGCGTTCAGCGGCTCGCGGTAGCCCAACGCCCACTGGCCCTCGCCGCGCTTGGGGCGCGGTCGGCGGGCTGGTGTGTCGGTGCCGGGTGCTGAGGCCATGAACTTCCCTTGGAGGCAGGGCACACGGCGATCAGGACGCTTGCGTCACGATGGTTGTCGCCGCACGCCTGGATTGATCGAAATCAGTGCAGAGGTCGCGCGTTGATCAGCGACACATCATGTTGCGGGCGCGACCGAGGTCGACGTGAAGTCGTCCCACGAGCCAGAGGGTCTGCGCAGCAAGCATGGGAAACAGTCTGCGGGCGCGCCGTTGCTTACGACAAGCACGCGTCTCGGTATGTGGGACGGCCATCCATATTCCGAGACCGCACGCACCCGCCACGCGGGAAATTGGGGGCCACTGTGGGCTGGGTCACTCGTGTGGCACGAGGACCGACACGGCGTAGGCGCCCACCACCGACGCGACGAGCAACGTCCCGGCCGCGACCAGAGCGACATCCCAAGGCACCAGTCCTGCTGTCGCAAGGCCGATCACCGCCGCTGGGTGGAAGACGGTGAGCAGCCCCAAAGGCAGGACAGCTCCGCCGACGATCGCGGGTACGCTCGCCAGTGCTTCGGGCCCGCCTCCGTCGACGCTGAGCGTCGCCCATGCTCCGAGCACGCCGACGAGTGCCGCCCCGACCGCTGCGACGACGAGGCCGGGCTGGGTGAACACCAGTGTGTCGCCGAGCCGGTCGTCCAGCCCCAGTGCAGCGAGTCCGCCGATGACGGCGCCGACCGTGTGGGCCGCGAGCGCCGGCAGGATCGTCGCCCATGGGCGTCGCCCGACGACCGCGAGCGTGAGGACGGATGCCGGGTTGGCGAGCCCGAGGGCAGAGGCCTCATCGTTGGAGTGCAGCTGGGCGTACCAGGTGAACAGGACTGCAACCGCGGCCACTGCGGCGACGGCGATGGTCGCGTCGGCCGCACGGAGAGCCAGGGCGGAGACAAGAGTGAGCAGCGCAGACAGCAGCGCCCCCACGGACAGAAGGCGCATTCAGTTCTCCAGGTGAGGGGTGGCGCGGGCGACGATGCCCGCAAGGTCGAGGCCGCGAGGGAGCGTGCCGAACGTACCGCCCCAGTCACCCGCGAGGCGTGAAGCGCAGAACGCGTCGGCGACGCCGGGGTCGCCATGCTTGAGGAGGACCGTGCCCTGCAACGCGACGGCCATGCGGCCGGCGATGCGCCGGGCGCGCACCTCGACGTCGCTCAGGTCGGCAAGCTCGGTGAGGACCTCGTCGACGACCGCGTCGAGCCGGGCATCCTCGCCGCGTACGGAGCCGACCTCGGTGATCCAGGCGTCGAGGCTCTCGGGCTCGCGGCCCAGCGCGCGCAGGACGTCGAGGGCGTTGACGTTGCCGCTGCCTTCCCAGATCGAGTTGAGCGGCGACTCGCGGAACAACAGCGGCATGCCGGACTCCTCGACATACCCGTTGCCACCGAGGCACTCGAGTGCCTCGGCCACCATGAACGGGGTGCGCTTGCAGACCCAGAACTTCTCCAGCGCCAGCCCGATGCGGCGCAGTGCCTGCTCGTGCGGGTCATTGAGATGGTCGACCGCGCTGGCCAGCCGCAGGGCAACCAGCGTCGCCGCCTCGGACTCGACCGCGAGGTCGGCGAGCACGTTGGTCATCGCGGGCTGGTCGGCCAGCGTGGCGCCGAACGCGGCGCGGTGCGACGAGTGCCAGGCGGCCTCGGCGAGCGCCTTGCGCATGATGCCTGCGGAGCCGAGGATGCAGTCCATCCGTGTCGCGGAGACCATCTCGATGATCGTGCGGATGCCTCGGCCTTCGTCACCGAGTCGTACGGCATGCGCGTCGTTGAACTCGAGCTCGCTCGACGCGTTGGACCGGTTGCCGAGCTTGTCCTTGAGCCGCACGATCGACAGCGCGTTGCGGCTGCCATCGGGGCGTACGCGCGGCACCACGAAACACGTCATGCCTTCGGGCGCCTGGGCGAGGACGAGGAAGACGTCGTTCATCGGCGCCGAGGTGAACCACTTGTGGCCGGTGATGAGGTATTCGCCGTGGGTCGCAGTCGGCACGGCGACCGTCGTGTTGGTGCGCAGGTCCGATCCGCCCTGCTTCTCGGTCATGCCCATTCCGGCAAGCAGGCCGGCCTTCTCCTCTGGTGGCCGGAGCCCGAAGTCGTACGTCCGGGAGGCGAGCCCGGTCGTCCACTGCTTCGCGAGAGCATCGTCCGCGCGCAGGGCGGGCACGACGGCGTACGTCATGGTGATGGGGCACATGTGGCCCTGCTCGGTCTGGCCCCACGCGAAGAATCCGGCAGCTCGCTTGAGGTGCGCGACGGGGCTCTGCGAGACCCACGGCTCGGCGGTCAGGCCGAAGCCGACCCCCTGTGTCATCAGCCAGTGCCACGACGGGTGGAACTCGACTTCGTCGACACGGTTGCCGTAGCGGTCGGCCGTATGCAGGACGGGCTCGTTCTCGTTGGCCAGGTGCCAGTGCTCCCGAGCCTCGGCGGACCCGGCCAGGCTGCCGAGCGGGGTCAGCTCATCGAGGATCTCCGTGCTGTGTTCGCCGCCGAACGCTGCCACGGCATCCATCAGTGCGTTGTCAGCAGTCGCGATGTTGTATCCGACCAGCGGGGTCGCCTGATTCGAAGGTGCGCGCTGCAGGGGATCCATGTCGCTACGGTAGAGCCATGGCGGTTGAACCGGTAGACCGACCGGGGATCCCCGAAGCAGGCAAGAAGCTTGTCGCACGCACGGTCAGCAGCTGCTTCCGCTATCGCGTGACGGGGCTTGCTGCCGAGGCTGCATTCTTCGCGATCCTGTCGCTCCCGCCGCTGGTCTTCGGCCTCGCCGGCACGATCGGGTTCATCGCGGAGCGCTACGAGGTCGCCAAGGTCGAGGTGCTCAAGGACCGGGTCATCGACCTCGCCTCGCAGGCCCTCACGCCCGACACGGTCGACAAGGTCATCACGCCGACACTCAACGACGTGCTCGGCGGAGGGCGCATCGACGTGATCTCGATCGGCTTCGTGCTGGCGCTCTGGTCGGGGTCGAGGGCGCTCAACGTCTTCATCGACACGATCTCGATCATCTACGGGCTCGGTGGCCATCGGGGGATCGTCAAGACCCGCGCGCTGTCGTTCGCGCTCTACATCGTCGCGCTGCTCGTCGGCATCGTCCTCGTGCCGCTCGTGCTGGCCGGTCCGCAGGTCGCCGCCGACATCTTGTCGGATCGGTGGGCGTTCCTGCGCTACGTCTATTGGCCCGCGGTGCTGCTCCTGTCGGTGGGATTCCTGACGACGCTCTATCACCTGGCCGTGCCGGTGCGGAAGCGATGGCGGCACGGCCTGCCCGGCGCCGTCTTCACGCTGCTGTTGTGGATCTTCGGCAGCTACTTCGTCCGGTGGGCGCTGGGATTCTCGACCGGCGGCACGTCGATCTACGGCCCGCTGGCCGCGCCCATCGCCGTTCTGCTGTGGCTGTACGTCCTGTCGATCGCCGTCCTGATCGGCGCGGCCATCAATGCCGCGGTGGAGGAAGGTCTCGAGGAGATGGGTTGGTGGGGACACCGAGGCACGGCGGCGCCACCCGAACCTGAACCAGCATGAAGCCCACACGCAGAAGGCGCCTCAGAGGTGGTCGAGGGGATTGATCGCTGCCCAGGCGACTACCGCCGGGACGATGATCCACACCAGCACCAGCAGGATCGTGGCGATCGTCGCGAACAGCTTGGCGTGGTCGCGGGGAGGATTGCCGGCGTCGCCGATGACCTCCCACAGCGCCTTGAACGACGCGTCGAGGGCGATCCTCGTACGACTGCGGGCGATGCCGGCCGCGCGGAGGATGCACCAGAACATGCCCAGCCCGATGACGAAGAACGCTGCCGCAAACGAGTACTGAGCCCACTGATCGCCGGTCAGGCTGTTCTTGATCACCGACAGGAGTCCCGAGATCGCCGCGCCGCCGACGAGGAACGCCGGCAGGGGGAGCGAGGACTTGTTGAGGTCGTTCATGATCGCGTCGACCTGGATCCGCGCGGTGGCCAGCAGCTGGTAGTCGTCGGAGCCGACCGGGCTGTTGGCCTCTCGCAGGGCATACAGCTGGCGGAGGTCCTTGACGAGGCGTTTCTGGTGGCTGCGCACGATCGCGATGATGAGCAGCTGGACGACCCGGTTGGCGATCGGCTTGATGAGCTTGGGCACCTTGAGCGCCGACGGCGGCTTGGCGCCGTTGCGGTCGAACACCTCGAGGGCTCGCATGGCGCCGCGATGCGCCTCGTCGAACCGCGCGGAGTGGCGCAACGGCGTACGGCTGCTGAGCTCACGCAGCATCTGGTCCTCCACCTTGCCGCTGCTGCCGAACGCCTCGAGCGTCGCCATGGCCTGCGTTTCGTCGCTCTCGCGGAAGAACCGGAGTGAGTCCAGCCGCGAGCTCAACTGGTCGAGCAGCAGGTGCTCCTCCCGCTGCACGGGTTCCTCGATGGCCATATGGCGAACACTAGATCCACGGGAGCCCCGCTGTCCTGGGTTTGCCCTCTCGTTCCGCGGTCTATCGACCCGAAGGTGCCGCGGTGCTCTTGCGTACGACGAGCCGGGTGGGCACGAGAGTCACGCCGGGCTCGCTGGCGCCGTTCTCCACCTGGTCCAGCGCACCGTCGACGCAGAGCCGTCCCACCTCGGCGAAGTCCTGGTGGACCGTCGTGAGCGGTGGAAGGTATGCCGCCGAGTCCGGCAGGTCGTCGAACCCGACGACCGACACATCCTCGGGCACTCGTCGGCCGCCTTCGTGGAGCGCGTTCATCAGGCCGAGCGCCATCTGGTCGTTCGCGACGAACACCGCCGTCACGGACTCCTCCTTCAGAATCTCCAAGCCGGCTGCATAGCCGCTCTCGGCGGACCAGTCGCCACGCAGGACCCGCGGTACGTCCTTGCCCGCCGAGGTCAGGGTCTCGCGCCACGCGGCGAGTCGCCGCTCGCTCGCGAACGATTCCTCGGGTCCGGCGACGTGCCACACGGTCTCGTGGCCGAGCGAGAGCAGGTGCTCCACCGCCAGGCGGCCGCCTGCGGACTGGTCGGTGTCGACGACCGGATAGCGATCGCCCGCGTTCGAGTCGACCACGACGACGGGTGCCCCGGGGGGCAGCCCGACGGTCGCTGCGTCGAGGAGGTGGATCTCCATGATCACGATCACGGCGTCGACCGCCAGCTCCTCGAGGCGGCCGAACGCCCCGATGACCGCGGCCTCGGTCGGCATCGCGACCGGGATCAACGTGATGCCGTACCCGCGAGCCGTGGCTTCCGCGGCGATCCCCTCGAGGGTCTTGCTGTTTCCGACGTTGGCCAGCGAGAAGAGGATGACGCCGATCGTGCGGAAGCTGCCCCACTTCAGGGCCCGGGCGGCGCTGTTGGGCCGGTAGCCCAGCTCCCGCATCGCAGCCTGGACCAGCTCGCGGGTGGCGGGGATGACGCCGGGGTGACCGTTGGAGACGCGGGAGACCGTCTGCGAGGAGACGCCGGCCAGTTTGGCGACGTCCGCCATCGACACACGCCGCTGCTGCCGGGATGCGCCGTTCGAGACGGGTTCTAATTTGCTCACGGGGTCTTGACGTTCCTTTCCAGGGGTGTAACGTAACGCGCGTCACAACGATGTTTACGTAAACATAGGCGGTTTCCCGTCTGATGTGAAGCGCGACAGGCCCACGGGCCAGGAGAGGACCGCACTGATGGTTGCCACGGGATCGGTGGTCGCGCCGGCTGATAAGGCGGCGGCATCCTCCGGTCACTACCGGCGGTCGTGGGCGGGGTGGGGCTTCCTCGCACCCTTCGCCGCGGTCTTCGCGCTCGTCTTCCTCGCCCCGATCGCGTACTCGATCTACCTCAGCGTGTTCCAGGACAGGCTCATTGGTGGCAACAGCTTCGTCGGGCTCGACAACTACAAGCAGGCGCTGTCCGACCCGGCCTTCTGGGAGTCGGTCCGCCGTGTGGGCCTGTTCCTCATCGTCCAGGTCCCGATCATGTTGTTCCTCGCCCTGCTCGCTGCATTGGCGATCGATGGCGGGCGGCTCTACGGAGCGTCGTTGTTCCGCATCTCGATCTTCCTGCCGTACGCCGTCCCGGCCGTCGTGGCGACGCTGATGTGGGGATTCATGTACGGCACGCAGTTCGGGCTGGTGGGGAGCATCAACGACACGTTCGGGATCTCCCTGCCGAACCCGCTGGGGCCCACCTGGGTCCTCGCGTCGATCGGCAACATCGTCACGTGGGAGTTCGTCGGCTACAACATGCTGATCTTCTACGCCGCACTCCGGGTCATTCCGGTCTCGCTCTACGAAGCTGCCGCGATCGATGGCGCCAGCGAGTTCCGCATCATCCGCGCCATCAAGCTTCCTGCGATCAGGGGAGCCCTCGTGATCGCGACGATCTTCTCGATCATCGGCAGCTTCCAGCTCTTCAACGAGCCCAACATCCTGCACTACGTGGCCAAGAACGCCATCAACACCCAGTACACGCCGAACATGTACGCCTACTCGCTGTCGTTCTCCGGTCAGCAGTACAACTACTCGGCCACGATCGCGATCATCATGGGGCTGCTGACGATGGTCATCGCCTACACGGTCCAGCTCCGCGGCATGCGAAAGGCCCTTTGACATGGCGACCATCACGGCGCTGCGACCCACGCAGCGCGCACGCAGCACCAGGTCCAAGCACTCGTTCGCGAAGCCGCGGCGCAGCCCGCTGCTGACGGCGCTGACCGGCCTCATCCTGCTCTACAGCCTGGTGCCGCTCGCCTGGCTCGTGATCAACGCGACCAAGACCCAGGACGACCTGCTCTCGTCGTTCGGCCTGTGGTTCGGCGACGACTTCTCGCTGTTTTCCAACATCAAGGAGACGCTGACGTACGACGACGGCATCTTCCTGCGCTGGCTCGGCAACACGCTGCTCTACGTCGTCGTCGGGGCCGGCGGTGCGACGGTCCTAGCGGTGATGGGCGGGTACGCGCTCGCGAAGTTCGACTTCCCGGGCAAGAAGGGCATCTTCGCCGTGGTCCTGGGCGCGGTGGCGGTGCCCGGCACGGCGCTGGCCGTCCCCACCTTCCTGATGTTCAGCAAGATGGGGCTGACGGACACCCCGTGGGCGGTCATCATCCCGTCGCTCATCTCGCCGTTCGGGCTCTACCTGATGTGGACGTTCGCCACCGATGCGATCCCGACCGAGCTGATGGAAGCGGCCAAGATGGACGGCGCCTCCGAGCTGCGTACGTTCGTGCAGGTCAGCCTGCCCCTGCTGGCACCGGGCATCGTCACGGTGCTGCTGTTCTCGATGGTCGCGACCTGGAACAACTACTTCCTGCCGCTGATCATGCTGAAGGACCCCGACTGGTACCCGCTGACGGTCGGCCTCAACTCGTGGAGCTCCCAGGCGCTGACCGCCGGCGGCGACGTGATCTTCAACCTCGTCATCACCGGCTCGCTCCTGACGATCGTGCCGCTCATCGCGGCCTTCCTGCTCCTGCAGCGCTACTGGCAGTCCGGGCTGTCGGCAGGAAGCGTCAAGGAATGACGCCAACAGGTCTCCACAAGTTTCGAACCAACGAGAGGAAACACATGATCACCACTCAACGACGTCGGCTGCTTCGAGGAGTTGCCGTCTCCGTCGTCGCTGCGCTCGCCCTGTCGGCCTGCGGCGGCTCGGACGGCGACAAGTCGAGCGCGTCCGGGGGAGCGGACGACGTCAAGGCTGCGCTCAAGAAGGGCGGCACGATCACGGTCTGGGCGTGGGAGCCGACACTGAAGGACGTCGTCAAGAACTTCGAGGCCGAGCACAAGAACGTCACGGTCAAGCTCGTCAATGCCGGCACCGGCAACGACCAGTACACCGCGCTCCAGAACGCGGTCAAGGCCGGCAAGGGCGTGCCGGACCTCGCACAGATCGAGTACTACGCGCTGCCGCAGTTCTCCCTCGCCAAGTCCGTCGCCGACATCAGCTCGTACGGTGCGAGCGGCCTCGGGAAGACCTTCACACCCGGCCCCTGGGCATCGGTCCAGCAGTCCGGTGGCATCTACGGTCTGCCGATGGATTCCGGCCCGATGGCGCTGTTCTACAACAAGGACGTCTTCGACAAGGCCGGCGTCGCCGTCCCGAAGACGTGGGATGAGTACGTCGACGCCGCCCGCAAGATCCACAAGGCGGACCCCAAGGCGTACATCGCGAACGACATCGGCGATGCGGGCTTCACGACGAGCATGATCTGGCAGGCCGGCGGACAGCCGTTCAAGGTCGACGGTGAGAAGGTCTCGATCAACCTCGCCGACGCAGGCTCCAAGCGCTTTGCCGACACGTGGCAGAAGCTGCTCGATGAGAAGCTGCTTGCTCCGGTCCCGTCCTGGAGCGACGGCTGGTACAAGGGGCTGGGTGACGGCACGATCGCCACGCTGACGCTCGGAGCCTGGATGCCGGCCAACCTCGAGTCGGGTGTCGCATCCGGCAAGGGCAAGTGGCGCGTCGCGCCGATGCCGCAGTGGGAAGCCGGAGCCAACGCCACCTCGGAGAACGGCGGCAGCTCGCTCGCGATCCCGACGGCCAGCAAGAACAAGGCGCTGGCCTACGCGTTCATGGACTACGCGACGGCGGGCGACGGTGCCCAGACGCGCGTCGACGCAGGTGCTTTCCCGGCGACGACCAAGCAGATCACGTCACCGGAGTTCGTCAACAAGAAGTCCGACTACTTCGGTGGCCAGGAGATCAACAAGGTGCTGGCGGCCTCGGCCGAGGACGTCGTCAAAGGCTGGTCATACCTGCCGTTCCAGGTCTACGCCAACAGCATCTTCAACGACACGGTCGGCAAGGCGTACGTCTCGAAGACGACGCTGCTGCAGGGCCTGGAGGACTGGCAGAAGAAGTCAGTCACGTACGGCGACCAGCAAGGCTTCACGGTCAACTGATCGCCGCACGTGTACGGGCTGTGAGGGCCTCTCGATCAGAGGCCCTCACAGCCCACCCGCATGGAACACATCTGCTCTCACCCCACGAAGGAACCGGCATGACATTCGCGATCGGCGAGCACGACTTCCTGCTGCACGGCGAGCCATTCCGGATCCTGTCCGGCGCGATCCACTACTTCCGCGTCCACCCCGACCACTGGGCTGACCGGATTCGCAAGGCCCGCCAGATGGGCCTGAACACGATCGAGACCTACGTCGCATGGAACGCGCACGCACCCCGGGAAGGCGAGTTCGACCTCTCGGGCAACCTCGACCTCGGGGCGTTCCTCGACGTGGTGGAGGCCGAGGGCATGTACGCGATCGTCCGGCCCGGGCCATACATCTGCGCCGAGTGGAGCAACGGTGGGTTGCCCGCCTGGTTGTTCAACGACGGCACGACCGGCGTACGGCAGGACGAACCCCGCTACATGACGGAGGTCGCTCGCTACCTCGAGCAGCTCGCGCCGGTCCTCGTGCCCCGTCAGATCGATCACGGCGGGCCGATCATCCTGGTGCAGGTCGAGAACGAGTACGGCGCGTACGGCGCCGACAAGACGTACCTGCGCAAGCTCGTCGCCATCAACCGGAGGATCGGCATCACGGTGCCGCTGACGTCGGTCGACCAGCCCGTCGACGACATGCTCGAGCACGGCAGCATCCCGGAGCTGCACCGGACCGGATCGTTCGGCTCGCGGGCGCCCGAACGAGTCGACACGCTTCGCCGGCATCAGCCGACGGGTCCGCTCATGTGCTCGGAGTTCTGGGACGGCTGGTTCGACGACTGGGGGAGCCATCACCACCTGACCTCCGTCGAGGACACCGCCCGCAGCCTCGACGAGCTGTTGGAACGCGGCGCATCGGTCAACATCTACATGTTCCACGGCGGCACGAACTTCGGGTTCAGCAACGGTGCCAACGACAAGGGGACGTACCTCCCGATCGTCACGAGCTATGACTACGACGCCCCGCTAGACGAGGCGGGCAATCCGACGGAGAAGTACTGGGCGCTACGCGACGTCATTGCGAAGTACTCGCCGGTCGGTGACGAGAAGCCGCAACCGGCTCCGGCGCCGCCGGCGTTCACGGCAGAGGTCCGCCGGGTGCTGCCGCTGTGGGACGTACTCGATGTCCTCGGCGATTGGACGTCACACGACGGCCTGCCGACCCTGGACTCGTTGAGTCACTACGAAGGATTTGCGCTGTATCGCACGACGATCGACGTCAGCGGTCCTGCGGTGCTCAGGGTCGAGGAGGTCCGTGACCGTGCGCAGCTCTTCCTCAACCAGGACAGCCTCGGCGTGCTCGCCCGTGATCATCACGACACGACGATCTCGCTGCCGACCGCGGCCAGGGGGACTCTCGACCTCCTCGTCGAGGATCAGGGCCGGGTGGACTACGGCCCGCGGATCGGCGAGGCCAAAGGATTGATCGGTGAAGCGAGCCTCAACGGCGCACCACTGCGCTCGTGGTCAGTGCTTCCGCTCGAGCTCGCCGACATCGCGCCGGTGGCACGCGCGCTGGAGTCGAGCGGCGGCCCGTCGGTCATCGCCGGTCCCGCATTCGTCAGCGTGTCCTTCGACCACCCGGGCTCAGGCGACCTCTACCTCGACACCGCCACGTGGGGCAAAGGTGTCGCGTGGATCAACGGCTTCTGCCTCGGCCGCTACTGGTCGCGCGGACCCCAACGCACGTTGTACGTCCCCGGTCCCGTGCTGCGCCAGACCGGCAACGAGATCGTGATGTTCGAGCTGCAGTCGGCGGCGGGACAGCAGTTGGCGTTCGTCTCGGCGCCCGAGCTCGGTCACACGGAGGCCTGAGCTCACCGGATGTTCGGGGGCGGGTCCTGCCGATTGCTCTCGGCGGCGGCCTTGAAGATCGTGAGCACCCTGGTCGACGCCGCGGCGATGATCGCGATCGGGATCACGGCATACGCCCAGCCCTTCGAGAGCTCGCCCTGATCGACCAGCACGAGCACGACGAGGACCGCAGCCACGATCGCGAAGATGACCGACATGGCGATCCACCAGCTGCCGCGGGTGGTGCCGAGATCGTGCGGTGAGTCGTTCACACAGTGGCCGTACCCATCCGGCCGCTCGCTCACACGTACGGGTCAGGCCTCTTCAGGCTCTAGCGGATGTCCTTCGTCGGTCCAGCCGACGGACTCGAGTCGCTCCTCGAGCTTGCGTCCGGCGCTCGAGCTCATGCGCCATGCCAACTCTTCGTCCGGGATCGGAGAAACATACTCGTTGTTCTTGCGTCGCCGTGCCATGGCCCAACCTCCCCATAACCGTCACATCACAGAGAAATTCTGAGCCGATCGTAGGCCCTGTTCGGACAACTTTTCAAGATGGTGAACGCTCACATCTTCGCAGGTCAGAGGTGGTTCGGCGGTACCGAGGTGGGTATGCCTACTTTCACAGCTACAAGAGGAGAGCTGACATGACTGAATCGCCTGTCCCACCGGCCGATCCGAACTCCACCCCGGAGGATCCAGGTGGCGCGCCGGCACCGAATCCGGGCGAGGATCCTGGGACCACGCACCCGCCGGCCGACCCCTACACGCGGACGGCACCCGATGCCGACGCCGGCCAGGGCGACCCGGTCGATCCCGTCCAGGAAGGGGCGCCGGCGACGGGTCCGGAGGCTCCACAGCCGCCGACGGGTGACTGAGGCCTCCTCAGCTTTCGATCAGCTCGACGTGGAGACGGATCCCCAAGAGCTCAATGCCCCCGCACGTCTTGGTGCCCCACTCGAGCTTCGGATCCCGTCCCGTTGATTCCGGTCGGATCGTGATGTCCGCGGACACGGTCATGCCGTGGGCATCGAAGGCTTCAGCGGTCGAGGCTCGCTTCATCGCCTCGGCGATGACAGCTCGGGCCCACGACTCGTACGTGTGAACGCGGCCCGCTGCCGCGGCCACCAGCTCCGACGAGAACGTCAGGGTGGTTGGTGTTGTTGGTGTGGTTGCTGGCGAAGCTTCTGACATGACTGATCCTCTGCCTCAAGACACGCGGAGGTACGTGTTTCTCCAACGTCACCCCGTGTCGGGTGGCAGTCAATAGCCGTGAGTTGGTACTCACGCAGAAGACCTCCGGAACTCCGGAGGTCTTCTGCTGCAGGGAGGTGATCCCTTGACTTACTCCTCGGCGTTTCCACGGCAGGCGATGCCAGGAGAGGGCACTTCGCTCTTCAGCCCGTGGCTGACGTACTTCCCGTAGCTCTGGACGTGGCCACCGGTGACGGCGTCGTCGTTCAGCTCAGGCAGCGGGTTGTTCTCGATCCGGTCGGGCAGGTCCCGCCCTGAGAACGCGCACGCTGAGCTTGCGTTGTGTGCACCGGGGATCGGGTCGCCGTTACCGTTCGTCTCGCCGGCGGCTGCAGCCCCGGCAGATCCCAGCACAAGACCGAGAGCCAACGCAGATCCACAAACCAACTTCTTCATGCCATTCCACCTTTCTGTGATCCAACAGGCGGCCAGGGCACCGAGACTGACTGCCCCCGATTCCGGCGGGCCGCCCACTCTGCGGAAAATACCTGCGAGATGCCAGTCCCGCACGCCGAAGAGCCGGGCAGAACAGAAGTGGCCCCCGACTCAGCATTCCTGCTGGTCAGGGGCCATCTCTGAGCGGCTTGGTCTGCACCTAGGGGCGCGTGGCCACACCGGCCTCGACCAGGAAGTCGGCCATCGTGAACTGGCCGGTTGCCCGCGCCAGAGGGGGCCGAGGTGTGAACCCCTTGTCGTTGACCAGGTCGAGAACCCTGAGGAACACATCGCCGACGATGCGTGCCCCGACCGGCCCGAGCTTCTCGCCGTCGTACGCGATCTTGGACTCGGCCAGGATGTAGTACCAGAGCGGGGTCTCAGCATCGAATGCACCGCCGAACGCGCCCGGCGTCGTGATCTGCGACGCCGGAATCGGTGTCAGGCCCATCGCGGTGGCGACGGCCTGGCCCGATGCCATGTTGTAGAACTTGGCACGCACCATGTTGCGGAACCCGAGCACGTTCGACCCGCTGGCCTCGGCACCCGGGATGGGCAGGTTGAACAGCGACCTCGAGATCAGGATGTCGATCTTGCGGCTGATGTTGGCCTCGGTCGGGTCGGCGTCAGCTTCCTCGACCGCTGGGAAGAAGTTCCCCCAGTCGATCTCGCGGGTGGCAGGCAGCTGCCGGCCACCGCGGAGGTCGCCCTGCCCATCGGGTCCGGTGTTCGTCGCGTTGAACACCTGGATCTTGTTCTGCGCCGTGCCAGTCGCGCCGACCTTCTCATCGTTGATGACGTAGGCCAACCGGACCTGCGAGTGGCCGAACCGGTACGCGGCGACGGAGAACTCGACCGGGGTCATCGGCGACTTGTCCGAGCCCGGGTTGTAGAGCCGCGGGATCGTTCCGTTGCGAAGCCCGTCGATGACGTCCTGCCCGACGATGTGCGGCAGGAAGTCCCGCAGCACGATCCATCGGTAGTAGTTGATCGTGGTGCGCTGCGCGTAGCCGAAGTCGTACCCGCGGTCGATCAGCTTGTTGTGGAACAGCAGGAACGCTGTGTGGATCTGGCTGATGATCTCGTTCTCGTCGTTGCGTCCCTCGACGAGGATGGCTGAGCCGTCAGGGTTGCGGGGCAGGTCACGCACCCCGTTCGGATTCGGGTTCTGCACCTTGAAGTGCAGCCGATCGGCCTCGTACAGCTGCGGGGATCGGTCGGGTCCGCCGCCGTAGACCGAGTCGAGATCGAACCGGAAGTTGCGGCCGCTGACCAACGTCGTCGGGTCAACCGGGGTCGACGGCTGCGGCAGAAGGTCCTTGGTCAGGTCGTGATCGATGAACTGACCCAGGTAGGTGAACCCTGACGGCAGCGCCGGGTTGTCGGCGTTGCCCGGCAGGGGAGCACTGATGTTCGGGTCCAGCTGGGTCTGGGCCAGGTCGGCGAACTGCTGAACCGACGGGCTCGTGAACCCGGTCAAGCCGGGCAGCATGAATCCAAAGCGGCTGGGCTTGCCAGCCTGCGCCACGTTCGACGCTTCGGCCGTGCCAGGAAGCAGCGAACAAGCAAGTGCAGCTGTTGCGAAGGTCGTCAGGAGGGCGGCAGCCCGCCTGCGTGGGAGTGCCTCGAGGTGGATCTTCACGTGAGGTCCTTTAGTCGGCCCCCCGTAACAACCCCCGTTCGTTCGTGAACCTAGTGGAACAGGGGGTCACGGCCAGGTTGTCCGGTTCTCACGACCCAGGAATGCACGAGGCCCCTGACCGCGTTTCCGCTGGTCAGGGGCCACATGTTGAAGAGTGGGCGATACAGGACTTGAACCTGTGACCTCTTCCGTGTCAGGGAAGCGCGCTACCAGACTGCGCCAATCGCCCGTGCAAAATTCAGTTGTGATGATCGAGGTGGGTACGGGATTTGAACCCGTGTAAACGGATTTGCAGTCCGTTGCCTCGCCTCTCGGCCAACCCACCGCTGGATGGGTATGGAGACCCGCTCCGAGCGGACGACGGGATTCGAACCCGCGACCCTCACCTTGGCAAGGTGATGCTCTACCACTGAGCCACGTCCGCGTTGCCTCAAATTGAGGCGACACGAGACTTTAGCCGATTCGTGCGGCCGAACCCAAACCGGGGTCGGGGTAGCGTGGCGGCATGAAGACATGGCTGAACGGCGACCTCCTGCAATCCCCGGAAGCACCGTCCATCAGCGCCCTCGACCACGGGATCATCGTGGGCGACGGAGTGTTCGAAACCATCAAGATCGAGAGTGGGCAACCGTTCGCGCTGACCCGCCACCTTGACCGCTTGGTGCGCTCAGCCGAGGGCCTGGGGATCGGCAAGCCCGATGTGGGCGCCGTCCGCGAAGGCGTCGCCGCGACGATGGAGGGACAGGACCTGCCGTTCGGTCGCATACGCGTGACCGTGACGTCCGGACCCGGCCCGCTGGGGTCCCCGCGAGGCAGCTCAGGACTGACCCAGGTCGTCATCACGGAGCCCTGCGACCGCCCGCCGTCGGTCAGCGCCATCGCGACCGTGCCGTGGCCCAGGAACGAGCGTGGAGCGCTCGCCGGTCTCAAGACGACGTCGTACGCCGAGAACGCCCTGATGGTGGAGCACGCGCTCGCACGCGGCGCCTCAGAGGCAGTCATGCCCAACACGGCGGGCATGCTGTGCGAGGGGACCGGGTCCAACATCTTCTACGTCATCGGCGACCAGCTCATCACGCCGACACTCGAGGCCGGGCCGCTCGCGGGTGTCACGCGCGCGCTGGTCCTCGAGTGGTGCGCACGCGAGCTCGATGTGGTCGAGCGCGATGCGCCGATCGAGGTGCTCCAGACGGCGGACGAGGTGATCCTCGTCGGCACGACCCGCGATGTGCAGGGCATCTCCCGCGTCGACGACCGCGAGATCGCCGCGCCAGGACTTGTGACACGCAAGGCTCAGGAGATCTGGGCCCGCGAGAGTGCCAAGACGACCGATCCCTGAGCCACGGCTGCGTCGCGGAACGGATCCCGCAGAATTCCTCTCCCGACACTGCGAACTGCCCTATTGTCGAATCCTGAGGGCCATTCTGCGTGGCCCACAGGGAATTCGACATGACGGTCACCGACCCGAGCGACACAGCAGGCGGAGGGGTCACACCTTCGAGGGGCTTCGCTGGAACTGCCCTGTCCTCGTTGCGCGAGACGGGCACGTCGATCGCCTCGGTCTTTCGAAACCCGGGCTTGCGGCGTGTCCAGATCGCCCTGACCGGCTCGATGATCGGCGACTGGGCTTACGCCACCGCAGTCACGGTCTGGGCGTACGGGGTCGGGGGAGTCACCGCTGTCGGCGTCTGGACCGGCATCCGGCTCGGGCTCATGGCATTGACCGCCCCGCTGGGAGCAACGCTCGCCGACAGGATCGCGCGCAAGAAGGTCATGATTCTCGCTGACCTCGTCCGCGCCGCTCTGGTGGCCGCGGCAGTCGGGTGTCTCGTGATCGACACCCCGGCGGCGCCGATCTACATCCTGGCGACCCTGACCTCGTTGATGGGCACACCCTTCCGGTGCGCGCAGCGTGCCCTGATGCCGTCACTGGCCAGGACCCCCGAAGAGCTCACCGCCTCGAACGGCACCTCGAGCACGATCGAAAGCCTCTCGTTCTTCGTGGGTCCGGCGATCGGGGCGCTCCTGATCGCCTCCACGAATGTCCAGACGGTGTTCGCCTTCAACGTCGTCACCTTCTTGTGGTCGACCGCCGCGGTGTTGGGGATACGCGTTCCGGAGAGGCCCGAGGACGCGGAGTCGGATTCGGAGTCCGACGATTCGGAGGATGCCGACGAGCCGGACAAGGAGAGCTTCCTGTCCGAGGTGACGGGCGGGTTCCGCAGCATCGCGGCGAATCGCGACCTCATGGTGGTGGCGTGGCTCATCTGCGCTCAGACCATCGTCGCCGGTGCGTCCGCGGTGTTCTTCGTGGTCATGGCCGTCGACATCCTCGACACCGGGGCGCACGGCGTGGGATATCTCGAGTCGGTGCTCGGTGTCGGCGCCATCGTCGGGGGGCTCTTCGCCATCGCGAGAGCGACGAGGAACCGTCTCGCGCAGGACTTGACGGTCGGAGTCGTGCTCTGGGCACTGCCGCTGCTGCTCGTGACCATCTGGCCGTCCCCGGCCTCGGTGTTCGCTGCCGTGGTTCTGCTTGGCCTGGCGAATCCGTTGGTCGACGTCAACTTCGACACGATCGTGCAACGGGTGACGCCTGACGAGGTGCTGGGTCGGGTGTTCGGCTCGCTCGAGGCCTGCCTTATCGGGTCCATGGCGCTGGGTGCGTTCCTGATGCCGATCTTCATCAACCTCTGGGGATTGAGGACGTCGGTGGCCATCGTGGGAATCGGCGTGACAGCTCTCGCGCTGCCCCTGTTGCCGAGGATGCGGCGCCTCGATGCGCGATTGACCACGCCTCCCGGGCTCGACCTGCTGCGCGCCATCTCGATCTTCAAGCCCCTCAGTGCGGCCACCGTCGAAGGACTGGCCCGCGAGCTGGACACGGTGCCAGTGGCTGCGGGCGAGGTCGTGGTGCGAGAAGGCGAGGAGTCCGACCGCTTCTTCATCATCGAGTCGGGACTCGTCGAGGTCACCCAGGGTGGGGCGGTGCTTCGGCGTGAAGGACCGGGGGAGTTCTTCGGCGAGATCGGCTTGCTCCGTGACATTCCACGCACGGCGACGGTCACCGCAGTCGAGGACACGGTGCTCCAAGGGCTGAGCCGGGAGGACTTCCTGGCCGCTGTGAACGGAGAGCGGGAGTCCTACCTGGCGGCCGATGACATCGTCACACGCAGGCTGACCGTCTGATGGCCGCCATGACGTGCACGTCGTGCGGCACGAACCAGGTCGAGGGTGCCCGGTTCTGCCACGAGTGCGGCTCAGCGCTCGGACCGCCACCGTGTGCTTCCTGCGGTGAGCCGGTCGTCGCCGGCGCAAAGTTCTGCGGCGCGTGCGGAGCCAGCCTGACGGAGGCGTCCGCAGTCGCGCACTCTGCCGCGTACGTCCCACCGTCCGCGGCGCGGCGCGTCACGAGCGTGCTGTTCGGGGACCTGGTCGGCTTCACTTCGTTGTCTGAGTCCCGTGACCAGGAGGACGTACGGGAGCTGTTGTCGCGCTACTTCGAGGAGTCCAGCCTGATAGTCGGGCGGTACGGCGGAACCGTGGAGAAGTTCATCGGCGACGCGGTGATGGCCGTATGGGGTGTGCCGACCGCGCACGAGGACGACGCCGAGCGGGCCGTGAGAGCCGGGCTGGAGCTGGTCAACAAGGTCGCCGCGATCGGTGAGGAGTTGGGGGTGCCCGAGCTCGCCATGCGCGTGGGAATCGTCACCGGTGAGGTGGCCGTGACGATCGGTGCCGACCATCAGGGGATGGTGGCCGGCGACGTCGTCAACACCGCATCGAGGGTCCAGACTGCCGCCGAACCCGGACAGGTCTGGGTGGACGAGACGACACGACTCCTGACCTCGTCGGCGATCACGTACCTCGACGTCGGCAGTCATCAGATGAAGGGCAAGGCCGATCCGATGCCGTTGTGGTCGGTCCGGGCCGTCGTCGCGGCGATGCGCGGCGCCCAGCGTGCCGACGGGCTGGAGGCTCCGCTGGTCGGACGAGATCGGGAGCTGCGTCTGTTCAAGGAGCTGTTCCACTCGGCCGAGGAGGCCAGGAAGCCTGCGCTGCTGGTCATCGACGGCGAACCTGGGGTCGGGAAGTCCCGGCTCGCCTGGGAGTTCGAGAAGTACATCGACGGCCTGTCCTCGACAGTCATGTGGCACAGCGGACGATGTGTGGCGTACGGCGAAGGCGTGGCCTTCTTCGCTCTCGCGGAGGCGATCCGTGGCCGTCTGGGAGCGGTCGGAGAAGACAGCAACGGCGATCCCGGCGCCCTTCTCGAGTCCGGTCTCGAGACCTACGTGCCCGACATGGCGGAGCGATCCTGGCTGCGTCCGCGGCTCGGCGTCCTGCTGGGTATCGGATCCGTCGGGACCTTCCCCCGTGAGGACCTCTTTGCCGCGTGGACGACCTTCCTGGAGCGTGCGGGTCAGGGCGACAAGCCGGTCGTCCTCGTCATCGACGACGCCCAGCACGCCGACGAGGGACTGTTGCTCTTTGTCGAGCATCTTCTGCTCGTGGCGTCGTTCCCTTGTTTTGTGGTCCTGCTGACCAGGCCGGGCCTGCTGGAGAGTCACCCGGCCCTGGCCACCAACCGCAAGGCCACGGTCCTGCACCTGCCCGAGCTGGACGACCGGGACATCTCCGAGCTTCTCGGTGGCCTGGTGGCCGGCCTTCCCGATGACATCCGGGCCGCACTGGTCGAACGATCCGAGGGGGTGCCGCTGTTCGCCGTGGAGACGGTGCGGTCGCTGATCGACCGGGACCTGATCGTGCCGCGCGGTGGCCAGTACGTCGTGGCCGACCCTTCGGCCATCGACCTGGACTCCATCGGTGCTCCAGCATCGCTGCAAGCACTCATTGCTGCACGTCTCGACACCTTGTCGGCGGTCCAACGACGGGTTGTGGACCAAGCAAGCGTTCTGGGAGGTTCGTTCAGGCGGGACGCGATCGCCGGTCTCTGTGAAGACATCGCCGACATCGACGACGTGCTGGCGAGCCTCGTGCGCGTGCAGATCCTGCGCCAGGAGGCGAGCAGGCAGAGTGCCGAGCTCGGGCAGTTCAAGTTCGTGCAGTCTGTCGTGCAGCAGGTCGCCTACGCGACCTTGTCCCGCCGCGACCGCAAGGCGAGTCACCTCGCCGTGATCAGTCAGTTCGAGGCTGAAGGCGCATCCGGGGGCGATCTGGCCCCGATTCTTGCGCAGCACTATCTCGACGCCATCGACGCTGTGCCGTCTGATCCTGATGTCGAGGCCCTCAAGCTGGCTGCCATCGATCTCCTGGCCGAGGCCGCCGGTCGTGCCCAGTTGCTCGGATCGACGAAGGAAGCTGCCGCTCACATGACTGCAGCTCTGGCACTTGCCGGGGACACGGACAACCGTGCTGGTCTCGAACGGGACCTGGCATACGCACTGCTCGACACCGGAGCGTACGAAGAGGCCATCGAGCATGCCATCGAAGCTGCCAGCGCATTCGAGTCTCGAGGAGATGCGGTCAATGCGGGACATGCGGTCGCCGCACAGTCGCTCGCGCTCGGATTCCTCGGCGACAACGCGCAATCCCTGGCGGTCGCCGAACCCCACTGGGCGGCCCTGTCAGGACGTGGAGATGCCGCAGTCGCTCAGCTGGCTCTGACGAGGGCCCTGACCTCCGCGCGTTCCCGCATGGGCCTGGACGTCAGAGAGCTGCTCGAGACACGGATCAAGCTGGCCGAGAAGGTGGGTGACCCCGGGGAGGTGGCGAACTGTTTCACCAGCCTGAGCATTCACTACGGCACCGCGGGCGCCATCTCACTGGCCCGAGTCCTCCTGGAAGCGGCAGCGGAAATGTCCCGGACCCATCATCAGCCGAGCTCTCTCGCGCGAGCACTGCTCAACCTCACCGTGAGCAGGATGCTCGACGATCTCGACAAGGCGGTCGAAGTCGGCAAGGAGGCCGTCTCGGTGGCTACCGAGACCGGTGTGCCGATCTGGATCTCCTACTCCCAGATCAACCTGATCATCGCGCTGTGGACCAGTGGCAGATGGGCAGAGGTCGACGAGATCTTCCGGAGCGGCGCATTGGGCGAGCACCTTGTCATCGTCCCCACCTCAGTAGCAATCAATGGCGCGATGAGCGCAGCGCGCGGCACCTCATGGTCGTCGTCATGGCCCGAGGCTGGTTCGTACGTCAGCGATGACTCTTCTGACCTCGCCTGGAAGGCATTCGCAGACGCGATCGACGCGAAGCAGCGGGATGACCTCGAGTCCGCTGTGCGGCTGGGTGTCTACGCCAACGAGAAGATGTACGAGATCTCCGGAACCTGGGACGACCTCTGTCACATGTGGCCCACCGCCGTCGAGCTGGCGCTCGAGGCCGGCGACGACGTTGCACTCGCGACCCTGCTCGACCTCATCGACGGGCAGTCGAACCGGCCCGTCTCCGCAGGCGTACGGATTCATCGCAAGCGGGTCGCTGGGCTGTTGGCCATCCGGGATGGCGAACCACCCGAGGTTGTCGAGTCCACGCTGCGTGAGGTCATCAGCGAGTTCGGACAATGGGGCGCCGTGCCGTACATGGCACGGACGCAGGCGGAGCTGGGAGCCTGGCTGGTCGATCAGGGGCGGGCCGAGGAAGCCACCCCGCTGCTCGACGCTGCTCGCACCACGTTCGCCGATCTCGGCGCCTCAGCGTGGTTGGAGGAGCTCGAACTGCAGCTCTCGCCGCTTTGACGTGACCCACGACCCGCCCGAAGGAAGCATGGGTTAGTGTTTTCACGCAGCACGGGCGATTGGCGCAGTGGTAGCGCGCTTCGTTCACACCGAAGAGGTCACTGGTTCGAACCCAGTATCGCCCACCCGATTTGCACTGGAATTGCAGTCATTTTCTGAACACAATTCTCCACGAGGAACATACGAGGAACAAGGAGCGGCCAGATCTGGCCGCTCCTGTCCTGTTTAGCGGGTCGCGGTCATTGCGCGGATCAAGCCGCCCCCGGCGTCATTGGACGCGTTGGAAGTAGACGATTTCGTGAGGATCATCTCGCGACGGGGCCGATGTGGCCCCGGTGCCAGGACAGGTCCTCATCGCCAATTGCCGACAGGCCTCGCGTCAATGAATCGCTCGCCGACCCGACGGCAGCAACGAAGGGGCAGGGGAGCCGCGGCGCGCAGCTACTTGTGATGAAGAGGCTCGGCTTGCGGGTCACGGCCGAGCTCGACAACTCGGTCTCGTCGAACGATTCGTGCTTGCCGGTCGCGACTTTCGAACTGAAAAGCCTGGTCGGGTTTGGGCATCAGCAGGAGGTACCAGTAGTCGTTGTCGGCGACTTCCTCTCGCTCACGGATCTCTACGACTCCCCAATGTGCGACGGCCCAGCTTTCGGCCTCCGGGAGTGTCGGAGCTATGTGGAGCAGATTGGCATAGCGGTCATAGACGTACCACGGAAGTTGGGTATCTCCGTCCGGGTCTGGAGATTCGGGTGGGACAGTCACTGACGTCGCCTGCTCGCTCGTTCGAACACGGATTGTGTCCGGTTCCCATGCTGCCACAGTGATGCAGGCCGGTGCGCTTCTTGAGCGACGCTGGTTGAGGCCGTGGGGCAGGCCGCCATTGCGACGGCCTGTGGGGGTTCGTACGGCTTCAACAACGGGGATGCGCATGCTCAGGATCTCTGCGTTTCGTGGTCATGGCTGCCGCGCAGGTCACGGTGAGCTGATGAGACGGGTTCGGTCCGCTCGATTGCGGCGTCTTCACGCGAGATGGTTCGTTGCAGCAGGGGAAATTGTGGCGCTTCGGGAAGCGGCCTCGCTGCTTTCCGGGCCAGCGTCGGGGCGTCGACTTCGGCCCTGTGCACTTCCCACTCAGCTCTGGTGACCGAACTTGTCGTCGGGGGGCATATCGGATGGGACGTATTGCTCAGATATTCGGTGGGCCCGACCCAGCCGCAGCCGCAGCGCGCACGCCACCTCAGCTGTGAGGTGGCCGACAACCCCGCTGTCGGCTTGATGAACAGCTCAGGTCGCCCCTGGTGCCCGGGGGCGTCGGCGGACCAGAACGAAATCTTCATTGCTTCTTCCTGTGTTGGTGCGGTTCTCGTGTCGTGCGCTATCCGCATCGGTTGCCCTTTGACGGTAGTTCGGCCGAATTGCTAACAGAAGGCTTCCTTGAGGTGAAGATCCTCACACCTGCGCAAATGAAAGAATCTGCATATTCTCACGTAGAGTGACGATGATCTCGAAAGAAGGGCCAAGAATGGCGTCCGTGCCCCTCAGCCACGCGAAGGCTGAACTGTTCCGCGCGCTGGGCCACCCGGCTCGTGTGCAGATCCTCGAGCTACTCCACGACGGGCCGAAGACGGTGCGGCAACTTGTCGAGGCTCTCGACGTGGAGCCCGCGAACCTGTCCCAACATCTCGCAATCCTGCGCCGAGCCGCCGTCGTCGCATCGGCGCGTGAGGACGGCTCCGTCATCTACGCGCTGACCACCAGCGACGTGTCGCGACTCCTGGCCGCGGGCCGAGGAATCCTTGAAGCGGTCTGGGGGGAGCAGGAGGGTCTGCTCGCCGAGCTGCGCGCAACGGCCATCACGGCATGAGCTTCTTTCGTGAGATGCAACGCTTGGCGAACCACGGCGGGGCGCGAGCCGTTCATGCGGTGCGTGAACTCGGACCATCGGGGGCGGACTACCGGGCGTTTCGTCGCAATCCCCGCGGTGATGTGCTCGCTGGCCTGACCGTGGCAGTCGTGGCGCTCCCGCTAGCGCTGGCTTTCGGAGTGGCGTCGGGAATGGGTGCCCAGTCGGGTCTGGTCACCGCAGTGATCGCGGGTCTGGTCGCTGCAGTCTTCGGTGGGTCGAATCTCCAGGTGTCCGGTCCCACCGGTGCCATGACGGTCGTCTTGGTGCCGATCGTCCACGAGTTCGGTCGCACCGGCGCTTTGACGGTTGGGCTGATGGCAGGCGTCGTCCTGATCGTCATGGCGGTTGCGAAGGTGGGACGCTACGTGCGGTTTCTGCCGATCTCGCTGGTGGAGGGGTTCACGGCAGGGATCGCGGTCGTGATCTTCCTCCAGCAGGTGCCGGCGGCGCTCGGGATCTCCAATCCTCACGGCGACAAGGTTTGGGCATCAGCAGCGGACGCCGTCAGGCAGTACCTCGCCGATCCGATGATCGCCCCACTGCTGATCGCAGCGGGTGTCGCGGTGCTGATGCTGGCCGGGGCACGATGGCGCCCCGGGCTCCCGTTCTCCCTGATCGGCGTGGCGGTGGCCACTGTTGTGGCGAGGCAGTGGGATCTGGGTCTGCTCACGCTCGGGAAGCTTCCGTCCTCTCTGCCGGCGCCGGCTGCTGGCTTCATCGACCTTGGACTCATTTCCCAACTGGTGCCGGCCTCGCTGGCCATCGCGGCCTTGGCGGCCCTGGAGAGCTTGCTGTGTGCCTCGGTGGCTGACGCGATGAGCGTGGGTGAACGTCATGACCCCGACAGGGAGCTCTTCGGTCAGGGGCTGGCGAACATGCTGGTGCCGTTCTTCGGCGGCGTCCCGGCCACCGCGGCGATCGCCCGCACGGCGGTGAACGTCCGGGCAGGGGCCAGTTCACGCCTCGCGACGATTGTGCACTCGATCGTCCTGCTCGTCGTGGTGTACCTCGGTGCCGCGCTTGTCTCCGACATCCCGCTCGCCGCACTCGCCGGGGTCCTGTTCGCCACCACCATCCGGATGGTGGAAGTGGGCTCACTACTGGCCATCATCCGCGCCACAGGGGCTGATGCTGCGATCGTTCTGTTGACCCTCGTGGTCACCATCGCCTTCGACCTGGTCACGGCCGTGGGCGTCGGCCTGGTCGTAGCCGTGGTCCTCGCCCTCCGTGCAGTAGCCAAGAGCGCACGCCTGGAAGAAGTTGCCCTGGACGTGGGAGACCACAGCAATGAAGAACACGCACTGCTCAGCGAGCACATTGTCGCCTACCGCATCGATGGCCCGCTCTTCTTCGCCGCCGCGCACCGGCTGCTGTTGGAGCTGCCCGACATCACTGACGTCAAGGTCGTCATCTTGCGCATGTCCCGCGTCAGCACTGTTGACGCCACCGGCGCACGAGTCCTGGACGATGCCATCACCAAGCTCGAGCACCGAGGGGTTGTCGTGATGCTGTCCGGGATCGCGCCCACCCATGACGACCTCCTTGAAGGTCTCGGCGTGGCCGAAAAGCTCCGAAGCACCGGCCTGATCTTTCCGGACACGCCGACTGCCATCGCACAAGCACGGAAGATCCTGACGCCCCAACTGGGCGACATCGACCGTCCCCTGCCTCGTGCTTCACGCGCAGAGGTGGACCGGCTCACCAGCCTTCAGACGGCGAACCTGCAGCCATCCATGGCCAACCACCGACTCACGCGAGGAGTGGTGCGCGGAGATCAGGCGCGACAGTTGGCCGAGCGCGTTCAACAACGCAACCCAGGAACGGAGGGCCCATGGCAGTGAAGCAACGTCGAGCAATGACGACCGAGAAGGTGCAACAGTGGATCGTCTCAGCACTCATCTGCGCTGTCGCATCCTTCCCCATCGGGGCACTGATCGTCACCAGCATCTTCAAGAACCGAGCTGGAGACCGACCTGACGCGATCACGCTGTGTGTGATGGCCGGCGCGATCGGCGCTCTGACCATCGGCGCTGGCCGGCTGATGCACCGCCTCAGTCCGCTCTCACCGTTCGTCCTGATCGGTGCACTTCCAGGGCTCATCGCCCTCGTCCTCGTAGCCAAGGTCTAGCCCGCGTCTCACGAACGAGAGCCAGGTCGATCGGCTGGCAGAAGCTGCGGCACGGAGCGCTGTGATGGTCGCGGCCTGTTCGGTGTGTGGAGAGATCGCTGCCCGGTTCGGCCACCAGAAGGCGGCCCAGATTTGGGCATGAACTTCCGAGGAAGTCCGGGGCAGCACGCCGGTGAATTAGACTTTGAAGAATTCTGAACCTGCACATTTACGAATGAGGCCAGCATGGAAGCAGTGCCGATCTACCAGGCAAAAGCCGAGCTCTTCCGCACCCTTGGCCACCCAGTCCGGATCAGAGTCCTGGAGCTACTGCAGGACGGCCCGAAGGTCGTGCGGGAACTGCTGGATGACATCGAGATCGAATCCTCAAGCCTGTCCCAACAACTCGCAGTGCTACGGCGAGCCGGACTTGTTTCTTCCACCAGAAACGGCGGTGCGGTGGTCTACGAACTGAGCACGGCCGACGTTTCCCAGCTGCTCCTCGCGGGCCGGCGGATCCTCGCTGCGGTCTGGACCGGTCAACAAGAACTACTGGCCGAATTGCGAAGCGACATCGTTGAGTCCGCCTGACCCTGCGACTCGCGCGCTGGTGACCCAGACCTTCGCACGCACGTGGAGGTGGCGGTCTCAAACGCTGGCTTGAGCGTTCGCAGAATCGTTGGCCAGATGACGATCGGTCGAGTGTGGGGTGAAGCAGTCTGGCCGAGCATGGCGCGGAGATGGCCAATCGATCTCCACAATGCCCTCGTCACGAATTGTCCGAGTAGCGTTCCGGCCATGGACACTGTCATCGACATCTCCGGGTTGGTGAAGCGGTTCGGGCGCACGACGGCCCTGGACGGTCTCGACCTGCGGGTCCCTGTCGGCGAGGTCCATGGCTTCCTCGGGCCGAACGGGTCGGGCAAGTCGACCACGATTCGGGTGCTGCTGGGTCTGCTCCACGCCGACGCCGGCGAGGTCTTGCTGTTCAACCGGGATCCGTGGCGCGACGCTGCTGAGCTGCACCGCCGACTGGCCTACGTACCGGGTGACGTCAATCTGTGGCCCAATCTGTCCGGCGGCGAGGTCATCGACCTGCTTGGCCGGCTGCGCGGCGGTCTCGACGAGAAGCGCCGGGCCTCGCTGATCGAGCGCTTCGACCTCGACCCCACCAAGAAGTCGAGGGCGTACTCAAAGGGCAACCGTCAGAAGGTCGCACTCGTCGCCGCTCTGTCGGCCGATGTCGAGCTCTTGATCCTCGACGAACCCACGTCGGGCTTGGATCCTCTGATGGAGGCGGTATTCACCGAGTGCATCAATGAGTTCAAGGACGATGGACGGTCCGTGTTGCTGTCGAGCCACATCCTTGCGGAGGTTGAGCGGCTGTGCGACAAGGTCAGCATCATCCGTGCCGGCCGCACGGTCGAGTCGGGAACACTGGCCGATCTGCAGCACCTGACGCGTACCTCAGTCTCGGCGAGTCTGAGTCGCCGCCCCGTCGGCCTCGACCGACTTGCCGGGGTGCACGACCTTGTGGTCGAAGGACATCGAGCGACATTCGAAGTCGACACGGTCGAGCTCGGCTCGGCGTTGGATGCACTCGGGCGGTTCGGAATCCGTACGCTCACCAGCAAACCGCCAACGCTCGAGGAGCTATTCCTGCGTCACTACGGTGAGGACATCACCCCGTGACTGCGGTTACCGGCGCGCTGACCCTTCTGCGGTTTCATCTGCGACGTGACCGCATGATGCTGTTCTGGTGGATCGCGGGCAATGTCGTGCTCTACTACTCGCAAGCGGTCAGCACTGAAGGGCTCTACGCGACCCAGGCTGAGCTCGACAAGGCCGCGGCCCAAATGGCTGACAACCCAGCATTCATCGCGATGGCCGGCCCGCCCCGCGCGCTGGACTCGGTTGGTGGCCAGGTCGCCTGGCAGGCGGCCGCGTTCGGCGCGATTGTTGCCGGGCTGATGAGCATGTTCCTCGTCGGCCGGCACACCCGGGCGGAGGAGGAGAGTGGGCGCGACGAGCTCGTGCGCGCTGGCGCGATCGGACGTCACGCCCCGCTGGTCGCCACGGCGCTGGTGGTCATCCTCGCCAATGTGCTGCTGGGCGTCCTCATCGCCGCCAGTCTGATCAGCTTCGACCTCCCGGCAGCAGGATCGATCGCGCTGGGGATCGGCGCCGGTCTCACGGGTCTGGTCTTCGGTGGGTTTGCGCTGGTCGCGGTTCAGTTGGCGGGGAGCACCCGCGGAGCGTACGGCATCACCGGCGCGGCGATCGGACTCGCGTACGTCCTCCGCGCGGTTGGGGACGTCGGGAACGAAGCGATGTCTTGGCTGTCGCCGATCGGCTGGGGCCAATACCTGCGGCCGTACGCCGACGAGCAGTGGTGGCCCGCGCTGCTTTCGGTCGGCGTCATCTTCGTCCTGGCTGTCTCGGCCAGCTGGCTGTTCGACCGCCGTGACATCGGCTCGGGCGTGTTGCCGCCGCGACCCGGACCCGGCCGCGGCTCGATGGCCACAGCCGGGGCGCTCGCCTGGCGGCTGCAACGGGCCAGTGTGATCGGATGGACCGTTGGGATGTTTCTCGGAGGTCTCGCCTACGGATCGATAGGCGACGACGTCGCCGACCTGATCGGTGACTCGGAGTTCTCGAACGATGTGTTCGGATCATCCGGTGGCTCCTTGGTGGACTCGTTCTACGCCACAGCTGCCTTGATGCTGGCGCTGATCGGTAGCGGGTTCACCATCTCGTCCGTCCAGCGGATGCGTAGCGAGGAGGCGGCGGGCTTCGCAGAGACACTGCTGGCGACGGCGATACCGCGATGGCGTTGGGCGGCCGCGCACTGGGCGGTCACGCTTGCGGGGACGGTGGCTGTCGTGTTCGCGGGGGGCGCCGGAATGGGCATCGGTTTCGGTCTCGTCACCGAAGACTGGTCCGCCGTGCTTCGACTGACAGGAGCGACATTGCCGTACGCCGTGCCGGTCCTGCTGCTCGGGGCGTTGACGTGGCTGGGGTACGGCGTCCAATCTCGGTGGGCCGCCGTGGGCTGGCTCGGTCTGGGGTTCTGTTTCGTGGTGATGATGTTCGGGGAGCTGTTGCAGCTGCCTATGTGGCTCATGGACATCTCGCCCTTCCGGCACGTCCCGCAGATGCCCGCACAAGACTTCCGGATCATGCCGCTCGCTGTGTTGACACTTCTCACTGTTGGACTCGCAGCGCTCGGGATGTTGGCTCTGCGGCGACGAGACGTCGTTGGTGCCTAGCGATCTTGTCTCCCAGCCGGGACCTTGGTCCGCCCAGCTCCGGACCGCTGGCCGTGTTGAAAAGTGCAACGTAGCGACATCCTCCGCGGAAAGTGCCTCTGACCTGCGATTAGCGGCTCGGGTATCAGCAACACCCAATCTGCACTCTTGACGGATGTGTGACTCACGTCATATCTTCATCGAAGCGCTTCGTCGAAGCGCTTCGACAACGGGGTAGCGGAGGTTAGCGATGGCCACGATGAATGACGTCGCCCGGCGTGCAGGGGTCTCTCTGAGCACAGTCTCCTACGTGCTGACGGGCGCACGGCCCATCTCGGATGCGACACGCCAGCGGGTGCTTGCAGCGATGGCCGAGGTCGACTACCACCCGAATGCGATGGCGCGGGGTCTGGCGAGTCGGCGGAGCCGAATCCTCGGCCTCTCCCTGCCGATGGAGCAGCGCGGTCTGGGTGCGACAGAAACCGCATTCGTCACCGGCGCCGCGCACGAGGCCAGCCGTTCCGACCACCACCTGGTGCTCTCGCCCAGCGTGGCGCAGGACCCGAATGGGCTGCGGCGGCTCGTCAGCGAGCGAATGCTTGACGGCGCTCTGCTGATGGAGGTCCGGATGCGTGATGAGCGCGTCCCGATGCTGCAGGAGAGCGGCGTCCCGTTCGTCCTGATCGGCCGCACCGAGGACACCGCCGGATTGTCCTACGTCGACATCGACTTCGACCGCACCATGCGCGACGCTGTCGACCACCTGGTCAGCCTTGGTCACCGGTCGATCGTGTACGTCAACCACTCCGAGGCCGCGATCAGCAGCGGGTACGGGCCGGCGCTTCGTACCCAGCTGGCGTTCGAGGAGATCATGCGCGGACACGGACTGGAGCCGCTGATGATTCCCGCTGGCGACACCGCCGAGGACGGCAGGATCGCCATCCGTGATGCCCTGGCCCGTCAGCCGGACCTGACCGGAGTCATCGCGATGAACGAGAACGCACTGTTCGGCATCCTCGGCGAGCTCGCCAACAGAGGCCTCCACATCCCCGACGACGTCTCCGTCGTCTCGATGGTGACCTCTCCACAGGTTGCCGACCTCGCGACTCCCGCGCTCACCACCCTCACTTCACCGGGCTCCACCCTTGGCCGCCTTGCGGTCGAAACGCTCGTGCGTGCCCTCACCGACAAGACGGGAGAGGTGCACCAGGAGCTGGTGGCCTGCGCCCTCGAGCCGCGCGGAAGCACAGGCCCACCGCCCGCAGCCTCCGCGGCAAGACCAGCCCCGTCCAGCAGCGATCACCACACCGAGGAGACACAACCATGAAGAGAACCCGCAAGCTCGTGGCGGCCGTTGCGCTTGGCGCCCTGGCCGCCACCACACTCGCCGCCTGTAGCGGCGACGGAGGGGGCTCTGGCAGCGACGCCAAGACGCTCACCCTGTGGCATTACGAGAGTGCCAACAGTGCGATGGGCATCGCCTGGGACCGCGCGATCCAGCTCTTCGAGAAGGAGCATCCCGGCGTGAAGGTGAAGTTCTCGCGCAAGGCCTTCGAGCAGATCCAGCAGAACGCAGCGATGATCATCAACTCCGACGAAGGCCCCGACATCATGGAGTACAACAAGGGCAACGCGACCGCGGGCCTGCTGTCCTCCCAGGGTCTGCTCACCGACCTCACCGCCCAGGCCGAGAAGCGCGGCTGGGCCGACGATCTCAGCGAGAGCCTGCAGACCACGGCCCGCTACGACGATCGCGGCGTGATGGGCTCTGGCGACTGGTACGGCGTGCCGAACTACGGCGAGTACGTGATGGTCTACTACAACGCCGACATGTTCAAGAAGAACGGTGTGACCGTGCCCACGACACTCGACGAGATGACCCAGGCGATGGACACGTTCGTCGACAAGGGCATCACGCCGCTGGGCATGGCAGGGGCGGAGTATCCCGCCGGCCAGCTCTGGTATGAGCTGGCACTCTCCCAGGCAGACCGCTCGTTCGTCGACGACTACCAGCTGTACAAGGGTGACGTGGACTTCCACTCCGGCCCTCTGAAGTACGGCGCCGACACCTTCGCCGAGTGGGTCAAGAAGGGTTACGTCGCCAAGGACGCTGCCTCGGTCAAGGCCGAGGACATGGGCACCGCCTTCATCGGCGGCAAGGTCCCGATGATCGTCTCCGGCAGCTGGTGGTACGGCCGATTCAAGGACGAGATCAAGTTCAACTGGGACTCGTTCCTGTTCCCAGGGAACACCTTCAACGCCGGATCCTCGGGCAACCTGTGGGTCGTGCCGAAAACCAGCCAGGCCAAGGACCTCGCCTACGACTTCATCGACATCACGATGCGGCCAGAGATCCAGCAGCTCATCGGCAACAACGGAGGCGTTCCCGTGGCCGCGGACCCCTCGGACATCAAGGATCCGAAGGACAAGAAGCTGATCGAGAACTTCAACACGCTCACTGCCAACGACGGCTTGGCGTTCTACCCGGACTGGCCGGTCCCCGGTTACTACGACGTCCTCGTCTCGGGCTTCCAGGGCTTGATCAACGGTTCCAAGACGCCCGACAAGGTCCTCGACTCGATCGAGAAGCCCTACGAGGACGGCGTCGCGGACATCACCGACTGATCTCCATCCTCCGTCCACCCAGTCTGGCGGGCGGGCCGCTTCCTCCCGGCCCGCCCGCCCTTGGCCAAAGGACCTGTCATGAACCCTCCCGACCCGGCCGTGGCCACCGCCGGCGGCGCAGTGCCACGTCTGCGCCGCCGCCGGTCCCGTCCCGACGCTTCCTACTGGCTCTACCTCGTGCCCGGTGGCGTGCTGTTCGCGCTCATCATCGGCGCCCCGCTTGTCTTCAACGTCTACCTCTCGCTCACCGAGTGGTCAGGCATCGGCGATCCCGAGTGGGTCGGGCTCCAGAACTACCGCGACCTGCTCGGTGACGACGTGTTCTGGATGTCATTCAAGAACACCGTCGCGATGGTCGTCGCGATGGTCGTGGTCCCGACGCTCTTGGGACTGGTCCTCGCCTCCGTGCTTTTCGACGTGATCGGCCGTCGCTTCCACCCCGCGACCTCATCGATCCTGCGGGCGGCGTTCTACATGCCGCAGGTGCTGCCAGTCGTGGTTGCCGGCATCGTGTGGGGCTGGATCCTGCGACCCGACGGCGCGCTCAACTCAATGCTCGGGGCACTCGGGCTCGACGGACTGCGACAAGACTGGCTCGGCGATCCCGGCGTCGCGCTGCCGAGCGTCATGATGGTGATGATCTGGGTGCAGATCGGCTACCCGCTCGTCGTCTTCATGGCTGCTCTGGAGCGCGTGGACCCCGAATTGTTCGAGGCGGCAGAACTCGACGGCGCCGGCTGGTGGCTCCGCCTCCGCGCCATCACCCTGCCGCAGATTCGTCCCGAGACCTTTGTCGTGGCACTGACGTGCACCATCGCGGCCCTCAAGGTCTTCGGCCCGATCTTTGCACTGACCCGTGGCGGCCCGGACAACGCGACGAACGTCCCCTCCTACTACGCGTACTCCTCGTTCTTCAAGAAGCTCGAGGTGGGATACGGCTCGGCGATCGCAACGGTGCTCACCTTGATCATCGTCGTCGTCAGCATGATCTTCATCCGGGCACAACAGCGCAGCGAGCGAGCGGAGGCTTCTCAGTGACCGTGACGATCCAGCCCGACCTGGCCGCGACACCGGCGGCCCCACCAACGAGGCGCCCGCGCGACCGGCACCGCCGCGGCTCCGCGAGGTGGCTGGTGCTTGCACTCGTCACCGCGAGCGCCATTGTGATGTTGGTGCCGCTCGGCTTCATGCTGCTCAACGCTTTCAAGTCGCCCAGCGACTACTCGAACCACGGCCCGCTCAGCTGGCCAAGCGGCTTCTACACCAAGGGCCTCGAGACCTACTGGCACGAGTCCGACTATCCCCGGAAGCTGTGGAACTCGATCCTCATCTCCGGTTCCGTCGCGGTATTCGGAGTCCTGGTCTCAGTGCTCAACGCCTACGCGCTCGGCATCGGTCGAGTGCGGGGACGGCTGTGGATAGTGGGGCTGTTCCTGCTCGCCAACATGTTGCCGCAGGAATCGCTGGTCTACCCGCTCTACTACTTCGCCAAGGAGGTCGGGCTCTACAACACTCGCCTCTCGGTGATCATCATCTTCATCGTCATCCAGAGCGCCTTCGGCACGTACCTGCTCGCGTCCGTGCTGAGCACCTTCCCGCGCGCTCTGCTCGAGGCGGCGAGGATCGACGGCGCCGGCAAGTGGACCATTCTGTGGAGGATCGTGTTTCCCAACCTCCGGCCCACGCTCGCGGTGCTGCTGATCTTCTTCTTCATCTGGACCTGGAACGAGTTCCTGATCCCGCTGGTGATGCTCGTCGACAACAGCACCCAGACCATCCCGGTCGCCCTCGCGTCGTTGCAGGGTGACCGGCTCATGGACGCGCCGACCACCAACGCCGGGTCGCTCATCAGCCTGCTGCCGGCGATCATCTTCTTCCTCATCTTCCAGCGCACCCTCACGCGCGGCATCACCGTAGGAGCAGAGAAGTGAAGTTCACCGACGGCTATTGGCAGCTCCGACCGGGTGTCGGCGTGCTCCGGCCCCGGAGCGTCGACTCGGTCGAGCCGGACGAACGCGGCTTCACGGTGTTCGCTCCGACGGGGAACATCACCGGCCGCGGCGACACCCTCAACATGCCCATCGTCACGGTGGAGTTCTTCACTCCCGCGGAGGGCGTCCTGGGTGTGACCATCGGCCACCACTCCGGAGGACTTCCTCAGGAGCCACGGTTTGCCGTTGCCTCGACCGAGGACCACCCGGTATCCGTCCGGATCACCGCGGACCAGGCCTCGCTCACGACCGGTGGACTGACCGCACGGGTGTGCCTGGGCGGCCCTTGGCGCGTCGACTTCTGCCGAGGCGATGAGGTGGTCACGTCATCAACCGACCGCAGCATCGGCATCGTCACCGACGGTGACGGACGCCGCTTCGTCCACGAACGGCTTGCGCTTGGAGTTGGGGAGACGGTCTACGGCCTCGGCGAACGGTTCGGCGCGTTCGTCAAGAACGGACAGACCGTCGACATCTGGAACGCCGACGGCGGCACCGCCAGCGAGCAGGCGTACAAGAACGTCCCGTTCTTCATGAGCAGCGCCGGGTACGGGGTCTTCGTCGACCATCCCGAGCACGTCTCCTTCGAGATCGGTTCGGAGGTGGTCTCGCAGACGCAGTTCAGCGTGGCGGGGGAGTCGCTCACCTACTACCTGATCGACGGCCCCACGCAGAAGGACGTACTCCGGCGCTACACCGCCCTGACGGGCCGGCCCGCCAGGGTGCCGGCGTGGTCCTACGGCCTGTGGCTGTCGACCTCCTTCACCACCTCCTACGACGAGGCGACGGTGACCGAGTTCATCGACGGCATGGCCGAGCGCGACCTGCCACTGTCGGTGTTTCACTTCGACTGCTTCTGGATGCGGCAGTTCCACTGGGTCGACCTCATCTGGGACCCCGCAGCCTTTCCCGATCCCGAGGGGATGTTGCGCCGGTTGCACGAGCGAGGGCTCAAGGTCTGCGTGTGGATCAACCCCTACATCGCCCAGCGCAGCTACCTGTTCGAGGAGGGCCGCGACGCCGGCTACCTCGTCAAGAATCGCGACGGGTCGGTCTGGCAGTGGGACAAATGGCAGGCCGGCATGGCTCTGGTCGACTTCACCAACCCCGAGGCCGTTGCCTGGTTCTCCAGCAAGCTCAAGGCGCTGCTCGACATGGGCGTCGACTGCTTCAAGACCGACTTCGGCGAGCGGATCCCCACCGAGGTGGCCTGGCACGACGGGTCCGACCCGCAACGCATGCACAATTACTACGCGTTGCTGTACAACCGTGCCGTCTTCGAGCTGCTGGAGAAGGAACGGGGTGTCGGCGAGGCAGTCGTCTTCGCCAGGTCGGCGACCGCAGGCGGCCAGCAGTACCCCGTGCACTGGGGTGGCGACAGCGAGTCCACGTTCGTCGCGATGGCCGAATCGCTCCACGGCGGGCTGTCGTTGGCGTTGTCCGGTTTCGGTTACTGGAGCCACGACATCGGTGGATTCGAGGGCACCCCGGATGCGGCCGTGTTCAAGCGCTGGATCGCCTTCGGGCTGCTGTCCTCACACTCCCGGCTGCACGGGTCCGGCTCGTACCGCGTTCCGTGGGCGTACGACGACGAGGCGGTCGAGGTGCTCCGGCACTTCACCCGGCTCAAGATGTCGCTGATGCCCTATCTGGCTGCGGCATCGGAGGAGGCGCACCGTGACGGGATCCCGATCATGCGGCCGATGATCCTGGAGTTCCCCGATGACCCGACGGCGGCGTACCTGGACCGTCAGTACATGCTCGGCCCGGACGTTCTCGTCGCCCCCGTGATGCACGAGCAGGAGGTGACGTTCTACGTGCCGGCGGGCACCTGGACCCACCTGGTCACTGGCGAGCAGCTGACCGGGCCAGGCTGGTTCAGCCAGGTGCACGGGTTCGACAGTCTTCCCGTTCTCGCCCGGCCGGGCGCGGTGATCCCGTTCGGGGCCGTGAACGACCGCCCGGACTACGACTGGGCCGACGGAGTGGAGCTTCGGGTCTACGCTCCGGCCGACGGGCAGCGGACGCACGTCCGAGTACCCGACCCCGACGGTGCGGTGGCCGCCGAGTTCGAGGTGACTGTCGACGCGGGGCGCGCCACCGCCACGCTCGTGTCCGGGAGCTCCAGCTCCTTCCGGTGCATGATCGCCGGCCGCCCACCCGCCGACCGTTGAGCTTCCCGCCCGGGTTCCTGTGGGGCGCCGGGACGGCGGCGTACCAGATCGAGGGCGCCGCCTTCGAGGACGGCCGCGGTCCCTCCATCTGGGACACCTACAGCCACACGCCCGGCCGCACCGTCAGCGGAGAGACCGGCGATGTCGCCGTCGACCACTATCACCGCTGGCGCCAGGACCTGGACCACGTGGAAGCCCTCGGGCTCGACGCTTACCGGTTCTCCGTCGCGTGGCCGCGTGTCCAGCCGTCCGGAGCGGGCCCGGTCAACCGCGCGGGTCTGGACTTCTACTCCAGGCTTGTCGACGGATTGCTTGAACGTGGCGTCAAACCGGTCGCGACGCTCTACCACTGGGACCTCCCGCAGCCGCTGGAGGACGCCGGCGGCTGGCCCGTGAGGGACACCGCGCTCCGGTTCGCCGACTACGCGGCGACCGTCGTCGACGCGCTCGGCGATCGAGTTCACCTCTGGACAACGCTCAACGAGCCGTGGTGCAGCGCCTTCCTCGGCTACGCCTCGGGCGTACACGCGCCCGGCCGGACGGAGCCTGCGGCCGCCCTGGCCGCTGTCCACCACCTGAACCTCGCGCACGGGCTCGCCGGACGGGTCATCCGGGACCTGGCCCCGGCGGCGTCGCTGTCGGTGGCACTGAACTTCCACGTGCTGCGTTCCGCCTCGGACAGTGACGCGGATCGCGATGCCCTGCGCCGGATCGACGCGCTGGCCAACCGGGCCTTCGTCGGACCGATGCTCGACGGTGCCTACCCCGCCGACCTGCTTCGCGACACCGCCGGCGTGACCGACTGGTCATTCGTCAAAGAGGGCGACGAGGCCACCATCGCGGTGCCGCTTGATGTCCTGGGAGTCAACTACTACGCCAGCACCCTGGTCCGCGCGTGGGACGGCAACGAGCCCCGGGTCGAGGTCGACGGCCACGGGTCCTCCGTCCACTCGCCGTGGGTCGGATCGGAGGCGGTGGAGTTCCTTCCCCAGCCTGGGCCAGCAACGGCCATGGGCTGGAACATCGATCCCGACGGACTTACCGACCTCCTCCTGAGGCTGCACCGCGAGTACCCCGGACAGCCCCTCATGGTCACCGAGAACGGTGCCGCGTTCCCCGACGAGGTGGAGCCCGACGGCACTGTCAAGGACGTTGATCGGGTCGCCTACCTGCGACGGCACGTGGACGCGATCGCGACCGCGACCGCACAGGGCGTCGACGTGCGGGGCTACTTCGTGTGGTCGCTGCTGGACAACTTCGAGTGGTCGTGGGGCTACGACCGTCGCTTCGGGATCGTGCACGTCGACTACGCGACGCTTCGGCGCAGCTGGAAGAGCAGTGCGCACTGGTATCGCGACCACATCCGGGGCCAGCGCCGTTGACCCGAAGGCGTCGAATGACGCCCTCGGGTCAACGGGATCAGGAGAGCGTGAAGTCGGCGAGCCTGACCCCGGGGCCGAGGACGAGGTACAGATCCTGCACCCCGCCGGGTGCGTGGACGTCCGCGGTCACGTCTCGGTAGGAGTAGCGGTCCCCGGTGCTGGGCACCGTCACCTTGCCGACCACCGGGCCGGTGGGGGAACCGACCCGAACCTCGAGCGTCCCGGCGTCGCCCGCTGACCTGGCGACCGAGGCCGACAGCTTCATGGCGCGGGTCGTCCTCGAGCTGGCGTACTTCACCCAGCCTGAGGACTTGTCAGTGGCGACGGAGGTGCCGGTCTCCCTGGTGGTCGGGACGAGATCAATCCCCTTGTAGTCGTCGAAGTTCTCCGCTTGCGTGGGTCGCGACAGGTTCCGAGGCGGGATCGTCTCTCCGTTGACCTTGATCGCGGCCCGTAGGCGGATGTCGTCCGAAGCCGACCCGACCATCAGGTCGTACGTGGAGGTCTCGACCACCCACCGGTCGCGGGTGACGTCCCAGTGGGCGAGTTCGGCCGCGGGCACGCGGAACGTGACGGTCTTGGTCTGTCCGAGCGACAGCGTGACCTTGCGGAACGCCTCGAGCTCGCGCAGCGGCTGCTTGTCGCGCGAGGTGCGCTGATGGCTGTAGAGCTGCACGACCTCGCTGCCGGCCCGGCCGCCGCTGTTGGTGACGTCCACGCTGACCCGCACAGTGCCCTTGCTTCCCATCGCGGTCCGGTCGGGTCGGAGACGGGAGTAGTCGAACGACGTGTAGGACAAGCCGTGGCCGAACGCGTAGAGCGGGTCGCCGCGGAAGTACAGGTAGGTCTGGTCGGTCTTGGCGATGTCGTACTCGTACAGGTCCGGCGGCAGGTCGGACTCGGAGCCGTACCAGGTCTGGGTGAGTCGGCCTGACGGGTCGTGGTCGCCGAAGATGGTCGCCGCGACCGCATTGCCGGTCTCGGAGCCGGCGTGGGTGGTCCAGAGCAGCGAGTCCGGTTGCTCCGCCATCGTCGTGGGATAGCTGCTCTCCAGCACCACGATCGTGTTCGGGTTGGCACGCCGCACCTGCTTGATCAGCTCCTGCTGGCTCGCCCCCAGTGCCATGCTCGTCCGGTCGTGGTTCTCTCTTCCGTAGACGAACGGGTTGCTGCCGACGACGACCACTGCCGCATCGGAGCTCGCGGCAGCTGCAGCCGCGGCGTCGGAACCGTCGCTGGTGACCTTGCGTTCGAAGTGCGCGGCCTGAGCCTTTGTCCCGGTGCCGACTGCGCCGTCAGCTGCGACCGTGACATAGTCCCCGAGCGACCACCAGCTCTCGTTGGTCTCGTAGCCGACGTACCGGAGCAGGACCGTTCCGTCCGCCTGCGGCTCGAACCGGAACTGCTGCTGCACGTACCAGCCGCTCGGAGTGGTGGCGGAGGTGTTGTAGGGCCCGAAGCTTCCCGTCAGGTATCGGCCGTTGTCGGCGTTCCGCAGCGTCGAGACGTCACCCATCCAGTCGTTCACGTCCCACTGCGCGGCGTCGGAAGACGTGTCGGTCGCGGTGGCCGTGACCATGTCGATCGTGTTCGTTCCGGTGGCGGCCAGGTAGCGGCCGGTCGTCGAGTCCTTCAGCGCCACGCGATCCAGAGCCTCGACGCCGGACACGTTGGCGGCGTCGCCCAATCGCTTTCGAATGCCTTCGAGCGGGGTCACCGCATACGGCAGGGTGCTGCCGTACCAGTCGCTGAAGAGCGTGTCGGACAATGGCCCGACCACGGCGACCTTGTGGGTGGCCCCTGGGTCGAGCGGCAGCTTCTTGTTGCGCAGCAGGACCATTGCGTCCTCGGCCGCCTCGCGGTTCAGCTTGCGATGGGCGGGGCTGTCGAGCACGTCCTGTGACGTCCCGCCGAACGGTCCGCCATCCGGATCGAACTGACCCAGGCGCGTGCGGATGGTCAGGACGTGTCGGACCGCCTTGTCGATGTCGGACACGGTGAGAAGCCCCCGGGCGAGTGCGTCCTTCAGCGTCGCGATCATCGGTTCCGGATTGCTGTCGTCGACCGTGAAACCGTCCAGGCCTGCCTTGAGCACGCTCGCGTAGGCCTGCGTCTCGTCGTCGTAGAAGTGCTGCGACTGCGTCACGGCGTGCGGACCCCAGGCGTCACTGACGTTGTAGAGAGTCTGGTCGGTCCACGAACGGACCTGATCGTTCAGGTCACGGTCGACATGGGTCGGCCGACCGTTGACCTCGTTGTAGGAGGCCATCACTCCAGTTGCGGCGTTCGCCTCGATCGCGGGGCGAAATGCCCGGAGGTCGTACTCGTTCTTGATGCGGGGTGGGACGTTCGACGAGCTGCCATTTCGATTTGTCTCGTTGTTGTAGGCGTAGAAGTGCTTGAGAATGGGCGCCGTCTTCAGGTACTTCGGGTCGTTGCCCGACAGCCCCCGGCCGTACCGCGTCGACATGACGCCCGTGAGCTGCGGGTCCTCGGAGTAGCCCTCCTCGTTGCGGCCCCAGCGCGGGTCGCGCAGGAGGTTTACGACCGGTGCCCACAGCTGCAAGCCCCACAGGCTCGGGTTGATCTCGTTGTAGGCCCGGGCTTCGTCGCCCACCGCAGACCCCACGCGCTCCATCAGGTCGGGGTCCCACGTGCTCGCCAGACCAACCGCTTGGGGGAAGACCGTGGCGCGGTCTGCGAAGACCTGCTGCCACCCGTTGTCGATGTCGTTGGACCACGCCACTCCGTGCAATGCCTCGGTGCCGGACTTGAAGTAGGGGATGCCCAAGCGTGGGATCGCCTTCTGTGACTGGTGCAGCAGACCGAGCTTCTCATCGAGCGTGAGTCGGCCAAGCAGGTCGTTCACGCGCGCAGCGACGGACAGTGACGGGTCCTGGAACGGATGCGCGGGGCCGGAAGCGGCAGCCGGCCGTGCCGGCGCCCCGCCGGGCGCCGCGAGGACCATGAGAAGCACGACAACGAGGACAGTGAGTGGTAGGCGAAGAGGGAAGCGACGGGCCACAGCGGACTCCTAAGGACGAACGAAGTCCGGCGCTCCGAGCGGCGCCGGACGCTCAATCATCGAAGCGCTTCGACGATCAACCTGAGTTGAAATCTACGGAAGGCCAGCGGGGTGTGTCAACGGTCACATTCAGGTTGGGTGCGTCGAAGGCCCCTGACCAGCAGTTTCGCGGTCAGGGGCCGTTCTCTCTCCCGCGCCCGCCCATGTCGTGACGGGACGGCTCGGTCAGCTGCTGCGGTTCCTGCGGGCCGCGCTGGCGATCAGGACCACGCCGCCGGCTGCCGCCAACAGTCCGATCAGCAGGGGCAACAGTCCCGGTCCGCCGGTGTCTGGCAGGTCTGTCGTCGAGTCCGCGCCGGTCGCCGAGTCGGTGTCGGTACCGCTGTCCGTGCTCGAGCCGATCTGACTGTCTGTTGCGCTGTCGACGTCCGCACCTGTGCTCGTACCGGCGACAGATTCGGCGCCTGCCCCGGTCGTTGAGTCGGTGTCGGTACCGGAGTCGGGCGTGGTGCCTGCGGTGTCGGTGCCACCTTCTGTCGAGTCTGTTTCGGTGCCGGCGTCGGGCGTGGTGCCTGCCGTTTCGGTACCAGTGTCGGTGGCCGTGCCTTCCGTGTCGGTGCCGCCACCTGGGCCGGTTTCACAGCCTGGAGCCTTGATGGTGTTGGAGTCCAACGTCACCGCACCGAAGTTGGCGAGCAGACGACCCTCGAACGTCGCACCGGTGTTGGCGGTGATCGACGTGTAGGCGAGGACGTTGCCGACGAACGCCGTGTTGGTTCCGAAGGTCGCCGAGCTGCCGACCTGCCAGTAGACGTTGCACGGCTGTGCGCCGTTGGTGAAGTTCACGACCGAGTTGGACATGGTGGTGAGGGTCGATGACGGAGCCTGGAAGATGAACACGCCGTCGTTGCTTCCGCCGCCGTCCAATGTCATGGAACCGGTCAACAGCAGGCTGCTGCTGGCGCGATAGATGCCGGGCAGATAGGGGTCGTTCCTCGTCAGCTCCTGCGGGACCGCAATGGGTGGCTGGGCGCCGGCCACCGCGTTGTACGACTGAAGCAGGTCCTTCTTGGCTTGTTTGGTGACGCCGTCGCCGGCATGGTTCGATCCCGTTCCGGTGAATACGAATGGTGTGTCGGTCGTGATGGTCGGCGTCTCGTGGGAGCCGATGTTGCCCTGGAGCTTGGTGACGCCGGTGTTGGTCACGCCGGAACCGGCCAGCACCGAGAACGACTTCGCGGTGCCGAGGTCCTCCGCGCCGGCAGCATGGGCGGTGTTCGCTGCGGAGATCAGGATGGGAGCCAGGGCGGCCAGGCCCAGGCCCGCTGCAAGACGGACGACTCGGCGGCTGCGTGTGGGGGAGGTGGTGGTGCGTGCATGGAGCAAGGACATGGCGTTCTCTCTGCCACGGCCTGGGAATAGAGAGGGGCCGCGCCCCTCGTTGTCCGTGCCCGACCGGTGAGGTCACCGGAGCTGACGGACCGTTCGAAGCGGCGAGCCTTGGGAGTGAGGTCAGCAGGCGCCGCTCAATCGGTGAGAGCCACGCACCCCTCCGGTGTCGCGTCCCACTAAGAAGTCCTGACGCCCAGCTCACCCTGGTGACCCATATGCGTCAGACTCACACCTTTAGAGTCGCACGAAAATCCTCATCTCGCAGGGAAAATGCCACAGGCTGACACCTCGCTGAGCGGGGGGCACGCTCAGAAGTTAGTGACAGGATTTCGGAGAGTTGCGTCCCGAAATGGGTCAAACCCTCATCCGGCACTGACGGCAGTGGATTCGTGCGGCTCGCCGACCGGCTTGCTCTCCGCGCTTCCGCGCTGGCGCAGATAGATCGCCAGGACGGCCATCGACCCGACCGCAAGGAATTCGGACTGCCAGTTCTGGAGCGTGCGGGCCCAGAAGTCGGGATTGCCGACGTATGACCCCCACGAGATCGGATCGAGCCGCTCCTCGAGACGGGTCTCGTTGAACGACGCCCACCCGGCGATCGACTGCGCGAGCCAGGAGACGACGAAGATCGCCGCCATCACGATCGTCAGCGACCAGGAGAAGATCGAAGTGCGTACGCCTCCGGCCTTCGCCCAGGCAGGCGAGTCGTCCACGGTGTGGCGGCCGAGCTTCTGCTCGTTGTCGTCACCCATGCCCGTGTGTGATGGAGACTCCGGCGAGCCCTTCTGGAAGAAGAACACGGTCGCGAGGATGTAGAGCAGGAACTGCAGGTACTCGCTCTGCCAGTTCTCGGTGACGTCGACCGCGAAGTCGGAGGACGTCAGGTAGCGGCCGAAGCCGATCTCGGCCATGCCCGACGCCATCTGCTGGTCGTTGAACTGCGCCCAGCCAGCGAAGGCCTGGCCGGTGAGCGCAGCGAGGAAGATGACGAGGAAGAACACGCTGAGCGAGTTGTTCCGGATGAACGTACGCATCGTCGCCTCCTAGGCGTGGATCAGTCCGGTCGTCAGGAAATAGGCCAGCCCGACCCAGATGATCAGCAGGTACACCACGAACATGACGCGCATCGAGCCTCAGCCTCCTTGGACCTGGCAGTCGTACGGGGCGCCGGCCTTGGGTGAGCAGCCCGCGGCCGTCACCTTCCACCCGTCGGGGAACTCGCCGAGGAACACGACGTCCTCGTCATAGCGGACCTGCGCCGCGGTGCCATAGACCTTGACCTCCATGACCCGGCCGGAGTCAGGCAGCCCGGCTTCCATGACGGCGGCCTCGCAGGACGGGCCGTCCGAGTCGGCCAGCTCCTCCTGCACGTCCTCGCTGAGCAGTTCGCAGGCGGCGGATCCGTCCTCGGCGCGGAGACTCGCATGGAGCCGTTCGGCGACCCGGGTGGCTGCGTCGTCATTTCCGGAAGAACACCCGGTGAGAGAGACGACGGCGACCGAGACGGCCGCAACGATCAGTGATCTCACCTGACGGTGATACCCCGAACAGGCTGTTTCTATCGCTTGGCCAGCGGGTGCACGGGTACGTACGCCACCCAGAGAGAGGATTCGCCATGACGACTGCACCTCAGGACGAGCCGGATCAGACCCCCAGTGAGGAGGACCCGGAAGAGCCGGGCATCGGCGCCCAGGATCGACCGGTGAGCGAGCCGGACGTCGTGGCGCCCGACCCGGTCGAGGACGCGTAGCTAGTCAGTCGTCGCGATCGGCAGGCGCCGGTCCCGCACCTTCGGGCGCGTTCTCCTCGACGTCGTGCTCCGGATCAGGCGCGAGCCCCGGGTCGACGTCGGGCTCCTGACGGCGAACCGGGTCGCTCGGGTCGACCGTCACCGGTCGGCGTCCGGATTCGTCACGCTCGGCTGAGCCGGGATGACAGTGGAACCGCCGTCAGGTTTCGACGAGGGCGTGATCTCGGGATCCTCGGTGGGCCTGGCTTCGGGGTCTGCCCCCGGCTCGATGGGTGACTCGCTCATGGTGACCTCCGGTTCGTCTCCGGCTCACGATGTGATCGGCGGGCTGGAGAGTCTGCGTAAGCCTCCAGCCCGCCCGATCTCTCGACTGCCGGTCGAGGACCGCGGTATACCCCGAAGGTTCGACTTCAAACCTCAAAACTGTACGAATTCTTTGAGGCTTCTTGACCCGCTCTGGCCTGCGGGAACACACTCGACGGATGTCTGACCCCGTCGAGTCCAACCCGTCGCTCTACAAGGTCGTGTTCGAGAACGAGCGCGTCCGGGTGCTGGAGTACCACGACAGGCCAGGAGACCGGACCACGCCGCACACGCATCCGGACAGTGTCATGGTGACGCTGAGCGGGTTCGACCGCAGGCTCAGCGTCGGTGATCAGGTCCGCGAGGTGTCGCTCGTGCCGGGCCAGGCTGCGTGGCTGCCAGCACAGACCCATGCCGGTGAGAACATCGGCAGCTCGGAGACACACGTCATGTTCATCGAGCTCAAGGAGCCGGGACCGGCAGACGGGGAAGCGGCCCTCGGGCCGCAGAGCGCCTGAGCGGCTACTCGCCCGTGCAGGCGGCGTATGCCTTGCCGTACTCCGGCGTGTCCTGCATCGGCGCGACCCTGGGCTTGCTGATGAGTCCGCCCGTGATCGCGAAGTATGCATCCGAGAAGGCCACGAGCTTGGTGCCGTCCTCGCACTCGGTGACGTCCTGGGCCCCGACGGCGCCCTTGTCGACGCACGTCGTGTAGTCCTCCGGCAAGGTCGCCCCGGCCTTCCAGATTCCGGCGCAGTCGGGACCCTTGGGTGCTGCGGTGGTCTTGGTGGGTGTTGGTTTCGACGAGTCCTTGTCGTCGTCGCCCTTACCGTCGGACGACGTGCAGCCGGCGAGCAGGAGCAGGGCTGTCGCGGTCAGGATCACGAGGCGAGGCATGACCTGACCCTAACCGGCCTCAGCGCCGCCCCGCGCGCCCGAAGAGCAGGTGGAACGGGCGACAGGCGATCGTCAGCAGCGGTCGGTGTCCATTGAGGAAGCCCAGCGGCCCATCGCCGGCCAGCGACCACCGGGCGGTGGCGAGGCCGAATCGGATGCGCCCGGTGACGGGAGAGACAAGCAGCGTCCCGGACTGGTCCTGCGCGATGCGAAAGCCCAACGGCAGCCGCCACGGCAGTCGTCGTACGCGACGGACCGCGAGCGAGCCGATGCCCTGAGCGGCGTACGAGGAGTGCTGCGCCACGTCGAAGTCAGCGAGGTCCTTGGGTATCGCCCAGAGCTGACGACCACCGTCGCGTGAGGCGACGCTGTTGACCCAGATGTGGGTGATCGAGACCCGCGGTCGCCACCCTTCGCGTACGAGCACGGTCGCCATGATCTCGTCGTACGTGAGCGGGCTGGGCTCCTCGTAGACGAAGAACGCGGCACACACGATCGCCCGGCCGAAGATCGCCACGGTCCTGGTCGCCGGCGCGCTCGGCTCGGGGGCGAGACCGCGAGGCAGCAGCCAGATGCCGACGTAGGCGTGACCGTGCAGGTCCCAGGGCTCCGCGGGGTAGTCAGTCATGCCGTCACCCCCGAGAAGAAGGCACGATACGGGCGCGACGGCATGACATTCACATGTTCGCTCGCAAGCTCGCTCATGCCCACCGGAAGGCGCCCGGCTCGAGGACCTTGGTCGCCTTGGCGAACGGCCGCGTCGCCCCTGGCCAGTTGGAGGTGATGCGGCCGGAGCGGTGGCGATACCAGTTGTCGCAGTGCGCCCACGCGGAGTGCTCGAGCTTCTCGGACAGCTCCAGGTCGTACGCCATCTCGGCGTCTTCGGTCACCTCGACCGTCGTGTAGTCGCCGGCCACCAGTCGGTCGAGCGCCTGCCGCATGTGCCGGGCCTGCGCCTCCAGCATGAAGATGATCGACCCGCCGCCGAGGTTGGTGTTGGGCCCGTAGGTGACGAACAGGTTGGGGAAGTTCGGGACGTACATGCCAAGGTAGGCATGCGCGCCATCGGCCCACTGCGTCGCCAGCTTCTGTCCGCCGGTGCCGGTGATGTCGATCGACTGCAGGAAGTCCTGCGAGTCGAAGCCGGTGGCATAGACGATCGCGTCGACCTCGTACTCGGTGCCCTCGGAGTCCACGACGCCATTCGGCGTGATCGATGTGACCGCGTGGGTCACCACGTCGACATTGTCCTGCGCCAGCGCCGGGTAGAACTCGTTGGAGAACAGGATGCGCTTGCAGCCGATGGGGTAGTCGGGCGTCAGCTTGGCCCGCAGCTCGGGGTCCTTGACCTGCTTGCGGAGGTGCCACATGGCGACCGCCTTGTTGATCCGGCCGACCCTCGACTCGTCATCGAGGCCGCGGGAGAACTGCTCCGTGAACGTCCACACCCCGGCGCGCTCGAGGCGCTGGCTGATCGGAGCCGTTTCGAACAGCCTCTTGTGGAACGCCTTGTAGGGCTTGTCGGGCTTGGGCAGCAGGTAGTTGGGGGAGCGTTGGAACACCACGAGCCTGCGCGCGTCGCGGGCCATGTGCGGGATGAGCTGCACGGCGCTGGCGCCCGAGCCGACGACCGCGATCGACTTGCCGGTTGGGTCGAACGAGTGGTCCCACTGTGCGGAGTGGAACGACGTGCCGGTGAACGAGTCGATGCCGGGGATGTGGGGGAGTGTCGGGCGCGAGAGCTGGCCGACCGCGCTGACGAGGATGTCGACGGTCTCTTCCTTGGTCCCTGAGCCTGTCGAAGGGTCGCCGAATGTCACGGTCCAGTTCGAGGATGCCTGGTTCCACGTCGCCGCGACCACCTCGTGGCCAAAGTGTACGAGCGGGGCGATGCCGTGCTTGTCGGCGACCGTGCGGATGTACGCGTGGATCTCGTCCTGCAACGCGTAGCGGCGGCTCCAGTGCGGATTGGGCTCGAAGGAGAACGAGTAGAGCGGGGACGGCACGTCGCAGCCGGCCCCCGGATAGGTGTTGTCGCGCCACACCCCGCCGAGATCGTCGGAACGCTCCCACAGCCGCAGGTCGGTGTGTCCCGCGCGCTTGAGCTCGATCGCCACCGCCAGCGCACCGAATCCCGAACCGATGATTCCGACAGAGGTCATGCGCACTCCTTCACAGGTCCGGCCGTGTGGAGCCGACCGTGACACACATAGTGTCACGGTCGTACGCCTGTGGCACCTGTCTTTTTCGGGTGCCGCGCGTCGACCCTCAGGCGAGCGGAGCGGTGACGACGAACGTGCCGGCCGGCCGTTCGTCCGTGCTGGGTTCGTAGTACGCGTCTCCGCCGGACGCGCGGGCGAGCTCCCGGACGATGAACAGGCCCAGACCCGTGCCGCGGACGTTGTCGGCGGTCACGAAGCGCTCGAACAACCGTGGCAGGACGGCTGGATCGACCCCGTCGCCGGAGTCGCTGACGCGGATCTGCGCCATGCCCTCGTTGACGACGGCGTTCAGGGTCACGGGTGGAGCGCCATGTGCCAGACCGTTTCCGACGAGGTTGTCGATCGCCTGGCCGAAGCGGCTGGGATCGACCATGACCTCGGCCTGAGGAAGCTCGCCGACCTGGATGTCGACGCCGGTCCTCGCAGCGCGGGCGTTGTCGGCTGCGGTTTCGACGAGCGCGGCGACGGACGTGCGTACGGGGCGCAGGTTCAACGCGTTGGCGTCCAGCTTGGATGCCGTGAGCAGGTCGTTCAGCAGGCGGCCGAGCCGATCGGCGCTCGATGTCATTCCGGCCAGGAGGCCGGACCGTTCGTGGTCGCCCAGGTCCGCCCAGTGGCGAGAGAGCGTGTCGGCCGATCCTCGAAGCACGGCACCGGGCGTGCGCAGCTCGTGGGCGGTGACGGCGAGGAACTGTGACTGGTCGGACGCCGCCTGCTGGAGGCGCTCGTTGAGCGCCGCGAGCGCGGCATTCGTCTGCTCCCGCTCCTGCTCCGCGTTCCATTGCTCGGTACGGTCCCGCGTCACCTTGGCGAACCCGATGTGCTCACCGATGTCGTTGTAGACCGCGGTGATCACCACATTCGCCCAGTAGCGTGATCCGTCCTTGCGGACCCGCCAGCCCTCTTCCTCGTAGCGCCCCTCGCGCGTGGCGATCTCGAGCTCGTCCTCAGGGTGTTCGTCGGCCTGGCTCTCGGGTGGGTAGAAGACGCGGAAGTGCTGACCGATGATCTCCCTGCTGGCGTATCCGGTGACGCGCTGCGCGCCGGTGTTCCAGCTGACGACCCGACCACCCGGATCGAGCATGAAGATCGCGTAGTCGCTGACGGCCTCCACCAGCAACCGGAACCGTTCCTCGCTCTGCCGCAGGGCCTCTTCGGCCTCCCGGTTGGAGCTGATGTCGCGAGTCACCTTGGCGAAGCCGATGTGCTGCCCGGCGTCGTCGAACACCGCGGTGATGAGCACGTGCGCCCAGAACCGCGATCCGTCCTTGCGGATCCGCCACCCTTCCTCGGAGTAGTGGCCGTCGTTGAGTGCGCGCTCAAGCTCGTACTCGGGGTGCCGCGCGTCCTGCTGCGCGCGCGGGTAGAAATTGCGGAAGTGCCTGCCGATGATCTCGTCGGCGCGATAACCCTTGCTGCGTTGCGCGCCGGAGTTCCAGCTCACCACGATGCCTTCGGGGGACAGCATGAAGATCGCGTACTCCTCGACTGCGTCGACCAGCAGCCGGAAGCGCTCTTCGCTGAGGCGGAGCTCCTCCTCGGCTTCCCGCTGCGCGGTGACGTCCTGGACCTGCAGGAAGAGGTAGAGCGGTTGCCCTGCAGCGTCCCGGATGGCTGCGATCGACGCCCGTACGTGCCGCGAGTCCGGGGCGCCGGTGACCTTGTGCTCCAGGTGCACCAGATCCGCCGCGCCGTGCTGGATCTCGCTCAGTGCTGCGGACAGTAGGTCGCCGTCTCCCGCGGTGAGCGCGGCATAGTCGACGCCGACGAGATCCCGGTGCTTGCGCAGCAGGATCTCACCAAGAGCGCGGTTGGCCCGCACGACGCTGCCGGTCAGGGTCATCGTCGCCATGCCGATCGCGGCCTGCTCGAAGACTTCCCGGAACCGCTCGAGGTGCTCATCCAGCACGCTCTGGTCGTCGTGGTCGTGCTCGTGAGCGGCGCGTTCGACCTCGTCGAGCTCGTGCCGGTGGTCAGGTACGGCCGCCAGTGTCCCGCGCTGAGGTGGCGTCCTGGCCTTGTTGAAGATGTCCACCAGCGTGGGCGCGACTCGCTCGATGGGGACGGACTTCTCGAGGAACGCGGTCGCGCCGAGCTCGAGCGCGCGCTCGGCGAGCCCGTTGCTCTCGAATCCCGTGTAGATGACGACGCAAGTCCTGGGGGAGACCGTCAGGATGCCGTGCAGCGCGTCGAGACCGTCCATGGACGGCATCGAGAGGTCGAGAAGCAGCAGGTCCGGATGGTGCCGGTGAGCCAGCCCGATCGCCTCGATCCCGTCCGATCCGTCTGCGACGACCGTCAGGAGACGAGACAGCCTGAACTGGGTCTTGAGGAGCTCCCGCACTTCGGCAGAGTCGTCGACGAGGACGACCGTCGGAGTGTTGTTCCCCATGGTCGCCACTATGGCCCCGCGAGCGGCATTTGGCGACTGGAACGGGCACCTCATCGGGCCGTCCACCGCTCATCTAGGGTGGAGACAAGCAGAACGCGCCATCCGTAGGGCGCGTCATACCGAACAGAGGTCACGCATGTCCGACATCCAGATCGTTCTGAACTCAGAGTCACGAGCTGTCGAGAAGGGCACGAAGGCGTGGCAGCTGTTCGCCGACTCGCCCGACATCATCGCCGCCCGTGTCGGTGGTGAGCTCAAGGACCTCGCGTACGAGCTGGCCGACGGTGACGGGGTCGAAGGAGTCGCGATCGACTCCCCGGACGGCCGCGACATCCTGCGCCACTCGACCGCCCACGTCATGGCTCAGGCCGTGCAGGAGCTGTTCCCCGAGGCCAAGCTCGGCATCGGCCCGCCGATCACCGACGGCTTCTACTACGACTTCGACGTGCCCGAGCCGTTCGTGCCCGAGGACCTCGACAAGATCGAGTCGCGCATGCGCAAGATCGTCAAGGAGGGGCAGAAGTTCGACCGTCGCGAGATCTCCGACGACGACGCGCGCTCCGAGCTCGCCGACGAGCCCTACAAGCTCGAGCTGATCGGCCTCAAGTCCACCGCCGGCGACGCTGCCGAGGGTGCCAGCGTCGAGGTGGGCGCGGGCGGCCTCACGATCTACGACAACCTCAAGCGCGATGGCTCGCTGGCCTGGAAGGACCTGTGCCGCGGCCCGCACCTGCCGACCACCAAGCGCATTCCCGCCTTCAAGCTCATGCGCAGTGCCGCCGCCTACTGGCGGGGCGACGAGAAGAACAAGCAGCTGCAGCGCATCTATGGCACCGCCTGGGAGACCAAGGAGGCGCTCGACGAGCACTTGCACCGCATCGAGGAGGCGCAGCGCCGCGATCACCGCCGGCTGGGCACCGAGCTCGACCTCTACAGCTTCCCCGACGAGATCGGCTCCGGCCTGCCGGTGTTTCACCCCAAGGGCGGTGTGATCAAGCGCGAGATGGAGGACTACGTCCGCCGGCGCCACATCGAAGAGGGCTTCGAGTACGTCGGCACCCCGCACATCGCCAAGGAAGAGCTCTTCTACACCTCGGGCCACCTGCCGTACTACGGCGAGGGCATGTTCCCGGCGCTGGACGTCGACGGCAATCCGTACCGGCTCAAGGCGATGAACTGCCCCATGCACAACCTGATCTTCCGCTCGCGCGGTCGGTCATACCGTGAGCTGCCGCTCCGGCTCTTCGAGTTCGGTCACGTCTATCGCAACGAGAAGTCCGGCGTCATCCACGGCCTGACCCGCGTGCGCGGGTTCGCGCAGGACGACTCGCACTCGTACGTCACCCCGGAGCAGGCTCCGGACGAGATCCGGCACCTGCTCAACTTCGTGCTGAGCCTGCTGCGTGACTTCGGCATGGATGACTTCTATCTCGAGCTGTCGACGCGGGACGACTCCAAGCCGGACAAGTTCATCGGCTCCGACGAGGACTGGGCCGTCGCGACCAAGGTGCTCGAGGACGTGTGCGTCGAGACCGGCCTCGAGCTCGTGCCCGACCCGGGCGGCGCCGCCTACTACGGCCCCAAGGTCTCGGTGCAGGCCCGTGACGCCATCGGCCGTACGTGGCAGATGTCGACGATCCAGTACGACTTCAACATGCCGTCCGCGGAGCGCTTCGACCTCGAGTACGTCGCGGCCGACGGCACCCGGCAGAAGCCGGTCATGATCCACTCGGCGAAGTTCGGCTCGATCGAGCGGTTCATGGGCGTCCTCGTCGAGCACTACGCCGGCGCCTTCCCGCCCTGGCTCGCACCCGTGCAGGTCGTCGGCATCCCGGTCGCCGAGCGTCACGCCGACTACCTCTACGAGCTCGCGACCCGGCTCAAGGCCCAGGGCATACGCGTCGAGGTTGACCACTCCGACGAGCGCATGCAGAAGAAGATCCGCAACGCGCAGACCCAGAAGGTCCCGTTCATGGTGATCGCCGGCGACAACGACATCGAGGCCGGTGCCGTGTCGTTCCGCTATCGCAGCGGTGAGCAGGAGAACGGCATCGCGCTCGACGACGCCATCGCCCGCATCGTCCAGGCGGTCGAGACACGAGTGCAGGTATGACCGACAGCGACACGGGTCAGCAGGACGGCGTGGGGGAGCCGGACGCGTTCGAGCGTCTCTGGACCCCGCACCGCATCGTCTACATCAAGGGTGAGGGCAAGCCGGCGACTGGCGACGAGGCGGACTGCCCGTTCTGCCGCATCCCGCAGATGGACGATGTCGAAGGGCTCATCGTGCACCGGGGCGAGTCCGCATACGCCGTGCTCAATCTCTATCCCTACAACGCCGGCCACCTGCTCGTGTGTCCCTACCGGCATGTCGCCGACTACACCGATCTGACCGATGAGGAGACCCTCGAGGTCGCCGAGCTGACCAAGACCGCGATGCGGACGATGCGCGAGGTGACGAGCCCGCACGGGTTCAACCTCGGGATGAACCAGGGCAACATCGCCGGAGCCGGCATCGCCGCGCACCTGCATCAGCACATCGTGCCCAGGTGGGGCGGCGACTCGAACTTCCTGCCGGTCATCGGACAGACCAAGACCATGCCGCAACTGCTGGGCGACACCCGCGACATGCTCGCGGCCGCCTGGCCCAAGGAGTAACTCATGCTCGAACGCTTCCGACAGTTCTGGTCCAACGTCTGGGCGCCACTCGGCGACCTGCTGCTGAAGCTCGGCGTCAAACCGGACTGGGTCACCTGGGTCGGGACGATCGGCGTCAGCGCCGGTGCGCTGATCTTCTTCCCGCGGGGAGAGTTCCTCATCGGCGTCCTGGTGATCACGGCTTTCGTCTTCAGCGACATCATCGACGGCTACATGGCCCGCAAGGCAGGGCTGTCGTCCAAGTGGGGCGCCTTCCTCGACTCGACGCTCGACCGGGTCGGCGACGCCGCGGTGTTCGGCGGCCTGCTGCTCTACTACACGACCTCCGACGCGGAGGCCGACCTCGGCGACCCGAAGATCTACCTCTACCTGAGCCTGGCGTGCCTCGTGCTCGGATCGTTGACCTCGTACGCCCGCGCGCGCGCCGAGAGCCTCGGCATGACGGCCAAGGGCGGCATCGCTGAGCGTTCAGACCGATTGGTCGCGATCTTGTGCATGACGGGCTTCTCGGGCATGTTCGACGCACCGTTCCTGCGCGAGATCACGTTGTGGGCCCTGGCCGTGGCCAGCACGATCACGGTGGCCCAGCGGATGCTGATGGTGCACAAGCAGGCTGTGGCGTCGCCCGGCCTCGACAGCTGATCGGGAAAAACTTGTAAGACTTCGACCGTCCCGCGACTCCTACGGGTGAGACCACCGCCAGGAGAAGAGAGATGACCGATGTCGTGCGTTGCCGGACAGTCGCCGCATTCCTCCCTAGGATGCCTGCGTGACCGACGAGACCGGACGCACGGACGCCGAACTCGTCGCGGGGGTGCTGGCAGCAGACCGCGACGCGTTCGCCGCGGTCTACGACCGCTACGGCGACAAGCTCTACGACTTCGCATACTCGATGCTGCGGCACCGCGAGGATGCGGCGGACGCCGTCGCGGACTCGTTCGTGATCGTCGCCGAGCGACTCAGTCAGCTCCGCGAGCCGGAGCGGCTCCGGCCGTGGCTGTACGCCATCGTGCGCAGCGAGTGCCTGCGCAAGCTGCGAGCGCGCAAACGCGTCGCATTCGGCGGCGAGGAGCAGCTGGTTCAGATGGCTGACGACGCGCCGACTCCTGACCAGGAGGCCGAGCGGGCGGCGATGCAGAAGATCGTGTGGGACGCGTCGGCCGGACTCGCCGACCGCGATCGCGCCCTCCTCGACCTGCACCTCAGGCACGGCCTCGAGGGTGCCGAGCTCGGCGAGGCGATGGGCGTCTCGGCCTCCAACGCGTACGTCATGATCAACCGCCTCAAGGCTCAGGTCGATCGCTCGCTCGGCGCGCTGCTGATCGCCCGGCTCGGCCGGGACGACTGCGACGAGCTCGACGCCGTGCTGGCCGACTGGGACGGCACGTTCTCGCCGCTGGTCAGGAAGCGGGTCTCCCGCCACGTCGACGACTGCGATGTCTGCTCGAAGCGGCGCAAGAAGATCCTCAGCCCGTGGATGCTGCTCGCCTCGGTGCCGCTGTTCGCAGCGCCGCTCACACTGCGCGACCGCGTGGTCGGGGACACGCAGCTCGTGGCCTACACGACGCCAGCGGGGGAGCCGCTGACCCCGGTGGCCGCATTGACGCCGCGGCGCCGGCCACGCGCAGCCGTCACCGCTGCGGCCGCAGCGGTCGTGATCATCCTGTCGGGCGTCGCCGCGCTGTTCTGGGCCGGAAACGACGACGACGCGTCTCCCAAGGGCGATGTCGTGACGACGCCGACCGCGCTCCCGTCGCCGACGCCGACGGCCGACGGCAAGGCCTCCACGACACCGACACCCACACCGACCCCGTCCGAGACGACGAAGGCGCCGGGCGTCCTCGTCGTGTCCACGAAGTCGATCTCGCTCGGCCGCAGCGGCAGCACCTCGACGATCACCCTCTCGAACACCGGCGGCCTCCCCGTCGACTACCGGCTGACCTCGAGCACCGCCTGGCTTTCGGCATCGCCGTCGACCGGCCGGGTCGAGGCCGGCACGTCGTTGCAGGTGGCCCTACGAGCTGATCGCGGCGATGTCCGCGAAGGGTCGTCCTCCGGCACGATCGGCATCTCGTGGGTCTCGGGCAGCGCAGAGGTCAAGGTCTCGCTGGTCGAGGAGCACAACCCGGTCGTCGGGCAGCCCAGCGCCGGCGCCACATCAACCTGCACGAGCAATCCGGTCAGCGTGAGCGTCTCGGACGAGAGCGGTCTGGCCTCGGTGGTCCTGCGCTGGAGCGGTGCCGGCTCCGGCAGCGCCACCATGCGGTCGCGTGGGTCGCTCTGGGTCGCCGACATGGGGCAGTTCGCGAACGGCGGGCGAGTCACGATGCGGGTGACCGCGACCGACTCGCGTGGCAACACCGCGACCGGGCCATCCCGCACGGTCAACATCGACCCCTGCCCCCAATAGCGGCTGGCAATAGTTGTAAGGACTGAGCCGTCTTGGTGCTCCCACTCGTGTAGGTACACGAGACCCGGAGGCACCAGGCATGAACCGCATCGTCCGCACGACCATCGCCGCCGCCACAACCTGGGCGGCGCTGTCCGGGCTCACCGGCAGCGTCACGGCGCCTGAGACCCCGGCGCCCGCCCCGGTGGCCACCCACGCACCACCGCCACCACCGCCGGTGACGATCACCCACAAGGTCCGACCAGTGGGCAAGCCGACCCGGTTGTCGATTCCCGCCATCAAGGTCAGCGAACGGCTGCACGGCGTGGGGCTCAAGTCGGACGGTGCCATGCAGACTCCTGACTTCGGTGACGCCGGCTGGTACGACCTGGGGCCCCGGCCCGGTGCGCCCGGCCCCGCGGTCCTCGTCGCGCATGTCCACGGGCCGGCGGGCGACGACGTGTTCGCCCGGCTGCACGATCTCGAACCGGGGGACACCGTCACGGTCAGGCGGACTGATGGCAGCTCGACGTTCGTCGTCGAGGCCGTTGAGCGAGCCGCCAAGGACGCGCTTCCGTACGAGCGGATCTGGAGTGACACCGACGCCCCGGTTCTGCGCCTGATCACCTGCGGCGGCAAGCCGGATCCCGCGACCCGCACGTACCCGGACAACACGATCGTCTACGCCCGACTGGCGCCCTGACCTGCGGTTTTGGACTTCGTGAGACGTCCCCAGAAAAACCTGCCGAAAAGTTGCAAGGACTCCAAGGGGGTCGTGCTCCTACAACCGACAAGCCACTGACACCACCACAGCAGCAACGCCAACCCAACAGGAGAACATGACATGAACACCACGATCCGCAACCTGATGATCGCCGCACCTCTGGCCACCGCCGCCCTCACGATGGTTCCCGCCGCCGCCATGGCGTCCGAGCCGGGCCCGGTCGTCATCGTTCAGCCGCACACGGACCCGCAGCCCGACCTCGACATCGTCGCCGCGCCGGAATCCGTCAAGCCGAAGGGCCCCCAGGACAAGGCGCCGCTGCCCATGCCCGAGGCTCCCGACGACAAGGTCGGCCCCGCGCCCAAGCCGACGCAGCCCGATGGACCCGACGTCATCACCAACCCGCAGCCCTGCCCGACGCACGGCGTGGACTGCCCGCCGGACAAGGACGAGCCCACGGATGGCGACGAGCCGAACGGCGGTGAGTCGAAGAGCTCCGTCGACGACGTCGTCGACACCCTCCAGCTCCCGAACCGCGTTGACGCGGGTCTCGCCGCCGCGCAGCAGGACGAGGGCTTGGACATCGCCTGGCTGTTCGCCGGCGGCCTCGCCGTGACAGCTTCTGGTGTCGCGTTCGCGGTCCGCAAGCGTACGGGCGCCAAGGCCTGATCCGAGCAAACCGAGGGGCCTCGCACCGTCCAGGGGTGCGGGGTCCTTCGCTGCGTCCCGGCGACCGGTCCTGCCCGTGGAGGAAACCCCTGCGCGAGTAGACTGGAATCGATCATCTGGGCACATCAAAGGACACAGCAGTGAGCAACGAAGCAACCACGGTCGGTACGTCGCGGGTCAAGCGCGGCATGGCAGAGATGCTCAAGGGCGGCGTGATCATGGACGTCGTCAACGCCGAGCAGGCCAAGATCGCCGAGGACGCCGGCGCAGTCGCCGTGATGGCGCTGGAGCGCGTACCTGCAGACATCCGATCGCAGGGCGGCGTCGCCCGCATGTCTGACCCCGACCTGATCGACGGCATCATTGAGGCCGTCTCGATCCCGGTGATGGCCAAGGCCCGCATCGGTCACTTCGTCGAGGCCCAGGTCCTGCAGTCGCTCGGTGTGGACTACATCGACGAGTCCGAGGTGCTGACCCCGGCCGACTACGCCAACCACATCGACAAGTGGCAGTTCACCGTCCCGTTCGTGTGTGGCGCGACCAACCTGGGTGAGGCGCTGCGGCGGCTGACCGAGGGCGCGGCGATGATCCGCTCCAAGGGCGAGGCCGGCACCGGTGACGTGTCCAACGCGACGACGCACATGCGCCAGATTCGTGCGCAGATCCGTCGCCTCGGCTCACTGTCCGAGGACGAGCTCTATGTCGCGGCCAAGGAGCTGCAGGCACCGTACGAGCTGGTCAAGGAAGTCGCCGAGAACGGCAAACTGCCGGTCGTCCTGTTCACCGCCGGTGGCATCGCCACCCCTGCGGACGCAGCGATGATGATGCAGCTGGGTGCAGAGGGCGTGTTCGTCGGCTCGGGCATCTTCAAGTCCGGCAACCCGGCCCAGCGCGCCGAGGCCATCGTCAAGGCCACGACGTTCTTCGACGACCCCGACGTGATCGCCAAGGTCTCGCGCGGTCTGGGCGAGGCGATGGTCGGCATCAACGTCGACGACATCCCCGAGCCCCACCGGCTGGCGGAAAGAGGCTGGTAGGCCGTACGGCTCGCAAGCTCGCCGTTCCCGCGACTTCGTCGCGGCCAGGCTTCGCCTGGACGGCTGCCTCGCTGCGCTCGGCCCATGGTAGGGCGTGAGCTGCTCGTACCTCGCAGCTCCTTCGCGGCTCGTGCCTCGCCGCTGTCCGGCTTCGCCGGAACGCCCTCTCCTCGCTTCGCTCGTCGTTATGGCTGAGTAGCCTCGCTGCGCTCGGCCGATGGTCGGGTTCGCTACGGCCGAACCGCATCACGCGGGGCGGCCTCGTTGGGGCGCGCGATGTGGTTCGTCGGCATGTGACGCGTGGTTCGAATGGGCCATCTTTCGCATAATCGAAACAGGTCGTCTTTTTTCGCGTCAGGATTGCCCTGGGAGTACGTCACAACTGCATGACCATCGGGGTCGTCTGGGGAGACGTCAAAGGGAGTAAGAACATGAAGAAGTCAACGAAGGGCGCCCTGGCGGCATCGGCTGCCGGGATCCTGCTGCTCGGTGGGGCCGGCTCGCTCGCGTTCTGGAATGCCAACGTCAGCGTCCCGGGCGGCAGCATCGCCAGCGGCGAGCTCAAGCTGTCGACGCCGGACTGTGGCGCCGGCTGGCTGCTCGACGACGGCGAAGCCACCGCGAACGATCCGTACGCTCCCGGCGATCAAGTTGTCCCGGGTGACGTGATCACCAAGGTCTGCACGTTCGACATCACAGCACTCGGCGACCATCTGCGCGCGACGCTCGGCGTCACCGGCGGAGGGTTCGCCGCGGCCAACGCGCTGACCGCCGATCTCGACATCGATGCGACGTACCAGATCGACGGGGTCGACATACCGGCTGAGATCACCAAGGACAATGACGGCGACACCGTCACGGCGACGATCGCGGTGACATTCGACGCGGCGTCACTCAACGGTACGCAGGACCTGACCGCAACGCTCAACGCGGTCACGATCGCCGCCCAGCAGGTCCACAGCTGATCTGATCCGGTCCGCCGCCTCGGGGGCGGACCGGCTCGGGGGCCACGATGTCGTCACATCGCCTTTCACGTCACCCTGCGCGAAGCTGGCTGATCCAGGCAGTTTCGTGGTTCGTCATGTCCGCGATCCTGCTGGTGCTCGTCGTGTCGGTGCTGATCCCTCGGCTCGTCGGAGCGACGCCGTACACGATCCTCACGGGCTCGATGAAGCCTGGCATGCCGCCGGGGACACTGGTCGTCGTCAAGCCGGTCGATGCGTCGGACATCGCCGTCGGCGCCGTCATCACGTACCAGCTGACGTCAGGCGAGCGCGCGGTCGTCACACACCGGGTCGTCGCGATCGGATTCGATGGCGACGGCAATCGGGTGTTCCGCACCCAAGGGGACGCCAACGCCACGCCGGACCCAGAGCCCGTGATGCCGGTGCAGATCAAGGGACAGCGGTGGTACGCGATCCCGCGCCTCGGCTTCGTCTCGAACGCCCTCACCGCGGCGCAACGACAGACCGCGGTCGTGGTCGTCGCGTTCGGACTGCTCGTCTATGCCGCAGGCATGTTCACCGCCGCTGCGCGAAGCCGCGGCCGGAAGGAGAATTCCCGTGTCGAGTCATAGGAACACCACCCGTCGCCGGTTCACGTCATCGGTGCGCGTCCGCGCACTGCTGAGCCTGGGCGTTGCGTTCGGCATCGGTTCGGTCGGCACGTTCGCCTCGTGGACGGATGACGTCACCATCACCGGAACGACCTTCACCGCCGGCACGCTCGACCTGCAGGTCAACAACGTCGACTCGTACGCCACCACGACGCTGAGCATGTCGGCCATGGTGCCGGGCAACACCTCGGCCGAAGTGCTGACGGTCAAGAACAACGGGACGGCGCCGGCGAAGTACACCCTGACCGGGGGGCTGACCGGGACCAATGCGGCCGACTACAACACCGCAGCGGCGAACGGCTTGCTGCTCACGATCCGCCAGGGCGGCACCAAGTCCGGTGCGACGTGCACCGGCGGCACGGCACTCGTCACGGATCAGCCGTTGACCAGCACGACCACGACCACGATCCTCGCGAGACGGCCCTCCGCGGCGCTGACGGCGAGCGGCGGCACCGAGAGCCTCTGCTTCCAGGTCAAGCTGGCCGACACCGCCCCGAGCAGCTTGCAGGCCAAGGCCGCGACAGCGACGTTCACCGCGACCGGGACCTCGGACGTCTCATGACGCGGCGCACGATGTTGCATGGCACCCGGGAGGTCCTCCTCACCGGGGGAGCGGTCCTCGGTCTCGCGTGCATCCTTGCGACCGTCGCCGGCTACGCCTTCGGAATCACGCCGCTGGTGTTCCGGTCCGGATCGATGTCGCCCGCCATTCACACCGGCGACCTCGCCGTCGCGCGTACGGTCGACGCCTCCGCACTGGAGACCGGAGACGTCGTCTCGGTGGTCAACGCCGACGGGAACCGGGTGACCCACCGGCTGCGCGAGATCTCGGGACAGGGTGATGCTCGGCGGTTGACGCTCCAGGGCGACGCCAACAGGGCACCCGATGCCGAGACGTACACCGCGAGCCGCGTAGAGCGGGTGCTCTTCGACATCCCCAAGGCCGGATACGTCGTCGACGCAGCTTCGGGACCCGGTGGACTGTTCGTATTGGGCGCGTATGTCACCGGGATGCTGGTGCTGGCGTTCCGCCGCCCTCCGCCGGGCGGGACGGATACGCCGGTGCGCCCGCGGCGCGGGGGAGCGCGAAAGGCAGCGCGGGGGTCGCGGGTGGCTGCGCGCACGGTCGCGCTCGCGGCCGTCGGAACCACACTCGCAGTGGCGTCCCCTGCTTCGGCTGCGTTCTGGACGAATGACGCACCGGCGACCGGGACCAACCTGACAGCGAGCACGCTGGCGGCGCCCGTCGTCTCCTGCGGAAGCACTGGAATCGGCAGCGTCACGATCAACTGGACCGCTGTCAGCGGAGCCACGGGCTACGTGCTCCACTTCGGATCCGGCGGAAACACGTCCCAGAATGTGTCGGCCGGCACGCTCAGCAAGTCGTTCAGCGGAGTCGCGACGTCAGGCACGTTCACCGTGCAGACGCAACGCAACTACGGATCAGTCACCTGGACCTCGGCGGCGTCCAACTCGAAGAACTATTCGGTGGTGCTCTTCGTGCTGGGCTCCTGCAGTTGACGGTGGTGACCGCTCAGCCGTCAAGCTGACGCTAGAGTCTTCGCCGGGTGGGAGACCCGAACAAGGAATCGATGCCGCACGTGGGACAACGCAAGGCCAGGTCCGGCCCGCGCACCGGTGGCTTCTGGCGTACGACCCTGCTCAACGTGGGAGCGGCGCTTGGCGTCGTCTGCCTGTTGGCGGCGGGTCTGGGAGCCGTGTTCGGCGTCGCACCCATCGTGCTCAGATCCGATTCGATGGCGCCGGCGATCTCTCCCGGCGACCTGGCACTCGCGAGGACCGTCTCGGCCGGTGACGTCGGCGACGGCGACATCGTCAGAGTGACCAGCCGGCAAGGCATCCGCGTGACCCATCGGGTCGTCGAGGTCCAGCCCTACGGGAGCCGCATTCGGCTGACGTTGCAGGCCGACGCGAACGCCGTGCCGGACGTCGAGACGTACGACGTCACCAAGGTCGATCGGGTCTTTCTGACGATCCCTCTGCTGGGGTACGCGTTCTGGCCCGCGCAGGGGCTCGTCGCGATCGGCATCGGGGGCGTGTTCGTGGCCTGCCTCGCAGTCGTGCTGTTCGTCCCGCGCCGGAGACGCCGGGGCACGCGGCGCTCTACTCCGTGACACGAATCGAGGGATCGCACTTCTCATTGGCGGCAGAGTATGATTTCGGTCATCACCGCGTCGAAGTATGGGAGTGCTTCACACGCGTGGTGGTGAACAGAGGGAGCACGACCCCGACGTACTGCGTCTCAGAAGTGCTTGCCTCCGTCGACCCGATCGGGAGGGATATCCGAGAGGGAGCGACGGCGGCGGCGTATCCCCTGGAGATTCGTCTCCCACGCCGCCGCCGTTGTCCGACGGACGGCGCGATCTCTCGCGGGCCGCGACGCCGCTAGGCTCGTGTGGTGGCTTCCCCATCGATCGGCGTCTTCGCCCTGCAGGGTGACGTACGCGAGCATCTCCGCGTGCTCGCCGACCTCGGCGTGCCTGCGTTCACGGTCCGTCGGCCCGAGGAGCTCGCGCGCTGCGACGCCCTGGTCCTGCCGGGTGGCGAGTCGACCACGATGTACAAGCTGGCCCGTTCGTTCGAGCTGTTCGATCCGCTGGTCGACCGCATCCGAGGGGGCATGCCGGCCTTCGGCACATGCGCCGGCATGATCATGCTGGCCGACCGCATCGAGGACGGCATCGTCGGCCAGGAGACGCTCGGGGGCCTGGACATCACGGTGCGGCGCAACGCATTCGGTCGACAGGTCGAGTCGTTCGAGGGTGACATCGCGTTCGACGGATTCGGTGAGCCGGTGCACGCCGTGTTCATCCGCGCGCCGTGGGTCGAGACGCTCGGTCCCGAGGTCATGCCCCTCGCGACGATCCCGTCGGGCGAAGCCGCCGGTAGAATTGTCGCCGTTCGGCAGGGCAACCTGATGGCGACCTCGTTCCACCCCGAAGTCGGGAGCGACGATCGCGTCCACCGTTACTTCGTCGACCTCGTCAAGCAGTCGTAGAACGACAGCGCTTCAAGAAAGGATGTGCTCATGTCAGGCCACTCCAAGTGGGCGACGACCAAGCACAAGAAGGCCATCGTCGACGCCAAGCGCGGCAAGATGTTCGCCAAGATGGTCAAGAACATCGAGGTCGCCGCGCGGGTCGGCGGACCGGACCCCGACGGCAACCCCACGCTCTACGACGCGATCCAGAAGGCCAAGAAGTCTTCGGTACCCAAGGACCACATCGACCGGGCCGTCAAGCGCGGCGGTGGCGTCGGTGACGACGCGGTCGACTACATCACGATCATGTACGAGGGCTATGCCCCCGGCGGCGTCGCGCTGCTCGTCGAGTGCCTCACCGACAACCGCAACCGGGCCGCGATGGAGGTCCGCACCGCGATGACCCGCAACGGCGGCACGATGGCCGACCCCGGCTCGGTCTCGTACATGTTCCACCGCAAGGGCGTCATCATGGTGCCGGCCGAGCAGGAAGGCGGCCAGACCAACGAGGACGACGTGCTGATGGCGGTGCTCGACGCGGGAGCCGAGGACGTCAACGATCTCGACGGGACATTCGAGGTCATCTGCGAGCCGACCGACCTGGTGGCCGTACGCACGGCTCTGCAGGAGGCCGGGCTCGACTATGACTCGGCCGACGCGTCGTTCGTGCCCACGGTGACGGTCGAGGTCGACGTCGACGCCGCGACCAAGGTCATGCGCCTGATCGATGCGCTCGAGGACAGCGACGACGTGCAGGCGGTGTTCGCCAACTTCGACGCCTCCGACGAGGTCATGGCCCAGGTCCAGTAGCGAGTCCCGAGCCCCGGCGCGTCGTCTTCGGCGTGACAGTCATCGCGACTAGGCTGTCGAACATGCGTTCGGTATGCACGGTGGTCGGCCGATGAGGGTCCTCGGAATCGACCCAGGTCTCACGCGCTGCGGCGTCGGAGTCGTGGACGGCTCGGTCGGCAAAGCCTTGACGATGGTGCACGTCGGCGTGTTCCGCACGCCGCCGGACCTCGACATCGCCCGTCGACTGCATCAGCTGGAGCAGCAGGTCGAAGCGAGCATCCTCGAGCACCGCCCCGATGTCGTCGCGGTCGAGCGCGTCTTCAGCCAGCACAACGTCCGCACCGTCATGGGCACCGCGCAGGCCAGCGGCATCGCGATGGTCGTCGCTGCCCGGCACGGCATACCCGTGCAGCTCCACACGCCCAGCGAGGTCAAGGCCGCCGTGACCGGCAGCGGGCGAGCCGACAAGGCGCAGGTGACGCAGATGGTCACCCGCCTGCTGCGACTGACCTCCGCTCCGACACCCGCGGATGCCGCGGATGCCCTCGCGCTGGCGATCTGCCACATTTGGCGCGGGGGAGCGCAGACCCGGCTCCAGGCGGCAATCGAGAAGGCGGCCCGATGATCGCCCACGTACGCGGCCCCGTCGCCGCGGTGACCCTGACCTCCGCCGTCATCGACGTCGGGGGAGTCGGCATGCAGGTCATGTGCACGCCGAGCACGATCGCCTCGCTGCGCATCGGCAAAGAGGTGCAGCTCTCGACGTCGATGGTGGTCCGCGAGGACTCGTTGACGATCTTCGGCTTCGCCAGCACCGATGAACGCGACATGTTCGAGCTCGTGCAGACCGCGAGTGGTGTCGGCCCCAAGGTCGCTCAGGCGATGCTGGCGGTGCTCAACCCCGATCGGCTGCGCCAAGCGATCGGCCAGGGAGACCTTGCGACGCTCACCTCGGTGCCCGGCATCGGGCGCAAGGGCGCCGAGCGCATCGTCGTCGAGCTCAAGGACCGTGTCGGGGTGGCGACGCTCGCCGCGACCGGTGCACCCGCGTGGCGCGACCAGGTGCACGAGGCGCTGCTCGGGCTCGGCTGGTCGGCCCGCGACGCCGACGCCGCACTCGAACGTGTCGCCGCCGAGATCGAACCCGGCGCGACCCCTGACGTGTCCACCGTGCTGCGTGACGCGCTCCGCACCCTCTCGAAGGCCCGCTGATGCACGACGACGAACGCGAGGAGTTCGAGGCAATCGTCGCCGAGGCCGGTCCCGAGGACCGAGCCTTCGAAGCGGCCCTGCGCCCACGCACCCTCGACGAGCTGATCGGCCAGGAGCGCGTACGCGAACAGCTCTCGCTGATGCTCGAGGCGGCCGTGGCTCGTGGGCGTACGCCCGACCACGTGCTGCTGTCCGGGCCGCCCGGACTCGGCAAGACCACGATCGCGATGATCATCGCCCATCAGCTGGCCGCACCGCTGCGCATCACCAGCGGGCCCGCGATCCAGCACGCCGGTGACCTCGCGGCGATCCTGTCGGGCGTCAACGAGGGCGACGTCCTGTTCATCGACGAGATCCACCGCATGTCGCGTCCAGCCGAAGAGCTCCTCTACATGGCGATGGAGGACTTCCGCGTCGACGTCATCGTCGGCAAGGGCCCTGGTGCGACGGCGATCCCGCTCGAGATCCCGCCCTTCACCGTCGTCGGGGCGACGACTCGTGCCGGCCTGCTGCCGAGCCCGTTGCGCGACCGGTTCGGGTTCACGGCGCAGCTCGACTACTACGCCGCTGCCGAGCTGCACCGCATCGTCGATCGGTCAGCCGGCCTCCTGGACCTCGAGGTGACCGACGACGGCGGACGCGAGATCGCCTCCAGGTCGCGCGGCACGCCACGCATCGCCAACCGCCTGCTGCGGCGGGTCCGCGACTTCGCCGAGGTGCGCGCCGGGGGAGTCGTCGACCACACCGTGGCGCGCGATGCACTGGCGCTCTACGAGGTCGACGAGCTCGGCCTCGACCGCCTCGACCGCGCCGTCCTCGATGCGCTGTGCCGCAGCTTCGGCGGCGGGCCGGTCGGGGTCTCGACGCTTGCGGTGGCCGTCGGTGAGGAGCGCGAGACCGTCGAGGAGCTCGCCGAGCCCTTCCTCGTACGCCTGGGATTCCTGGCCCGCACGCCTCGCGGTCGGGTCGCCACTCCGGGCGCCTGGCGGCATTTGGGACTCCCTGTCCCGGCCTCGCTCGACCAATTGCCGCTCGACGACGACCCTCGCTGACCGCCCGGGCACCAGCTTGGGCATGAGCCAGGTCACGATGCTGGCGTGGAGGGGCTAAACTTCCCGATGGCCTCCGGTCATGCCTGCCCATCGGCGGCGACCTCATACTCATTCGGGAGCATCAACCGTGGAAAACCTGGGCGTACTCCTGCCCCTCATCCTCATCGTTCTGGCGTTCTTCTTCCTGGTGCTTCGCCCGGCGCGGGCGCGCCAGCGGGAGTTCCTCAAGGTGCAGAGCGAGCTGACTCCCGGCGCACGCGTCATGATCGCGAGCGGCATCTTCGGCGAGATCGTGTCCGTTGGCGACGACACGATCGAGCTGCGCGTCGCGGCCAACACGGTCCTCACCGTCAAGCGTCAGGCCGTGGCACAGGTCATCCCCGCCGCGACACCTGAGACACCTGAGACACCCGAAACGAGCACTGACGACTGATGGCGACCAATCCCAAGAGCCGGGGCATCAAGGCAGCCAGCAACCTGCCCCGCCCCAGGCGCACTCTCGTCCTGTTCCTCGCGGCGATCATCGCGTTGTACGGCCTGGTCGCGCTGATCGACCTCAACAACAAGAAGGGCGACGACAGTGCCTGGCAGCCCAGGCTCGGTCTCGACCTCGAGGGCGGCACCCGGATCACGCTCAAGGCGAGCTCCAAGGACGGCAAGGTCACCACACCGAAGCTCGAACAGGCCCGCGACATCATCGACCAGCGTGTCAACGCCACCGGCGTGAGCGAGGCCGAGGTCACCACGCAGGGCAGCAACCAGGTCATCATCGAGATCCCCGGCGAGCGCCGGGCCGGCATCGTCGACGAGGTCGGCAAGACCGCGCAGCTCCGGTTCCGGCTCGTGTGGGCCGGTGGACTCGCCGGTGCCACCACGCCGACCGACACCGCCAAGCAGCAGGCGATCATCGACAAGGTCGACTGGAGCAAGCTCACGCTCGACCAGATGATCAAGGCCGAGACGACCGGTCTCCAGAGCCTGCCCAAGGACTACCAAGCAGGCATCGCTGCTCTTCAGGAGCAGGCCAAGGGCTTCCAGTGCGTCAAGAAGGGCCTCAAGGTCGACGACGTGGCGAGCAAACCACTCGTGACCTGCGACCAGTCGACCGGCGAGGTGCAGGTCCTCAGCCCGACGATCATCGAGGGCACCGACGTCAAGAGCGCCAACGCTGAGCTGCCGCAGCAGCAGACCAACTGGGTCGTCGCGATCGCGATCAAGGGTCAGGGCAAGAAGACGTTCGACACCGTGACGAATGCGCTCTACCAGCAGCAGCAGGCGGGCAACGATCAGGCGAGCAAGTTCGCGATCGTGCTGGACGGCGAGATCCTCAGCTCGCCGACCACCAATGGACACTTCACGAACGGCAAGTCGCAGATCTCGGGCAACTTCACCGCGAACTCGTCCAAGACGCTCGCCAACCAGCTCAAGTACGGCGCCCTGCCCCTGACGTTCGGGGTCAACGGCAGCGAGGAGATCGGACCGTCGTTGGCCGGCACCCAGCTCCATGCCGGCCTGCTCGCCGGCGTCATCGGCCTGATCCTGGTCGTGGTCTACTGCCTCCTCTACTACCGCGGTCTCGGGCTTGTCATCATCGGCTCGCTGCTCGTGGCAACAGCCCTCACGTTCGCGATGGTCCTGCTGCTCGGCAAGGGGATGGGCTTCACGCTGACGTTGCCCGGCATCGCCGGCCTCATCGTGGCGATCGGCATCACGGCCGACTCGTTCATCGTGTTCTTCGAGCGCATACGCGACGAGGTGCGTGACGGCAAGTCACTTCGGCTCGCGGTCGAGGCGGGTTGGGTCCGTGCGCGGAGCACGATCCTGGCCGCCGACGCGGTGTCGATCCTCGCCGCCCTCACGCTGTTCATCTTCGCGATCGGCGTGGTCCGCGGCTTCGCGTTCGCGCTCGGTCTCACGACGCTGATCGACGTGTTCGTGGTCTTCCTGTTCACCAAGCCGCTGGTGTCACTGCTCGCGCGCACGAAGTTCTTCGGGCAGGGCCACAAGCTGTCGGGCCTTGACGCCGCTCACCTGGGCATCACCGGCCGCAATGTCTCGCAGATTGCCCGCTCGGCCGAAGTCCGCACCACTGGAGAGGTCAACTGATGGGCCGCATCAGCACATTCGGACAGCACCTCTACGAGGGACGCGTCTCGTTCGACTTCGTCGGACGTCGCAAGCTCTGGTACTCGATCTCAGCGATGATCGTGCTCGTCGCGGCCCTGGCATTCGTGCTGCGAGGGTTCAACTACGGCGTGGAGTTCAAGGGCGGCGTCGAGTTCACCGCCAAGGTCCAGACCGCCAACTCGGCGACGTCTGACGACCTGGTCCAGGCGGTCGAGGACGCCAACGTGCCAGAGGCCGGCGACCCGACGGTGCAGACCTCCGGTGCCAACCTCATCCGGATCCAGACCCGGGCGCTCTCGCAGGACGAGGCGACCAAGATCACCGAGTCCTTGACCAAGGCCGGGGCTACCGAGGTCAGCCAGAACCTCATCGGCCCGACCTACGGCAAACAGGTGGCCACCAAGGCGCTGACCGGTCTGATCGTCTTCCTGGTCCTCGTCGTGATCTTCATCTGGGCCTACTTCCGCGAGTGGCGTATGTCGCTGGGAGCGATCGTCGCGCTGGCGCACGACGTGCTGATCACCGGCGGTGTCTATGCGCTGTCCGGCTTCGAAGTCACGCCGGCGACTGTGACCGGCCTGCTCACGATCCTCGGATTCTCGCTCTACGACACCGTGGTGGTGTTCGACAAGGTGCGCGAGAACACCAAGGGCATCCTCAAGTCGACGTCCAAGACGTACGCCGAGCAGGCCAACCTCGCGCTCAACCAGACGCTGGTCCGGTCGATCAACACCTCGATCACGGCACTGCTGCCGGTCGGCGCGCTGCTGATTGCCGGCGCGGGAGTCCTGGGCACTGGACCGCTCAAGGACCTCGCTCTCGCGCTGTTCGTCGGCATGCTCGCCGGCACCTACTCCTCGATCTTCATCGCGACGCCGTTCGTGTCGCAGCTCAAGGAGCGCGAGCCGGCCATCAAGGCCCACGCCGGGCGGGTGATGGCCAAGCGCGCCAAGCAGGGCAGCGAGCCCGTCGCCGTTGCCTCCGCGCCGGTCCACCGCCCCGTGGCCGCGTCGGGAGCCTCGAAGCGTACGCAACCGTCTCGCCAGCCGCGGTCCAAGCGCGGCAAGTGAAGCTCATAGGCTCGACCACGACGTCCGTGCCCGTGCGATGCTGTACGCATTGATCGGCGGCGGGCAACAGTCCCGGCGATGCCGCACTCTGGAGGAGAACAGATGAAGATTCCCATGGCCCTGGCCAGCGCAGTTCTGCTCGCCAGCTCCCTTGGCGCCTGTGGCGGCGGCGACGGTGGCGGCAGTGGTGGCTCGAGCAGCGACTACTGCAAGGACCTCAAGAAGGCCAAGGCATCGTTCGGCGATCTCTCGTCCGGCAACCTCGGCGACCTGGACGCGGCGTTCAAGACGTTCCACAAGCTGGCCGACGAGGCTCCCAGCGACATCGACGAGGACTGGAAGAAGCTCGACGGCGCAATCGCGACGGTGGAGAAGGCGCTCAAGGATGCCGGCCTGACCTTCGCGGACCTGGCCAAGATCCAGCAGGGTGAGATGCCCGAGGGCGTCGACACGTCGAAGCTCCAGGGTCTGGCGAGCGAGATGTCCAAGCTCAGCAGCGCCGACTACGAGAAGGCGTCGAAGGCGATCGAGACGCACGCGAAGAAGACCTGCAAGGTCGACCTCAACGCGTCATAGTCATGCAGGCAGCAGGTCTCGTAGGCGTACGCCTGCGGGGCCTGCTGTCATTCGGTAGAGAAAGGGACACATGAGCGACCTGAACGAGATGATCGATCGCCTGGTCCGCCCGATCGAGGACTGGCCAGAGCCTGGCGTGACGTTCCGCGACATCACCCCGCTGCTCGCTGACCCGGCGGCGCTGTCGGCCGTCATCGACGGGCTCGTCGAGCTGGCCCAGCAGGCCGGCCCGATCGACGCCGTGCTCGGCATCGAGGCACGCGGGTTCTTGTTCGGTCCCAGCATCGCGTTGGGTCTGGGTGCCGGCTTCGTGCCGGTGCGCAAGGCCGGCAAGCTGCCGTCTGCGTCCCTGTCGACCTCGTACGACCTGGAGTACGGCTCGGCCGTGCTCGAGATGCACGTCGATGCGCTGCAGTCCGGCGCGCGGGTGCTGGTCGTCGACGACGTCCTCGCCACGGGCGGCACGATGCTCGCCGCCGCGGATCTGGTGCGGCAAGCCGGCGCGATGGTCGCCGGCAACCTCGTGATGATCGAGCTGCTCGCCCTCGGCGGCCAGGAGCGCCTCGCACCGGTGGGCTGCGCCAGCCTGCGTACGTACTGAGCCCTCATCCCAGAATCGAGAACCATGAACCCCCACCAGGTCCGCATCGTCGCCCTCATCCTCGTCGCCGTGCTCGTGCTCGCTGCGGCTGCCACCCTCGTCGACGGCCTCCTGACCTGACCCTGAGCGTGACCCGCTGACATACCATTGAAAGACACAGTGAGGAACGTGAGTGGCTGAACGCACCGAGGCACCGCCGACCGAGTCCAAGAACCCCGACTCGGCGCCTGCTTCTGCGCGCGTGCGCAACCGCTTGGCGCGGATCGGCGGCAAGTCCGGATCCTCGGACGCGGTGCTCGACCCGCTGATCAAGGTCTACCGCGCGACCCACCCCAAGGGTGACGTCTCGTCGATCCACAAGGCGTACGAGATCGCCGAGCGGATGCACGAAGGGCAGACCCGCAAGAGCGGCGATCCCTACATCACGCACCCCCTCGCGGTGGCCACGATCCTCGCCGAGCTGGGCATGACCGCGCCGACGCTGTGCGCGGCGCTGCTGCACGACACCGTCGAGGACACCGACTACACGCTCGATCAGCTGCGCGCCGACTTCGGTGACGAGGTCAGGCAGCTCGTCGACGGTGTCACCAAGCTCGACAAGGTCAAGTACGGCGACTCGGCGCAGTCCGAGACGATCCGCAAGATGGTCGTCGCGATGAGCCGCGACATCCGGGTGCTGGTCATCAAGCTTGCGGACCGCCTGCACAACATGCGTACGCTCCGCTACCTCCGGCAGGACAAGCAGGAGCGCATCGCCCGCGAGACGATCGAGATCTTCGCGCCACTGGCACACCGCCTCGGCATGAACACGATCAAGTGGGAGCTCGAGGACCTCGCCTTCGCGACGCTGCACCCCAAGGTCTACGACGAGATCGTGCGGCTGGTTGCCGACCGGGCGCCGTCGCGTGAACAGTTCCTCGAGCGCGTCGTGAGCGACGTCGAGTCCGACCTGCGGCACGTCAAGCTCAAGGCCAAGGTCTCCAGCCGGCCCAAGCACTACTACTCGATCTACCAGAAGATGCTGGTGGGCGGTCGTGAGTTCTCCGACATCTTCGACCTGGTGGGCGTACGCATCCTCGTCGACACCGTCGCCGACTGCTACGGCGTCCTCGGCGTTCTGCACGCCCGCTGGAACCCGATTCCTGGGCGGTTCAAGGACTACATCTCGGTCCCGAAGTTCAACATGTACCAGTCGCTGCACACGACCGTGATCGGGCCGCAGGGCAAGCCAGTCGAGCTGCAGATCCGTACGTTCGCGATGCACCGTCGGGCCGAGTACGGTGTCGCGGCGCACTGGAAGTACAAGGAAGACGCCACGGCGGGCAAGTCCGGCAAGGGTCCCGAGAAGGACGACATGCTGTGGCTGCGTGAGCTGCTGGACTGGCAGTCCGAGACGTCGGACTCCGTCGACTTCCTCGACTCGTTGCGGTTCGAGATCAACAATGCCGGCGTCTACGCGTACACGCCGCGCGGCGACCTGATCCAGCTGCCGGCCAAGGCCACGCCGGTCGACTTCGCGTACGCCGTGCACACCGAGGTTGGCCACGCCTGCATCGGAGCGCGGGTCAACGGCCGGCTCGTGTCGCTCGAGTCCGAGCTCGAGAGTGGCGACGTGGTGGAGATCTTCACGTCGAAGTCACCCGATGCCGGCCCGAGCCGCGACTGGCTCGAGTTCGTCGCCAGCCCGCGAGCCCGCAACAAGATCCGCCAGTGGTTCACCAAGGAGCGCCGCGACGAGGCGATCGAGCGCGGCAAGGACCTCATTGCCAAGCAGATGCGCAAGGAGGGCCTGCCGCTGCACCGTCTGTTCCGGCACGAGACCCTCGACACCGTCGCCAAGGAGCTGCACCTCGCCGACGTGTCGACGCTCTATGCGTCGGTGGGTGAGGGCAATGTCGGTGCGCAGAACGTCGTCGAGCGCGTCATCGACCTGGCCGGTGGCCGCGAGGGTGCCGAGGAGGACCTTGCCGAGGCGACCTTGCTGCCGGGCGTGGGGACCCGCAAGCCGCGCACCGAGAACCGCGATGCCGGTGTCGTGGTCGAGGGCCTCGACGGCGACATCATGATCAAGCTGGCACGGTGTTGCACCCCCGTGCCCGGTGATGCGATCGACGGGTTCGTCACCCGCACCGCGGGGGTCTCGGTCCACCGCTCCGACTGCGTCAACCTGCTGTCGCTGCGTAGTCAGCCCGAGCGGCTGGTGTCGGTGCACTGGGCGCCGACCGGCAAGAGCACGTTCCTGGTCGCGGTGCAGGTCGAAGGGCTCGACCGCCCACGGCTGCTGAGCGACATCACGCGGGTCATTTCCGACCAGCACGTCAACATCTTGTCGGCGTCGCTGACGACCGGCCGCGACCGAGTCGCCAAGTCGAAGTTCACGTTCGAGATGGCCGATCCCAAGCACCTGGGCCATGTTCTGTCGGCCGTACGCACCGTCGAAGGCGTCTTCGACGTCTACCGCCTCACCCAATAACCCTCCGCTGAGGAGTACCCCCACGAGCTCTGCGAGTCGGGGGCGGGTTACGCCCGCTGACGCGTGGGTTACGCCCGCTGAGGCGTGGGTTGCGCCCGCTGAGGCGTGGGTTGCGCCAGGGTTCCCCACCATCGAGACAGAGGCTTGATGCCCAACAGCTCGCCGAGCTCGTCTTCGAACGCTGTGTCGGGGCCAAAGATCCGCGAGCGAGTGCCGATGACCCACCTCCACCCGTACAGCTCCGAGAGGTAGTCGCGCCGCTCACGATCGTGAGCCTGGTGGAGGTCATCGGAATGGAACTCCTTGCCGTCGTACTCCGATCCGATCAGCAGCTCGGGATAGGGCAGGTCGATGAAGTACGTCCGTCCGAAGTCATCAACGATCTCGAACTGGGGCTCCGGTGGAGGAAATCCGGCGTCGAGCATTCTCAACCGTTGCCAGGATTCGCCGGGGGACTGGGTTCTGGGCTCGATCATCGCGGCCAGACTGCGCGCCTGAACGATCCCGCGGTATCCCTTGAGCCGCGCGACGTACTCGTTGACATGGTCGACCTCGATCAGACCGGCGTGGGCGAATGCGTCTGCTGCAGCGAGTGCGTACGGGCGGTACATCTTTCTGAGCAGGTCCGAGACGGTGCGCACAGGTGTCGTGACGTGCACGCCGTCTACGTACTCGATGTCCTCCGAGGAAATGATCGCCTGTCGACCACGAGAACCGGGATGCACGATGTGCGCGCCGCCGTGGCGTACAAGCAGGGCCGGTTCGAGCAGGTGGCGAGCGCCGGGCGAATGCACGTCGAGCCCATGCAACCAGGCCGCCGTCTCGTCGCACACCACGGCGTTGGGCGGGGTCACGAGAGTGACCGCCCGGAGTCTCCCGCGGCGCGAGTCAGGCACGCGAGCGTCGACGTAGACGCTGCGAAACTGCCGGCGTAGCAGTCCCTGGCTGCACATCTGCCGGAGCGCTCGGGGCTCGAATCCGAGGTCGCGACCTTGGGTCACCGTGAACGGGTATCCGTCGTTGATCAATTCAGGCACATGCCGGATCAAACGACGGCGGTCGCCGGTCTGTCGATCACCTCGTCCACAGGCTTGGGCGCAACCCACGCGTCAGCGGGCGCAACCCACGCGTCAGCGGGCGTAACCCACGCGTCAGCGGGCGCAACCCACGCGTCGGCGGGCGCAACCCACGCGTCGGCGGGCGCAACGCACGCGTCAGCGGGCGTAACCCACGCGTCAGCGGGCGTAACCCGCCCCCTACTCGCAGAGCTCGTGGGGGTACCCCCAGCGTCAGCGGGGGTGGTCAGGAGTAGTCGGCTTGGGCCTTCTTGGCCATGTCGAGGAAGGCTTCCTTGGAGGCCTTGTCGGCCTCGAGGTCCTTGACCTTCTTCTTGTCGCCCTTGGCCTCGGCGGCCGCGATCTTCTCGCCGACCTCGTCGATCGCTCGCTGGAGCTTGCCGATCATGTCATCGGCACGAGCGGACTTCTCCGGATCCGTCTTCTTCCACTTGCTCTCGGTCGCATCGCGTACGGCCTGCTCGACCTTGCGGATGCGCGCCTCGAACTCACTGATCTTGGCGCGTGGCACCTTGCCGGCGGCCTCCCAGCGATCGGCGATGTCGAGCCACGCCTTGCGGGCGGCGTCGATGTCGGTGATCGGGAGGAGCTTCTCGGCCTCGGCGAGGATCTCGAGCTTCTTCTCGGCGTTGACCTCGTACTCGGCGTCGAGCTTGGCATTGGCCTCGTCGCGCGCCGTGAAGAACGCATCCTGCGCCGCCCGGAACCGCTTCCAGAGCTTGTCCTCGACGTTGCGCGGGGCGGAGCCGGCCTTCTTCCACTCCGACATCAGGTCGCGGTACTTGCCGGCGGTCGGCCCCCACTCGGTCGACGACGAGAGCGCCTCCGCCTCGACGATCAGCTTCTCCTTGATCGTCTTGGCCTGCTCTCGGAGTGTCGACTGCTCGCCGAAGTGGGTCTTGCGCCGCCGCGTGTATGCCGTGCGGGCCGTGCTGAAGCGGTGCCAGAGCTCGTCGTCGGCGGACTTGCTGAGCCGGGGGAGCGCCTTCCACTCGTCGAGCAGGGCGCGGAGCTTGTCAGCGCCGGCCTTCCAGTCGTTGCCGGCGGCGATCTTCTCGGCCTCCTCGGCGATGCGCGCCTTCTCGGTCTGCGCCTCCGCGACCTTGGCGGCGCGTTCGACCTTGCGCACCTCGCGCTGCTTGTCGATCGCCGGCTGCAGGGCGTCGAGCCGCTTGAGCAGCGAGTCGAGGTCACCCAGCGCCTGGGCATCAACGATCTGTGCGCGCACCTTGGTGACGGCCTTGGCAGCGTCGTCGGGGGAGAGCGCGCCACCCTCGAGGCGCTTCTCGAGCAGGTCGACCTCGACCTCGAGTCCTTCGTAGCGTCGCACGTACAACGACATCGCCTCAGCGGGGTCACCGCCGGGCCACTGGCCGATCAGTCGTTCACCGTCAGTGGTCTTGACGTAGACATTGCCTTCGTCGTCGACACGACCCCAAGGGTTCGTGGGCGCAGAACTCATAGCCGACAGTGTAGGCATCGGCCGGGCTCGGGGTGGTCAGTGCGTCTCGCGTACCCTGTCGCACGTGCTTCTCACGTCATTTCCGGCCGGTCCTCTGCAGGCGAACTGCTACTTCGTCTCGCGTGGTCCCGGCACCGGCTGCGCGATCGTCGACCCCGGGATGGATGCCATGGAAGGCGTTCATGCGGTCGTCGCCGAGCACAACCTGACGCCGGCCGCGGTGCTCATCACCCACGGTCACTTCGACCACATGTGGTGCGCCCAGGACGTCGCGCGCGAGTACGACTGCCCGGTCTGGATCCACCCGGCCGACAAGCACCTGCTCGCCGACCCGATGGCCGCGATCTCCAACGAGTCCGCCGCGATGCTCCGCTCCCAGCTCGGCATGACCGACATCCCTGAGTTCGCCGAGCCCGCTGACGTACGCGAAGCCGTCGACGGCGCGCGGATCGAGGTGGACGGCCTGACGTTCCTCGTTGATCACGTGCCCGGCCACACACCCGGCACGGTGTTCTATCGCGTGGACTACGACGGCCCCGAGGACGTCTCGCAGGTCATGTTCTCCGGCGACTTCCTGTTCGCCGGCTCGATCGGCCGGACCGACCTCAACGGCGGGTCGCACCCGCAGATGCAGGACAGCCTGCGCGACCGGGTGCTGCCGCTCGAGGACGACATCGTCGTGCTGCCCGGCCACGGCGGGCAGACGTCGATCGGCCGCGAACGCGCGACCAACCCGTTCCTCGCGGAGCTGATCCAATGAGCGGCAAGGGCGGCAAGCTGAGCGGGTTCCCCGAGTTCCTGCCGGCCGAGCGCAACGTCGAGCTGATCGTGCTCGACCACCTGCGCACGGTCTTCGAGCTGCACGGTTTCGCGTCGGTCGAGACGCGCGCGGTCGAGACCATGGACCAGCTGCTCCGCAAGGGTGAGATCGACAAAGAGGTGTATGCCGTCAGGCGCCTCCATGCGACCGAGGAACAGGGCTCGGATGTTCTTGCTCTGCACTTCGACCTGACGGTGCCGTTCGCCCGGTACGTCCTGGAGAACGCCGGCAAGCTCGAGTTCCCGTTCCGTCGCTACCAGATCCAGAAGGTGTGGCGCGGTGAACGACCCCAGCAGGGCCGCTTCCGCGAGTTCACCCAGGCCGACATCGACATCGTCGCCAAGGACGAGCTGCCATTCCACTTCGACGTCGAGGTCGCCCAGGTCATGGCCGAGGCTCTGTCGGGCCTTCCCGTGCCGCAGCTGACGCTGCAGGTCAGCAACCGCAAGGTGCTCGAGGGGTTCTACCTCGGTCTCGGCATCGCCGAGCCCACCGCGGTCATGCCGATAGTGGACAAGCTCGACAAGGTGCCCGCCGAGAAGATCGCCGAGCAGCTGCAGACCGACGCCGGACTGACCGCCGAGCAGGCGGCGCAGTGCCTGGCACTGGCGGACGTATGCTCGACGGACGAGTCGTTCGTCGACGCCGTACGCGCGCTCGGGGTCAGCCACCCGCTGCTCGACACGGGCCTCGAAGAGCTCGCGCAGGTCGTCACCGGGTCATCGGGTGCGCCGGGCGTGACGGTCGTCGCCGATCTCCGCATCGCACGAGGGCTCGACTACTACACCGGCACGGTGTTCGAGACCCGCATGGCCGGCTACGAGCACCTCGGCTCGATCTGCTCGGGCGGTCGCTACGACCAGCTCGCCAGCGACGGCAAGAGCACCTATCCCGGCGTGGGCATCTCGCTCGGCGTCTCCCGCCTGCTGGTGCCGCTCATCGCGGACGGCCTCACCGCTGACCGTTCGGTGCCCAGCACGGTTCTCGTGGCGCTCATCGACGAGGAGTCACGCCCGGCCAGTGCCGAGGTCGCCTCCGCGCTGCGGGCCCGTGGCATCCCCACCGAAGTGGCAGTGAGCGCGCAGAAGTTCGGCAAGCAGATTCGCTACGCCGAACGCCGGGGCATACCGTTTGTGTGGTTCCCCGCGAACGGCGACGAGCCGCACAAGGTCAGGGACATCCGTGTCGGCGACCAGACGGACGCCGATCCGGCGACCTGGGCGCCGCCGGCTGAAGACCTCAAGCCTCACATCCTGAGAACACCTAGCAAGGAGCAGAACACGTGATCCGCACCCACGACGCCGGAAGCCTGCGCGCCGAACACATCGGCCAGCAGGTCACCCTCGCCGGATGGGTGGCGCGGCGTCGAGATCACGGCGGCGTGGCGTTCATCGACCTCCGTGACGGCAGCGGAGTCTCGCAGGTCGTCATCCGCGAGGAGGAGGTCGCCCGGCCCCTGCGCAGTGAGTTCTGCCTCAAGATCATCGGCACCGTCGAGAAACGCCCTGAAGGCAACGACAACCCCAACCTGCCCTCGGGCGAGATCGAGGTCGTCGCCGAGACGGTCGAGATCCTCAGCGAAGCAGCGCCGCTGCCGTTCCCGATCGAGGAGTTCAACGCCTCGCAGATCAACGAGGAGACGCGTCTTCGCTACCGCTACCTCGACCTGCGTCGCAGCGAGATGGCGCAGAACCTCCGCACGCGCGCCCGCGTTACCCAGATCATCCGCGAGGTCATGGCCGAGCGGGGCTTCCTGGAGTTCGAGACGCCCTACCTGACCGCCTCGACGCCTGAGGGTGCCCGCGACTTCCTCGTCCCCGCTCGCACGAAGCCCGGCAGCTGGTACGCCCTGCCGCAGTCGCCCCAGCTGTTCAAGCAGCTGTTGATGGTCGCAGGTATGGAGCGCTACTACCAGATCGCGCGCTGCTTCCGCGACGAGGACAGCCGCTCCGACCGCCAGCCGGAGTTCACCCAGCTCGACATCGAGATGAGCTTCCTGGAGGAGGAGGACGTCTACGCGCTGACCGAGGAAGTCCTCGTCCGCATCTGGCGCGACGTCGTCGGCCACGAGATCACGACCCCGATCCCTCGCATGACATTCGCCGAGGCCGTACGCCGCTTCGGCATCGACCGCCCCGACCTGCGCTTCGACTGCGAGCTGGTCGACTTCACCGACTACTTCGCCGAGACACCGTTCCGCGTCTTCGCGCCCAAGGGTCGTCAGTGGCACGTCGGTGCCGTGGTGATGCCCGGAGGTGCTGACCAGCCCCGCCGTACGCTCGACGCATGGCAGGAGTTCGCCAAGGCCCGCGGCGCGAAGGGCCTGGCGTACGTGCTGGTGCAGGAGGACGGGACGCTGGGCGGCCCGGTCGCCAAGAACCTCTCGGATGCCGAGCGCGAGGGCCTCGTCGCCCACGCCGGCGCCAAGCCCGGCGACTGCATCTTCTTCGCCGCCGACGAGTACAACGACGCCAAGGCGCTCCTGGCTGCCGTACGCATCGAGGTCGGCGAGCGTTGCGGCCTGATCGACCACGACCGGTGGGAGTTCCTCTGGGTCAACGACGCCCCGATGTTCGAGTACATCGGCGAAGGCGGTGAGGATGCCTGGACGTCGATCCACCACCCGTTCACGGCTCCCGCGCCGGAGTCCGCCGACACGTTCCACACCGACCCGGGCTCGGCGCTCAGCCAGGCGTACGACATCACGCTCAACGGCAACGAGCTCGGTGGAGGGTCGATTCGTATCCACCGCTCCGACATGCAGGCGCGGGTCTTCGACGTCCTCGGGCTCACCGAGGAGCAGGCGCAGGGCCAGTTCGGCTTCCTGCTCGAGGCGTTCGCCTACGGTCCGCCACCCCACGGCGGCATCGCGCTCGGCATCGACCGCGTCGTGGCGCTCCTGACGGGCGCTGACTCGATCCGCGACGTCATCGCGTTCCCCAAGACCGCCTCCGGCGCCGATCCGCTGACCGGCGCGCCGACGCCGATCACGGCTGCTCAGCGCAAGGAGACCGGCGTGGACACGGTGCCGAAGGCGCCCGACGGCGGAGTGCCGGGGTCGGAGCCGGCGAAGGTCGAGGGCGCGGACCAGAAAGCCGACGTCACCGCCGGCAACTAGGCTCACAGCATGAGCGACGACGGGCTGTTCGACCTGCCTGAAGCACCCCCGTCGACCGGCACCGGCGGCGGCAGCCTCTCGGGCAACACGCATGCCTCGGCCCCCTTGGCCGTACGCATGCGGCCGCGGTCGCTCGACGAGCTCGTCGGCCAGGAGCACCTGCTGGCGCCGGGCTCGCCGCTGCGGCAGATGATCGAGGGCAACCAGCCGCTCACGATCCTGTTGTGGGGACCGCCGGGCACCGGCAAGACCACGATCGCCAGCCTGCTCAGCGCTCATACGCATCGCCGTTTCGTCGAGGTCTCCGCCGTCTCGGCGGGCGTCAAGGAGGTCCGCGAGACGATCGCCGGTGCCCGTCGCGCCCTGGCGCAGAGCGGGGTCGAGACGGTCCTGTTCGTCGACGAGGTCCACCGCTTCAGCAAGTCCCAGCAGGACGCGCTGCTCCCCGGCGTCGAGAACCGTTGGGTGTCCCTCGTCGCCGCGACGACTGAGAACCCGCACTTCAGCGTCATCTCGCCGCTGCTGTCGCGCTCACTGCTCCTGACGCTCGAGTCGCTGACCGACGACGGCATCGGCGTCCTCGTCGACCGCGCGCTCACCGACGAGCGCGGGCTGGCCGGCACGGTCACGCTGACCGATGAGGCCAAGAGCCACCTCGTACGCCTGGCCGGCGGCGACGGCCGTCGTGTGCTGACCTATCTCGAGGCCGCCGCCGGAGCCGCGAAGAGCCAGGGCAAGACCGAGATCGACGTCGAGGATGCCGCGCTCGCAGTCGACAAGGCCGCGGTGCGATACGACAGGCAGGGCGACCAGCACTACGACGTCATCAGTGCGTTCATCAAGTCGATCCGCGGGTCGGACGTCGACGCCGCCCTGCACTACCTGGCACGGATGATCGAGGCGGGGGAGGACCCGCGCTTCATCGCCCGCCGACTCATGATCCTCGCCAGCGAGGACATCGGCCTGGCCGACCCCACGGCGTTGACGACCGCCGTTGCGGCTGCCCAGGCGGTCGCGATGATCGGCTTCCCCGAGGCGCGCATCACGCTGTCGCAGGCCGTCATCGCGCTCGCGACAGCGCCCAAGTCCAACGCGGCCTACCTCGCGATCGACGCCGCCATCGCGGATGTACGCGCCGGCAAGGTCGGGGCGGTGCCGCCCGCGCTGCGCGACGCCCACTACGCCGGTGCCAAGAAGCTCGGCCACGGGCACGACTATCTCTACGCCCACAGCGATCCACGCGGCGTCGTCGGCCAGCAGTACGCGCCGGATGACGTCGACGGCGCGACCTACTACCAGCCGGGCGAACACGGCGCCGAGGCCGCGATCGCCGAGCGCCTGGCCCGCATCCGGGCGATTCTGCGCGACCGTTGAGACGATAGGCTCGTGGGCATGTCGGCGGAGCTCTGGATCCTCGTCGCGACCGCAGTTCTCGCGGTCGTGGCGATCACCGCTGCCCTCATCGCCGTACGCGCCGCGCGCCGTGTCTCACAGACTCCGCAGGCGCCGGCCGACACCGTGGCGGCCCGGCCGTCCACCGAGCTCGCTGTGCTCGACCCGGCTCCTCAGGTCGACCACCCTGACCTCGCGCCCCGCCTCGTCGAGGGCCGTCTCGTCGTGCCCCCGTCGCAGCAGCAGGTCGTCAACACCGCGCTCGGGCGGCCCGGCGTACGCCTCTCGATCTTCGCCCACGGCCTCGCACACGCCCTGCGGGCCGAGAGCCGAGACCGCATCAGCGCAATGATGCGCCGCGAATACCGCCGCCGGCGGCGCGAACGCCTGCAAGCCGGCCGCCGGGCCGTCCGCGCCGGACGCCCCACACCGCCGTCCGACCAGTGGCTCGGCTCATGAGGTCGCGCACGTGGGAGGTGTCGGCATGAGGTCGCGCATCGTGTGGTTCGCAGCCGGCTCCGCGGCCGGCCTCTACGCCTCGGTCAAGGCGCGTCGAGCCGCCTACCGGCTCTCCACGCCGGGTCTCGTCGACCAGGCCGCAGCCCTCGGGCTCGGCTGGCGGGCGTTCAGCTCAGAGCTGCGAGACGGCATGGAGACTTGCCAGCGCGACATCGCGCGCGAGCTGTCCGGCGACCCCACTGACCACACCGACCTGCTCCGCCTCGAGGCCGAGCACACCGACAAGGACCAGACCTGATGCAGACCGCGGAGATCCGCCGCCGATTCCTCGCACACTTCGAGAACGCCGGCCACACCGTCGTGCCCTCGGCACCGTTGCTGTTCGACGACCCCAACCTGCTGTTCGTCAACGCCGGCATGGTGCCGTTCAAGCCCTATTTCCTCGGCCAGGAGACCCCGCCGTGGAACACCGCCACGAGCGTCCAGAAGTGCGTACGCACGCAGGACATCGAGGAGGTCGGCAAGACCACCCGGCACGGCACGTTCTTCCAGATGAACGGCAACTTCTCGTTCGGCGACTACTTCAAGGCCGGTGCGATCACCCACGCCTGGGGCCTCATCACGAGCTCGGTCGAGGACGGCGGGCTCGGCTTCGACCCCGACACGATCTGGGTGACCGTCCTGCACTCGGACGACGAGGCTCGCACGCTCTGGAAGGAGATCGCCGGCCTGCCCGACGAGCGCATCCAGAGCCGCGGCCTGCTCGACAACTACTGGCACATGGGCGTGGCCGGCCCGGGCGGCCCGGCCAGCGAGATCTACGTCGATCGCGGCCCTGAGTTCGGCCCCGACGGAGGCCCGGTCGTCGACGAGGACCGCTTCCTGGAGATCTGGAACCTCGTGTTCATGCAGGAGGAGATCACCAACGTCCGCGCCAAGGACCAGTTCGACGTGCTGGGCGACCTGCCCAACAAGAACATCGACACCGGCATGGGCCTCGAGCGCGTCGCCTACCTGCTGCAGGGCAAGGGCAACCTCTACGAGATCGACGAGGTCTATCCGGTCATCGAGCGTGCCTCGGAGATCTCCGGCCGCACCTACGGCAAGGACCACACCGACGACGTACGCTTCCGCGTCGTCGCCGACCACGTCCGCAGCGGGCTGATGCTGATGGGCGACGGCGTCACGCCGGGCAACGAGGCGCGGGGCTACGTCCTGCGCCGGCTGCTGCGCCGTGCCGTGCGCTCGATGCGCTTGCTCGGCTACGACGACCCGGCACTGCCGGAGCTGCTCCCGGTGAGCCTCGACCGCATGAAGGCGTCCTACCCCGAGCTGGAGGCCGACTTCCCGCGCATCTCCCAGATCGCGTATGCCGAGGAGGACGCGTTCCGCCAGACCCTCGGCAAGGGCACGCAGATCTTCGAGAGCGCCGCCATCGCGGTCAAGGACGGCGGCGGCACGACGCTGCCGGGCGAGCAGGCGTTCGCGCTCCACGACACCTACGGCTTCCCGATCGACCTGACGCTCGAGATGGCGTCCGAGCAGGGACTCGCGGTCGACGAGGAGGGCTTCCGGGCGCTCATGGCCGAGCAGCGCTCGCGAGCCAAGGCCGATGCCAAGTCCAAGAAGGGCGCGCACGCCGACACCACGGTCTACCGCGCGGCGCTCGACGCCAACGGTCCGACCGACTGGCTGGCATACACCGACCTGACGACCGAGTCGCGGGTCATCGCACTGATCGCCGGCGGCGACAGCGTCCCGGCGATCTCGGCCGGCTCGATCGGTGAGGTCGTGCTCGACCGCACGCCGTTCTACGCCGAGTCCGGTGGTCAGCACGCTGACGCCGGCGTCCTGACCTGGGACGGCGGCCGCGCCGAGGTGCTCGACGTGCAGCGCCCCGTCCGTGGCCTCGTCGTGCACCAGGTCCGCGTGCTCGAGGGTGAGCTGACGCTCGACCGGCAGCTCGAGGCCGCCGTGGATCCCGAGTGGCGCCTTGGCGCACGCCAGGCCCACTCCGGCACCCACGTCGTCCACGCAGCCCTGCGCGAGGTGCTCGGTCCCACGGCGCTGCAGTCCGGCTCCTACAACCGGCCTGGCTACCTCCGGCTCGACTTCGGCTGGAACGGTGCGCTCTCGCCCGACCAGCTCCACCAGGTCGAGGAGGCGTCCAACCGCGCCCTGCGGGCTGACCTCCCGGTCCGGGCACAGATCATGTCGCTGCCCGAGGCTCGTGACTTCGGCGCACTCGCGCTGTTCGGCGAGACGTACGGCGAGGACGTCCGCGTCGTCGAGATCGGCGGACCGTGGTCACGCGAGCTGTGCGGTGGCACCCACGTCGAGCGGTCGTCGCAGATCGGCACGCTCGTCATCACGTCCGACGGATCGGTGGGCGCGGGCAACCGGCGCATCGAGGCACTGACCGGCATCGAGGGCTTCGAGTACCTCGCCCGGGAGCGCGACGTCGTCCGCCAGCTCACCGAGATCCTCAAGACCCAGCCCGACGAGGTTCCCGGGCGCGTCAAGGACCTGCTCGAGCGGCTCAAGAACGCCGAGAAGGTTGCCGAGCGCATGAAGGCCGCGCAGCTCGTCGGTGCGGCCGGAGACGTGGCGGCCAATGCCAAGGACCTCAACGGGGTCGCCTACGTCGGTCACCACGCAGCCGGCGCGGGTGGGGGAGACGTACGCGCACTGGCCCTCGACATCCGCGGCCGCCTCAAGGGTCGGCCCGCCGTGGTGGTCGTGATCGGCGACGCCGGCGACAAGCCGGCGGCGGTCGTCGCGCTCAACGAGGCTGCACAGGAACGCGGTCTCTCGGCCAACCAGCTCATCGGCGTCGTCGGCGACAAGATCGGCGGTCGGGGCGGCGGCAAGGCCGATGTGGCTCAGGGCGGTGGCACGGACGTCTCGGCGATCCCGGCAGCGCTCGCAGCGGTCGAGGCGGCACTGTCAGCGTGACGATGCGCCGCGGCCGGAGGATCGGCGTCGATGTCGGAGACGTACGCATCGGGGTTGCGGTGAGCGATCCTGACGGCATCCTTGCGACGCCCGTCGAGACGGTTCCAGCCGGTCCCGACGCGATCGCCAGGATCGCCGAGCTCGTCCGCGAGTACGACGTGCTCGAGTGCGTCGTCGGGCTGCCCGTCGGCCTGTCGGGCCGCGAAGGCCCGGCCGCAGCCAAGGTGCGTACGTTCTGCGCCGAGCTGCTGACCGCGATCGATCCGGTGCCGATCAGGCTGTTCGACGAGCGGATGTCCACCATGACGGCCGAGGGCCAGCTGCGACTCAGCGGCAAGTCCGGAGCGGCCAGGAGGACCGTGATCGACCAGGCTGCCGCTACCGTGATCCTGCAGACGGCACTGGACACAGAGCGGACCCGCGGGTCTGCCCCCGGAGAGAGCTTGTGAGGGACCGATGACTGACAGCGGACTGGACCTGGTGACAGGTGGATCCTCGGGCCCCGGGCGCCGGCGCGCAGACACGCCTCCCAGCAAGCCATGGGGACGTCGGATCGTGACCCTGCTGGTCGTCGTCGCGCTGGTGTTCGGCGCGTGGTTCGTGTGGGGCAAGGTGTCGAGCTTCATCAGCGGGCCCGCCGACTACTCCGGCAGCGGCACCGGCAGCGTCGTCGTCGAGATCCCGCGCAACTCCAATGGCCAGCAGATCGCCAACGTCCTGGCCAAGAACGACGTCGTCAAGAGTGCCGACGCGTTCTACCAGCTGGCCCTCAAGGACTCGCGGTTCCAGTCGATCCAGGCCGGCTTCTACAAGGTCAAGAAGCAGATGTCCGCCGAGGCCGCGATGAAGGCGCTCGTCGACAAGTCCAACATCGTCGGTGCTCCCGGCGAGTCACGGGTGACGATCCCCGAGGGCTCCCGCGTCAAGAGCATCACCAAGATCATCGCGGCCAAGACCAAGATCTCCGCCGCGGACGTCAAGAAGGCGCTAGAGGACCCCGACGCGATCGGCTTGCCCGCCGTGGCCAAGGGCAACCCCGAGGGCTACCTGTTCCCGGCGACGTACTCCGTCGGCGCCAAGACCACTGCGACCCAGCTGCTCAAGCAGATGGTGTCCAAGACGCTGGCGGTGGCCAAGGAGCTCGACATCGGCACCCGCGCCCGGGCCCTCGGTCTCGACGGCGAGCAGGTGCTGACGGTGGCCAGCATCCTGGAGTTCGAGGCCAAGAAGGACTCGGACTACCCCAAGGTCGCGCGGGTCCTCTACAACCGCCTCAACGACGGCATGCTGCTGCAGCTGGACTCCACCGTCTCGTACGCCAGCGGTCGTGAGGGTGACGTGTTCACCACGCCGTCCGAGCGCGACTCCGACTCGCCCTACAACACCTACAAGGCGGCCGGCCTCCCGCCGGGCCCCATAGGCTCTCCCGGCGAGAAGACGATCGAGGCAGCCCTCAACCCGGCGCAGGGCGACTGGCTCTACTTCGTGGCCGTCAACCTCGAGACCGGCGAGACGGTGTTCTCCAACACCAAGGCTGAGCACGACGCGGCGGTCACGAAGCTCGAAGAGTACTGCCGGGCCGCGGACGACAAGATCTGCTGATGCGCTGCGCCGTCCTGGGCTCGCCGATCGCCCACTCACTGTCACCGGCCATGCACCGAGCCGCCTATGCCGAGCTCGGCCTCGACTGGACGTACGACGCCGTCGAGCTCGAGGAGGATGGGCTCGAGCTCTTCCTGTCGTCCCTGGGCGACGACGTGCGGGGATTCTCCGTGACCGCACCGCTCAAGCGGCGTGTCGCCGCCCTGGTCCCCGAGGCGAGCGAGATCGTCGGCCGCCTCGGCGTGGCCAACACGATCCTCGTCGAGGAGACCGGCCTGCGGTCCGACAACACTGACGTACCCGGCGCCGTGGCGGCGTTGCTCGAGCGGGGAGTCGAACAGGCCCGTTCGGCGCGCATCCTCGGGGGAGGAGCGACCGCAGCCTCCATGGCCTACGCCGTGTCGACGATGGGCGCCGAACGCGTGGAGTTCGTCGTACGCGAGCCGGCTCGCGCGACCGAGGCGGCGCAGGCCGCCAAGGCAGCCGGCCTCTCGGTGACGATCCACACGATCGACGAGCCGCTGATCGACAAGCTCGACCTGCTGATCTCGACCGTGCCCGGCGACGTCGTCGGGTCACGGTCGCACGAGCTCGTCGACTCGTCGCGCGCGGTGTTCGACGTGGTCTACGACCCGTGGCCGACTCCGCTGGCCAAGGCCGCCGAACAGGCCGGCGTACGCATCGTGTCCGGCCTCGACCTGCTGGCGCACCAGGCCGCACTCCAGGTCGAGCTGATGACGGGAAGCGACGTTTCTCCACAGCTGCTGCGCCGAGCCGCGCTGGCTGAGCTCTCGACCCGCTAGGTTCGCACGCGTGACCATCGCCCTCGCCGCTGTTGCGGCGGCTCTTCTCGGTGCCGCGGGACCATTCGTGATGCGGCGCATGCCCGAGCCGGACGAGCCCGACGCAGATAAAGTGACCTACGCGGCGCTCGCCGAGACCAAGGGCCTGACGATCGGACTGGCACTCGGTGCCGCGTTGATGGCCGGCGTCGTCGCCTGGCGCATCGACCACGTCGAGCTGCTGCCCGTGTGGGTCCTCGTCTCGGGCGTGGGGTCGTGGCTGTGCTTCATCGACTGGCGCACGCGGTTGCTGCCGTACGTCGTGGTGGCACCGACCTATCTCGCCACCCTCGCGCTGGTCGGCCTCGGTGCGCTGCTGCTGCGCGACGTGCACGTCTTCGTCGACGCGTTGGTGGCCAACATCGTCGTCTACGTGATCTTCCGCGTCCTCCACTGGATCGCCAGAGGCGCCTTCGGTTTCGGCGACGTGCGCCTGTCGGGTGTGCTCGCGCTGGCGCTGGGCGCACTGGGCGCCAGCGAGGTCATGGTCGGCATGTATGCAGGGTTCCTCCTCGGGGCGGTTTTCGGCCTGCTGCTCTCGCGCCTCAAGATCGTCGATCCCAAGGCGTACGCTTTCGGGCCCTACATGGTCGTCGGCGCCGTCATCGGTGCGGCCTGGGGCCCCGCGGTCTACGGCGGCTGATCGGGGTCGGGCATCGCTCCCGCCCGGTTTGCCCGGTCGGGACGGACGCCGTCCCGAGTGAGGCGTGGGGCGTGGGAGAATTGCTTCCATGCTTCGTTGGTTGACCGCAGGTGAGTCGCACGGCCCCGCTCTTGTCGCCGTGCTCGAGGGATTGCCCGCCGGAGTGCAGGTGACCAGCAAGGACATCCAGGCCGCGCTGGCGCGCCGCCGCCTCGGCTACGGCCGTGGCGCCCGCATGGCGTTCGAGCAGGACGAGCTCGAGATCGTCGGTGGCCTGCGTCATGGATCGTCGATGGGCAGCCCGATCGCGCTGCGCATCGGCAACAGCGAGTGGCCCAAGTGGGAGCAGGTCATGGCGGCAGACCCGGTCGACGCCGAGATCCTCGAAGGGCTCAAGCGCAACGCGCCGTTGACCCGTCCGCGACCCGGCCACGCAGACCTCGCCGGCATGCAGAAGTACGGCTTCGACGAGGCGCGCCCGATCCTGGAGCGTGCGAGTGCCCGCGAGACCGCGGCCCGCGTCGCACTGGGTGAGATCGCCGCGCAGTTCATCCAGCAGACGACCGGCGCCACGATCGTGTCGCACGTCGTCGAGCTCGGCACCGTCCGCGCACCTGCGGGCGTGATCCCCAGCCACAGCGACGTCGAGGCGCTCGACGCCGACCCCGTGCGCTGCTTCGATCCCGAGACCAGTGCCGCGATGGTCGCCGAGATCGACCAGGCCCACAAGGACGGCGACACGCTCGGCGGCGTCGTCGAGGTCGTCGTCGAGGGTCTGCCCCCGGGTCTTGGCTCGCACACGCACTGGGACAAGCGGCTCGACGGCCGCCTCGCTGCTGCGCTGATGGGCATCCAGGCCATCAAGGGTGTCGAGCTGGGTGATGGTTTCGAGCTCGCGCGCACGCGCGGTTCGTTGGCGCACGACGAGATCGTGCCGACCGCCGACGGCATCCGTCGCGTCTCCGGCCGCGCGGGTGGCACCGAGGGTGGCATGACGACGGGCGAGCTCCTGCGCGTACGCGCGGCGATGAAGCCCATCGCCACCGTCCCGCGTGCCTTGCGCACGGTCGACGTCGAGACCGGCGAGGAGGCTCGGGCGCACCACCAGCGGTCCGACGTCTGCGCCGTGCCCGCTGCCGGCATCGTCGCCGAGGCCATGGTCGCGCTGGTCGTGGCCGACGCGATCCTCGAGAAGTTCGCCGGTGACGCGGTCGAGGAGACCCGTCGCAACGTCGAGGGCTACCTCGCCAACCTGAGGCACCGTTGAGTCCGGTCGTCGTCCTCGTCGGCCCGCCCGGCGCGGGCAAGACGACCGTGGCGCACGCGCTGGCCGACAGGCTGGGAGTGTCGTTCCGCGACACCGACCAGGACATCGAGGCGCGTGAGGGCACGTCGGTCCAGGACATCTTCGTCGATCACGGTGAAGCGCACTTCCGCACGCTCGAGGAGAAGGCTGTCGCCGCTGCACTCAGCGACCACGACGGCGTCCTGGCCCTGGGTGGTGGCGCTGTGCTCAGCGCGGCGACGCGCGAACAGCTCGGCCAGCACCGGGTGATCTTCCTCGATGTCAGCCTGCCGGCTGCCGTGGCGCGCGTCGGGATGAACGCCAACCGACCCCTGCTGCTGGGCAACGTCCGGGCACAGATGAAGAACCTGATGGACCAACGCCGTCCGCTCTACGACGAGGTTGCGCGGTTCACGATCGTCACCGACGATCTCGACGCCGCCCAGGTCACCGACCGAGCCATGACATTGATTGAGGAGGACCGATGACCACGCGCCTGACGGTGCCGACCGATCGCCCGTACGACGTGGTGATCGGCAATGGCGTGCACGAACAGCTGCGCGGGCTCATCGGATTCGGCCTTGGTGTGCTGCGGGTGGCGATCATCCACTCGCCGACGATGGCCAAGCAGGCAGAGCTTCTGCGCGAGCCCCTCGTGTCGGACGCGCTCGAGGTGCACCTGATCGAGGTCCCCGACGGCGAGCAGGCCAAGTCCTCCGACGTGCTGGCCTTCTGCTGGAAGGTGCTCGGCGAGACCGGGTTCACCCGGTCCGACGTCATCGTCGGCCTCGGTGGCGGCTCCACGACCGACCTCGCGGGATTCGTCGCGGCCAGCTGGCTGCGCGGTGTCCGGTTCGTCAACGTCCCCACCACCGTGCTCGGCATGGTCGACGCGGCCGTCGGCGGCAAGACCGGGATCAACACGGCCGAGGGCAAGAACCTCGTCGGCGCGTTCCACGAACCCGTCGGGGTGCTCTGCGACCTCGATGTGCTGCAGAGCCTGCCCGCCGCCGAGCTGCGCAGCGGCCTCGCTGAGGTCGCCAAGTGCGGGTTCATCGCGGACCCCACGATCCTCGACCTGATCGAGGCGGCCCCCGAGTCGCTCACCGACGCATCGTCGCCGATCGTTGCGGAGCTGATCGCCAAGGGCATCACCGTCAAGGCACGTGCCGTCGCGGGTGACCTGCGAGAGACCGGCGATGACGGGCAGATCGGCCGTGAGGCGCTCAACTACGGGCATACGTTCGGTCACGCCGTCGAGCGGTTCGAGCACTACCGCATCCGCCACGGCGAGGCGATCTCGATCGGCATGGTCTACGTTGCCGAGATCGCTCATCGTGCCGGCCGGATCGACCGCGAGCTGCTGGACCGGCATCGTTCGATCCTCGGCATTCTCGGGCTCCCCATGACATACCGGCCGGGCATCTGGGAGGCACTGTCCTCCACGATGCGGCTCGACAAGAAGACCCGCGGTGACCAGCTCCGGTTCGTCATCCTCGAGGGCCTGGCCAAGCCGGTGATCCTCGCCGGACCTGACGAGCAGCTGATCCTCGACGCCTACCGGGCCATCTCGTCGTGACAGCGGCCGCGCGCCGTGACCGACTCACCGCGGAGCTGGCCGAGCGCGATCTCGACGGTGTCGTCGTCACGACACTCGTCAACGTCCGCTACCTGACCGGGTTCACGGGATCCAACGGGGCGCTGGTCGTGCCGCGCGAGGGCGCTCCGGTGTTCCTGACCGACGGCCGCTACCGGGACCAGGCGGCCGAGGAGCTGCCGGACGTCGAGCACCAGATCGGTCGCGACCTGTTGGGCGCCGCCGCTGAGCACATGTCCGGCGGGACGTGGGCCGCAGAGACGCACGCGCTCAGCGTCGACGCCCACGCGCGACTCAGCGAGCTGGCTCCCGGGACGTCGCTCGTACCGGCCGATCGGGTCGTGGAGTCGCTGCGCGTGGTCAAGGACGACGCCGAGATCGATGCGCTGCGGCGTGCCTGTGACATCTCGACGAGCGCGCTGGAGTCGCTGCTGCAAGGTCCGTTCGTCGGGCGCACCGAACGGGCCGTTGCCCGCGACCTCGAGAACCGGATGCTCGACCTCGGCGCCGAGGCAATCGGGTTCGAGACGATCCTCGCCGCAGGGGAGAACTCCGCGATCCCGCATCACAGCCCGACCGACCGCGTGCTCGCCGACGGTGACCTGGTCAAGATCGACTTAGGTGCGCGCGTCGATGGCTACCACGCTGACTGCACGCGTACGTTCGTGCTGGGCAAGGCAGATGACTGGCAGCGGGAGATCCACGCAGCGGTCAAGGAGTCGCAGGCGGCCGGTCTCGCGACGCTGCTCGAGGGCACCGTGGTCGCCGATTCTTACGCTGCGGCGACCTCCTCGCTGGAGGCTGCCGGATGGCTCCACGCCTTCACGACGGGCCTCGGGCACGGCGTCGGGCTCGAGATCCATGAGGACCCGTTCATCGGGCCCTCGCAGACAGGTAAACTGGCTAGTCGCACTGTCCTGACGATGGAGCCGGGCATCTATGTCCCGGGTCGCGGGGGAGTGCGTATCGAAGACACCGTCCTCGTGACAACGGGCGCCCCCGAGGTGCTCACCACGATGACCAAAGACCTCCTGGAGATTGGCTGATGGCCACCACGAACGACATCAAGAACGGCATGGTCCTCGACCTCGACGGACAGCTCTGGTCCGTCGTGTGGTTCCAGCACCACAAGCCCGGCAAGGGCGGGGCGATGGTCAAGACGACCCTCAAGAACGTCATGAGTGGAAAGACCGTCGACAAGACCTTCAACGCCGGCCTCAAGATCGAGACCGCCAACGTCGACAAGCGCGACTTCCAGTACCTCTACCACGACGGCGACTCGTACGTCTTCATGGACAAGACGACGTACGACCAGGTCAACATCTCCGAGGCCGTCGTCGGCGACGCCAAGGACTACATGCTCGACAACCAGGACGCGATGGTCGCGATGCACGAGGGTGTGCCGCTCTACATCGAGCTCCCGGCGTCGGTCGAGCTGCTCGTCGAGTACACCGAGCCGGGCCTGCAGGGCGACCGCTCGAGCGGCGGAACCAAGCCGGCGCGCCTCGAGACCGGCAAGGAGATCCAGGTCCCGCTGTTCATCGTCAACGGCGAGAAGATCAAGGTCGACACCCGCGACGGCAGCTATCTCGGTCGCGTGCAGGGCTGATGTCGGCACGTACGAAGTCCCGCAAGCGCGCCCTCGACATCCTCTTCGAGTCCGAGGCGCAGAGCCTCCCGCCCGGAGGCACCCTCGCCGATCGTCGGGCCGACACCGAGTATCCCGTCAACGACTATGCCGTGCTGCTCATCGAGGGCGTCGTCACGCATCGTGATCGCCTCGACGAGATCATCACCGAGAACGCCAAGGACTGGACGCTCGACCGGATGCCGGCCGTCGACCGCAACCTGCTGCGCATCGGCGCGTACGAGATCCTCTACGTCGACGACGTCCCGGACGCCGTCGCGGTCAGCGAAGCGGTGAGCCTCGCGAGCGACCTGTCGACCGACGAGTCGCCGTCGTTCGTCAACGGTCTGCTGAGCAAGATCGTCGAGCTCAAGCCGACGCTGGCGGTCTGACTCGCCGCAGACCCTCGCGATTTGTGAGGTTACAGGCGCTTCGTCGCCTCGATGACGCCTCCAACTTCACATATCGCGGGGCTACTTCGAAGGTTCGGGTGTCTCGCAGTCGATCTTCGGATTGACGCCCAGGTAGTTGAGCGGCCCGGCGATCACGGTGAGGACCGTGTCACCGACCTTGGCGCAGCTGGCATCGCCCGATGACGTGAAGTAGTCGCGCTGCGCTGCTGCGACGACGCCGATGATGAGCCAGATGAGTACGACGACAGAACCGATTCGCATGTTGCCTCCTGATCCCCGGAAGTACCCAGAGCGGCGCTTCGCAATCGAAGCCCGGCCACGGCCCGGAACCGCGGGCCGGCGACACTGATGGCATGACATCCGAGGGGAATTGGTCGGTCCGTGCCAACTACTGGCGAGGGTGGCGTGCGCTGGGGGGACATCTGCGGGTGTCGGACGGGGTGCTCACGTTCGCACCGCATGGCCTCGAGCGCGCCCTTGGCGGCAACACGCCATTCACGGCCGCGCTGTGCGAGATCGTGCGCGTGGGTCGGGCGCGGCGATCCTTCCTGGTGCCGCGCCGCCGGCTGGTGGTCGCGACACGTTCGGGTGATCAAGCGCTCTTCTTGGTCCCCAAGCTGGACACCGTCATCCGAAGGCTCAGCGAGGCCATCCAAGCCGCGGGTGGTCGCCCTGACATCGCGAGCTGACCAGCCCGTTCGCCCTCGCCGAGCCGCCTCCGGAAACCGCCTGACGCGCTGCTAGGCTGACCGTCGAACATCGACATCCTTTAACGGCCGTCCCGAGAGGCGGAGAAGGAGGTCAGACATGGTCGCGTCTGATGACGCCCCCCGTGCTGACGCTACGCACGCACCCGCTCGAACCGTCCTGGACGACAAGGACATCTCCCGCGCGTTGACGCGCATCACCCACGAGATTCTCGAGCGCAACCGCGACGCCTCCGACGTCGTCCTGCTCGGCATCCCGACTCGCGGGGTTCACCTGGCTCGTCGCATCGCGAAGCGGATGTCCGAGGTCGAAGGCCGAGTCATCACGGCCGGCGCGCTCGACATCACGATGTATCGCGACGACCTGAGGCTCAAGCCGGCGAGGGCGCTGGAGCACACCGAGATCCCCGACGACATCGACGGCAAGATCGTCGTGCTGGTCGACGACGTGCTGTTCTCCGGCCGTACGATCCGTGCCGCGCTCGACGCGCTCAACGAGCTGGGCCGGCCCAAGGCCGTCCAGCTCGCCGTCCTGATCGACCGCGGCCACCGTGAGCTGCCGATCCGCGCGGACTTCGTGGGCAAGAACCTCCCGACGTCGCTGGTCGAGAAGGTCAAGGTCGCGTTGTCGGAGTCCGACGAGCGCGACGCCGTCGACATCCAGGGGGGAGCGGCATGAGCGAGCGCCAGCGAGCGAACAATGAGGCGGTCATGCCGGTCGTCCCTCATGCTCTTTTCTCCGAGGGGGGAGCGGCATGACGTTTTCGCACCTGCTCAGCGCGGGCGATCTCGACCGTACGGACGCGATCCGCATCCTCGACACCGCCGAGGAGCTCCTCGGGGTCGCGAGCCGGCCGATCAAGAAGCTGCCGACGCTGCGCGGTCGCACGGTCGTCAACCTGTTCTTCGAGGACTCGACCCGCACCCGCATCTCGTTCGAGGCGGCGGCCAAGCGACTCAGCGCCGACGTCATCAACTTCTCGGCCAAGGGCTCGAGCGTGTCCAAGGGCGAGAGCCTCAAGGACACCGCCCTGACCCTGCAGGCGATGGGCGCCGACGCTGTCGTCATCCGCCACCAGCACTCCGGCGCGCCGCACCGCCTGGCCAACGCCAAGTGGACCAACGGCGCGGTCATCAACGCGGGCGACGGCACGCACGAGCACCCGACACAGGCCCTGCTCGACGCGTTCACGATGCGCAGGCACCTGGGCGATCTCGAGGGCAAGAACATCACGATCGTCGGTGACGTCCTGCACAGTCGGGTGGCTCGCTCCAATGCGCTGCTGCTCGACACCCTCGGCGCCAACGTCACGCTCGTCGCACCCCCGACGCTGCTGCCGGTCGGCATCGAGAAGTGGCCGGTCGAGACGTCGTACGACCTCGACAGCTCGCTCGAGAAGGCTGACGCCGTCATGATGCTGCGGGTGCAGCAGGAGCGCATGAACGCCGCGTTCTTCCCCAGCGCCCGCGAGTACAGCCGGCGCTACGGACTCGACACCCCGCGGCTCAACCGGCTGCCCGAGCACGCGATCGTCATGCACCCCGGCCCGATGAACCGCGGCATGGAGATCACCGCCGACGTCGCCGACCACGTCCGTTCGGTCATTGTCGAGCAGGTCACCAACGGCGTGGCCGTACGCATGGCCGTCCTCTACCTCCTCCTCGGCGGCGCGGCCGGGGAACCCACCAGCGAAGAAGGCACTGAATGACCTCGTACGTCATCCGGGGAGCGAACATCCTCGGCGAGACCGTCAACGACATCGCGATCGAGGACGGCGTCATCACCGCGATCGGCACCGGACTCGATGGCGATGAGTCGATCGACGCGACCGGCCTGGTCGCGCTGCCCGGACTCGTCGACCTGCACACGCACGTACGCGAGCCCGGCCGTGAGGACGCCGAGACCGTCCTCACCGGGTCCAAGGCCGCAGCGCGCGGCGGGTTCACCTGCGTGCACGCGATGGCCAACACCGATCCGGTCGCCGACACTGCCGGGGTCGTCGAGCAGGTCTGGCGGCTCGGCCGTGAGGGCGGCTACTGCGACGTGCAGCCCGTCGGTGCCGTGACGATCGGCCTCGGCGGCGAGCGGCTCGCTGAGCTCGGCGCGATGGCCGACTCGGCCGCCGCTGTGCGGGTGTTCTCCGACGACGGCAAGTGCGTCTCGGACGCCGTGATCATGCGCAGGGCGCTGGAGTACGTCAAGGCGTTCGACGGCGTCATCGCGCAGCACGCGCAGGAGCCCCGCCTGACCGAGGGCGCGCAGATGAACGAGGGACCGCTGTCCGGCGAGCTCGGCCTCACCGGTTGGCCCGCCGTTGCCGAAGAGGCGATCATCGCCCGCGACGTCCTGCTCGCCGAGCACGTCGGCTCACGCCTGCACGTGTGCCACCTGTCGACCCGGGGCTCGGTCGAGATCATCCGCTGGGCCAAGGGCCGCGGCATCGATGTCACCGCCGAGGTCACGCCCCACCACCTGCTGCTCAGCGACGACCTGGTGCGCAGCTACGACCCGATCTACAAGGTCAACCCGCCGCTGCGCTCCAACGACGACGTCGCCGCCGTGCGCGAAGGGCTGGCCGACGGCGCGATCGACATCGTGGCCACAGATCATGCTCCTCACCCGATGGAGGACAAGGAGTGCGAGTGGTCGGCTGCCGCGTTCGGCATGCTCGGCCTCGAGACCGCGCTGTCGGTCGTGCAGCAGACCATGGTCGACACCGGCCTGCTGACCTGGGCCCAGGTCGCCGAGAAAATGTCGGCCAAGCCGGCCGAGATCGGCCGCGTCAGCAACCAGGGTCGCCCGCTCGAGGTGGGCGAGCCGGCCAACATCGTGCTCGTCGACCCGGCCGCGACCCGGCTCATCGACGCGCGTGACACGGCTTCGCTGTCGCGCAACAACCCGTACGCCGGGCTGACGCTGCCCGGTGAGGTCGTCGCGACGTTCCTGCGCGGCAGACCGACCGTCCGCGACCGTGCGCTCGTGGAAGGTGTGACGGTATGACCACCGAAGCGATACTCGTGCTCGAGGACGGCCGGGTGTTCCGGGGCGAGTCGTTCGGAGCCGTCGGCGAGACGATCGGCGAGATCGTGTTCTCGACCGGCATGACGGGCTACCAGGAGACGCTGACCGACCCGTCCTACAAGGGCCAGATCGTGGCGATGACCGCACCGCACATCGGCAACACCGGGATCAACGACGAGGACTTCGAGTCCCGGCGCATCTGGGTCGACGGCTACATCGTCCGCGACCCCGCTCGCGTGCGCAGCAACTGGCGCTCCAACCGCTCACTCGACGACGAGCTGGCGGCACAGGACGTCGTGGGCATCTCGGGCATCGACACGCGGGCGCTCACCCGGCACCTGCGTGAGCGCGGCGCGATGCGCGGCGGCATCAGCTCGGCATCGACCGACGTCGCCGCTCTGCTCGCCAAGGTCACAGCGGCTCCGGGCATGAAGGGCGCCAACTTCCTCGCCGACGTGACGACCGATGAAACGTACGTCGTGCCTGCCGTCGGCGACAAGCGCCTGACGGTCGCCGCGATCGACCTCGGCATCAAGGGCATGACGCCGCGGCGCATGGCCGAGCGTGGCATCGAGGTGCACGTCATGCCGGCCACCACGACGTACGAGGAGATCACCGCGATCAACCCCGACGGCGTGTTCATGTCCAACGGACCCGGCGACCCGGCGACCACGGACCACGTCACCGCCGTGCTCAAGCAGGTGCTCGAGGCCCGCATCCCCTACTTCGGGATCTGCCTTGGCAACCAGGTCTTCGGTCGTGCCCTCGACCGCGGCACCTACAAGCTGGTCTACGGGCACCGCGGCATCAACCAGCCGGTCCAGGACCGCACGACCGGCAAGGTCGAGATCACGGCGCACAACCACGGCTTCGCGGTCGACGCCCCGATCGAGGGCACGTTCGAGACGCCGTACGGACCGGGGCGCGTCACCCACGTGTGCCTCAACGACAACGTCGTCGAAGGTCTCGCGCTGCTCGATCAGCCGGCCTTCAGCGTCCAGTACCACCCAGAGGCCGCGGCCGGACCGCACGATGCGGCCTATCTCTTCGATCGTTTCGTGAACCTCATGACCGGAGTGAACGCGTAATGCCCAAGCGCACGGACATTCAGAGCATCCTCGTCATCGGCTCCGGCCCGATCGTGATCGGCCAGGCCTGCGAGTTCGACTACTCGGGCACCCAGGCCTGCCGCGTCCTCCGTGAGGAGGGCATCCGCGTCATCCTGATCAACTCCAACCCGGCGACGATCATGACCGACCCGGAGTTCGCCGACGCGACCTACATCGAACCCATCACGCCGGAGTTCGTCGAGAAGGTCATTGCCCAGGAGCGCCCCGACGCCCTGCTCGCGACACTCGGCGGCCAGACCGCCCTCAACGCCGCGATCCAGATGCACGAGGCCGGCGTCCTCGAGAAGTACAACGTCGAGCTCATCGGCGCGTCGATCGACGCGATCCAGAAGGGCGAGAACCGCGAGTCCTTCAAGGCCGTCGTCGAGACGTTGCCCAAGGAGTGGGGCGCCGAGTCGGCCAAGTCCGTCATCTGCCACACGATGCAGGAGTGCCTCGACGGCGTCGAAGGACTCGGCGGCTATCCCGTCGTCGTACGCCCGTCGTTCACGATGGGCGGCTCAGGCTCCGGCCTGGCGTACGACGAGGCCGACCTGCACCGGATCGCCGGCTCCGGCCTGGCGCTCAGCCCGACCACCGAGGTGCTCCTCGAGGAGTCGATCCTCGGCTGGAAGGAGTACGAGCTCGAGGTCATGCGTGACACCGCCGACAACGTCGTGATCGTGTGCTCGATCGAGAACCTCGACCCCATGGGCGTGCACACCGGCGACTCGATCACGGTCGCCCCGGCGATGACGCTGACCGACGTCGAGTACCAACGGCTCCGCGACATCTCGATCGGGATCATACGCGAGGTCGGCGTCGACACCGGCGGCTGCAACATCCAGTTCGCGGTCAACCCCGAGGACGGCCGCATCATCGTCATCGARATGAACCCGCGCGTKTCSCGYTCGTCGGCYCTGGCCTCCAAGGCSACSGGCTTCCCGATCGCCAAGATCGCYGCSAAGSTSKCGRTCGGCTACACGCTCGAYGARATSYCCAACGACATCACGCAGGAGACGCCGGCCTCGTTCGAGCCGWCSCTCGACTACGTGGTCRYCAAGGTGCCGCGYTTCGCSTTCGAGAAGTTCCCCGCGGCTGACGCGACCCTCACGACCCACATGAAGTCGGTCGGCGAGGCCATGGCGATCGGCCGCAACTTCACCGAGGCTCTGCAGAAGGCGCTGCGCTCCCTGGAGCGGCCCGACGCGGCGTTCGACTGGCACAAGGAGTGGGTCGACCTCGACAAGGACGCCCTGCTGCAGGAGATCAGCGTCCCGCACGACGGCCGGCTCAAGAAGGTCATGGACGCGATCCGCGCCGGGGCCACGCCGGAGGAGATCTTCGACGCGACCAAGATCGACCCGTGGTTCGTCGACCAGCTCGCGCTGATCAACGAGATCGCCGTCGACCTCACCGGCGCGAAAGAGCTGTCGCCGGCCCTGCTGCGCCGCGCCAAGCGGCACGGCTTCTCGGACTCGCAGATCGGCAAGATCCGCGGGCTGAGCGAGGACGTCGTCAGGGGAGTGCGCCACGCCCTCGGCGTACGCCCGGTCTACAAGACCGTCGACACGTGCGCTGCGGAGTTCTCCGCCAAGACGCCCTACCACTACTCGTCGTACGACGAGGAGACCGAGGTCGAGCCGCGCACGAAGCCTGCGGTCCTGATCCTCGGCAGTGGTCCCAACCGCATCGGSCAGGGCATCGAGTTCGACTACTCGTGCGTCCACGCGGCTCTGGCGCTGTCGGAGGTCGGCTACGAGACGATCATGGTCAACTGCAACCCCGAGACCGTCTCGACCGACTACGACACCTCCGACCGGCTCTACTTCGAGCCGCTGACGCTCGAGGACGTGCTCGAGATCGTTCACGCCGAGCAGCAGGCGGGTCCTGTCGTGGGTGTCATCGTGCAGCTCGGCGGTCAGACCCCGCTCGGACTGGCGGCCGGCCTCGAGGCTGCTGACGTGCCCATCGTCGGCACGCAGCCTTCGGCGATCGAGCTCGCCGAGGAGCGAGGTGCGTTCGCGAGGGTGCTGGCCGAGGCCGATCTGCCCGCGCCCAAGCACGGCATGGCGACGTCGTTCAACCGCGCCCGTGAGATCGCCGACGAGATCGGCTATCCCGTGCTGGTGCGCCCGTCGTACGTCCTGGGCGGCCGCGGCATGGAGATCGTCTATGACGAGGGCACGCTCAAGGACTACATCGGCCGGGCCACCGAGATCTCGTCGGAGCGTCCGGTCCTGGTCGACCGCTTCCTCGACGACGCGATCGAGATTGACGTCGACGCGCTCTATGACGGCACCGAGCTGTTCCTCGGCGGTGTCATGGAGCACATCGAGGAGGCCGGCGTGCACTCGGGCGACTCGGCGTGCGCGCTGCCGCCGATCACGCTCGGTGAGGCCGAGGTCGAGCGCATCCGCCAGTCGACCGAGGCGATCGCCAAGGGCGTCGGGGTGCGCGGGCTCATCAACATCCAGTTCGCGCTGTCGTCGGACATCCTCTACGTCATCGAGGCCAACCCGCGCGCGTCCCGCACGGTCCCGTTCGTCTCCAAGGCCACCGCGACACCGCTCGCCAAGGCGGCCGCCCGGCTCATGCTGGGGGAGTCGATCGCCGAGCTGCGCGCGGCCGGGGTCCTGCCGGCGACGGGTGACGGCGGCAAGCTGCCCGACAACGCGCCGATCGCGGTCAAGGAGGCGGTCATGCCCTTCAACCGCTTCCGTACGTACGAAGGCCGCTACGTCGACACGCTGCTGGGTCCGGAGATGCGCTCGACCGGTGAGGTCATGGGCTTCGACTCCGGCTTCGGCACGGCGTTCGCCAAGTCCCAGGCCGGTGCCCAGAACGGGCTGCCGACATCGGGCAAGGTCTTCGTGTCGGTCGCGAACCGCGACAAGCGGCACATGATCTTCCCGGTCAAGCGGCTCGCGGACCTCGGCTTCGAGATCCTTGCCACGAGCGGCACCGCGGTCGTGCTGGCCCGCAACGGCGTGAAGTCGACGGTCATCCGCAAGCTCAACGAGGAGCCGCTGCCCGGCCAGGCGCGCAGCACGATCGTGGACAAGATCCACGACCAGGACGTCCAGCTCATCATCAACACGCCCCACGGCGTGACGTCTGGCGGCAGCCCCCGCATCGACGGCTACGAGATCCGCACTGCGGCGGTCGCCGAAGGCATCCCGTGCATCACGACGGTCCAGGGCCTGGCGGCAGCAGTCCAGGGCATCGAGGCGCTGATCGAGGGCAAGATCGGCGTCAAGTCGCTGCAAGATTGGGGCCGTATCGTCACCGAGGCGCGGCCATCATGAGCGAGCGCCAGCGAGCGAATCATGAGGCAGCAATCATGCCGCGATCTTTGTACCGTGGTTTTCTGACGAAGGTTGCGGCATGAGCTTTGGGTCACGGGCTCGGGCGGCGATGGCGGCGTACGGGCCGGCGTGCGTGGGCATCGACCCGCATGCGTCGTTGCTCGCCGAGTGGGGGCTGCCCGACAACGTCGAGGGACTCGACCGCTTCGCCACGACCTGCGTCGAGGCGTTCGCCGGCAAGGTCGCCTTCGTCAAGCCGCAGTCGGCGTTCTTCGAGCGCTTCGGTGCCCGTGGCGTCGTGGTCCTCGAGCGTACGATCCAGGACCTGCGCCACACCGGCTCGCTCGTGATCCTCGACGTCAAGCGCGGTGACATCGGCTCAACGGCCGCTGCGTACGCCGACGCCTATCTCGACGAGGACGCTCCGATGGCCGCCGACGCGATCACGGTCAGTCCGTTCCTCGGCTTCGGGTCGCTGCAGCCGTTCTTCGACGTCGCCGCCAAGAACGACGCCGGCGTGTTCGTCCTGGCCCTGACCTCCAACCCGGAGGGTCCGGAGGTGCAGCACGCCCTCAACGGCGACACGACGGTCGCCGGCGGCATCCTGGCGAAGCTCGCCGAGCTCAACGCCGGCCAGCACCTGATGGGATCGTTCGGTGCCGTTGTCGGCGCGACGATCGGTGACGCCGCTGAGGACCTGGCGATCAACGGCCCGCTGCTGGTGCCGGGGTTCGGCGCACAGGGCGGGACGGTCGACGACATACGCCGGCTTTTCGGCTCGGTCATCGACAACGTGATCCCCTCGACGTCGCGCGGTGTGCTGTCGGCCGGGCCGGATGTCCAGGCGCTCCGCGATTCGGTCGCCCGGGTCAACGCCGAACTTGTAGGGTCATAGCGTTCAGGGTTGCCCGTGTCCCGAGGAGTCGATGCATGAAGAGAACCGCCGCTGTCCTGATCACGACGATCGTCGGGATCACGACGCTGTCGGGTTGCGGCGGAGGCGGGGACCCCTACTGCGATGCGGTCGAGAAGAACAAGAGCACCCTCAACACGTTCGGCCAGAAGCGCACCAACGCGGCCTATGCCAAGTACGCCAAGGTGTTCGCCGACGTCGGCAAGGACGCACCCGCCTCGATCCAGAAGGACTGGACGACGTTGTCAACCGTCACGAAGGGCATCCTGGAGGCGCAGGCCAAGGCAGGTCTCAAGCTCGAGGACATGACCGACACCGCCAAGGTCAAGAAGCTCAACGGCGCGCAGCTCAAGGAGCTCAACACCGCCTACAAGACGTTCAACGGGACGACCAAGCAGCGCAACGCCGTGGTCAAGAACGTCAAGCAGAAGTGCAAGATCAATCTCAAGTAGAACCGTCCGTCCAACAGATGAGGTGAGGCAAGTGGCACTCCCGATATTGACGCCGGAGCAGCGCAAGGCTGCACTCGAAAAGGCAGCTGCCGCGCGGCAGCTGCGAGCCGAGGTCAAGAACCGCCTCAAGAACTCACGCGCGAGCCTGACCGAAGTCATCCAGGAGTCGCGCGCCAACGAGGTCATCGCCAAGCTGAAGGTCATCGACCTCCTGCAGTCGATGCCCGGCGTCGGCAAGGTGCGCGCCCAGGAGATCATGCAGCGCATCGGCATCGCCGACAGCCGCAGGCTCAGGGGTCTGGGCGCCAACCAGATCAAGGCCCTGATCGCCGAGTTCGCGGATAGAACAGGCCGCTCTGGCCGTGCCTGACGGGTCATCAGAACCCGTCACACGTCCCTCGCGGCTCGTCGTCCTGGCCGGCCCCACCGCGGTCGGCAAGGGGACGGTCGCGGCCTGCGTACGAGAGGCCCATCCGGAGATCTGGATCTCGGTGTCCGTCACGACCCGGCCGGCGAGACCGGACGAGGTCGACGGTGTGCACTATCACTTCATCTCCGACGAGGAGTTCGACCGCCTGATTGCCGAGGACGGGCTGCTGGAATGGGCGGTGGTCCACCGTGCCGCCCGCTACGRCACGCCCCGCGCCCCGGTGGAGCAACGTCTCGCCGCCGGCACGCCGGCCCTTCTCGAGATCGATTTGCAGGGCGCGCGCCAGGTGCGCGAGCGCATGCCCGAGGCGCTGATGTGCTTCCTGGCGCCCCCGAGCTGGGAGGAGCTGGAGCGGCGCCTGGTCGGCCGGGGGACCGAAGGACCCGAGGAGCGCGAGCGTCGCCTCGCGACGGCCCACACCGAGCTGGCGGCCGAGCCGGAGTTCGACGTGACGATCGTCAACACCGATGTCGAGACCGCTTGCCAAGAATTGGTAGACTTGTTCAGATCCGGCACGAGCCGGGTGCATTCCTAATCTTTCTGTGAGGCTCTCTGTGTCCACGACACGCTCGACTGCCATCGGCATCACCAACCCGCCGCTGGACGATCTTCTGGAGAAGGCGGACAGCAAGTACAAGCTCGTCCTCTACTCCGCCAAGCGTGCACGCCAGATCAACGCCTACTACTCGCAGCTCGGCGAGGGTCTCCTCGAGTACGTCGGACCGCTCCTCGAGACCGGCGTGCAGGAGAAGCCCCTGTCGATCGCGCTGCGCGAGATCAACGCCGACCTGCTGACCGTCGAGGACATCGACCCCGAGGCTGAAGCCGCGGCCGGCAAGGCCTGATCCACGCTCTCCAACGTGAGGCGGTGCGTATGACCGAGATAGTCCTCGGCGTGTCCGGCGGCATCGCGTCCTACAAGGCCGCGGAGCTGCTGCGACTGTTCACCGAGTCGGGCCACAGCGTCCGGGTCGTCCCGACGGAGTCCTCGCTGCACTTCGTCGGCACCGCGACCTGGGAGGCCCTCAGCGGCAAGCCCGTCCAGTCCGGCGTCTTCGAGCACGTCGACGAGGTCGCCCACGTCCGCATCGGGCAGGGTGCCGACCTGGTGCTCGTGGCGCCGGCCACGGCCAACATCCTGGCCAAGGCGGCGCACGGCCTCGCGGACGACCTGCTGACCAACACGCTCCTGACGGCACGTTGTCCGGTCATGTTCGCTCCGGCGATGCACACCGAGATGTGGAATCACCCCGCCACCCAGGCCAATGTTGCGTTGCTCCGGGAGCGGGGTTTCGTGGTGCTTGAACCTGCGGTTGGCCGGCTGACCGGCGTCGACACCGGCAAGGGCCGGCTGCCGGACCCTGCGGCGATCTACGCCGCGGCGCTGCAGGTCCTCGAAGGCCGCCCGCAGGACCTCGCCGGCAAGCATGTCGTCGTCTCCGCTGGTGGCACTCGCGAATACCTCGATCCGGTCCGCTATCTCGGCAACCGCTCGTCCGGTCGTCAGGGATACGCGCTGGCTGAGGCCGCTGTCGCCCGCGGCGCTCGTGTCACCGTCGTTGCCGCCAATGTTGCGCTCCCTGACCCGGCCGGGGTCGAGATCGTCCGCGTCGTCAGCACCGAGGACCTGCGCCAGCAGATGCACCTCGCTGCGGCCGACGCAGACGCCGTCGTGATGGCCGCCGCGCCGGCGGACTTCCGACCCGCGGAGTTCGTCGAGGCCAAGATCAAGAAGTCCGGCGACGGTGTCGCCCCTGACATCCACCTCGTCGAGAACCCCGACATCCTGCTCGAGCTGGTCGCCGCGCGGACGAGCAAACGGCCCGTCATCGTGGGCTTTGCCGCGGAGACCGGCGACGCCCACGCCAGCGTCATCGAGCACGCCCGCGCCAAGCTCGCGCGCAAGGGGTGTGACCTGCTCGTCGTCAACGACGTGAGCGCCGGCAAGGTCTTCGGCCAGGACGACAACGAGGCCATCATCCTCGGAGCCGACGAAACCGTCGAGGAAATCCCGCACGGTCCCAAGATCCGGCTGGCGCACGCGATCTGGGACTCCGTGATCCAACGCTTGGACTAGCGAAACTACGGGTCATCTCGCTCGTTAGAATGCTGTACAGCCATCAACCCAGGAGAAAAAGTGAGCCGCTTCTTCACGTCCGAGTCCGTGACCGAAGGTCACCCGGACAAGATCGCCGACCAGATCAGCGACAGCGTCCTCGACGCCCTGCTGGCCCAGGACCCCAAGAGCCGCGTGGCCTGTGAGACGTTCATCACGACCGGTCTGATCGTCGTCGGGGGCGAGGTGACGACCGAGGCATACGCCGACATCGCCAAGATCGCACGCGACCGCGTCCTGGACATCGGCTACGACTCGTCCGTCAAGGGCTTCGACGGCGCCTCCTGCGGTGTCCAGATCACTCTCGACGCCCAGTCGCCCGACATCGCCCAGGGCGTCAACACGGCGTTCGAGGGCCGCACCCAGGGCTCGGCCGACCCGCTCGACCTCCAGGGCGCCGGCGACCAGGGCCTGATGTTCGGCTTCGCATGTGACGAGACACCCGAGCTCATGCCGCTGCCGATCACGATCGCGCACCGGCTCGCGGAGCAGCTGACCGCAGTCCGCAAGGACGGCACGCTGCCCTACCTGCGTCCTGACGGCAAGACCCAGGTCACGGTTGAGTACGACGACAACGACAAGCCCGTACGCGTCGACACCGTCGTCCTGTCGACGCAGCACGAGGACGGCATCGACCTCGACACCCAGCTCACGGTCGACATCAAGAAGCACGTCGTCGACGTGATCCTTGCCGACTTCGACATCGACACCTCCGACTACCGCCTGCTGGTCAACCCGACCGGCAAGTTCGTCATCGGCGGCCCGATGGGTGACGTCGGCCTGACCGGCCGCAAGATCATCGTCGACACCTACGGCGGCTACGCCCGCCACGGTGGCGGGGCGTTCTCSGGCAAGGACCCGASCAAGGTCGACCGCTCGGCCGCCTACGCGATGCGCTGGGTTGCCAAGAACATCGTCGCCGCGGGCCTGGCCACCAAGGTCGAGGTCCAGGTCGCCTACGCGATCGGCAAGGCTCACCCGGTCGGCTTCTACGTCGAGGCGTTCGGCACCGAGACGGTTCCGGTCGACAAGATCCGCGCCGCCGTCCTCGAGGTCTTCGACCTGCGCCCGGCCGCGATCATCCGCGACCTCGACCTGCTCAAGCCCATCTACGCGCAGACCGCGGCATACGGCCACTTCGGCCGTGAGCTGCCCGGTGTGGTCTGGGAGACGACGGACCGTGCCGACGCGCTCAAGGCCCACGTCAACGCCTGAGCGTCACTGCTGACAGAACGGCCCCCGCCTCGGCGGGGGCCGTTCTGCGTCCGCACGATGAGGCCGGTGTGGGTGGCGGCTGATAGAACAGCACCGTGATGACAGACGAGGGTCCGGAGCAGCTGGCGCTGGTCCCTCCCACGCCCGCGGCACGGACGCGCAAGGCGGCGGCCAAGCCGGTGCCCGAGGCCGCGGTCATCCGGCCCGTTGCCAGGGTCGTGGTCGACAGCGGTCTGGCCCACCTCGACCGGCTGTTCGACTACCTCGTGCCGACCACCCTGGATGCCAAGACCATCGCGGGCTGCCGGGTCAAGGTCCGCTTCGCCGGTCGACTGGTCGACGGGTTCGTGGTCGAACGGGTCGACGCCACCGAACACGGAGGCCGGCTCGCATTCCTCGCCAAGGTCGTCTCCTCCGAGCCGGTGCTGCACCCCGAGGTGCTCGCCCTGGCCCGCGCCGTTGCCGACCGCTATGCCGGCACGCTCGGCGACGTGCTGCGGCTGGCGATCCCGCCTCGGCACGCCCGCGCCGAGGCGACCCGTGCGGCGCCGGCCGAAACAGCCCTGCCGGTGGGCAGCGCTGCCGGCTGGCAGACGTACGCCCACGGGCTCGGCTTCGTCGCTGCCCTGCGCGCGGGGGAGCGCCCACGGGCTTGGTGGACTGCGATCCCCGGGCAGGACCCGGCGGAATTGGTCGCCGAAGCCGTGCTGGCGACGCTCGGATCGGGTCGGGGCTCGGTCGTCTGCGTGCCCGACAACCGCGATGTCGCGCGGTGGGACGCGGTGTTCACCGAGGTGCTCGGCGATGGCAGGCACGTCACGCTCACTGCGGCGGACGAGCCGGCCGATCGTTACCAGGCGTTCCTCGCGGCTTCGCGTGGTGACGTGCAGGTCGTGCTCGGCACGCGAGCCGCGGCGTTCGCCCCGGTCAAGGACCTGGGGCTGGTCGCGATGTGGGACGACGGCGACGACTTGTTCGCCGAGCCCCGCTCGCCCTACCCCCACGCCCGCGAGGTGCTCCTGCTGCGGGCATCGACCCAGGAGACCGCCTTGTTGATCGGCGGCCATGCGCGTACGGCCGAGGGGCAGTCGCTGATCGACAGCGGATGGTGTGTCGAACTCGCTGCCGACCAGCGGGAGCGACGCCGGGCCTGGCCACGCCTCACGGTCACGGACGGGTCGACAGCCGGCTCGGCGCCGGTCCGGCTCCCGCAGGAAGCCTTCCGCGCCATCCGCGGTGCCAAGGGCGCCGTGCTGGTCCAGGTTCCCAGGCGGGGCTATCGCGAGTCGCTGTCATGCCAGACCTGCCGCCAGCCGGCCCGATGCGCTGAGTGTCAGGGCCCGCTCGGCCAGCCGTCAGCCTCAGCGCCCATTGCGTGCCGCTGGTGTGGACGCGAGGCGTCTCCGTGGACCTGCCCCCACTGCCAGGGCACCGAGCTGCGGTCGCCGGTCGTGGGTGCGTTGCGCACGGCCGAGGAGTTCGCCCGGGCGTTCCCCGACCTGGAGGTGGTGACCTCGGGTGGCCAGACGATCCTCGACGAGGTCGGGCCGGGTCGCAGGCTGGTGCTCGCGACACCGGGGGCCGAGCCGCACGTCGCGGGCGGCTATGACGTCGTGATCCTGCTCGACACGTGGCTCATGCTGGCTCGCGAGGATGTCCGCGTCGAGGAGGAGTCCCATCGTCGTTGGTTCAACGCCCTCGCGCTGGCGGGCCCTGGCGCAACCGCGGTGGCAGTCGGTGACGCCCATACGCTGCAGGCCCTGGTGCGCGCCGACCCTGCGGGGTTCGCCGCCCGCGAGCTCGCGAGCCGCGCCGAGACCCACCTTCCGCCCACTGCCCGGCTCGCCACCGTCGCCGGTCCCGACGAGGTGCTCGCCGAGCTCGCGACGCGCACCTGGACGCCGCACACCGAGATCCTCGGGCCGGTCCCGGTCGACCTGCGCTCGGCGGATGCCGGCGAGCGGCTGATCCTGCGTGCTCCGCGCCGCGAGGGTGCCGAGCTCGCTGCTGCGCTTGCGGCGCTCGCTGCCGAGCGAAGCGCCGCCAAGCTCCCGGGGCTCCGCATCCAGGTCGATCCGCTGTCCCTCTGACCGCGGCCTCGGGGCACAGCGCGCGCCCGCCTAGACTCGACGCCGTGAGAGTCGTCTTCGCAGGTACGCCCGAGACCGCCCTCCCATCCCTCGAGGCGCTCGTCGCGAGCCGCCACGAGGTCGCCGCCGTGCTGACCCGCCCCGACGCACCGTCCGGCCGCGGTCGTACGCTCCGGCCCTCACCCGTTGCCGAGGCCGCCGCCGAGCACGGCATCGAGGTGCTCAAGCCCGCGAAGCCCTCGGATCCGGAGTTCATGGCCAGGCTGCGGGAGATCGCTCCCGACTGCATCCCGATCGTCGCGTATGGGGCGTTGATCCGCCGGGAGGCGCTGGACATCCCGCAGTTCGGCTGGATCAACCTGCACTTCTCAGTGCTGCCGTCCTGGCGGGGCGCAGCACCGGTCCAGCGAGCCATCATGGCCGGCGACGAGGTCACCGGTGCGACGGTGTTCAGCCTGGTCGAGGAGCTCGACGCCGGACCGGTCCTCGGCTCGATCACCGAGCGCATCCGCGAGGACGACACGACCGCAGAGCTGCTCGCCCGGCTGGCCGACTGGGGGAGCAAGCTGCTCGTCGACGTCGTCGACCACATCGAGGACGGTGATATCGCCGCGGTCCCGCAGCCCGAGGACAACATCTCGTACGCCCCGAAGCTCACGACCGACGAGGCACGGATCGACTGGCACCGCCCCGCCTTCGCGATCGACCGGCACATCCGGGGCTGCACACCTGCGCCCGGAGCATGGACCCTCCTCGGCGACGAACGAGTCAAGATCGGGCCAGCGACGATCGCGGACGATCGCACGCTGCTGCCCGGCCAGCTGTCGATCGGCAAGCAGGAGGTGCGAGTCGGCACGACGACGACCGACCTCGTGCTCGGCGACGTCCAGGCATTCGGCAAGAAGCGCATGCGCGCGGCCGACTGGGCGCGTGGCACGTCCTTCCCCGACGGCGCGGCGTTCGCATGACGGACCCGAGCCGGGCGGTCGCGTTCCACGTCCTGCGGGCCGTGGCGGAGCGCGATGCGTACGTCAACCTGGTCCTTCCGGCGATGCTCGCGGAGCACCAGATCGAGGGCCGTGACGCCGCATTCGCCACCGAGCTCGTGCACGGCACGGTTCGTCGGCAGGGCACCTACGACGCCATCATCGGTCAGGTCGCCAGCAAGGGGCTCGGCTCGATCGATCCTCCGGTGCTGGACGCGCTGCGACTCGGTACGCACCAGCTGCTCAACATGCGCGTGCCGGCGCACGCTGCGGTCTCGGAGACGGTCGACCTCGTCCGGCGGGAGATCGGGCACAAGCCGGTGCACTTCGCCAACGCGTTGCTGCGCAAGATCGGCCAGAAGGACCTCGAAGGTTGGCTCGAGGTCATCACCGCCGGACTCGAGGGTGACGCTGCGCGGTCCGTACGCACGTCCCACCCGGTGTGGATCGTGACCGCGTTGCGCGAGGCCCTCGGTGGCCACGCAGCGCAGATCGACAAGTTGCTGGCGGCTGACAACGCCCCTCCGCGCGTCACGCTCGTGGCTCGCCCCGGCCTCTGCGATCCGGAGGCGCTGCCCGGCACTCCTGGCAAGTTCTCGCCGTACGCCCGCATCCTCGACGAGGGCGGCGACCCCGGTGCGATACCGCAGGTCCGCGACGGCCGCGCCGGCGTGCAGGACGAGGGATCCCAGCTGGTGGCGATCACCCTTGCGGAGGCGCAGGTCGACGGGGACGACGCTCGCTGGCTCGACCTTTGTGCGGGTCCTGGCGGCAAGGCGGCGCTCCTCGGCGCGCTGGCCAGGCAACGTGGGGCCGACCTCGTCGCCAACGAGGTGCTGGAGCACCGCGCTGACCTGGTCCGCCAAGGCGTACGCCTGCTCGACAACGTCGACGTGACGACGGCCGACGGACGGCACGGCCCGTGGGAGCCCGGGTCCTTCGACCGGGTCCTGGTCGACGCGCCGTGCACCGGTCTCGGTGCGCTCCGGCGCCGGCCGGAGTCGCGGTGGCGGCGTTCGGAGGCCGATCTCGATGACCTCGTCCCGCTGCAGGAAGCGTTGCTGACGCGAGCACTGGAGCTCGTACGCCCTGGGGGAGTCGTGGCCTATGCGACCTGTTCCCCGCACCTTCGCGAGACGCGCGGCGTGATCGACGCCGTCACCGCCGGACGCGACGACGTCGATGTGGAGACCACCCACCAGTGGTGGCCCCACATCGACGGCACCGACGCGATGTTCTGCGCGCTACTCCGCCGCAGCTGACACGAGCTCGGGCGAGGTTGCGGCCCGACGGACACTGGCGGTGGCGACCCCAGCGACGATCAGGGCGATCAGCGCCAGGATCGAGCCGGTGTCCATCGCCTCCCGCAGCCCGGGCGTGAACTCGCCTGGCACGGAGTTGGAGGCGTACACCGAGACGATCACCGCAAGGCCAAGCGCGCCACCGATCTGCTGCGTCGTCTGGAGCAGGCCGGACGCGGTGCCGGCGTGCCGCGGCTCGACGCCTGACAGCACGACGACGGTGAGCGGCATGAACAGCAGCCCGACTCCGACACCGTTGATCACCAGGGGCCCGGCGAGATCGGCCCAGTACGTGCTCGCCTCGGTCAGCTCCCGCAGCCAGACCAGGCTGACGAGGGCCAGGCCCGCACCGGTCGTGATGAGCGGCCAGGTGCCGAACCGCGCGACGAGGCGAGGTGTGACACGGGAGATCGCGAAGATCGCCAGGCTCAGCGGCAGGAAGGCGACGCCCGACTCGAATGCTCCGAAGCCGAGCGTGCGCTGCATGAACTGGACGAGCAGGAAGAACAGCGAGAACTGCGCGCCGATGACCAGCGTCATCGTCACCAGTGCAGCGACGCGCGGCCGCGAGCGGAGCATCGAAGGCTCGAGCAGCGGCTGCCTGGCTCGACGCTCGACGCCGGCGAACGATCCGAGGAGGACCGCCGCTGCGACGAACGCCGCGATCGTGCCCGAGGAGGACCAGCCGTGGTCCGCGGCGTTGATGAAGCCGTACACGAGGGCGACCGAGCCCGCCGTCGCGGTGATCGCACCCAGTACGTCGAACTGCCCCCGCTCACGAGTGGTCTCCGGGACGAAGCGGCGCACGAGCACGACGGCCATGATGCCGATGGGCACGTTGATGAACAGGGCCCACCGCCAGGAGGCGAAGCCGGTCAGGGCACCGCCGAGGATCAGCCCGATCGAGGCGCCCGCCGACGACACCGCGCTGAACAGGGCGAGGCCGCGATTGCGGCTGGATTCGTCCGGTGCACCCGCAGTGATCAGCGCCAGCACGCTGGGCGCGGCGATCGCGGCGCCGACGCCCTGGAGGGCACGTGAGGCGATCAGCATGCCGGGATCTTGCGCGAGTCCGCCGAGCAGCGAGGCGAAGGTGAAGATGCCGAGACCGATCTCGAAGGCCCGCAGGCGTCCGATCACGTCACCCAGCCGGCCGCCGAACAGCAGCAGGCCGCCGAAGGCCAGCGAATAGGCGTTGAGGACCCACGAGAGGTTGGCCGGGCTGAAGCCGAGGTCGACTCGCAAGAGGGGGAGCGCGACGTTCACGACGGCCGCGTCGAGGATCAGCATGAGTTGTGCGGTCAGCACGAGAGCGAGCCCGTACGCAGCGCGGCGCTGCGCCGGTGGTGCGTCGGTGATGGAGGTCATGATGAGGATTCCTGTCCCAAGAAGTGGAGTGTCGTACACTGGAACGGAGAAGGACTCCGGTTCTTCTGAGGACTATACGGAGACTGTCTCCGGTTAGCAAGGGAGGTTGCGTCGTGGCGTCCATCACGCCTGCGGACGTGGAGAGCACTGACGAGATCGTCAAGCCGCTTCGAGCCGATGCCCAGCGCAACTACGACAAGCTCGTCGCCGCCGCACGCGAAGTGTTCGCCGAGCGCGGCGCCGAGGGCTCACTCGACGAGATCGCCAAGCGTGCGGGGGTGGGACCGGGCACGCTCTACCGTCACTTCCCGACTCGCGATGACCTGATCGATGCCCTGATGCGGGACTGGTCCGCGCGGGTTCACTCCGACAGCGTGGCTGCGGTCGAGGCGGGTCTTCCCGCCCGCGAGACGCTCGAACGCTGGTTCGCCGACCTCATCAAGCACCTGACGCTGCACCGCGGTGCCGCTGCCAAGCTCAGCGCGGCAATGGACGATCCGTCGTCGCCGATCTATCGCAAGTGCCAGATGCTCGCGGACGCCAACGAGCGCGTGGTCAGCCATCTGACCGAGACCCACGCCCTGCGGGACAAGGTCGAGTCACGACAGGTCATGCGCCTCGTCAGTGGCGTCGCGACCGTCGTGGACCAGGCGGGTCTCGACGCTGAGGAGGCCACGCCGATGCTCGGCATTGTGATCGACGGCATCCTGCGCGACTCCGCCACCTCCTGAGCGGCCCACCCGTCACCACTACGCTGGCGCCATGGGCATCCAGATCACCCCGAGCATGCTGGCGTCGGACTTTGCGAACCTCGAGGCCGAGGCGGCTCGCATCTCGAGCGCCGACTGGCTGCACATGGACGTGATGGACAACCACTTCGTCCCCAACCTGACGTTGGGTGCACCGGTCATCGAGGCTCTGGCCAAGGTGGCCGTGCAGCCGATCGACGCGCACCTGATGATCGAGGATCCCGACCGCTGGGCGCCCAGCTACGTCGAGGCCGGCGCGGAGAGCGTCACGTTCCACGTCGAGGCGGCCAAGGCGCCCGTTCGACTGGCGCGCGAGATCCGCGCCAAGGGTGCTCGCGCGTCGATGGCGCTCAAGCCCGCAACCCCGATCGAGCCCTACGAAGACCTGCTCCCGGAGCTCGACATGGTGCTCATCATGACGGTCGAGCCGGGCTTCGGCGGACAGAAGTTCCTCGACATCTGCCTGCCCAAGATCCAGCGCGCTCGCGCGCTGATCGACAAGCACGGTGGCGACATCTGGCTGCAGGTCGACGGGGGAGTCTCCCTCGACACGATCGAGCGCTGCGCGGATGCCGGCGCCGACACCTTCGTCGCGGGTTCGGCCGTGTTCAGCGCTGATGACCCCGACGCCATGGTGGCTGAGCTGCGCTCACATGCCGGACGTCACACTCACTGAGTCAACCCTCCGGGCTAGACTTGATCACAACGAGCAGAAACTTTGCTCGCGTGCTCCGGGGTCGGTGTAATTCCGAGCCGGCGGTGACAGTCCGCGACCCGCGGTTCCATCCTCGTGATGGGGCAACGGTTGAGCCGGTGAAATTCCGGCACCGACGGTGAAAGTCCGGATGGGAGGAGCATTGTGTCGTGGCGCTGCGCGCCGCGACCGCTTGGTGGCACTTGATCACCAGGGGACCCCGGGTTGCGTGAGCGGATCACGACCCGGAGGAATGGCATGGCAACCGACACCGAGATCAGCGCGATGCAACGCGCGCTCGACGCGGCCCGCACGGTCAGGCGTACGCTGCCCAATCCGCGCGTCGGCTGCGTCCTGCTTGCGCCGGACGGCAAAGAGATCGCGATCGGCGTGCACCGTGGCGCCGGCACCCCGCACGCCGAGATCGACGCGCTCACGCAGGCCGGCGAGGCCGCCCGCGGTGCGACGGCCGTCGTCACGCTCGAGCCGTGCAACCACACGGGCCGCACCGGACCGTGCGCCAAGGCGCTGATCGACGCCGGTGTTGCCCGCGTCGTGTTCGGCCAGATCGATCCGGACCGTTCAGCGGCCGGAGGCGCCAAGACGCTCCGCGAAGCGGGCATCGAGGCGGAGCCGGGCGTCATGGCTGAGGAGGCCACCGACCTCAACGTCGAGTGGACGTTCGCGGTGACCTCCGGTCGCCCGTTCGTGACCTGGAAGTACGCCGCGACCCTCGACGGACTCAGTGCCGCCCCTGACGGCACCAGCAAGTGGATCACGAGCGACGAGGCGCGCCGTGACGTGCAGAAGTTCCGCGCCGAGTCCGACGCGATCGTCGCCGGCACCGGAGCGGTCCTCGCCGACGACCCGCGCCTCTCGGTTCGTGACGAGAAGGACATCCCCCTGCCGTACGACCAGCAGCCGCTGCGGGTCGTGGTGGGCGAGACCAAGATCCCCAACTACTACCGCGTGTTCGACCGGGTGGCTCCCACCCTGCTGGTCCAGTCCCGCGACCCCGAGGTCGTGCTGCAGAAGCTGATCGACAACCAGATCCGGCACATCTGGCTCGAGGGTGGACCGCGCCTTGCCGGCGCGTTCTGGAACGCCGGCGTGATCGACCGGGTCATCGGCTACATCGCCCCCGCGATGCTCGGCTCGGGTCGTGCGGCGCTCGAGGGTGAGGCCACCACGCTTGCCGACCTGCGGCCCATCGACCTGCACGACCTCACGATGATCGGGCCGGACATCCGCATCATCGGGACACCGGGCCGCATGCAACGAGAGGACTTCGACTGATGTTCACCGGACTCATCGAGGAAAAGGGCACGATCACCGCGGTCGAGGACCTGGGCGACTCCGTACGCCTGACGATCCGTGGCCCGCTCGTGATCTCCGACGCGCAGCACGGCGACTCCATCGCGGTCAGCGGCGTCTGCCTCACCGTCATGGACCAGGACACCGACACGTTCGCCGCCGACGTCATGAAGGAGTCGCTCGACAAGACCTCGCTCGGCGACCTCCGCGTCGGTGACGAGGTCAACCTCGAGCGGGCAACCAAGGCCGGCGCGCGCCTCGGCGGCCACATCGTGCAGGGGCACGTCGACGGCACCGGGCGGATCCTCGACCGTACGCCGAGCGAGCACTGGGAGGTCGTCCGCATCGGCCTTCCGCCGGAGCTGGCGAAGTACCTCGTCGCCAAGGGGTCGGTCACGGTCGACGGCACATCACTGACGGTCGTGGATGTCGTCGACGGCGACGAGCCGTGGTTCTCCGTGTCGCTGATCCCCACGACACTCGCCGAGACGACGCTCGGCACCAAGGGCCCGGGCGACCGGGTCAACCTCGAGGTGGACATCCTCGCCAAGTACGTCGAGCGCCTGCTGGGTGTTCGTGAAGAAGGGCATGTGGCATGACCGAGCACGAGAACGTGAGACTCGACAGCATCGAACGGGCCATCGCGGACTTCCGCGAGGGCAAGGCCATCGTCGTGGTCGACGACGAGGACCGCGAGAACGAGGGCGACATCATCTTCGCCGCCAGCAAGGCCACGCCTGAGCTGATGGCGTTCCTGGTGCGCTACTCCAGCGGCCTGATCTGCGCCCCGATCACCGGCGACATCCTCGACCGGCTGGCGATCCCGCTCATGACCCCGCACAACCGCGAGAAGATGCGCACCGCGTACACGATCTCGATCGACGCACGCGACGGCATCACGACGGGCATCTCGGCGGCTGACCGCGCGCGTACGTGCCGCGTGCTCGCGGACTCGGCGACCGAGCCGTTCGAGCTCGTCCAGCCGGGCCACATCATTCCGCTGCGCGCCAAGCCCGGCGGCGTGCTGGAGCGTGCCGGCCACACCGAGGCAGCGGTCGACTTCGCCCGCCTCACAGGGCTCACCCCGGCCGGCGTGATCGGCGAGGTGCTCAACGACGACGGCACGTTGATGAGGGCGCCGGACCTCCGTGAGTTCGCTGACAAGCACGGCATCGCGCTCGTGTCGATCGAGGACCTCCAGGTCTACCGCCGGCTCCACGAGTCGCAGGTCGAGCGGCTCGCCACGACCCGGCTGCCCACCGAGTTCGGCACGTTCACGGCGCACGGCTTCCGCGACAAGATCGAGGGCTCGGAACACATCGCCCTGGTCTATGGCGACCCCGGCACGGAGGACGTCCTGACCCGCATCCACTCCGAGTGCCTGACGGGCGACGTGTTCGGCTCTCGGCGCTGCGACTGCGGACCGCAGCTCGAGCTGTCGATGACTGAGATCACGACGGCCGGCGCCGGCATCGTCGTCTACCTCCGTGGTCACGAGGGACGCGGCATCGGCCTGCTGCACAAGCTCCAGGCGTACGCCTTGCAGGACTCCGGCCACGACACGATCGACGCCAACCTCGAGCTCGGGTTCGGCGAGGACGAGCGTGACTATGCGGCCGGGGCCCAGATCCTGCGCGCGCTCGGTGTCACGTCGGCCCGGCTGCTCACCAACAACCCGGACAAGACCATCGCCCTCGAGGCGTACGGGGTCAAGATCAGCGAGCGTCTGCCGCTGCGCATCGCGCCCAACGAGGACAGCCTGCGCTACCTGCAGACCAAGGCCGAGCGCATGGGTCACGACCTGCCCGGACTGGGGGAGCTCGCATGAGTGGCGGGGGAGCACCTGACCTGCAGGCCGATGCCAGGGGTGCGCGCGTGGCGATCATCGCCTCGAGCTGGCACACCGAGGTCATGGACGGATTGATCGCCGGCGCCGAGCGCGCACTCGCCGACGCCAAGGTCGAGGACGTGACGCTGGTGCGCGCACCGGGTTCGTTCGAGCTGCCGATCCTCTGCCAGGCGTACGCCCGCAGCGGCTACGACGCCGTGATCGCGCTCGGCGTGATCATCCGCGGCGGGACCCCGCACTTCGAGTACGTCTCGGCCGCCGCGACCGACGGGCTCAACCGCGTCGCCCTCGACACCGGCGTGCCGATCGGCTTCGGGTTGCTGACGTGTGACGACGAGGCGCAGGCCGTCGACCGTGCAGGTCTGCCCGACAGTCGCGAGGACAAGGGGCGCGAGGCCGTCGAGGCCGCACTGTCCACCTGGAACGTCCTGCGCACACTCGCCTGACCGACGCCGATAGACTGCTCCGCGATGAAGACCTTCGATGAACTCTTCGCCGAGCTGTCCGACAAGGCAGCCAGCCGCCCTGAGGGCTCGCGCACCGTCGCCGAGCTCGATGCCGGCGTGCACGCGATCGGCAAGAAGCTCGTCGAGGAGGCGGCCGAGTCGTGGATGGCGGCGGAGCACGAAGGTGCCGAGCGTGCCGCCGAGGAGCTCAGCCAGCTGCTCTACCACGCCCAGGTCATGATGATCGCCAGCGGAATCACGCTCGACGACGTCTACGCGCATCTGTGACGGATCGGCTCTTCGGCGCCCGTCCGTGCCTTCCCCTTCCGTCACAGAACTCCTGAGAAGAGAATCCATGCTCAAGATCGCCGTACCCAACAAGGGCGCGCTCGCCGAGTCGGCTGCCCAGATGCTGACCGAAGCCGGCTACCACCAGCGACGCAACACCAAGGACCTCGTCACTCTCGACCCCGACAACGACGTCGAGTTCTTCTACCTCCGCCCCCGCGACATCGCGATCTACGTGGGGGAGGGCACGCTCGACGTCGGCATCACCGGACGTGATCTGCTGCTCGACTCCGGCGCACACGCTGCCGAGAACATCTCGCTCGGTTTCGGCGCTTCGACGTTCCGGTTCGCTGCGCCGATCGGTGCGATGTCGGCCGTCACCGACCTGGCCGGCTCGCGGATCGCCACGTCCTACCCGGGCATCGTCCAGGCCTACCTCGCCGAGCGGGGCATCAGCGCCGACGTCGTACGCCTCGACGGCGCGGTGGAGTCCTCCGTACGCCTGGGGGTCGCCGACGCGATCGCCGACGTCGTCGAGACCGGCAGCACGCTCAAGCAGGCCGACCTCGAGGTGTTCGGCGAGCCGATCCTCTCGTCCGAAGCAGTGCTGATCACGCGTCAGAACACCCCGGAGCCGGACGGCTTCGCGGTGTTCAAGCGCCGCATCGACAGCGTCCTGGTCGCGCGGACGTACATCATGATGGACTACGACATCCGGGTCGACCAGGTCGATCGAGCCGTCGAGTTGACTCCCGGCATCGAGTCACCGACGGTGTCGCCCCTCCATCGCGAAGGGTGGGTCGCCGTGCGCTCGATGGTGCCTCGCGACGCCGCCCAGAAGGTCATGGACTCGCTCTACGAGATCGGCGCCCGCGGCATCCTCGTGACGGACATCCTGGCGTGCCGGATCTGAGGACGTTCCGTCCCGGTGGCGCCCGCGTCGTCGCGTACGCCGTGGGCGTCATCATGGTCGTCATCACGATCGTGATCGGCCTCGCGCTGCCCGACGAGATCTATTTCACGCCCGCCGAGGACGTGACGCTGTGGGCCATCATCGTCGTCGTTCTGGCGGTGTTGCACGGCATCGGGCGCAGCTACGTTCGCGCTGACGACGACGGCGTCGAGGTGGTCAACGGCTACCGCCGCCACCACGTTCCGTGGTCGGACATCAAGGGATTCGCCATGAACACCGGCGCGCCGTGGCCGACCTTGGTCACCAACGACGACGAGCGGGTCATGCTGTTCGGCATCCAGGGTTCCGACGGTGCGTACGCACGCGAGGCCGTCGCCTATCTGCGAAGCCGGCTGCCGTCATGACCCACGACCGCACGCTTGCGAGTCCGCAGTTCCCTGACGACGACGGGTCCACCGATCCGCTGCTTGCCGCGGCATTCGGCGACGACCTCGCGGTGCTGGCTGCCCTGTCGGACGCACGAGTGTTCGTGCCGATCATCGCGCTGCTCGGGGACGTCCCGGCCGAAGGCGACAAGAACGCGGACATGGCCGCCGTCCTGATGACCGGCGCCGACGGCCGGCAGGCGCTGTTGGCGTTCAGCAGCATCGCCTCGATGGCTGCCTGGGACCCGCAGGCACGGCCGGTGCCGATCCTCGGTCGTGACGCCGCCCGCGCGACCCTCGACGAGGGCGCCGCAGCGATCCTGCTCGACCTGACCAACGACACGTTCACCGTGGTCGAGACCGACGACGTTGGGCACCTCGCCGCCGGCCATCGGCTCGTGCAGAGCGAAGCCGGCCCCGCCTGGATCGCCTGAACCCCCGAGATTTGGATTCTGGTGCACCACCTCTCGTTCGATCGTGGTGCAACGTGATCCAAATCTCGGCGGTTCAGCCGGCGGCTGTTGAGCGTACGGCTGACAGCGGCACCGTGATGTGCACGTTGCCGTCGTGCCGCTCGACGCGGGCGACGAACCCGGCATTGCCGACGGTCCGCAGGAGCTTGTCGTTGGAGCCCTCCGTGATGAACGTGAGACGGGCAGCGCCGTGTGACTTGGCCCGGCTGGCCGCCTGCTTGACCAGCATCGTGCCGAGGCCCTGGCCCTGCCAGGCGTCCTCGATGAGGAGCTGGAACGTCCAGACCGTCTCGACCGATTCGAGCAGACCGTGGCCCACCACGTCGAGCCCGACCTGTGCGATGAGCGCCACGCCGGCCTCGGGGGCCACCAGGCGGCGAGCCATTCGCGTCGTCATGGGCATCCGCAGGGGCACTTGGTAGCGGTTGTAGAGCGTCTCCACGCTGCAGCGTTCGTGCAGGGCGGACACGGCCTCGATGTCGGCCAAGGTCGCCTCGCGCACCATGGGCACCTGGTGGCGCGGGGAGGGGGAGATCAACGGGGTCTCGAAGCCGGCATCGCTCACCAGCGACAGCAAGGCCTGAGCGCGTGCCCGCTCGACTGCCGTGAACGGGATCGCCCGGCTGATGCGCAGCACCGATCCGTTGCGGCGGGTCAGGTCGAGAACGTCGTGCCCGCGGTAGTCGGCGACGTCCGGTGGCTCGGTCTCGAGCAGCTCGCGCAGCACCTCTTCGGCATCGCGGCCCTCTTCGAGCACCTGGTGCACGCCGTGCAGGTATCGCGTCGGGGTGTCGATCAGGGAGTCGTCAGTGACCCGCGTCGCCGACACCTGTGAGCCCCCGGCCTCCTCGAACAGCTCGGCCAGCTGGACGTCGCCCCATCCGTCCGGCGCGCTGACGATGAACTCGTCGGTCACCCGCGGGCTCGTGGGGAAGACCTGCATGCCGAGGATGTTGACGTCCGAGCGCCCGCAGGCCAGCGCGATCTCCGCCAGGATGCCCGGTCGGTCGGCCAGTGTCGTACGGATGCGCCACAACATGGTGCCAGCCTGACGCGCTGAGTTTTCGCGTCGGCGTCGTGCATGTTTCGGCGAGGCAAACCCTTTGATTTCACAATGGAACGTCGTCGCTGATATCCTTGAGGACGAAGTGGAGGTCCACCTCCCACCTGCTTGGTCCTCGACCTTGGGGTTACGCCGGTTCCTGAGCTTGACGAACCGGCCGACGGCGTCATTCCCACGGGAATACGCCACTGGTGGCTTCCGTTTCGTACGGGGGCCATTTTTTCTTGGCCTCCCACACGATCTCAGGAGGATCCATCACCACAGAGCTGCGCGTCAACGACCGAATCCGCGTTCCCGAAGTACGCCTCGTCGGTCCTGGCGGTGAACAGGTGGGCATCGTCCGTATCGAAGATGCCCTACGACTGGCAGCGGAAGCTGATCTCGATCTTGTCGAGGTGGCTCCGACCGCTCGCCCGCCCGTCTGCCGTCTCATGGACTACGGAAAGTTCAAGTACGAGACCGCTCAGAAGGCACGCGAGTCCCGCCGCAACCAGACCAACACCATCATCAAAGAGATGAAGTTGCGTCCGAAGATCGACCAGCACGACTACGACACCAAAAAGGGTCACGTCGTCCGATTCCTCAAGGCTGGCGACAAGGTCAAGATCACCATCATGTTCCGCGGTCGTGAGCAGCACCGCCCCGAGCTGGGCTACCGGCTGCTGCAGCGGCTCGCCGCTGACGTCGAGGATCTCGGATTCATCGAGTCCAACGCTCGTCAGGACGGACGCAACATGACGATGGTGCTCGGCCCGCACAAGAAGAAGTCAGAGGCCCAGGCAGAGGTCAAGGCCGAGAAGGTCAAGACCACCGCAGCCAAGGCCGCTGAGAAGGATGCCGAGGCCGCCGAGGTCAAGGCACACCGCGAAGCCGCCCAGAAGACAGCAACACCCAAGAAGCCACGTCGGCGTTCTGAGAACCTCGACCCAGACATGGAGGCATAAATGCCGAAGTTCAAGCCCCACTCGGGGATGAAGAAGCGCGTGAAGGTCACCGGCAGCGGCAAGCTGCGCCGGGAGCAGACCAACCGCCGCCACCTGCTCGAGGTCAAGTCCTCCTCGCGCAAGCGCCGTCTCGAAGGTTCGACCGACGTCGCCAAGGCTGACGTCAAGCGCGTGAAGAAGATGCTCGGTCTCTGACCGACGCCCCCCGACATACCGAAAACTTTGAAGGAGAACTGAGATGGCACGCGTCAAGCGCTCTGTCAATGCACAGAAGAAGCGCCGCCAGACATTGGAGCGCGCTGCGGGCTACCGCGGTCAGCGTTCGCGGCTCTACCGCAAGGCCAAGGAGCAGGTCACTCACTCGCTGGTCTACAGCTACCGTGACCGCAAGGCCAAGAAGGGCGACTTCCGTCGTCTCTGGATCCAGCGCATCAATGCTGCCGTCCGCGCCGAGGGCATGACCTACAACCGCTTCATCCAGGGCCTCAAGGCCGCGGGTGTCGAGGTCGACCGCAAGATCCTCGCCGAGCTCGCTGTTCACGAGCCCGCCGCGTTCTCCGCGCTCGTCCAGACCGCGAAGGACAACCTTCCGGCCGACGTCAACGCACCCAAGGACGGCGCCGCGGCCTGACCGCGGCTCCTCCTACGTAGTGGCGAGCCTGCCCGGTGAGCTCACCGTCCGTTCAGGACGTGTAAAGCACACCCGGCGGCTCGCCACTCGTGCATTCCGGGCCGAGACCGGCGAGTTCCTCGCCGAGGGCCCCCAGGCCGTACGCGAGGCGCTCACCGTGCCTGGTGCGACGGTCGAGGTCTTCGCGACGGAGGCCGGCACTGCGCAGCACCGCGACCTGGCGGAAGCGGCGCAGGCAGCTGACGTCCCGTGGCACGTCGTGACCGATGACGTCGTCGAGTCGATAGCCGACACGGTCCAGCCCCAAGGTGTCGTGGCGAGGTGCCGCATCCCGGAGGCCTCGTTCGAGTCGCTGCTGGCCACCACACCGACGTTTCTCGTCGTGTGTGCCGACATCCGCGATCCCGGCAACGCCGGCGCGGTCATCCGGTGCGCCGATGCCGCCGGGGCGCACGGTGTCGTGTTCGCCGGCGACAGCGTCGATCCCTACAACCCCAAGTCCGTACGCGCGACGGTCGGCAGCATCTTCCACCTGCCCGTCGTGACCGAGCGCGACACACCGGGCACGCTGAGCCGGTTGCGCGGTCTGGGCCTGCAGGTGCTGGCCGCTGACGGCGGGGGAGATGTGAGCCTGTTCAACGACGGCCTCGACCTGTCGCAACCGACGGCGTGGCTCATGGGCAACGAGGCTTGGGGCCTGCCAGCCGAGACCCGCGACCTCGCCGACCGGGTCGTCTCGGTGCCGATCTATGGCCGGGCCGAGAGCCTCAACCTGGCGACCGCCGCAGCCGTGTGCCTCTACGCATCCGCGCGCGCTCGCGCAACTGGTTGAAAGTTGCCGAGTTGAGTCGTCTCATCTAGTCCTTTGGTACTACATTCAGGCTTCATGGACCTCGACGACTTCCCGGACGGCATCATCATTGCCGGCCCCGACGCCAGGGTCCTGTACGTCAACGAGCGAATCCGGGTCATGGCGCGCGCCGAGGGCGACGAGATGATCGGTATGCACCTCAACGAAGCCGTTCCGTTCGACGATCTCAACGGCAACTCCTGGTACGACACGACGCGTCCATACGACGGCATTGCGACCCGCAAGCGGATCTCCGAGCAGGCCTGGTGGTCGCCCAAGGGCAGTGAGTACCTCATCACCGCCTCGCTGGTGCGCGAGCGGCCGGCAGGCCCGGTCCGCCGCGTCGTCGTGAGCGTCCGCAACGCCCGCATCCGCAACCAGCGCGACCGTGAGCGCTCGGACCTCGTCGCCACCGTGGCGCACGAGCTCCGCTCGCCGCTGACCGGCATCAAGGGTTTCACCTCGACGCTGCTCACCAAGTGGGACAAGTTCTCCGAGGAGCAGCGCCAGTTCATGCTCGAGACCGTCGACGCCGACGCGGACCGCCTGAGCCGGCTCATCACGGAGCTGCTCGACGCCGCACGCATCGATGCAGGCCGCCTGACCCTCAAACGCGGACCGGTCAAGCTCGACGAGATCGTCCGGCACGTCCTCACGAATGTGTCGGGTGGTGCAGCGGAGCCGTTCGAGATCAGCATCGGCGACGACCTCGACCTGATCTGGGGCGACAGTGATCGCATCATGCAGGTCGTCACGAACCTCGTCGAGAACGCGATGCGCCACGGGTTCGGGCTGCGCGAGATCGTCGTGCAGAACACGCAGCCTGCTGGCCAGGAGGGCGGCGTCTCGCTCGAGGTGCACGACAACGGGCCCGGCATCCCTGAGGAAATGCGCCAGCGCGTGTTCAGCCGATTCTGGCGCGCCGGCCCCGGGGCGGGCAGTGGCCTCGGCATGTACATCGTGCGGGGCATCGTCGTGGAGCACGGCGGCAAGATCGACATCTCGGACGCCGAGGGCGGCGGGGCGCTCATACGGGCGTGGTTCCCGATCAACGAGCCCGACACGATGACCGACTGATCAAGCGCCTTCACTAGACTGACCACCGTGGTCCCGACGTCTCCGGGAACCGAGCCATCGAAAGTCAGGTCTGCTGTGTCCGCGCCCAATTCCTCGTACGACCCTGTGGAGGTCACCCCGTTGCACGCCGAAGAGGTCGAGCGCATGCGCGACGAGGCGCTGGCCGCGATTGCTGCCGCCGAGACGCTCGATGACCTGAAGCAGGTGCGCATCGAGCACGTCGGCGACCGCTCCCCGTTGGCACTGGCCAACCGGGAGATCGGCGCCTTGCCGCCACAGGCGCGCAAGGAGGCCGGTCAGCGGGTCGGCCAGGCCAGGGGAGCGATCAACCAGGCGCTGACGGCCAAGACCGCCGAGGTCGAGGCCGCCGAGGAGGAGCGCGCCCTGGTCACCGAGGCCGTCGACGTGACGCTGCCGTGGGACGTGCAGCCGGTCGGCGCCCGGCACCCGATCACGACGCTGTCGGAGCACATCGCCGACATCTTCGTCGCGATGGGCTGGGAGATCGCCGAGGGTCCTGAGGTCGAGGCCGAGTGGCTCAACTTCGACGCGCTCAACCTGGGACCGGACCACCCCGCCCGCACGATGCAGGACACGTTCTGGGTCACCCCCGAGCGCGCGGCGATGGTGCTGCGCACCCACACCTCACCCGTGCAGGCGCGCACGATGCTGACCCGCAAACCGCCGATCTACATCGCATGCCCGGGTCGGGTCTTCCGCACTGACGAGCTCGATGCCACCCACTCGCCGGTGTTCCACCAGGTCGAGGGCCTCGCGATCGACGAGGGCCTCTCGATGGGCCACCTCAAGGGCACGCTCGACCACTTCGCCCAGGCGATCTACGGCGACGGCATGACGACCCGGTTCCGGCCGTCCTACTTCCCGTTCACCGAGCCGAGCGCCGAGATGGACCTGCTCTGCTACGTGTGCCACAACGAGCCGGACGCTGTCGCCGACTGCCGTACGTGCAAGGGCGAGGGCTGGGTCGAGTGGGGCGGCTGCGGTGTGGTCAACCCCCGCGTGCTGATCGCGTGTGGCGTCGACCCGGAGCGCTACTCCGGGTTCGCGTTCGGCATCGGCATCGACCGCACGATCACGTCCCGCTACGACATCGCGGACCTGCGCGACCTGTTCGATGGCGACATCCGTTTCACCCAGCCATTCGGAGTTGAGCTGTGAAGGTTCCAGTTAGTTGGCTGCGGGAGCTCGTCAAGCTCCCCGACGACGTCACGACCGAGCAGCTGGCGGCTCGCCTGACCGAGTTCGACCTCAAGCTCGAGGAGATCATCTCGTCCGGCATCAGCGGTCCGCTCGTCGTCGGGCGAGTGCTGTCGATCGTCAAGGAGCCGCAGAAGAACGGCAAGACGATCAACTGGTGCCGCGTCGACGTCGGCCCGGAGCACAACGACGCTGACGGCGCCCGCGGCATCGTGTGCGGTGCCCACAACTTCGTCGAGGGCGACCTCGTCGTCGTCTCGCTGCCGGGCACGGTCCTGCCGGCCCTCGGCTTCGAGATCACGGCCCGCAAGACGTACGGCCACGTGTCGGACGGCATGATCTGCTCGAGCGCGGAGCTCGGCCAGGCCGGCGACGCGAGCGGGATCATCGTGCTCGACGCCGACTCGGCGACGCCGGGCGACGACGCGATCGCACTGCTGGGCCTCGGCGATGAGGTCCTCGACCTCGAGGTCAATCCCGACCGCGGCTACGCGCTGTCGATGCGCGGCGTCGGACGTGACACCGCGCTGGCGTACGGGCTGGAGTTCACCGATCCGGCCGACATCGAGCTGACCGGCGTGGGGGAGGGTTATCCCGTACGTGTCGAGGACGCCGAGGCGTGCCCCGTCTTCGCGGCCAGGGCGGTCACCGGCTTCGACCCCACCCGTCCCACACCGCGCTGGATGGCGCGGCGCATCGAGCAGGCCGGGATGCGGTCGATCTCGCTGGCGGTCGACATCACCAACTACGTCATGCTCGAGCTCGGCCACCCGATCCACGGCTTCGACCTGTCGAGCCTGCAGGGCCCGATCGTCGTCCGGTGGGCCACCGAGGGCGAGAAGATCACGACGCTCGACGGCGTCGTGCGTACGCTTTCCACCGATGACACGGTGGTGACGGACGATCGCGGACCGATCAGCCTGGCCGGCGTCATGGGTGGTGCGGAGACCGAGCTCTCGGCCACGACTACCGACATCCTCATCGAGGCGGCGCACTGGAAGGCGCCGATGATCGCGCGCACGGCCCGCCTGCACAAGCTGCCGTCCGAGGCGTCGAAGCGCTATGAGCGCGGTGTCGACCCCGAGCTCCCTGCCCGTGCGACTCAGCGGGTCGCGGAGCTGCTCGCTGAGCTCGGCGGCGGCACGATCGAGGACGGCCTCACCGTGGTGGGCACCGCATCGCCACGCCCTGCGGTCGAGATGTCGATCCACCTGCCGACGCGGGTCTCCGGCGTCGAGATCGACGCTGCGACGGTCGTGGAGGCGCTCGAGGGCAACGGGTGCGACGTCGCCCTGGACCACGACGTCCTGTCGGCGACGCCGCCGAGCTGGCGTTTCGACCTCAACGATCCGAATGATCTCGTCGAAGAGGTGCTCCGCGTCGTCGGCTACGACAAGGTGCCGTCGATCCTGCCGACCGCCCCAGCTGGGCGCGGCCTGACCGTCGCACAGAAGCTGCGGCGCCGGGTCGGCAACATCCTCGCGGGCGACGGTCTGGTCGAGGTCAAGACGTTCCCGTTCGCCGGGACAGCCGACTTCGACCGTCTGGGCCTGGCCGCCGACGACCTCCGACGCCGTCAGGTCCTGCTGGAGAACCCGCTGTCCGCAGAGGAGCCGGGCCTGACGACGACCCTGCTCACGGGTCTGCTCAAGAGCCTCGTGCTCAACATCGGCCGCGGTCACTCCGACGTGCACATCGCCGAGACCGGGCGGGTGTTCCTGCCGAAGTCGGACGAGGCCGAGGCGCCGATCTATGGTGTCGACCGCCGCCCGACAGACGAAGAGATCGCCGCGTTCGCCGCGGCGTTGCCCGACCAACCGCACCATGTGGGCCTGGTCATGAGCGGCGAGCGCGTGCGCACCGGTTGGGCCGGACCTGGACGCCAGGCGTCGTGGGCCGACGCGGTGGCGATCGTGCAGCACCTCGCCGAGGACCTGCATGTCGAGATCGAGGTGCAGCAGGCGCACGTCATGCCGTGGCACCCCGGTCGATGCGCGGCGATCCTCCTCGGGGGCGTGCCGATCGGCCATGCCGGTGAGCTGCACCCGCGCGTCCTCAAGGCGTACGGGCTGCCTGCTCGCGTCGTCGCGGCCGAGATCGACCTCGACGCGCTGATCGAGGCGTCACCCGAGATCGGGCCGCGCCCGGACTTCTCGTCGTTCCCGGTGGCCAAGGAGGACCTCGCCCTGATCGTCGACGGCGAGGTTCCAGCCGCCTCGGTGCAGAAGGTCCTGTCGGGGGCGAGCCCGCTGATCGAGTCGGTGCGCCTGTTCGACGTCTACTCCGGCGACCAGGTTCCTGAGGGCAAGAAGTCGCTGGCGTTCGCCCTGCGCCTCCGGGCTCCCGACCGCACGCTGACGGATGACGAGATCAAGGCAGCGCGCGAATCGGCCGTCACGGCCGCGGGATCACTCGGCGCCACCCTCCGCACCTGATCCCGCTGACGAGTCACTGACCGTGCGCTGACGAGTCACTGACCGTGCACCGACGAGTCACTCACCACGTGGCGAGTGACTCCTCAGGGCAACGGGAGTGACTCGTCAGCGTGAGGGGTCAGAAGGTGACAGTCGGCGGGGTCTCCTGGCCCTCGGGGGCGTCGTAGAACTCTCGCGCGTGAACGCCCGCGATGCCGGTGAACAGCAGCCAGGGGATCGTGCGCACGAGGCTGTTGAGCTTCGCGACGGCGTCGTTGTAGAACTGGCGGGCGAACGAGATCTTGTTCTCGGTGTCCGCGAGCTCGGCCTGCAGCGACTGGAAGTTGGCTGATGCCTTGAGGTCGGGGTACGCCTCGGCGACCGCGAGGACATCGATGATCGCCTTGTCGAGTCTGGCCTGCGCCTCGGCCTTCTCCTTCACCGAGCCGCCCTTTGCTGCCGCCGCGGCACCCGCTCGTGCTTCGGTGACCGCCTCGAAGACACCCTTCTCGTGCTGCGCGTAGCCCTTGACCGTGTTGACCAGGTTGGGGATGAGATCGGCACGCCGGGTCAGCTGGACGTCGATCCCGCCGAGCGCCTCCTGCGCGCCGATGTCGACGCGACGCAGGCGGTTGAAGGCGTAGACGGTGAACAGCGCGAGCACGACGACGACCGCCAGGATGATCCAGATCATGAGTTCTCCTCGTTGGGTGAGTGAGTGATGCAGGGCTACCAGGAACCGCCGCCACCGCCGCCTCCACCGCCGCCCCCTCCGCCACCACCACCGCCGCCACCCGAGGATGACGACGACTGCGTGGCTGAGTAGGCGCTGATCGAGGAGGCCAGCGAGGATTCAAATCCGGAGAAGGCATCGTTGCTGCCGAAGAAGCCGTGACCCGTGGTCGAGGTCGAGCCGCCGCCGTACCAGGTCGGGACGGGCGGCTCGGACCCCGTCGCGAGCTGGTACTTGCGAGCCCAGCGGTCGGCGCAGTCGAAGGCGACGGCGTACGGGATGAAGGCCGTGTAGAGGTCCTTCCTGCCGCTGAAGTCGAAACGGTCCTGCGCGGAGTCGGTCGACAGGAGACGCTTGAAGCCGGCCGCGCGAGACCACAGGTCTCGACCGAGGGTCGTACGACGCCGGCCGACGCCGGTGCTCATGAGTCCGATGCCGCCGATGACGAATCCCGCGATGGGCAGCAGGTACATCGAGACGGGCGGACGGATGAAGATCGCCATGCCCAGGAACAACAGGACCGCAGCACCGACGGCGAGCCGTGAGAGTGTCTCCGAACCGACCCTGCGTTGGGCACCGATGCCGTCCGCCCAGGCGCTGGTCTGACCCGCGAGTGCGCTGCGGACGGACTGGAGCTTCTGGCCCGAGGTCACGGAGTCCGGACTCGACTTGAAGTGCGCGCCGGGTTGCGTGACTCCGAGCGACTCGCCGACGGCCCGGGTGACGTCGTCGGTCTTGGCCCAGGCCTCTGCGTCGCCGACGCCCGTGATGGTCCACGACTTGCTGCCGTTGTCCGTGAGGGTCGTGAGTCCCTGCTCGGCCTGGTAGAGCAACGTCGACACGAGACCACGGCGGGGCACGGTCTCGGTCGTGACGTAGGCCGTCTGGACCGGTCCTAGGCCGGGCGGCGGCTCATACATGACGGGGGTCCCCGGCGCCTCTTCACGTGAGCGCCGGTCGAGGTAGTAGCCGAAGGCCATCAGTCCCAGCGTGATGGCGAGGACGACGCCGAGAGCACTGGTGCTCGTGCCGAGTGCGCGATCGGCGGCGACCGGCCACGGCACGGTGACCCGGTCGGGCGTCTTGATCGGCAGGCCGATGCGCACCGTCACCGGCGTGCGGGGCGACAGGTGATCGGTCCTGATCGTGACCTGATCGGTGCCGGCGCCGCTGATGTCACACGTGCCGCTGCCGTCGAAGCTCGAGGTGCACTGCACCTTGCCGGACTCCACGGGCAGCGTGATGTGGACCGTGGACTTGTCGATGTCCATCTGCCAGCCCTGCGCGACGACGTTCCAGTAGAACACCGACTCAGCAGGCTGCTTGTCGGTCCAGCTGGACGACGCGAACGTGCCCGGACCGGCCGTGCTCGGCGCGAGGGCGCCGTCGATCCGGTAGGTGATCGTGTAGACGTGCGTGCCCGGCGTGACGAACGAGTCCGGGTCGCCGATCTTGGCGACCCGGAAGTGCCGGCCCTTCTGCCACTGCATGTCGAACGGGACGCCCCCGCCGTCGAGCTGGACCTTCACACCCTTGGGGATGAGCCGGACGCTCTTGTCCGATGGATCGGCAAGGTCCCAGAAGCGGAAGATGCCGTGGCGGCCGCCCGGGAACTCGGCGGTGATCTGCTCCTTGGCGACCAGGTCGCCGTCGGCGGTCACGACATAGTTGGCGGTGTAGTCAGAGATGCGTACGGGATCGGGCCCGGTCGAGGTCTCCGTCGTCGGAACCAGCGCCGCCAGCGCGGGGATGAACAACACCCCGGCGGCCACGACGAGCGCGAAGACGCGCAGGAGGATCCGCATGGCTTGCATCCTAGGGGCGAACTTTGCCCGCTCCGCGGGAAATCAGCGACTCGACCCCGAATGCAAGAAATTGCAGAAGTATGCAAGAATGTGAGGCATGTCCAAAGTCCTCACGACCCTGCCCGTCGGCGAACGCGTCGGAATTGCCTTCTCCGGTGGTCTCGACACCTCCGTAGCCGTTGCCTGGATGCGCGACAAGGGCGCGATCCCGTGCACGTACACCGCCGACATCGGCCAGTACGACGAGCCCGACATCTCCGGCATCCCGGGGCGGGCGATGGAGTACGGCGCTGAGCTGGCGCGCTCGATCGACTGCAAGCGCCCGCTCGTGGAGGAGGGGCTGGCCGCGCTCGCGTGCGGGGCGTTCCACATCAGGTCGGCCGGCCGGACGTACTTCAACACGACTCCGCTGGGCCGGGCCGTCACCGGCACCCTGCTCGTCCGGGCGATGCACGAGGACGGGGTCGACATCTGGGGCGACGGCTCGACCTTCAAGGGCAACGACATCGAGCGGTTCTACCGCTACGGACTCCTCGCGAACCCCGAGCTGCGCATCTACAAGCCGTGGCTCGACGCTGACTTCGTGCACGAGCTGGGTGGCCGCCACGAGATGAGCCAGTGGCTCACCGAGCGCAACCTGCCCTACCGGGACAGCCAGGAGAAGGCCTACTCGACCGACGCCAACATCTGGGGCGCGACGCACGAGGCGAAGACCCTCGAGCACCTCGACACGTCCCTCGAGTCGGTCGAACCCATCATGGGCGTCAAGTTCTGGGACTCCGAGGTCGAGATCGCGACCGAGGACGTCACGGTCTCGTTCGAAGCCGGTCGCCCGGTCGCGATCAACGGCTCGACGTTCGACGGTGACCCGGTCGCCCTCGTCCATGAGGCGAACACGATCGGTGGTCGCCACGGCCTCGGCATGTCCGACCAGATCGAGAACCGCATCATCGAGGCCAAGAGCCGGGGCATCTACGAGGCGCCGGGCATGGCCCTGCTGCACATCGCGTACGAACGGCTCGTCAACGCGATCCACAACGAGGACACGATCGCCAACTTCCACCAGCACGGCCGTCGCCTCGGTCGGCTGATGTACGAAGGTCGGTGGCTCGACCCGCAGGCGATGATGCTGCGGGAGTCGGTCCAACGCTGGATCGCCTCGGTCGTCACCGGCGACGTGACGCTGCGACTGCGGCGGGGCGAGGACTACTCGATCCTGGACACGCAGGGCTCCACGTTCTCGTACCACCCGGAGAAGCTCTCGATGGAGCGTACGGAGAACGCCGTGTTCGGGCCGACGGACCGGATCGGCCAGCTGACGATGCGCAACCTCGACATCGCCGACTCCCGCGCGATGCTCGAGCTGTACGCCGCTCAGCCGCTCGACCAGGGCCAGGTGCTCGTCGAGCACGGCACGCTGTTCGGTGACTTGCCGGCCGGCGGCGCGACGCGGATCGAGGCCAACCCCGCGGTCCACAGCGAAGACGAGCTCGCGCTCGACGCCGCAGCCATGGAGTTCGGCACCGACTGAGCGCCGAGACACCCCTGACCGTCTGACCACAACTCTGCAAAGGTGGAGAGATGACCACGATCACCGCAGCCGTCGCCGGCGCGAGCGGATACGTCGGCGGTGAGGTCCTGCGTACGTTGCTTGCGCACCCTCACGTCGAGATCGGCGCCCTGACCGCAGCGTCCAGCGCCGGGAGCACCTTGGGTGAGCACCAGCCACATCTGGTGCCGCTCGCCGACCGGGTGCTCGAGCCCACGACAGCGGAGGTCCTCGCGGGCCACGACGTCGTGTTCCTCGGGCTGCCGCACGGCACGTCAGCCGCGATCGCTGCCCAGCTCGGCGACGACGTCCTCGTCATCGACTGCGGCGCGGACTTCCGCCTCCAGAGCGCCGACGACTGGGAGACGTTCTACGGCGGTGACCACGCCGGCACCTGGCCATACGGCCTGCCGGAGCTGCCCGGCCAGCGTGACGTGCTCGCGGGCGCCAAGCGGATCGCCGTTCCCGGTTGCTTCCCGACAGCCTCGACGCTCACGATCATGCCGGCCCTCGCGGCAGGTCTGATCGCGCCCGACATCACCGTGGTCGCGCCGACGGGCGCCTCGGGTGCGGGCAAGTCGCTCAAGCCGCACCTGCTGGGCTCGGAGATGATGGGACAGGCCAGCGCGTACGGCGTCGGCGGCGTGCACCGGCACACCCCGGAGATCGAGCAGAACCTCGAGCTCGTGTCCGGCACTCGCCCCACAGTCTCCTTCACGCCGATCCTTGCCCCGATGTCGCGCGGCATCCTCGCGACGGTGTCCGCGCCTGCGCTCGACGGCGTCACCGCCGAGGACGTGCGCGCGGCATACGTCAAGGCGTACGCGGACGAGCCCTTCATCCACGTGCTTCCTGAGGGGCAGTGGCCGCAGACCAAGGCGGTGCTGGGCGCCAACATGCTGCACGTCCAGGCCACGCTCGACGCACGCGCCGGCAAGGTCATCGCGATCGGGGCGATGGACAACCTCGCCAAGGGCACCGCCGGCGGCGCGATCCAGTCGATGAACGTCGCCCTCGGCCTCCCCGAGACCACCGGCCTCACCACGATCGGGGTTGCACCATGAGTGTCACCGCTGCCAAGGGATTCACTGCGGCCGGCGTCGCCGCCGGGCTCAAGTCGAGCGGTGCACCCGACGTCGCCGTCGTGGTCAACACCGGACCGTCGAAGGCCGCCGCCGCGGTCTACACGAGCAATCGTTGCAAAGCCAACCCCGTGCTCTGGAGTGAAGAGGCGATCAAGGGTGGCTCGGCGGTCGCCGTGGCGATCAACTCCGGGGGCGCCAACTGCTACACCGGGCCTGAAGGCTTCGCCACGACGCACCAGACTGCAGAGGCGGTCGCCGAGAAGCTCGGCGTCGGCGCGATCGACGTCCAGGTCTGCTCGACCGGCCTGATCGGACTGCTCAACGACCGCGAGTCGTTGCTCTCAGGCGTACGCTCCGCAGTCGACGGGCAGAGTCCCGACGGTGGCCATGCGGCCGCCACCGCGATCATGACGACTGACACCGTCGCCAAGGAGGCCGTGGCCCAGGGCGACGGCTGGACTGTCGGCGGCATGGCCAAGGGCGCCGGCATGCTGGCACCGGCGCTGGCGACGATGCTCGTGGTCATCACGACCGACGCCGATGTCGACGCGGCCACGGCTGACGCAGCCCTTCGCACGGCGACGGCGCAGTCGTTCGACCGGCTCGACTCCGACGGCTGCCAGTCCACCAACGACACCGTGCTGCTGATGGCGAGCGGCGCTTCGGGTGTGGTGCCCGATATCGAGGCGTTCACCGATGCCGTCACGACGGTCTGCACGGATCTCGCGAAGCAGCTCCTTGCCGACGCCGAGGGCGCCGACCACGAGATCGCGATCGAGGTCGTCAACGCCGCAACGGTCGACGACGCCCTCGAGGTGGGCCGGTCGGTCGCTCGCAGCAACCTGTTCAAGTGCGCGATCTACGGCAAGGACCCCAACTGGGGCCGCATCCTCGCCTCGGTCGGGACGACGCAGGCGGCCTTCGACCCGGCCGACCTCGACGTCGCGCTCAACGGCGTCTGGGTCTGCCGCACGAGCGGACCGGGGGAGTCGGCCGACACGATCGACCTCAACGAGCGCTCGGTCTCGGTCACGATCGACCTCAAGTCAGGCTCCGAACGGGGCACCATCTGGACGAACGACCTCACGCAGGCGTACGTCCACGAGAACTCGGCGTACTCCTCATGAGCGAAGCGACAGACAGCACTCTCGACGAGTGGCAGCCCGAGGACTGGAAGAAGGCGACCGACAAGGCCGCCACCCTCGCGCAGGCACTGCCATGGCTGAAGAAGTACCACGGCAAGGTCGTCGTGGTGAAGTACGGCGGCAACGCCATGACCGACGAGAAGCTCAAGCACGCGTTCGCCGAGGACATCGTGTTCCTGCGGATGGCCGGGTTCAAGCCCGTCGTCGTGCACGGTGGGGGGCCGCAGATCAGCGCGATGCTCGACAAGCTCGGCATCGAGTCGGAGTTCCGGGGCGGCTTGCGGGTCACGACGCCGGAGACGATGGACGTCGTCCGCATGGTCCTGACCGGCCAGGTGGGCCGCGAGCTCGTCGGTCTGCTCAACCAGCACGGTGACCTGGCCGTCGGGCTGTCCGGCGAGGACGGTGGCCTGTTCACGGCAGAGAAGACGATGCCGGTCATCGACGGTGTCGAGACCGACATCGGCCTCGTTGGTGAGGTCGTCGGCGTACGCCCGGAAGCCGTGCAGGACCTGATCGAGGCCGGCCGTATCCCCGTCGTGTCGACAGTCGCCCCGGACGCCGACGGTCAGGTGCACAACGTCAACGCCGACACCGCGGCCGCCGCTCTGGCCGTGGCGCTCGACGCCGAGAAGCTGCTGGTCCTCACCGATGTCGAGGGACTCTATGCCGACTGGCCCAACAGCTCCGACGTCATCGGCGAGATCAGCCCCGAGTCGCTCGCGGAGATCATTCCTGAACTGTCGACCGGGATGATTCCCAAGATGACCGCATGCCTCAAGGCGGTCCAGCAGGGCGTACGCCGCGCCACCGTCATCGACGGGCGCGAGCCGCACGCAGTGCTGCTCGAGATCTTCACTGACGAAGGCGTGGGCACCCAGGTCGTACCCGGTGCCGAGACCCGCATCCGCACTGCGCTGTACGCCACCAGCGTCAAGAAGGATGCCAAGGGAGACACCAAGGGAGACACCAAGGGAGACAAGGCATGACCGTCGACGACTGGACTGAGCGCTATCAGGGCGCCGTCATGAACACGTTCGGCACACCGCAGGGCGTGCTCGTGCGCGGTGAAGGTGCGTACGTCTGGGACGCCGACGGCACCAAGTACCTCGACCTGCTCGGTGGCATCGCGGTCAACGCGCTGGGCCACGGTCACCCCGCGATCCTTGACGCGGTGACGCAGCAGCTCGGCACGCTCGGCCACATCTCGAACTTCTTCACCTCCAAGCCGCAGATCCAGCTTGCGGAGAAACTGCTGGACCTGATCGGCCAGGAGGGCCGGGTCTTCTTCACCAACTCCGGCACCGAGGCCAACGAGGCGGCGTTCAAGGCGACCCGCCGCACCGGACGCACGCGCATCGTCGTCGCCGAGGGATCGTTCCACGGTCGCACGATGGGCGCCCTGGCCCTGACCTCCAAGGAGGCCTACCGCGCCCCGTTCGAGCCGCTGCCGGGTGACGTCAGCTGGGTTCCGTACGGAGACACCGCCGCGCTCGAGGCCGCCGTCGACGACACCGTCGCTGCGGTGCTGCTGGAGCCGATCCAGGGCGAGGCCGGCGTCGTCATGCCTCCCGGCGGCTACCTCCAGGCCGCCCGCGACATCACGTCCGAGCACGGCGCGCTGCTGTGGCTCGACGAGGTGCAGACCGGCATCGGCCGCACCGGCGCATGGTTCGCCCATGCCGCGTCCGGCATCGTGCCCGACCTGGTCACGGTCGCCAAAGGGCTCGGCGGTGGCATCCCGATCGGCGCGTGCATCGCGCTCGGCGACGCGGGGTCGCTGCTGCAGCCCGGCAACCACGGCACGACGTTCGGCGGCAACCCCGTCGCGACGGCGGCCGCTCTGGCGGTCATCTCGACGATCGAGTCCGAGGGCCTGCTCGACAACGCACGCAAGGTCGGCGACGTGTTCCGTGACGGGCTGGCAGGACACCCCCTGGTCGTCGAGACGACCGGCCGTGGACTCCTCGTCGGCATCGTGCTCACCGAGCCGGTGACCGCCGAGGTGCAGAAGGCTGCTCTCGCCGCCGGCATCATCCTCAACAACGCCACGCCGACGCGTCTGCGCCTCGCGCCGCCGCTGATCCTCACGTCCGAGCAGGCGGAAGGCGCCGTGGCAACGCTCAGGCAGCTGCTCGACGAGGTGAAGTCATGAGGCACTTTTTGCGTGACGACGACCTGACGCCCGCGGAGCAGGCTGAGGTCTTGGCCCTTGCCGCCGAGATCAAGGCCGATCCGTATGCCCGCAAGCCGCTCGCCGGGCCGCAGACCGTCGCCGTGATGTTCGACAAGGCCTCGACGCGCACCCGTGTGTCGTTCGCGGTCGGCATTGCCGACCTGGGCGGCAGCCCCCTGATCATCGACAAGGCCACGACACAGGGCGCCCGCGGTGAGTCGGTCGCCGACACGGCCCGGGTCCTCGGCCGCATGACCAGCGCGATCGTGTGGCGTACGTACGCCCAGGCGGGGCTCGTCGAGATGGCAGCCAACGCGGGCGTGCCCATCGTCAACGCGCTCAGCGACGACTTCCACCCCTGCCAGATCCTCGCGGACTGGCAGACCGTCATCGAGCACAAGGGCCGGCTTGCGGGTCTGACCGTGGCCTACCTCGGCGACGGGGCGAACAACATGGGTCACTCCTACCTGCTCGGAGGGGCCACCGCAGGCATGCACGTACGCATCGGCGCGCCCGCTGGCTACCAGCCGGATCCGGCGGTCGTCCGCGACGCCGAGAAGATCGCGGGGGAGACGGGCGGCTCTGTCGCTGTCACGGATGACCCCAAGGCGGCGATCTCCGGCGCCGACGTCGTCATCACCGACACCTGGATCTCGATGGGACAGGAGAGCGAGAAGGAAGCGCGTCTCGCATTGTTCGGTGACTTCGCGATCACGGCTGAGTCCCTCGCCAACGCCGCACCCGACGCGATCGTCCTGCACTGTCTCCCGGCCTATCGCGGGCTCGAGATCTCTTCGGAGGTCCTCGACGGCCCGCAGAGCGTTGTCTGGGACGAGGCCGAGAACCGTCTGCACGCCCAGAAGGCACTGCTCGTCTGGCTGCTCGCAAAGGCAAACGCATGACGATCCCGTCGACCAAGGCAGCGCGCCAGCAGCTGATCGTCGAGCTGCTCGGACACCAGCTCGTACGCTCCCAGGGCGACCTCGCCGAGCTGCTCGAGTCACACGGCGTCAATGCGACCCCGTCGACGATCTCGCGTGACCTCGTCGAGCTCGACGCCGTACGCGTGAGGCACCCCGACGGCGGGCTGGTCTACGCCGTGCCGGCCGAGGGCGGCGACCGCACGCCACGGCCGGCGGCCGGCAGCGCTTCCGGTCACGCCCGGCTGGCCCGCATCCTCCGCGAGCTGATGGTCACGGCCGAGGGCTCCGCCAACCTCGTCGTCCTGCGTACGCCGCCCGGTGCGGCGCAGTACCTCGCCTCGGCGATCGACCACGCATCCCAGCACGACCTGCTCGGCACGATCGCCGGTGATGACACTGTCATGCTGATCTGCCGTGACCCAGAAGGCGGCAAAGCCGTCGCGGAGAAGTTCACCGCCCTGGCCACATCCACCCCGAAGGAGCCCACGTGAGCGAGACCCCAGAAGAGAAGACGAGCCTCTGGGGTGGCCGCTTCGCCTCCGGTCCGTCGCCCGAGCTCGTCGAGCTGTCGAGGTCGACGCACTTCGACTGGCGACTGGCGCCGTACGACCTCGCGGGCTCCCGCGCGCACGCCATGGTGCTGCAGGCCGCCGGCTTGCTGAGCCGCGACGACCTGACGGCACTGATCTCCGGCATCGACGCGCTCGCTGCCGACGTCGAGTCAGGTGCCTTCGTCGCCCAGCCAGACGACGAGGACGTCCACACCGCGCTGGAGCGTGGGCTGCTCGAGCGCCTCGGCCCCGAGCTCGGAGGACGGCTGCGTGCGGGGCGCTCCCGCAACGACCAGGTCGCGACCCTGTTCAAGATGTATCTCCGCGACCACGGCAAGACGATCAGCCGGCTGGTCCGCGAGCTCGCCGAAGCGCTGGCGACGCAGGCAGAGCGGCACCTGGGCGTGGCGATGCCGGGACGCACGCACCTCCAGCACGCCCAGCCGGTGCTGTTGTCGCACCATCTCCTCGCGCACGCCTGGCCGCTGGTGCGCGACCTCGACCGGCTCACCGACTGGGACGCACGCGTCGGCGCCGATTCACCGTACGGTTCCGGTGCGCTGGCCGGGTCGTCGCTCGGACTCGACCCAGAGAAGGTCGCCGCCGACCTCGGGTTCAGCGGGTCGACCGCCAACTCGATCGATGGCACGGCGGCCCGCGACTTCGTCGCCGAGTTCGCGTTCGTCACGGCCCAGATCGGCATCGACGTGTCCCGCCTGGCCGAGGAGATCATCCTCTGGAACACCAAGGAGTTCGGCTTCGTCACGCTGCACGACGGCTACTCCACGGGGTCGAGCATCATGCCGCAGAAGAAGAACCCGGACATCGCCGAGCTCGCCCGCGGCAAGTCCGGGCGTCTGATCGGCAACCTCGCAGGCCTGCTGGCGACGCTCAAGGCGCTGCCGCTGGCCTACAACCGCGACCTCCAGGAGGACAAGGAGCCGGTGTTCGACTCGATCGACACGCTCGAGGTCCTGCTGCCGGCGTTCACCGGCATGATCGCGACGCTGACGTTCGACACCGAGCGCATGGAGTCGCTCGCGCCACAGGGGTTCGCTCTGGCGACCGACATCGCCGAGTGGCTCGTACGCGAAGGGGTCCCGTTCCGCGACGCACACGAGATCTCCGGCGCCTGCGTCCAGGTGTGCGAGCAGCGCGGCATCGAGTTGTGGGACCTGACGGACGATGACTTCACCGCCATCTCGCCGGCGCTGACCCCACAGGTGCGCGAGGTTCTCACGGTCGAGGGCTCGCTGGCATCTCGGGATTCTCGCGGCGGAACGGCACCCGTACGCGTGACCGAGCAGCTCGCCGAGCTGCGCGCCCGGCTCACTGCCTGATCAGCGCTCTACAGCGTGCCGGTCACCACGAGCATCTCGCACGGCCCCTCGAACCCGTCAGGACCTTCGAACTGAGCGAGCTGCTCCGTGATCTCGGACCAGACGTCCTCACGCTCGCTCTCGTCGACCCCGGACAGCATCTGGTGCAAGGCGCCGAACGACTCCCGTTCGAACTGGACGCACTGGGCAGCACTGCTCATGCGCACAGGCGATGGCTCGGCAGTGACGCTGATGTCCGTCAATCCGGCCTTCGCGAAGAGCTCCTCGGCGACGCCGGGGGAGCCCAGGCTGAATGGTCCCGGCTGTCCCGGGGCGGGCGGAGGCAGCTCGGCCCGCCGACGGATGATGCTCACGGGGATCGAGAAGAACTGGTTGCGGTCAGGCGTCGAGTAGACAACGGCCGAGACGCGTCCACCCGGCCGCAGCGCGCGGCACATCTCGGTGAGTGCGGCCAGCTGGTCCGGGAAGTAGATCAAACCGACCCGGGAGATGGCGGAGTCGTACGCGCCTTCGTCGACGGCCGAGAGGTCTTCGCCGTCGGCCTCCAGCGTGCTGACGTTGGACAGCCCGGCGGCCCGCGCGGCCTGCTGCGCGTACTCCAGGATCGTCAGCGAGATGTCTGTGGCCAGGACCTCGCCGGTCGGGCCGACGCGGCGCGCCGCCAGCAGGGTCTGGCCGCCCGCTCCCGCTGCGACGTCCAGGACGCGGCTGCCGGTCGTGACACCGGCGTCATCGAGCATGGTCTCGGTTGCGGACCCCAGCCACGACTCGATGGTCGGGTCCCAGCGGTGCCACGCCTCTGCGGCGGACTCCCACTGGGCTCGGGTCGTGGTCTTGAACTGCACGGGATCGAAGGTGACGGACATGATGGGCTCCTTGGGGTTGGGGTGCTTCTCTGCTGAGTTCAGTCGATCGACCGCGTCACGCCCAGTGCAGGATCTGCACCTAACTGGTACGAATTCTGGACCGCGAAGAGCTGATCGGGATTACGATCGAGCCATGCGTGACTACGGGCAGTACTGCCCGGTCGCCTTGGCGAGCAGCGTGCTGGCGGACAGGTGGACCCCCCTGATCGTCCGCGAGCTCGTGCTGGGAAGCCGCCGGTTCAACGACATCGATCGCGGGCTGCCGGGCATATCCCGCACGCTGTTGATGCAGCGGCTGCGTCACCTCGAGCACAAGGGCGTCCTAGACCGGGTGCCCATACCCGGGGGCCGGGGTCACGAGTACCAATTGACGCCCGCCGGTCGAGATCTTGAGGGCGTCGTCATGGCGTTCGGCGAATGGGCCGTCAAATGGATGTTCTCCGAGCCGGAGCCGCGAGAGGTCGACCCCGTCACGTTGACGTGGTGGATGTCCCGGCGCCTCGACCTGGAACGCATCCCCACCCAGCGAGTCGTGATCGAGTTCGACTACCGCGGCGAGGAGCCGATGCGGCTCTGGCTGATCCTCGACCGGGACGAGTCCTCGGTGTGCGCCGACCATCCTGGATTCGACTCCGACATCACGGTGCACACGGAGCCTGTGGCACTGATGAGGGTGTTCTCGGGCCTGACGACGCTGCGCCAGGCGCGGGCGGCCGGCTCGGTGACCCTCGAGGGCGTCCCGAGGTTGACCCGTGACTTCCCGACCTGGTTCCTGTGGAGCCCGTTCGCACCGGCAGTGCGAGCCCGAACCGCCAACCCTGTGTGAGCCGTGGCTACTGTGGTCTCCACCGAGATCGCTGACATGGGGGAGACCGTGGCACTTCGCACCAGAGCCGGCACGACACTGCGCAAGGTCATCGGACCGCGCCGCGCCGAGGCCGTACGGCGTTGGGAGCGCAAGGTGCGCCGTGGAGCCGCTCGTCGGCTGGACCCGCAGGCGCCGGTCGCTGCCGCGGGCGCCAAGCGCACCTACGTGCCGTCCGACCCGTTCGCCGACTTCCCGGAGCCCAGCCGGTCGCGTCACCAGCTGCTGATGGCGCTCCATCAGCAGGTGCAACCTCGCACCTACCTCGAGGTCGGCGTCTTCACGGGTTCGAGCCTCGCCCTGTCGCGCACGAAGTCGATCGGTGTCGACCCCGCATACAAGATCACCAACGAGATCGAGGGCGAGGTGCAGCTGCACCGCACGACGAGTGACGAGTTCTTCTCGCGCCCCGATCCGGTCGCGTTCTTCGACGGCGTCCCGATCGACCTGGCGTTCATCGACGGCATGCACCTCGCCGAGTTCGCCCTCCGCGACTTCATGAACGTCGAGAAGCACATGTCGCCGACCGGTGTCGTCCTGATAGACGACATGCTGCCGCGCAACTCGCTGGAGGCGGCACGCGACCGCCGCACCGCATCCTGGACCGGCGATGTCTTCAAGGTCGCGGACATCCTGCGTACCTACCGCCCGGACCTCACGATCATCCCGGTCAACACGTCGCCAACCGGCACGATGATCGTCCTGGGCCTCGACCCGACGTCCAGCGTCCTCGACGACAACTACGACGCCGCGCTGGCCGCGTGCCTGGCGCCGGACCCGCAGGTCGTGCCCGAGGAGACGTTGCGCCGCACGGGTGCGGTCGACCCGGTGACCCTCATGGAGTCACCGGTCTGGGCCGAGCTCGTCGACCTCCGCACCACGACCGTCGACCGCGCCGCACTCGACAAGGTGCTGGCGACTCTCACGGCGTGACCGGCAACGCGGTCGTCGCGCACGCTCGCGGGCTGCTCGGGCGGGTCCTGCACGGTCACGGCGTGGCGGTGCGCATCACCGAGGTCGAGGCCTACGGCGGAATCCACGACCCGGCGTCGCACGCGTTCACCCGGACGCCGCGATCCGAGATCATGTACGGCGATCCGTGGCGGCTCTACGTCTATCGGTCGTACGGGATGCACTTCTGCGCCAACATCGTCACGGGGCCGACCGAGACGGCGTCGGCGGTGCTGATTCGCGCGGGCGAGATTGTCGGCGGCATCGAGACCGCACGCCTGCGCCGGCCGGCGGTCAAGGACGTCGCCCTCGCTCGCGGCCCGGGCAACCTGGCGAGGGCACTCGATCTGTCGCTCGACGACCTCGGCACCGACCTGCTCACATCTGACGGCGTACGCCTGGGGGAGCCGCCGGACGTCACGCCCGACATCAGCTCCGGCCCACGCGTCGGCGTGTCCAAGGCGGCCGACGTGGCGTGGCGATTCTGGATCACCGGCGACCCGACGGTTTCCGCCTATCGAAGGAGTCCCCGGGCCTGACGACGGGGTTCAGCGACCGGCCGCCGGTCTGGTGCCAGGAGTCACCAGCCCGGATTCGTACGCCAGCACCACGGCCTGCACTCGGGAGGTGACACCGAGCTTGGCGAGCACCCGGTTCACATGCGTCTTGACCGTTGCCGGTGCGACGAAGAGGTCCGCTGCGATCTCGTCGTTGGAAGCCCCGCGCGCCATCAGCACCATCACCTCACGCTCTCGCTCGGTGAGCGCCGCGAGCTCGTCCGGCACGCCGTCGTACGGTGCCGGCCTGCGCAGGTGCTCCTCGATCAGTCGGCGGGTCAGCGCGGGTGCCAGCAGCGCCTCGCCGGCGGCAACCGTCTCGATCCCCGCGACGAGCCTGTCAGGAGGGGTCGCCTTGAGCAGGAAGCCCGCCGCGCCGGCCTTCAGCGCCTCGTAGACATAGCGATCCAGGTCGTACGTCGTCAGCACCAGCACCCGGCTCTCCACACCAGCCATGGTCAGCTCGCGAGTCGCGGCGATCCCGTCCAGCACGGGCATGCGGATGTCCATCAGCACGACGTCTGGCCGGGTGCGGTGGGTGACGTCGACCGCTGACCGCCCGTCGCCCGCGGAGCCGACGACCTCACAGCCGCGTGCTTCCAGGACGAGCTGGAGCCCCGAGCGCACCAGATCCTGGTCGTCCGCGATCACGACAGTCGTCATCGCCTCTCACCGCCGGGTGCAAGGGGAATCAGGACGTCGAGCACGAACTCGCCGTCCCTCGTCTCGTGGCTCATCCGGCCGCCGAGCAGAGCCACTCGTTCGGCCATGCCGAGCAGCCCGAGCGCGCTGCCGGAAGGCACACCTCGCCGTGCCCGGTTGGTGGCCCGTATGTGCAGGTCTGCGGGCGAGCCGTTGATGCTCAGCGCGGCGGCGTGGTCGTCGCCGTACTTCAAGGCGTTGGTCAGTGCCTCCTGGACCACCCGGTACGCCGACGTGTCGACGCCGCCCGCCAGCGGCCCGTCCGGCAGGTGGATTGACGCATCGACATCGAGTCCGCCGGCGCGGAAGCTCTCGAGCAGCGTGTCGAGGTCCGCGAGGCCCGGTGCCGGGCGCAGACCGAGCTCGTCGGCGTCGTCGCGGATGAGGTGCAACAGCCGCCCGGTCTCCGCAAGGGCGTGCCGGCCGGTGTCGGCGATCGACTCGAGCAGGCCGGCCGCGCGATCGGGGTCGCTCCGGACGAGGTCCTGGGCGGCAGCGGTCTGCACCACCATCGCGCTGACCGAATGCGCGATCACGTCGTGCAGCTCGCGAGCGATCCGGTCCCGCTCGCCGCGGGCTGCCTCGCGGCGGATGACCTCCTGCTGGCGCTCGAGCTCCGCGGCCTGGTCGGCGAAGGCCCGCGCCAGCCGCCCGAAGACGTACGGCGGAATCATGAGTGCGCTGACGAAGAAGATGTCGGTGATGTCGTGGGTCCGCTCGTCTGCGAACACGTAGTCCGAGGCAAAGACGAGCAGGATGATGCCCAGGCCGACAAGACCCCGGTAGCTGCCGATCCACCGGGCGAGTGAGTACGACGCCATGACCATGACGAGGATCGGCGCGGCAAGCTCGTCCAGCTCAGGCCCGATCCACGGAAGGCTGAGGATGATGACGCCTGCCCCCACCGAAGCCACCATGGGCCAGCGCCGCCGCCAGGCCAGCGCCAAGCAGGCTGCCAGCTCGCCCACCGCCGACGCCTGCCACGAATCCGGACGCAGAGCCACGACCTCGACCAGGCACAGCACCATCAACAGGACCGGCACCATCCAGTCCGCCAACGCCCCCGTCGGTCGCCTGAGCACATGTCGAGGCTACGCCGCGCGACGCGTTCCAGGAGTCAAACCAGGGGTGGAGACGGGATCGCCCCACGAGTTGACGACGTACGCGTTTCGCGGGCTCACGCTCGACACATGGAACTCACACACACCCAGGAAAAGCGCATCGTCACGTTCGGCTGGATCGCTGCATCCGCCGGTCTGGTCCTTGGGCAGCTGCACGCCCTGTCCCGCTTCGAGACCGAGGACGGCAAGTCCGATCTCGAGCTGCCGTTGACTCGCGCCTGGGCTGTTCCGGCCGCGCGCGCTGTCCGCCCGCTGCTCGACTGGGGCGACCCGGACTTCGTCTACTGGAACTACGGCAAGATCTGGCTGCCGGTCTTCGCGGCGGTGACCCTCTGCGCGGTGGTGGTCTTCCGGCACCGGCAACCGGTGGGCTTCGAGCGGCTGGCCTGGCGCGTCGCGCTGGGCGGCTACGCGCTCGCCACGCTGTCGGTGGTCGGCGACTACTTCACGCCGTGGACCGAGCTGTCGTTCATGGTGCTGGGCCTGCCGGGTCTGGCGCTCACCGCGGTGGGCTCGACCGCGCTCGGCGTCATCCTGCTCAAGCGCGGGTACCGGCCACGGATCCTCGGGATCGCGCTGGTCGCGTTCATCCCGACGGTCCTGCTGGTCACCGAGATCACGTCGATGGGCAACATCATCCTGCCGATCGCGTTCGCGTGGGCGTACGCCGCGAGCCGCGTCGTCCAGGCTGAGGATGGGTCAGCCACACCGACTGGCAGTGTGGGCCGAGGCGTAGGCGCAGATGCGTGAGCGCCGCTACCGCTGGTCCGTCGACCAGCGGTAGCGACGTTCAGGCCGCCCGGCGTTGCCGTAGTTGAGGCGTACGACGGCTCGTCCCTCGTCGACGAAGTGCTCCAGGTAGCGGCGGGCGCTGACCCGCGAGATGCCGACGCTCTCACCGCACTCAGTCGCCGACAGCTCGCCGGCGTCCCGCAGGGCGGCGCCGACGAGGTCAGCGGTCTCATGGCTGAGTCCCTTCGGCAGCGGCTGGTCGGCAGGCTTGACGGTCCCGAACGCGCGGTCGATCGACTCCTGGTCGGCCTCACCCTTCTCGAGCAACGCCAGCGTGTCGCGTACGCGCATCAGTCGCGCGGCGAGGTCCGGGTACTCGAACGGCTTGACCAGATACTGCATGGCCCCACCGTGCAGGGCCGCGCGCACGACGTCGGCGTCGCGATCCGCCGTGACCATGACGACGCCAGCGACGTTGCCCGACGCCCGCAGCCGCTGCAGGACGTCGAGGCCGCTCATGTCCGGCAGGTGCACGTCGAGCAGGATCAGCTCGGGGGTCAGCTCCTCGACGAGTCGCAGCGCCTCCTCGCCGTTGCGGGCGGCTCCCACGACGGTGAATCCCTCGGTCTTCTCGACGAACCGGGCGTGGATGCCCGCGACCATGAAGTCGTCGTCGACCACGAGCACGCTGATCACTCCGCGCCTCCACTCAGTGGGAGCTCGACCCGGAAGGTCGTGCCGTCGTGGTGATCGACCGTGACACTGCCTCCGCGCTGCGTGCAGATCAGCTGCACGAGCGGCAGGCCTATGCCACGGCCCCCCAGCACCTCGGGCTTGGTCGAGAACCCGCGTACGAAGATCGCGTCGCGCATCTCGTCGGGCACCCCGGGGCCGTTGTCATGGACCTCCAGCACGAGGTGGTGCCCGTCGACTCGAATGTCGACGACGACCTGCGGAGATGGTTCGGCCCGGCAGGCATCGATCGCGTTGTCGACGAGGTTGCCGACCACGGTGGTGAGGTCCGCCGACTCCGCCGAGGTCAGCGCGGGGAGCCCGGCCTCCGGGCTCAGGGTCAGGGACACACCGGCCTCGGCCGCCACGCTCGACTTGGCGATCAGCAGGGCCGCGACCGCGGGATCCGCGATGCGACTCGTGACCTCGTCCGTGATCTCCGCGCGGCGCCGGGTCAGCGTCCCTACCAGGGTGGTCACCTCGTCGTACTCCTCGAGCTGCACGAGTCCGGAGATCGTGTGCAGCTGGTTCGCGAACTCGTGGGTCTGGGCGCGCAAGGTGTCGGTGATCGACAGGTTCGAGCTCAGCTGGCTCTGCATCGAGACGAGCTCGGTCCGGTCGCGCATGGTCGTGACGGTACCGATGCCCTCTCCGTGGCTGGAGGCCGAGCGCTGGTTGAACACCAGGACCCGGTATCCGACGAGCACGACGGCGTCCTGACTGCCGCTGCCGGCGGTGAGGAGCTGGGCGACCTGCGGGTCGAGATCGAGATCCACCACTGGCCGGCCGACCACATCGGGGCTGAGGTCGAGCAGCTCGCGGGCGCCGTCGTTGACCATCGTCACCTTGCCGTCCGTGCCGACCGCGATCACGCCCTCGCGGATGCTGTGCAGCAAGGCCTCGCGGTGGTCCGCGAGTGTCGCGATCTCGTGTGGCTCGAGCCCACGCGTACGCCTCTTGATGAGCCGCGCGAGCAACAACGAGCCGGCCACGCCGAGGAGCGCGCCGACGCCGAGGAACAGCGCGAGGTCGGGCGCGGCGTTCGTGAAACGTTCCCAGCTCGACGGATAGCGCTGTTGCGCGATCGAGAGCCCGACGAGCTCACCGTCGTCGTTGAGGATCGGCGCGTGGCCGGCCACCGCCTCGTGGCCGTTGTCATCGACATCGCCGACCCAGCCGCGTCCCTCGCGCACACGGCTGTCGCCCAGATCGATCCGCTTGCCGACCAGGCGCGGATCGGACGAGGACAGGACGATTCCGTCGGGATCCGCGATCGTCACCTCGGTGGCGCCCGACAGGCTCAGCGCCCGGCTGATCGACGGTGCGAGCGTGCTGGCGGGCGTGGGACTGTCGATCTCCGAACGTACGACCGAGATGTTCGCGAGGTACTCCGCGACCGACCGCATCTGCGATCCGCGCTCGCTGGCGAACGTCATGGTCGATTGCCGGACCGAGATCGCCGCCACGATCGCCAGCACGAGGGCGACCACGACCAGCTGCAGGACGAGGAACTGCCCGGCGAGTGTCAGCCGATGCCGGCGCGGTGACCACAAAGAACACAACCTCCTTTGGTTCCGCAATAGTGACTCACGCCACACGTGGGGGCCATGCTCGGGGTCGACCACAGGAGGTTGTATGACGAGAAGACGCGCCCACGCAAGGGTCGCACCAGTCATCCTCGCAGTCATCACTGCGATGGTGCTGGCGAGCTGCGGGGTCACCCGCGGATCGGATGACGAGGGCCACCGCCGGCTCCAGATGTGGATTCCCAACAGCCCGGGCGGTGGTTACGACCTCACGGGCCGCGCTGCAACCCACGTCCTGGAGGACGAGGACCTCGCCGGCCGGTTCGAGATCACCAACGTCCTGGGGGCGAGCGGCACCGTCGCGATGCAGCGCCTGCTCAACGCCCGCGGCGCCAACGACGTCGTCATGACGATGGGGCTTGGCGTCGTCGGCGCGGTCTACACCAACGAGTCGAACGCCCGCGTCTCCAGGGCGACGCCGATCGCCCGGCTGATCGAGGACCAGGAAGCACTCATCGTGCCCAAGGACTCGCCGTACAAGACGGTCGAGGACCTGGTGGACGCGTGGAAGAAGGACCCCAAGAGCGTCACGATCGGCGGGGGATCTTCACCTGGCGGGCCCGACCACATCTTTCCGATGCAGCTCGCCAAGACGATCGGCATCCAGCCGAAGAACGTCAAGTACATCGCGTACGACGGCGGTGGCCCCCTGACCACGGCGCTGCTCGGCGAGAAGATCGACGTCGGCACGTCCGGTCCCAGCGAGTTCGAGGGGCAGATCAAGGACGGTTCGCTCCGGGTGCTCGCGGTCTCGGGTGCGGAGCGCCTCGACAACATCGACGCGCCGACTCTCAAGGAGTCCGGGGTCGACCTGGTCTTCGCCAACTGGCGCGGTGTCCTCGCACCTCCCGGCATCTCCGACGAGACCAAGAAGTACCTCATCACGCTCTTCAGCGACATGCACAAGACGAAGGGTTGGCAGGCCGAGCTCAAGCGCAACGGCTGGATCGACGCCTTCATCACGGGTGACGAATTTGGCACCTTCCTGAAGGAACAGGACGAGCGGGTCGCCACGACCCTGAAGGAGCTGGGACTCGCATGACCACAACGACACAGCAAGCATCCACAGCACCCGGTGCCAGCCGGGTCGTCGACAAGGCGCAATATGCCTTGGCGGCGGGCATCGGCATCGCCGGTGCGTACGTCATCTACGACGCGACGACCCTGCACAAGGGATTCGCGGACCAACCCGTCCAGCCGTACACGTTTCCGTACATCGTCGGCGCAGGCCTGATCGTCCTCGCTGCGCTGCTGGCACTCGCCACGGCGCGAGGCGACGTGCCTGAGTCTGAGGAGGGCGAGGACGTCGACCTGACCAAGGGCAGTGACTGGGTGACGGTCGGCAAGCTCGTCGTGGTCTTCGCGCTCAACTTCGCGCTGATCAGCTGGCTCGGCTGGGCCATCACCGGCGCGTTGCTGTTCGCCGGCACCGCCCACGTGCTCGGGGCCCGCTCAATCGTCCGGTCCCTCGCGATCGGCGTCGTGCTGTCGGTCCTCTCCTGGTACGGCTTCTACTCCGGCCTGGGTCTCGCGATCCCGGCCGGCGTCCTGGACGGAGTGCTCTGATGGGATCCTTCGACCTGTTGATGCAAGGCTTCGAGAACGCCTTCACCCCGACCAACCTGCTCTACGCGTGCATCGGCGTGCTGCTCGGTACCGCCGTCGGCGTCCTGCCCGGCATCGGCCCGGCGATGACGCTCGCGCTGCTGCTGCCGATCACGTACAGCGTCGAGCCTGCCAGCGCGCTGATCATGTTCGCCGGCATCTACTACGGCGGCATGTACGGCGGCTCGACAACGTCGATCCTGCTCAACACACCGGGGGAGTCGTCCTCGGTGGTGACGGCCATCGAGGGCAACAAGATGGCCAAGGCGGGTCGAGCGGCCCAAGCCCTGGCCACGGCGGCGATCGGCTCGTTCATCGCCGGCACGATCGGGACACTGCTCCTGGTGCTGTTCGCTCCGAAGCTCGCGACGCAGGTCGTCAAGCTCGGCGCACCGTCCTACTTCGCCCTGTTGCTGCTCGCGCTCTTCGCCGTCACAGCCGTCCTCGGCAGCTCGCGACTCCGCGGCTTCACCGCATTGTTCATCGGTCTGGCGATCGGTCTGGTCGGCACCTCGACAGGCCAACCCCGCCTCACATTCGGCAGCCCGCTGCTCGCCGACGGCATCGACATCGTGGTCGTCGCGGTCGCGATCTTCGCGATCGGCGAGGCGCTGTGGGTCGCGTCCCACCTGCGCCGTCGGCCGCTCGACATCATCCCCGTCGGTCAGCCGTGGATGAGCCGCGACGACTGGGGCCGTTCCTGGAAGCCGTGGCTGCGCGGCACCGCGTTCGGCTTCCCGTTCGGCGCGTTGCCGGCCGGCGGCGCTGAGCTCCCGACGTTCCTGTCGTACATCACGGAGCGCAAGCTGTCGAAGAACCCCGAGGAGTTCGGCCACGGCGCCATCGAGGGCGTCGCGGGACCGGAGGCAGCCAACAACGCCTCCGCCGCGGGGACGCTCGTGCCCTTGCTGGCCATGGGCCTGCCCACCACAGCGACGGCGGCGGTCATCCTGCTGGCGTTCCAGAGCTATGGCATCGAGACCGGTCCGGGCCTGTTCGACAGCCAGCCGATCCTGGTCTGGACGTTGCTTGCCAGCCTCTTCATCGGCAACACCTTGCTGCTGGTCCTCAACCTGCCGCTGGCACCGGTGTGGGCGAAGCTGCTGCAGATCCCGCGGCCGTACCTCTACGCGGGCATCCTGTTCTTCGCCTCGCTCGGCGCCTACAGCGTCAACTTCCAGTGGTTCGACCTGCTGATCCTGCTCGTCATCGGGCTGCTCGGCCTGGCGATGCGTCGCTTCGGACTGCCGGTGCTCCCGCTGATCATCGGCGTGATCCTCGGCCCGAGGCTCGAAGCTCAGCTGACCGAGGCGCTCGCGATCTCCTCCGGAGACCTCAGCACGCTGTGGAGCGAGCCGGTCGCGGTGATCGTCTACCTCATCATCGGCGCGGCGCTGCTGTTCATCATCGGCAACGGCGCCCGCACCCTCGCCCGCAACAACAACGAGAAGAAGAAGGTGCTCGCATGAGCGTTGTAGTCGCATACAGCCCGGACGTGTACGGCAAGGCGGCTCTCGCGTACGGAGCCACCGAGGCGTCGCGGCGGGACGAGAAGCTCATCGTTGTCAACGACACGAAGGGCGACGCTTACGTCGACAAGCGGCTCGCCGCCGAGAACGAGATCGACGCACTGCGCGCCGAGCTCAACCGGCTCGACGTGGAGACCGAGGTGCGCCAGGACGTCGTCCCCGATGTCGCCGAGGCGGTCCTGAAGGTCAGCGCCGAGTCATCCGCGAGCCTGATCGTCGTCGGGGTACGCCCGCGATCGCCGGTCGGCAAGCTGCTGCTCGGCAGCGTCGCCCAGCGGATCATCCTCGACGCGACGTGCCCCGTGCTTGCGGTCAAGCCCGACGGCGCCGACGGCCTGGCCTAGTCACCCTCGGGGAGATTCGCTCCGGGAACCTCGCAGACGCCGTCCTCGCAGACGGGGGCGGCGTCTGCACCGATGATTTCCAAGGGGGTCATTCGCCCGACGCCGCCTTCTGCAGCACGTCGACGAACACTGACGGGTCCTGGGCGCCTGAAACGCCGAACTTGCCGTCAATGACGAAGAACGGCACACCCGTGATCCCGTACGCGATGGCCTGGTCCTTGTCGGCCTGCACGTCGGCAACGAACTGCTCGGACTTGAGCGCCTCGACGACCTCGGCACGGTCCAGCCCGATCTCCTCGGCAAGGTCAGCGAGGTCGTCGATGCGACCCACGTGCCGGCCCTCCTCGAAGTACGCCTCGAGCAGGCGCTCCTTCATGTCCAGCTGCCGTCCTTGCGTCTTGGCGTAATGCAACAGCTCGTGGGCCTTGATGGTGTTGGTGTGCTGGAGAGCGTCGAAGTCATACGACAGGCCCTCCGTGCTCGCGAGCTGGGTCATCTGCGCCAGCATCGTCTCGACCTGTGCGGCCGGCATGCGCTTGTGGCTCACCAGGAAGTCCACCTCGGTGCCTTCGAAGTCGACCGGGGTGTCCGGCGACAGCTCGAAGGAGTGGTACTCCACCTCGAGCGATCCACCGCCTTCGGCGAACTCAGCTGCCGCGGTCTCGAAGCGGCGCTTGCCGACGAAGCACCACGGGCAGGCCACGTCGGACCAGATGTCTACCTTGACTGTCTCACTCACGACGTGTGCAACGTCATCACGCATCGGACATATTCCGCTCGCCACCGGCATGCCGCCGCCGCTACCCTTATGTCATGACAATTGCCGTCGCCTACCGCCCCGACGACTTCGGACGGGCGGCCCTGGACTGGGCTGCCGCCGAGGCGCGCACCCACGATGAGAGTCTGCTCATCATCAACGTCCACCGGGTCGAGCCCCGCCTCGACACGGGCCACGCCAAGGGCCGCCACATGCAGGACGTCACCGAGGCGCTCGCCAAGGACAACGTCCCGTTCGAGCTCCGCCAGGTCGAGGGTGAGAACGTCGCCAGCACCGTGCTGTTCGAGGCGGAGCAGGCCAGCGCGTCCCTCATCGTGATCGGCGTACGCCCGCGCAGCCCCGTCGGCAAGATCCTGATGGGAAGTGTCGCGCAGCAGATCCTGCTCGACTCCGCAGTGCCCGTCGTCGCAGTCAAGCCTTAGCCCGGGGCAGGGGAGTGCCGCGCTAAAGTCGCGGTGCATCCCCGACCCCGAAGGACTGGCCAGTGACCCATGTACTCGACGACCTCGACGCGCGAGGACTCATCGCGCACGCGACGGACCGCGACGCCTTGCGCGCGGAGCTGTCAGCGGGGCCGATCACCTACTACGTGGGATTCGATCCGACGGCGCCGAGTCTGCACATCGGCAACCTTCTCCAGATCCTGACGGCACGCCGCCTCCAGCTCGCGGGGCACAAGCCGCTGATGCTGGTCGGCGGGTCCACCGGACTCATCGGTGACCCGAAGGAGGCCGGCGAGAGGGTCATGAACACCAAGGAGACCGTCGGCGAGTGGGTCGACAACATCCGAGAGCAGGTCTCCCGCTTCGTCGAGTTCGGCGGCGACAACGGTGCGACGGTCGTCAACAACCTGGACTGGACCGCCGGCCTCAGCACGATTGACTACCTCCGCGACATCGGCAAGCACTTCCCGGTCAACCGGATGCTGGCGCGTGACGTCGTGAGCAGCCGGCTCGAGTCCGGCATCAGCTACACCGAGTTCAGCTACGTCCTGCTGCAGTCACTCGACTACCTCGAGCTGCATCGCCGCCACGGCTGCGTGCTCCAAACAGGCGGCAGCGACCAATGGGGCAACATCACGGCCGGCGTCGAGCTGATCCGCCGAGCGGACGGCCACAAGGTCCACGCGATGGCGACGCCCCTGATCACCAAGGCCGACGGCACCAAGTTCGGCAAGACCGAGTCAGGGACGGTGTGGCTAGACCCCGGGCTCACCAGCCCGTACGCCTTCTACCAGTCGTGGATCCAGGCCGAGGACTCCAAGGTCATCGAGTACCTCCGGCAGTTCACGTTCCTCGAGCTCGACGAGATCAGCGCGATAGAGGCGGAGCACGTCGAGAAGCCCGGCCTGCGAGCCGCGCAGCGCCGACTCGCAGCCGAGGTCACGACGATCGTGCACGGCCCGGACGAGACAGCGGCGGCCGAGCTGGCCTCACGAGCGCTGTTCGGACGAGGCGAGCTGGCGGAGCTGTCCGAGTCGACCCTCGCCGCGGCCCTCCGAGAGGCGGGTGCCGTCGACCTCTCGGTGGCGGATCATCCGACCGTGGTGGACGCGTTCCTGGCCGCCGGCCTCGCCGAGAGCAAGTCCGCTGCGCGCCGCGCGGTCGCCGACGGGGGCGCCTACGTCAACAACGAACGCGTCTCGGATCCCGATCTCGAGCTCTCGACTGACGTGCTCCTGCACGGCAAGTGGGCGGTCCTGCGCAAAGGAAAGCGGTCGATCTCGGGCGTGTCGGTGTCCTGAACCCCGTCATTTCAGGGTCTCGAAACCGTGTGACGTGGACCATACGGAGCCGATTTGACGAAGAGGGAAACGCCCCCGTAATGTTCTTCTTGTTGGACAGCACGGCGGAGCGAAAGGCCGAAAGGCCGGTCACTCGGAGCTTCCAACCAGCTCAACCGAAACGGTCGACGGCACGGCGCCTCAGGCGCCCGGAGACGGACCGCGGACAACGAAGCTGAACATGGTGACCGACCCGGTTTGACCGGTGAAAACGAGCCGTGTAAGTTAGACGAGTTGCCCCAAGACAGAGACCGAAAGGTCGAAGTCGAGGTGAGCGTCTGATCCTTGAGAACTCAACAGTGTGCCAAAAGTCGACGAGATTAATTAGTAGTACCCCGTCGAGACCATCGGAGAGCTTCGGCTCGCCGACCTTGATGGAAATCAATTCCGACAATTTATTTGTCAGCAAATAGTTTGTCAGAGTCGAACTGAAGTTTGGCAGCGCTTTAGCTGCTTCAACGGAGAGTTTGATCCTGGCTCAGGACGAACGCTGGCGGCGTGCTTAACACATGCAAGTCGAGCGGTAAGGCTCCTTCGGGAGTACACGAGCGGCGAACGGGTGAGTAACACGTGAGCAATCTGCCCTTCTCATCGGAATAACCATTGGAAACGATGGCTAATGCCGAATATGACCTCGGATCACATGTTCTGAGGTGGAAAGCTCCGGCGGAGAAGGATGAGCTCGCGGCCTATCAGCTTGTTGGTGAGGTAATGGCTCACCAAGGCATTGACGGGTAGCCGGCCTGAGAGGGTGACCGGCCACACTGGGACTGAGACACGGCCCAGACTCCTACGGGAGGCAGCAGTGGGGAATATTGGACAATGGGCGAAAGCCTGATCCAGCAACGCCGCGTGAGGGATGACGGCCTTCGGGTTGTAAACCTCTTTCAGCAGGGACGAAGCGAAAGTGACGGTACCTGCAGAAGAAGGACCGGCCAACTACGTGCCAGCAGCCGCGGTAATACGTAGGGTCCGAGCGTTGTCCGGAATTATTGGGCGTAAAGGGCTCGTAGGCGGTTTGTCGCGTCGGGAGTGAAAACTCAGGGCTCAACCCTGAGCGTGCTTCCGATACGGGCAGACTAGAGGTATGCAGGGGAGAACGGAATTCCTGGTGTAGCGGTGGAATGCGCAGATATCAGGAGGAACACCGGTGGCGAAGGCGGTTCTCTGGGCATTACCTGACGCTGAGGAGCGAAAGCATGGGGAGCGAACAGGATTAGATACCCTGGTAGTCCATGCCGTAAACGTTGGGCGCTAGGTGTGGGGACCTTCCACGGTCTCCGTGCCGCAGCTAACGCATTAAGCGCCCCGCCTGGGGAGTACGGCCGCAAGGCTAAAACTCAAAGGAATTGACGGGGGCCCGCACAAGCGGCGGAGCATGCTGATTAATTCGATGCAACGCGAAGAACCTTACCTGGGTTTGACATATATCGGAAAGCTGCAGAGATGTAGCCCCCTTTTGGTCGGTATACAGGTGGTGCATGGCTGTCGTCAGCTCGTGTCGTGAGATGTTGGGTTAAGTCCCGCAACGAGCGCAACCCTCGTCCTATGTTGCCAGCACGTAATGGTGGGGACTCATAGGAGACTGCCGGGGTCAACTCGGAGGAAGGTGGGGATGACGTCAAGTCTTCATGCCCCTTATGTCCAGGGCTTCAAGCATGCTACAATGGCCGGTACAAAGGGCTGCGAAACCGCAAGGTGGAGCGAATCCCAAAAAGCCGGTCTCAGTTCGGATTGGGGTCTGCAACTCGACCCCATGAAGTCGGAGTCGCTAGTAATCGCAGATCAGCAACGCTGCGGTGAATACGTTCCCGGGCCTTGTACACACCGCCCGTCACGTCATGAAAGTCGGCAACACCCGAAGCCAGTGGCCCAACCGTTTACGGAGGGAGCTGTCGAAGGTGGGGCTGGCGATTGGGACGAAGTCGTAACAAGGTAGCCGTACCGGAAGGTGCGGCTGGATCACCTCCTTTCTAAGGAGCATTTGGCGAGCAGGTGCAAACCTGGTCGTCCATTGAGTTGTTTGTACGGCGAATGTCTGTACGCAACTCAGCTCACTAGTGGATCGTCGATTATTTGGCTTGATGACAGCCAACAGCGTCAGTACTTCTCTTCGGAGAGTGGAACCTCGCTGGAACGTAGTCATCAACTCAGGCACACTGTTGGGTCCTGAGGGATCAGCTCGTAAGAGTTGAGACCTCGGACCACATACCCCCACGAACCACCAGGTTCACCCGTAAGGGACATCTGGCAGGCGCGGGATCTTTATGTGGGACCGAACGTATTTTGAGAACTTCACAGTGGACGCGAGCATCTTTGTAGTAACAACAAGCTACTAAGTGCACATGGTGGATGCCTTGGCATCGAGAGCCGATGAAGGACGTTGGAGTCTGCGAAAAGCCCCGGGAAGGTGACAACCGACCTGTGATCCGGGGATGTCCGAATGGGGAAACCCACCTGGAGTAAAGTCCAGGTACCTCTGTCTGAACACATAGGGCAGCAGGAGGGAACGTGGGGAAGTGAAACATCTCAGTACCCACAGGAAGAGAAAACAAAAGTGATTCCGGTAGTAGTGGCGAGCGAAACCGGATCAGGCTAAACCTCAGTGATGTGATAGCCGGCAGGCGTTGTCACTGGGGTGTTGTGGGACCACATGGTCTGTTCTGCCGAGCAGACAAAGAGTCATAAACCATGAGTGAAGTGAAAGCCAACTGGAAAGTTGCGCCATAGAGGGTGATAGCCCCGTACACGTAAGCTCATGGCTCTTTTGTGTCATCCCAAGTAACACCGAACCCCTGAAATTCGGTGTGAATCTAGCGGGACCACCCGTTAAGCCTAAATACTCCTCGATGACCGATAGCGGACTAGTACCGTGAGGGAAAGGTGAAAAGTACCCCGGGAGGGGAGTGAAATAGTACCTGAAACCATGTGCATACAATCCGTTGGAGCTCTTCCTTGTGAAGGGTGACAGCGTGCCTTTTGAAGAATGAGCCTGCGAGTTAGCGTTCTGTAGCGAGGTTAAGGCGTCGAGCCGTAGCCGTAGCGAAAGCGAGTCCGAATAGGGCGACCATAGTTGCAGGATCTAGACCCGAAGCGGAGTGATCTATCCATGGGCAGGTTGAAGCGCGGGTAAGACCGCGTGGAGGACCGAACCCACCTAGGTTAAAAACTGGGGGGATGACCTGTGGATAGGGGTGAAAGGCCAATCAAACTCCGTGATAGCTGGTTCTCCCCGAAATGCATTTAGGTGCAGCGTTGCGTGTTTCTTGCCGGAGGTAGAGCACTGGATGGGCTAGGGGGCCTACAAGCTTACTGAACTCAGCCAAACTCCGAATGCCGGTAAGTGAGAGCGCAGCAGTGAGACAGTGGGGGATAAGCTCCATTGTCGAGAGGGAAACAGCCCAGACCATCAGCTAAGGTCCCAAAGCGATAACTAAGTGGAAAAGGATGTGGAGTCGCAGAGACAACCAGGAGGTTGGCTTAGAAGCAGCCACCCTTGAAAGAGTGCGTAATAGCTCACTGGTCAAGTAATTCCGCGCCGACAATTTAGCGGGGCTCAAGTTATCCACCGAAGCTATGGGATTCATGCAATAGCCAGGCCTTCGTGGTCCAGGCGCATGGATCGGTAGGGGAGCGTCGTGTGGCCAGCGAAGCGGCGGAGTGATCCAGCCGTGGAGGCTACACGAGTGAGAATGCAGGCATGAGTAGCGAATGAGGAGTGAGAAACTCCTCCACCGAATGACCAAGGGTTCCAGGGTCAAGCTAATCTTCCCTGGGTAAGTCGGGACCTAAGGCGAGGCCGACAGGCGTAGTCGATGGACAACGGGCTGATATTCCCGTACCGGCATTAGATCGCCCATGCCGAACCCAGAAATGCTAAGTGCCCAAAACTGGCGGGACTCTTCGGAGCGAAGCCGGCGCTGCGCACGACCCGATCTGGTAGTAGGCAAGCAATGGTGTGACGCAGGAAGGTAGCTCATCCCGGGCGATGGTAGTCCCGGGCTAAGGATGTAGGGCGAATGGTAGGCAAATCCGCCATTCACATGCCTGAGATCTGATGGGGAGACGTTTTAGTCGAAGTGAGTGATCCTATGCTGCCGAGAAAAGCATCTAGCGAGATCTAGAGCCGCCCGTACCCCAAACCGACTCAGGTGGTCAGGTAGAGAATACTAAGGTGATCGAGTGAACCATGGTTAAGGAACTCGGCAAAATGCCCCCGTAACTTCGGGAGAAGGGGGGCCGGATGCGTTATCGGACTTGCTCCGAGAAGCGTTGAAGGCCGCAGAGACCAGGCCCAAGCGACTGTTTACTAAAAACACAGGTCCGTGCTAAGTCGAAAGACGCCGTATACGGACTGACTCCTGCCCGGTGCTGGAAGGTTAAGGGGACGTGTCAGCGCAAGCGAAGCACAGAACTTAAGCCCCAGTAAACGGCGGTGGTAACTATAACCATCCTAAGGTAGCGAAATTCCTTGTCGGGTAAGTTCCGACCTGCACGAATGGAGTAACGACTTGGGCGCTGTCTCAACCATGGACTCGGCGAAATTGCACTACGAGTAAAGATGCTCGTTACGCGCGGCAGGACGGAAAGACCCCGGGACCTTTACTATAGTTTGGTATTGGTGTTTGGTTCAGTTTGTGTAGGATAGGTGGGAGACTGTGAAGCTTGGACGCCAGTTCAGGTGGAGTCATCGTTGAAATACCACTCTGGCTGTACTAGATATCTAACCTAGGTCCATTATCTGGATCAGGGACAGTGCCTGATGGGTAGTTTAACTGGGGCGGTTGCCTCCTAAAATGTAACGGAGGCGCTCAAAGGTTCCCTCAGCCTGGTTGGCAATCAGGTTTCGAGTGTAAGTGCACAAGGGAGCTTGACTGTGAGAGTGACAGCTCGAGCAGGGACGAAAGTCGGAACTAGTGATCCGGCGCTGGCAAGTGGAAGCGGCGTCGCTCAACGGATAAAAGGTACCCCGGGGATAACAGGCTGATCTTCCCCAAGAGTCCATATCGACGGGATGGTTTGGCACCTCGATGTCGGCTCGTCGCATCCTGGGGCCGTAGCAGGTCCCAAGGGTTGGGCTGTTCGCCCATTAAAGCGGCACGCGAGCTGGGTTTAGAACGTCGTGAGACAGTTCGGTCCCTATCCGCCGCGCGCGTAGGAAACTTGAGAAAATCTGTCCCTAGTACGAGAGGACCGGGATGGACGAACCTCTGGTGTGCCAGTTGTTCCGCCAGGAGCACTGCTGGTTAGCTACGTTCGGAAGCGATAACCGCTGAAAGCATCTAAGCGGGAAGCGTGTTTCAAGATGAGGTTTCCCACTGGTTTACCAGGTAAGGCCCCCAGCAGACCACTGGGTTGATAGGCCGGAGGTGGAAGTGCAGCAATGCATGGAGCCGACCGGTACTAATAGGCCGAGGGCTTGTTTCTTACAAAGATCTACCGCGTCCACTGTGAGGTTCCCGAGATATGTTCGGGAGCCGGAAAGCTCGAGAGAGCTCCAAGGTTTTGTTGATATCTCAATAGAGTTTCGGCGACCATGGCGAAAGGGAAACACCCGGTTACATTCCGAACCCGGAAGTTAAGCCTTTCAGCGCCGATGGTACTGCACGGGAGACTGTGTGGGAGAGTAGGACGTCGCCGGACAATCTTTAGCGCGAGGCCGCTCCTTCGGGAGCGGCCTTGCTGCATTTCTGCAACATCTTGATGGAAGGAACGACTCATGGCAGAGTCGAGAAACCCCCGCCGTGACGGCGGGAAGCCAGCCGGCCGAGGAGCCGGCGGTGGCGGTGCCCGTGGCGGCAAACCTGCAGGTCAGGGACGAGATCGACGTGGCAGTGGAGATCCTTCACGTCGTGACGGCAAGCCGTCGGACCGCAGGGACGGGAAGCCCGCGCCAGCGCGTCGGGACGGCAAGCCGACCACGCCGCGTCGTGATGGCAAGCCGTACGAAGCTCGCCGCGACCGGCGCCAGGAAGAGGGCGACCGCACGGCTGCGCAGAAGATCTACGACGGTCCGCCGATCCCTGACGATGTCAGCGCGAAGGACCTTGACAAGCACGCGCGCCAGGCGCTGCAGAGCCTTCCCGAGAAGCTCGCCGACAAGGTCGCGCGGCACCTCGTGATGGCCGGCTTGCTGATTGCCGATGATCCTGAGACGGCTCATCTGCACGCGTTGGCCGCCAAGGCACGCGCGACTCGCACGGGACTTGTCCGTGAGGCCTGTGGCGAGACGGCATACGCGGCTGGCAAGTTCGCCGAGGCGCTGTCGGAGTTCCGCGCAGCTCGCCGTATGACCGGCGGCTACCTGTATGCGCCGATGATGGCCGACTGTGAACGGGCGCTGAAGCGTCCGGACAAGGCGATCGCCTACGACACCCCGGAGGTCCGGAGCCAGCTCGACGACGCCGGCCAGATCGAGCTGTCGATCGTCGTGGCGGGCGCTCGCCGTGACCAGAAGCAGTACGACGCTGCCGTCCGGCTGCTCGAGACCGAGCCGCTGCACACCAAGGGCCGGTCGGACTGGGTGCCGCGTCTTCGCTACGCCTACGCCGACGCTCTGCTCGACGCGGGTCGTCGCGACGAGGCGATCGAGTGGTTCCACCGCACGGTTGCGGTCGACGGGAACACCCAGACCGATGCCGAGGAACGCCTCGCGGAGCTGGAGAGGCGTCCACAGGGCTGAGGTCCTTCGCTAGCTGTCCACAGCGCATGACTTGATCGATGCCCCCTGCCGCTGGCAGGGGGCATCGTCGTTTCATGACTGATGACAACAACCACGTACACCTTGCGGGCCGGGTCTCTGCTGATCCTGAGACACGCGTCCTTCCCAGCGGCGACGAGGTCGTCTCGTTCCGCCTGATCGTCCGCCGTAGTTCCGCGGCGCGGCGACGTTCCAAGCAGCTCGTCGACACGATCGAGTGCTCGGCGTGGAGCGCCGCGATGCGCCGCACCGTGAGCCGTCTCGAGGCGGGCACGGAGGTCGAGGTGACCGGAGAGCTGCGCCGGCGATTCACCCGCGGTGGCGGAGGCGCGATCAGCTTCGTGACGGTCGAGGTCGACTCCTGCCGAAAGCTCTCGGTGCCGGCGGTAGCCTCGGGGGCATGACACTGGGGTCGACGACACAATCGCTCAGCGCGCTCTACGACCTGGCGATGCTCGATCTCGATGGTGTCGTCTATGTCGGCAAGGACGCGGTGCCTGGCGCTGCCCAGGCGTTGGAGGTGGCGCGCGCCAGCGGCATGCGGCTCGCCTACATCACGAACAACGCTGCCAGGACTTCGCACGAGGTCGCCGAGCACTTGCGAGAGCTCAAGATGCCCGAGGTCAGCGATGCCGACGTCGTGACATCCGCGCAGGCGGTGGCGCACCTCGTGGCGGACGCCGTGCCCGAGGGATCGGCCGTGCTCCTCGTCGGCGGTGAGGGTCTGCGCTCACCGCTGGAAGAACGCGGGCTTCGATGCGTGACGAGCCTGGACGACGCGCCCGTCGCGGTGGTGCAGGGCTTCCATCCGGACGTCGGTTGGCGACAGTTGTCCGAGGCGTCGTTCGCGATCCAGGCCGGCCTGCCGTGGTTCGCCAGCAACACCGACCTCACGATTCCGACGGCACGGGGCATCGCACCGGGCAACGGGTCATTGGTGCAGGCGATCCGCAATGCGACTGGGGTGTCGCCGATCGTGGCAGGCAAGCCCGAGAAGGCTTTGTTCGACGAGACGATGGAGCGAGTCGGGGGCAACAACCCTCTAGTCGTGGGCGATCGTCTTGACACCGACATCGAGGGCGCAATCAACGCCGGGACCGACAGCCTTGCCGTGCTGACCGGGGTCAGCAAGCTGCAGGAGATCGTCGACGCCGAGCCGAAGAAGCGCCCGACCTTTGTGTCCGCTGACCTGGCCGGCCTCAACGAGGCCCACGCTGAGGTCACGTTCGACGGGGACCGGGCCCGGTGTGGGTCCGCGACCGCGCTGGTGCGCGATGGAGTGGTCAGCGTCGAGTCGGGTGATCCACGGAGCACCGATGCGCTGCGGGCGGCAATCGGACTCGCGTGGTCAGTGCGTGATCGCTCCGACGTCTCGGTGACCCTGGATGGGAGACTGAGGACATGAACGAGTTCCCCGAGAGCGAGATTCACGACGAGCCGATCGACGACGTGGCGCCGGAGCCGGTCGAGTCGACCGGCCACGCCGACATCGATGCGGCGCTCGAACGGCTGGAGCGCCTCGGCGACCTCGAGATCACGTCGCACCCCGCAGAGTTCGACGCGATCCACCGGGTGTTGCGGGAGTCCTTGGCCAATGCCGGCCGCGACGAGGACATCCCGGAGAGCGCGTGACTCGGTGACAAGACGGCTTCGGCTCGACGCCGAGCTCGTACGCCGAGGCCTGGCCCGGTCGCGCGAGCATGCCGGAACCTTGATCGAAGAGGGCCAGGTCAAGGTCGCCGGCTCGGTGGCCACCAAGGCGGCAACAGGTGTCACGACCGACCAGGCGATCGTGGTCCGCGCGAGCAACGAGCCGACGTACGCCTCGCGGGGCGCGCACAAGTTGTTGGGAGCGCTGGCGGTCTTCGAGCCGATGGGCCTGACTGTGGAGGGCAAACGCTGCCTCGACGCCGGCGCATCGACCGGAGGGTTCACGGACGTCCTGCTGCGCAAGGGCGCACGGCAGGTGTGTGCGGTCGACGTGGGCTACGGCCAGCTGGTCTGGGCGTTGCAGTCGGACGAGCGCGTCGTGGTGTTCGACCGCACGAACGTACGCAACCTGGAGCCGGGCGACATCGGCGGTCCGGTCGAGCTGATCGTCTCCGATCTGTCGTTCATCTCCCTTACGGTGGTCATGCCTGCCCTGACGCGGGTGTGCGAGCCGAGCAGCCCGGAAGGCGGAGGTGACATCGTGCTGATGATCAAGCCGCAGTTCGAGGTGGGCAAGAGCAACCTGGGCAAGAACGGGGTCGTGCGCGATCCGGCGTTGCACGCCGATGCCGTGCATCGCGTGTGCCTGTCGGCCTATGAGCTGGGATGGGGAACCCGAGCGTTGGCGCCGAGTCCGCTGCCGGGGCCGGCCGGCAACGTCGAGTACTTCTGCTGGTTGCGCAGCGACGCCGATGCGCCCGATGAGGACGCGGCGCATGCTGTCGTCGCCGCCGGGCCGCTGGACACCACGACGGGGGAGGGCGCATGACGCGACGAGTGCTGCTGATCGTGCACGTCGCCCGTGAGGAGGCGAGCAAGGTCGCGACTGCGTTTGCGGCTGACCTGCGCGCCGAGGGCGTCGATGTCTGCGTCCTCGACGCCGAGGTGGAGACGCTGCGAGCCGCCGGGCTGGAGAACGCCGGCGTGGTCGCGGCCGAGCCGGGCGCAGCGGGCGGGTGTGAGCTCGCGGTCGTCTTCGGGGGCGATGGCACGATCCTGCGCGCCGCCGAGATGTGCCGCGGCACCAACACCCCGGTCCTGGGCGTCAACCTGGGCCACGTCGGCTTCCTGGCCGAGGCCGATGTCGAGGATCTTCACGACGTGGTCCGCGGAGTCGTCGACGGCAGCTACACCGTCGAGGAACGACTGACCGTCGATGTGTCCGTGACGGTGGGCGGCGTGGTCGTCGCGACCAACTGGGCGCTCAACGAGGCGTCGGTCGAGAAGGCTGCGCGGGAGCGGATGCTCGAGATCGTGGTCGAGATCGACGATCGTCCCGTGTCGCGGTGGGGCTGCGACGGCGTCGTGTGCGCGACCCCGACCGGATCGACGGCCTACAACTTCAGCGCGGGCGGACCCATCGTGTGGCCTGAGGTCTCGGCGCTCCTGATGGTGCCGATCAGCGCGCATGCCTTGTTCGCGCGGCCGCTGGTCGTCTCGCCGGACTCGACGCTCGCGATCGAGGTCGTTGGTGACCAGTCCACTGGCGTCCTGTGGTGCGACGGTCGACGCGCGGCCGACCTGCCCGTCGGCGCGCGCGTCGAGGTGGTCAGGGGCCGTACGCCTGTTCGCCTGGCGCGTCTGCAGATTGCCCCTTTCGCCGATCGGCTCGTCCGCAAGTTCGACCTCCCGGTGGCCGGCTGGCGCGGGTCCGCTGAACGTCGCCGAAGTGGTGATGCCTGATGTGGCAGCACCTGCGACTTTCGTCGCTCGGAGTGATCGACTCCGCTGAGCTCGAGCTGTCCGAGGGATTCACCGTCATCACGGGTGAGACGGGCGCCGGCAAGACCATGGTCGTCACGGCTCTGGGTCTTTTGCGCGGCGACCGCGCGGACCTCGGACTCGTGCGCCGTGGAGCCGAACAGGCCCGGGTCGAGGCCAGCATCGGCGTCCCTGCGGGCGCGGCAGCCACTGCGGCCGTCGAGGATGCCGGCGGTCGGATCGACGACGACGTGGTGATCCTCGGCCGGGTGCTGTCCGCCCAAGGTCGGTCCCGGGCGCTCGCCGGAGGCGCGACGGTGCCCGCGGCCCTGCTCGCCGACGTGACCGATGAGCTCGTGGCGGTTCACGGACAGTCGGACCAGCACCGGTTGCTGCGCGCGGCCGAGCAGCGCTCCGCCCTCGACCGGTTCGCCGGGGAGGCGTTCGCTGCCGCTGCGGAGGCCTACGCGCCGGCTTACGCGCGCTGGCGCACCGTCGAACGTACGCTCCAGGAGCTCCGCACCCACGCGCAGGAACGCGCGCGGGAGCTCGACGTGCTGCAGTTCGGGCTCGACGAGATCAACGAGGTCGAACCGCAGGCAGGTGAGGACGAGCACCTCAAGGTCGAGGAGAGCCGGCTCGCTCACTCGGAGTCCTTGGCACGTGCGGCGGACCAGGCGCACCGCTTCCTCGTCGGCGAGGCCGATCTCGACGCGGCCCGCACCCAGGTCGCCGAGGCGTCCAATGCGCTGCGAGAGGCGTCTGGCCACGACCCGGAGCTCGACGCGTTGGCCGAGCGTGTGCTCGAGCTCGGCATCCTGATCGACGACGTGGGCGCCGAGCTCGGGGCCTACACCGCCGGCGTCGAGCTCGATCCCGAGCGATTGGCTGCGTTGCAGGATCGGCGCGCGGCCCTGGCGGGACTGCAGCGCAAGTACGGTCCCACGCTTGACGACGTCCTGGCGTGGGCAGAGAAGAGCGCTGCCCGGCTGAGTGAGCTCGGCAATGACGACGAGTCGGTCGCGGCGCTCGAGGCCGAGCAGGCAGAGCTCGGTCCCGAAGTCAGCCGGCTGGCGCAGGAGATGTCCGGGATTCGCACTGAGGCCGCGGCCCGGCTGTCGGGACTCGTCGATCAGGAGATCGCCCAGCTGTCGATGCCTTCGGCGCGCCTCGAGGTTCAGGTCACCGCCGATGCCGAGGCGGTGCCGGGTCCGCACGGCATCGACGACGTCGAGTTCCTGTTCGCGGCCAACAGCGGCACGGGACTCCGGCCCCTCCACAAGGGCGCCAGTGGTGGCGAGCTCTCCCGGCTGATGCTGGCTCTCGAGGTGGTCCTCGCCGACCGCACGACCGTGCCAACCCTCGTGTTCGACGAGGTCGACGCCGGGATCGGTGGCAAGGCGGCCGTCGAGGTGGGTCGCCGGCTCTCGCGGTTGGCTGAGCATGCCCAGGTCATTGCCGTGACACACCTGCCGCAGGTCGCTGCGTTCGCGGATCATCACTTCGTGGTCTCCAAGGACGACGACGGCACCGTCACGAGCAGCTCGGTCCTCGAGCTCGACGAGCACAGCCGGGTCGACGAGCTGGCCCGTATGCTGGCCGGACAGGAGGACTCGGCGACGGCCCAGGCACACGCCCGGGAGCTGCTGGATCTGGCCAAGGGCTGACCTGAAGGCTGCCTGAGAGTCTGTCTTTTTACCGACACGCCGCCGGAGCGCGCAAATCGATCCGCACGAGCGGGAAACATGGGCGACGATGGCCACCAGAAAGCACAAGAGACCCACTCCACCCGAGGAGACGGGGGTCGTCGGCACCGTGAGGTTCGCGCAGCGCGACACCGACGTCTCGTCCCTGCGCGAGGGCGACATCGCCGTCGTGGACCACCCCGAGCTCGACGCCCGTCAGGCGCAGGAACTCATCGAACGCCGCGTTCGCGCTGTGCTCAACGCCGCCCCGTCCAGCAGCGGCCGCGTGCCCAACGTCGGACCGCAGATGCTGTCACGCGCAGGCATTCTGCTGGTTGACATCGGCAGCGCCGAGGTCTGGTCGAAGCTCAAGAACGGCGAGCGGGTGCGGATCGAGGACGGCAGGGTGTTGCGCGACGAGGTCCTCGTCATCAGCGGCACCGAGCTCGACGAGGCACGTACGACCGCAGCCCTGGCCGAAGCCGAGTCCGGACTCGCCACCCGTCTGGACTCTCTGGCAGCCAACGCCACCGACCACATCCAGCGCGAGCAGACGATGCTGCTGGACGGCGCGCACGTACCCCGGATCCGCACCAAGCTGCGCGACCGGGCGGTCGTGGTGGTCTCCCGGGCCTATGACGACGAGGCGGACCTGCGCGGCCTGCGGCGCTACATCCGCGACAACGACCCGGTGCTGATCGGCGCCGGAGCCGGTGCCGACGTGCTGCTCAAGGCCGGCCACGTGCCGGCCCTGGTGATCGGCGCGATGGACCACCTCTCGGACGCCGCGATCCGTGCGGCAGGTGAGGTCGTCGTGACGACGTCATCGGGCACCGTCGACATGCCTGAGCGGCTGGAGCGGCACGGCAAGGAGATCGTCACGTTCGTGTCGACCGGCGCCGACGACGACCTGGCGATCGTGCTCGCCGACACCAATGAGGCCGCGGTCATCGTGCACGTCGGTGCGCCCGCCACACTGTCGAAGTTCCTCGAGCGCCCGCCGTCCGAAGTCGCCCGGATGTTCGTCGCCCGGCTGCGGGCAGGCTCCAAGATCGTGGACGCCAAGGCAGTCCACCACTTCACCTCCCAGAGGCTCGCGCTCTGGCCCGTGCTGCTGTTGCTCGCCGCCGGCGTCGCCGCAGTCGCCGTCGCGATCGCCGTCACGCCCGTCGGCAACGACTGGTTCGACTCTCTCGGGGATCGGCTCGCCGATCTCGGCACCTGGATCAAAGGACTCTTTTCGTGATCAACTTCCGCTTCCACCTCGTCTCACTCGCCGCGACGCTCATCGCGCTGGCAGCGGGAGTCGCCCTGGGCTCGGGACCACTCGACGACACGGGCGACTCGCTGCGGGGCGACGACACCGCGAACCAGCAGGCCGCGGATCCGGGCCTGACAGCGTTCGAGTCCGGCTATGCCGGGCGTACGTCAGCGGCGCTGCTCAAGGACAAGCTCAAGGGGCAGACCATCGTCGTGCTGACGGTGCCGGGCACGAGCGCCGCCGAGGCGAAGGGCGTCACCTCCAACCTCCAGGCCGCCGGCGCCGAGGTCACCGGCGAGGTCACCCTGACGAGCAAGCTGCTGGACGCGTCGGGTCGTCAGTTCGCCGAGGGTGTCGCCCAGCAGGCGGCGGAGGACGTACCCGGCGTCAGCGCCGCGGGGGACAGCTATGGGCGGATCGGTTCTGCACTCGGGCGCGCGCTGCTGGCCGACAAGGCGGCAGCACCCGACCAGACGGCCGGCACGATCCGGTCAGCGTTCTCCGAGGGCAAGCTCATCACGCTGACGACGCCACCCACGAAGCTGGCGACCCTCGCTGTGCTGGTGGCAGGTCCGGAGCGCTCGGGCGGCTCTGACCAGAGCGGAGTGATCGCGGCCCTCGCGGGTGCGCTCAACGGCAACGGCAAGGGTGTGGTCGTTGCAGGACCGTCCTCCTCCAGCACCGACGGAGGAGCGGTCAAGGCGGTGCGCGACAGCGATTTCGCGACCGAGGTCTCGACAGTCGACGTCACCGACACGGCCGCGGGCCGGGTCGTCACGGCGCTCGTGGCTGCCGCGCAGGCCGGCGGACAGCCGGGTGCCTGGGGTACGTCTCGCAGTGGCAGCGGCGCGGTTCCGGCCAGCTGATCCTTCGGTCGCTGCGCTCCCTCCCGCGACTCCGTCGCTAGGAACCGTCTGGACCATGTGGGGGAGCCGACACGTGTGTCGTTGGGCTCAACGTGGGTTCTGTTGGTAGGCTGGAATCCCGTGGAGGCCTGATGCAACTCGTGCATCATGAGCGCTCGACATTCGGTTTCGACCACGGGAGTCACCTTGGCAGGTAGCGCGGTTACCAAACATGTTTTCGTCACCGGCGGGGTTGCTTCCTCGCTCGGCAAGGGTCTGACCGCATCTTCCCTCGGGCGACTGCTCAAGTCACGCGGACTCCGCGTCACGATGCAGAAGCTCGACCCCTATCTCAACGTCGACCCCGGCACGATGAACCCGTTCCAGCACGGCGAGGTCTTCGTGACCGACGACGGTGCTGAGACCGACCTCGACGTCGGTCACTACGAGCGGTTCCTCGACGTCGACCTGTCGGGCAAGGCCAACGTCACGACGGGGCAGGTCTACCAGGAGGTCATCGCCAAGGAGCGTCGCGGCGACTACCTCGGTGACACGGTCCAGGTCATCCCGCACATCACGAACGAGATCAAGTCGCGCATCCGGGCGATGGCCGGTCCCGACGTCGATGTCGTGATCACCGAGATCGGCGGCACGGTCGGCGACATCGAGTCCCTGCCGTTCCTCGAGGCCGCTCGTCAGGTCCGCCACGACGTCGGTCGCGGCAACGTGTTCTTCCTGCACGTGTCGCTGGTGCCCTACATCGGCCCGTCGGCCGAGCTCAAGACCAAGCCGACGCAGCACTCCGTCGCTGCTCTCCGGTCGATCGGCATCCAGCCCGACGCGATCGTCTGCCGCGCCGATCGCGAAATCCCGGACAACATGAAGCGCAAGATCTCGCTGATGTGCGACGTCGACGAGGAGGCCGTCGTCACCGCGAGTGACGCGCCGTCGATCTACGACATCCCGAAGGTGCTGCACAGCCAGGGCCTCGACGCCTACGTCGTTCGCCGTCTCGACCTGCCGTTCCGCGATGTCGACTGGACCCAGTGGGACGAGCTGCTCCGCCGCGTGCACCACCCGGCCGAGGAGATCACGATCGCGCTGGTCGGCAAGTACGTCGACCTGCCCGATGCCTACCTGTCGGTCGGCGAAGCCCTGCGCGCTGGCGGGTTCGCGCACGATGCGCGGATCAACCTGCGATGGGTCCCCTCGGACGACTGCGAGTCGCCCACCGGTGCGGCGCACAACCTCCACGACGTCGATGGCATCTGCGTGCCGGGCGGCTTCGGCATCCGCGGCATCGAAGGCAAGCTCGGCGCCCTGACGTACGCCCGTGAGCGGGGCATCCCAGTCCTGGGCCTGTGCCTCGGGTTGCAGTGCATGGTCATCGAGTACGCCCGCAACGTGGCCGGCATCGAGGGCGCGAGCTCCTCGGAGTTCGACCCCCAGACGCCCAACCCTGTCATCGCCACGATGGCCGAGCAGCTGACGATCGTTGACGGCGCCGGCGACCTCGGCGGGACGATGCGGCTCGGCCTCTACCCGGCCAAGCTGCAGCCCGGAAGCATCATCGCGGAGCTCTACGGCGACGACAAGGTCGAGGAGCGTCACCGTCACCGCTACGAAGTCAACAACTCCTACCGGGCCCAGCTCGAGGCTGCTGGCCTGGTCTTCAGCGGCACGTCGCCGGACGCCAACCTCGTCGAGTTCGTCGAGCTGCCGCGCGACGTGCACCCCTACTACGTCGCCACGCAGGCCCATCCCGAGCTGCGCTCCCGGCCGACCCGGCCGCACCCGCTGTTCGCGGGGCTGATCGGCGCGGCTCTGGCCCGCCAGCTCGAGATGCGGCTGCCGGTCGACGAGCAGGCGAGTGCCGAAGCATGACCGGTCACCCGCGTCTGCCGGGTGAGCTGGCCGACGGCGACTCGCTGAGGGACTCAGACCAGTCCTGGCCGGTGACCGCGAGCGAGAGCAAGTACGAGAGCCCGTACGTCAGCCTGCGCATCGACACGATCGCCGATCCCACCGGGGGCGAGCACGCCCGCGCCGTGGTCCAGCCGAACGGTGCGATCGGCGTGCTGGCGATCGACGAGTACGACCGCATCCTCCTGGTCGAGCAGTACCGCCACCCGGTCGGACGGCGGCTGCTCGAGCTGCCCGCCGGCACCCTCGACGTACCGGGGGAGTCGCCCCTCGACGCGGCCGTCCGGGAGCTGGCCGAGGAGGCCGACGTCGTGGCCGAGCAGTGGGAGTCGATCCTGCACCTGCTGGCGACGCCGGGATATTCGACCGAGGCCTGGGAAGTGTTCCAGGCAACCGACCTCAGTGCCGTTCCGCACGCCGACCGCACCGAGCGGGAGGCCGAGGAGGCCGACATGGCGCAGTGGTGGCTGCCGTTCAAGGACGCCGTCGACGCCGTGCTGGCCGGGCGCATCACAGACTCGCTCACAGTCGCGGGGATCCTGGCCGCACAGGTGCTGCGCACCAGATGACGACCGACGTGGAGCGGGCGGTCCAGGACTACCTGAGCCATCTCAGCGTCGAACGCGGCCTGGCCGACAACACGCTCCGCTCCTACCGCCGCGACCTGCGTCGCTACCTCGAGTTCCTGCATGCCCGCGAGCTGACCGAACCCTCGGCGATCAGCGAGAACGACATCGCCGCGTTCCTCGGCTCGTTGCGCACTGGGGACACCGATCACGCGTCGCTCGGCACCGCGAGCGCGGCTCGTACGATCGTGGCTGTCCGTGGGCTGCACCGCTTCCTGTTGCGAGAGCAGATCGTGCCGACCGATGTCACCGCGGCGATCAAGCCACCACGACCCGCATCGCGGCTACCCAAGGCTCTGCCGTTGTCGGACATCGAGTCGATCCTCGACGCGGCCGGGGCGCCCGGCACGACGTTGGCCTCGCGTGATCGCTCGCTGCTCGAGGTGCTCTACGGCACGGGTGCCCGGATCTCCGAGGCCGTGGGGCTGGACCTCGACGACCTCGACCTCGAGGAGTCGACCGTCCTCCTGCGCGGCAAGGGCGGCAAGCAGCGCATCGTGCCGCTGGGGTCGTACGCCCGGCAGTCGCTGCTCGACTACCTCGCGGCGTCACGTCCCGCCCTGGTGTCCGCCAAGACCAACACACCGGCGGTGTTCCTCAACGCCCGTGGCGGCCGGCTGTCGCGGCAGAGTGCCTGGACCGTCCTCACGCGTGCGGCGCAGCGCGCGGGCGTGGCCGCCGACGTGTCTCCGCACACGCTCCGGCACTCCTTCGCGACCCATCTGCTGGACGGTGGCGCCGACGTCCGCGTGGTGCAGGAGCTGCTGGGCCATGCCTCGGTGACGACGACCCAGATCTACACCTTGGTGACCGTCGAGAAGCTCCGCGAGATCTATGCGACAGCCCATCCGCGGGCCTCGAGATAGGTTCTCGCTGCGATTTCGGCAGGCATGCTGCGACATCGTCTGAGTGCGGTCGCCAAGTCGACTTTTCGCGATAGAGTGGCGCACGTCCGCCGGTCGAGTTTCGAGTGCAGGGGTAGCCGATGAGCAAGGAACTGGGACCGACCGGAAGGCCACTACCGAACTTCCCGAAGCCCCAGCCTCGCAAGGCCGGACAGCCCGCGACCATCATCGCGATGTGCAACCAGAAGGGTGGCGTCGGCAAGACCACGACGACCATCAACCTGGGTGCGGCTCTCGTCGAGACCGGCCGCAAGGTGCTGCTCGTCGACTTCGACCCGCAGGGATCCATGACCGTCGGGCTCGGCATCAGCGCGCACGAGCTGGATCAGAGCATCTACCACGTCCTGATGGACCGTGAGATCTCGATCAAGGACCTGATCATGCCCACGGCGGTCGACGGACTGGACCTCGTACCGTCCAACATCGACCTGTCCGCCGCCGAGATGCGGCTCGTGACCGAGGTGGGCCGCGAGCAGGTGCTCGCGCGGGTGCTCAAGCCGATCCGCAAGGACTACGACGTCATCCTGATCGACTGCCAGCCGTCGCTCGGCCTGCTGACGGTCAACGCGCTCACCGCGGCCGACGGTGTCCTCGTGCCGCTCGAGTGCGAGTACTTCGCGCTGCGCGGCGTGGCCCTGCTGAAGGACACGATCGAGAAGGTGCGCGACCGCACCAACGACGAGCTGCAGATCATCGGGCTGCTCGGCACGATGTACGACAGCCGCACGCTGCACGGCAAGGAGGTCCTCGCGACCCTCGTCGAGGGCTGGGGTGACCTGGTGTTCCACACCGTCATCCGCCGCACCGTGAAGTTCTCCGACTCGACCGTCGCGGGCGAGCCCATCACCGAGTACGCCACGACGTCACCCGGCGCCGAGTCCTATCGTCAGCTCGCGCGGGAGGTACTCGTTCGATGCCCCGACGCGTGACAGCTTCGTCAGGCGGGCCCGGCAAGCGCCCCACCATGCCGGGTGCGGATGAGCTCTTCAGGGCCACGGCGCCCGCGCCCGCAGCCGACGAGAGTGACGCCAACGCTGCCGTACCGGCAAGCGGCCGCGTCAAGCACGACGAGAAGATGACGGTCTATGTCACCGCGGCCGAGCTGCTCGCGGTCGAGCAGGCCAGGCTCAAGCTGCGCAGCGAGCTGGGACGCAGCGTCGATCGTGGGCGCTTCGTCCGGGCGGCGCTGGCCCTGGCCCTGGCCGACCTCGAGGCTCGCGGCACCGACAGTGACGTTGCCCGGCGATTGAGCGATTCGTGACGATCGCGGACGTCGACGAGTCCGCACCGTCGGGATTCTCCGTGGGCCTCACCAACTTCGAGGGCCCGTTCGACCTGCTGCTCCAGCTGATCTCCAAGCACCAGCTCGACATCACCGAGGTCGCACTCTCCAAGGTGACCAGCGACTTCATTGCGTACATCAAGGAGCTCGGCGACGACCTCGAGCAGACGACGAGCTTCCTTCTGGTTGCCTCGACGCTGCTCGACCTCAAGACCGCCAGACTGCTGCCGCAGGCGGAGGTCGAGGACGAGGAGGATCTCGCGCTGCTCGAGGCGCGTGACCTGCTGTTCGCCCGGCTCATGCAGTACCGCGCGTTCAAGCAGGTGGCCGGCGTGATCGCCGCTCGTCTCGCCGAGGAGCAGAAGCGGTTCCCGCGGATCGTGACGCTCGAGCCGCGCTTCGCCGATCTGCTGCCGGAGGTGCTGATCTCGATCGGCCCTGAGGAGCTGGCGCAGCTGGCCGCGGCGGCGTTCGAGGCCAAGCCCGTGCCGATCCTCTCGCTGTCGCACCTGCACGCCCCGCAGGTCAGCGTCCGTGAGCAGGCGCACCTCGTGGTCGACCAGCTCCGCCGCAAGGGCGAGATGACGTTCCGCGCCCTGACCTCGGATGCGCCGGACCTGATGACCAAGGTCGCCCGGTTCCTGGCCGTGCTCGAGCTGTTCCGCGAGGGCGTCCTCGCGTTCGAGCAGGCGACGCCGCTGGGTGACCTGCACGTACGCTGGACCGGTACGGATGACGGCGACATCGACGTCGGCGACGAGTTCGATGAGCCGATGGTGGCGCCCGACGACGTACACGCCATCGACGACAGCGCGGACAGCGACGAGCACCGCACAGACGACGACCCCGAGAGCACTGATGACTGACCAGCACGTACCCACCGGCCCACATGAGCTCGAGCTGGAGATGCTCGACCTGAGGCCGGCCCTCGAGGCGGTGCTCATGGTCGCGGACCAGCCCCTCGACCACCTGACCCTCGCGCAGGCGGTCGGGCATCCACCGACCGACGTCCAGGAGGCACTGGCCGAGCTCGCGGACGAGTACACCGAGCAGGGTCGCGGTTTCGAGCTCCGCAACATTGCCGGCGGTTGGCGCTTCTTCACGCGTGAGGAGTTCGCCGGCGCGGTCGAGCGGTTCATCCTCGACGGACAGCAGGCCCGGCTCACCCAGGCGGCGCTCGAGACGATGGCCGTGGTGGCATACCGGCAGCCCATCAGCCGGTCGCGTATCTCGGCGATCCGCGGCGTCAACGTCGACGGCGTCGTCCGTACGCTCGTGACGCGCGGCTTGATCGAGGAGGACGGAGTCGACGCCGAGAGCGGTGCGATCCTCTATCGCACGACGAGCTACTTCCTGGAGCGCATGGGTCTCGGCGGCCTCGACGAGCTGCCCGACATCGCCGGGCACCTGCCCGAGCTCGAGGACATGGAGGACGAGGGTCTCGCGGGCGCCGAGGATGCGCTCGGCGAGCTGGCGAGCCAGGATCCGATCGGTGATGAGGAGCCCGCGCCTGAGGCGCCTGCCGCTGACGCCGAGCCGGACGACGACACCCGTGGCTGAGATCCGTCTGCAGAAGGTTCTCGCTCAGGCCGGGCTCGGCAGCCGGCGGCGCTGTGACGACATGATCGCGAGCGGTCGCGTCGAGGTCAACGGCGAGATCATCGACGTGATGGGTGCCCGCGTGGACCCGATGTCGGACGTCATCCGAGTCGACGGCAACCGCATACCGCCGCCCAACGACCACGCGTACGTGCTGCTCAACAAACCCCGCGGCGTCGTCACGTCGATGGCCGACGAAAAAGGTCGTCCTGACCTGTCGACCATCGTCGCGGGCCGCGAAGACCGCCTGTTCCACGTGGGGCGGCTCGACACCGACACCTCCGGGCTGCTGATCCTGACCAACGACGGCGACCTGGCGCACAAGCTGGCACATCCGTCGTTCGAGATCACCAAGACCTACGTCGCACTGGTCGACGGCACGGTGCCCGACACCCTCGGGGCCAAGCTCAAGGCCGGCATCGAGCTCGACGACGGCCCGGCACAGGTCGACCGTTTCATCGTCAAGGACACGTCTCGGGGCCGCTCGTTGGTCGAGCTCGACATCCACATGGGCCGCAACCGCATCGTCCGGCGGCTGCTCGACGCTGCCGGCCACCCGGTCCGGGAACTGACCCGCACGGCGTTCGGGCCACTGCACCTCGGCGGGCTGTCGTCCGGTGCGATGCGCGACCTGACCCGTGATGAGCTCGGCGCCCTGTTCGATAGCGTTGACCGGTGACAACTTCGTTGACCGGACCCGTCCTGGTGATCGGTTGTGGGCTCATTGGCACGTCAGCTGCGCTCGCGCTGGTCGAGGCCGGCGTCGAGGTGCATCTCGAGGACATCCAGACGTCCCATGTCGACCTTGCGGTCTCCCGCGGAGCCGGCACCGCCGATCCGGTCGAGTCGCCCTCACTCGTCATCGTCGCCGTGCCGCCGGCCGAGGTCGTGGACACCGTGCGACGCGTCCTGAAGGATTGGCCCGCGGCGGCGGTCACCGACGTGGCGAGCGTCAAGTCAGACCTGCAGCAGGAGATCGGCAAGCTCAAGGGCAGCGAGCGGTACGTCGGCAGCCACCCCATGGCCGGCAGCGAGCGTTCCGGCCCCATGGCGGCCTCGGCGCAGCTGTTCGAGGGCCGTCCCTGGGCCGTCACAACGGCTCCAGGCACCGACCAGGACGCGATCGATCTCGTCGTGAGTCTCGCCGGGCTGGTCGGGGGAGTGCCGCTCGTCATGGAGGCATCCGATCACGATCGCGCGGTGGCGTTGGTCTCGCACGTGCCGCACGTCCTGTCGGTGCTCACTGCGGCGCAGCTCAACGGCGCTCCGGGCGAGCACCTGGCGCTGGCGGGTCCCGGCCTCCGTGACGTCACGCGCATCGCCGGCAGCGACATCGCGCTGTGGCAGGACATCCTCGGCGCCAACGCGGGGCAGGTGCGAGCCGTGCTCCAGCACGTGCGCGAGGACCTCGACCACGTCATCGACTCGATCGGCGCCGACACCGAGCGCCTGGGCCGGGTGCTCCAGTCAGGGCAGGACGGCACGCGCCTGATCCCCGGCAAGCACGGCGACCAGGTCGCCGAGCTGGCGACGGTCTTCGTCTCGATCCCCGACCGGCCGGGCGAGCTGTCGAAACTCATGGCGCACACTGAGGAATCCGGCGTCAACATCGAGGACATCCGCATCGACCACGAGCTCGGCCGGCCCAGCGGGCAGGTCGAGATCGCCGTCGTGGCAGCGTCGGCCGATACGCTCGTCGAGGCACTGACCGCACGCGGCTGGTCCGCATATCACTAGAAACAGCACCCAAGGAGTGGCACACGTGAGCAAGCCCCTGGTCGTGGCGATCGACGGGCCTTCGGGTTCGGGCAAGTCGAGCACGTCACGAGGTGTCGCCTCCCGGCTGTCGCTGGACTACCTCGACACCGGGGCGATGTATCGCGCCATGACCTGGGCACTTCTCGAGCGCGGCGTCGACCTGCAGGACCCCGCGGCGATCGCCAAGGCCGCCGAGGACGTACGCCTGACGTCGGGCACCGATCCGCTCAACCCTACGATCCATGTCGACGGCACCGATGTCGCCGACCCGATCCGCAGCGGCGAGGTGACCGGATCAGTCAGCCTGGTCGCGGCTGTCCCGCAGGTCCGCGAGATGTTGGTCGACCTGCAGCGCGACACGATCGCCGACAGTGCCGGAATCGTGGTCGAGGGCCGTGACATCGGGTCGACCGTTGCTCCGGATGCAGCGGTCAAGATCTATCTGGTGGCAGACCCCGCCGCGCGAGCCGCCCGCAGGGCCGCTGAGACCGGCGAGGTCGACACCGCTGCCACCGAGCTCGCCCTCGCCCGGCGTGACGAGATCGACTCCACCCGTGCGGCTTCTCCGTTGGCGCAGGCGGAAGGCGCCGTCCTGGTCGACGGCACCCACCTGACGCTCGACGAGGTCATCGACACGATCGTCGGAATCGTCGAATCGGCCCGATGAGCGCAGCCGACGGGTTGCCCGAGGGCGGGCTGCGCCTCGTCCGGCGCTTGGCTCGCGGGCACTTCAAGCGGCGCTGGGACATCCACCAGCACGGCCATGAGCACGTGCCGGCTACCGGACCGGTGATCCTCGCCAGCAACCACATCGGCTGGCTCGACGGTCCGCTGCTGTTCATCACGGCGCCGCGGCCGCCCCACGCGTTGGTCAAGGAGGAGGAGTTCCACGGTCGTACCGGCCGGCTGCTGCAGTTCGTCGGCCAGATCAAGGTCAGCAGGACTCGCAACGACACCGGGGCGATACGCCGCTCAGTGCAGGCGCTGGCCGCCGGGCAGATCGTGCTGATCTATCCCGAGTCGACCCGAGGTGCCGGTGAGTTCGACAACTTCAAGAACGGCGTGGCCTATCTGGCGCTCGTCTCCGGGGCCCCGGTCGTACCCATTGCGATCTTCGGGACGCGGCAGCCCGGCGAGCCCTCTAGTGCCCGTCCGGCCAAGGGAACCCGCCTCGACATCGTCTACGGGGAGCCGATCCAGCTGCCGATGCAGGTTTGGCCGCGAGATCGTGGGATGATGGCAGACGCAGGTGATCAGATCCACGATCACCTGCGTGCTCATGTATCCCGGGCCAAGTCCGTGCTCAAGCGCGACCTCCCGGGCCCTCTCCCGACAGGATCCACCGATGGCTGACGTTGTACCCGTTCTCGCTGTGATCGGGCGCCCCAACGTCGGCAAGTCGACCCTGGTCAACCGCATCATCGGTCGCCGTGAGGCTGTCGTCGAGGACGTGCCCGGAGTGACCCGTGACCGGGTGTCGTACGACGCGGTGTGGAACGGCCGTGCGTTCACGGTCGTCGACACCGGCGGCTGGGACCCGGATGCGCGTGGACTGGCCGAGCGGATCGCCGCACAGGCCGAGATCGCGATTCAGGTCGCCGACGCCGTGCTGTTCGTCGTGGATGCGACCGTCGGCATCACGGATGTCGACGAGAAGGTCGTCCGCATCCTCCGTGCTGCCAAGAAGCCCGTCGTGCTCGCCGCCAACAAGGTCGACGACCAGCGCGCCGAGGCGGAGGCCGCGGGCCTGTGGAACCTCGGACTCGGCGAGCCCTACCCCGTCTCGGCCCTGCACGGCCGGGGGAGCGGCGACATGCTCGATGCCGTCCTCGAGGCGCTGCCGAGCCCGCCGCCTGAGGACTTCGACGCCCCACAGGGGCCGCGCCGCGTCGCGATCGTCGGCAAGCCCAACGTCGGCAAGTCCAGCCTGCTCAACCGCCTCGCCGGCGAGGAGCGTGTCGTGGTCGACGATGCGTCGGGCACGACGGTCGACCCGGTCGACGAGATCGTCACGCTGGGCGGCCGCACCTGGAACTTCATCGACACGGCGGGCATCCGCCGGCGAGTACGCGATGCGTCGGGACACGAGTACTACGCCAGCCTTCGCACGAGCTCGGCGATCGACCGGGCCGAGGTCGCAGTCGTCATCATCGACGGCAGCCAGCCGCTGACCGAGCAGGACACGCGCATCATCAGCTCGGTCGCCGAGGCCGGCCGCGCGCTGATCGTGGCGTTCAACAAGTGGGACCTCGTCGACGAGGAGCGTCGCTACTACCTCGAGCGCGAGATTGAGCGCGAGCTCGTACAGGTTCCGTGGGCGCCGACGATCAACATCACGGCTCGCACGGGCTGGCACATCGACAGGCTCGTACGCGCGCTGGACGCCGCTCTCGAGGGTTGGGAGACCCGCGTGACGACGGGAGCGCTCAATGCGTTCCTTGGCCGCCTGGTCGCCGAGCATCCGCACCCCGTCCGCGGCGGCAAGCAGTCCAAGATCATGTTCGGCACGCAGGCGTCGACGGCTCCGCCGACATTCGTGCTGTTCACCTCGGGCAAGCTCGAGGCGTCATACATGCGGTTCATCGAGCGCCGGCTCCGCGAGGAGTTCGGCTTCGTCGGGTCGCCGATCCACCTGCAGCAGCGTCCGCGCAAGAAGCGTGAGCGCCGCTGAACCACCGCTGCAGGGACGCGCAGCACGCTGCGGTAAAGTTCCTCTTCGGTACAACGGGCTGTAGCGCAGCTTGGTAGCGCACCTGACTGGGGGTCAGGGGGTCGCAGGTTCAAATCCTGTCAGCCCGACGTTGTGATCTCACGAGATCGAAGACACCCGGACCTGCGAAAGCAGATCCGGGTGTCTTGGTTTCGGGGCTGTCCCGGCAAAATCTGGGTCGGTTCGAAAGCGCCGAAACGACCTACAATGGAGTCATGAACACGATCCATCTCACCGATGCCGAGCTGGAGATGGCCCGTCACGCGCTGCGTGCCTACAGCCTCGCCTTCGGTCACGATGAGGCCGACACGTTGGCGGAGATCAATCGCGTGATCGCGAAGCTTCGCGCCGCCGAACCCGAGGTCGAGGTCGAGGAGCGCACTGCCTGATCGCCTGACCGGGGTCCCAGATCGACGCGTCCTGACCGAAGGAGCTGAGTGCCATGTTCGCCAAGGCAGGAGATCGCCTCGTCATCCACGGTCACCACGTCGGTGAGAGGGATCGGGAAGCGGAGATCCTCGAAGTGCGGCACGAGGACGGCAGCCCCCCGTACGTTGTCCGGTGGTCGGACTCCGGCCAAGAGGGCCTGATGTTCCCCGGCCCGGACGCTTCTGTGCAGCACACGGAGGGCGGGAAGCCCGGCTGAGGCCTGGCCCATTCGAGGGACTGACCACGAGCTCAGGCCTAGAGTGACTGCATGACTGACGAGCCCACTCCCATCGCGTACACCGCCCTTGAGCCCGGCACGCCCGTGCAGTCCAGCGACGGCGAGCAGTTCGGCACGGTCGTCGCGGTCCTGGTGGTCGAGGAGGTCAGCGTGTTCGACGGCATCGTCGTCGAGACATCCGGCGGCACACGGTTCGTGGACGCCGATCACGTCGGCACCATCACGACGGCGTACGTACGCACGACGCTGTCAGCGGACGGGGCGGCGCAGCTGCCGGAGCCCGAGGAGAGCGCGCCGGTCTTCCGTGCGGATGCGAGGGACGACACCGGCAGCTCCCTGTCCGACCGATTCGGCCGGCTGTTCGGCCGCGGCAAGTGGAAACGCGAGGAGTAGCGCTCAGTCCTCCTCAGCCACGGTGTCGGCGTGCCGGTGCACCACCTTCCACTCGCCGTCCTCGCGGCGATAGATCTGCGTCGCTCGCAGCGTGTACGTCCGAGGCGCGCCATTGACCGACGCCGTCGTGTGCTCGTAGCCCACGGTGTACGCCATGTCGCCCTGCACGTCCGCCGCGACAACCTCGTGGGTGTATGACGTGCAGTCGGCGAAAGTCGTCTCGAGGAAGCGGAAAAGATCCCTGACATCCTTCTGGCCCACGGCGGACTTCCAGGCGCCGAGGACTGTCACCGGCTCACGGGTCGACCAGATGGCCGCTCGCTGAGCCGCATCACCGTTGTGCAGCGCCAGCTCGGCGTCGTGGAGACGGGTCTCGACCCAGCCGAGGAACTCGTCGCGTTCGCTCATGTCGTACCTCCGACGATCAGCCCCTCTTCGATTGAAACCCCGGACCGCGGACGGCACAAGCGGTCCGCGGGTCGGTGGCGAGGTCGACGCCTCAGCGCGAGAGGATGACGCCATGGCATTGGCATCGATCGCAATCTTCTGCGGATCCAGCTTCGGCAACGATCCCGCATACGCCGAGGCGGCCCGGCACACCGGGCGTACTCTCGCCGAGCGCGACATCACGGTTGTGTACGGCGGCGGGCACGTGGGGCTGATGGGCACCGTCGCGGATGCCGCGCTGGAGGCCGGCGGACGCGTCATCGGGGTCATCCCACGGCAGCTGGACGACCGTGAGCTCGCGCACCACGACCTGACCGAGCTGCACGTCGTCGAGTCGATGCACGAGCGCAAGGCGTTGATGGCCGAGCTCTCGGACGCGTTCATCGCGCTGCCGGGCGGCGCCGGGACGCTCGAGGAGATCGCCGAGCAGTGGACGTGGGCGCAGCTGACGATCCACACGAAGCCCTCGGGATTCCTCGACGTGGCCGGGTTCTGGTCGCCGATGCGTGATCTCCTCGCTGGCATGGTCGGCTCCGGGTTCGTGCGTGAGGAGCAGTCCGGGATCGTGTCGTTCGCCGACGACCTCGACACGCTGTTGGAGATGCTCGATGCCCCGCCGTCATGGACCGACAAGTGGGGTCGCGCGAATGACGAGGTGCCGCAGCCGTGACGCCACCGGTGATCCACGTCGCGGCGGCGTTGACGGTCGATGCCGCTGGACGCGCGCTGATGGTCCGCAAGCACGACACGACGGTGTTCATGCAGCCCGGCGGCAAGATCGAGCCCGGTGAGTCGCCGCTGGACTGCCTCCGGCGAGAGCTGTTCGAGGAGCTGGGGCTCGACCTGGCAGCTGATGAGTTCACGTGGCTCGGCACGTTCGAGGAGGACGCCGCCAACGAGCCCGGTCACCGGGTGCTCGCCGAGGTGTTCCGCCTGACAATCGATGCCGCGACCCCTGTTGTTGCCGCGGAGATCGCCGAGAGCATCTGGGTCGATCCGGCGGCGCCGGGCAACATCGACCTGGCACCGCTCAGCAGCCAGGCGCTGTTGCCGCTCCTGCTCGTCTAGCGCCGACGCAGCCGGTCGAGCGCTCGGCGTTCGCGCTTGGTGGGCCGTCCGGCTCCACGGTCGCGCCGCGGCATGATCGCGACCTCCTCCTTGGGCGGCGGCGGGGGAGTGTGGTCCTCGTAGCACTCGACGGCGACGGCCGCCCCGACTCGCTTGACGATGATCTTCGTGACGACGACGATCCGCATGCCGCCCTCGGTCAGGGCCTCGATGCGGTCGCCGATCTTGACCGGCTGGGCGGGCTTGGCCTTGGCGCCGTTGATGCGCACGTGCCCGGCCTTGCACTCCGTCGACGCGAGCGATCGCGTCTTGTAGAGGCGTACGGAGGAGATCCAGACGTCGGCGCGGGCTGTCGTGGGTCCGGTCACGCCGTGTCCAGGGTGATGACGACCTCACCGGCGTCCACGGCAGCGCGGGTCGCGGTGAAGTCGGGAATGCGATGGAGCCCGTCGGCAGCCGGACCGTCGTATGCGCCCACGACGACGACCTGCGCCCCAGATTTCCGTGCGGACTCGATGCCGGCCGGAGCGTCCTCGAACACCACCGTCTCCGCGGGGTCACGTCCCAGCAGTGAGGCCGCACGCAGATAGCCCTCGGGATCAGGCTTGCCGTTGGCCACGTCCTCCGCTGGTACGACGACGGGTGGCAGTGGGACACCCGCTTCGGCCATCCGGGTCTTGGCGAGCAGGAGCGGAGCCGAGGTCACGAGCGCCGTGAGCTCGGAGGGGATCGACGCGACGAAGGCCGCGGCGCCCGGGACCTCGAGGATGCCGTCCGGTGTCTCGATCTCGGTGTTCGCGAGCTCCATCACGAGCGCTTCATGATCGACCCCAGCCGGGGCGAAACGGCGTACGGTGTCGATCGTCTGCCGCCCGTGCGAGAAGCCGAGGACATCGGCAGTGACCAGGCCGAAGCGTTCCGCGAAATGCGTCCATATTGCTTCCACGACCGCGTTTGAATCGACCAGCGTGCCGTCCATGTCGAAGATCACGGCTCGGGCGCGGACCGTTTGCTCCATGTGATCGATCCTCGCACGCGGCCGGACGGGCGCCGTGGCAGGCTGGGCGCATGACCTCAGACGACATCGACATCGTCCCGATCACCGGCGACATGATCCGCCTGGGACAGTTCCTCAAGTTCGCCAACTTCGCGGAGTCCGGCGCCGCGGCGGGCGAGCTCATCCAGGGTGGCGACGTCCGGGTCGACGGCGAGGTCGAGACGCGTCGGGGCCGCCAGCTCGGCAAGGGCATGCTCATTGAGGTCCAGCTGCCCGGTACGACGCTCCGTGCGAAGGTCGGCTGACCCGCGGGAACAGCGTGGCCGGAGTCGGTGTTGAACCGGCGTACCTCAACCCGGGAGATGACATGGCACAGCTCGAGCTCGGCCTCGACACGTTCGGTGACGTGACGTTCGGCGACGAGGGCGTGCCTCTGCCGTACGACGAGGTCATTCGCAACATCGTCGACCAGGCGGTGCTGGCTGATGAACTGGGTCTCGCGTTCTTCGGTGTGGGTGAGCATCATCGCGAGGACTTCGCCGTCACCGCTCCCGAAGTGGTGCTCGCTGCCATCGCCGCGCGTACGACCAACATTCACCTCGGCACGGCTGTCACGGTGCTGAGCTCCGACGACCCGATCCGCGTCTACGAGCGCTTCGCGACGCTCGATGCGCTGTCGAACGGCCGTGCGGAGGTCATCCTCGGCCGCGGCTCGTTCACCGAGTCGTTCCCGTTGTTCGGTTTTGACCTCGGCCAGTACGAGGAGCTGTTCAGCGAGAAGCTCGACCTGTTCGCGGCGTTGCGCGAGGAGGGCCCGATCGTCTGGTCGGGCAACCTGCGGCCGCCGCTCGACGGCCAGGAAGTCTTCCCCAAGACCGCCGCGGGGAGCCTCAAGACCTGGATCGGAGTCGGCGGGAGCCCGGAGTCGGTCATCCGAGCCGCCCGCTACGGCATCCCGCTGATGCTCGCGATCATCGGCGGCCCGCCGGCGCAGTTCGCCCCGTACGCCGACCTCTACCGGCAGGCGCTCGAGCAGCTCGGCAAGCCGCAGCTTCCGATCGGCGTCCACTCGCCCGGACACGTCGCCGACACGGACGAGCAGGCGCGCGACGAGCTCTGGCCCCACTACGAGGTGCAGCGCACGCGGATCGGCCGTGAGCGTGGCTGGCCGCCGGCGAGCCGCGAGGAGTTCGAGGCGTCGGCGGGTCCCGAGGGCGCGTTGTACGTCGGGTCGCCGCAGACCGTCGCCGACAAGATCGTGCGCAACACCAAGATCCTCGGCATCGACCGCTTCGACCTCAAGTTCAGCAACGGCACGCTGCCGCACGACAAGCTCATGCGCAGCATCGAGCTGTACGGCCGTGAGGTCGTGCCGCTCGTCCACGCGACGCTCGCCTAGAGTCCTCGTCATGGACCTTGCCGTGCTGCCGACCCCGCGTACGCCAGACCCGATGGACGCGCCGCCGCTGCGATGGGGCGTCATGGGGCCGGGCTGGATCGCCGGGAAGTTCGTCGAGTCGTTGCAGGCCCACACCCGCCAAGAGGTCGTCGCCGTGGGATCACGGGAGATCTCACGCGCGCAGGACTTCGCGACGCGCTACGCGATCCCGACTGCGGTCGGGAGCTATGCCGAGCTCGCGGGGCTGCCGGAGGTCGACATCGTCTACGTGGCGACCCCGCATCCAGCCCACCTCGAGCACGCCTTGCTGAGCCTCGAGTCGGGCAAGCATGTGCTGGTCGAGAAGCCGATCGGGCTCAGTGCGTACCAGGCCCGCGAGATCGCCACGGCGGCGGAGCCAGCCGGGCTCTACTGCGCTGAGGCGCTCTGGACGATGTTCCTGCCCAAGTGGGACGTGGTCCGCCAGGTGGTGGAGCTCGGGGGCCTCGGTGAGGTCACGTCGGTCCACTCCGAGTACGGCGAGTCGTTCCCTGAGGGTCACCGGGTGTTCGACCCCGTCCTGGCCGGGGGGCCCTTGCTGGACCTTGGTATCTACCCGCTCGCCTTTGTCACCTCGCTGCTCGGCCCGCACGAGTCGATTGCCGCCCTTGGCCAGAAGGATCCGCACGGGGTCAACGGGCAGCTCGGCGCCACGATGACCCATGCCGGCGGCACGTTGTCGGTCGTCGCGACGACGTTGCACGGCTTTCTGGCCAACCAGGTCACGATCGTCGGCACCAAGGGCGTGCTGACCGTCGAGCCGACCCACCACAGCCCCGGCCCGTTGACCCTTCGCTACGCCGAACGCACGCTGACATACGACGAGCCACGCGGCGACCAAGCGTCCGGGCTCCACTTCCAGGCGGTGGAGGCCGCCCGGCGTATCGCAGCGGGGGAGACGCAGACGCCGCTGTGGACGCTCGAGTCGTCGATCATCGCCCTCGAGGCGTCCGACGAGATCCGGCGGCAGATCGGTGACGACCTGGCCGCCGCCGGCCTGCACGAATGACGGCCGACGGCGACCCGGGACGCTTGATCGAGATCGTCCAGGACCGGGATCGCCCGTCGGGTCATACGCTCCGGATCGACGGGACGGACCAGTCGCACGTCGACCTCGACGACCCGAGCCGGCTCGAGTTCGACTACATGCAGCGCATCGCGGACGTCATCGACGCGCTGGGCAGCGCCGGCAAGCCTCTACGGTTCGTGCACATCGGGGGAGCGGCCATGACGATCCCTCGGTATGTCTCGGTGTCGCGGCCAACGTCCGCGCAGATCGTGCTCGAGCCCGACGAGCGGGTCACCGCGCTCGTCCGCGAGCAGCTCCCGCTGCCCCGGCACAGCGGCATCAAGGTGCGGGCGATCGACGGGCGCGCGGGGATCGCCGCTCTCCGTCCGGACTTCGCCGATGTCGTGATCCTCGACGCGTACGACGGCGCCCGGATCCCCGCGGAGCTGTCAACCGCCGAGTTCTTCGCCGATCTGGCCAGAGTCGTCGTCGATCATGGCGTCGTGCTGCTCAACCTCGCCGACCGGGCGCCGTTCCCGTACGTGCGCCGGGTGGTCCGCGGGGTGCGCGACAGCTTCGACCAGGTCATGATCAGCGCCGAGCCCGCAACGCTCAAGGGCCGCCGGTTCGGCAACGTCCTCGTCTCCGCCTCGCAGTCACCGTTGCCGTGGGAGGCGCTGGCCAGGCGCGCCGCGAGCTCGCCGTTGCCCTATCGCGTGCTGCCCTATCGCGACGTCGTCGAGAAGTTCGCCGGCAAGACGCCGTTCACTGACGCAGACGCCGAGCGGTCGCCGGCGCCGCCCGGCGGGGCGACCTTCTTCAGCTGACGGTCAGGCGTGCAGCGCGTCCGCCAGTGCGTCGACGGCGTTGTCGATCTCCTCGCGGGTGATGACCAGCGGGGGAGCGATGCGGAGCGTACGTTCGTGGGTCTCCTTGCAGAGCACGCCGCGATCCCGCAGGGCCATCGAGACCTCGCGGCCGGTCTTGGCCGCCGGGTCGATGTCGATGCCGGCCCACAGGCCGCGCCCACGTACGGTGACGAGACCCTTGCCGACCAGCTCGTTGAGCCGGCCGTGCAGGTGCTCACCGAGATCCCGCGAGCGCTCCTGGAACTCGCCGGTGCCGAGCAGGTTGACCACGGCACGACCGACGGCGCAGGCGACGGGATAGCCGCCGAACGTCGACCCGTGCTGGCCGGGCTTGAGCACGCCGAGCACATCCGCGCGACCCACGACCGCGGAGACCGGGATGATGCCGCCGCCGAGCGCCTTGCCGAGCGTGTAGAGGTCGGCTCGGACATCGTCATGGTCGAGCGCGAACAGCTTGCCGGTGCGGGCCAGGCCCGACTGGATCTCGTCGGCGACGAGCAGGACCTCGTTCTCGTCGCACAGTGCACGCACGCCCGCGAAGAATCCCTCGGGCGGCACGATGACGCCGGCCTCGCCCTGGATGGGCTCCATCAGCACGGCAGCGGTGTTGGGGGTGATCGCCGCGCGAACGGCCTCGAGGTCGCCGTAGGGGACCGTGATGAAACCGGGCGTGAACGGGCCGTAGTTGTCGTGCGCGACCGGGTCGTCGGAGAACGACACGATCGTCGTCGTGCGCCCGTGGAAGTTGCCGGCGGCGACGATGATCTCGGCGCGGTCGAACTCGACACCCTTGACCTCGTACGCCCACTTGCGGGCGACCTTGATCGCCGACTCGACGGCTTCGGCACCTGTGTTCATCGTCAGCACCATCTCGGTGCCCGTCAGTGCGGCGAGGTCACGGCAGAACGCACCGAACTGGTCGTTGTGGAACGCACGGGAGGTCAGCGTGAGGCGGTCGAGCTGGCTGCGCGCCGCGTCGAGCAGAGCGGGATGACGGTGACCGAAGTTGAGCGCCGAGTAGCCCGACAGGAAGTCGAGATAACGGTTGCCATCGACGTCCGTGACCCAAGCGCCCTCGGCCTCGGCGATCACGACCGGAAGGGGGTGATAGTTGTGCGCACCCCACTGCTCGTCGAGGGTGATGAAGGACGCGGTGTCGTGTGGGGTTGCTGCCATGTGACCCACGGTACATACGTGTGAGGCTCACCTCGAACACCGGCATTCCGGACAGTGATCGCGTCGTCATGTCCCCGCCGGTGCACGCCTTCGCGAACCCGCTCGATAGCCTGAGGTCGTGCCCGGAACTGCGTTCGATGTCGCGCTGCGGCCGGCCGCACGTCCCGTCCGGCTCGTACGCTCGACAGCCGCCGCGCTCGCCTGCGTCGCCGCCGCGGCGGTCGGCCACACGGGCGCCGGCGGCACGATCGGTCCCGTAGCCGTCCTCACCACCTTCGCAGGCGCAGCAGCCATCGCATGGTTGCTCTCGGCCCGCCGGGTCACCCCCGGCCAGCTGCTCGGTCTGCTGATCCTCTGCCAGGTCTGCGTCCACCTCGGCTGCTCGACGGGGGAGATGTCGATGTCTGCGTCGATGCTGGCCGCCCACGCCGCTGCAACGGCCGCCAGCGCGCTGATGCTCGCCCGCGGCGAGGCATTCGTGTGGCAGCTTGCCGAGCGACTCGGCCTGCGTGTCGATCCCCATGGGGTCGAGGTCGCTCCGGTCCCGTCATGGCGGCCGCTGCCTGCGGTCATCGCCCCGCGATCTCTCCAAGACGTACGCCTGGCGCACTCGCGCGCCGAGAGGGGACCGCCGAGCGGGTTCTGACCCCGCTCCGCATCTCCCCACACAGAAAGTACGTTCCATGAATCGCATCACCGCGCGGCTGTCCGCTGCGCTCTTCTCGGTTGCCCTGGTGGGCATTGCCGGCCCGGCCTTCGCCCACGTCTCCGTCTCCTCGACGGACGCCGCACCAGGCGAATTCGGCAAGGCAGTGTTCCGGGTGCCGACCGAGTCCGAGACCGCCTCGACGACCAAGCTGGCAGTGACGCTGCCTCAGGACACGCCGTTCGCCTTCGTCAGCGCCCAGAGCAAGCCCGGCTGGAAGGTCACCATCAAGGAAGCCAAGCTCGACAAGCCGACCAAGGTCGGTGACTTCGACCTCACCAAGGCCGTACGCACCATCACGTGGACGTCGACCGGCGACGGCATCCCGCCGTCAGAGTTCGACGAGTTCGCCATCTCCGGCGGGCCGTTCCCCGACACCGACAAGATCGCCTTCAGCGCCGAGCAGACGTACAGCGACGGCAAGGTCGTGGCCTGGGACCAGGTGCAGAAGGGCGACACCGAGCCCGAGCACCCGGCGCCGACGCTGGCCCTCAAGCAACCCGTCGACGAGGCGTCAGGCGACGGCAGTGCGTACTCCAGCGAGCTGGCGATGACGTACGACCACGACAACACGGCTCGGTGGCTCGGCGGTGCCGCGCTCGCGGTGGCGGCCGTCGCGCTGGTTGTGGTGCTGCGGGAGAATCGACGTCGTGCATAACGTCGTCCTCCGTGTGGCTCTCCTGAGCCTCGCCCTGCTGTTCGTGGGGTCGGGCCCGGCGTCGGCGCATGCGTCGCTCGTCGGGTCCGACCCCGAGGACGGCGCCGCGCTCGCCGCTGCGCCGTCGGCGATCACCTTCACGTTCAGCGAGAACATCGGCAACCCGGCCTACATCGCGGTGACCGCGCCCGACGGGAGCACGGTTGACGTCGGCGAGGTGCGGGCGATCGACAACAAGGTCACGACCACGCTGCCCGAGGTCGACCAGAAGGGTCGCTACACGGCGTCCTACCGCGTGGTGTCCGCAGACGGCCACCCCGTGGAGGGCACGATCCACTACACGACGACGACCGGCCGCGCCGTCGAGCAGGTGGCGGCGCCCGAGGAGAAGACCTTCATCCATCGACACCGCGCCCACCTGTTCTGGGGGATCCTCGCGGCTGCCGTCGCGATCGCGCTGCTGCTGGCCCCACTGAGGAGGCGAGATGACAAGAAGCACCCGTGACGTGCTCCTGGCGTTCCTCCTCGCCGTCGTGGTCCTCGTCCTGTRCCTCGAGGCCGGGGGAGGAGCGCCGCAGCCCGTGGTGCCCAACATTCCGAGCCCGGGCGAGTTCGTCGGCTGGGCGGTGCCGTTCACCAAGCTCTTGACGGATGCGGCGGCCGTCTTCGTCATCGGTTTCCTCGCCGCTGCAGTGTTCCTGCTGCCGTCGACCCAGCAGGGGGTCGAGGGCCTCTCGGTCCAGGCCGTACGCATCGCCGCGCGTTGGGCCGTCGTGTGGTCGGCCGCCAGCGTGTTCTACTTCTTCGTCAAGGTCGCCGACACGTTCGCCAAGCCGCTCAACGGGTTGTCCTCGGCCTTCATCACGGGCTATGTCGACACCTCCGAGGGACGCGCGATCCTGCTGCAGGCCCTCGCCGCCGGGCTGGTGGCCATTGCCGCCCGATGGACACTCGGCACCAAGCCGCTGGCGGCGATCCTCGGTGTCGCCCTGGCCGCGATGGCGCCGATCGCGCTGACCGGCCACACCGCCTCGTCGGGGTCGCACGACCTGGCCACGACCAGCCTGCTCCTGCACCTCGTCGGTGTGACGCTGTGGGTCGGCGGACTCGCTGCCCTGGGTTGGGTCGCACTGCGTGGCAGCAAGCGCCTCGAAGCCGCCATCGCCCGCTTCTCGACGCTCGCGTTGTGGGCGTTCGTCATCATCGGCACCTCCGGCTCGATCAACGCCTCGGTCCGGCTCGGCTCGTTCGGCGAGCTGTTCGGCTCGGCGTACGGTCGGCTCGTCGTGCTCAAGGTCGTCGCATTGGCCGGCCTCGGCGTGCTCGGCCATCTGCAACGCCGTCGCATCGCCCGCCAGGGGTCGGGATTCCTGCGCCTGGCACTCACCGAGCTCTTCATCATGAGTGCGACGGTCGGCCTTGCGGTCGCCCTCTCGCGCACCCCCACCCCGGTCGGCGAGCATGTCCTCAACACCCCGGTCGAGGAGCTGCTGGGCGGGCCGATGCCGGCCGCGCCGACCGTCCTGCGCCTCTTGTGGGGCTGGTCCGGCAACGGCATCGGGCTGGCGATCGTCGGCCTCGGCACGGCGCTCTACCTGCGCGGAGTCTGGGCGATGCGCCGGCGCGGCGACGCGTGGCCGGTCGGGCGTACGATCTCGTGGCTGCTCGGCATGGTGATCATCGCGTGGGCCACGTTCGGCGGCCTGGGTGTCTACTCACACGTGCTGTTCAGCGCCCACATGGCGTCGCACATGCTTCTGTCGATGGTCGCGCCGATCTTCCTGGTGCTCGGCGCCCCCATGACGCTGGCGCTGCGCACGTTGCCGGGTCCGAGGCAGGCCGGCGAGGTGTCGCCGCGCACCATGTTGCTGGCCTTCCTGCACTCGCGATTCTCGCGATTCTTCACGCACCCGCTGATCGGACCGGTGCTGTTCGTCGGCAGCCTCTACGGCCTCTACTTCAGCGGTGCGTTCGAGACCCTCATGGGCAACCATTGGGGCCACTCGATCATGGAACTGCACTTCCTCGCGGTCGGCACCCTGTTCTACTACGTGCTGATCGGTATCGACCCCGCCCCGCGCGCGATCGCCCCGCTCGTCCGGTTCGGGATGCTGCTGGTCACCCTGCCGTTCCACGCGTTCTTCGCGGTCGCCGTCATGTCCTCCAACGAGGTGTTCGCCGGCGACTACTGGCGAGAGCTCCACCGGCCCTACCGCACGGATCTGCTCGCGGACCAGTACCTCGGCGGCGGCATGGCCTGGGCGATGGGGGAGATCCCGCTGGTTCTCGTCATGGGCGCGATCCTCGTGCAGTGGTTCCGGTCGGACGCCCGCGAGGCGAAGCGGTTCGACCGCTCCGAGAGTCGTACGGGCGACGAGCAGCTCGAGGCTTACAACGCCCGCCTGCGCGACCTCGCCGAACATGGCAAACGGCGGGACCCCTAGAAACTTCCAGGGATCCCGCCGTCGGCTGTGGCCGGTCAGAAGATGATCTGGCCGCCGGAGGTTGCCGCGCTGAAGCGCCGCTGGGCGTCGGCCCAGTTGGCGATGTTCCACCACGCCTTGACGTAGTCGCCCTTGACGTTGAGGTAGTCGAGGTAGAACGCGTGCTCCCACATGTCCAGCTGGATGATCGGGATCAGCGTCGCCGGGATGTTGTTCTGCTGGTCGAACAGCTGCACGTTGATGAGCCGCTGGCCCAGCGTGTCCCAAGCCAGGATCGCCCAGCCGGAGCCCTGCAGGCCGAGCGCAGACGCCTCGAACTGCGCGCGGAACGCGTCGAACGAGCCGAAGTTGTCGTCGATCGCGGCACCCAGCTCGCCGTCGGGCTTGTCGCCGCCCTCGGGGGAGAGGTTGGTCCAGAAGATCGAGTGGTTGATGTGACCGCCGAGGTTGAACGCGAGGTTCTTCTCCAGCAGGTTGATCGTGTCGTGGGCCCCGGTGCTGCGCGCCTCGTCGAGCTTCTCGAGCGCGGTGTTCAGGCCGTTGACGTAGTTCTGATGGTGCTTCGAGTGATGAAGCTCCATGATCTTGCCCGAAATGTGCGGATCCAGTGCGCCGTAGTCGTACGGCAGATCCGGAAGTGTGTAGTCAGCCACGATCCTCCTCGGGACGTGGGCACCTCGTGTGCCCGGTGTGTAGTTGTATGCGTTTCAACCTTCAGTCTGTCAGTCCTGTTCCCGCGCGCAACGGCGGTGCCCAACCCGTGGGCACCAGGCCCGTGTCCGCGGGCAGATGACCTGCACGCATGTCCTAGTCTGTCTGTGGACATTCCGGGGGAAACAACCACGACGCAATGAGGAGGATCGAGATGGAGGAGCGCATCCTCACGATCCCCAACGCGTTGAGCTTCGTACGCCTGCTGCTCGTCCCGGTGTTCCTGTGGCTCGTGCTCGGGCCCAAGTACGACGAGCTGGCACTGGCCGTCCTGATGGTCTCGGGCATCACCGACTACCTCGACGGCAAGCTGGCCCGCCGGCTCAACCAGACCTCCAAGATCGGCGCGATCCTCGACCCCGTGGCGGACCGGTTCTTCATCCTGGCCGTCGTGATCGGACTCGGGTATCGCGACATCATCCCGTGGTGGCTCGCCGTGATCCTGCCGCTGCGCGACGTCTTCCTGTTCAGCCTCGTGCCCTTCCTGCGCACGCGCGGCTACAGCTCACTGCCGGTCCACTTCCTCGGCAAGGCGGCCACCGCGAGCCTGCTCTACGCCTTCCCGCTGCTGCTGCTGGGCGACGCGACCGGCACGGTCGCCGACCTCGCCAACGTGTTCGGCTGGGCCTTCACGATCTGGGGCGTGGCGCTCTACTGGTGGGGCGGCATCCTGTATGCCTTCCAGGTGCGCCGGCTCATGACCACGACGGCGCCCGTCGTCCGGAGCTGACATGACCGAGCAGGAGGCGCCGACGCGGGCCGAGGGCCTGCTCGAGCAGATCGCCGACACGGCGCTGGACGACGACTACTACGTCGTACGCGCCGGGGACTACGCCCAGTCCCGGGAGTTCAACACGCCGCTCACGGGGCTCGTCCTGGCGGCGTTCGCGCTGCTCGTCATGATGGCGGCGGTGCAGACCCGCAACGACCGACCCGCGACGCAGCGAGAGCGTGACACGCTCATCAGCGACGTCGCTTCGCGCAAGGAGCTCCAGGCCACTCGCGAGGCGACCGCCGAGCGGCTGCGCCAGGAGGTCGCCGACCTGTCGGCCTCTGCCGACCGCTTCGACCCCGACTACCAGAACCTGCGCATCGAGTCCGGGGACATTCCGGCCACCGGCCAGGGGATCACCGTCGTGGCCAGCCCGAGCTCGCTCGGCAACACCGACGGCAGCATCAGCGACGACGACCTCCAGATCCTGGTCAACGGGCTCTGGTATGCCGGCGCCGAGGCCGTCGCGATCAACGGACAGCGCATCGGCAGCACGACCGGCATCCACTATGCGAACGGTGCGATCAACGTCAACTTCACCGACATCGCGCCGCCCTACACCGTCGTGGCCATCGGAGCGAGCGACACGTTGATGCAGCGGTTCGAGGACAATCCGGCCGGGCACTACTGGGCGTCACGCCAAAAGGATGCTGCCGTGCAGTTCGGCATGTCACCATCGTCTGACCTCTCCGTTCCCGCAGTACCGAAGAAGCGCATGACGATCCGCCATGCGACAGCCATCAAGGGGGAAGAATGATCCCGGTCATAGGCCTTGCCATCGGCATCGTGGCCGGACTGCTCCTCAAGCCGACCGTGCCCACCGATCTGCAGCCGTACCTTCCGATCGCGATCGTCGCTGCCCTCGACGCTGTGATCGGAGCGCTGCGTGCGCTCGGCGAGCGCCGCTTCAACGATCGCGTCTTCGTGGTGTCGTTCATCTCGAACGTCCTGATCGCCGCGTTCATGGTCTACCTCGGCGACCAGCTCGGCGTGGGCTCGCAGCTCTCGACCGGCGTTGTCGTCGTGCTCGGCATCCGCATCTTCGCCAACGCCGCCGCGATCCGGCGGAGGATCTTCCATGCCTGACGAGCCACGACGTTCCTTCCGCCGACCGACGCTCTCGCAGGTCATCGTCGCCATCCTGATCGGCGGTCTCGCGTTCGCCATGGTGGTGCAGGTGCGTCGTGACGACACCGAAAACTATTCCAACGTCCGCGGCGACGACCTGGTCGTGCTGCTCAAGTCCCTCGACGCCGCCAACGAACGTCTCGGCACGCAGATCGACGAGCTGACCGCCACGCGTGACGGCCTGCTCAACAGCACGCAACGCTCCGAGCAGGCCGAGAAGCAGGCCAAGCTGCGGGCGCAGCAGCTGGCGATCCTGGCCGGCACCTCGGGCGCGACCGGCCCCGGTGTCGAGGTCGTGATCGACGATCCCAGCAAGAACATCGACGCATCGGCGCTCCTCGATGCCATCGAGACGCTCCGGGACGCCGGTGCCGAGGCGATCGTGATCAACGGTGTCGCACGCGTCGTCGCCCAGACGTACTTCCTCGACGACGACGAGGAGATCCGGGTCGACGGCCGCGAGATCAAAAGGCCTTACCGGATCGAGGCGATAGGCGACGCCTCGGTGCTGGCGGGGGCGGTACGCTTTCCCGGCGGACTCATCGAGGGCATCTCGACGCGAGGCGGCACGGCGACCGTGAACCAGAAGGACAAGGTCACGATCACGGCGCTGGCCGACGTCAAGACACCTGAGTACGCTCGTCCATCATCCTGACCTGGCTAGGAGCACGCGGTGATCCCTGAGGACCTCTACTACAGCGAAGAGCACGAGTGGGTGCGCCTCGACGAGGACATCGCGACGATCGGCATCACCGACTTCGCCCAGGACCAGCTCGGCGACATCGTCTACGTCGAGCTGCCCGCCGTGGGGGACCGGGTCGAGGCCGGAGCCGTCATCGGCGAGCTCGAGTCGACCAAGTCGGTGTCTGACATCTTCTCCCCGCTCTCCGGTGAGATCGTGTCCCGCAACGATTCCCTCGACGGCGGACCTGAAGTCATCAACTCCGACCCGTACGGCGAGGGCTGGTTGATCAAGGTGCGCACGGTCGAGGAGGACCCCACCGCCTCGTTGCTCGAGGCAGAGGCCTACTCGGCGCTCGTCTCCGACTGAACGGCCGCCCGATCACGGCGTGTCGTGCACACCCGGGGTGCTAAGTTGGAGATGAAGTCTCAACCCGCACTCAAGACCGCGACCTACAGGAGTGAACCCGATGTCAACGCCGGACCACGAGCCCGACGAAACCGCCGGACCGGTGCCTCCGAGCGATGACACGACGCACATCCCGATGCTCGATGCCGACACCGAGGAGATGACCGCGTCCGACGTCTCGGCGGTCGAGAACCTTCCGGCCGGCAGCGCGATGCTGCTCGTGCAGCGCGGACCCGACTCGGGCGCGCGCTTCCTGCTCGACAGCGATGTGGTGACCGTGGGGCGGCATCCGGACAGCGACATCTTCCTCGACGACATCAGCGTCTCGCGTCGGCACGCGACGTTCACCCGCAGTGGCGCGGGCTACTCGATCGCCGACCTCGGCAGCCTCAACGGCAGCTACGTCAACCGTGACCGCATCGACAGCGAAGTGACGCTGTCGGGCGGCGATGAGGTGCAGATCGGCAAGTATCGCCTGATCTACTTCGCCGGAGCCCTGAAGGGTCAAGCGTGACTGAGCCGCTGCCGGAGCTTTCCCGCCTCGGCATCGGCAAGGTGCTCGACGAGCTCCTGCCGGAGTTCCCGGACCTGACGATCACCAAGATCCGCTACCTCGAGTCCGAAGGGCTGCTGGAGCCGGAGCGTACGTCCTCGGGCTATCGCAAATTCTCGTTCGGTGACGTCGAGCGGCTGCGGTTCATCCTGCGCCAGCAGCGCGACAAGTTCTGGCCGCTCGGGCACATCCGCCAGGTGCTCGACGACATGGATCGCGGGGTCGTCCCGGACACCCACGTGGGCAGCACGACCCGGGTGCCGCGTCTGAGCCTGGCATCCGACGGGTTGCCGACGGCTGAGACGTTCGCCGAGCCCAAGAGCCACGTGCGACTCTCGCGCGAGGAGCTGCTCGAATCGGCCGGCATCGGCTCCGACACGCTCGCCGCGATCGAGGAGTTCGGCCTGATCGTGCGCCGGCCCACCCAGACGTACTACGACGGCGAAGCCCTCCAGGTGGCCGCACTGGTGGGGGAGTTCGTCGAGCTCGGCATCGAGCCTCGGCACCTGCGCATCTTCAGCACGGCAGCGGACCGGGAGGTCGCGCTGTTCGAGCAGGTCGTGACGCCCAGGGCCCGCCAGCTCGACAAGGAAGCCAGCGAGCAGGCCGTGTCGGCCCTGGCGGCGCTCTCCGTGCGGCTGCAGAGCGTCCTCGTCAGAAGCCGATTGCGCGGTTAGACCGATGCGCGAGGTGGAGGTCGTCGGAGTGCGGGTCGAGATGCCGACCAATCAGCCGCTGGTCCTCCTGAGGGAGCTCGACGGTGGGCGCTACCTGCCGATCTGGATCGGCGCGGTCGAGGCCTCGGCCATCGCGTATGCCCAGCAGGGGACCGTGACGGCCCGCCCGCTGACGCACGAGCTGATGCAACGCATCATCGACGCACTCGGTGACGAGCTCAACGAGGTGCAGATCATCGACGTGCGCGACGGCATCTTCTACGCGTCCCTGATCTTCGCCTCGGGCGCCGAGGTCGAAGCACGTCCGTCCGACTCGATCGCGCTGGCACTGCGCTCGGGCGCCCGGATCCTGTGCGCCGAGGACGTGCTCGACGAAGCCGGCATCATGGCGACGACGGACGAGGATGAGGAGATCGAGAAGTTCCGAGAGTTCCTCGACGAGATCAGTCCTGAAGACTTCGAGAAGCCTCCGCCGGAGGAGTGAGTCTCAAGTCTTACTTGAGGGTTGAGGGTTCGCGACACGCCCGGTTTTGCGCTCGGTCGTTGCTTTGGCAAAGTCTCACCTTTACCTTGAGAGAACTACCGAACGTACACGGATGTAGTTCGTGGAGGTAGTCTTCCCCAATACAAGCATTGGAAGGCATTTCGGATGATCGAGTCACGCGACGACGACGTCACAGCCACCACGGAAGCCGTGGCGGAGGCCAACGACCAGGGCCTGCTGTTCACCGACGATGTCTCCCCGCTCCCTGAGGACGCGGGATTCCGCGGTCCCACGGCGTGCAGCGCCGCCGGGATCACCTATCGCCAGCTCGACTACTGGGCGCGCACCGGGCTGGTCGAGCCGACCGTACGCTCCGCGACCGGGTCGGGCACGCAGCGCCTCTACTCGTTCAAGGACATCTTGCTGCTCAAGATCATCAAGCGTCTGCTCGACGCCGGTGTCTCGCTGCAGCAGATCCGCATCGCGATCGACCACCTGCGCGTCCGCGGCACCGACGACCTGACCCAGGTCACGCTCATGAGCGACGGTGCCAGCGTCTACGAATGCCGTTCCGCCGATGAGGTCATCGATCTCCTGCAGGGTGGTCAAGGTGTTTTCGGCATCGCGATCGGTGGTGTGTGGAAGGAGATCGAGGGCTCGCTCCACGAGCTCCCGAGCGAGCGTGCCGTCGAGATCAACCTCGCCGACGACGAGCTCGCTGCACGTCGTCGCGCCCGCCTGTCGTCCTGAGGGGTCCAACGCGCCGGAGTTCCACCATGTGGGAGTCCGGCCGTTCTGCCTTGATAGACTGAGTGTGCTGTCGACCGCGCGTGGGAGAGTTCGCCCAGGCGGCGCCGAAGGGGCAATTCCTCCCCGGAACCTCTCAGGCACCAAGGACCACGCGACCGAGGCAATTCTGAAGCACTCTGCCCCAACGGGAGCGTGACAGAAGGGGAGGGGCAGTTTCGACGCCTCTACCCCTTGGAGTTCGCCCGTGTCACATGATTTCGCCGACCGTCACATCGGCCCCAGCAGCTCCGACCAGGACGCGATGGTCCGACGCGTGGGCTACGACTCCCTCGACGCCCTGATGGCCGCCGCAGTTCCTTCAGGCATCCGCAGTGCCGGTGCCCTCAACCTGCCGCCCGCCCAGACCGAGCCAGAAGCCCTGGCAACGCTGCGCGCCCTCGCCGAGCGCAACAACCCCGGCGTCGCGATGATCGGGCTGGGCTATCACCCGACCGTGACGCCAGCGGTGATCCGCCGCAACGTGCTGGAGGACCCGTCCTGGTACACCGCCTACACGCCCTACCAGCCGGAGATCTCGCAGGGCCGGCTCGAGGCGCTGATCAACTTCCAGACCGTGATCGCCGACCTGACCGGGCTGACGACGGCAAACTCGTCGCTGCTCGACGAGGGCACCGCCGTCGCCGAGTCCATGACGCTGATCCGTCGCGCGACCAAGGGCAAGGACGCGCTGCCGATCATCGTCGACGCTGGCCTGCTCCCGCAGACGCTCGCAGTGACGCACACCCGCGCAGAGGCGCTCGGGATCGAGCTCGTCGAGGCCGACCTCGCCGCTGGAGTGCCTGACATCGAGGCGGCCGGCACGATCATCGCCTACCCGCGCACCGACGGACAGATCGTCGACCCCAAGCCGGCCATCGACGCAGCACACGCGTCGGGCGGACTGGCGGTCGTGGTCGCAGACCCGCTGGCGCTCGTGCTCCTTGCGTCGCCGGGCTCGCTGGGCGCCGATGTCGTCGTCGGCTCGAGCCAGCGCTTCGGAGTCCCGATGTTCTACGGCGGACCCCATGCGGGATTCATGGCCGTGCGTGAGGGTCTGGAACGGCACCTGCCCGGCCGTCTGGTCGGCGTGTCCGTCGACAGCGCGGGCCGTCCGGCGTACCGGTTGGCCCTGCAGACTCGTGAGCAGCACATCCGCCGCGAGAAGGCGACGTCCAACATCTGCACGGCGCAGGTCCTGCTCGCGGTTGCGGCGTCGATGTACGCGGTCTACCACGGGCCCGACGGCCTGAGGAAGATCGCCAGCCGCGTCAACGAGTCCGCCCGGCTGCTCGCCGCAGGACTGCGGAACGGTGGCGTGGCAGTTGCCGAGAACGGTTTCTTCGACACTGTCGTCGCTGAGGTCCCCGGCTCGGCCGTCGGCATTGTCGGCAAGGCCCGGGAAGCGGGTGTGCACCTGCGACTGGTTGACGCGGACCACGTGGGTATCACGACCAGCGAGACGACGACCCGCGCCGACATCGACGCTGTGTGGAACGCGTTCGGCGTTCACGGTGCCACCGAGGCTCCGGAGTCGCTGCCGCCGTCGCTCCTGCGTACGGACGAGATCCTGACGCACCCGGTGTTCCACGAGCACCACAGCGAGACGCAGATGCTGCGCTACCTCCGCAAGCTGAGCGATCGCGACTATGCGCTGGACCGCGGCATGATCCCGTTGGGTTCGTGCACCATGAAGCTCAACGCGACGGCCGAGATGGAGCCGATCAGCTGGCCGGGCTTCGCCGACCTGCACCCGTTCGTGCCCGCGGAGGACGCCGCCGGGATGATCGAGCTCGTCGAGACGCTCGAGTCGTGGCTCGCCGAGGTCACGGGATACGCCGCCGTGTCGATCCAGCCCAACGCCGGCTCGCAGGGTGAGTTCGCGGGCCTGCTGGCGATTCGGGCGTACCACCTGAGCCGCGGCGAGCACCACCGCAACGTGTGCCTGATCCCGGCCTCGGCCCACGGCACCAACGCTGCGTCGGCGGTCATGGCCGGCATGCGCGTCGTCATCGTGAAGTCGACCGATCAGGGCGAGATCGACCTGGTGGACCTGCAAGCCCAGTGCGACGAGCATTCTGAGGACCTCGCGGCGATCATGGTGACGTACCCCTCGACGCACGGCGTCTACGAGCACGGCATCACCGAGCTCTGCGAGATCGTGCACAGCCACGGCGGCCAGGTCTACGTCGACGGTGCCAACCTCAACGCGCTGCTCGGTCACGCCGCCCCCGGCAAGTTCGGCGGCGACGTCTCGCACCTCAACCTGCACAAGACGTTCTGCATCCCGCACGGCGGCGGCGGGCCCGGTGTCGGCCCTGTCGCGGTGGCGGAGCACCTCGTCCCGTTCCTCCCCACCCACCCGCTGCACCCCATCGAGAGCAAGCGCGAGGGGATCGGAGCGATCAGCGCCGCCCCCTACGGATCTGCCGGCATCCTGCCGATCCCGTACGCGTACATTGCGATGATGGGGGCCGAGGGGCTGACCGACGCGACGTCGGTGGCGGTGCTGTCGGCCAACTACATCGCCAAGCGCCTCGAGGGTGCGTTTCCGGTGCTCTACACGGGTGACAACGACCTGGTGGCCCACGAGTGCATCCTCGACCTCCGGCCGCTCACGAAGGCGTCAGGACTCAGCATCGACGATGTCGCGAAGCGGCTCATCGACTACGGATTCCACGCGCCGACCATGAGCTTCCCGGTGCCCGGCACGCTGATGGTCGAGCCCACGGAGTCCGAGGACCTCGCCGAGCTCGACCGCTTCTGCGACGCGATGCTCGCGATCCGTGCCGAGATCGACGCCGTGACGGCGGGGGAGTACCCCGATGGGGACAACCCCCTCGTGAACGCGCCTCACACGATGCGCGACCTGCTCGACTGGAAGCACGCGTATGAGATCAGCGTCGGCGCGTTCCCGGCCGGCACGACCGAGGACAAGTACTGGCCGCCCGTCGGCCGGATCGACCAGGCGTACGGCGACCGCAACCTGGCCTGCTCCTGCCCCCCGATCGAAGCCTTCGCGGAGTAGTAGCCGGCCGCGCTCGTTCCTCGCGCTCACTCCGATCAGCGAGTGGCCGCTGGTCGAGTGCCGCCGAGGGACGAGGCGGTGTATCGAGACCCCGTCACCTCAGGGTGGCGAACCAGGTGATGATCTGGTCGACGACGGGGGCGGGGGTCTTGACCCACATGACGTGGTGGGTCGTGCCGCCCTCGGGGACTGCGTCCTTCGTGTAGACCCAACGCGTGGTGCGCTCGGGGTCGAGGAACTTCTCGACGAACGCCTTGTTGGCCTTCGAGACGGCGTACGTGTCGCCCTGCAGCTGCACGACGAGCGACGGCGTCGTGATTCGGTGAGGTACGTCGAACGGTGGCTTGCCGGTGCGTACGAACCGCGCCCACTCGCGCATCAACGTCCGTGCGCCGGGCGCACCGAAGAACGGCTTGGGCAGGTAGCCGCGCACCCGCGTGACGACCGGAACGGTCATCCCGATGAACAGCACCGGCAGCCCGCCGCGGGGGTATGACCGGAAGTGCGGCACCGAGGCCCCGACCGTCACGAAACCGTCGCTGACCGGATGCTGCAGCTCGTGACCGGCGCCGATCTGGGAGCCGAGGCTGTGACCCAGCAGGATCACCGGGCGATCCGGCTGGTCCGCGCGGGCCTTGGCGACCTCGTCGGCGATGGCCGTGATCTCGTCGGCGTAGCTCCAGTCGTGAGACCGCGAGGCGATCGGCTCACCCCGCTCGAAGCCGCGAGTCGAGAGCGCCTTGGCCTCCCAGCCGCGTTGCTCGAACTCGGCGACGAGGGGCCGGTAGAACGCGGACGGCACCGCCATCGCGGCGGAGATCAGGATGAGTGGCGCGGGCATGCCGCACATTATGACACCAGCGCTGTCATCGTCGGATCCGCGTACGGACAGGCAGTCGCGTGCCCTACGATCATCACCATGTCGGGGGAGGGATGGCGTCACCATGTGGCGTCCTGGTGGGCTGCGCGCAGCATCCGTCAGATGCTCCTGATCGCAGGCGCCGCCGTGCTGCTGGTCTCAGGTCTCTTCGGTGGTTTGCGTGACGCACCGGTCGAGGCCGCCGAGCCCCTGGTGGTCGGACGCGCGCACCAGGCCGCACCCTTCACGTTGACCGTCGAGCGGGCACGGTGGACGAGCGACCTTGGTGACATCGGCAAGACCGAGCGCGGCCGCTACCTCATCGTGATCGTCAAGGTCCGCACCGACGTCGATCGATCCGTTGACCTCTCGATTCTCCAGGAGGCGGTCGCGTTGAAAGGCCTCGCCGGGACGTACGCGGCCATGGGTGGCGACAAGATCGTGCCGAGTGAGAAGGCCAAGCCGTCGGTCTACGTGCTCGCCGACGGCACCAGGATGTCGGCGTTGACTCCGGGGCTGACATACGAGCTCGCGTACGTATGGGAGCAGGGCAAGGACGCGCCGCTGCCAGCGGAGCTGAGGGTGGCATCCCGCTCGCACACCTGGCGGCAGAGCTCGCTGGACGACCAGATGAACTGGTTCGACGAGACGATCGACGCCGTCGGCACCGTGGCACTGTCCAAGGCGGCGCCGTGAGGTGGCCGGTCCCGCGCCGCGCTCAGCTCGGCACAGGTGCGCTGGTCATTGCCGCGCTCTCGCTCGGGCAGGTGCTGGTCGAGCACCTGCCGTCTGTCGAGCGGGCAGGACGCCCCTTCGAGCACCGCATCGCGATCGGTGAGTCGATCGCGATGCGACCCGGAAAGCTCACCGTGACCAAGGTCGACGGTGCGCGTTCGGTTCAGCCTGAGCTGGGCGATCGACTGGTCTCACCCGGCGTCATTGTCGTGGTCACGTTCGACTTCACCCCCGCTGTCCCGGAGACGAGCATCACCTACGGTGAGCTGCGGGATTCCGATGCCAGGATCACGGCCATCAGTGTGTTCGGTCCGCGGAGTGCCATCAACTGCCCTCGGCCACCCGTGGGCATCACGTCGCACTGCACGGCGATCCTCGAGGCAGACCCGGCCACCTTGGCCGGCGCGCGGCTCGCGCTTGCACCCACCGCCATCGATCCGCGGTTCGACGACATGGCAGTGGTGGACCTCGACATCACGGATCGTGAGGCGAAGACATGGAAGCACCGCAGCGGACCCCTCGACATCCCGGCTCCGGCAGTGGCAGGCATGTCATGAGGTCCTCCTGGAGCAACCGCAAGGCGCTCGCCCTGCTCCCCGTGGCCGTGATCACGGCCGTGCTCGCGAGCAGCTCGCGCATCGAGGACTACTGGTGGGGCAAAGGCCTGCACGACGAGTCCGCGGCAGGCTCATCTGGGGTCGTCCACTTCAAGGACGAGTACGACGACGGCTACCTGAAGTACCCCATCGCCGCAGACATCTCCCTCGAGTCGGTGGAGCCGGTCACGGCGATCGAGGGCCATCTCGGGAAGCCTGAGCCCGTGACGGCGCCCGAGGGTGCCATGGTCTGGCGCGTTGACCTGAGGTTCGAGGCCGATCCTGATGTCGTGCTGAACGGCTGCAAGATCGCGATCGTTGACGCCAAGGGCACACGCTACGATGCCGAATCCCGTCAGTTCGAGTCGCTCGGAGTGACCCCGATCCACACCTGCGTACCGGACGAGACCCCCGGACCGCAGCCAACGATCGGCAGCACGGAGGCTCCGAAGGTGGCCGAGGGCGAGGCGCCACGACCCAGGTCGTACGAGTCAGTGGCCTACGTCGTCACGCCGACCGGTGCCAAGCCGGAGTCCGTCCGGGTGTGGTGGTTCCCGCCGACGTATGCCGAGCTGCCGATCGACGCAGCCGCCTCACGCAGCTGAGGTGGCCGCCTCGGCGGCGAGGTGCTCGTCGCGTCGCCGGACCACCCGGTCGATCGCGGCGCCGAGGAGACCGACCAGCAACAGGCTGTAGACCGCGTCGGCGAGGATGTCGAGATAGGGCGACACGGCCAGGGCCGTGTCACGGTCGAGTGGCCCGACCACGAGCCGCCACGCCTCACCCACCAGAACGCCGGACTGGCTCGCGACGATGAACACCAGGCAGAACAGCAGCATCGGCACCAGGCCCCCGATCACGATGAGCCGCAGGCCGTCACCGAGGCCGCGAAACCGCCCACGCAGGTCGGCGGTGGCCTCGGCACCGATCCGGCGCACGGGGGCAGGGATGCGGGCMACCGGCCGCAGGAGCGGAGAGGCCGGCCTCGTCGGACGAGGCACGTCGATGCGCCGGCCGAGCGCGACGGCGCCGACCGTGAGCCAGGCGATCGGGATGACCACGATGCCATCGGCGTCCCCGATGACGTCACCCAGCCAGTGCGCGACCGATCGCAGCGGGTCGCCGATCGGCCCTACCGCGTCCGTCAGGGTCGCCCAGCGGTCCTCGATCCACGCCACGAACCGCCGGTCCGTGACCCACGTCCAGACGCGGTCCTGGTAGTTGGTGAACTGGCGCGCGATCAGGAACAGCCACAGCACCTCGACGTACGCGGCGAGCAACCCCCACGTCGTGTGACGCGACGGAAGGTCGAGCTTGTCGATCGCGAAACGAAGGACGAGCGCCACGGCCACGATGCCGACCATCAGCGCGCCGTCGGCGACGATCGCCCGGCCAGTGTCGGCGGAGTCGCCGTAGAACGCTCCCGCGCTGCCGAAGATCTCGTCGTACGACGCCGCGTTGACGAACAGCCGGACGTCCTCCTTGAGGTATCCCTGGGCTGCATACACCGTGAGGAACGGGATCAGCGTGCTCGCGAGGAGACCGAGCCATGGTGTCGTGGCCGGCTCAGGACCCGCCTCGCCGCCGAACGACGCCGACGTGAGGGATGTCGACACGACTCGCAGCATCAAGATGATGGCCGTCAGCGTCGCCATGGGGGCCAGCGGCAGCATTAAGCCCGCCACGGTCGGGTTGTGCGCGCTGACCTCGACGGAAGCCCACAGCACGCCGTTGCGGACTGTCGAGCCGAACAGGTAGATCACCAGCAGCGTGGGCGCATGGCGCACCACGAGCCGCAAGCCGTTGATGACGACCGCCAGCGCGTCGCCGAGAGCCCCCCGAACGTTGTCCACGGGGACGATCCTAGGGGTGTGACCCGCGAATATGTCGGTCAGATCGGGATCGTGGCGACGGGGGCCGTCGTGGGCTGCTTTGACCCGCCCTCGGGCTCGACGGTGACTGCGACCCTGTCGGCCGCCGTGATGCCCTTCATGATCATGTCGCCGCTGCGCTTGAACGTGCCCTGATCGATCGGGCCGGAGCTGTCGACGAGCCAGACCTGGTAGACCTTCCCCGCGCCGGGGTCGGGAAGCCGGTTCGCGAAGATCACCGCGGTGTCCTTTGAGGGCGACATCACCATGCGGACGTTGCCGCCGGTCGGGAAGGACTTCTCCACCGACTGCGCGTCCTCTGCGCTGAGCACTCGGGTGATCGCCTCGACCTGCGCGTGCTCGTCAGCAGCGCGATCACGCTCGACGACATACCCACCGACGCCGACGGCGCCGATCACGAACGCCGCCGCGACTGCGAGGCGTGGGAGCGTACGCCGCAGGCCGCGGCGCTGCGCCAGTGACGTGACGACGGGGCGCTCCTGCGGGACCGTGGTGATCTCGTCCAGGAGTCGTGTGCGCAGGCCCGTCGGCGGAGCCTGGCTGACGGCCTCGCCGAGGCGTGCCGCAGTGGCCTGGAAGCCGGCGAGCTCGGCCTGACACGTGGTGCAGTCCTCGAGGTGCTCCTCAAAGCGCACGCGCTCCTCGGCGTCGATGGCGTCGAGGGCGTACGGCGCCAGGAGGGAGTGCAGGTCGGCGGTCATGCTTCGACTCCCATGCAGTCGCGCAGCCGGACGATTCCGTCGCGCATTCGGGTCTTGATCGTGGCCGGATTGGCTTCGAGAACGTCGGCGACCTCGCCGTACGTGTAGCCCTGGTAGTACGCCAGGTTGACGGCCTCGCGCTGGAGGTCGGTGAGACCGTCGAGGCAGCGACGCACCTGCTCGTGCTCGAGGCTGATCGTGACGGTTTCCTCGACCTCGTCGAAGTCGGGGCCACTGGTCCAGTCGTACTTGTTCTCCCGGTTGGCTGCCGCCTGGTCGTGGCGGACGGCATCCACGGCGCGTCGATGCGCGAGGGTCAGCACCCAGCTCTTGGCGCTGCCGCGCTGCGGATCGAACCGGACCGCGGTCTGCCAGACCTGGATGAAGACCTCCTGCGAGATCTCCTCGGCCCGCGCAGGGTCTCGGATGACCCGGCGGGCGAGCCCGTGCACGGCTGACGCCAGCGCGTCGTAGACCGCGGCGAACGCGGCTTCGTCCCCGCGGGCGACCCGACCCAGGAGCTCTCCAAGGTCAGAGGTGGGGTCTGGCAGGTCACTGCCTGCGAACCCCAGCCTTGCTGCGCGTGCCGACACGTGTGTCTCCCGTCCTGAGAACCTTCCACGGGTCATTCGGCGCCGCCTCGCTCGGGGATGGGTCGATCGGCCGGAAATTTTCGGGTATGCCTGAGGCTTCATGCTAGCCGCGGGCGGCTCCGGCGGCCGGGATCAGCGTCGGTAGGTTCGTGCCGTGACTCAGCGCAACCTTGACCTGCTCGAGACTGTCCTGACGACCACCCTTCGTATCGTCGAAGGACTCGAGCCGAACGACCTGTCCCGCGAGACTCCGTGCGACGAGTTCGATGTGCGCCGGCTGCTCGAGCACGTCATCGGCTGGCAGCTGGTGACCGGTGCCTGCGCAGCCGACCTCGAGCCGCCGCTGTCCGACGGTTCGCCCACCTATCGCGCGTCGTCGGACGTTGGGGGTGACCTGCGGAGCGCGTCGGCCGATCTGCTCGCCAACCTGCGGAAGCGCCCTGAGGCGACGATCACCATGCCGTACCGCGGGGTGACGTCTGTCGACATCGTGCATGCAGAGCTCGTCGCTGAGGCAGTCATCCATACCTGGGACCTTGGGGCGGCCGTCAGCGTCAGCGTCGAGTTCGACGACGATGTGGTGAGCGCGGCGCACGAGGGACTGTCACTGCTGCTCGGCGAGTCGTTCGCGGAGATGGGCTTCCGATCGCCAGGCCAGGCGACGCGAGCGCCAGCGAGCTCGTACGCCTGTTGGAACGCAGCGGACGTACGCCCGCCGAGTGGATCGCTGGGTGACGTTTCCCTGTGCGCTAGTTGTGGCGGCATGCCAGCATCGATGCCATGGCAGGGCCACGACTTGACCGCTTCAGCACGCCGGACTCGCCTCGCGCGATCGTTCTGCTGCTGCACGGCGGCCAGGAGCACAGCGTCGAGCCGGTTGAGAACAAGCACGCAAGCTGGTGGCGGATGGCGCTGATGGCGCGATCGCTGCGCCGGTTCGCGCGGAAGGCCGGATTCAGCGTGAACCTGCTGCAATACGGCCAGCGAGGCTGGAACTCGCAGAGCGATCCTGCACCCGTACGCGATGCGCGCTGGGCGCTCGAACAGCTGACGGCGGAGCACCCCGGCGTGCCGGTCGTGCTCGTCGGCCACTCGATGGGTGGCCGGACTGCATGCCGTGCCGCTGACGACGCCGCCGTGGTGGGGGTTGTGGGGCTTGCTCCGTGGCTGCCGGCGACCGAGCCCAACCGATCGATCGCCGGCCGTCACCTGCGCATCCTGCACGGCACGGCCGACCGATGGACCTCGCCGGCTTCCAGCGAGGCGTACGTCGAGCGCAGCCGAGGTGTCGCTGCGAGCGCGTCCTGGACGCCGATGGCCGGTGCAGGGCACTTCATGCTCCGCCGCTTGTCGACGTGGAGACGCTTCGTGGAAGACTCGGTCACGGAGATCTTGACCGCCACCTCGCACGAGGAGGCCCCGAACAAAGGCATTGCGTGACCGACCTCGTGGCGTACGTCGTCGCCCTGGCTGCCCTGCTCGTCGGCGGCTTCGCCGGCTGGCACATGGTGCGCCGGCTCCCGTTCAGCAACCCCCTGTTCTACGCCGTTGCCGCGCTCGAGGTCCTGCTGATCGCTTTGCTGGTCGGAGGCTCGATCGCACTCGGGTCAACCGATCGAGACGTCGACGGTGTGCTGTTCGTGTCCTACCTCGTGACGATCGTCGTGATCCCGCCCGCTGCGGTGCTGTGGGGCATCGCCGAGAAGTCCCGATGGGGGACCGGTGTCGTGGTGGTCGCGATGCTGACGGTCGCCGTGCTGTGCGTGCGCCTGCTCGGCATCTGGAAGAACGCGTATGTCTGACACCTCGCACGGCTTCGGACGGGTCCTCGTCGCGATCTACGCGGTGTTCGCCCTCGCCGCATCGGCCCGTTCGATCTTCCAGCTCGCGACGAAGGCCGGCGATGCCCCGTTCGCGTACTCGATGTCGGCGTTCGCCGGGCTGGTCTACGTCGTCGCCACGATCGCCCTGGCCCGCAGCATGCGCGGCCTCGCGCTCGTGACGATCAGCATCGAGCTCGTCGGCGTGCTGGTCACCGGGGTGCTGTCGCTCGTCGACGACTCGCTGTTCCCGGACCAGACGGTGTGGTCGGGCTTCGGCGAGGGCTACGGCTTCGTGCCGCTCGTGCTGCCACTCGTGGGACTCTGGTGGCTCCGGCGGACGGCGTCGTCAGGGCAGAGTTAAGGCCCTACGCACTCATACCGCGTAGGGCCAGATCCATTCAATCCCGGGAGTCACTCGAGCCCCGGTAGCGACACGGAGAACAGTGCATGAATTCGGACTACGTGCTCGTCTCGCGGTGGCGGGTCCACCGCGACCGCGAGTCGCTGTGGGACGTGCTCGAGGCGCTCCTCGAGACGTCGGATCCATTGCCGTGGTGGCCATCCGTGCAGGTCACCGCGTATGACGGCGACAACCTCGACCTCCGGGCTGCCAGCGGGCTGGGGTATTCCGTGACGTTCCGGCTCGCCAACCTCCAGTCGTCCCGGCCGGAGCGCCTGTCGTTCACCTCAGAAGGTGATCTGCGGGGGAGTGGCGAGGTGAGGTTCCTCGAGCTGACCGCCGACAGCTCGGAGATGGACATCGACTGGCGGGTCGCAACGGACCGTCGCTGGATGCGCTGGACGGCCTGGATCCTGCGCCCTGTGTTCGTCGTCGGCCACCACATCGTCATGCGTCAGGGCGAGAAGCACCTCAACGCATGGCTGCACGCCCAGCGCGACTGATCGCCGGCGCACCCGTGGGAGTGACGACTTGCAGGCGACACGCCGATGAAAACCTGCAAGTCGTCACTCTCAGCGGGGGCTAGGCGCGGGGCCAGGCGGGGGACAGCGTGACGACGTCGCCGAGGATCGTGATGGCCGGCGGTTCGGCGCCGACGGCCTCAGCGCGTTCGGCAATCGTCGCGAGCGTCCCGACGGTGACGCGTTGCCCCTCGCTGTAGCCGCTCTCGACGAGGGCAGCCGGCGTCTCGGGGTCGTGACCTGCGGCAATGAGCTCGGTGGCGGTCTCGGCGAGGCGCTTGACGCCCATCAGCATCACGATGGTGTGGGCACGGTTGCGCGGCAGGTCGGCCAGCGACTCGTGACCCGTGACGACCGTGAAGCCGCGGGACACCCCGCGATGCGTGACAGGTATGCCGGCGGCGGCGGCCACCGAGATCGCACTCGTGACACCGGGCACGACCTCGACCGGGATGCCAGCCTCCTGGCAGGCGATGAGCTCCTCGCCGCCGCGGCCGAACACGTACGGGTCGCCGCCCTTGAGCCGGACGACGATCTTGCCCTGCTTGGCGCGGTCGACCAGGATCGCGTTGATCTCATTCTGGGGGATGGGGTGGTGGTCAGGCTTCTTGCCGACGTCGATGACCTCGACATCCGGCGGCAGCTCGGCGAGCACGCCGTGGGGTGCAAGCCGGTCGATGACGACGACATCCGCCTCGGCGAGCAGCCGCCGGCCGCGGGTCGTGAGCAGGCCGGGGTCGCCGGGTCCGCCGCCGACGAGAGCCACGAACCCGTCGGGGTGGTGCGTGCGGTGGCGCAGCGGAAGCTCGCCAGACTGCAGAGCGGCCGCCACACCGTCGCGCAGTGCTGCGGCCCGACCTGCGTCACCCCCACCACTGATCGCGACCGTGACATCGTCGACGCGCGCGACAGCCGGAGACCAGGCGGTCGCATGATCGGGGTCGCCGCCCTTGAGGCACCAGATCTGGCCGGCCTCGGCGTCATCGGCGACCTGTCCGTCGACGGCGGGATCGGCGGTCGCGGTCTGCACCAGCCACGCACCGTCGAGGTCGCCGGACTGGTACGTCCGCTGGATCCACTCGACCTCGCCGCGGTCGATCGAGGAGGCGAGCGAGTCGGAGACGACGGGCGCGATCACGACGACGTGAGCACCCGCGTCGAGGAGTGCGAGGGTACGACGCGTGGCGACGTGTCCACCGCCGACGACGACCACCTTGCGGCCGGTCACCCGCAGGGTCAGCGGGAAGCTTCCGTGCGCACTCGAACTCATACGAGAAGGGTAGTGTCGCCGATCGCTTCCATCGCCGCCTTGGTGTCGAGGAGCGCATCGCCGACCATGCCGGCAGCGAGCGTGCCGCCGTCCTGGGCGTCGATCAGCAGGAACGCACCGGTGCCGCGCGCATGGATGTACTCCTCGGCGGGGATCGGAGCGGCGAGCCGGAGCTTGACGTGCCCGATGTCGTTGAGTCCCAGCGAGTCGGCCGGGAGCAGCCGCGCGTTGTCGAGGTCGAGCTTGCCGCCGATGGCCTTGACCATTGCCTGGACCGTGCGCGTCCCGTGCTTGAGCAGCACCTTCGTGCTTGGCACCAGCGAACCCTCGGCGAGCCAGGCGATCGTCCCGTCGATGTCCTGGGTGACTGGAGGGACGCTGCGCGACGTGACGAGCAGGTCGCCACGGGAGATGTCGATGTCGTCGGCGAGTCGCAGGGTCACGGACTGAGGCGCGAACGCCTCGGCGAGCTCCTCGCCTGCGAAGTCGATGCCGGTGACGGTGCTCGTACGACCGCTGGGCTGCACCGTGACGGCGTCGCCGACGCGGACCAGCCCAGAGGCGATCTGTCCCGCGTAGCCGCGGTAGTCGCGGAACTCCTCGCCGGCCGCCGACTGGGGCCGGATCACGAGCTGGACGGGGAAGCGCAGCGGCTCGGAGTGGGGAGAGCCAACCGGCGAGAGCTGTTCGAGGTAGGCGAGCAGGCTGGGTCCGTCGTACCACGGCGTACGGTCTGAGCGGTCGACGACGTTGTCGCCGTCGAGTGCCGAGACCGGGATCGTGGCGACGTCGTAGAGGCCGAGGCTGCGGGCCGACTCGAGGACCTCGTCGGACACGCGGTTGTAGGTCTCCTCGTCGAAGTCGACGAGATCGATCTTGTTGACGACGACGATGACGTGGGGGACACGCAGCAGCGAGGCGACGGCCAGGTGGCGGCGGGTCTGCTCCTGGATGCCGTGGCGTACGTCGACCAGCAGCACGACGACGTCGGCGGTGCTCGCACCCGTCACGGTGTTGCGGGTGTACTGCACGTGGCCAGGGCAGTCGGCCAGGATGAACGACCGCTCGGCGGTGGCGAAGTAGCGGTAGGCGACGTCGATCGTGATGCCCTGCTCGCGCTCGGAGCGCAGCCCGTCGGTCAGCAGCGCGAGGTCAGCCGATGCGAGCCCGCGGTCGCGACTGACCCGCTCGACGGCGTCGAACTGGTCGGCGAGCACGGACTTCGAGTCGTACAGAAGGCGCCCGACGAGGGTGGACTTACCGTCGTCGACCGAGCCGGCGGTCGCCAGGCGGAGGAGAGTCCTCATCAGAAGTAGCCTTCCTTCTTGCGGTCCTCCATGGCGGCTTCGGATGCCCGATCGTCGGCACGGGTCGCGCCTCGCTCGGTGAGTCGCGTCGCGGCCACCTCGACGATGACGTCCTCGACCGTGACGGCATCGCTCTCGACGGCGCCGGTGCACGACATGTCACCGACGGTGCGATAGCGCACCTGGCGCTTCTCGACGGTCTCGCCCTCGCGGGGCTGCGATACGTCGCTGACGCTGATCAGCATCCCGTCACGCTCGAACACCTCGCGCTGGTGCGCGTAGTAGAGCTCGGGGAGCTGGATGTTCTCGGCGCCGATGTACTGCCAGACGTCGAGCTCGGTCCAGTTGCTGAGCGGGAACACGCGTACGTGCTCACCGGGGCGGTGCTTGCCGTTGTAGAGGTTCCACAGCTCAGGTCGCTGGTTGCGGGGATCCCACTGGCCGAACTCATCGCGCAGGGAGAACACGCGCTCCTTGGCGCGGGCCTTCTCCTCGTCGCGTCGGCCGCCGCCGAACACCGCGTCGAACTTGTGGTTCGTGATGCCGTCCAGCAACGGTTGGGTCTGCAGCTGGTTGCGGGTGCCGTCGCTGCGCTCACGCAGCCGGCCGTCGTCGATGTAGTCCTGCACGCTCGCGACCTCGAGCCGTATGCCGAGCCGTTCGACCGTGGCGTCGCGGAACGCGAGCACCTCGGGGAAGTTGTGCCCGGTGTCGACGTGCATGACCGGGAACGGCACGGGGGCAGGCCAGAACGCCTTGACCGCCAGGTGCAGCATCACGACCGAGTCCTTGCCGCCCGAGAACAGCAGCACGGGCCGCTCGAACTCCGCAGCCACTTCACGGATGATGTGGATCGCCTCTGACTCCAGCCACTCGAGCTGGGTGAGGCGGCGTTCGTCTGTCAGGGTCATCGGTGCCTTGTCGTCGTGCGGTTCTCGTGCAGGGTCAGGCGTGCAGGCCGCACTCGGTCTTGTCGAGGCCGGCCCAGCGACCCGCGCGGGGGTCCTCGCCCGGGGCGACGCGGCGGGTGCACGGCGCGCAGCCGATCGACGGGTAGCCGTCGTTGACCAGCGGGTTGACGATGACGTCGTTGTCATCGGCGTACGCGAGGAGGTCGTCGAACGACCAGGCAGCCAAGGGGTTGACCTTGACCAGCCCGTTCTTGTCGTCCCACGTCACGAAGGGGGTGTTGGCGCGGGTCGGCGCCTCGTCGCGGCGTACGCCGGTGATCCAGACCTCGTAGCCCTGCAGCGTGTCGTGCAGCGGCTCGACCTTGCGCATCTGGCAGCACAGCGCCGGGTCGCGCTCGTAGAGCTTCTCGCCGAACTCGGCGTCCTGCTCCGCGACGCTGCGTCGCGGCTTGACGTCGACGATCGAGAGCTGCATCGAGGACTCCACCGCGTCACGCGTGCCGATCGTCTCGGCGAAGTGATAGCCGGTCTCGAGGAACAGCGTGTCGACCCAGGGGAGGTGCTGGGCGACGACGTGCGGGAGGACGGCATCGGCCATCGAGCACGCGACGGCGGCGCGATAGCCGAACTCCTCGGCGACCCAGGCGAGAACCTCGGCCGCATCGGACTCGGCGAAGCGCTGCTCGGCGGCTTCGGCGATCGCCTTGAGCTCCTCGTTCGTACGTCGAGGGGCCAGGAGTGACTCGCGTGAGGCAAGGTGCGCGGTGCGCTCCTCGTCGTGGGCGATCTGCTGCTGGCGCCGTTCGGCAAGGGTGAGAACCGCGGGGGCCATGCTGCTCACCTCTTCCAGGATGTCGAACGCTGCGTCGTCCAGAATAGGTCGGCCCTGAGCGGCGTCCCAGCACGTGGCGAACTGTCCGCATGACGGAACGCATTCAGGTGACGCACGTCACATGAGACGTGATTGAAAGTCGTACGGAGGGGGTAGTCCTCTCTGCGGTGGCCACCGTCACCACTGATTAGAGGGAGAACACCCATGGCGTTCATCTTGTGGATCATCGCAGTCATCATCGCGATCTACGGAATCCTGCGTCTGGTCCGCGGCGACATCTTGTGGGGCATCATCCTGCTGGTTGTCGCAGCACTTGTCGGGCCCGGGGGTTACAGCATCTTCAGCTGACTCAGGCGAAGGGCCGCGCACCAGGTGCGCGGCCCTTCGTCATGTCCGGGGCTTTCGTCGTACGCTCCCCTTTATGGCGCGCTTCATCGAGATCCATCCCGACAACCCACAGCAGCGATCCGTCGACCAGGCGGCAGCGGTGATCCAGGACGGGGGGCTCATCGCCTACCCGACCGACTCAGGCTTCGCCCTCGGCGCCCAGCTCGGCAACAAGGACGCCCTCGAGCGCATCCGGACGATCCGCCAGCTCGACGACAAGCACCACTTCACGCTCATGTGCAAGGACTTCGCACAGTTGGGCCAGTTCGTGCACGTCGACAACGCGATCTTCAGAGCGGTCAAGGCCGCGACGCCGGGTCCCTACACGTTCATCCTGCCGGCGACCCGCGAGGTGCCCCGGCGGCTGCTGCACCAGAAGAAGAAGACGGTCGGCGTACGCATTCCGGACAGCAAGATCGTCACGTCGCTGCTGACCGCCCTCGGTGAGCCCATGCTCTCGACGACGCTGATCCTGCCCGGCAGCGTCGAGCCGATGACGACGGCCTGGGAGATCGCCGAGGTCCTCGACGGCCAGGTCGACGCGGTCGTCGAGTCGGGCGCGGACGTCATCGCCGAGCCGACCACGGTCATCGACTTCTCCGACGGCTTCGCCGAGGTCGTACGCGTCGGCGCGGGCGATCCCTCGCCGTTCGAATAGCCGCAGATCGCGAGGGGCATACGATCGGCGCATGAGCTCGCCGACGTATGTGTTGGTCCCGGGTGCAGGCGGAATGGCGTCCTTCTGGGGGCCTGTGCGCCGTGAGCTCGAGGCACGCGGCCACAGCAGCATCGCCGTCGACCTTCCGGCCGATGACGCCACCAAGGGTCTGCCCGACTACGTCGACATCGTCGTTGACGCGGCCGCCGGTCTGGACGATGTGGTGCTGGTGGGCCAGTCATTGGGCGGCTTCAGCGCATCCTGGGCGGCCGCTCGGCTACCGACGTCGCGAATCGTGCTGCTCAACGCCATGATCCCGCTGCCGGGGGAGACGTCGGGCGAGTGGTGGGACGCCACCGGTTCGTCCGAGGCAATGCGCAACAACGACATCCGTGAAGGTCGCGACCCTGACGCGAACTTCGACCTCGAGACGTACTTCCTGCACGACGTACCGGCCGACGTGCTCGCGGCTCTCGGCGACGAGCGTGAGCAGAGCGAGGCCGTGTTCGTCGCGCCATGGGGTCTCGACGCCTGGCCGGACATCCCCACGACGGTGCTGGCGGCGCAGGACGACCGGTTCTTTCCGTTCGGGTTCCAGCAGCGTGTGGCTCGTGAGCGGTTGGGCCTGGAAGCGGTCAAGGTGCCTGGCGGACACCTCGCCGCGCTGAGCGATCCTGCCGAGGTCGCCGACGCCATCGTCTCTGCAAGCTGACGACTACGAAAGGTCTCATCATGGTCACGTGCGGCACACCGTTCAGCGGATTCTCCGTCTCCGACATCCCGGCCGCCAAGGCGTTCTACAGCGATGTCGTCGGGCTGCCGGTCGAGGACGCACCTGGCGACGCGTTGAGCCTCGATCTCGGCGACGACCACCACGTCTTCATCTATCCCAAGGGTGCGGCGCACACACCGGCGAGCTTCACGGTGCTCAACCTTCCGGTTGACGATGTGAGTGCAGCAGTTCGCGAGCTCACGGTCCGTGGAGCGGTGTTCGAGCGCTACGAAGGCATGCCGCAGGACGAGCTGGGCGTCATGAAGGGCAACGGCCCCGACATCGCGTGGTTCACGGACCCTTCGGGCAACGTCATCTCGGTCGTCGCTGCCTGAGCATCAGGCGCTGACCGGCACCCGACGCTGCGACAGCAACACCAGGGGCGCCGTGATCGCGATCATCAGGACGCCCACCAGCATGAGCTGCTCGGGCGACATCACGTTGAGCGCCAGTGTGCTGAGCAACGGTGCTGCGAACCCCACGTAGGTGAGGCTGTAGAACACCGCGTTGAGCGTGCCGAGGTCGTCCGGGTGGGCCAGGCCCTCGACCGTCGTGAGCCCCCCGACCAGGATCAGTCCGTACGCCGTTCCGAGCAGCATCGCCGCTGGTAGGACGAGCCAGCTGGCGCCGGACGCAGCGAGGAGCAGGCCTGTGAGGAGGCCCGCAGCGGCGGCCGCCAGTCCGGACCCGATGATGAGCCGGGGGTCGTGGAGCCGCTTGCCCAGCGGTTGCACTGCGACGCCGGTCCACAGGGTGAGGCCGGTCAGCGCGCCGGTCACGGCGACAGGCGCGAACCCGATGTCGGCGAACGTCGGAATCGTCGCGAAGCTCGTCGCTGCGGCACCGAACACCCACGGTGCGGTGAGCGTGATGCCGAGCAGGAACGGGCGAGAACGCACTGCACGCCACACCTCCGACCTGCGACGACGCTCGTCCTTGCTCCTCGGCACGAACGGTTCCGGAGCATGCCAGGCGAGCCACATGACGCCCAACATCAGCACGAGGTGAGGCACGTACGGCAGGACGGTCGGACCGGGAAGCCACTGTCCGAAGACGCCTGCGACCAAGGGCCCTGATCCGAACCCGGCCGACAGGGCAAGCGTGGCGCGCCGGGCCCCGGTGCCAGGAGGGCCGTCGGCGGACAGCTCCTTGACCCACGCGCTGCCCGGCGCGAACGCAGCGCCCGAGGCGATGCCTGCTACGAGTCGCCCGAGCAGGAGGACCGCGATGTTGTCACCACCGACGAGGAGGATTACGGTCGCGACGAACGACAGCACCAGCACGGGACGCATGACCCTGCGGCGACCGATGCGGTCCGAGATCGGCGCGACGATCAACAGCGCCGGGATGAGGCCGAGGGCGTACGCCCCGAACAATGCGGTCACCGCCTCGCTCGAGGCGCCTTCCTCTTCGCGGTAGACCAGCAGCATTGCCGCGAACTGGTTGGCGCCCCAGCCCACGGCGAACAACGCTGCGGCCACTCGCAACCACGCGGGAACACGGGTCGTCAGGGGCACCGCTTCACTGTAGGGGCGGGTGCGGACAGTCAAGCTGCGCGGGCGGCGAGGTCCAGGCCGTACAGCGCCTTCGCACCGTCGATCTCCGGCACGAGGACCTGCCATCCGCGGCCTCCATAGAGGCGGGCCGCCGCACCCTCGTCCGGCGTGGTGGCCAGCAGCGCCTTTTCCTGCGGCAGGCCATCGACGAGGTGGTCATGCAGCAGCCCGGCGATCCCTTGGCCCCGGTGGGCCGGATCGACCACGATGTCGACCAGCTCGAAGTGGTCACCGACCCAGTCCTCGACGATGTGCGCCGGGGCCGTTCCGGAAAGCCAGTCGCTCCAGAACTGACCGTGCTTGCCGGTGAACCCGTAGGCGTATCCGGAGATCTCGCCGTCCGTTGTTGCGAGGACCATGCGGAAGCCGGCGCGTCGCGAGTGGCGCCTGATCGTCGACCTGACGAAGTTGTCGGCGTCGAGCTGGCTCTCGGGGAGGCTGGGGTCGCCGTAGGCCGCACGGTAGATCGCGGCGAGCGCCGCCCGGATGTCGGCGTCGATCTGCTTGCGGGTCAGGGCCTGAACAGTCGTCGTCATGACACCTTGCAACCGGGTGCGGAGCGCATTCATTCCGAAGTCAGATGTGACGATGGTCGACCCGGGGCATGCGAGCGCCGCGTCGCTCACGCGTGGCGAGCGGGCTGAGCTGCACCAGGCGTACGACACGGAAGCGGTGCGGGCGCCACGGCTCGAGCAGCTCGGCCAGCTCGGCATCGTCGAGCGGTCGGCCGATGAGTGCGGAGCCGATGTCCTTGGCGACGTGATAGTCGCCGAACGGGACAGCGTCGGCATCGCCGAGGGCGCGGCCGCCGACCTCGGCCGCGGTCCACACGCCGACCCCCGGGATGCTGCGCAAGCCGCGATAGACCGAAGCGTGGTCGTCACGGTGAGTCGTCGCCAGGCGCTCGACCTGGGCGCCGAGGCGGGCGCAGGCCTGGGCTGTCCTGGCACGCTGCGGGTCGACTCCGGCCCGATGCCACTCCCACGACGGGATCGCCGCCCACTGCTCGGCGGACGGGAACACCCGCATGCCTGCAGGTGCTGGCCCGGGCGCGGGCTCGCCGAATCGCACGTGGAGCCGGCGCCATGCGGCAAACGCGTCGAGGCCGACGACTCGCTGCTCGATCACGGCCGCGATCAGCGCCTCGAGGATCCGCCCAGTGCGGGGGACGCGCAGTCCGGGATGTCTGCGAAATGCGTCGGCCAGGATCGGGTGGTCCGGCTCGAATCCAGATGGATCGTCCTCGGCGCCGACCAGCCCGGGCAGGCCATCGAGCAGCTCAGCAGCACCCGGGCCCCAGGCTTCTGCCCGGACCAGCGTCGGCTCGGGTTGCCGCAGGACGTACGTGACGGCGCCACTGGGCATCCGGCTCGTGCGCCACAGGTGGCTGCCGTCGTGCTTGGTCGTCGGGTCACCCTTGCCCTTGCGCAGCATGCTCAATGTCAAGGAGACATTGACGGCGGACTCGAGTCGCAGCTCGCGCGTCATTGAGACCTGCGATGCCATGACCATGTGGCCAGTGTGCCCGTCCCCACCGACGGGGCGTCAGATGAGCCGGCGAAACCGTAGCCTAAGGCGCTCCAGCAGCCGTCGCCACCAGGACGGGGGAGCCGACGCGGCTTCCTCGCGGCGGATCTGCTCCATGACCGCCTTCTGCTGAGCCACCCGGGCAGCGCGGCGTTCGCTCCAACCGGTGATCTCGCGATCGACGTCGCGCAGGGGAGTGATGACAGGAGGGCCGCCCTGGAGCTGACGTCGCGCCTCGACGATCCGGGCGTTGAAGTCCTCGACCACGCGGCGTACGCCGTCGGGTATTGTCTCGCGGTCCAGCGTCTCGTCCATACGCGCGTCCTCGGTGCGGAGGGCCAGCGCCGGAGGGAGGACGCCCGTGATGCGCTCCCGCTCGATGAGCCGCTTGAGCCACCAGTCGGGGTCGTGGGGCGCGTCGAGGTTAGGAATCGGCTTGCCGGTGCCGGGAAGGTTGTCGAAATCGCCGCGGCGCATCGCCTGCTGGACCTGGAGCTCGACCCATTGCGCCTGATTGGAGAGCCGCTTCTCCCGTGCCTCGGCCGCGCCCTGTTCGTCGTCGTCCACCGCTGCCGCTTCGGCCTCGAGGCGCACCCCGTATTCATGCCTCTTGCGGTCGCGGGCACTCATCGGGATCACTCCTTGAGGTCGTGCGTCAAGCCTAACCGGCACGCCTCAGCAGCACGACGCCGTCGGCCAGCGACCTGAGCTCGCCATGATGCACAGCGGTACGTTCGCGGACCTCGGAGACGACGACCTGCCAGTCGTCGGCGAACAGGCTGACGATCTCGTCGGTCGTGAAGAGCCGTTCGGGGTGGTCCTTGCCAATGTGCTCGGACGGGTAGTGCCCGACCACCAGCAGGTGGCCGCCGGGCCGGACGGCTTCGCCGAGCCCCCGATACGCCTGCGTGCGCGGCGGCTCGGGGAGGTGGAAGAACTGGGCCGACACCACGTCGTACGACCTGGGCGCCGGGGGAGCGGCGACGAGATCGGCTCGCTCGAACGAGACCGTCACCCCTGCCGCCGCGGCGTGGGCACGGGCACGATCGAGCGCGATCTCGGAGATGTCGACCGCCGTCACGTGCCAGCCCTGCTGCGCGAGCCACACCGCGTCGGCACCCTCGCCACAGCCGACATCCAGCGCGGTGCCGGGCGTCAATGCGCTCACCTCGGCGACCAACTGCGTGTTCGGCTCGCCGCTCCACACGGAGTCGCGCTCGGCGTACATCGCGTCCCACTCGGCGGCATCGGACCCGGGAGGTGTCATGCAACGACGCTATCCCGAAGGCGCGAAGCACGACGTGTGGACGTGTGGGCGCTGTGGTTGACTCGGTTGCAGACACGCAGTCACCACGACCCACGAGGCACACCCTTGTCTGACCAACAGCTCATCGAACACATGGACACCCTCCGGGAACGGCTCGACTCCTGGCTGCAGGGCTTGCCCCCAGGGGAGCGGCTCGAGATGCTGGCGACGGTGCATGACTCCTTGCGACAGATGCATCAGATGGTCAAGACCGTGCGCCGCGACACGCTCGTGCAGCTCATCGATCAACGCGGGATCGATCGCGTCAGCGCGGCGCTTGGGGTCAGCGAGGAGCACGTACTGCGTCTCATCGCTCAACGCGTTTCCTGACAGATTCTCGCCATTCACCTGCGGAAACGTCAGTTCTGAAAAGGCTATTGCGGCCACGTGTGAGCCGGGTTACAGTTCAATTCCCGTAACCGAACCGAATTCAGGTTCACCTAGCTCACGGCCACGCATCGCGCGGCAGACGAGGAAGTGAGACCGCGATGACCACTCCGGCTGAAGAGCAGACCGAGATCTCCCAGCGCGTGCCCACCGGCTGCCCTGTCATCCACCTGGACGCCTCGGCGCCCTTGGAGGCCGGCGCGCACTGGGAGAAAGCCAACGAGCTGCGGGAGACCAGCCCGGCGTTCTTCAACACCCACGCCCAGGGCTACTGGGTCTTCACGCGGTACGACGAGGTCCGCGAGATGTACCAGCACCCCGAGATCTTCTCGAGTGAGTCGATCACCCCGTGGGAACCGGATCCGGTCTACCGGTTCGTCCCGACGCAGATCGATCCGCCTGATCACRCCAAGTACCGGCAGCTCATCAGTCGCTGGTTCGCGCCCAACGCGGTCAACCGGATCACCCCCCAGGCACACGAGATCGGCCAGCGCCTCGTCGCGGACCTTGCGCCGAAGGGGGAGTGCGACTTCGTCGCTGACTTCGCGATGCGGCTGCCGACCGAGATCTTCCTGACGATCATCGGCGTGCCGAACTCCGATGCCGACCTGTTCGTCCCGTGGGTCGAGGACTTCTTCGCCGGGTTCGGTGGCGACCTCGAGCAGCAGGCGGCAATGGGTGCCGCACTGGGCGGCATCCGTGGCTACTGGGAGAACGTCCTGGAGGAGCGTCGCAAGGACACCGAGCCCCGCGACGACGATTTCGTCTCGCTCCTGGTCAACTCGGAGGTCGACGACGAGCCACTGGGCGATGCCCTGATCCTCGACATCCTCACCGTCCTGGTCCTCGCTGGGCTCGACACGACGCGCGGACAGCTCGGCTACCTGTTCCGCCACCTCGCCGAGAACCCCGACGACCGTCGCCGGCTGATCGCCGAGCCTGAGCTCATCCCGACCGCGGTGGAGGAGTCGCTGCGGATGTACACGATCATCTTCGGGGACGGCCGCAAGGTGGCACAGGACACCGAGTTTCACGGCTGCCCGTTGAGCAAGGGCGACATGGTCTACGGGCTGGTGTCCGGCGCAAACCGGGACCCACGCGTGTATGAGAACCCCGACGAGTTCGTCGTCGACCGCAAGGCCAACAACCACCTGGGCTTCGCCGGGGGACCGCACCGTTGCCTCGGCGCGCATCTGGCCCGCCGGGTCATGCAGGTCGCCGTCGAGGAATGGCTGAAGGTCATCCCGGAGTTCGAGATCCAAACCGGCGATCCGCTGATGGAGCGTGGTGGCGGCGCCATGATGACGCTGCTCAGCCTGCCGCTCACGTGGGAGGTCCAGTCATGAAGCTGACGGTCGACGTCAACATCTGCAGGGGTCACGGGCGTTGCTACTCGCTCGCCGAAGGCCTGCTCACGTATGACGAGGACGGCTACGTGACACCCCGCGGCCAGGTGATCGATGTGCCGGCCGACCGGGCTGACGACGCCCGCAACGCCGCCGACTCGTGCCCGGAAGGTGCGATCGACCTCATCGAGGACTGAGCCGGTACGCCTTCAGGCACGCTCACCGTTCGGCTTCACGACGTACCAGTTCCCACCGTTCAGGAACACGTCGTGGCACTTCACCTCGCCGGAGCCTTCGTGCGCATAGAAGTAGAGCGGGTGGCCGCCGTACGTCACCTGGGTCGTGCCGTCGGTGCGCTTGGTGGTGCCGAGCAGTGATTGATGCACCGAGTCACCGGCCGCCGGCTCGCCTTCGGTGAGCACCGGCGGCCACGCCTCAGCGCAGTCGCCGTAGCACTTCGGCTCGTCCGTGGTCTCGATGTCGAACAGGTAGATCGCCTGCTTGCGAGTGTCGAAGAGCATCGGGCCGAACGCGCTGCCGGCCACGACGATCTCGGTACCCGGCTCCGCCGTCGGGCTTGCCGGCTCGCTCGGCGTTGCCGCCGTTGTGGTCGTGGGTGCGGTGGTGGCTTTGGCATCGCCGGATGGGTCGTCACCGCAGGCGGCCAGCACGAGACAGGCAACCAGCACCGCGACCGTGCGTCCGCTCATGTCAGCAGTATTGCGCGGCGCCTACGACGGCAACCAGATTCATTGCGACGAAGGCGTGAGCGGAACAGCCGTGGCCCAGGCTTGGGACAGCGCGTCGATGCTGATGGACTTCTCGGTGCCAGGATCCAGGTCCTCCTCGAGGAGCTCGTCCCAGAACGCTCGATGGTCCTCACAGCACAGGACCGCCGTGATCAGGCCGTGAACCGGACGGCGATGATGCGCAGCGGAGACCTGGGCGTACCGCTTCTCGGAATCCAGAGCGCGCCATGCCAGCGCCGTTGGTTCCGGCAGCGTGTTGGCCCACGCCAGCAGTTCGGACGGGTCGTCCACGGAGACGCTGACGTCTCCCACGATGTCCAGGGCCCGGCTGATGCGCAGCAGCACCCCGATCTGGCGCGGGTCATCCGTCGAGTACATGTGTCACACCTCCTCTCCGATCGTCGACTGGGATGGCTGAGCCCTCCGGGTGATACGCCCCGGAGGTGCGTCAGCCCCCCAGTGGTCGGTCAGCCGCCGGTGATCTCGATGCGGCGGCGCCTCTGGCCTTCGTTCTTGTGGAGCGTCAGCCTGAGGACGCCGTCCTTGAGTGAGGCCTCGGTGCTGTCAGGATCAACCTGACCGGGAAGCGTCACGCGGTAGTCGAATTCCCCGGTGCGGCGGGTCTGCCGCACGATGCCGGTGCGCTCGCGCTCCTTGATCTCTCCGTGGATGGAGAGCTCGTTGTCATTGAGCTCGACACTGATGTCCTCGCGCTTGACCTCGGGCAGCTCGGCCTCGACGACGAACGCGTCGTCGGTCTCCTCGATGTCCACCAGTGGCGTCCACGCACCGGCCGACGGGTCACCGCTCTTGAACGTGGACTCGAGCAGTCGCGACATGCGGCTCTGGATCTCATCGAGCTCCCGGAAAGGGTTCCAGGAGGTCAGATCGTTGTTGTCACGTCGCGTGGGCGTTTCCATGTCCAGCTACCTCCTTTCCGCACATCTGTGTGATTGGTGTGACGCGTGGGCGCTCCATCTTGTTCCCAGAATCGCGTGATTCAATCCACGCTTTTGGTTGCAATCAGAGGCGATAATTCTTGCGACGCAACCAATGGTTGCGCACGGCAGCGAGGTGGTGCTACGGTCTTCGCAACCGATGGTTGCATATCAGGAGGAACTCATGGAGTACGCCAGCATCGAACGCGAGATCCACATCGACGCACCGCCGGAGGTGGTGTTCGAGGTGATCACCACGCCCGAGCATGTCCGGGAGTGGTGGAACGCCGAGACGGACGTCCAACCCACGTCTGGTTCGACGGGGGAGCTGGTGTGGGCCGAGGGGGACAACCCGAGATCGCACGTCGTGCCGATGACCGTCGTCGTCGCCGAGCCGCCACGGTTGTTCAGCTTCCGGTGGACGCACGAGGCGGGGGAGAGCGCCGCTGAGGGCAACTCGAACCTGGTGACCTTCGAGCTCGTCCCGTCTGGCACCGGAACGCTGCTCCGACTCAGTGAGACCGGTTTCCGCGAGCGCGGCTGGGAGGCGGCCGTGCTGGAGCACACCTACCTCGACCACGGAGCGGGTTGGGACAACTTCGTCGGCCGCATCAAGGCACACGCCGAGCGGCTGGTCTCGGCGCCATGACGGTCGCCATCGACGACGACCTGTGGTCGGCGATCGGGGACCCCACGAGGCGCCAGATGCTGGACCTGCTCCTGACGAGCAGTGCCGGCACGGCCACGTCGCTGAGCGAGGGGTTGCCGGTGACCCGGCAGGCCGTCGCCAAGCATTTGGCGGTGCTCGACCGCGTCGGCCTGGTCCACGCAACCCAGTCGGGCCGTGAGAAGCGCTACCAGATCGACCAGGCGCAGTTCGCCCGCGCCGTGGCCCAGCTCCACGCCGTGAGCGACACGTGGGACGCGCGTCTGCGCCGGATCAAGCAGATTGCCGAGGCCATCAAGTCCCAGAGCGAAGCCCAGCACTGACCAACGAACCGCGACCGCGGTCGTACCCAACGAAGGAGAGAACCATGGTGGACATCCTGCATCGCGTAGGAATCACGACATCGCAAGAAGCGGTGTACGAAGCGCTGACCACGATCGAAAGGCTGACGGCCTGGTGGACCTCAGACGTCCGCGGCGACGCCGACGCAGGGGGAGTGGTCCAGTTCCGCTTCCGATTCGATGACTCACCGGACCCAGCCGGGTTCGACATGAGCGTCGTGGAGGCCAAGCCGGCCGAGCGTGTGCTCTGGGAGGTTGTCGGCGGGCCGGAGGAGTGGATCGGCACCCACGTCAGCTGGGACCTTCGCACCGAGGGGGACTACACGATCATCATGTTTGCCCACCGCGGATGGCGGGAGCCCGTGGAGTTCATGCACCACTGCAGCACGAAGTGGGCCACGTTCCTGGTGAGCCTGAAGGCATACCTCGAGACGGGTACGGGGGCTCCGGCGCCGCACGAGGAGAGGATCGGGGACTGGCGCTGAGCGGCGCAGGAGTCAAGCGAAGGCAGCGCCTAGCGGGGAGTCAGCACGCAGAACTCATTGCCGTCGGGGTCGGCCATGACTTCCCAGCTGGCGTCGCCTTGACCGATGTCGATGCGCTTCGCCCCGAGCGAGATGAGACGTTCGACCTCCGCCTGCAGATCGCTGCCGGCGGGGGGAGCGATCTCGAGATGTATCCGGTTCTTGCCGGTCTTGGGCGCCACTGGTGGCCCGCCCCAGGACATCTTCGAACCGCCGGACGGTGACTGGATGGCGGTCTCCTCGTCCTGGTCCCACACCAGTGGCCAGCCGAGCGCCTTGCTCCAGAAGTAGCCGACCTCTTGCGAACCGTCGCAGTTGATCGCCCCGATGAATGCGGTGTCGGCCAGGAAGTTGTTGCCCGCCTCGATGACGCAGAACTCGTTGCCCTCGGGGTCTGCGAGTACGACGTGGCCGTCCTCCGGGGTCTGCCCGATGTCGATGTGCTGAGCCCCGAGCTCGAGCGCCCGTGCCACGGTCTCCTGCTGCTGCTCGGGGGATGCGCTGGTGAGATCGAAATGCAGCTGATTCTGGCCGCGCTTCGGCTCCTCGCTGGGGAAGAAGTCGACCCGGTACGCCGTGCCATCGTTCGGCACGAGCTCGAACCCATCGTCTTCGGGCGTCATGTCCCAGCCCAGAAGCCCAGCCCAGAAGCGGGCCAGGCGCTCGGGATCGTGCGCGTCGAAGGTCACCGCGTAGAGGTTGGACGTCATCTGGGTCCCCATCCCTGAAGTGTCGAGCTGCTCGGTCCGTGGGATGGCAAGGCTAGCCGAGCTGTGACGCGAGGCCAATGATCGGCCACGCGGGACGCTTTGGTTTTGTGACATTCCGTCTTCGACGTTGTCACGAATGGGTCGGTGCTGGACACTTCTAGGTATGGGGGAGCTCATGAAGCCGGAGTCGACGCGAATGCGGACGCTTGTTGCAGGCGCACCCCTCATCTGTGTGGCTTCGCTTGCGCTCCTCGCTGCACCATCGGCACAGACGCAGCCGGACGCTGGGAGTGTTGTTCATCTCCGGCCAGCGAGCGCGGGAGTGAGTGGTGATTCCGCAACTGTTTCGGATGTGGTGGCGCTTGCGGTTGCTTCCTCGGTCACGAGCGCACAGCCATCCACCACGCATGGAAGCCCCGTCGCCGTGTCGGGCGTCGTGATGGTCGTGAACGACGACGGCTCTGCGACGCTGTCGGCCACATTCGAGGGCCGGGGCGACGAGCCCCTGGCGCTGAAGTCCGTGCACATCGCGTCGGACGCCGGCGAGCTGGACGTGGCGAGTACGCAGATGTGGCTCCCGATCCTGTCCGGGAAGGAAAGTCGAGCCGGTGACGCCTCAGATGCGGGCGGGTTCGTCGTTCCCGGGGGACTGGACCCGGGCCAGACCGTCCACGTGCAATTCCAGTTCGACAACGAGACGTGCGTGGCGGTTGACGCCCAAGCTGTCCTAAGGAGCTCGACGCACGACGAGGTGTTTCCGACGAACGGTCTGCAGCTGGGCCCGGCCAAGGCCACTTCCGCCAAGCCGGAGTGCGCCGAAGCGTAGCCGTGCCAAGCCCGGCGAATCGATCTCCCACGGGGACGGCGGGCTGACATGATGTCTCAATGCAGAAGCTGACGGCCCGGCGCCGACTGTCCCTGATCATCGCCGTCGCCGTCCTGGCATGCGCTGCGATCCTGTTCGCTCGACACGGTGGCGGAACCCGTCTGGTGACTGACACCCAGGGGTCTGAGTCGGGATCGATATCCATGGCTCCGGCTGTACGTGGGGGAGACCGCTTCTACGTCGCGTACGCCGGCAGCCTGTGCATCGAGCACGGGGGACTGGCGACGATCACGGCCATCGAGCCGCGTGACGCACGCGGTGGCCTGGAGGTGTCGGGTTTCTCGGTCTTCGAGCGCCCTTCGCTCCACGCCATCCCCGGAGCGGCGTTCGGCCGACTGTCCGAGGTGCCCGATTTCCGCGGCGGTGAGTCGGTTGCAAATGGTTGCGGCAAGTCGCCGTTCAAGGAGATCGCGCTCGAGTTCTACAAGCCGGAGGCGAAGGACGCCTATGCATCGGACTTCACCGTTCACTACGTCGCAGATGGCCGGGAACGTACGACCAACATCCGACTCAGCGTCGCGCTGTGCGAAAAGATGGGGTGCGGTCCAGAAGCTGGCTCGTGACTAGGGGGGACCCTTCTCCCGGCAGAATCCATCCTAGTTGACATAATGTGCATTATCGGACAACTGTTGAGCGTTGGTGCTCCTTCTACTCCGGTGCGATCATAGGCCTGACCGACGGCTTGGGGTCCCGCCTGTCAGTGCAGGAGGATCCGACATGCGCAAGAACGCGTTTTTGCTCGTCGCAGCACTGGTTTTGCTCGCTGCTTGCGGAGAAGGCTCGTCTGACGATTCCGACCACAAAAGACGAACCTCAGCATCGCCGTCAGCCGCTGAGCCACGCAGCGGCACATTCTCGCTGTCCACCGGTGAGTCCATCAACTACTGGTGTGACGGCGAAGGCGGCCCGGGCGTGCTGCTGGAGGCCGGCACCGATTCTGGCGGTACGGATGCGTACCCTGCAGAATTCGTCGACCCGCTCATCGCTCAGACGACCGTCTGCACGTACGACCGGCCCGGCACCGGACAGAGCGACCCGCCTCCCAAGAAGCGTCGAACGATGCGCGAGCTGTGCGCGGTCCAGGACGAGGCAGTGGCGAAGCTCGACCTGCCGTCGCCGTACGTGCTCGTCGGCCAGTCTGGTGGAGGCAATCTGAACATTGGTTGCGCGGCCCGGCATCCAGATCGCGTGGCGGCCTTGGTGACGATCGACAGCTATCACGACGACCCCAAGGACCTGAAGGCCGAGGGATTCGTGTGGAACGACAACCCTGAGTTCGTCGACTACGTCGACTACTCCGAGGAGCTGGACACGTTGACGATGCCGATCGGCGACTTCCCTGTGCTCGTGGTCAGCGCCACCCAGGCCGATCCCGGTGGCGAGAAGAACCAGCGCCACTGGCTGGGGCTCTCCCCGCAGTCTCGCCAGGTCTCGGTCGAAGGACCCCACGACCTGCAGGAAGTTGCCCCGGAGCAGGTCGTCGCTGAGATCCTCAAGGATCTTCGCGGCCTCTAGCGTCAGTTGGGCCGGCTGACGGCCATCTTGGCAGCGAAGAATCCGAGCAGGGTGCCAGATGCGAGTCGCTGGGCCTGGAGCACGCGGGCGTGGCTGGCCAGATAGCCCGCGATCGCAGCGGCGGTGAGAACCAGAAGGCCGTTGACGGTGACACCGACCACGATCTGTGCGGTTCCGAGCTGGAGGAACTGCCACCACGTCGCACCCAGTGCGGGATCGACGAACTGAGGGATCAAGGCGGCATACAGCAGCGCGATCTTGGGATTAAGGAGGTTCGTCAGCAGGCCCATGCCAAACAGACGGGTCGCCGAGTGTGGGGCCAGTTCGCGTGGTTCGAATGGCGACCAGCCACCGGGGCGAAGGATCTGCCAGGCCATCCACGCGAGGTAGACGGCACCCAGGGCCTTCACCAGGTGGTACGCCTCAGGCACGGCGACGAAGAGGGCGGACAGACCAGCGGCCGCTGCGACGAGATAGACGACGAATCCGAGCGCAACCCCGGCAAGCGACACGAGCCCGGCGCGCCTCCCCTGCGAGATCGCCCGCGACGTCAGGTAGACCATGTTGGGCCCGGGGATGAGCACCATGCCCAGCTCGAGCAACGCGACCCCCAGCAGCGAGGTGAGCGACACGAGTTCCATACAGCGAAAGTATCGGGCCGAGTGTCGCCTCCCCCAGCCGGGCGACGACTGCCCTGCTCAGCCTTCGACTCGGTCTGCGGCATCATCCATCAGCTTCGGCATCGCCTGGCGATGCACGATCGACCACATCGTCCAGGTCGTCGAGCCGAGGCCGCTGACGTACTTGATGAACGTCGTCACGGACAGGAGTCCGTTCGCGGTGCTCACGATGATCTGGCCGATCAACCGCTTCCCCTCGGCCTCAAGACGGATCCAGTCCTCACCTTGCTCTGCGACTCGCCAGCCGGCGACGGTTCCCGGGACCTTGGGTGGTGCGAGCTCGAGGCGGAGAACCCGGCCGAAGATGAATCGTCCACGGGCGCCAAGAATCTCCTCGTACATCACCCGCGCCCACCTCTCAGGCGTCGCTTCGCTTGCGGATGCGAGGCCGTACATGTCGACGTAGTCCGGTCCGCTCATGGTGCTGAGCGAGCGGACGTCCGCAGGCACCTCGTCGATGCCCACGGCCCTCGTCACTGGACGGCCCATACATAGACGATACGAGGATTTTCGACCGGTGGAGCGCCTCCGACCACGCTTGCCCTGACTCAGCCTCCGACGTACGCCGCCAGGTGCTTGCCGGTCAGGGTGGACCTCGAGCGGATGAGGTCAGCGGGCGTCCCCTCGAAGACGATCGTGCCGCCGTCGTGGCCGGCTCCCGGGCCCAGGTCGATGATCCAGTCGGCGTGGGCCATGACCGCCTGATGGTGCTCGATCACGATGACCGACTTGCCGGCGTCGACGAGCCGGTCGAGCAGTCCGAGGAGCTGCTCCACGTCTGCCAGGTGCAGGCCGCTCGTCGGCTCGTCGAGGATCAAGACGTCGCCCTTCTCCCCCATGTGGGTGGCGAGCTTGAGCCGCTGGCGTTCGCCACCGGACAGCGTGGTGAGCGGCTGACCGAGGCTGATGTAGCCGAGGCCGACGTCAGCGAGCCGGGCCAGGATCTTGTACGCGGCAGGAATCTTGGCATCGCCCTCGTCGAAGAACTCCACGGCCTCGGTCACGGGCATCGCCAGCACCTCGGCAATGTTGCGGCCGCCGAAGGTGTACTCCAGCACCGACGCCTGGAACCGGCGCCCCTCGCACTCCTCACAGGTCGACTCCACCGTCGCCATGACGCCCAGCTCGGTGTAGATGACGCCGGCGCCGTTGCAGCTGGGGCAGGCTCCCTCGGAGTTCGAGCTGAACAGCGCGGGCTTCACGCCGTTGGCCTTGGCGAACGCCTTGCGGATCGGTTCGAGCAGCCCGGTGTAGGTCGCTGGGTTGCTCCTGCGGGAGCCTTTGATCGCGCCCTGGTCGACCACGACGACACCGTCACGGTCTGCGACAGACCCCTGGATGAGCGAGCTCTTGCCGGAACCTGCGACACCCGTGAGCACGCAGAGCACGCCGAGCGGGATGTCGACATCGACATCCCTAAGGTTGTGCGTCGACGCACCGCGGACCTCGAGCGCACCCGACGCGGAGCGCACCGACTCCTTGATCGCCGCCCGGTCATGGAGGTGGCGGCCGGTGGTGGTGTCACTCCCCTGCAGCCCTTCGACGGTGCCCTCGAAGCAGACCGTGCCACCGTGGGTGCCCGCGCCTGGGCCCAGGTCGACGACGTGGTCGGCGATCGCGATCGTCTCGGGCTTGTGCTCCACGACCAGCACCGTGTTGCCCTTGTCCCGGAGCTGCAACAGGAGCGCATTCATGCGTTCGATGTCGTGCGGGTGCAGGCCGATCGTCGGCTCGTCGAAAACATACGTGACATCCGTCAATGACGATCCGAGGTGGCGGATCATCTTGGTGCGCTGCGCCTCTCCCCCGGACAATGTGCCGGAGGGCCGGTCGAGCGAGAGATAGCCGAGCCCGATCTCGGCGAAGGAGTCGAGCAGGTGCTGCAGCCCGGCGAGCAGCGGAGCCACGGATGGCTCGTCCACGGTCCTCACCCACTCGGCAAGGTCGCTGATTTGCATCGTGCAGAGCTCGGCGATGTTCTTGCCGTTGATCTTCGAGGACAGCACCTCTTTGGTGAGGCGCGTCCCGCCACATTCTGGACACGTCTGGAACGTGACTGCCCGTTCGACAAAGGCGCGAATGTGCGGCTGCATCGCCTCGACGTCCTTGGAGAGCATCGACTTCTGGATCTTGGGGATCACGCCCTCGTACGTGAGGTTGATCCCTTCGACCTTGATCTTGGTCGGCTCGGCATACAGCAGCTTGTCGAGGTCTTTCCTGGTGAACTTTGCGATCGGCAGGTCCATGTCGAAGCCCGCGCCGCTGAAGATGCGGCCGTACCAACCGTCCATGCTGTAGCCGGGAACCGTGAGGGCACCTTCGGTGAGCGACTTGCTCTCGTCGTAGATCGCGGTCAGATCGAAGTCGCTGACCGCGCCCATGCCCTCACACCTGGGGCACATGCCGCCGAGATAGACCGCGTTGCGTACGACGCTCTTCTCGGTGCGCCCGGCCTTGTCGGTGCTCATGACACCACTCGCCGTGCGGGTCGGGACGTTGAATGAGTACGCCGTGGGTGGCCCGATGTGTGGATCGCCCAGCCTGCTGAACAGGATCCGGAGCATGGCGTTGGCGTCCGTCACGGTTCCGACGGTCGAGCGAGGATTGGCGCCCAGCCGCTCCTGGTCGACGATGATCGCGGTCGTCAGGCCCTCGAGCAGGTCGACCTCGGGTCGGGCCAGCGTTGCCATGAATCCCTGCACGAAGGCGCTGTAGGTCTCGTTGATCATCCGCTGTGACTCAGCAGCGATCGTGCTGAACACCAAGGAGCTCTTGCCGGAGCCCGAGACACCGGTGAACACCGTCAGCCGGCGCTTCGGGATCTCGATGCTGACGTCCTTGAGGTTGTTCTCGCGCGCGCCATGCACCCGAATCAGGTCGTGGCTGTCGGCGGCGTGCAGTTCACGCGACGGGGTCTCCGTCCTCGTGGCCGGGCTCATGGGGTCTCCATCCAAGTCGTGTGGCTCGATCCAATCAGACCGCGACCGCGGGTCAGAGCTGCTTGATCCGGATCAGGTTGCCCGCCGGGTCGCGGAAGGCGCAGTCGCGCACGCCGTACGGCTGGTCGGTCGGTTCCTGGACGACCTCCGCATCGGTCGCCTGCACGCGGTCGAACGTGGCATTGAGGTCCTTGGTGGCCAGGAGAATCCAGCCATACGTGCCCTTCGCCATCATCTCGGAGATCACGCGGCGTTCGTCCTCGGTGATGCCTGGATCTGCGGCTGGTGGTGCCAGGAGGAGCGACGTCTCAGGCTGGTCAGGAGGGCCGACCGTGATCCAGCGCATCGTGCCCTGTCCGACGTCCTGGCGAACCTCGAAGCCGAGGGCATCGCGGTAGAACGCGACAGATGCGTCGGGGTCGGTGTGCGGGAGAACCGTGGTGTCGATCGTGATGTCCATGGCAGTCACGTTAGTGGCGAGCTCGGACGGGGCGCTTCTCGATTTCTGATGAATCGGCAGCGCAGCGGTGTCGCACGACACCGGTCGGGATGCCGACGCGTGCAAAATGCGTCAAAGTCGCAGGAATTGCGCACTATCCTTTGCACATGAGCGACCCGCAGCTGGCGACCCGTCATGTTGCACCTCCTGTCGTGCGCAGCATGGACCTGACTGCCAAGGCAGGCCTGCTGGTCCTCCTGGCGATCGCACTGCTGTTCCCGGACCTCGGTCACATGCGGGGCAAGGCCGCGGGCCTTCGAGCGGTCACCTATCCCCTGCTCGCCTTCTCGGTTCCCGCGCTCTGGTACGTCTTCTGGCGCGACCGGGCGTCATTCCCCTGGGTCGCCGACCTGCTCGTGACCGTCACCTGTTTCACGGACACGCTCGGCAACCGGATGAACATGTACGACACCGTCGTCTGGTTCGACGACTGGATCCACTTCATGAACACCGGGTTCCTGACGGCCGGGTTCATCCTGCTGACGCTGCACCGCAGGGCAACACTCCAGGCGACGATCGAGCGTGCCCTCGCCTTCGGCGCCACCGTGGCGATCGGTTGGGAGATCGCGGAGTACTACGCCTTCATCAGCACGTCGTCCGAGCGTCGTGGCGCATACACGGACACCTTGGGCGACCTGTTCCTCGGCACGTCTGGGTCGGTTGTGGCGGCGTTCGTGGTGCACTCGCTGTGGCGCATGGGCAAGCTGGCGTCGGCTGCGCCCCAGCTGGAGCCGATGAGGGCCTGACTTCTCTGTCGACCCTTGTCACATCCGCGGCGACGGTGTCGTCTGAGGGGTATGACGACATCCCTGCAGCGATCCATGCTCGTGATCCTGGCCGCAACCGGTGCCTACACGGGTCCGTGGGCTTCGATCGGTCCGCGTTCCTTCTACGACTCCTTCCCTGGATTCGGCCGGGTCTGGGTCGGCGTCGACGGCCCCTACAACGAACACCTGGTGCGTGATGTCGGTGCCACCTACACGGCGCTGTTCGTCCTCAGCATCATCGCTGCGGTCAGCCTCCAGCCGATCGCGGTGACCCTGGCCGGCTGGACGTGGCTGACGTTCGGAACCCTGCACCTGTCGTACCACCTGCCTCATCTCGACGAGTTCAGCACCGCAGACCAGGTGCTCAACATCGTCGCGCTCGGTGGTTCGCTGCTGCTTGCAGCGCTGCTGGTCCTCCCGCAGCGCCAACGGCAGATCGAGAGATCGAGCTCGCCATCGCGCCTCGGTGGTTAGTTCGTCGCGCTGGGCGTGAAGCTGGCGTTCGCCGAGCGCTGAGTGGTCAGCGCTGCTTGCGCTTGGTGAGCAGCAGCTCGACGGCTTAGGCGACCCTGCGTTGGCGCGTCTCGTCCTTCTTCGCGCTCACGATCCAGTCGACGTAGCTCCGCTTGTGGCTGAACGAGAGTGACTCGAAGAAGGCCTCTGCCTCGGGAGACGAACGGAGCGCCTCAGCGAGGTCGTCGGGCGCCTTCATCTCGCGGGGCGCGGTGTCGAGCGTGATCTCGACATCGACCTCGTCGCCGGCGGACAGGCCAGACGCCGCACGGTTCTCCGCGCTGAGCGGGATCATGTAGCGGCCACCCATCGGCGCGACCGTCGTCCGGTAGGTGTGCCCGCCGACGGTGACGGTCACCGGCGGGCGCTTGCCGCCTCCGAGCGTCTCCACCAGGTCCACCGGGACCTCGATGCCGGTCGCTGTCTTGCCGCCGAGCTCGACGGTGCTGCGGAACTCCATGCGGGTGATCTTGTCACTGACGCGGCGCCGGTGTCAGTCGTAGACTCGCGCCATGACGACAGACCAGGGCATCCACGACCACATCTCGGCACTCGTTGCCGAGGAGAAGGCACTGCGGGAGCAGCTGTCCAAGCACGAGGTCACGCCGACCGAGGAACATGCACGGCTGCGAAAGCTCGAGGTCGAGCTCGACCAGGCGTGGGACCTGCTGCGCCAGCGCAACGCCAGGCGCCAGTACGGCGAGTCGCCCGACGATGCGGCCGAGCGTTCGCCGGACGTCGTGGAAAAGTACCTCGGCTGACGATGCAGATCACCCGATTCGGTCACGCCGCCGTCCTCGTCGAAGCCGCCGACACCCGCATCCTGATCGACCCGGGCTCGTTCAGCCTCGATGCGACGTTCGAGCTGGAAGGTCTCGACGCGATCGTCGTGACCCACCAGCATCCGGACCACATCGACCAGACCCGCGGCCCGAAGTTGATCGAGCGCAATCCCGATGCAGCGCTGCTGTGTGATCCCGAGACAGCCTCGGTCCTGCAGTTCGGCTCGTGGCTTGAACATGGTGATGAGGTCGAGACCGGGATCAAGGGCATCACGCTGCGCGGCGTCGGTGCCGAGCACGCCGTGATCGTTCCCGAGCTCCCCCGCATCGCCAACGTCGGCGTCCTGCTGGGCGCCGCCGGTGAGCCGACGCTGTTCCATCCGGGCGACACGTACGAGTACGCGCCCGAGGGTGTCGACGTGCTGGCGCTGCCGCTCGGTGCGCCGTGGGGCAAGGTCAGCGAGACCGTCGACTTCGTCCAACGGGTCTCCCCCGCGACGCTGTTCCCGATCCATGACCGCACGATTGCCGACCTCGCATACGGCATCTACTGGGGCCACGTGTCCAACTTCGGTGGCGTCGAGGACGTACGCAGACTGGGTCAGGGCGACGCGACTGAGGTGTGACTCGCGCCAGTGACACTCCGAACAATCCATCGAATTGAGTTATCTCATATCTGAGATATGGTGAAAGACATGACCGTTCGCGACGACTATCTTTCCCGCATCGGGGCACTCATCCGTGACGCCCGGCAGCACAGTGGCCTGACACAGGCAGAACTTGCCACTGAGCTCAAGACCAGCCAGAGTGCGGTGAACCGCATCGAGAAGGGGCAGCAGAACTTGACGCTCGACATGCTGGCCCGTATCGGCAGTGCCCTGGACTCCGAGCTCGTCACGGTCGGCACGTCCGGCCCCAGTCACCTGCGAGTGGCCGGTGGAACGACGCTGTCGGGCTCGATCGACGTCAAGTCCAGCAAGAACGCCGGGGTCGCCCTGCTGTGCGCCTCGCTGCTCAACGCCGGGACCACGGTCCTGCGCAAGGTCGCCCGCATCGAGGAGGTCAACCGTCTGCTCGAGGTGCTGACCTCGATCGGCGTCAAGGCCACCTGGCTCAACGACCAGAACGACCTCGAGCTGATTGTGCCGGCGACCCTCAACCTGGGCGCGATGGACGCCGAGGCTGCCAGGCGTACGCGCAGCATCATCATGTTCCTCGGCCCGTTGATGCACCGCTACGACGACTTCGAGCTGCCCTACGCCGGTGGCTGTGACCTGGGCTCGCGCACGGTCGAGCCCCACATGACGGCACTGCGCCCGTTCGGGCTCAAGGTCGTTGCGACCGAGGGCAGCTATCACGCCACCGCGGCCGTGGGCGTCGGCCCGGAGCGCCCGATCGTGCTCACCGAGCGTGGCGACACCGTCACGGAGAACGCGCTGCTGGCTGCCGCTCGCTATGACGGCGTCACGGTCATCCGCAACGCCAGTCCCAACTACATGGTCCAGGACCTGTGCTTCTTCCTGGTCAAGCTGGGCGTTGGCATCGAGGGCATTGGCACGACGACGCTCCGGGTCACCGGCAAGCCCGTCATCAACTGCGATGTCGAGTACGCACCCAGTGAGGACCCGATCGAGGCCATGAGCCTCATCGCGGCGGCGATCGTCACCAAGTCGAGCATCACGGTGCGGCGCGTACCCATCGAGTTCATGGAGATCGAGCTCGCGCTCCTCGAGGAGATGGGATTCCAGTACGACCGTGGCGACGAGTATCCCGCCGAGAACGGGCAGACCCGGCTCGTCGACATCACGACGCATCCGTCGCCCCTGCACGCGCCGATCGACAAGATCCACCCCATGCCGTTCCCGGGGCTCAACATCGACAACCTCCCGTTCTTCGCGGTCATCGCGGCGACGGCGGAGGGCCAGACGATGCTGCACGACTGGGTCTACGAGAACCGCGCGATCTATCTCACCGAGCTCAACAAGCTCGGTGCCTCGGTCAAGCTGCTCGACCCGCACCGCGTGCTGATCGAAGGCCCGACGCACTGGAGTGGCACCGAGCTCGTGTGCCCGCCGGCGCTGCGGCCCGCCGTCGTGATCCTGCTGGCGATGCTCGCGGCCAAGGGCACATCGGTGCTGCGCAGCGTGTACGTCATCAACCGCGGCTACGAGGACCTCGCCGAGCGCCTCAACGCCCTGGGCGCCCAGATCGAGACCTTCCGCGACATCTAGTACTGATCCCCACCCCCGGCCCCTAGCCCGAGGAACTGGGGGTCCCCCCGTGAGCTCTGCGAGCAGGGGGCAGGCGGGAGCGAAGCGAAGGGGCGTCACGTGACCCCCTTCGCTCGCTCGTTCCTCGCTCGCTCCCAGTCGGCCGCTGGCGGCCTCCTTAGGGAGCGAAATTTCTCACCAGGCGCCGGCGACCTGTCGGGTCGAGACGTTGAGGCGGTTCCACACGTTGATCGCCGAGATCGACAGCAGGAGCCCGCCGAGCTGCTGCTCGTCGTAGTGCGCGGCCGCTTCGGCGTACACGTCATCCGGCACCGGGTCGGACTGGTCGCTCAGGCGGGTCACCGCCTCGGTGAGTGCCAGCGCGGCGCGCTCGGCGTGATCGAAGTGTGGCGCATCGCGCCACCCAGCCACGGTGTCGATCTTCTCGTCGCTCTCCCCCGCCTTGCGGAGGTCACGTGCGTGCATCTGCAGGCACACGCTGCAGCCGTTGATCTGGCTCGCGCGCAGGTTGACCAGCTCGAGCGTCGTCGCGGGTATGCCCGTCCTCTGCGCTGCCTTGCTCAGCGCCTGAAGCGCCTCCATGGCGCCGGGGACCGCGATGGCCGGGTTGTCCATACGTGCCTGCATGATGATTCTCCTCAGTTCGTGTCACATCGTTGGCGTGTGATCCGTCAGGGTTATGACGAATCTCGAGAGGGGAATGTGACCGATGTCAGACACCGAGTTCCTGGCGGAGCGTTTCGAGCAGAACCGGGCGCACCTGCGCGCCGTGGCCTACCGCATGCTCGGCTCACTGAGTGAGGCCGACGACGCCGTCCAGGAGTCCTGGCTGCGCCTGAGCCGCACCGATGCGGACGCGATCGACAACCTCGGCGGCTGGCTCACGACCGTCGTGGGCCGCGTGTGCCTCGACATGTTGCGCTCGCGCAGGACGCGAGGCGAGCAGCCGCTCGACGCTCGTCCCACCGACCCGTCGAGCGCCGATGAACGCGTCGATCCCGAGCAGGAAGCGCTGATGGCTGACTCCGTCGGTCTCGCGATGCTCGTGGTGCTTGAGAAGCTCACACCCGCTGAACGGCTGGCGTTCGTGCTGCACGACATGTTCGCGGTTCCGTTCGACGACATCGCCGCGATGGTCGGACGTACGCCCGACGCCACGCGCCAGCTGGCCAGCAGGGCGCGCCGTCGGGTGCAGGGCGCGGAGCCTGAGCCGCGCCCGCCGCTGCGACAGCAACGCGAGATCATCGACGCCTTCCTCGCGGCAGCGCGCGGCGGCGACTTCGACGCGCTCGTCGCCGTGCTGGACCCGGACGTGGTCCTGCGCGCGGACACTGGCACTGGTGTCCCCAGCTTCGTGCGCGGGGCACACCAGGTGGCCAGCGGGGCCATCGCGTTCCGGCAGGTCGACCGTCAGAGCAGGCCCGTGCTCGTCAACGGTGCGGTCGGGATCGTCGCACTCATGGACGGGCAACCGGTCTCGGTGTTCGAGGCCACGTTCGCCGACGGCCGGATCGCCACGATCGACATCACCGCCGACCCGCAGCGCGCCGCGACCATGGAGCTGACCTACCTCGACTGACACGGTTGATGGCGACGCGCTGGAGCGGAGCGACCCGCGTGGACCCGGGAGGGCTTAGTTTGAGCGCGTGACCGGATTCCTCGACTCCCCTCCCCTGGCGTTCGCGCATCGTGGCGGGTCAGGGACCGGCGGGAACGTCGGCATCGAGAACTCGCTCGCGGCCTTCGCGCATGCGTACGAGCTGGGCTACCGCTACCTCGAGACCGACGTCCGGATGTCGTCAGACGGCGTGGTCTACGCGATCCACGATGCGGCACTCGACCGCCTCACCGGCAGCCCGGACCCCGTCGCCAGCCTCACCGCCGAGTCCCTCGACCTGCAGCGACTCGACCAACGTGAGCCGTTCGCCCGCCTCGAGGCGCTCTACGAGGCGTTCCCCGACGCTCGCCTCAACATCGACGTGAAGGCCGACGACGCCGTCGAGGCGACCTGCGCCATTGTCGTGGCCTGCGGTGCGGTCGACCGCACCTGCCTGTCGTCGTTCTCCCACACCCGGCTTGCCCGCATCCGTCGCATCCTGCCGCAGGTTGCCACGTCGGCTTCCAGGCGCGAGGTCGCGTTGGTCAAGCTCCTGCCCCGCTTCCTGCTGAAGCCCACGTTCGTGTGCGTGCAGGTTCCGGCCGCCTATCGCGGCATCCGGGTCGTCACCCCCCGGCTGATTCGGCGCGCCCACCAGCTCGGGCTGCAGGTGCACGTGTGGACGATCGACGACCCCGACGAGATGCACGAGCTCCTCGACCTCGGCGTCGACGGCATCATCACCGACCGCACCGATGTCCTCAAGGACGTACTCACCGCCCGAGGAACCTGGAAGGACCCCGCATGACCAGAAGCCCCAAGGTCAAGGCCAATCCGGAGCAGAGGGCGTGGTTCTTCTACGACTGGGCCAACTCGGCGTACATCACCACGATCGGCACCGTGCTCTACGCGCCCTACCTCACGAGCGTGGCGGAGCGGGCGGCCTGCGGCTTCGTCGGCGACGATGACCGCAAGTGCGTCGAGAACCTGTCCGTCCTCGGCCTGTCGGTCTCAGCCGGCTCGCTGGTGTTCTACGTCGTCACGCTCGCGACCGTCATCTCCGCGTTCGTGCTGCCGATCGTGGGAGCGATCGCCGACCGCGTCGAGTCGAAGAAGACCTTGATGGCCGGTCTCGCGTGGTCCGGTGCCGCCGTGGCCGCCATGATGTTCTTCGTCACCGGCACCAACTGGCAGCTCGGAGCCGGGCTGTTGGTCGTGGCCAACCTGTTCTACGCCTCGTCGATCGTCGTCTACGACGCGATCCTGATCGAGATCGCGGAGCCAGACGAGCGGGACCGGATCTCGTCGCGCGGGTGGGCGCTGGGCTACCTCGGCGGCGGGCTCCTGCTCGCGGTCAACCTCGCGCTCGTCACGGTCAAGCCGTTCGGGCTCTCGACCGGGATGGCCGTCCGCATCAGCCTGCTGTCCGCCGCGATCTGGTGGGCATACTTCACGCTGATCCCCTACCGCGGCATCAAGGATCGCGCCCCCAGGGGTGTCGTCCCTGTCGAGGGCGCGACGCTCATGCAGCGCAGCTTCGGCCAGTTGTTCCGGACGCTGCGCGAGCTGCGCAACTACCCCCAGACTCTGCTGTTCCTCGTGGCCTATCTGTTCTACAACGACGGCATCCAGACCGTGATCTACTCGGCATCGGTCTATGGCGAGAAGCAGCTGGGCTTCGAGACCAGCACCCTCATCGCGACGATCCTGATCGTGCAGTTCGTGGGTGTGGTCGGCGCCTTGGTGTTCGGACGTGTCGCGGCGAGGATCGGCAGCCATCGGACGATCCTGTACGGCCTCGGGGTGTGGATCCTGGTCGTGTGCTTCGGCTTTTTCCTGCCCTCGGAGCAGATCGTCCCGTTCCTGGTGCTCGCCGTCGCGATCGGGCTCGTCCTGGGTGGAACTCAAGCCCTCTCGCGGGCGTTCTTCTCCCAGCTCATCCCCCGCGGCCGCGAAGCCGAGTACTTCAGCCTCTACCAGGCCTGCGAGCGCGGCACGAGCTGGCTCGGCACGCTGGTCTTCGGCGTCGTGCACCAGCTCACCGACTCCTACCGGCCGGCCATCCTGGCGCTGATCATCTTCTTCGTCGTGGGCGGCGGACTGCTGTGGAAGCTCGACGCTCGCCAGGGCATCGTCGAGGCGGGAAATCAGGCTCCGACGATCGTGTGACCTCCCTCGCGTGTACGCGTAGGCGTTTAGGGGAATCTCATGTGCGTCATTTACGTTGTAAGAGGTAAGTATCACGAGAGGGGACGCACATGGCTGAACGTGCATTGCGAGGTGCTCGGCTCGGGACACAGAGCTTCGAGGACGAGCGCGGCGTGGAAATGGCTCCCCGTCAGCAGGTCGAGTACGTATGCCCGGACGGGCACACGTTCACGGTGACGATGGCGGACGAGGCGGAGATCCCGTTCGAGTGGGAAGACCCCAAGACCGGGCAGATCGGTCAGCTGGCCGACGGCGTCAAGCCGGAGGGCAAGGCTGAGAAGCCGATCCGCACGCACTGGGACATGCTGCTTGAGCGTAGGTCCGAGGCCGAGCTCGAAGAGATCCTCACCGAGCGGCTCGAGCTGCTCCGTGGCGGGGAGATCGGACCGCCTCACCTCCACCGGCCCGCCAAGAAGAGCGCTGCCAAGAAGAGCACGAGCAAGAAGAGCGCCTGAGACCCACGTCTCCGGCACGATCGAAGGACCCCGGCTTCGGCCGGGGTCTTTGTCGTCTGCGGGTGAATCCTTGAACCTATCCAAACGACGCCGCGTCATTTCGCCCAGAATGACGCCCCCGCCGCCCGTTGCCTCGATGCATGCTCTCTGCCAATTTCGCTGTTGCCGTCAGTTCCTTCCTCTGCAGTCGGCGGCGTACGGATTGAGACCACTCGTCGCGAAGGTGCAGAGGCTTTCGGTGTCGTCCGATGCCGATGCAACTCGACGATGATCCCGTCGGCGAAGGCCTGGAGATCACCGCAGAGGTGCAGCCAGGAGTGCTGCTCGTACGCGTCCCGGTCGCCCTCGCGCCCGCGTTCTGACACAGACGCCTACGCGAGCACGTGAAGTGGGAGTACGAGCACCATATTTGTGAGACCGTGTGGTGCGGCCGGACAGGGCCGGACTCTCGGAGGGGCTCTCATGCACGTCGCTGCTCGCAATTCGTCGACCGCGCGATTCACTGCCTACGTGACGGCGGTTGCGACCATGCTGGCCGGACTGGTGTTTGTCGCCGCTCCCGCGCACGCCGCAACGGTGAGCGGGACCATCAACGGGGTCATCTACACCGCCGACGACACGAACATCGGCGCCGGTGCAACCGCGACCGACTACGACGCGACTAGCGGGCCCGTCGTCAGCATCCCAGCCACCGTCAATCTCGGCGGCACTGACTACGCGGTCAAGACGATCGGAGATCATGCGTTCGCAAGCACTGACCTGACCAACGTCACCATCCCCAACAGCGTCACCACCATCGACAACTCCGCGTTCGCCGGCAACGCGCTGACCAACGTCACCATCCCCGACAGCGTCACCACCATCGACGACGACGCCTTCTACAACAACCCGATAACCGACGTCACCATCGGCAGCAGCGTCACCATCATCGGGTCCTCCGCGTTCTCCAACAACGCGCTGACTAACGTCACCATCCCCAACAGCGTCACCATCATCGGCAACAACGCGTTCGTGTGGAACGACCTGACCGACGTCACCATCGGCAACAGCGTCACCACCATCGGCAACAACGCCTTCTCCTACAACGCGCTGACTAACGTCACCATCCCCAACAGCGTCACCACCATCGGCAACAACGCCTTCGCCCACAACGACCTGACCGACGTCACCATCCCCAACAGCGTCACCACCATCAGCGATGGTGTGTTCGACGACAACACGCTGACCAACGTCACCATCCCCAACAGCGTCACCACGATCGGCAACAACGCGTTTGGTGACAACTCCCTGGCCACCGTCACGATCCCCAACAGCGTCACCACCATCGGCAGCTACGCGTTCGCCCAAAACGCGCTGACAGACATCACCATCCCCGACAGCGTCACCACCATCGGCAACGGCGCGTTCCAATCGAACAAACTGACCAACGTCACCTTCGGCAACAGTGTCACCACCATCGGCAACAACGCGTTCATTTTCAACAAACTGAGCAACGTTACGATCGGCAACAGCGTCACCACCATCGGCGACCACGCGTTCTACCTCAACGCGCTGACCAACGTCACCATAGGCAACAGCGTCACCACCATCGATGACGGCGCATTCATGCACAACGCGCTGACTAACGTCACCATCCCCAACAGCGTCACCACCATCGGCAACAACGCCTTCTCCTACAACGCGCTGACCAACGTCACGATCGGCAACAGCGTCTCCACCATCGGTGACCTCGCGTTTGATTGGAATTCGCGACTGCGGTCGGTGAAACTCTTGGGTGCGCCTCCGGCCGTAATAGCCGCTGGGTCCTACGAGTCGTTCGACACAGACGACAGCTATGACGACAGCCCGCTGGTCCTGCATTACCCAGCCTCCCAGGCGGGCTACACAACCCCGACCTGGCAGGGATACGACACGATGGCTGGCCTGGCGCCAACCATCACCGGCACCCGACGCGAGGGCTACACCCTCACCGCACACACCGGCACAACAGTCCCCGCTGGCGCAGCCCCCACCACCTTCACCTACAAGTGGTACGCCAACGGCACCCCCATCACCGGCGCCACCGCCGCCACCCTCAAGCTCGGCAAGGCGCAAGCAGGACGCCGCATCACGGTCACCATCACCTCAACCTCGCCTGGGCCCGACACCGAGACCAAGACGTCGCCTACCACCCTGCTCATCAACTCGCCCTACGCCCGGCTCGTGCTGAGCACCAGGACTGTCAAGCGAGGCAACACGTTCAACATCGTCGCTACCGGCCTCAAGTCGGGCCAAAAGTATGCCGTCTGGCTCGGTGGTGTGAAGGCCTACACCGGCACGGCCGACACCCGAGGCATTGTGTATCGGTGGGTGAAGTTCCCAACCAGCATCAGTCTCGGCACCCGCACCGTTCGCGTCTCGGGCTACAACAGGTCCGGCGACCGCACGTACACCATCTACACCTCGGTCAACTACGTCAGATAACGCCTAGCGCCGGCGCTATGACCAGCTGACTACGAAAGGCATTCCGGGGAGCTGCCGCCGCCGCATCTTCCGCTTCGTGCGTCATTCCGCCGCAAGAGCATCCGGATCTGCCGATGAACGGGCTTCTGCATGAATTCGACGGCCTCGCCGATTCATTCAATCCGTGCGATCGTGCCGAGGTTGGGTCGGTGCGGCTTCGTTGACGCAACCTCTCTTGGCCGCCTCCGCCGAGTCACGCGCTACTCTCGATTGGGATGGCCGTCGCGAGGATGCTCTGCCCACCCGGCTGGGAGTTCAGGACGGCGAGCCGGCGGTCGGCGGATCGCCTGGTGTAGATAGAAGTGTCGGCCATCCGCCGTCTCACAGGACAACGCCTGACGGTCTGAACAGCGTGGAATTCAACCCGAACCGTAGCCGCAGAAACCTAGAAGGTGCCACCGCTTCGCACCCGCGCCAACTTGCCGCGGTTAGCTCGGAATCGGACTAGTTTCACGATTCGTGATGCCGGCGAGTCGCACCACACGCAACTTAGAAGCAGCCCGCCCATGCCGCGATCCGCGCGCGGACGCCCCGCGTCATACCGCCGCGTAGGGGCGGCTCAATTGGCGACAGTCTCAAAGGCGGGTGGAGGACCGTAGCCGCCGCGGCTTGGAGACGAGTCGCTGAAACCCCCACAAGGTGACCCGCCACAGGGCCTCGCGGACGATGCCGCCGCTCATCTTGGACTCGCCGCGCTCACGCTCGACGAACGTGATCGGCACCTCGACGATCGTCATGCCGGCGCCGAGCACGCGGCGCGCCATGTCGATCTGGAAGCAGTAGCCCTGTGAGGCGACCTCGTCGAGCGGCAGCCGTTCGAGGGTCTGTCGGCGGAACGCACGGAATCCCCCGGTCGCGTCCTTGACCGGGATGCCGAGCATCAGGCGGGCGTAGAACGTACCGCCGCGGGAGATGAACCGTCGGTGCCACGGCCAGTTGACGACGCCACCGCCGTGGACCCAGCGCGAGCCCAGCACGAGATCCGCCCCGGCGGCGCTTGCCTCGAGGAGCTTGCCGAGGTCCTCGGGACGATGCGAGCCGTCAGCGTCCATCTCGACCAGCACGTCATAGCCCCGCTCGATCCCCCAGGCGAAGCCCGCACGGTATGCCGAACCGAGACCTTGCTTGCCGCTGCGATGCAGGACGTTGACCCGGGGATCGGTCTCCGCGAGCCGGTCGGCGATGTCGCCTGTGCCGTCCGGAGAGCCGTCGTCGGCGATCAGCACGTCGACACCAGGTTGCGCGAGGTGCAGCCGCTCAACGATCCAGGCGACGTTGTCGGCCTCCTTGTAGGTCGGTATGACAACCAGTGTCCGTGTCATGCCGTCAGCTGTCCTTCTGTCGAGTGCCGAGCCACCATGCTCCCAGACCCAGGACCACCAGGAGGTATTCCAGCGGCGCGCCGATGATCAGGGCCGGGGTCTTGCCGGATGCCAGCGTGACCTTGGCGCTGAGCGTCGCCGGTTGATGCATGGGCGCGCGTTCGACGCTGTGCCCGTGGGGGTCGACGACCCCGCTGATGCCGTTCGTCGACGGGACGACGACCCAGCGGCCGGTCTCGATCGCGCGCAGCCGGGAGATGTCCCACTGTTGCTCGGGCTGCGACGTGTTCGTGAAGGCCGCGTTGCTGGTCTGCACGACGATCATCTGGGCACCGCCGTCAACAGCGCGACGGGTCACGCTGTCGTACGCGATGTCGTAGCAGATCGTGTCGCCGATCCTGGTGTCACCGATCGTCAGGGCGCCGGGCTCCTTGCCGGCGAGCATGTCGCGTGGGATGTCGCGAGCGAGCCGCTTCACGAAGAACCCGGCCTGCTTGCGCCAGGGGACGTACTCGCCGAACGGGACGGGCTTGAGCTTGACGTAGCGCTCCCCCGGGCCGTCCGCCGTCCAGACGACGCCGGCGTTGTATGCCGTGGAGGTCGTCGGGCCGTCGAAGATGCCTCCCACGAGGATCGGAGCACCGATGCGGGCGGAGAGGGCCTGGATGCGTTGCTTGACCGGCGCATCGAAGTACGGATCGGTGTCCGTCGAGTTCTCCGGCCACAGGACCATGTCGGGCTTGGGTACTTCCCCGGCCTCGATCTTGTCCGCAAGCCGGTCGGTCTCGGCGGCGTGCAGCTTGAAGATCTCGCCGAGGGGCCAGGTCAGGAAGACCCCGGGCACGTTGCCTTGCACGAGCGCGACCTGGCGCGTGCCGTCAGCGCCGGCGATGCCGGTCGGCAGGACCGCGCCGACCCCCGCCAACCCCAGGACACCGGCGATCGCCACGGCCCTGGTCCGCCAGGTGGCCGACGTCGCGAGCACGACGAGCAGGCTCGCGACGAGGAACAGCACGGCACTCGTGCCGGGCATCGCGACCAGCCGGGCATACGCCTCGAATGGGGTGTCGATCGACGTGTGCGCCAGCCGTCCCCAAGGGAATCCGGTGAACGGGAATCGGCCGCGAGCCCACTCGCCCAGCACCCACACCGCTGCGCCCCAGAGTGGCCACCACCGCAGTCGGGCGGAGGCACGCAGGGCCAGCATGATCGGGATGAAGAACAGGGCCTCGGCCAGCACGAGGCCGACGTAGGCGCCATCGCTGACCGCCCGCATCCACCAGATCAGCGGGCCCATGAAGGACAAGCCGTAGAGCGCGCCGGTCACCATGACCGTGCGTTTGCGGGCGTCCCGCAGGGCATGGGCGAGCCAGATCAGGCCGGCGACCGCCACCACCATGGCGAACGGCAGGTTGACCGGGTCGAAGTTCAGTGAGGACAGGACCCCCAGCCCGATCGCGGCGAGCCAGGCGATCCGGCCATCCACGCTGGGTGTCAGACGCCCCGCGGGCTCGGTCACGGATGAGCCGCCCGCACGACGAGGAACCACCCAGCTCGGTGTCACAGGACGACGAGCTCGCGGGGCGTGTTGTTGAGCACCTCGAGACCGTCGGCCGTGCAGACGGCGATGTCCTCGATGCGAGCACCGAACTGCCCCTCGAAGTAGATTCCCGGCTCGATCGAGAACGCCATGCCCTCCTCGAGGACCACGTCATTGCCCTCGACGATGTAGGGCTCCTCATGGGTCTCCTGGCCGATGCCGTGCCCCGTGCGGTGGATGAACAGCTCACCGAAGCCCGCATCGGCGATCAGCGCCCGTCCGACGGCGTCGACGGACTCCGCGGTCACTCCGGGTCGGGCATGATCGCGCTGAGCCTGCTGGGCGGCCTCGAGCACGGCGTAGGCCTCGGCGTACGCGGGCGGGACGCTGCCACCCGCGAGGTAGTTGCGCGTCGAGTCCGAGCAGTAGCCGGCTGCGTTGGTGCCACCGATGTCGACGACCACCGGGTCGCCCTCCTCGATGACCCGGTCCGAGAGCTCGTGGTGCGGCGATGCGCCGTTCGGTCCGGAGCCGACGATGACGAAGTCGACCGTCTCGTGCCCTTCGTCGAGGATCGCCCGAGCGATGTCGGCACCGACCTCGCGCTCAGTGCGGCCGGGGCGAAGCCATTCACCCATACGGGAATGCACTCGGTCGATCGCGAGGCCGGCTTCGCGCAGGGCGTCGACCTCATCGGCATCCTTGCGGATGCGCAGCTGCTGGACGATGTCGCCGCCGAGGACCTGTCGAGCCTGCGGGAACGCTTCCTTGAACGCGAACACGCGCGACGCCCACATGTGGTCGTCGACACCGATCGTGCCGGCGTCGGCGACGAGCGAGGCGACCAGGGCGTACGGGTCGTCGGTCTCGTTCCACGACTCGACCTGCACGTCGACTCCCGACGCGATGGCGGCGGGCTTTTCCAGCGTCGGCACGACGAGGGTCGGCTCACCGTCAGCCGCCAGCACGAGGCACGTCAACCGTTCCAGTGGGAGCGCGACATAGCCGGTCAGGTAGCGAAGATCCGCCCCTGGCGTGATGAGCAGGGCGTCAATGCCCTGCGATGCGGCCAGTTCCTGTGCCTTGCGCCATCTGCTCACGAGATGACGATACCTGCGGTCCCCTTGGCCTTACTCCGTGCAGCCCGCAACTACACGTGACAGCGTCAGCGACCCGACCTACGGTGAGGAAACCAACTCACGATCGGGGGATCACACATGCGCAGAATCCTGCCATCGATCGCTGCCGTCACCATGACGGCCAGCCTTCTCGTCGCCGGACCGGCAATGGCCAAAAGCCCAACGCCAGCACCCGTCGACACCAGCAAGCTCACCCAGGGCGTCACCGTCAGCGGCATCATGCAGCACTTGAGGGTGCTGCAACGCATCGCCGACCGCAACGACGGCAACCGAGCCTCGGGACTGCCTGGGCACACCGAGTCTGCCGACTACGTCGCCGACAAGCTGGAGGACGCCGGCTACGTCGTGACCCGGCAGACCTTCACGTTCCCGTTCACCCGCGAGCTGGAGCCGGCGACGCTGACCCAGCTGACTCCGACCGAGCGCGAGGTCGAGACCCACACGATGGACTACTCGGGGTCCGGCGACGTGACGGGACCGGTCATCCCGACGAACGACGTCATGATCCCTCCGGGTGCCGAGCCGAGCAGCAGCAACTCGGGCTGTGAGGCCTCTGACTTCGCCGCGGCCCCCGCCGAGCCGGCGATCGCGCTGATCCAGCGCGGCACGTGCACGTTCGAGGCCAAGGCGAACAACGCTGCGGCGGCCGGATACGACGCCGTCATCATGTTCAACGAGGGCCAGCCGGGACGCGACGAACTGCTGACCGGCACGCTGGGCAACCCGGTGGGCATCCCCGTCGTCGGCGTCTCGTACGAGGACGGTGCGGCGCTCGCTGAGGACGGAGTCACCGCCCGGGTGACCACCAAGACCGAGACCGACCTCAACCGCCAGACCGAGAACGTCATCGCCGACCTCCCGGCCAAGACTGCCAGGAACACCAACCAGGACGAGGTCGTCGTGGTGGGCGCCCATCTCGACAGCGTTGCCGTCGGTCCGGGCATCAATGACAACGGGTCAGGATCGGCGACGATCCTCGAGATCGCCGAGCAGATGTCCGCGCTCAAGCTGAACAAGAATCTCGAGCGGCCTGTGCGCTTCGCCTTCTGGGGCGCCGAGGAGTCGGGTCTGCTCGGCTCGGAGCACTACGTGGCCGAGCTGTCCGATGCCGAGCTGTCAAAGATCTACGCGAACCTCAACTTCGACATGTTGGGCTCCCCCAACTACGTCCGGTTCGTCTACGACGGCGACGGGTCTGCCGGTGGTGACGCCGGGCCTGCCGGTTCGGACGCGATCGAAGGCATCTTCACCGACTACTTCGACGCGAAGAACTTGGCGTCCGAGCCGACGGACTTCGACGGACGCTCCGACTACGGTCCGTTCATCGAGGCCGGCATCCCGGCCGGTGGCCTGTTCAGTGGCGCCGAGGGCGTCAAGACGGCGGAGGAGGCAACCGTCTACGGCGGTACGGCCGGTGAGCCGTACGACGCGTGCTATCACGCGGCGTGCGACGACATCTCCAACCTCAACGCCACTGCCCTGCACGAGCTCGGCGATGCCGCGGCTCACGCGACGGGCGTGCTGACGCTGTCGGACACGGGACTGTTCCCCGACGGCAGCCTCAAGGGCAAGGACAGCCGGTCCAAGGCACCCAGCCGGGGACCCCAGCTCGTACGCTGAGCACTCCGTGAGTCGGCGCCATCACCCTGCGGGGTGGTGGCGCCGATCTCTGTGTTCTGCCCCTTTCGGCCCCTTTTGACTGTCATGATGTGGCGACTGCTGGATGTGGGAGGGAATCGCTGTGCTGCTGCTCGACGGAGTGCTGGGCATGGTCGTGCTGGGTCTGTGGATCTTCTGTCTGCTCGACGTCATCTCGACCGACGAGTACGCGTGCCGCAACCTGAGCAAGATCGTCTGGGTCCTGCTCGTGCTGTTCTTCCCGCTGATCGGCTCGATCGCCTGGCTCGTCGCGGGTCGGCCTCTGACGGATGCCACCTCGTCGATGCCCTACAAGGGCAACTACGGCCATCCGTCGTTCCCGGAGTACGAACGTCCCGGCCGGGCGGTTGCGGCCAACCCGGAGGACGACGAGGCATTCCTGCGCGGCTTGCGTGAACGTGCCGAGGAGCAACGCCGGGAATACCGTGAGCAACGCCAGCGTGAGCTCAGCGAGCAGCAACGTCGCGAGCTCGAAGAGGGCGACAGCACCGCCTCCTGAGCGACGCACCACACTAGGCTCGGGCTCATGGCACACGGTCGACTGCTGCTCCTCGACAGCGCGAGTTTGTACTTCCGGGCGTTCTTCGGCGTTCCCGACTCCCTCAAGTCCCCCGACGGCACGGTCGTCAATGCCTTGCGCGGCATTCTCGACTTCACCTCCACGCTGACCACGCAGTACAAGCCAGAGGCGATCGTCGCGTGCTGGGACGACGACTGGCGCCCGCAGTGGCGAGTGGACCTGCTGCCCACCTACAAGACGCAGCGGCTCGACGACATGGGCGGTGAGGCCGACACGACCGGCGGTCTGCTCGGCCCCCAGGTCCCGCTGATCGCCGAGGCGTTCGCACTGCTGGGCATACCCGTTGTCGGGGCTCCGGACGCGGAGGCGGACGACATCATCGGCACGTTCGCCTCGACCTGGGACGGGCCGGTCGACATCGTGACGGGCGACCGTGACCTGTTCCAGCTCGTCGACGACGAGCGAGGCGTGCGCGTCCTGTACGTCGCCCGCGGGGTGTCGAAGCACGACGTCGTCGACAACGCGTGGATCCACGCCAAGTACGGCATCGACGCATCGCAGTACGTCGACTTCGCCGTCATGCGCGGTGATGCGTCGGACGGCCTTCCGGGTGTCGCCGGCATCGGTGACAAGACCGCCGCGCTGCTGCTCAAGGAGTTCGGGGACATCGACGGCATCCTCGAGGCGGCACAGGACCGCTGGTCGTCGATCAAGCCGCGCGTACGCCAGTCACTGCTCGACTCGGGCGACTACATCGCCGCCGCGCGTACGGTCGTGGCGGTGAAGCGCGACGCCTGCGACTTCGAGGTGCTCACGGCGCCCGTGCAGGAGGACGCGTTCCGCGCCTTCGGCGAGACCTGGGGCCTCGGCGGCGTCACCGACCGAGCCCTGAAAGCTCTGGCAGCTGATTGAGGGGTCTCGATACACCGCCTCGTTCCGCCCCCTACTCGCAGAGCTCGTGGGGGGACCCCCAGGCGGCACTCGATCAGCGAGTACTCGCTGATCGAGTGATCGCGAGGAACGAGCGATCGTATCGAGATCACACCACCCGTGAGGGTCAGCTGGTGATGCTGGTGTAGGCCACGACGCCGCGTCGCAGCAGGTCGAGGGCCTCGCGCGCGGTGTCCCGCAGCGGACCGGGGCCGGCGGCGTCGGCGATCTGCGCAACGACGTCGATCAGCTGCTTCATGGCGCGCACGAAGTCACCCGCGGCCAGGTCCATCTGACCCAGGACGTCGTCGAGCGACGCCCCCATGCTCCACTGCCAGACCGCGTGGGCGAACCCGAAATCGGGCTGATGCAGAAACCGCAGCCGGTGCTCGCGCTCGAGGCGCTGCAGGTCGGTGCACAGCTGGGTCATCGTGTCAGCGACCAGCCGCACCGGCTCGCTCGGAAAGCGCGGTGCCGGAGCGTCGTCGGCGTTGCGTGACTCGAACGTCAGACCGCTCACCACCGCGGCGAACTCGGCCGCCTCGAGCCCGTCCCAGACGCCACCGCGCAGGCACTCGCTGACGAGCAGGTCGAGCTCGCTGTAGAGGCGCTGCAGCCGCTTGCCGTCGTCCGTCACCTTGTCCCCGTCGAGGTAGCCGAGCACGTCGAGCACCTCGCACACCCGGTCGAACTGCCGGGCGACGGTGTTCGTGCGCGACTCGATCCGGCCGCGTTGGTTGGCGGTGTCGCGTTCGAGCTTGAAGTAGCGCTCGGCCCATCGGGCGTGCGACTCGCGATCCGGGCAGCTGTGGCACGGGTGGTTGCGCAGCTTGTCGCGGATCGACGTGATGCGCGGATCCTCACGGGAGACGTTCTCGCGGTAGGGCTTGTCCTGCCGCCAGGCGACGCCCTCTGCCCGGTTGCGCAGCTGCGAGGCCAGGTCGCGGCGGGACTGAGGGTTGCGGGCGTTGAACGACTTTGGGATGCGCATCGTCGTGATGGGCGACACCGGGGTGTTGAAGTCGACCATCGCGAGCCGGCGGGCGTGCCGGTTGGCGGTCAGCACCATGGGTCGCGGCCCGTCGGTGTCGGTCGTACGACCGGGGTCGAGCACGACGGCGATGCCGGCCCAACGGCCGACTGGCACGTTGATCACGTCACCCGGCTTGAGCTTGACGAGCGACTCGACGACGTCCTGGCGGTCGGCGGCCCGGCGAGCCTTGGACCCTGACGCCTCGATGTCGCTGAGCTCGCGGCGCAGGGCGGCGTACTCCATGAAGTCGCCCTTGTCGCACTCGATCCGTTCGCGATAGCCCTCGAGTGCCTCGTCGGCCTTGCGGATCTGCTTCGCCAGTCCCACGACGGCGCGATCGGCCTGGAACTGCGCGAAGGACTGTTCGAGCAGCTCGCGGGCGATCGTGCGGCCGACCTGGCCCACGAGGTTGACCGCCATGTTGTAGGACGGCTGGAACGACGAGTTGAGCGGGTATGTACGCGTGCTGGCGAGACCTGCGACCTGCTTGGGGTCGAGGCCTGGCTGCCAGAGCACGACGCCGTGCCCCTCGATGTCGATCCCGCGGCGGCCGGCCCGACCGGTGAGCTGGGTGTACTCCCCCGGCGTGATGTTGGCGTGGGTCTCACCGTTCCACTTCGACAGCTTCTCGATGACGACCGAGCGGGCCGGCATGTTGATGCCGAGGGCCAGCGTCTCGGTGGCGAAGATGATCTTGACCAGGCCGTCGCTGAACAGCACCTCGACGCACTCCTTGAACGTCGGCAGCATGCCGGCGTGGTGCGAGGCGATCCCCCTCACGAGCGCGTCGCGGAACTCGTAGAAGCCGAGGACGTGCAGGTCATCCTCGGGCAGGTGCGAGCAGGTGGCGTCGACGACTGCAGCGATCTCAGCCTGTTCCTCGGGTGTCGTCAGGGTCAGCCGCGCGTCGAGGCACTGCTTGACCGCGGCGTCGCACCCCACGCGGCTGAAGATGAAGCAGATGGCCGGCAGGAGCCCCTCCGCGTCGAGCCGCTCGACGACCTCGACCCGGCTGGCGGTCCGATGGCGGCTGCGGGGGCGCTTGCCGCCCTTGCCCGGCCGGCCCTTGTGCATACGGGTGAACTGCCAGTCATCGCGGGCGATGCGCGTCAGGGCCTGGTTGACCTCGACGCCCTGGTCATCCGCGCTCGACTCGAACAGTGGGAACATCTTGCGGCCCACGAGCACGTGCTGGTGCAAGGGAACGGGGCGACGCTCCTCGACGATCGTGACGGTGTCGCCGCGGACCTCCGTCAGCCAGTCGCCGAACTCCTCGGCGTTGGAGACGGTCGCCGACAGCGAGATGACCGACACCGACTCCGGCAGGTGAATGATGACTTCCTCCCACACGGCGCCGCGCATGCGGTCGGCGAGGTAGTGCACCTCGTCCATCACGACATACCCGAGCGTGTCGAGCGTGCGCGAGCCGGCGTAGAGCATGTTGCGCAGGACCTCGGTCGTCATCACGACGACCGGCGCCTCGCCGTTGATGGTGTTGTCGCCGGTCAGCAAGCCGACGTTCTCGGCGCCGTGTCGGGCAACCAGGTCGGCGTACTTCTGGTTGGACAGCGCCTTGATCGGGGTCGTGTAGAAGCACTTGCGCCCCGTCTCGAGGGCGAGATGCACCGCGAACTCCCCGACCAGCGTCTTGCCGGAGCCGGTGGGCGCAGCCACCAGCACGCCGTGGCCGTCCTCGACGACCTTGCACGCCTCGACCTGGAAGTCGTCGAGCTCGAACGCGTAGTGGCCACGGAACGCAGCCAGGTGCGGATAGGCCCGGGCGGCGCGGGAATTGGCGTACTTCTCGGCCGGACTGGTCATACCTCCACACTACGCGTGACGGGCTGATCCACCCGTCACGGCGCGGGCGGCGCGAAGACCCGGAGTGCGCCCGGCTCCACGGTCGTCGTCATGGGCAGCGGGCCCAGCCGCTCGCCGTCCCCGTACGCCACGATGCCAGGTGACGAGAGGGTCACTTCCCGCACGAGATGGCGCTCGAACTCGGGAATCGTGATGTGCGTGCCCTTGTACAGCTTGGGGAACACCCGGATCAGCTTGCCCTTGCTGACCGGGTTGATCACGACGACGTCGAGGAGGCCGTCGTCCATCGAGGCGCCCTCGCAGATGCGGATGCCGCCGCCGAACGACGGCCCGTTGCCCACCGCGACGAGCATCGCCTCGCGCTCGATCGTCCGGCCGTCGAGCGTCAGGGTGAACGCCAGGGGCTCGAACTTGCGCAGCTCGGCAAGGATCGCGATGTTGTAGCGCATGTTGCCGCGCGGCCAGGTCATCGCGTTGGCGCGTTCGTTGACCTTGGAGTCGAAGCCCGAGGCGATCACGGTGGCGACGTACGCCTCACCGGTATGGGCCAAGTCAACCGTGCGCACATGGCCCGCGACGATCAGGTCGACCGCGGCATTGACGTCCTTGACCGGTATGCCGAGTGAACGGGCGGTGTCATTGCCCGTGCCGGCCGGGATCAACCCGAAAGCGAGGTCAGAGTCGGCGACGTGGTCGAGGACACCGTGGAGCGCCCCGTCTCCCCCGACGACGATGACCCCGTCGAGACCGCCATCGATCGCCTGCTTGAGCTGATCACGCGCCGTCGGGGCATCCTCGCCCTGGATCCGGGTCGTGACGTGCCCGGCGTGGCCGAGGCGTTCTGCGGCCTGCGCCGCGATCGCCTCCCCGCGGCGCTTGCCGGAGGTCGGGTTGACGACGAGCGCGTAATGCATGCCAGAAGCGTAGACGGTGGTTCGCGCGAGAATTGTGTCTCGCGAGGTCTCGATACGCCGACTCGCAGAGCTCGCTGGCTACTCGACCGGCGAGTGCACGTGGGGTTAGTCGTCCAGGGAGGAGAGCTGATCGTCGGCGAGCTCATCAGGCTTGGCCTTGGACTTCTTGCGATCCGTCAGCTTGGCGATGACTTCCGCGATGAGATAGAGCACTGTCATCGGGGCGGCGAGCAAGATCATCGTCAGCGGGTCAGTGGTCGGGGTGGCGACCGCGGCGAAGATGAAGATGCCGATGAGCGTCCATGGCCTGGCTCGCGCGAGCTGGGCGGCGCTGACAGCGCCGATGCGGTTCAACAGGACCACCACGAGCGGAATCTCCGCGGCGACACCGAAGACCAGCATCATGCGGATGATGAAGTTGAAGTACTCAGCACCTGTCACGAGGTTGCCGAAGCCTTCGGGGACGAAGCCGATGAGCACGTCCATCGCCTTCGGCATGATGATGTAGGCCAACGCGGCACCTGCGACGAAGAGCGGCGCGCCGGTCGCCGTCAGAAGGGCCGCCCACTTCTTCTCGTTGCGATGCATGGCCGGGAGTACAAAGGCCCACATCTGCCACAGCCACACAGGGCTGGAGATCAGGATCCCGACGACCAACGAGATTTTGAGCTGGAAGTTGAACGCTCCACCGATGCCCGTGATGACGATGTCCGATTTGATGCCGCGCTCCTTGAGCAGCGGCTGGATGTCGTTGTAGGGCTGCGTGAGGAACTCGAGGATCGGCTCGTAGAAGATCCAGGCAACGATTGTGCCGATCAGGATCGCCAGAACGCCACGGACCAACCGGCTGCGAAGTTCACGCAGGTGTTCGATAAGCGGCATCGTGCCGCCCGGTGCGGGGGGCTTGCCGCGCCGAAGCGCCAAGCGTCAGCCCTGTTCGGGCTTCTTGTCCGCCTCGGCAGCGGTGATGGCCTCAGGCTTGGTGTCGTCGTCATCGTCGTCGTGCAGACCCTTGACCTCGGTCTTGAAGATGCGAAGAGCCTTGCCCGATCCGCGTGCGAGCTCAGGGAGCTTCTTGCCGCCGAAAAGCAGCAGCACGACTCCCAGAATGATCAGAATCTCAGTGGGGCCGATCTGGCGGAACATGGCTACTCCTAGGGGGACGATTCACTGCTCATCGTACGCGTGCAAGGCTGCACGAGCGTCGTCAACTACCTGTGAACGCAATAAGTCTGGTTCGACAACGGTGACCGAACCTGCGTTGCGGAGGACGAGGCGTCTCAGCCACGCCCAGTCCGCCCCGTAGAGCTTGGCCCGCCAGACCCCGTCGGCGTTCTGTTCCAGCAGGTCGACCTGGTAGTACTCGGTCAGCCAGTGGGCGCGCGGGTGCAGGTCGACCAACGCGTACGGGGTCTCCTCGCCGACCGTGAAGATGCCGTCGGACAGGTCGCGCTCCTGGACGTCGTGGTCCTCGGCGTCGATCTCGGTGACCTGCGCGTCGATGACCCGGTCGAGCCGGAAGAACCGCAGGTCCTGGGCCCTCAGGCACCACGCCTCGAGGTAGAGCTTGCCCTGCTCGGTGAACAGTCGCCGCGGGTCGACGGCGCGTTCGGACTGCTCGTCGCGCGCCACCGTCGCGTAGGTCAGCTGGAGGCGCTTGCCATTGGCCAGGGCGTGCACGATCGAGGTGTGGATCGAGGCATCGACCTCGTCGAGCAACACGTCGACGGGCGGCGAGGCCGTGTCGCCGACGGCGCTCTCGAGCTTGGCGAGTGCGCTGTCGATGACCGTGAGCTCCGAGCCGCTGGCCGACGCCCGCAGCGTGCGGAGGGCGACGATCAGCGCAACACCCTCGCGGGCGCTGATTCGCAGCGGGCGGGTCATGAAGTCGGCGTCACGGATGTGCACGACGCCGTCCTCCTCGAGCGCGGTGAGGTCGAAGTCGATGAGCTCTCCGGCGTACTCCCCCGTGCCGGTGTACATCAGCAGACGCAGGTCGTCGCGGATGACCTTGGGCGTCACACCGAACTCGGCGGCGACCTCATTGACCGGTATGCCGTCATTGCCCTGGAGGTACGGCACCAGCGCGAGCATGCGTACGACTTGTTGCCGCGACCTGCTCACGAACCGACCCCCAGGCTGCCCTGGGCGGCGGCCTTGAGCCGTTCGATGACGGTCTGACGTACGTCTGGAGGCGACACGACGACGACGTCGGGACCGTAGGACGCGACCTCGGAGGCGAGCTCCCAGCGGGACGAATAGCGGATCTCGACCTCGTCGAGGTCGTCGCTCAACGGGGTGACCTTCTCGGCGAGGCGGCGCAGCGACTGTCCACGGCCCGCGCGGATGCGCAGGACCGCGGCCACGTCGGACGCCGGCGGGAAGAGGTCGCGGGCGATGTCCTTCATGTCGATGCCTTCGGGCACCTCGTACGACCCGGGTGCCCCGATCGTCTCGACCTCGCCGATGACGCGTGAGAGCCGGAAGAGGCGTGCCTCCTCACGATCGAGGTCGTATCCCCCGACGTACCAGCGGTCATGCCACGAGATGATCCCCCACGGCAGGAGGTGCCGCTCCATCGGCTCGCTTCCGGGCCGGGCGTAGACGAACGACACCGGGATGCGGCGCGTCACCGCCTCCCACATGCTGTCGAACGACGGCTCGTCGGTCGACAGCTTGGGCTCGGCCATGCGCAGGACGCTCGTGTCGACATCGACGCCGATCGCCTTGAGCTTGACCAGTGCCGTCGTCGACTCACTCGCCAGGCCGGCGTGCTCCCAGACCTGGGTGGCGAGGCCGATGACGGCGGCCTCTTCGCGGGTCAGCTCGAGGTCAGGCAGCTCCGCCTCGTCACGGCGAATCCGGTATCCGGGCTCGTCGTTGAAGTACTTGTCGTTCTGGCCCATCTCGACGGTGATGCCCAGCTCGCGCAGCTCCTCCTTGTCGCGCTCGAACTTGCGGTCGAACGCCTGTGGCGTCGAGTCGCGATAGTCGGCGATCGACTCGCGAATCTGGTCCTTCGTGAGGTACTGGCGACTGACCAGCAACGCGAAGATGAGGTTCATCAACCTCTCGGTCTTGCGTTCGGCCATGTCAGGAGGATGTCAGGAAGCGTCGAGCAAGTCGACCGCGAAGATCAGCGTGTCGCCCTTGCCGATCTGGCTGCCTGCCGGCGGCTTGTCGCCGTACGCCTTGTCGGGCGGGCAGACGATGACCACGCGGCTGCCGACCTTCTGGTCGATGAGCATGTCGTTCCAGCACTTGATCAGGCCCTCGCCGCCGATCTCGAACGATGCAGGCTGCTTGGACCAGGACTCGTCGAAGACCGGTCCGTCGGGGTAGACCTGCCCGACGTACTGGACCGTCAGGGCCTGACCCGCCTTGACCGGGGCGCCCTTGCCCTCGATCACGACGTCTGCGCTCTCCTTGGTCTTCTTCTTGTCCATCGTCTTGGTCTTGGTGAAGCCGGCCGGGTGCTTGTCGCCGTCGAGCTTGAGCTTCGGCAGGTCCGACGGCAGCTTCTTGCTGGTGCCCGTGACCTCGTTGGGGATCTTCGAGACGATGTCGAACAAGAAGAGCATCGTGTCGTTCTTCTTGATGTTGTAGGCCGGCTGGCCCTGGTCGCCGAAGCCGTCCTTGGGCGGGATCGCGACGAGGATGCGGCTGCCGACCTTCTGGCCCACCAGGCCCTTGAGGAAGCCGGGCAGCATCGAACCCTCGGTCAGGGTCAGCGTGACGGGCTGGCCACTCGCATAGGTGCTGTCGAACTGCTTGGCGGTGGTGCCGTTGACGCCCGCGAGGCTGATCTTGATCGAGTCACCGGACACGACCTTCTCGCCGCCGCCCTTCTTGAGCACCTTGGTCTCGGTCTTCTTGACCTTGAAGCCCTTGTCGACCGTCACCTTGGGGCTCTTGGCCGAGCTGACCTTGACGTCGTCGAGGCCTCCGCTGCCGGAGTCGCTACTACCGCTGCATCCCGCGAGAACGAGGCTGGTGGCAGCAACAGTTGCCAGGAGAATTCGACGCACGTGAACGACCTTCGGAAGGAGGACAACAGATCGTCGATCATCCTAACGACAGACGACAAGCCGCTCGTCGTCACATCCCGTCGATCAGCCTCTGCACTCGTTCGTCGTGCGACCGGAAGGGGTCCTTGCACAGCACCGTGCGTTGTGCCTGGTCATTGAGCTTGAGATGCACCCAGTCCACCGTGAAGTCGCGGCGCCGCTCCTGTGCACGCTTGATGAAGTCACCGCGCAGGCGGGCCCGCGTGGTCTGCGGCGGTATGGACTTGGCGGCGAACACGTCGAGGTCGTTCGTCACGCGGGCGACGGCGCCCTTGTTCTCCAGGAGGTAGAAGATGCCGCGGTCGCGGCGGATGTCGTGATAGGCCAGATCGAGCTGCGCGATGCGCGGGTCTCCCCAGCTCAGCCCGTGCACGCTGCGGTAGCGATCGAGCAGCTTGTACTTGATGACCCAGTCGACCTCGCGCTCGACGAGCGACAGGTCCTCGGACTCGACGGCCTTGAGCGTGCGCTCCCAGAGGTCCAGGGCGCGGGTGATGGTGGGCGTGTGGAGTCCGTGCTTGTCGACGAACTCCGCCGCCTTGCCGAAGTATTCTGCCTGGATCTCGAGCGCCGACAGCTCCCGTCCGTTGGCGAGCTGCACCTTGCGGCGGCCGGTCATGTCGTGCGCGATCTCGCGGATCGCCCGGATCGGGTTGTCGAGCGTCATGTCCCGCATCGACACGCCACCCTCGATCATGCGGAGCACCAGGTCCGTGGTAGCGACCTTGAGCAGGGTCGTCGTCTCGCTCATGTTGGAGTCGCCGACGATGACGTGCAGGCGACGGAAGCGCTCAGCATCTGCGTGCGGCTCGTCGCGGGTGTTGATGATGGGCCGCGAGCGGGTCGTCGCGCTCGAGACGCCTTCCCAGATGTGCTCGGCGCGCTGGCTGACCGAGAAGATCGTGCCGCGGGGCGTCTGCTGGATCTTGCCGGCACCGCAGATGATCTGCCGTGACACGAGGAACGGGATCAGCACGTCCGCCAGGCGGCTGAACTCCCCCTGGCGGCTGACGAGGTAGTTCTCGTGGCAGCCGTAGGAGTTGCCGGCCGAGTCGGTGTTGTTCTTGAACAGATAGATGTCGCCTTCGACGCCGTCGTCGGCGAGCCGCTTCTGGGCGTCGATCAGGAGGCCCTCGAGGATCCGCTCTCCTGCCCGGTCGTGCGTCACGAGGTCGACGAGGTCGTCACACTCGGGTGTCGCGTACTCGGGATGGCTCCCGACGTCGAGGTAGAGACGCGCCCCGTTGCGGAGGAAGACGTTGCTGCTGCGCCCCCATGAGACAACGCGGCGAAAGAGGTAACGGGCGACCTCGTCAGGTGACAGTCGGCGCTGGCCCTTGAAGGAGCACGTGACGCCGTACTCGTTCTCGATACCGAAGATCCGCCGGTCCATGTCTCCAGCCTAGTCGCGCGCGCGGGTCGTTGTGGTGCGGCGCGCGAACGACATGGAGTTGTAGCCCGTCAGCTCACCTGACGCAGGTCAGTTCTGGCACCGGCTCACCGAGGAGGATGAGACCTCCGGGATCAGCCGGTACGACTGGCGTGCGGCGCTTGCGGAGGACCCTTACCACGACGGCGATGATCGCGACGCCGGCCACCACGGCCACGACGAGGGGCTTGTTGTCGAGCAGGCCGCTCGCGGCGAGGCCCGCTCCGGCGCCGACCCATACGCCGGACCACACCGCGGCGCCCAGCAGCGAAGCGAAGGCGAACCGCGGGTATCGCAGGTGAGCCGCGCCCGCCACGGCCGGCATGACCGTACGCACGAACGGCAGCAGGCGGCTGACCAGGATCGCCCAGAATCCGTGCGCCTGCATGAGCTCTGATGCCCTGTCCCAGCGGTCCAGGCCCAGCCGGGCGATCAGCCGGGAGCCTCGCAGCCGCGGTCCGCTGACCCGACCGATGACATAGCCGAGGTGGTCGCCCGCGCTGGCGCCGAGCGCGACCGCGATGCCGAGGAGCAGCAGCGGGAGCGCACCGTCGACGTTCGCGGCAAGGCTCGAGATCGCCACCTCCCCCGGCAGGACGGCGCCGAGTCCCAGGCCGGACTCCGCCAGTGCGAACACGAATCCGAGCAGCGAGGTCACCATGAGGGTGTCGACTCGGCCGGTGCTGGCGAGGAGCCTGCGGACCACCGCGAAGCGACCACGATGCCGATCGCGACCACCACGGCACCCATGATGGCGTCGAGCAGCCAGTGGTTGCCGGTCGCGACGACGACGAGCGTGGTGCCCGCGACGTAGAGCACGGACAGGACGTGTCCCGTGCGGCCGACGTACCGCCACATGGCCCACGCCACCCACACTGTCCAGCCGACATGCAGCGACGGCATCGCAGCGAGCTCGTTCGTGAGCCCGCCAAGTCCCGCTGGGGCTGAGGCGTGGCCCGACCACCAGCCGTACGCAGCGGACTGGGCCAACGTGTCGACATACCCGGCGCCCATCAGCCGCGGCGGAGCCGTCGGGATCAGCACGTAGGCCGCGAGCCCGATGGCCGATCCGATCACGAGCCCGTTGCGGGCCCGGCGGTAGTCGGACCGGTGCTTCCAGAAGATGAAGGCCAGGACGGCAGGAGTGACCAGATAGTGCAGCGAGGCGTACCAGAACGACATCGGCACGGCGATAGACGGCACTGCCGAGAGCGCCGAGTTGAGCCATGCCTCGAGGTTGAGGTGCAGCATCCGCTCGATGTCGAGGACGTCGGTTGCCCGCTGTCGAGCGACGCCGAGGTCGTTGTCCGCGAGCATGCGGCTCGCGCTGTACCCGAACCAGAGGGTGGCCAGGACCATGACCTCGCGCAATCCGGGATGCAGGCGCCATCGGCTGCCCATGGCCGGCCGCCGATCCTGCACGACTCGGGTGGATGCGGCAAAGGTCGGCGACAGTTCCGCCGTCGTCGTCAGCTCGGAACGCATCTGCGCTCTCCTTCGGTGATGCGCCGATCATTCGACCGGCCATGACCACCAGCACACTCGATCCGAGGCGTCCCGACCATCGGGGAAAGCGCAGGCTCAGGGGCAGCCAGCCGCTCGATGTGCGGGGTGGCACCACCCGAGGGCCGTGTGGGCACCCGCAGGTGGCCCGTCGTCGTCCCTGGTGACCACAGCTGCGCGAGGTGCAGTGCAGTGGTCATGATCGGCTCCAGGATCTATGCGGATAGTCTCTCCACTTATCCTAGACACAACCGGAGTGCTGGTTCCACTTCGACTCGAGTGACCTGGGTCACCCTGACTCTGCTGCCGTCGTCAGCTGCTGAGGGCTGCTGCCACGTCGGCGTCGCTGAGGCGACGAAACTTCCGGGGCTGCGTGCGAGTGCGTGTGAGCACTGCGATCTCGAGGACGGACGCCTCAACGGTCCGGGGCGGCGTCGTGTCCTGGCCGAGTGCCGTGACGGCGACGCGGATCGCCTCGGGCAGCGGCAGGCCTTCGCGGTAGTGCTCTCCGAGGTAGGTCTCGACGAGCTCGCTCTGCCCGCCCATCACGCCGTAGCCCTGGATGTCGGCGACCGAGCCGTCGTACATCAGCCGGTAGACCTGATCCTGTGACGGGTCGTCGCCGAGCTCGCCGACGAAGATCTCGACCTCGTAGGGCTTCTCGCCGCCCGCGGAGAAGATCGTGCCGAGCGTCTGAGCGTACGCATTGGCGAGCCCACGAGCCGTGACGTCACGGCGGTCGTAGGAGTAGCCACGCAGGTCGGCGAGGCGTACACCGGCGATGCGGAGGTTCTCGAACTCGTTGTAGCGCCCGACCGCTGCGAAGCCGATGCGGTCGTAGATCTCGCTGATCTTGTGAAGCGCCTGGGAGGGGTTCTCCGCGACGAACAGGATGCCGTCGTCGTAGTGCACCACGGCGACGCTGCGACCCCGTGAGATGCCCTTGCGGGCAAAGTCCGCCCGGTCCTTCATCAGCTGCTCGGGCGAGACGTAGAACGGTTGCGTCATCGGATCGGTCCTCTCACGTCAGGGGGGCCGAGGGGCCGTCAGGACGGCCCATACGGGCGGCGATGACCTGGTCGGCAATCGCAGCCGTCTCGTCTTCGGAGTACGCGCGATAGCCGTTGGCAGTGATGGCACCGACCATCGGGAAGATCCGGCGGGCCAGGTCGGGCCCTCCGGTCGCCGTGTCGTCGTCGGCGGCGTCGTAGAGCGCCTGGATCGTGGCGGTCACGGCATCGGTCTCGCTCATGCCCTCGCGGTAGAGCTTCTTGAGGGAGCCGCGTGCGAACGTGGAGCCTGAGCCGACCGAGTGGAAGGCCCGCTCCTCGTTGCGGTTGCCGGTGACGTCGAACGCGAAGATGCGGCCGATCCCGGCGTCGAGGTCGTATGCGGCGAACAGCGGGACGACAGCCAGCCCCTGCATCGCCATGCCGAGGTTGTTGCGGATCAGCGCGGCAAGCCGGTTGGCCTTGCCGTCGGTCGACAGGACCGTGCCCTCGATCTTCTCGTAGTGCTCGAGCTCGACCTGGAACAACCGGGTCATCTCGACGGCGAGCCCCGCCGTGCCGGCGATGCCGACGCAGGAGTACTCATCGGTCGGGAAGACCTTCTGGATGTCGCGCTGGGCGATGACGTTGCCCATCGTGGCGCGCCGGTCGCCGGCCATCACGACGCCACCGTCGAACGTCGCGGCCACGATCGTGGTGCCGTGGGTCACGCCGACGAGGCTCCCGCCGTCGGTCGCACGGGCAGACGGCAGCAGCTCAGGAGCTCTGACGGAGAGGTAGTCGGCGAAGGACGAGGTTTCGGACAGTCGAGTGCCGTCAGGCAGCATCACTGTCCGCCCTTCTGCACGAAGCTGCGGACGAACTCCTCGGCATTCTCCTCGAGCACGTCGTCGATCTCGTCGAGGATCGAATCGACGTCGTCATCGAGCTTTTCCTTGCGCTCGGCGTCGACCTCGGTGGTGTCGGCCTGCGCCTCGGGCTCACTCGACTTGCGGGTGCTCTTGTGCTGCTGTTCGGACATACCCCAACCCTATCCCGGCGAGGCCAGACGTGGCGTGACCTCGCCGCATCCCGCCGCGGCGGTTAGTCGTGCTCAGGTCGGGTACGCACGGGTTGGCACTCCGGTTGAGTATCCAGCCGAGGCGTCGGCGGGCGGGGACCGAAGCAGGATTCCAGGAGACGGCCCCCGCCCGTTCCACGCCGCTACGGCTTGACGTACGAGTTGGCGCGCGCGACGACGCTGCGCACGTAGTCCTCGGAGTGGTTGTAGGAGAAGATCGCCTGCGTCCAGCCCTCGCCGGTCCGCAGGTCACGGCCGGACGCACACAGGTAGCGGCCGGCAGAATAGGCCGCGTCGATGATGTTGTTGGGATCGGCGGTGCCGTCGGCGTTGCCGTCCGAGCCCCATTTGCGCCAGGTCGACGGGATGAACTGCATCGGCCCGACGGCGTGGTCCCACTTGGTGTCGCCGTGCCACCGTTCGGACTCCGCGTCCGACGGGATGCGAGCCGTGCCGGACGAGCCGTCCAGCGGCGGCCCGATGATCGGGTGCGAGGTCGTGCCATCGGAGAGCACGCGGCTCCCGCCGTGGGTGCCGTGCCCGGACTCGATGGCTCCGATGCCGGCGAGCGTCGTCCAGCCGACATGGCATGTGGGCTGCTCGCGGTCGAGGCGTACGGACGCCAACGCGTACGCCTCGAGCGCCACCCTGCCGATGTCGGTCTGCTTGGAGACCTTGGAGAGCCAGCCCGTCGCGATGTGCTCGCCAGGAAGCGTGGGGGCCGGCGCCACGGGTTCTGCGACCGGCTTGACGGGTTCCATCGTCGTCGTGGCAGTCGGGACGGCCCGTGGATTTGTCTGTGGCGACTTGGCGAGCAGCGCAGCGGAGACAAGCAGTCCGGCGACCCCTACGAGTGCCAGGAGTGCGACCGCCGCGGTGATGCGTCGTTCTCGCTGGGCAGCCTGGTCGGACATGGCGCTATCGACCTGTGATGGCGGCGAACAGCTCGCTGGCGGTGTTGCTCGTCTCGAACAACCGGCCGACGTGCTCGGCGGTACCGCGCAACGGTTCCATCGTCGGGATGCGCTGCAGGGAGTCCTGCCCAGGCAGGTCGAAGATCACCGAGTCCCACGAGGCAGCCGCGATGTCCTTGGAGAACTTGGCGAGACACATGCCGCGGAAGTAGGCCCGGGTGTCGCGAGGCGGGTCCGTGACCGCAGCAGCGATCTGCGGATCGGTCAGCAACCGGTCCATCCGATCCGTGCGAATGAGCTGGTGGTAGAGCCCCTTGTGCAGCCGGATGTCGTGGTACTGGACGTCCACGAGGTGCAGCTTGGCGTGGTCCCAGTCGAGGCCGTCGCGCTCGCGATAGCGCTCGAGCAGAGCCAGCTTGGCGACCCAGTCCAGCTCGCGCACGCACTCCATCGGATCGCGGGTCAGGCGGTCGAGGACGCTCTCCCACCTGCGAAGAACGTCGTCGGTCTGCTCGTCCGAGCCTTCGCGGGCGACGAACTCCTTGGCCAGCCGGAGGTACTCCCCCTGCAGCTCGAGGGCCGTGACGGTGCGGCCGTCCTCGAGCTCGACCTTCTGCGTCAGCGTGGAGTCGTACGAGATGTCGTGCAGCGCCGTCACCGGTGCCGACAGGGCAAGGCTGCGGGTGAGGAATCCGGCCTCGATCATCGCGAGAACGAGTGACGTCGTGCCGTGCTTGAGGTAGATCGCGGTCTCGGAGCAGTTGGCATCGCCGATGATGACGTGCAGCCGGCGGTACTTCTTGGGGTCGGCGTGCGGCTCATCGCGGGTGTTGATGATCGGGCGCTTGAGCGTCGTCTCGAGGCCGACGCCGACCTCGAAGTAGTCGGCGCGCTGGCTGATCTGGAAGGCATGCACGCTGCCGTCCTGCTTCTGCCCCACCCGGCCGGCGCCGGTGAACACCTGGCGCGACACGAAGAACGGTGTGAGGTGCTCGACGATCTGGTCGAACGGCACGTCGCGGCGCATGAGGTAGTTCTCGTGCGCCCCGTAGGAAGCGCCCTTGTTGTCGACGTTGTTCTTGTAGAGCACGATCGGCGCGGTGCCGGGGATCTTCGCGGCGAGCTCGGCGCCGAGGCGCATGACGTTCTCGCCGGCCTTCTCCCACCGCACGACGTCGAGCGGGTTGGTGACCTCGGGACTGGAGTATTCAGGGTGCGCGTGGTCGACGTAGAGACGCGCGCCGTTGGTCAGGATGATGTTGGCGAGGCCCATGTCCTCGTCGGTCAGCTGCGACGGATCGGCGACCTCACGGCTCAGGTCGAAACCGCGGGCGTCGCGCAGCGGGTTCTCCTCCTCGAAGTCCCAGCGCGCGCGCCGGGTCAGCCCGTGCGCCGCGGCGTACGAGTTGACGACATGAGTCGATGCGACCATCGGGTTGGCGTGCGGCTGTCCCTGCACGGCGATGCCGTACTCGACCTCACTCCCCTGCACGCGCCTGACTGTCATGGAGCCAGCCTACGGTCCGGTCGAGCCCCGCGCGGCAAGACCGGCGTCGACGAGCCGTTGCATCAACGCTCGGGCGTCGGTCATGGCGTCCTGCTGCGCTCCGGCGGTCAGCTGGACGATCGCGCCCTCGTGCACGAGCGACAGCTCCCGACCGCGACGATCGGCATCCGGCACGCCCAGCTCGGTCAGCAGCTGTACGTAGTAGTCGCGGGTCCAGATCTTCTCCTCCGCGATGATCGGGAGCGCCTCGTGACCCGTGCCCGCCAGCTCGGCGTACGCGTTCACGAATCCACACCCTCGCGAGTTGACCGCCATCCAGCTGTCCAGCGCGTCGAGCACCGCCAGGACGCGCTGTGCATTCGGCTCCGGGGCGTGCTCATCGACGTACGTCGTCGCGTAGTCGTGCCATCGGTCGCATCTGCGACGGAGGTATGCCCGTATCAGCCCGTCCTTCGAGCCGAAACGGTCGTAGATCGTCTTCTTCGTGGTGTCGGCCTCGTCCGCGATGCGCTCGACGCCGACCGCCCGGAGACCGTGCTGATAGAACAGCTCGGACGCGGTGTCGAGGATTCGCGTCGCCGTGGGCGTCATGTGTGGCTGCGTGATGGTCGTCATGCGTGTCCTCCAGAATCTACACTGCAAGTATACCGACCGGTATGGTTACGTGGGCGACATGACCGCACGCCAGACTCGCATGACCGTCGTCGCTCCACCGCTGGCGCTCGTGGTGCTGTGGAGCTCGGGATTCATCGGGGCCGAGCTCGGCACCAGGCAGGCGCCGGCTTCGACACTGCTCGCTTGGCGCTACGTCGTCGCCGCAGGGATCCTGTTCGCCCTGTGCATGTGGCGACGTGAACGGATCAGCCGTGCCGGCATCCGACGTCAGATCGCGCTGGGGATCCTGTGCCAGGCGACCTATCTCGGTCTGACTGTCAGTGGCGTCGGGCTCGGTGTGCCGTCAGGGACCGCGGCGCTGATCGCCGCGCTGCAACCGCTCGTCGTGATCGCGCTGGCAGCGCTCTTCCTCGCCGAGCGAGCTCGGATGGCACAGCTGCTGGGACTGGCGCTGGGGCTCGCCGGTGTGGTGCTCGTGGTCAGCGGTGACCTGACCGCCGGTGACGTGCCCTGGTGGGCGTACGTCATGCCGTTCGGCGGGATGCTCTCGCTGGCGGCTGGGACGGTCCTGCAGCAACGTTGGCGCCCGCAGGAGTCAGTCCTGGCCTCGATGGCCGTGCAGAGCGCGGCGGCCGCCGTGGTCTTCTGGCTGCTCGCTCTCGCCGAAGGCCACGCCGGTGCGCCGACTCCACCGGCATTCTGGGTCGCGATCGCCTGGGTGGTCCTGCTCTCGAGCTTCGGCGGCTACGGGGCGTACCTGTACGTCTCACGTACGCAGGGTGCGACGAGAGCCAGCACGCTGCTCTACCTGACTCCTCCGACCACGATGCTCTGGGCCGCCCTGATGTTCGGCGATCGCGTGACGACTGCCGGTCTGGCAGGTCTGGCGCTCTCGGCCGTCGGTGTGGCCATCGCGCTCCGGTCGGGCGCGCAACCGGAAGCCGAGGCGAAGGAGGGCAGACCCAGCGAGCGTGTGGAGCAGCTCGCGGTCAGGTGAGTGGTTTGCCGAGGTGGACGCTGTCGGGCTCGGCTGCGTAGTAGCCGAACGCTGGTACGGCGACATAGCCCGCCGACCGGTAGAGCGCGATCGCCTCCGGCTGGGCGAGGCCGGTCTCGAGGATCAACCGGGTGATGCCGGCTTCGGAGGCGGTCCGCTCCAGCTCCGCGAGGATCAAGCGGGCCAGTCCTCGACCCTGGTAGGCCGGGCGCACGTACATGCGCTTGATCTCGGCGTCCTCCCACTCCGCAAACGGGGCATGACGTCGCCAGCCACCCATCGCCGCAGGCACGTCGTCGACGTAGACCATGAAGAACCGGCCGCTGGGTCCGTCGAACTCCGACGTGTCGACCGGCGCGGTGTCGCCCTCTCCGCCATAGCGACGGACGTACTCCTCCTGAACCTCGGCAGTGAGGAGTGCCGCGTCTGCACTGTCGTAGGGAACAGCGCGGAGGTCGTACGACAGCGTTTGCCCCTAGAGGTATTGACCGGTGTTGGCGACAGTGTCGATCGACCGGCCCGGCTCGTTGCCACTCTTGCCGGAGATGAGGGTGCGGATGAACACGATGCGCTCACCCTTCTTGCCCGAGATCCGCGCCCAGTCGTCGGGGTTGGTCGTGTTGGGCAGGTCCTCGTTCTCCTTGAACTCGTCGAGGCACGCCTGCAGCAGGTGCTGCACGCGCAGGCCGCGCTGACCGCTCTCAAGGAGGTCCTTGATCGCCATCTTCTTGGCCCGGTCGACGATGTTCTGGATCATGGCGCCGGAGTTGAAGTCCTTGAAGTAGAGGACTTCCTTGTCGCCGTTGGCGTAGGTGACCTCGAGGAACTGGTTGTCCTCGGACTCGGTGTACATCCGCTCGACGGTGCGCTGGATCATGCCCGTGACGCAGGCCTGGCGGTCGCCGCCCCACTCGGCCAGGTCGTCCGCGTGCAGCGGCAGCCCCGGGGTGAGGTACTTGCTGAAGATGTCGGTCGCCGACTCGGCGTCGGGGCGCTCGATCTTGATCTTGACGTCGAGCCGGCCGGGTCGCAGGATCGCCGGGTCGATCATGTCCTCGCGGTTGGAGGCACCGATGACCAGGACGTTCTCGAGCCCTTCGACGCCGTCGATCTCGCTCAGCAGCTGGGGCACGATCGTGTTCTCGACGTCGGAGGAGACACCGGATCCGCGCGTGCGGAACAGCGAGTCCATCTCGTCGAAGAACACGATGACCGGGGTGCCCTCGCTGGCCTTTTCACGCGCACGCTGGAAGACCAGGCGGATGTGCCGCTCGGTCTCACCGACGTACTTGTTGAGCAGCTCGGGGCCCTTGATGTTGAGGAAGTAGGAACGCCCTTCCTCGCCGGTGCGCTCCGAGACCTTCTTGGCCAGCGATGCCGCAACCGCCTTGGCGATCATGGTCTTGCCGCAACCGGGAGGGCCGTAGAGCAGCACGCCCTTGGGCGGCTTGAGCTCGTGCTCGATGAAGATCTCGGGGTGCAGGTAGGGCAGCTCGACCGCGTCACGGATCGACTCGATCTGGTTGCGCAGGCCGCCGATGCTCTCGTAGTCGATGTCCGGGACCTCTTCGAGGACCAGGTCCTCGACCTCGCTCTTGGGGATGCGCTCGTAGACGTAGCCCGATCGCGCGTCGAGCAGCAGTGAGTCGCCGGGGCGCAGCTTGATGCCTTCGAGCGACTCCGCGAGACGGACGATGCGCTCCTCGTCGGCGTTGCCCATCACCAGGGCGCGCTCGTTGTCGGCCAGGATCTCCTTGAGCGAGACGACCTCGCCGACGAGCTCGAACTCCAGCGCCGTGACGACGTTCATCGCCTCGTTGAGGATGACTTCCTGGCCCTTCTGCAGGGCTTCCTTGTCGACCGAAGGGCTGACGTTGACGCGCAGCTTGCGGCCACCCGTGAACACGTCGACCGACTCGTCGTCGTTGCGCTGCAGGAACGTGCCGAAGCCCGTCGGCGGCTGTGCCAGCCGGTCGACCTCTTCCTTGAGCGACACAATCTGGTCGCGGGCCTCACGCAGCGTCGACGTCAGGCGCTCGTTCTGCGAGCTGGTGGCAGCCAGCTTGGCCTCGAGCTCCGAGAGGCGGGAGTCCGTCGAACCTTCCGTGCCGAGGCGGCGCCTGAGGTGCTCGACCTCCGCGCGCAAGTAGGCGAGCTCCTGGTCGGAATCGCTCGTCTGGATGGGCTCGTTGTCGGTCATGGCCACCTCCTGCTCGTACCCAAGACCCTACCCGCCCACGCCACCTCTGCGGCTGTCATCTCAGACACAGGAAGAGTGTCTTTTGGATGACGTTGTGCCGACGTGGCTACTCCTCGACGAAACCGGCGGGACGTGGACCCTTGTAGTCGGGGCCGTACGCACCGGGTGCGGGCCGGCGAGACTTCTCCAGCGACGTCTGTCCGGGTGCCATCTTGCGAGCCGTCACGAGGAACGCCGTGTGGCCGTTCATCTTGTGATCGGGGCGGACCGCGAGGCCCTCGAGGTGCCAATCGCGCTCGAGCGTCTCCCATGCGCGGGGCTCGGTGAACCCACCCTGCTCGCGTACGGTCTCGACGAACCTCGAGAGCTGCGTCGTCGTCGCGACGTAGGCGCAGATGATGCCGCCCGGGACCAGTCGTTCGGCAGCCAACGGGATGCAGGTCCACGGATCGACCATGTCGAGGATCAGCCGGTCGATCTCGGTCTCGCTGATCACCTCGCGCACGTCACCGACCGTCAAGGTCCAGCCGGCCGGGTCGGGACCGGCGACCTGGTGGACGTTGCGCACGACGTTCTCGGCGAAGTCTTCACGGATCTCGTATGACCCGAGGGTCCCCTCAGGGCCGATCGCACGGAGCAGGTAGGACGTCAGGCTGCCAGAGCCCGCTCCGGCCTCGACGACGCGAGCGCCGGGATAGATGTCGGCCTGCGCCACGATCTGGGCGGCGTCCTTCGGGTAGATGATCGCGGCACCACGCGGCATCGACACGACGTACTCGAACAGCAGCGGGCGGAACACCTGATAGGGCGCGCCCATCGACGACTCGATGACGATGCCCTCGGGGTGACCGATCATGGCGTCGTGGCTGAGCTGGCCCTTCTTGGTCGAGTACTCCGCGCCCGCGACGAGCTGGACGTTGTGCTTGCGGCCCTTGGGGTCTGTCAGGCGTACCCACTCCCCTGCCTCAAGGGGCCCGCTGCGCATGAACGAGGTCATGGGCGACCCGCTCGATAGGCCTCGTCCACGGCACGTGCGGTGAGCACGCCGTAGACCGTTCCGTCGGCCTCGACCAGCGCGTACGCCTCGGCGGGGCGTGCTGCCATTGCTTTCAAGAGTTCAGTTCCATGCAGGTCGGCCGACAGCTGCTCGGCGTTGGGTGGTGGTGTGGCACCGGGAAAGCCGATCGTGCGCGCACTGAGAGCGTTGATGCGGGCCGAACGACCGGCGTTGCTGAGCGCGTCGCTCGCACCCTGCCAGAGGAACCAGCCGATGAGGATCGAGATCGCGACGTCGACCCCGAAGCTCGGCTCGTCGCTGCGCGTCAAGGCGTACGCCACGACGGCGACCGCGGTGATGCGACCGATCCAGGCCGCGACGCGGATGCCGGTCTCCTCGCGCCCAGTGACCTGCCAGATGATCGCGCGGAACACCCGCCCGCCATCGAGAGGCAGCCCCGGCAGCATGTTGAAGATGGCGACGAGGATGTTGACCTGGGCCACGGCCTGCACGACATCGGCGGAGGTGCCGCTGAGCGCAGGCTCGATGGCGAAGCAGGCCAGGCCGATCGCGAGAGACGACAGCGGGCCGGCGATCGAGATGGCGAGCTCCTGCCCCGGCCGGCGACTCTCACCCTCGATCAGCGTCTCGCCGCCGAGCAGGTGAAGTGTCACGGAGCGGACGCGCATACGGAAGTGGCGTGCGACGGCAACGTGGGCGAGCTCGTGGATCAGCACCGAGAGGTAGAGCGCGAGCACGAATGCCATGGCGAGGACGTACGGGTTGGCGTCGGCCCGATCATCGAACCGCTGTCCGAACAGGTAGACGAGTGCCGCGCCCATGATCAGGAGGGAGGGCCGGATCAGCACATCGACACCGACGAGGCGTCCGAGGCGCCAGCTGCCGGGGTGCTGGGTTGTACTCACCGAGTCAACCTATCTGGTCGCGTGGCGTGATTCGATTCGTCGGTGGGCGGAACTAGTCTGCTGGCATGGACGACTCCGAGACACCGCTGACCGTACGCCGGTCGTTGTCGCCGAGCCGTGCCGGCGACTTCCAGAACTGCCCGTTGCTCTACCGCTTCCGCACGATCGACCGGCTGCCCGAGCCGGCCGATCCGATCATGGTCCGGGGCACGCTGGTGCACGCCGTGCTGGAGGACCTGTTCGGTGAGGCGGCACCCGGCCGTACGCTCGATCGCGCCGTCGAGCTGCTGCCCGCTGCGTGGGACAAGCTGCGCGCCGAGGAGCCCCGGCTCGCCGAGCTGTTCACCGCCGAGCAGGCTGCCGACGAGACCGCCTGGCTGGCATCGAGTGTCGACCTGCTGCGGACATACTTCGGCATGGAGGACCCCCGGTGGCTAGAGCCGGCGTCGCGTGAGGAGCGAGTCGCCTACGAGCTCGAGTCCGGTGTGACGTTCGCCGGCATCGTCGACCGCATCGACGTGGCGCCTGATGGCCGGGTCAGAGTGGTGGACTACAAGACGGGAAGGTCTCCGAACCCGCGGTTCGAGGACAAGGCGATGTTCCAGATGCGGTTCTACGCACTGGTCATCTGGCGCACCCGCGGCGTCCTGCCGACGCTGTTGCAGCTGATGTACCTCGGCGACGGCTCGTTCCTGACCTATGAGCCGGACGAGCAGGAGCTGCTGGCTACCGAGCGCAAGCTGGTCGCGCTGTGGACGGCGATCGAGCGCGCCATTGAGCTGCGCGACTTCCCGCCGCGCAAGAGCGGACTGTGCGGCTGGTGCGCCCACCAGGCCCTGTGCCCCGAGTTCGGCGGCACTCCCCCGGAGATGCCCTTCTTCGAGCTGGTCAACGTCACCACCCCCGCCCCCGCCTGATCTCGACCGATCAGGCGAAAAGACCCGCGAGCTCCGCGACGCCCATGCCCTCGAGCGTCGGGATCTGGATGCGCTTCTCGGCATCCGGCACGTTGACGAAGTGGGGCACCACGAGCACGTCACACCCAGCGGCGTTCGCCGACGCGGCGCCGGTGCCGGAGTCCTCGATCGCGAGGCATTCCTGGGCGTCGACGCCCAGCAGCTCGGCTGCCAGCAGGTACGGGTCGGGGTGGGGCTTGGGACGAGAGACGATGTCGCCCGTGACGACGGCCTTGAACGGCAGCGAGGCCACGACCGGCTCGGCGATCGGCGTGTAGGACATCGTGACGAGCGCCTGCGGCACTCCAGCCGAGTCGAGCGCCTCGATCAGGTCGCGGGCGCCGGGACGCCACTCGATGTGCTCGGTCAGAGACGTCGCGAGCTGGTTCACGAGGTAGTCGACGACCTCTTCGGCCGTCATCTCGATCTCGAGCTTGTCGCGGATGTAGTGCCCTGAGGCGATCAGCGAGTTGCCGACCAGAGCCAGGCCGTCTTCTTCGGTCCAGATCTTGCCGTGCTCGGCTGCAAGGGCGTGCTCGGCGGCCATCCACAGTGGCTCGGTGTCGACGATGGTGCCGTCGAGGTCCCACAGGACAGCGGCGTATTCAGTCACACATCCACCGTAGATCAGTGCGCGCAACCGCCGATGCGCGCATGTGATGGCACAGGGTGTCCACGAACGTGGAAGGTCCGGGCGTGACCTTGTCGACCGTGAGATAGTTGTAGCACTTAGTTCGGGAGCTCCCGAGGCCCAGGCGAGCCCGCCGCCGGCTGGAGCTTCCCAGCATTCCTGCCGATCAACACCGAGGATTGCTTGTGTCTGACTCCCCCAACCTCCGTCCTGACGCCACGTCTGCGCTGACCGAGCTCCTGCAGAGCCGGATCATGGTGCTGGACGGCGCGATGGGTACGGCGATCCAGCGGGATCGCCCCGACGAGGCGGGCTATCGCGGCGAGCGGTTCGCCGACTGGCCGTCCGACGTCCAGGGCAACAACGACCTCTTGACGCTGACGCGGCCCGACATCATCGGCGGCATCCACCGCGAATACCTCGAGTCCGGCGCGGACATGATCGAGACCAACACGTTCAACGCCAACGCCGTCTCGCTCAGCGACTACGGCATGGAGGAGCTTGCCTACGAGCTCAACTTCGAGTCGGCGGTGCTCGCTCGGCGCGAGTGCGACGCGATGACCGAGCGCACGCCCGACAAGCCGCGCTACGTCGCCGGCGCCCTCGGACCGACGACTCGCACGGCTTCGATCTCGCCCGACGTCAACGACCCTGGTGCTCGCAACGTGACCTGGGACCAGCTCGTCGACGCCTACAAGACCGCGGGACGGGGCCTGCTCGACGGTGGCTCCGACGTCATCTTCATCGAGACGATCTTCGACACGCTCAACGCCAAGGCAGCGATCTTCGCGGTCGAGACGCTCTTCGAGGAGTACGACCGGCGCTGGCCCGTCATCATCTCCGGCACGATCACGGACGCCTCCGGACGTACGTTGTCGGGCCAGGTGACCGAGGCGTTCTGGCACTCCGTCCGCCACGTCAACCCGCTCCTGGTCGGCCTCAACTGCGCGCTGGGTGCCAAGGAGATGAGGCCCTACATCGCCGAGATGGCGCGCATCGCCGACACGTACGTGTCGTGCTATCCCAACGCCGGCCTGCCGAATGCCTTCGGCGAGTACGACGAGGAGCCCCACGAGACCGCCGCGATCATCGAGGAATTCGCCGAGAGCGGGTTCGTCAACCTTGTCGGCGGCTGTTGCGGCACGACCCCGGCGCACATCGCGGCCATCGCCCAGGCAGTCGAGGGCAAGGCCCCACGTGTTCCCGTCGAGGCGTCGCCGGCCCTGCGCCTGTCGGGCCTCGAGCCGGTGACGGTCGTCGAGGAGTCGCTGTTCGTCAACGTCGGCGAGCGTACGAACATCACCGGTTCCGCCCGGTTCCGCAACCTCATCAAGGCCGGCGACTACACCGCAGCCCTCGCCGTGGCGCGCCAGCAGGTCGAGGCCGGCGCCCAGGTCATCGACATCAACATGGACGAGGGCATGATCGACGGCGTCGCGGCCATGGACCGCTTCACCAAGCTCGTCGCGACCGAGCCCGACATCTGCCGCGTGCCGACCATGATCGACTCCTCCAAGTGGGAGGTCATCGAGGCCGGGCTCCAGTGCGTGCAGGGCAAGTCGATCGTCAACTCGATCTCGATGAAGGAGGGCGAGGAGAAGTTCGTCCGCGAGGCCAGGCTGTGCCGCAAGTACGGTGCCGCCGTCGTCGTCATGGCCTTCGACGAGGACGGCCAGGCCGACAACCTCGAGCGCCGCAAGCAGATCTGCCAGCGGGCGTACGACATTTTGGTCAACGAGGTGGGCTTCCCCCTTGAGGACATCATCTTCGATCCCAACGTGTTCGCCGTCGCTACCGGCATCGAGGAGCACGCCAACTACGGCGTCGACTTCATCGAGGCGACCCGCTGGATCAAGCAGAACCTCCCCGGCGCGCTGGTCTCCGGCGGCGTCTCCAACGTGTCGTTCTCGTTCCGCGGCAACAACCCCGTGCGTGAGGCCATCCACGCGGTGTTCCTCTATCACGCGATCTCGGCCGGCATGGACATGGGAATCGTCAACGCCGGCGCCCTCGAGGTCTACGACGAGGTGCCTGAGCTGCTGCGCGATCGCATCGAGGACGTCATCCTCAACCGCCGCCCAGACTCGACCGAGCGACTGCTCGAGATCGCGGCTGACTTCGCCGGTGACGGCTCGGTCAAGGAGGTGGCATCCGAGGAGTGGCGCTCGCTGCCCGTCGGCGAACGGATCACGCACGCGCTGGTCAAGGGCATCGACGAGTTCGCCGAGTCCGACACCGAGGAGCTGCGTCAGCTGATCTCCGAGCGCGGCGGCCGGCCGATCGAGGTCATCGAGGGTCCGCTGATGGACGGCATGAACGTCGTCGGCGACCTGTTCGGCGAGGGAAAGATGTTCCTCCCCCAGGTGGTGAAGTCGGCGCGCGTCATGAAGAAGGCCGTCGCCTACCTCATCCCGTTCATCGAGGCCGAGAAGCAGCCCGGCGACGCCGAGCGCAGCAACGGCAAGGTCATCATGGCCACGGTCAAGGGCGACGTCCACGACATCGGCAAGAACATCGTGGGGGTCGTGCTGCAGTGCAACAACTACGACGTGGTCGACCTCGGCGTCATGGTGCCGGCGCAGAAGATCCTCGACACGGCCAAGGAGGAGGGCGCGGACGTCATCGGGCTCTCGGGCCTCATCACGCCGTCGCTCGACGAGATGGTCAACTTCGCCACCGAGATGGAACGTCAGGGCTTCGACATCCCGCTCCTGATCGGTGGTGCGACGACCTCGCGCGCGCACACGGCGGTCAAGGTCGCGCAGAAGTACCACGGCCCGGTCATCTGGGTGAAGGACGCTTCACGGTCCGTGCCGGTCGTCGCAGCCCTGCTGTCCGACGAGCAGCGCCCAAAGCTGCTGGCCGACACCAACGCAGACTACCAAGCGCTCCGTGAGCGCCACGCCGCGCGGCAGGACACGCGTACGTTGCTGCCGATCAACGCTGCCCGTGAGAAGGCGACGCCGATCGACTGGAGCGACTACACCCCGCCGCGGCCGCGCATGCTGCTGCAGCAGGCTCGTGACCTGTGCTCGGGACCGGACTGCGACCACCGCCACGGCGGCGCGACCCAGTTCGTCAAGACGTTCACGGACTACTCGCTCGAGGAGCTGCGCAACTACGTCGACTGGCAGCCGTTCTTCAGCTCGTGGGAGATGAAGGGCCGCTACCCCGACATCCTCAACAACCCGGCGACCGGCGAGACCGCGCGCAAGCTGTACGACGACGCGCAGGACATGCTCGACCGGATCATCGAGGAGAAGTGGATCCGCGCCAACGGCGTGTTCGGGCTGTTCCCGGCCAACCAGGTCGCGAGTGACGACATCGAGGTCTACACGGACGAGTCCCGATCGGAGGTCAAGACCGTCCTGCACCAGCTGCGTCAGCAGACCGAAGGCCGTGAGGGTTCGGCCCGCAAGTCGCTGGCCGACTTCGTGGCGCCCAAGGACACCGGTCTGCGGGACTACGTCGGTGCGTTCGCGGTCACGGCCGGCCACGGCATCACCGACAAGATCATGGAGTTCAAGAAGGACCTCGACGACTACAGCGCGATCCTCCTGGAGTCGCTCGCCGACCGCCTGGCCGAGGCCTTCGCGGAGCGCCTCCACGAGCGCGTACGCAAGGAGTTCTGGGCGCACGCACCCAACGAGGCGCTCAGCAACGAGGAGCTCATCAAGGAGAAGTACGCCGGCATCCGGCCCGCACCTGGCTACCCGGCGTGCCCCGAGCACACCGAGAAGCAGACGATCTGGGAGCTGCTGGACGTCGAGGCCAACACCGGCATCGAACTCACCGAAAGCATGGCGATGTGGCCGGGCGCCGCGGTGAGCGGTCTCTACTTCTCCCACCCGGAGTCGCAGTACTTCGTCCTCGGACGCATCGGTCGCGACCAGGTCGAGGACTACGCCGAGCGCAAGGGCTGGAGCGTCGACGAGGCTGAGAAGTGGCTGTCTCCCAACCTCGGCTACCGCACCGAGAACGAATAGCCGGAGCGCTCCTTCAGCCTTCGTCCGCCCCCGGTCTGGTGGCGGGCTAGGCTGAAGGAGTGACCGTCGAACCCACGATTCCGCAGTTGAGGGACCCCTGGATGGTCGCTGCCTTCGAAGGGTGGAACGACGCTGCCGACGCGGCGTCAGGCACGGTCGACCACCTGATCGAGGAGTGGGACGCCGAGCTGCTGATCGAGCTCGATCCCGAGGACTACTACGACTTCCAGGTCCATCGGCCGCACGTCCACAACGGTGACGACGGCGACCGGAGGATCACCTGGCCGGCGCCGATGATCTATCACGCACGTCCGCGCCGCGGTGAGCGTGACGTCCTGCTGCTGCGGGCCCCGGAGCCCAACTTCCGCTGGAAGGCGTTCTGTTCGACGGTGCTCGGTGTCGCCAAGCTCGCCGGCGTCACGGAGCTGATCACGCTCGGAGCGCTGCTGGCGGACTCGCCACACACCCGGCCCGTACCGGTCAGCGGTTCGACGACCGATCCGGTCCTCATGGATCGCATGTCGTTGATGCCGTCGACCTACTCCGGCCCCGTCGGCATCACGTCGGTGCTCAACGAGATGGCGTCGCGCGAGGGCATCGCTTCCGCGTCGCTGTGGGCCGCGGTCCCCCACTATCTCGCCGAACCGCCGTGTCCCAAGGCCACGCTTGCGCTCCTGGGTGCGATCGAGGATGCGATGGGTCTGCCGCTCCCCCAGGGTGTACTGGTCGAGATGACCGATGCGTGGCAGCGCGGCGCCGAGGAGCTCACGTCCCGCGACGAGGAGATCGCCGAGTACGTCGAGGCGCTCGAGAACGAGCGCGACACGAGTGACCTTCCGGAAGCCTCAGGCGACGCCATCGCTCGCGAGTTCGAGCGCTACCTGCGCCGCCGCAGCGACGACACGGAGTAGTCAGCTCCGCTTGCAGGTGCTGCGGATCCGTGACACGGCATCGGTGATGAGAGCGACAGGCTTGCCGTTCTCGATGTACTCATCGGGGTCGTCCAGGAAGTCGACGAGCTGACCAGCCGGATCGGCCAGGCCCTTGGTGTTGGCGACGACGACCGTGAAGAGCCGATCCTGGATCTCGCCCCGCCGTTGTTCGTCGGCTGCAGTTTCCTTGTCCTTCGGGAACTCCAAGGCGTCCTGCACGGCGTGGTCCTTGCCGACGAGAATCTCGCAGGCTCCCGCGACCGACGCCGGATCGACCGAGGCTGACTTGGTCCCGTCCTCGAGCGTCCACGTGCTGCAGGACCTCGTGGTGAAGAACTCCCCCTGGTGGAGCTCGATGCGCTGGAGATCGCCCACAGGCATTGCCCCTGCGAGATAGTCGTCCGGGTCACCGTCGTCATTCATGATGTCGAAATCCGCCGTGGTCGCGGAGTAGGCGACGCACTCACCCTTCGCCGTATAGACGCCAGGCTTGATATCCTTGCCAACCGCGTAGACGCCGTCCTTGGAGACCGTCGTAGCGCTTGTCGCTGTCGCCTTTGCCTCCGGATCACCGCTGCTGTCCGAGGTGCCGCAGCCGGTGGCCAGCGCGGCGATGCAGGCGAGGACCGTGGCTACAGTTCGCTTCATCAGAAGATCCTTGCAGACTGGTTGTCCACAGCCGGGATTGCAGCTGAAAAGGCGTGTCAGTGGTGGCGTCTAGGTTGGAGGTATGTTCACCGAAGTCGCCACCGAGGACCTCTTGCGGGAGGTCCGTGGCCATGACTTCGGGGCTGATCCGGTGCAGGAGTTCGGGGCCAGCCGGATCGACGCGATCACCGCGTTGGACCGGGCTATCCGGGCTGCGCAGGCTGAGCAGCTGGCGCAGATCGCGGTCTTGGTCGAGGAGCGGTCCGAGTTCATGGGGATCAGTCGTGGCGACCCGACGTTGTCGGTGATCGGTGAGGTCGGGATGGCCCGCAACATCGGGCCGACCGCGGCCGGCACCCAGGTCGGGTTGGCGTTGGGGCTGGACCGGTTGCCCCGGGTCAAGGAGCTGTTCGCGGCCGGGCTGATCAGCGAACCTGTGGTGCGTGCGGTGGTGAAGGAGTCCGTGTCGTTGGCGGTCGATGACTTCGTGGTCCTGGACGGGGAGATCGCCGACCAGCTGCCGGGGCTGACCCCGATCCGGGCCGGGCAGCTGACCGCCCGGGCGGTGATCCGGATCGACGCCGACGCCGCCCGCCAACGAGCGCAGCGGAACCGGGCCGACCAACGGGTGTCGATGTTCCCCGAGACAGACGGTGTCGCGATCCTGCAGGTCCGCGGACCGGCCGAGCAGATCCTCGCCGCCCACACTGCGTTGGACGACCACGCCCGCGCCCTACGGGCTGCCGGTGATGACCGCACGATCGGGCAGATCATGACCCAGACCCTGGTCGAACGGGTCACCGGCCAACGCTATGCCGACGACGTCGCCGTCGAGGTCCAGCTGGTCCTGGACGCCCGCACCCTGCTCGGTGCCGATGGCGGCGAACCGGTCGACCTTCCCGGTTACGGACCGATCAGCCCGGCGGTGGCTGACGACATCCTGGCCCAGGCCCGCCACGCCACCATCCGCCGACTGCTGGTCGACCCGATCGACGGCACCCTGGTCGTGCGTGAACCCCGCCGCCGCCACTTCGACCCGACCACCGCCGGCCACATCAGAGCCCGCGACCGGCGCTGCCGCCAACCCGGGTGTGATTTGAAGATCCGCCACCACGACCACATCCACGCCCACATCGACGGCGGCATCTCGACCGCGGACAACGGCC
>NZ_JBFUFH010000003.1:0-488967 GCF_056403535.1 Aeromicrobium sp. P2_G6 | reverse complement strand
GGGTAGCGGTTGAGGTTCCACACGCCGCCTAGCCCGTCGCTCTTCTCGAACAAGATCGAACAAGATGGTCGAGAAGCCGAGTTCTTCAACTGGTAGGTGCCGCTGAACCCGGCTCCCACGATCACTACGTCGTAGGTGGACGACGCGGTCGTGACGGGTGTGTTCGTGTCGGTAGTCGTCATGGATCTGACCTCTCATGTGTGTCGGCGCTGGCCCCTGGAGGACGCGCCCCCTGGTGCAAGTGCTCGCGATCTCACGGGCGAACACTCGAATGTGATCAGGACCATATGACACGCGACACATGTAACACAATAGAGCAGACTCATATTTATATACGTAGAAAGTACAATAAGGAAACTAAGCATGCTGATAAATCGCCCGGAATTGCAGTAATCCGCATGATATCAAGCCGGAATCAATGCGATCTCGTTGACATAAAAAAAATGTATGTACGAAATTAGTTGCGCAATGCAGGTGTCGAAAGGTAACTTCGAGGCATTCAGTCGACGCGGCGATGAGCCGGCTTCGAGAGTCAAGAGCAGTCGGACGACGGCAGATTGGGGAAGCGACGGATGGCCTTCACGCCCACAGCGCTGAGCGCCGACGAGGACCGGCTTCGGGTCTCGGTGCGGCGTTATCTGAGCAAGCGTCTCGGCCCGAATCATCGGCCGGGGATGGGTCTGGCCGGACTACACGACCCTGAGTTCAGCCGTGATCTCGCGCGTCAGGGTTGGGTCGGCATGAGTATTCCCGTGGCATTTGGGGGGGCCGGAGCGACTGCAGTGCAGCGACACATTGTTGTCGAGGAACTACTTGCCGTTGGTGCGCCTGTTGGTGCCCATTGGGTCGCGGAGCGACAGACGGCGCCCACCCTGCTCTCATTCGGAACGCAGGAGCAGAAGGAGTATTTTCTGCCGCGTATCGCTGCAGGTGAGTGCTGGTTCGCGTTGGGTATGAGCGAGCCGGATGCCGGCTCAGACCTGGCCTCCGTGCGCACCAGCGCGACAAAGGTGGACGGTGGATGGCTGGTGAATGGCACGAAGGTGTGGACGACTAACGCACACCTCAACCACTTCGCTGTGGTGTTGTGCAGAACGTCGGCCTCGGATGACAGACACGGTGGGTTGTCCCAGCTCATCGTCGACCTGCACGCGCCTGGTGTGGTGATTTCCCCGATCGTCTACATCGACGGGCGGCATGACTTCAACGAGGTCGTCATGACCGATGTGTTCGTCTCGGATGAGCGAGTGCTCGGAGCCATCGGCGACGGGTGGCATCAGGTTACGTCTGAGTTAGCATACGAGCGTTCCGGTCCGGACCGTTACCTGAGCACGCTTCCGCTCTTTCGAGCCTGTCTTGAGCAACAAGGCCCGACATTCGGCGCCGCTGAACTTGCCAGCGCCGGCATGATCGCGGCCAAGCTCTGGGCGATCAGGCAACTGGGCCTGGCCACGGCGCGTGCCCTGGAACGTGGCGAGGCCCCGGCCATCGAGGCCGCGCTAGTGAAGGACGTCGGCACACTGTTTGAGCAGGAAAGCGTCGAGTCCTTGCGTCAGATTGCCGACCGGCAGGTAGATCCCGCCTCGGGAAACATGTTCGAGAACCTGCTGGGTGAAGCAATTGCCACAGCCCCTGGATTCACGCTCCGGGGCGGCACTACAGAAGTACTGCGAAGTGTCGCAGCAAAGGGCCTGAGGTAACGAAATGACCTTGAAGGAATTGACGAGCGACGCGGCAGTCGTCGGAACGGCTGTCCAAGACCTGCTGGACAAGCACGCCACACTAGACGTCGTAGCAGCCGCTGAAGCTGACGGTTGGGCCCCTTCGCTGTGGGACGCCATGCACCACAACGGATTCACGACAGTTTCAGTGGGGGAGCACGTCGGCGGTTCGGGCGGCAGCCTTGCAGACGCCGATGCGGTTTTGGAGCAAGTGGGGCGCCACAGTGCCCCTGTTCCCGTAGCGGAATCCAGCTTGCTGGGTGGTTGGCTGCTCGAGTCCGTGAAGGAATCCTTGCCGGCCGGGATGGTCACCACCGCACCTGCCGAAGGCATCACAGTGTCCCCCTTGGGTCGTCTCGACGGCGTGGTTCACCGCCTCCCATGGGCCTCCCAGGCGGACAAGATCGCTCTACTGGTCGGAGCCCAGGAACAACGTCTCGTGCTACTCGACCCGAGCGAGTGCTCCATCGAGCGTGGAACGAATATCGCTGGCGAACCGCGCGACGCCCTGGTGCTGCGCGATGTCCCGGCCGCTCTTCTTCCAGTGCCGGCCGAGGTCACTGCGAAAGCGCTCGTCCTGCGCGGAGCGCTGTCCCGCGTGGCGTTGATCTCGGGAGCCGCGGCGCGAGCGCTTGAAATCACGGTCCAGTACACCCAAGACCGTCATCAATTCGGTCGGCCGGTTGCCAGGTTCCAAGCGGTGCAGGCGCATCTGGTCACTATGGCCGAGCAAGTCGAAATTATCCGCATCGCCGCTCGTACTGCGGCGCTCAACGCGGCGACATCGGGAGCGCTCGATCCATTCGATGTCGCCGCAGCCAAGATCGTGGCTTCGCAAGCCGCCGGTGTAGTCGCGTCCCATGCGCACCAGGCCACGGGAGCCATGGGAATGACACGGGAGTACGAGCTTGGCTACCTGACACGACGTCTGTGGAGCTGGCGCGACGAGTACGGCTCCGAGAATTACTGGGCACGCCGACTCGGGAGTCAACTAGCACAACTCGATGGACCTTCCATCTGGCCAGCGATCGCACAAGGATTGAGGAGCGCATGAGTATGGCGCCCGACCACAGCCAACCCGTCCTCGCCACGCTGACTGGACGTCAGCAGCCACATACCGCCACGGGCGCTGGTCCCCTCGCAGGAGTTCGCGTTGTCGATCTGACAACCACGCTCATGGGCCCGTACTGCGGGCTACTCCTCGCACAAATGGGCGCTGAGGTGACCAAGATCGAGAGTCCCGGTGGTGACGTCGCACGATTCATCGGAGACCGCTCCGGTGTGGGTCTCGGCAGCATGTACGTCAATTTCAACCGGGGAAAAAGGAGCGTTGAGCTCAACCTGAAGGATCCAGCAGACTTCGCGGTGCTGCAGTCGCTCGTCCGCGAAGCTGACGTCTTCAGCCACAATATGCGGCCCACAACGGCCCAGAGACTCGGTCTTTCGTACGAAGACCTGTCTGCAGACAACCCACGTCTGGTGCACTGCTCGATGCATGGTTTCGACCAGCGAGGTCCGTGGAGAGACAAGCCCGCCTACGACGACATCATCCAGGCTGCAGGTGGCCTGGCTTCAGCCCAAGGTGGGCGACAAGGCCCCCCTGCGTATGTTCGTAGTCCAGTGGCCGACAAGACGGTCGGAGTTTTCGCGGTCGGCGCGATTCTCGCCGCACTTTATGAGCGGGAGAAGTCTGGACTCGGTCAGTCCGTGTCCGTCCCGATGTTCGAGACGCTCGTGGCCTTCATGGCCATGGATCAGCAGGGCGACACGGTGTACGACCCGCCTGTAGGCCCCCCGGGATACGTGCGCATGGACTCACCGCACCGGCGCCCATACGCTACGGCCGATGGGTACATCTCAGTAATGGTGTACACGGACGGTCAATGGCAGAGATTCTTCGACCTCATCAACCGGCCAGACCTGGCTGCGGACGACCGGTTCGCTGGAATCAGCGGGCGGACAGACCATATCGACTTCCTCTACGAGATTGTCAACGACGTCCTGCCGGCACGGACCACAGACGAGTGGCTCACGATCTTGGACGATGCGGACATCCCCGCAGCGCCGGTCATGACCGTCACTGACGCCATGAGCAATCCACAGATTCGGGCTAGTGGTCTGTTCGAGGATGTGGATCACCCCGTCCTTGGTCGACTTCGACAAGTCGGGCTTCCGATGTCATTCAGTCGCACCCCCCCACTTCCCGCGGGCCCCGCCGAGACATTGGGGTCATCAACAGCGGCAACCAGGCTGGCGCTTGCGTCAGTGGTGAAACAACAGGGTTCGTCAGGGGCCGATCACGTGAAGGAGCATGGATACCGATGAGCGCAGACCTTGAGCTGGACCGCCCGAACTTCTTCATCGACGGGAGCTGGTGCGAACCCACCTCTGCAAGCAGCCGCACACAGCTGGAGGCGGCGACCGAGCAGAATCTCGGCACCTATGCGGTCGGCACTGCAGACGACATCGATCGCGCAGTTCGGGCGGCTCGATTGGCACTGGACTCCGGGCCGTGGGGCGACACGAGTGGGCCGGAGCGTGCTGAAATGCTGCGTTCGTTCGCTGACGCCTTGAAACTCCGCGGCGACTCAACGGCGCAGCTCCTAAGCCGCGAGATCGGAACCATCGCCTCCCTTTCCCGATCGGCAAACGTGGACGGTTCAGTCGCGTTTCTTGAGATGATGGCTGGCGTCGCACAGTCGCATCTGTTCGAGACAAGGCGGCCAAGTGCACGAGGATCCTCGATCGTCCAGCAGAATCCCGTGGGCGTGGTGGCTGCCGTCATCGGTTGGAACTACCCGCTGTTGATGGCGATCGGCAAGATCGCGTCTGCGTTGGCCGCCGGGTGCACGGTCGTCCTTAAGCCACCGCTGGAGTCGGCGTTGTCGTCCTACGCTCTGGCTGACGCTGCGGTCGAATCCGGTCTCCCAGCCGGTGTGCTGAATATCGTTGTGGGAGATCCGGAGGCTGGTCGAGCACTGGTCGCCCATCCCGAAGTCGACATGATTGCCTTCACTGGATCCACCCCGTCAGGTCAAGGCATTGCCGCCGTTGCGGCGCCCATGATGAAGAGGCTCTCGCTGGAGCTCGGCGGAAAATCAGCTGCAATCATCCTGCCGGACGCCAACCTCGACCGATTCGTTGCAACGATGGACACCGCGGTTTTCAAGAACGGCGGCCAGACCTGCACCACGAATTCGCGAATCCTCGTTCCGCGCGAACGTCGGGAAGAAGTCATCGATGCGCTTGTGACGTACGCCCAAGAGCTTCGCGTCGGTAATCCGCTTGACGACACGGTGACACTCGGTCCCATGGCGAGCAAGGCCCACCGCGAGAGAGTCAACGGTTACATCGACATTGGAGTGAAGGAAGGTGCGAAGTTGGTGACCGGCGGTACGGATCGGCCCGCCGGAACCGACCGTGGATGGTTCGTTCAGCCGACGGTCTTCGCAGATGTCGACAATAGGAGCCGCATCGCGCAGGAGGAGGTTTTCGGCCCTGTAATTGCCGTCATCGACTACGAAACGGTCGATGATGCCATTCGGTTGGCGAACGACACGATCTTCGGGCTGGGCGGGTCTGTCTTCACCGAGGATGAGCAGTACGGGTTGGATCTGGCTCGGCGGGTCCACACAGGCACCTTCGGCGTGAACTACTACTCTCTCGACATGGGCGCGCCGTTCGGTGGCGTCAAAGGTAGTGGGATCGGGCGCGAGTACGGGCCGGAAGGGATCGACGAGTACCTCGAGTACAAGACGATCTATGCCGGACCGGACCGGCTGCGGTGAGTACTCGTGGCTCCCGGTGAGTGCAGGAGGCACCTCAATGATTACCCCGGACGACAGCGGCCAGGAGATCGACCCCACGGCACCCAAGCATCGGATGGTGGCTCGGGTGGCGCAGATCCTGGAGATGGTGGCCCGAGAGCAAGCGGGGCTGTCGCTGACCGAGATTGCTCATCGCTGCTCGGCACCAGTGAGTTCGGTGCAGACGTTGGTCGGAGGACTAGTCGAGACGGGGTATCTGACGCGCCGAGCCCGGCGATACACATTGGGACCGGCGCCGTATGTGCTGAACATGCTGGCGCAACGGCCACCCGTGCGATCAGTCCGGCGGTCCGACCTCGAGGTACTCCACCAGATCACCGGCCAGACGATCCTCCTTGGCATTGTCGTAGGTGGCGAGGCGTTCTACATCGAACACGTCACGAACGACCCGAGGTATGCGTATCTCGCAGAGAGCCGGGTACCTCGGCCGTTGCTCCGGACGTCGGTAGGCCGAGCCCTCCTGGCCCATATGGACGACCGAGACATGCACGAGATCCTCCGTCGCAGTAGTGAGGCCGACAGCGCGGTCGTTGACGAGTTCTTGCACGAGCTACCAAAAGTTCGTGAAAGCGGCCTGGTAACCAGCAAAGGACTCGTAGGGCCGGAGTACTGGGGAATCGCGACGCCGATCCGCGAGGACGGGATCGTGGTAGCTGCGGTCGGCCTTCTAGGGCGACGTGCAGAGATGGAAGGGCGCTTCGACACACTCGGTGAGCTCCTGCTCGACCATGCGCGTGAGTGGTCAGAGCGATCCTTCGGCGCATCAGCCGGCACTTGAATTCTTCTTATGACTTTGTGAACACCGCGTTCACCCACACCTTTGGAGCACCACATGAGCAACTTCAACTTTCGCACGATCGTGACTGGAATCGACAACTCTGGCAAGTCCGTCATCGTCAAGGACGAGCCGACCCCGGTAGTGACCACGCCCGCGCTCGGAGACACCCAGTTCTGGCTCACGTGGGGCACGCCAGACGGAGCCTTGACTACGGGCAAAGGCTCCTCGGACTACACCTTCTCCCCGGTCTTTCCCGGCCCCGGGGGTACTCGGTTCATGTTCTGTAGCTGGCCGCCTGCTCCCTCAGCGGAAGCCGCGAACGCGCCAGAGCCGACTGAAGAGCAGCAGTCGGCTGCGTATGCCGATGCTGAGGGTAAACTTCCGGGCCTTCTCGATGTGTTCGCAAAAGACGTCGATGGCTTTCATACGACTGACACCGTCGACTACGGCATTCTCCTCGAGGGTGAGCTCGTTCTCGCACTTGACGATGGCGTGGAGCTGTCACTGACGCCTGGCGCTTCAGTCATCCAGCGTGGAACTCGGCACGCTTGGTTCAATCGCACCGACAAGCCTGCACTGATCATGTACGTGTTGCTCGGCGCGGATCGCGTCAACGCCTAACGCCCTAGTACGCGACGGTTCGTCCCGGGACTAGGTGCCCGGGACGAACTGGCCACCGACCGACGAGCCGGTCTCGTCGTGCCCGGTGTTTTCACTGGCCCCGAAACTTCATGAACGATCAGAATTGAGGTATGTGATGCCTGACTTCAGGCTTAACGTCCAGGTCGATGACCTTGGCGTCGCGACTGTTGAGTTCGAACGAGGGCGACGTAACTACTTCACTGTGGAACTCGTGCAGGCTCTGGTCAGATCGATCGAGCAGCTTGCCGAGTCGTCGTCAACACGAGCTGTGGTGTTGCAGAGCAGCGGTCGCCATTTCTGCGCCGGTGCAGAGTTCGGCAGCCCGGACTCACCGATCGACGACGTCGAAGCCCTGTACGGAGCCGCAGTCCGCATCGTCGAGCAGCCCTTGCCAATCGTGGCTGCTGTTCAGGGGGCAGCCATCGGCGGCGGTCTGGGGTTGGCGCTGGTCGCCGACTTCAGGGTCGCGGAACCTACGACACGTCTCGCGGCCAATTTTGCGCGACTGGGTATCCACCACGGATTCGGCAGCACGGCGACGCTGCCGGCCGTCGTTGGCAATCAGAACGCACTCGACTTGCTCTATACAGGGCGCACGATCAACGCTGACGAGGCCTTCGCGATGGGTCTATGTGATCGCATCGCCGAGCAGGGACGCGGCAGCGAAGTGGCGCATGAATTGGCGCGTGAACTAGCGCGCTCGGCGCCTCTAGCTCTGAGGGCGATCCGTCGAACTATGCGAGCCGATCTCGCTGGTGCGATGCGATCCGCTGTTGTCAACGAGCGCGCGGAACAGGTCAAGCTTTTCGGCACCAGCGATTTCGCGGAGGGGATTGTGGCAGCCGGAGAGAGTCGCGTCCCGGTGTTCCTTGGGCGTTGAACGATTGTCGGAAAGGAGGACGCCGAATGTCCGCCAACACCTTTGGCTCCAGCAGATGCTGAGTCGTCCCGGCCGTCTTCGAGGACGTTTCGGCGTGAATGGAGCGACTGTGAGCACGGACGACTGGCAGATCGTCGCACGACGCGGAACCGGAATGTACCCCGGAGATCCGGAGTTGCACGTCCGTCGACGTCTCTCGGTGTTGACGCTTTGTGGACGAAACTGCTCGGACTGGCCGGTTCAGTGGGACGGAGAGGTGGTCGTGTCAGACGGAAGAGTCTGCTCCACGTGCCGTAACGAGCTTGGTGGGTCGGGGCGCTAGCGGTCAGGGTCAGCCTGCGCGTGGCAACGGTAGTTGGCCTCCCATCGACTTCGCCGGAAGGACTGACTGTGGGTCGTTGACTTGTTATAACAAAGTCCCAACAGGCTTGGAGATTCGCGGTGGGACAATCCCGTTTCGCCGTGAGTACTTCATGTTTCGGCGCCCTTGGCTCGTGCTGCACTCATCGGAATGCGACGTCCGGTAGCGATGGGGTTGGTGCGTTGCGGTCAGGGACGCTGCCTTGCGAGGCGTGCGGACGTGAAGACTTCCCCGACAGCAGGCTCCTTGACCCCTCCGGCGTCTAGAAATCGCAGCCCAACTTCCGCGTGATGAACAGAGGAAAATATACGTATATAAATGCCGAATGACCTTCTTGCGTAAAAGGGCTTAGATGTGTCAACATTTCCACTGTGAACGGCATCACAATTGGACGAGGGACCAAGTCTCATCTATGACCTCGGTCGAGCCTCGTGTACTTCGAGTTGAAGCGTGGGGCTGACTCTGAGGTGGGTCATCACGGCCCACCTGGCACTCTCAGTTCGTCGCGGCGTTTAGCGGATACATCTGGCCCGTGCCAGGCGGCAAGCCTCGAATTAGACAGCACAAGACAAGGGAGTCACACAATGAGTAACGCGGATCTCGAAGCGCGCATCACACGCCTGGAAGACATCGAGGCCATAAAGCAGCTAAAGGTGCGATATGCGCATATCTGCGACGATCTGCACAACCCCGAGACGATCAACAGCGTCTTCGCGGAGGACGGCGTTTGGGAGAGTGCCGACTTTGGTACTGCTCGCGGTCATGCCGAGATCAAAGAGCTCTTCTCGAAGTTCCGACCGATGTTCACTCTCTCGCAGCACAACATGGTCAATCCGCTGATCGAGGTCGATGGCGATCGAGCCACGGGAGTCTGGTACATCCTGGGACCGTGGAACCCCGCCGACGGCAGCCCTCAGTGGTTCTTCCTGCGCTACGACGACGAGTACGTCAAGGTCGACGGCGAGTGGAAATTCAAGCGCCTTAGCTTCACGACGCGCCTGGCGGAAGATCGATTTGTAGGGGCGTGAGCATCCCGGGCGCTGCTGATGCATCGGACGAGGTGCAGTGCCACATCGGCGTGCCACCCTTCTTCACGTTCCTCAGGTCTGCACGTACCGGTGTGACCCAGCAGTGAGCCGATTGGTGGCTGAGGTGCCAGGCTCGAGAATTCCAAGCAGCGGCCCACCATCGGCGCGAATGAGGCAGCGCGCCACTGTCTCGCGAAGTCCCTCGAGCCAGCCCGCCGCGAATAGCCGATTGATCAGCGCTCAACTAGATGCTTGTCCTCATCCCTTCACGAACTTGTCCGTCGTTGAGACCTAAAGATCGTCGATGGTCTGGGCGTAATTCGTTTCGACGACCTTGCGGCGCAATATTAGGGTCGCGGTTACTTCGCCTCGCTCTGCCGACCATGAGGATGTCAGATCCGGGTCCGGACTCGCGGGCCACCTCGTCCATGGACGAGGTGAGGGCTTCGAAAGACTCCCGCGCAACGGACACGAATGGCAGTCGTGCCAGTCTCGGCAGCGCCTAGGGAACGAGCGAGGTCGCCATGGAGGCGAGTCACGCAGATGCCGGGCCAGGGCCCTACGGCATGGACCGGGGTAGCGTGAAATACCGAATGCGGGAAAGTGTTGCGTATATGAGTACTTATCTGGGATTATTGCCACTACCTCGAGAGACCAAGGACATTTCGTGACCCTGCCGCCGATACTTTCTGCGCCTCTGACACTGCCCGTTGTCTGCTCGCCGATGTTCATTGCATCTGGCCCCGAACTAGTCGCGGCTCAGTGCAAGGCCGGCGTGATCGGCTCCTTCCCTGCTTTGAATGCGAGGCCAGCGTCGGAGCTCAAGCGTTGGCTCACAGAAATCGATGAGGAACTCAAGGCGTATTCCGTCATCAATCCTGATCGTCCGGTCGCGCCGTACGCGGTCAACCAGATCGTGCATCGATCCAACACGCGCTTACAGGAAGATTTGGCGGTATGCGTCGAGCATCAAGTTCCGATTGTCATCAGTTCCCTTGGTGCTCGTATCGAGGTCAATGAGGCGGTCCACTCGTACGGAGGCATCGTGCTTCACGACGTAATCAACGACGAATTCGCGCGCAAGGCAATCGACAAGGGTGCCGATGGACTAATAGCGGTCGCAACAGGTGCCGGTGGCCACGCGGGCACCCAGTCGCCGTTCGCCCTCATCCAAGAGATTCGTAGTTGGTTCGACGGGCCACTACTCCTGTCGGGAGCTATAGCTCACGGTCGTTCGATACTCGCCGCGCAGGCGGCTGGCGCCGACTTCGCCTACGTCGGCTCGGCCTTCATTGCTACGCACGAGGCTCGGGTGGTACCCGCCTACAAACGGATGATCGCCGACAGCCGAGCGGTCGACGTAATCTACAGCAACCTTTTCACCGGTGTTCATGGCAACTACCTCCGTGGCAGCATCGAGGCGGCAGGCATGGACCCGGACAATCTCGGGTCATCCGATCCTTCGGTGATGAACTTCGGGTCGGGAGATACAACCTCCTCCGAGAAGGCGAAGGCCTGGCGGGACATCTGGGGGGCCGGTCAAGGAATCGGCGCAATCCGAGACGTGGGATCAGCGCAAGAAGTGGTGGACCGGCTTACGGCCGAGTATGACGAGGCACGCGCGTCTCTTTCCTGCGCTCTAGCGGGCGCCGGCATATGATCGAAAAGGTCGGTGTCATCGGTGGTGGCCTGATGGGGGCGGGCATCGCCGAGGTCGCCGCGCTGGCGGGTATGGACGTCGTGGTGATCGAGGTTGGCGACGACACCGCCAAGACCGCCGCTGAGCGGGTCGAGGCGTCACTGCGGAAGGCCGAGGCGCGCGGCAAGCTCGCGGCCGCCGGGGTGGCCAGTGTTCTCGACATTATCCGCTTCGAGACCGATCTAGAGATCCTCTCCGACCGCGATCTCGTTGTCGAGGCTGCATCCGAGGACGAGCAGATCAAGCTTCAGCTGTTCCGTACCTTAGGCAGCGTGCTGACCAAGGATGACGCGATCCTTGCATCGAACACGTCCTCGATCCCCATTGTGAAGCTCGGTGCAGTTTCCGGGCGGGCGGGTTATGTGATGGGGGTGCATTTCTTCAACCCCGCGCCCGTAATGCAGTTGGTCGAGCTGATCCCGTCGCTAACCACATCCGAGGTGACGTTGCAACGGGTGCGATCCTGGGTTACCGACGGACTGGGCAAGAAGCCCATCGATGCGACGGACCGGGCCGGCTTCGTTGTGAACAGCCTATTGGTGCCGTATCTGTTGAGTGCGATTCGGATGTACGAGGCCGGGTACGCCTCGGCCGCCGACATCGACCGCGGCATGGTCCTAGGGTGTGGTCACCCCATGGGGCCGCTGGCGTTGGCGGACCTGATCGGCCTGGACACCGTCAAAGCGATCGGCAAGGCAATGTACGACGAGTTCAAAGAACCCCTCTACTCACCGCCGCCGCTGCTCGACCGCATGGTCGACGCAGGCCTGCTCGGCAAGAAGATCGGCCAGGGCTTCTATGACCATGGCTGACAGGCGTGACGCTGGCGATGACGAGTGGTTCCCAACCTCATCGAGTCGCCGTTTGGTGCAGATGGAGCATGGGGCCGGATGGGTGCTGGGCGGGATGGTTCACGCTCGTGAGCTTGGAAGCGTATTCACCGCCTGTGGCGAGTTCGCGCCCGCCTGGCCAACCCTGTTCGATGGTGCGTTCGATGCCACGACGCCTGCTGCGTGCCGTGACTGCGCGATTGTTGTGGTGATCTGATCGTAGGGTTCACCGGACTCCCGTCAGACCCAGGTTCGACTGCTGCTGTCTTGGGGCGGCACGGTCGGTGCCGCCGGGACCACTCAACAGTTCGTGGGACAGCTCTTTCCCTCTGGGGTCAGGCGGACGGTCTTCGTCATCAGCAACGCGACCACGGTCTATGCGTGCGCACTCAACAACACCGGGACTCCGGGTGCGGCTCGCGTCCCTTTGGGCTTCAGAACGGTATCGCCCTATCGGACTGCGACGACCACGAGCCACTTCTTTGCCGATGCGACGATTACCGCCACAACCTACCCCTACACGACCGTGAAGGTTGCTCGGACGGCCACGTATCAGCCGCAACCAACAGGAACGATCAGTAACCGTGAGGGGTTGACGACTCTTGCGACGACGCTCAGTCCAGCCAACAGCGGCACCAGGGGCATCTGGTTGCCGAGCTCAGCCGGGACCCACTACATCCGCGCCGTTTTCTTCCCGACCGATGCTGCTAGCGGCCCGTCGTCCAGCGTGTCGATGAAGATCACGGTCAGCTAGGGCTCATGTGCGACGTCAAGCGCGCCTGGATAAAATGCGGCGGAAGAGTTCGCCCGTGGTGCGGAGCACGGAGGATCGGTGCGTCCGGCGTTGCTCCCGCTCTTGGCCGTGGTCCGCGGACTTGAAGCCCTCCGCGACGTCACACCGACTCCCCGTCGACTGGACGGCCTGATCGCCGACAGCGTCGCCACGGCGCGTTCGTGCGCCGACTCCAAATGCGGTGTCTTCGAAGTCATTTTCAGTCCCGCCGGAAATCCCGTCAGTCACGGTGGCTCTGGCTCGGGATACACAAATTATGGATGTCGCTGCGAAGATTGCACCGAGGCCAACACCGCCAGAATGCAACGGCGGCGTCTGGAACGCAAAGGCAAGAAGCTCCCGCCGACGCACACGGCCAGCTGTCCACGTATGTGAACTGGTGGTGCCGCTTCCCGGGCATGCCGCCAAAGCCGCTGTGTCCGACCGTCGGCAGCGTTCGCATCTGGGCGGCATCGAGCCTGAGGACAACGGCACGTAAGCAGTACGAGAAGGCGAAGGACCGATTGCAGGACGAACTCGACTCGCTACCCCGTCGGGGTCTCCGAGTTGCGGCCGCCCAAAGGTGGCAGTCTCGGGTCGGGCGACCAACTCGCCCGAACGATCAACGATCGCTGGGGGAGTTTGAACCCGCGCAAGCGTCGATTCCCATGTACCTCTGGCGCACCCGCAGGGCGAAATCAATGGGTCCTGCGACACGAATGCACCTGAAATGAAAGGCAAAAACTCAACCGCGCGTCACTTGCGGTGAGAGTCTCCAAGCATGAGTGAGGAGGTCGAAGGTGTGGGTCAGGCTTGGGGCGCCAAGTGGTGGACTCGGTCGCCTTGATCCTTCATCTTCGGATTCTTCAGTTGAGTGGCCACTCAGCCGCCTGCCGTTGGCCGTTGGAGTTGAAGAATCCAGATGCTGAAGAGCTAGGTGAAAGGCGACACGCAGTTGCTCAATGGCCGTGGTCATAGCGTCGCCCCCCCGGCACACAGCGCCGACTTCGCTGACGAACTCGAGCACGACGAATGGCTCCAGTCCGGTGGTCTGCGCGATCAACTGATCGTGGGCCGAATCAAGCAACTCGGCCAAGTCTCGGTCCTCGTCAATGTCGACCTTGTCGGAAGTCGGCCCACCAGCTGGCGACCCCGCTGGTCCGCCAGCAGAGCAAGCGAGTACAGGTACATCAGCTCGTGCTCGGCTTCGAACTCGCGAACGTCAGCGCGCATCCGTCGCAACTGAGTAGTCGTCGTGTCGAGCACACCAATGGCGTTGACAGTTGCCTGCTCGAGCTGCGGTGACGCGATGAATCTTGAGGCGGTAGCTCAGCCGAGAGGGGCATTTCGACTGGTTCCCAACCTCGACGAGCCGGCGCCTCGTGCAGAAGGGGCACGGGGCGGAGTGGGTCCTAGGCGGTGTCATTCATGCTCGCCAACTTGGTCAAGCTTCCACCGCGTGCGGGTTGTTTGCGCCTACGTGGCCGACACTTTTCACAGGTAATGTCAATCTGGATCCCCCGCTGAGCTGTCGAACGTGCCTGATTGTGGTCGGGATCGCCGCTAGGAGTGAGAGGCATTTAAGAGCCGCAATTGATAACTTGGTCGGCCGTTCCCACTAAGTCCAGTCACGTTTACGTGCAGGAAAGTTGCCGCCAGCGTGGCGGTGTCCGCGGCTGCTGGCGACGTGACGTGGCCAAGAAGCGCGTGCTTGCCAGCCTGATCCCACGACCGCCGGCAAGGGGGATCTTTGTCGACGACTCGTCAAGTCCGCCAGCCGTCACCACGCATCCGATGAGGCCAACCTCGCAGGGCTTGAAGACTCCTGTTGAGGGCCATCCGTCGCGTTCTCTGGCGCGGCGACGTATAGCTGGTTGATCGCTTCCGCGTGATTCGACTCGACGACCTTGCGGCGCAACTTCAGTGTCGGAGTCACCTCTCCACGTTCAGTCGACCATGGGGCGGTGAGCAGTACGTGTCGCCGAACGCGCTCGGCGCGCGAAAGGCGCTCGTTCGCTGTGTCAACCACATGAGCGAAAGTCGACATGACGAGTGGGTCTTCGACCACGACCTCGGGCGGACCATTGACGCCCAGACTCTCGGCGACCTCGACGAAGTCTGGCACGATGAGTGCCACGTTGAAGGCGCGCCCATCTCCGACAATGACGACGCTGGCGATCAGCGGCGACACATCGGCGATAACGCTCTCGATTCGTGCCGGCGACATGTTCTCACCGCCGGCGCTGATCATGATTTCCTTCTTGCGGTCGACAATGGCGAGCTGATCGCCCCGCCATTCCCCGATGTCGCCGGAGTGGAACCAGCCGTCGACGTCGAAGGCGCGAGCAGTGGCTTCGGGGTCGTCCTTATAGCCTCGGGCCAGGTGAGGCCCACGGATCAAGACTTCGCGGTCTTCGGCAAGACGTACTTCCGTGCCCGGCACGGCGCAACCCACAGTGCCGATGTGGTGGTCGCCTGGAACGCTCATCGTCGCGACGGCCACCGTTTCGCTCAAACCCCAGAGGTCGTGCAGGGGCATGCCGATGGCGGCGAAGAAGATGTGAGTCGCACGAGGAAGGGGGGCTGAACCGGTGATGAACCAGCCGACCTCGTCGAGCCCGACCGACCGCCGCAAGGGGCCGAACCAGCGTCGGTCAGCTTCAACCACTCGAGCCGACAATTCCTTCGGTACAGGCTCGTCCTTCAGCCGCATCTCGACGGCATCCTGAGCTTCGGCGATGGCGCCCAGGATGTTCGCGCTCTCTTTCTCGGATCGCCCCCGGATTTCAGCGACAATGCCAGCGTGCAGTCGTTGCCAGATCCGCGGCACCGACGTGAAGAGCGTCGGACGGACGCCGGGAAGCTCATCGAAGATTGCCGCCGGTCGATCCACGGTCGTGACGCTGGATCCGCCAACAATGCCGAAATAGTGGCCGACGATCCGGTCGACGACGTGGGCATGGGGGAGGTACGACACGGTCCGTCCACCCCGCAGCGGCTGGACGGAGTCGAACACGTCCACCATGAACAAAATCGATGCGTGCGTCAGCTCCACCCCTTTGGGGGGCCCGGTCGTCCCAGATGTGAAGATCAGCGTCGCGAGATCGTCCGGCTCCACCGGCGGGGGGCAGTATCCAGAATCGCCCATCGTCTGCAGCTGTTCGAAGCTCGTGCGGTCGACCCCGGGGCCACCCACTTCCACGATGTGGACCCCTTCGGGCGGCGTCAGCCCCTCCAGGAGCTCGGCGTCGGCGACCATCACTTTCGCGCCGGAACGCGCGAGCAGGTCGGCGTTCTGCTCGGCGGGAGCACTCGTGTAGAGCGAGAAGGGGGTAGCCCCCGCGACGAGCACTCCGGTGTCTGTCAGCTGCCACTCCGGTCGGTTCCCGATCAGGAGCGCCACGGTGTCACCGCGACCCACGCCAAGATGAGCGAGGCCGGCAGCGATCCGGTCGGCTATGGCAGCGTACTCGGCCCAGGTGAGGTCGACACGTCCGTCGCTGCTTCTGAGCGCGGGCTGATCAGCCATCCGAGCCACCGTGTCGCGGAAGGCTGACGTGAGTGTGCGGGGGGCGGGAGCGGGCGTAGCGGACTCGGACATCACGGCCTCTGGCGATAGGGGTGCGGACACCGTCCGACGTTAGGTCAGCGATGCGCGACCAGAAAGGCGGCGAGGCACCACCGGATGATGGTGCCTGACCACCTCGACCCATCGCCGGTCTCCGGGCGACGATGACGGACGTCCGCTGTTCGTCCGCACGCAAACGGAGACGCGATGCCCTTGTCTCAACGCTTCGTCCTGACACGCCGTCCGAAGGGTCAAGTGCAGCTTGACCACTTTGCGCTGGACGTCGTTGAGGAAGCGATCACGCGCCCCGGCACGATGTTGCTCCAGACGTTGTGGATCTCGTTGGACCCAGCCATCCGTGGCTGGCTTGATGATCGTCCGAGTTACCTGCCGCCTGTCGCCATCGGCGAACCGGTTCGGGCCATTGGCTTGGCCCGGGTTGTTGAGTCCCGGCTCGCCGGCTTCACGCCAGGCCAGGTGGTGCGTGGGTTCGTTGGTTGGCAGAAGTGGCTCGTTGTCGATGAGCCGGCCGAGTGGGAAGTCGTTGGCGAGCGTCCCGGGATGTCGCTGAGTCACAGGCTTGGGGTGCTCGGCATGACCGGCCTCACCGCGTGGGTGGGCATGATGGAAATCGCCCGGTCAAGCGCCGGCGACACGGTCGTGGTGTCTGCCGCTGGTGGAGCCGTTGGATCGGTGGCGGCGCAGCTGGCGAAGACGACAGGGGCGAGAGTGGTCGGCATCGCCGGGGGGCCCGCCAAAGGAAGGCTGTTGAGGGAGAGGCTCGGGCTCGATGCGGTCGTCGATTACCGCGCGAAGGACTGGCTCGACCAACTAGCTGACGCGACGCCTGAGGGCATCGACGTCAATTTCGAGAACGTGGGCGGACCAGTGATGGAGGCGGTGATCGATCGCTTGAACAATCACGCACGCATGGTGCTGTGCGGGTTGATCGACGGCTACAACATGGAGACGAGACCCCAGGGGCCCCGAAACTTCGGCCTCTTGCTGACCAAACGAATCCGTACGGAGGGACTCATCGCCGTGGACCATTTCCCGCGTGCGAAGGCGATCGAGGACCGGCTGATGCCGCTCGTCTCCAGCGGAAACGTGCTTCCACTGGAGACCATCGTTGAGGGGTTCGCCCTGCTACCGGGGACCTTCGTGTCGTCGTTCGCCGGAGGCCACGTGGGCAAGCTGGTCGTCAAGTTGCGCTGATCCCCCGTGATTCGAATGGGCTGAACCGTCGCCTTTCGTCCTCACTCATTCGCCGCTCTTCATGTCGAGCCGACAACCCGGCGCGGGACTGCCTAAGGTTCGCTGGGTGCCTCCGCGCGTATTCGCGCACAAACCTATGTGCACTTATCCGTTCAAAGATCAAGGAGAACATCAGATGAATCGCAACTCGGTGTACCCGCTCACCCCTGCCTCGCTCAAAGATCTTGAGGACCTTGTCGGCCAGACGCTGGGGCCGACCCCTTGGCACGCCGTCACTCAAGCTGGTATCGACGCCTTCGCGGACGCTACCGGCGATCGGCAGTGGATTCACGTCGATCCTGAGCGTGCAGCCGCAAGCCCGCTTGGTACGACGATTGCTCACGGCTTGTACACCCTCTCCCTGGGGCCGGCCTTCAGCTATCAGCTGATGTCCTTCGACGGCTTCACCCACGCTCTGAACTACGGCTACGACAAGATTCGGTTCCCCGCCCTCTTGCCCACCGGGAACCGAGTGCGAATGTCCATGACGGTTCTGTCCGTCACGCAGACAGCGCGGGGCGTGGAGTTCCGAAACCAGCAATCATTTCAACGAGAGGGAGAAGACCGGCCTGTTGCCGTGGCCGAGTCAGTCTCATTAATCGCCGTCTGACCCTGAGTGGCCTGAACTACAGAACAGGTGCCGGCGGGACGGGCGCCACCCTCGAGGTCCCTGACGCTCTCGTCGCTGGGGACATGCGATGCGTGCTCTCGTGGGAAACAACTGAGGCACCACGACTCAGGTGCGATCAGCGAGCTGGTCAACCTGTGACGTGGGGCGCGAGGTGTGTTGCAAGTCGAAGTGCGAAGTCACTCGGGTCAAGCGGCCGACGCCGAAGACGGCCTGCACGATCGAGACGCTTGACAACACTGTTGGTGTGTAGGGTCAACCTCTTCGCAGCCCGAGTAGGGCTGCCCAACTCATCCAGCCAAACCGAAACTGTCGTCAGTAGTTCGGCATTCTCGGGCTCCACAAGTGGCCCCAGGTGCTGGCGCACGAACTCTCGAGCCGTGTCCACGTCCGCGCTGGTCATCGACAGGACTGCCACGTCGTCGAAGCTGGTCACATTTCCGGGCCCTGCGAGGTAGGCAAGCCTTCGAGCTTCCAAAGCTTCCCGGTGCGTTGCGCGGAAGCCATCCACACCGGAACGAGGAGTGCCAAACGCTACGTGCACCCCATCCGGGAGCTGCAGCGCAGGCCGAATTTCGCCGAGATTGATGGTGCTGACGGTGAGCCACGCATGTAGCGCCCTTCCTCCTCGCGGCACGACTACCTGTTGCCATGCGTGCGTGAGGTGCCGCAGCCGAGAAACGACTCGGTGGAGGTCGAGGGGGTTGCTCAGATCACCCCACACAATGATGCCGATGTGTTGCACGCCCAGGCGGAGCCCCAGACGTCGCTCGGCCTCAGCTTCCCCCAAAGTGCCCTCGAGCAGAGCATCGACGGTGTCCTGAATGTCGCCTTCCTCGCGACGCCGGATTTGTTCGGCCTGGTGTGCGTACGCGGCGGCCGCACGCGCTCCGGCGGCGCGAAGGTAGCGAAAAATTCGCTCCATGGCGACCTCGAGAGCGTCCGCGCGCTGATCATCGGGCAGGAGACCGGGGCCGTTTCGCATCCACGATGCGAAGGACTGCAACACCATGGTTCCGGCGGCGTCGTAGGCCAGAATCAGCACCGAAAGATCTATACGTACGTCTGCCAGATGCCGGGCCCAGTGATCTGCTGCGCTCGGGAGCGTGATGTCGGGGTCCAGCGATCCCTCGAGCACGACGTCCTTGATCAGGGGTACGTGAGAGTTCAGTGCGGACAGCAGCCGCTCCTCATCTGCGTGTCCCGCGCTCAGCACCTCCGGGGTGGCTGCAGCGACCGCATCGAACATTGACCGGACGACGTCGGACTCGTCGCTGACCAGCCATGCCACGAAAACTTCCGCCGCTTGCGATGCGTGTCGATCCACGATCGATACCTTACGGCTCGAATTGGTGTGCTGTACCACCACTACAAAGTGGGTGTGCCGCTGCTTTCGGGGCCGGGGGAGTGTGGCGACAGTATGTGTCAGCCATCACGTCCCCTCACTAGAAGGTAGCTGCGTTCGCCATGATCCAGCCAGGTAATGACCTCTTTTCGGTCCGCGGACGCCGCGTCGTTGTGACGGGGGGCTCCCGCGGCCTTGGCCGAATGATCGCCGAAGGATTCCTGGCCGCGGGGGCGGAGGTCCTCATCACCGCCCGCGACGAGCACCGCGTTCGCGAGGCCAGTGTCGACCTCGAGGCGCTGGGGCGTTGTCACTATGTCGCAGCCGACGTGACAACTCCCGAAGGCATCGTCGCGATCACCGAAGCGGTCGCGGACTTTGCTGCTGATGGACTTCACGCTCTGGTCAACAACGCCGGGGTGACGTGGGGTGCGCCGCTTGAGTCATTTCCCCGCAAGGGATGGGACAAGGTTCTCGGTACCAACCTGGTTTCGGTCTTCGAGCTCACAACGGCGTTGCTGCCGCACTTGACGGCGGCGGCGGAGGCATCCGACCCAGCGCGCGTCGTCACGATCGGATCGGTCGATGGAATTCGGGTCCCCGAGTTCGACAATTTCTCATACAGCGCCAGCAAAGCCGGCGTGCACATGCTTACCCGGCACCTGGCAGTCCAGCTGGCCAAGAGGAACGTCACGGTGAACACGGTTGCGCCCGGCGCCTTCCGCAGTGACATGACCGACTTCGTCCTGAGTGACGCGGACGCCCGGCAGCGGATCGAGGACGGAATTCCCCTCGGTCGAGTTGGTGAGCCCGACGACCTGGCGGCGGCGGTTCTTTACCTGTGCTCGCCAGCCGGTCGCTATGTCACCGGAACGACTCTCGCGGTCGACGGCGGCATCACCGCCAGTCATTGATTTCATCAAAGAGGAGAACATCATGGACCCCATTTCGGACCTCGGCACGATCGAAGTCGCTATCACCGTCGACGAGCTTGTCCTCTGGGACGGTTCACCCATTCCGCAGGGGTACACACCCCAGTCGATCGCCGCCACGTTCACCGAGACCTTCGCGGCGCACCACGTGCCTGGTGTCTACGGGTTTGCGCACACCTATCCGTTTGCCCAAGATCCCGGTCTGCGCGAAGTCCTGCACGACTGGGTCGAGGCAGGGCACAACCTGGGCAATCACACGCACCTGCACGCATCGTTGAACTGGGTCGAGGGATCTCAATACATCGACGACATCAAGCGGGCCGAGGACGAGCTCGGTGACCTGCTGGATCTAGCGCCCTCGCGCCTGTTCCGCTACGCGATGGACATGAGCGGACCGAGCGAGCAGAAGCGGGGCGCTGTTGAGGACTATCTCCGGGAGGCCAACTACACGCATGCCCCGATCACAGCATGGTTCGGTGACTTCGCCTGGATCGCTCCGTACTTTCGGGCGCACCTCACGGGCGATCGCGAAGCGTTGGAGATGTTGCGGCGGGCGTACGTGGATGCGGCGGTGTTCAACTTGCGCAGCCATTCGGCCGCCGCGCGCACTTTGTACGGTCACGACATCCCGTACATCTGGCTGATCCACTGCTCGCCCATCGGCGCCGACTGCCTCGACGACATTCTCACCGCGTTTGAACAGTCCGGCGTGCGATTCGTCTCGCTCGAATCGGCACTGGACCACCCCAGCAACAAGGTGGTCCCTCCCGTCGACTGGCGATTCCGAAACCATCTCGAGCGCACCTTGAGGGCCAACGGCATCGAACGGGAGCAGGTCCCGGCCGAACTGGTCCAGGCGGTGCTCGCCGCTGCCCCCGCCGACGGATGGGACAGCTTCGACGTCTACGAGAACCACATCCTCAAACCGATCGTGGAGCGTGCGGGCGGGACATGGCTCTGGACCTGGGAATGAGGTGGCAACGGATCACCCGCCTCCTCATTCGCAAGAACGGGTCATCAGGCCCGACGACCAACGACCCTTCAACCCATCAAGGGAGCATCCGATGAACGAACGTCTCAAGGCAGCAGTCCCACTAGCAATCTCCGTGGCCGCATTCAGCGTCCTCTGGATCGAAGTGGCAGCGAATTTCACCTTCCACTGGTCTGCGGCAGGTGACCTGGGGAACGGGCTCGGCCTGCCTGACTCGCTCCACGCCGTTCTTCCCGCAGCATTCGTTTCGTGGGCCATGTTCTTCGCTGCAGGGGGTGACCGGCGTGCTGCTGTTCGCGTTGCGATCGCTTCGGTTGTCGGCTGCGTTGGAGCTCTGATCCTGTTCGTTGTCCTTGACGCGTCTGGGGGACTGCCCGACTTCTGGGTCCTCGCTCTTGTGGCCTCGGGCCTCGCGCTTCTGGTCGTCCTGGCGTCCGCTGCCGGCGATTGGTACTTCGTACCCGGCATCTTCGGTGCGTTTGCCTCCGCCCTGTTCTGGTGGATCGCGACGGGGATGGACGGGTGGGCGCCTGGTGGAGGTGGCAGCGACTCCGTGGAGTCGCTAGGAGATGTGTCGACGGCCGGCACGGGCGCCTTTGGAGGTGTGCTCTCCACGACCTACGGCTGGGTCGCCTTCGACGTCGCCGTCTCGCTGCTGATCGGGTGCCTCCTCGGTCTCGCATCTGTGTCGCTCGCAGGAGCCATGTCATCCAGGCGTCACAGCCCAACTCCTGAGGTTGCGGACATTTGAGCGGCCACGGTCACAGCGGATCTGGTTGTGCTTGACGACCTGTGCAGTGGGGTTCCAGAAGCCTTCGTGTGCACCGAGGAGTTGTCGGCCAGTCGATGTACGACGAGTTCAAGGAACCGCTGTACTCCCCGCCCCCGCTGCTGGACCGCATGGTCGACGCCGGCCTCCTGACCAAGCAGGGCTTCTACGATCACACCGCATGACGCCGAGACTCTGCGGTTGGCTCGCGCACCTAACGATGAGCAGCGTCTGAGGTGTGCTGAGCGGGCAGAGATCGCGGCCCACCGCTGCGCGCGCCTCTGGAAGGCTGTCCCGCTGCCCGTCTCGAATAGGCGTACGTGAGCGAGTGATAAGGCGTTCGGCCCGCCCAAGAACCACCCCAGCTGGGCTTGATGGGTTCAGTCATGAGACGGGTCCTCGCGGTAACGGGCGCTCGCTTGTTGGTTCACACGCACGCGGTTGCGAGAAGCGTCTCGATGCTCACTTGCCCCCTCCGCCCACGAACTCGAGCGCGAGGCTCAGGACGGGGTTCGACCCACGACCCTGGAGCAGCGCGGCCGGGCTCGTCTCACTGGGACCAGTGCTCCACCACCACAGGGCGGCCGCATCGGGCGTGACCCGGCTGAGCAGCAGCTGGTTGATCTTCGCAACACGCGGATCGATCCTGCGGCGAGGCACTTCGAACTGGAACGCGGGATAGATGTACCCGACCCTTGCGACGCGGAATCCCAGCAGGGACCTTTGGTCACGCAGGCGCGCCAGGTGAACGGCGGACGGTTTCCCGATCAGCAATTCTGATACCTCATGTCCCGTGAAATGAGGGTTGTGTTTGAAGACGGACCTCACTGAACCGCGGTCCAGCGGATCCGCGGCGGGTTGCGGTGGGAACTGGTCCACCGGCCTGTCACCGGACATGGAACTCGGGCGTGAAGAGGGATGGGGTGCCTGTCATCTGCGGCTCCGCCTCACGTCGCCCGAACGTCCGGCGAGCGGCAGGTCTCTCGCAATGATCTCGACGATCACCAGATTCGGTGATAATTCTGACGGCTCTGAGCCGGGTGAGTGGCTGGGTGCACCGCTCCGGGTTCATGGCGTTGAACGTCGTCGAGTTCGCGCGCTTGCCTCCAACCGGAGTCGTCTTCGTGGCTGAGGAGCCGTGGCTGGTGCTCGACGACCTAGGACACCGCGCGAAGGCGATCTGCATAGCGACACTCCTCGGGGGCGGTTCGGGGCGGGTAAACCGAGGCACATGCCCGCGTGCCCTTCTCGGCACAACTCATGAGCCCGCCAGGATTGGATTATATAATAGACCAATAGCGGGTTTTGTGATTGCATACGTCAAGACCATCCCGCTTATGCCGCGAGGGCGACGACCCGTTCGCGTCATTCACCACGTTCCGAGCCTTCGCCAAGACCCACCCGAGAGGACAAGTGAGACGCATGCCGGTCATCGATCGAGACGCACGTGTGTACCTCGCATTCGACGCCGCTCAGCGCGAGCGATTCCGAAGCCTGGTCACGCCTGAGCTCATCGCCGAGCACAAGGCGGGCCCCCGCGCCGTGAAGTCGGACGACCTCCACCGCATCCTGGCCTACTTGCGCCGCGGGCCGATCGCGGGCAAGTACGTTGCCGTAGTCGAGGAGCCCTTCGCGCGCTGGCGCATCGGAGTCCTGAGCGGCGTACGCGGAGAACCCATCCAGGTGCTGGAGGACGAGGACTTCTACACCGAGCAAGACGTGCAGCACGCCATCTTCGTTCGCCGACTCAAGGACATCGGAGCCATCGAATGACACGCGCCAAGCAGCCCCAGATTCTCTCATATGCCAGCAGCCTCTCGGTGGCTCCCGGTGAGCCCATCGAGTTCAAGGTCAGCAGCACCGTGCCCGGTGCGTTCGAGGCCGAACTAGTGCGACTCATCCACGGCGACCGCAACCCGATCGGCCCGGGGTTCAAGGAGACTCCCGTGGAGTCCTCCTTCGCCGGCTCTTATCCCGCGAGGTTCCAAGACGTCGATGCGGGCTCGTTCGTCAGGGTGGACGACGCCGGCGCTCTCGCCGTGGACTCGGCCTTCAGCCTGCACGTCTTCATCGCGCCCACTCTTCCCGAGACCGACGGCCAGGTCATCCTCGGACGGTACGACCTCGAAAGCGAGTCGGGATACGCCTTGGAGATCGGTGCCGATGGCGTCGCTCTGCGCCTGGGCCTCGGAGACGGCACGTCGTGGCGCCTGGCTTCGGGCGAGGCGCTGTACAACAAGTGCTGGTACTCGGTGCTCGCGACGTACGACCCGAAGTCGCGTCGTGCCACGGTGTCGGTCCACTCTGTCGTCACCAGCACCAACTCGCTGGTCGGGTCGATCGTCGACGTGTCTGGCGCCGCTGCGGTCGAAGGCCGGGCGCCGAGCGACATTATCCACCCCCAGGTTCCGTTCACGATGGCTGCCGCGACGAGTGCGAAGCGGTTCGAGCGGCACTACAACGGCAAGATCGAACGACCCGCCATCTGGGGACGTGTCCTGTCGGAGGCGGAGCACGCCGAGATTGCCAAGCCTGATGGCGTCCCGCCGCTGTCCGGCCTGCTCGCGATGTGGGAGTTCGCGGCCAACATCACTCGCCAGGGCATCCCCTCCGATGACGTTGTCGACCAGGGACCGCTCGGTCTGGGCGGGGTCTGCGTCAACGGCCCCGCCCGCGCCATGACGGGGCGGACCTGGACCAGCGAGGACGACCGCTTTGTGCACGCGCCCACGCAGTACGGCGCCATCCACTTCCACGACGACGACCTCGAGGATTGTGGGTGGGAGACCGACATCACCTGGACCGTGCCGGACGACCTACCCAGTGGCACGTACGGCCTCAAGCTGACCCAGGGCGACGAGGTCGACCGGCTGCCGGTCTTTGTCCTTCCCCCGAGGGGTCGGGCCACGGCCGATGTCGTCTTCGTCGTCGCGACGGCCAGCTACCTGGCCTACGCCAACGAGCACATGTCGCCTGACGGCGCGATCGCCCAGTCGATCTTCGGCACGACACCGACGCTCGGTCCTGAGGACCTCTACATGCACGAGCATCGTGAACTGGGGCTGTCCTGCTACGACGCGCACAGCGACGGCAGCGGCGTGCACCTGTCGTCCTCGCGGCGGCCCCTGATCAACCTCCGGCCGGACAAGCGATTCTCCGCCGGCGGGCCGTGGCAGTTCCCCGCGGACCTCCACATCATCGACTGGTTGGACAGTCAGGGGATCGTTTATGACGTAGTAACCGACCTAGAGGTCCACCAAGAGGGAGCCGACCTCCTAAGCCGGTACCAGGTGGTCCTCACGGGATCGCATCCCGAGTATGTGACGGGGCCGATGATGGAGGCTTGGGAAACCTACCTGGCCGCTGGTGGACGAGCGCTGTATCTGGGCGCCAACGGCTTTTACTGGGTGACCAACTGGCACCCTGACAAGCCATGGCTCATCGAGGTGCGGCGCGGCAACGCAGGCATTCGCGCCTGGCAGGGCGATCCTGGTGAACTGTATCTGCAGACCTCCGGAGAGAAGAGCGGTCTGTGGCGGGACCGGAGACGTCCGCCGCAGAAGCTCGTCGGCGTCGGCTTCGCCACGCAGGGCTTGGACTACTCCTCCTACTTCAGACAGTCCGAGGACGCGCATCATCCCTTGGCTTCGTTCATCTTCGAGGGAGTGAAGCCCCACGAGAAGATCGGCGACTTCGGCCTCGACGGTGGCGGGTCTGCAGGTTACGAGCTCGATCGGTATGACCTCACCCTAGGCACGCCCCCGGAGGCCATGCTGCTGGCATACAGCGAGGGGCTCTCGGATAACTACCCACATGTCCCCGAGGAGATACCCGACACCCTCCCCTATATGGGCGCCACGATGGACTACCAGAACCGGGGTGACATCGTCTTCTACCCGACAAAGGGGGGCGGCGCTGTCTTCTCCGTCAGCTCCATCGCCTGGGCCGGCGGGCTATCGCACAACGACTACAGGAACAACGTCTCCCGGATCACCGGCAACGTGATCAAACGGTTCCTGGATCCCGCGCCGTTCAACTAGCGCTTCTTTCGCGACCCGCCCCCGTCAGCCCTGGTTGGCGGGGGCTCGTCGTCGTCCAGCATCTCCACACCTGTGGGCAGGCGCACCAGACGACGGGCCTGCTGAGGTCGAAATGCGACAGTAGCAAATCGGCGACGCAAAACGAGGTCCAGTGGGCCGCCTGTCGGCGAACTGGAAGCGCGTGAATCCCCATGGTCAATCATGGCAACAGCGCGCTGCAGGCTCGGACGGTGGCCCTTCCGCCGGTCTCGGAAGGTGATCGTGGCGTGGGCTGTCTTGCGGATCCTGACCGTGCGACGCGGCCGCGCCATCGGCTGAAGAACGGCCGTTTCGATGCCGGCACCCGAGACGCAGCAGGCACTCGACCTGCTCATTGGGAGGGTCGTCAGCAGCAACGCCTGAGGCCGCAAGCACGTCTGGCGCTGGCGTCACGCGCAGCGTACTGGCCAGGCGTTCACCGACCCGGGCACCGAGGAGCTAACAGTCCTTCGGCGCCCGGGCGGTCAACCGACGGCGTTGTTCCCGCGCGAATGCCCTCGCCGTCCGAACAAGCGGCCGACGTCGACCTGACGTGGTCATCATCCGAACAGTGGGACAGCGGTGACACCGCCGTGACGCGTGCGCGCCTGCTACTCGAAGGGTGCCGGATCGAGGAACCGCTTGATGACGTTCCCGGTTATGCGGGAGACGTTGTTTTCGTAGTCGTCATGCGACAGCGCTCCTGCCCAGGCGATGGAGCTGGTCGAGAACATGGCACCCCCCTGCTTGGTCGGGAAGAACACGATGTCGCCTCGGTTCTGATAGTCCATCGTCGCGCCCATGAATCCCAGGGTGTCGAAGATTTCTTCCGGCACGCGAGGGTAGTTATCAGACAAGCCGGTGCTGTAAGCCAGCAACAAGGTCTCCGGAGGTGTGCCCCGATTCAGGTCGTACCTGTCCAGCTCGAACCCCGCTGCTCCGCCACCGTCGAGGCCGAAGTCGCCGATTTTCTCTTCAGACGCCACACCCTCGAAGATCCAGGCAGCCTTGGGGTCCCGGGCATCTTCCGACTGGGTGAAGTAGGACGAGTAGTCCAGTCCCTGCGTGGCGAAGCCTGTCCCGACTAGCTTGTGAGGCGAGCGCTTCCGGTCTGCCCACAGTCCGCTCTTCTCTCCTGACGTCTGCAGATGTAGCTCGCCCGGTTCGCTCTGCCAGGCGCGGACGCCGGCGTTGCCCCGGCGGATCTCGATCAGCCATGGCTTCTGCGGGTGCCAGTTGGTCACCCAGTAAAAGCCGTCGCCGCCCAGGTACAAGGCGCGGCCGCCGGTCTGGAGATACGTCTCCCAGCCTTCCATCATCTCGGGAGTGACGTACTCCGGGTGCGTCCCGGTCAGCGCGACCTTGTAGCGCCCCAATAGCTCGGCACCTTCCTGGTGCACCTCGAGATCGGTCACGACGTCGAACGCGATGCCCTGGCTGTCGAGCCAGTCGACGATGTGCAGGTCGGCCGGGAATTGCCATGGTCCGCCGGCTGAGAACCGCTGGTCCGGACGAAGGTTCAAGATCGGCCTGCGCGAGGACGAGAAATGGACCCCGCTGCCATCGTTGTGGCCGTCGTAGCACGAGAGCCCCAGCTCACGGTGCTCGTGGAGATGGAGATCCTCGGCGCCCAGCGTCGGCGTCGCACCGAAGACCGTCTGCGCTATGGCGGCGTCGGGAGACATGTGCTCGTTCGCGTACGCCAAATAGCTGGCCGTGGCGATAACCAGCACGACGTCGGCCGTCGAGGTTCCGCGCGGGGGTATGACAAAGATCGGCAATCGGTCGATCGCGTCACCTTGCGTGATTCTCAAGCCGTAGGTCCCGCTGGCCAGGTCATCCGGCACCCTCCAGCTGATGTCGGTATCCCACCCGCAGTCCTCGAGATCGTCGTCATGGAAATGGATGGCGCCGTACTGAGACGGGACGTTGACGAACGAGTCATGTCGGCTGTCCCACGTCTGGCCGGTCATCCCGCGGGCAGGCCCGTTGACGCACATCCCGTTGAGTCCGAGCGGCCCGCGATCGATCACCTCGTCGGAGGGAACACCGACGTGCGTGATGTTCGCTCCGAAGTCCCAGGCCGCCAGCAACCGCGTGCGGGGCACGACAGAGTCGGGTGTCACGATCGAGGCCTGTTCATTCTCTGTCAGGATCCGTCCCCACACCGTCGGCCGCTCGACCTTCCCGTTGTAGTGGCTGTCGAACCGCGGGCCGTTCGCCGCCGCCCCGATGGTGAACGACACATTGCCGTGCGCCAGTCGTCCCTCAAAACGGCCCTCGACGTCGCAGTCGCCGGAGATGTCGACGATCGGGCCCAGCAGTGAGTTCGTTGCCGTCACCGCAGAACGGACCGACACTGTCGCACGACCCGAACGAGGATCGAACGTCGCGAAGACCGAGTACCAGCAACGCTGGTAGAGGGGAACATTCGACGCGAGTCGCCAGGCCGGCCCTTCGCCCGATCCCAGTCTCAGAGCGACGCCGTCGCTGCCTACCTCTAAGGCATAGCCCACATCGGCGGCAAGATCGTACCTGCCCATGAGCATCTGACCATCGTTGTCCGGCGTGGTCGGCGAGATGAACGCGTGCAGCGTGAACGCGGAGTCGACCGCGAGGCGTCCTGCATCGTCGACCGTCACCAGCGAGCCCGGGTCCACGTCTTGGAAGCGAGCCGGATAGCTGCCCTCGAACGACGACTGCACGGGCTCCTCTTTGAACCCAGGACCGATCGGGTTGCGGTCACCATGGATGAGCCGGACCAGGCTGGCCTGAAACTCTCCCGGGACGGTGCTGCTGACCTTGAAGTCGATGGATTCGCCCGGCGCAACCGACAGGCTGCTTGCATAGGAGAGGAGCTGAGGCTGCTTAGCGCGAGTCATGACAGCGCCCCCATGTCCCTGAGGCGACGCAGGAAGATGGCGTGCTGGACGTCTGGCTCCGAGTGGAAGTCTTCACTCTCATCCACCTCGATGGGCTGTCCCTTCACGCCGCTCAGCACGCCGATCCGCCATCGCGCGAACGGCTCCTCGACAATCGCGACGTACTTTCCCGCGACCGGACCACGGCGAAAGTAATCAAGGATGCGGAGGAGGTCATCCGACTTGATGGCGCGAGGACCGCGTTGGTGCTCGGCGATGAGTTCGGGAGTCACCAAGGCCTTGAACCTCTCCCGATTCGCGGCGTCGAATGCACGATAGACGCGTTCATCTCGATCGACGACATGCATGCGTGTCACTTCCTTTCCTTGGTGGCTGCGGGGATGCGCCATGCCTGAGTGGGTGGAACTACTGACGACCGATTCGCCGGTCCGGCCATGCCGGGTCACGGAAGCGTTCCTCGAGGATGTCCGCGACCGCATCGATGCATAGCTCGCCCAGCTCGACCGATGCTCCGCGGGGGTCCCCCAGGACACCGTTCCCGCTGAGCGCCTGCACGCCCTCCGCGAACACACGGGCCAGGCTCTGCGGAGTCGGAGCCCCCACCCACCCGGGGGCAATCGAGCTTTCGCGAATCGATGCGCCGTCGATGGCCATCATGATCGACGTCTCGGCGATGTCGGCATGCCCGCCGACCAGCTCGCCGCCGCCGCAGTACTGATCAGTAACAGACCGCCAGGTGTCAAGCAAGAGAGCGCGGTCCGTGAAAACGACAACATCGACGCCCGGTGGAACCTTGGCAATCAAGGCATCCTCCATGTCAGCGAGGGCCTCGTAGTTGCCCATGTGGGCCGAAAAGATGAGCAATCGGGTGAATCCGTGCCGCGCGAGACTCATACATAAATCGGTGTACACGGCGGCAAGCGTGCTTGGCCTGATGGAGAGGGTTCCTGGGAACGACATGTGGTGCTCGGAGCACCCCACCTCGATCGTGGGGGCCACCAGGGCATCAAGGCGCTCCGCCAACCGCACCGCGAGCTCGCCGGCATGATCGGCATCCACCGACAGAGGGAGGTGGGGTCCGTGCTGTTCCACAGCCCCGCAGGGCACGACGACCGTTCGGGCGCCGTTCGCGATTGCCGCTCGGATCTCCGGGGACGTCATGCTTCTCAGCCTCCGCTCGATGCGGCCCGCTACCTCCACTGCTTTCACCCTCGTCTCGAAATGTGAAGGCGAGTCGGCGAACGCGCCATTGCGGCCGGTCATGCGCCTAGCACTGCCACGACCCGTTGTCTCGGCATCGCCACGAATCATTTTGTCCCCACTGAACGGCTGGTGCGCCAAACGAGTAGTATGACTGATCATATCAAACGACTGGCTCAAATGACCATATGACGTGACGTCTCGCAGCTTGTCCGCACGTCGACGTGCGCGCGGCTGTGTAGTGTGCCGTTCATGACCAGAAGGGCGGCCCCGATGTCGCGCAAGTCAGCGGATCAACGCCGTATCGAGTTCATCGATGCGGCCGTACGCGTCATCGCCAACGGCGGCATCGGCGATGCCACCACACGTCGTATTGCGGAAGAGGCCGACGCGCCACTCGCGTCGTTGCACTACTGCTTCCACACCAAGGAGCAGCTGTTCTGGGCCGTGTGGGCTCGCTTTCGGGACGAGTTCGCCTCCGGGCCCTTGCGCTCCATGGAGGCGTCGGGGCTGTCGCTCGCGGAGAGCGCCGCACAGGTGCTCAGACTTATCCTCGAGTGGATGCAGCAGAACCCGGACTACGCGATTGCCCAGTACGACCTCTACCAGTGGGCGCTGCGGAGGGGAGATTCCCCGTATTCCGGATCGGTCAACGACCTCTTCGTCGACAACATCGAGGCTGCTCTTCGCGCCTCCGCAGCCAGCCCGGACGAGGATGCTGCCGCGATTCCACTCAGCCGCTTCATCATGGCCATCAGTGACGGCCTGACCATCGCTTGGAACGGCCACCAGGACCAGGAACGTTTCGCAGCCGAGTCTGCGACCGCCATGGCGATGGTGCGAGCGTATGCGCACTCCGTGGTCGAGGGTGCTTCGACCGCCTCCTCGAGCTGACGGCTCACCTGCGACCGACGGCGCGCGCAGTCGTGTTCTTGATGATGTCGACGACTTGCGCAGGGGAGTCCCACGTGGGGATGTGCCCCGAATCGGTCAGCACCACGAGCCGAGCCCCGGCGACCAGCTCGCTGGTCGGTGCACCGTACCCTGCGAGGGGAACGAGCCAGTCCTTATCACCCCATGCCACGCAAACGGGAACATCGCCGGGGTCGAGTGGCGCAGCCCTGTTGCCGAACTGAAGGCTCTTGATGTACGGCGCAGCGATGTCGCCGTGCAGCGCACCCTCCAGAAGCTTGTCGAACTCGGCGGTGGTCATACGTTCCGAGTGCGCCATCGACAGGGCAAAGACCCTGCCGCGAATCCGTGCGCTCCTTCGGCAGAGCGAGATGAGTCCAGGGACGGACAGCATCGCGTTGTTGAGATTGAGCAGCCGCAGAAGCCTCCTGACCTCCTTCTCGCTGCGAAAGGCCACCGGTCCCGAGAAGTCCACCCCAGACAGCGCCCGTCCCCGTCGGACGAGTTCCACGGTCACCATCCCGCCCAACGAGACGCCGGCGATGTGCGCCTTCGGGAAGCCGACGCTGTCCAGGTAGGCCTCAACAGCGTCAGCGAACACAGCGATGGATACCGGTCCGTCGAGCGGAGGGGAGTCAAGATGCCCTGGGAAGGTCAGGGCATGCACCTCGAAGTCGCGTGCCAGGTCCTCTAGTACCGGCTGCCAGCTGTGCCAGGACTCATCGGCGCCGTGCAACAGCACCAATGGCTCTCCGGACCCGGCGCGGTAGTGATCCAGTTCATCCGTCATGCGGCGTCAACATCCCCATCGGTAGAAGTCCGCCCAGCGCGAACCGCGCTGCGCCGTGGTCGTGCTCGCCGGCTACTACTCGCTGCCAGCAAGTCAATCGGACGTGATCGTACGACCGACTTAGTCATATGGTCAACAGCCTCATGATGCTGAGTTACAAAATGCGTCGATGCCGGCCGAACCTGTTGACACTCATCGGATTAGAACAGATGATTCATTCACTTGACCAACTTCAACACGACCGTCGGACGCAGCCCGCGCACGTTGTCACCGCGCTGATGCATCTCTGGTCGCATGCCCGAGGAGCGGCCCCGTGGAACCAGCGTTCAAGTCTTCTCGAGGACTCGAGGTACGCGACATCACGAAGTCGTATGGCCGCCACGCCGTGCTGCAGGGTGTTTCGTTCACGGTCGCTGCGGGGGAGACCGCCGCCATCTTGGGTGAGAACGGAGCCGGCAAATCCACGCTGGCAAAGATCCTCGCAGGAGCCTCGAAGGCGGACAGCGGCACAGTCTTGGTCGATGGTCAAGTCGTGTCGGTTAGCAGCCCGAGAGAGGCGCTGGGCGAGGGCATCGGGTTCATTCCGCAGGAGCTGTTGTACGTTCCCCGACTGACCGTGGCCGAGAACATCTGTCTGGGCCGTTGGCCTTCGCGGGGATTCTTGACGTCGCCACGCGCGATCCGCCATCTGGCGGCCCGGGACTGCGAACGGGTGGGGCTGGACCTCGATCTGTCCGCTGAGATGGTGTCGCTTCCGATTGCCCAACAGCAGATGGTCGAGATCGTCAAGGCGTTCGCGAGGCGATCGCGTGTCATCGTCCTGGATGAGCCGACAGCGGCGCTGTCAGCGCACGACAGCGAGTTGTTGCTGTCGCAGATGGCTCGACTGGCCAAGACCGGGACAGCGATCCTGTACATCTCCCATCGCATCGACGAGGTGTTCAGGGCCTGCGACAGCGTCCACATCCTCCGCAACGGAGTGCAGGTGCAGTCGTCGGCGGTGGCTGACTGCACACCCCGCGAGGTCATCGACGCGATGCTGGGCCGAGTCGTGGAGGAGGTCGACAGCGTCGCGCGTGCCATCGGGACGCCCGGCCCTCTCGCGCTGACGGTTCGGAAGATGTCGAAACAGACGAATCCGAAGGTTCGCAATGTTGACCTGGACCTGCGCCGTGGCGAAGTCCTGGGCCTGTACGGCGTCCGTGGTTCAGGCGCGGAAGGTGTCGCGGAGATCCTCGGCGGTCTTCATCCGGACGCGACCATGGTGGCCACTGTCGGCGAGACCTCGATCACGCAGATGCGTTCGCCCCGCGCCGCTCGGTTGCTAGACATCGCGCACGTACCCGCGGAACGCAAGTCTCAGGGTCTGGTGTTGAGCACGCCGGTCGGCCAGGCGATGACCTTGCTGGTGCTGAAACGACTAAGCAGGCTGCGAATCGTGCGCGGCAGGGCGGAACGATCACTCGCTGCACGCTTGGCCGATCAAGTGCTCCTGCGCTCGCGCACGCTCGGACAGCCGGTCGGCGACTTGTCCGGTGGAAATCAGCAGAAGGCCATGCTCGCCAGCCGACTGGCCACGGAACCCGACATTTTGGTCCTCCAGGAACCCTCCCGTGGTGTTGACGTTGGGGCACGTCTGGAGATTCACCGCTTGATCCGCGCCCAGGCAGACGGGGGCGCAGCAGTCCTCGTCGTCAGCTCTGACATTGAGGAGATCGCCATTCTGAGCGATCGAGTTCTCGTCGTCAACGAGGGCGCCATCGTCGCCGAGGTCAACCAACCGTCGTTGGCTTCCCAGCCCCAGATTCTTGAAGCAGCCGGAGGATTCGTATGACAGAGCAAGCAGCCACAGCCAACATGACCGCTCAGCCGGAAGGAACCCGCCCTCCACCTCCGTTGGCCTCGCGTCTTCCCACAGTGTCGGAATCCGCGCTGCGAACCGCAACACTCTTGGCGTTTCTGCTTGTGCTGGTCGCCTACTTCACGGCCCGAAGCGATCAGTTCCTGTCGGCCGACAACGCCCTGAACATCGTCACCGGATCATCCGTCATCGCTCTGGTGGCAGTCGGAGCGACGTTGGTGATTGTCGCGGGATGCTTCGACCTGTCAGTCGGTGGCACTGTCCCCCTCGCTGGTGTCGTTTACGCCACCATGACCAACGACGGCTCCAGCGTCGTGATGGCGACCGCTGCGGTGCTTCTGCTCGGAGCCCTGTGCGGGTTCGCCAACGGCGTGGTGGTTGCCTTCTTCAAGATCAACCCTCTGATCGCCACGCTCGCGACCACCTCGATCTTCGGAGGCATCGCGCTCACCGTTGCCAACGGCGTCCAGATTCCGTTCACGGAGCCGGACGCCGCGTGGATCGCGAGAAAATCCTTCCTGGACATCAACACTTATGTCTGGATTCTGTTCGGCCTGGTCATAGTGGTTCACCTATGCATGCGTCGCTCGGTCTACGGGCGCTATCTCTACGCGACCGGCGGCAATCTCGAAGCTGCACGCCTTGCCGGGATCAGGGTCAATGCCGTGCTGATCGGGGCTTACGTGGTCTCTGGAGTGTCCGCCTGCTTGGCCGGCATCGTCCTGGCGAGCCAACTGCAGACCGGCTCAGGCACAGCCGGAAGCGACTCGGCACTGTCGGCGATCACCGCCGTCATCCTGGGTGGCGCAGCATTGACCGGCGGCGTCGGCGGCGTTCCGGGAACCATGATCGGCGTCCTGATCCTTGGTGTCCTGTCGAATGGGATGTCCATCATCAGCGTGCCCTCGTTCTATCAAACCATCGCGACCGGCGTGGTCCTGCTGCTGGCAGTTGGCATCAGCAAGATCCGCCGCGTCCACCTCCCCAGATCCCTGCCGCGCACCCCCCGCGCCGGCCAGGCTGCACGACCCGACAAGGAGAACTGATGAAGAATCGACCTACTCGGCACTGTCTGCCGATGGTGGCTGCCCTCGCAAGCATTGCGGTGCTCGCAGCATGCGGCAGCAGCGAAGGCGGACAGGGCATCTCGTCCGACTCGTCCCTGAAGATCTCGTTCGCCAACGCGACGGAGGCGAGCGACCTGTTCAATTCGGTCCACACGGGCCTCGACGGGCAGATCAAGTCCAAGCAACTCGACGTGGCTATCAAGTGGTACGACAACAACCTCGATCCCGCGACCATGTTGAAGAACGCCAGCTTGATGGTCCAGGACAAACCCGATGCCATCATCAACTACCCGGTTACCAACGTGACTAAGAGCTTGGGGACGGTCTTCTCCGACGCCAAGATTCCCTGCGTCAGCCTGAACAACGACACCCCCGGTTGCACGTTCATGAATATTGACAACGTCCCGATCGGACAGCAGGCCGCCAAGGTCGTGACTGACGAAGCCGAGAAGCGGGGGTGGAACTCCACCAACACGACTGTCCTGATCGGCGACTTCGCCGCCGCAGGAGAGTCGGTGAACGCCGGCGCTTGGGAGTTCTACAAGACCCTCGCGCCCGTCATGGGATACGCAGACCCCGGCGAGCTCACGGTCAAGTCGACGAAACTCGACGACAACGCATTCCAATTCGACACCGCCGGTTCCACTGACGGGTCGTTCTCCGCGGTGAAGAACCTCATCCCGAAGATCCCCAAGGACAATCACGTCATCGTGTTCACCGTCGCCGACGATGCGTCGCTCGGCGCAATCCGCGCACTCGAGGACGCAGGCCTTGCCGGCGATGACAACCTCCTCGTCGGCGGGACCGGCGGGTCCACGGCTGCCGTCGACGCCCTCAAGAACGATCCTCGATGGGTCGCCGAGGGCGCTGTGTTCCTCGACTACTGGGGCATCTACGCCACCGCCGCCGCCCAGGCGATGGTGGACGGGACGAAGCCGACCGATCACGTGACGGCCATGCCTCAAGCTGTGCTGACTAAGACGGACGTCGACGAGTACTTTCCTGACGGCGCCAAGACGGCGGCGGCGCTTCCGCCGTTGGTCGATTCAAACCAGTGGCTGGCGGACAGCGGCATCCTTCAGCAGCTCGGGATCGTGAAGGACCTCAGCTAACAGACTTTGAAGCCGAACCACCACGTTAGCGGGCCCCCCGACGATTCGTCGGGGCCCGCTCTCGTGCATGTTGACGTCAGCGAAGCGACTGGTCTGTCCCTAGCGTGGGAGGTTGGCGAGATCGATGCTCGGTGCGGTGAGTTTCAGTTGACCTGACCGGATGGAACCAGGATCAGACCTCAATCGGTTGTGAGCGCACGTTCTGGACGTAAGGCGACTAGCGATCCACGCAACAGGGGCGAACTCATAGCCGCGCGTCTCTCCGCCGCAATTTCGCCAGCGAGCGAGTCGAGACCGCTCCTAACCATCGTGGATTGCGTGTGCCTGGGTGTGCGCAAGTGCCGGCGCCGGGCTCAGTGAGCGAGATGCCGCCAGCTAGGGGCAGGATCCCGCGGCCCCGGCGCCGGCCCCGGCCCCGGTCGGGTGGCGGGCTGGATTTCGTTCGGCGGCGCCAGCGCTGGACCGTCGTAGTATCCCGGGTCTCGTAATTGCAAAAACCAGTACTCTCGGGCGCGAAGCTCCATACGATCGGGCGCCCAGACTTCGCGGCGTGCCCGCACGCGATCCGACACGGATGGAAATCAGAACACCCCGGACCTGCCCGCACAGTGTGCACTGGCGGAGGCGACTACAGCATGTGTGCGCTCTGGACGATCTACGGCCGAACAGGGAGCAGCGGCTCGACTAGTCATCGTGGCCGTCGACCGGCGGCGTGGCCGCATCGCGGATGCGTCACAAGCTCAGCGTTGAGCAGCTCAGTATTGATCGGCTACGACCTTAAAAACGGAAATCAACCGATTGAGAGCCTTCGTCGCGCTCTCAACCTCGTTGTCAGATCGCGGGGTCCCAATGATGGCCAAACGGATCACCGGTTCCTGCATACGCTCGAGGCCCTTGACGGTCGCGACGTCGGTAGGTGCTAGGTGGACGTTGAAGCGCTCGATACCCAGCGGTTGCTTGACTAGCATTTGCAAGACCCTCGCCACTTCCGCGAGGTCCTGCTTCATGTAGACGGTCAGCGCCAGGAATCCCAAGCTGTTCACACTCGCGTCTCACACATACAGAAATGTCTCGCCAGGATCTCGGAGCAGCCGCCCGACCTCGGCGAGCACCTGGGAACCGAGCGCCCCGTCAACGAGCCGGTGATCGAAGGACATCGCGAGTTGAGTGACCATGCGGGGAACGATCTGGCCGTCGACGACCCATGGTGTCTCCCGAACGGCGCCGAACGCCAAGATTGCGGACTCGCCGGGATTCAGGATCGGTGTGCCGGCGTCGACTCCCAGTGCACCGATGTTGGTGATGGTGATGGTGCCTCTAGACATCTCTTCTGGAGAGGTCTTGCCCGCCCTCGCGGTCTGCACCAACGCGTCGATCGCGTGGGCAAGTCCCGTCAGGTCCAAGGTGTCAACATCCTTGATGTTGGGCACCATGAGCCCTCTCGGAGTGGCAGCCGCGATACCGAGGTTCACGTAGTGCTGCAGGACAATCTCCTGCGCCTGGTCATCCCAACGAGCATTGATGTCCGGAAAGCGTTTGATCGCCAGGAGGAACGCCCGAGCAACGAATACCAATGGTGTCAACCGGACGCCTTGCCAGCTCCTGTCTTTTTTGAGGCGCTTGACCATGTCCATCGTGTTGGTGACGTCGACGGTCAACCACTCCGTAACGTGGGGAGCGGTGAACGCCGACTTGGTCATCGCAGCGGCCGTGACCTTGCGGACGCCCTTGATCGGGATGCGGGTCTCCCGGAGCGCGTCGACTGGATCGGCGGGTGAGACATGCTCTGTTGTGGAGGCAGCCGCTTCGACGTCCTTGCGCGTGATCACGTTGCCAGAGGAGGGCGCAACGGTCGCGAGATCGACCCCCAACTGTTTCGCAAGGAGGCGGACCGGCGGTTTGGTTCGAACGGGGTGATCGGCGAACAGTGAGGCACCTGCCGCGGCAACGGGTGTTGCGACGGCTCCGGTGGAGCGGGAGAGGCGTCGACGGCGCGGCGCGGCCTCGGTCGGCGCCTTTCCGACCAGGACGAGGGGCTCCTCAGCCTCGGCGGGAGCCTCGACGACTACGGGCTCCGCGGCAGGCCCGTCTCCTGGTTCGCCGCCAGACGTTGCCACGCCGTCCTCGATGCTGATGATCACGGTGCCGACGTCGACAGTCTTGCCCTCATCAACATGCAAGGCCGTGATGACCCCGGCGGCTGGGGAGGGAAGCTCAACAATCGACTTCGCGGTTTCAATCTCCACGAGTGTGTCGTTGATGTTGACGGAGTCTCCGACCGTGACGTGCCACGTGATGATCTCGGCCTCGGTCAGACCTTCGCCGACATCTGGAAGGGCGAACTCGATCATATGGTGCTCGCTCTCTAGTAGTTGAGGCTGCGGTCGACCGCAGCCAGGACACGATCGACATCTGGCAGGAATTCGTCCTCGACGGACGCCGGCGGGTAGGGCATGTTGTACGCGCCGACGCGAAGAACCGGTGCTTGCAGCTCGTAAAAGCAGGACTCGCTGATCGACGCTGCTATCTCCGCGCCGATCCCAGCGAAGGTTGACGCCTCGTGCACAACGACGACCCGCCCAGTGCCGGCCGAAACGGACTGCAAGGTGTCGACGTCCAAGGGAGAGATGGATCGCAAGTCCACCACTCCTACGGAGAATCCGTCCTCGGCCGCTGCGTTAGCCGCCGCCAGCGCCGTCTTGACGGTCGGCCCGTGAGCGACCAGCGTGCAGTCGGTACCTTCTCGCAGCACGGACGCTTGGTGCAGCCCGCGCCTGGCTGTTTCGGAGAGCTCCCCCTTGTCCCAGTACCGCCGCTTCGGCTCGTAGAAGATCACCGGATCGTTCGAAGCGACGGCCTGCTGGATCATGTGGAAGGCGTCGTCAGGGTTCGAACAAGAAACCACGCGCAATCCCGCGGTGTGGGCGAAGTACGCCTCATTGGATTCGCTGTGGTGTTCGACAGCTCCGATTCCGCCGCCGACGGGGATGCGTATAACGACCGGGAGGGACATCAGCCCGCCCGATCGCGCGCGCATCTTGGCGAGCTGGCTCACGATCTGGTCGAACGCCGGATACACGAAGCCGTCGAATTGAATTTCGCAAACCGGCCGGTATCCCCTCAGAGCCAGCCCGATCGCGGTCCCGACGATGCCTGATTCCGCGAGGGGCGTGTCAACGACGCGATCCTCGCCGAAGTCCTTCCGCAACCCGTCTGTCACGCGGAAGACGCCGCCCAGGACGCCGACGTCCTCGCCCATCACCACGACTCGGTCGTCACCTTCCATCGCTTTGCGGAGGCCAGCGTTGATGGCGCCGCCCAAGGTGGATGTGGTCATGTCACGCCTCCTTTCCGAGTGACAGCGCTTGGGCGAGATACGCCTCCCGCTCCTTGGCGAGCGAGTCGTGCGGCTCGGCATACACCCGCGCAAACAGCTCACTCATCGGTGTGCTTGTGATGTCCTTACAGGCCGCTCGCACAGTGGCGGCGAAGTCATCAGCCTCGGTCTCCAGAGCGTCGAAGAATTCTCCATCCCCCAGCCCGACGCCTCGGAGGTACGACTCCATCCGCGTGAGTGGATCCTTGAGCTCCCATGCCGCGAACTCATCTTCGGAGCGATAGCGCTTGGGGTCATCCGAGCTGCTGTGTCCGCCGAATCGGTAGGTCTGCGCCTCGATGAGGGCCGGTCCGCCTCCCTCACGGATCCGCGACGCGGCCCGTTGCGTCACCGCATGAACCGCCATGACGTCGTTGCCGTCGACGTGGTACGAATCCAGACCGAAACCGGCCGAGCGGGCGTGCAGAGGGGTCCGCATCTGGGTCGCAGTCGGCGTGGAGATCGCCCACTGGTTGTTCTGGCAGAAGAAGAGGACCGGCAACGAACCTGCCGCGGCCCAGTTGAACGCTTCGTTGACGTCGCCCTGGCTGGCTGCGCCGTCGCCGAAGTACGTCGCGACGACCTCATCGGTCTTTTCGTAGGCAGCTCCGGCGGCGTACCCGGTGGCGTGCAGCGTCTGGGTGCCGAGCACCAACGAGTAGATGTGGAAGCGCGACTCCTCAGGGTCCCAGCCCGAGTGCGCTGCCCCTTTCCACTGCCTCATCAGGTCGGCGGGCGTGATGCCGCGGCACAGCGCGGCACCGTGCTCGCGGTAGCTGGGGAAGACCATGTCGCTGCTTCGCAGTGCGCGGATCGAGCCGATCTGTGCGGCTTCCTGGCCCCAGCTCATCAGCCACAGGCTGAGCTCACCCTGTCGTTGGAGGGCCAGCGCCTCCTTGTCCAGGCGACGGGCGATGACCATGTCCGTGTACAGGTCCTGGGCGAGTTCGACGTCGATGCCTATGGACTGGCCGATCGAGGTCGGTTTGCCGTCGGGATCGATCATCTGGAACAGCGGCTGACCAGCTTTGTCGGGCGCCGAATCGACGAAGTGGTCATGACCACTCACCGGGGTTGCGGTGTGGGGACTCATGGTGCTCCTATGCTTTGGGGCGTGGTGGATCGGGAGATCGGCCCGTCGCTGGATGCGCAGAGCAGATGAAAGTGCTACGGGCTAGGTGCCGGACCGCACTAGTGGTTCGACGTGGAGGGTGCGCTTGTCGAATGCCTCGAAGAGGCTTGCGTCGAGGACGTCGACCAAGTTCTCGTACGACTTGAGGACCGTGTCCGCGCGGCGCGGTTCTGCACTGAATGTCGCGCTGAACACGCGGCGCCCGTGCGACGGCCGAGTCAGGTCTGCTTCGACGACCTCGACCCCTCGGCGGTGCAATACGGATGCCATCGCGAAGAGATTGGCACGGCTTCCGTCGCTGACCAGGGCGACGGTGACGACGAACAGGCGCAGGTCGTTCATGCGACCTCACCCCGCCGGGCAGCCTGCAGCCGCCGGTCCACGAGCACCCTCGCGGCATGACTCGTCGACACGTGGTTCTCGAGTGATGCTCGAAGGATTTGTGCCACCGTCGAGCCGATGTTCTGGACGTCGTCGAGCACGTCATCTTCAGACTTGCGTTGGAGCTCCCCACCGACCTGGATGAGCCCGCCGGCGTTCGCGACGAAGTCTGGGACCCAGAGGATGTCGCGCAGGCTCATCATCTCTCCGACGCCGTCGTGCAGAAGCTGATTGTTCGCAGCGCCGCACACGACTCGTGCGGAGAGGAACGCCACGGACTCGTTCGTCAGCGTCGCCCCGAGCGCGCACGGTGCGTAGACATCCAGGCGTCGGTCCAGAACGTCCGGCACGATCACTGCGCCCGAGTAGGCCTCGGTGACCCTGACCAGAGCAGGTTCGTGTGGGTCAGAGATGAGAACGGTTGCCCCCTCTTCCAGGAGGAGGCCCACAAGGTGAAATCCCACCTTTCCTGCGCCCTCGACGCCAACGGTGCGCCCGTTGAGGCCACCATTACCCCAGGCGACTGATGCGGCCGCGCGCATCGCGCAAAAAACGCCGTAGGCGGTCGAGAACCCGCTGTCCCCGGAGCCGCCGGATGCCTTGCTTCGACCGACCACGTGGGTGGTCGTCTCGCCGATCAGGTCTAGATCCGCTGAAGTCGTTCCGACGTCCGCTGCCGTGATGTACGTGCCGCCAAGCCGGTCGAGGAGCCTGCCGTAAGCACGCAGGAGAGCGGGCGTCTTGAGTGTTGCGGGGTTACCGATGATCACCGCCTTGCCTCCTCCGAGGGGCAATCCCGCGGCGGCGGCCTTGAACGTCATGCCTTGGGACAGACGCAGGCTGTCCGTCAGTGCCTCGCCCTCGTTGCTGTAGGGATAAAAGCGGGTTCCACCGAGGGCAGGTCCGAGCGTGGTGTCGTGCACGCTCACGATGGCGCGAAGGCCCGACTCGGCATCCCTGAGATGAACGACCATCTCGTGATTCGCCTCACCAAGCTCGTCCACTCGGTCGAAGACCTCCCCCGAGTCGAGCAGGTGGTTCATCATCCGCATTGCCATATTGATCGCGCCCCTTCGTGTCGGCCTCGCCGCCTCGTGAGCGATTCGGGCTGGCCGGTGTCAACGGGTCTCGCTGACGTATCGGTCAGGTAATGTTTGCCTCAGATGCCGAAGGCGTCAATACTTCGCGTAACAACATGTCAGATCGCCAATGTAGGATGACGAATTCGAATGCGAGGCTCGCACTGTGACAACCATTGATCGTCTCGATGTTCAGATTCTCGGCAAGCTCACGGCCAACGCCCGGGTCGGCATCGCCGAGCTTGCCGCAGACCTGGGTGTCAGCCGGAACACCATCCAGCTGCGCATCCGTCGTCTGGAGGAGGCGGAGATCCTCATGGGCTTCCGACCGATCATCAATCTTTCTGCCGTAGGTATGCCGGTGGAGGCACTGGTCAGCATTGAGCTCGACCAGCGGCGGATGCTTGAAGTCATCGACGGCTTGCGCCATTTACCGGAGGTGCTGGAGGTGAAGGTTCAAGCCGGCCGCGAGGATCTGCTTGTGCACGTTGCCATCAGCTCGCTCGGTGCCTTGCAAGCGTTGACCGCAGCGATCGTTGACATCGAAGGCGTTCGCAAGACCACCTCGAGCTTCTCGGTGGGGACTCCGATCAACTATCGCCTGCAGCCGCTTTTGGACCGTCTCACGGAGGACGCCGGCTGGGGTCGTTCAACGCCTCTCCCAACTCTCTGAGCGCGCTGGCGCATTCCAACGATCCGCGACGCCGAATGTGCTCAGCTGGGTTGCGTGTGCCGGGCCAAGTGAGTTTCGGCCGTGGCGCGCGATCGATTTGGCCATCGCTCTCGCCTCCAGCATGCCTTCGTCAGCTGGCGGTCTTCTGTCGGGCGGATAGCGGTGATCTACTGATCGGCCCGCGAGTCGTGCGTGGCCGTTCCGACTGCCTACTACCACGCTGACTGGGGAGGAACGGTGGCCTTAGCGGCGTGCACGGTCGCAGACGGCGGCCACGTGAACCTCGGGGCGTTGTCCGAAGCGTTGGTTCAAAGGCAGGCCGTGCAGCTGATCGTCGAGTATGTGCCGGATCGCTTCAGGAGACCGGTTCGCAGGAGACGGCCTGACAGCTGTCATCAAGAGGCTGACGGACCAGGTTCAAGCACTGAGTCGCGAAGTCAGAACGTCGTGTGCCGGGCCGCGGGCCGCATCCGATGCGATGCCGGTCAGCGCGCGGCGAGCGGTCACGGATCTTCGAGGCTCTTACCCTCCATGAGGCGTAGCATTTCTAGCCTCGACGATTGGATGTGGCGCCTCATGGCCGCCGAGGCGGCGTCACCGTCGCCCTTGGCGATCTCGTCGAGAACGAGCTGGTGATGCGTGTGACTCGACTCCTTCGCGAACACGAACGCAGCCAGGTCGACGGGGTGGAACATGCTCGCGCGGGCATCCTCGATAGAGGCGGACAGGTGCGGATTGCCGGCGGCGCTTGCAATCGCGAGGTGGAATGCGGTGTCGGCGCGCCGGGACTCGTCCTTGTTGGTGGCCAGGCGCAGGGCCTCTTGGGCCTCCTGCATGGCTTCCAGGTCCGCCTCGGATCGTCGCGTCGCGGACCATCGAGCGGCTATCGTCTCAATCTCCTCGCGGTACTCCAGGAGCGTGAGGAGGGCGTCTCGCCGCTGCCGAAGCTCGTGGATGGCGACCTCCGGGGCGACGCTGTTGTCCTGGACGATCGCGCCACCGGACGTGCCGCGTTTGATCGTGATCTGGCCGCTGCCCTCCAGCACCCGGAACGCCTGTCGGAGGGTCTCCCGAGCGACGCCGAGTGATTCGGCGAGCTTGCGTTCCGCCGGCAGGCGGTCGCCGGGAAGCAGTCGACCCAGGGAGATCTCGCGCCGGATGTAATCGACGACTTCTGCGTACCCGGAGATGGGGTGCGAGGGGCCTTGGATGGTCGCCGCGATGGAGACGGTTCGTTCTGCCATGTGCGTAAGGGTACGCACGACTCGCGTTTCTGCGGTCCGTCCCGCCAGTCAGATCGCACCGGGCGGACCGGATATTGGGGTTTGCTTGCGCCCAAGAGGCTTTCGGTATAGGCTCTAGACCATTCATAAGGTATGGAATCTAGACCAATCGACTCGAGAGCGGCGGGCCCTTCCCCTCATGGTTGTTATCGGGATCACCGGTCGCCGGTTCCCCACACACGTGACCCACCCAAACGACGGTACGGCCCTCGGCGGGTTCTCGGTCGACACGTTTTTCCCCGTATACGCCGAGCACCTGTCGAGGGCGGGCGCTTCTGCTGTGTTCCTTCCTCGTGAGGCGAACGTGGCGACCCTGGTCGAGCGTCTAGACGGCATTGTGCTGGGCGGCGGCCAGGACATCCACCCAGAGCGCTTCGGAGGTCAAGCCGGACCGAGTGCCACCGACTACGACGAGGGCCAAGACACATTCGACATCTGCTTGGCGCAGGAAGCACTCAGGACCGGCACGCCGATCCTGGGCACGTGTCGCGGGCATGAGGTGCTGAACGTCGCGCTCGGCGGATCGCTGGTCGATGTCGACGATGAGATGCACAGCATCCGCTCGGTCCCGGCATCGGCTCGGACCCAATCCGTCAAGATCGCCGCCGGAAGCGTCCTCGCCGGGATCCTGGGTGCTTCGGTCGAGGTCAACACCCTTCACCACCAAGCCATCGACCGGCTCGGAGCTGGTGTGATCGTGACCGCGCGAGCTGCCGACGGAGTGGTCGAGGCGATTGAGGTGAAGGACGTGCCCGCCATCGGCGTGCAGTGGCACCCTGAGTTCCTGGCTCCGCTCGACCCGGTCCTCGGATGGTTGGTCGAGCAGGCCCGTATCGCAAGCGGCCACCGAGAGAAGGGCAACTCATGAACCACACCGAGGACATCCAGGAAGCGCTGGACCACCTCGACGGGCCGCCCGTCGAACGGATTCGGATCGAGACGCCGGACATCAACGGACTTCTTCGCGGCAAGAACATCATCCCGAGCAAGTTCGTCAGCGGGAAGCCAGTGCAGTTTCCGGAAGCGTATCTGGCCATGACGACCGAGGACGAAATGGTGGACGTGCCGATCGGGCGTGAGGAGTCCGGATTCCCCGATGTACTGATCGCGCCGGACTGGTCGACGCTGCGCAAGGTGCCTGGCGCCCCGACCGTCGCTGCGGTCCTCGGTGACGGGATCACCTCCACCGGAGAGCTGCACGGGCTGCACTCCCGCAGCGTCCTGCGGTCGGTGATTGATCGTGCCGCGGCTGCGGGGTTTGCGGGCACTTTCGGGGTGGAGTTCGAGTTCTGGGTCTTCACGGCCGACGAGGCTTCGGAGCGGGCACGTCGCCGCGGCGATATAGCATCGATGACCCGGCCCTCGTACACCAACCAGGGGTACAGCCTTCTCCGACTGGACGACCATGCCGCGTTCGTTGCCGAGCTGACCGCAGCGATGGCGGCCTACGCCACGCCGATTGAGACCGTCATGTCGGAAATCGGCAACGGCATGCTCGAGGCAGCCATCGCGCCGGCCCCCGCTCTGGAAGCGGCGGATGCCGCCGCGCGTTTCAAGATCCTCGCCCGCGATGTCGCTCGCCGCCACGGATTGATTGTCACCTTCCTGGCCAAGGCCATCCCCGGTGAGCAGGGTTCCTCGGGGCATCTACATCAGAGCCTGTGGCGGGACGGGAAGAACGCCTTCTGGGGAGGCGCGGAGAACACAATGTCTCCCGAAGGGCTCAGCTATGCGGCCGGACTCATGCGGGTTACCCGCGAGTGTGGGGCGTTCTTCGCTCCGTTCGTCAACTCGTACCGTCGTTACGAGCCGGAACAGTTCGTGCCCCTGCAGGTCTCGTGGGGGTGGGACGAGCGCATGAGCCCCGTCCGCGCGATCACCACGGGGGAGTCCGCATGTCGCTTCGAGTTCAGGCGTTCAGGCGCCGACCTCAACCCATACCTCGCCATCGCCGCCTGCCTGGCAGGCGGCGTGGACGCAATTCAGCAGGGGCTGGAACCGGGCGAGCCGAGCGTGGCCCAGCCCGGCGCCCCACTACCGACGAGCCTCGACGGAGCGGCCGATGCGCTGGACGCCTCCGCGARCACACGGGAGTGGCTTGGGGACGACATGGTCGACCTCTATGTCGCCTCCCGGCGACACGACCAAGCCGCATGGAATCGCCTTGCGGCCCAGCACATTCCGGATTGGGAAATCCGGAGATACTTCGAGGTGGTCTAACGATGAGACTCAAGAACAAGGTTGCCGTCATCACAGGTGGCGGGTCCGGCATGGGCCGCGCGGCGACGCTCCGCTTCGCCGCGGAGGGTGCAGCCGTGGTCTGCGCGGACGTGAACGCCGAGGGCGCCCAGACTGCGGTGGACGAGGTGATCGCGGCAGGTGGGAAGGCCGTGGCCTGTGTCGCCGATGTGGCCCGGGCTGACGATGTGGAGGCGATGATCGCGCTCGCCGAGCAGACGTATGGCGGGCTGGACATCCTGTACAACAACGCCGGCTACTGGAACTACGCCGTCAACGGCTATGAGGTGGGCGTCACGGACGCTCCGTCCCCGTTGCTGACTGAGGACATCTGGCGCAGGACTATCGACATCAACCTGACCGGAACATACTTGGGCGCAAAGTTCGGCATCCCCGCGCTCCGCCGTCGAGGCGGCGGATCAATCATCAACTGCTCCTCGGTCGGCGCCTTCCGAGTTGGCAGCGGCGCCTCGGACGCCTACACGGCAGCGAAGGGCGGCGTGGTCTCTCTGACCCGCAGCCTGGCTGTCGAGCACGCCCCTGAGCAGATCAGGGTCAACGCCATCGTGCCGGGTCCCATCGCCACCCCGTTGGTGGGTCGCGTCTCGGAGGAGACGCGCGATGCTTATGTCACTACGGTCCCGCTCGGCCGATGGGGCACCGCGGAGGACATCGCCAACATGGCCTTGTTCCTCGCGTCCGACGAGTCGAGCTTCTGCACCGGGCAGAACTATGTCGTCGACGGTGGTTACCTTGCCTACTGACTTGGACCTGACTCGGGAGCACCGGCTGTTCATCGGTGGCTCGTTCCGCGACGGCGTGGGCCAGTTCGAGGTCCGCAGCCCCAGCACGGGCGAGGTCGTCGGACGTGTCGCCGCCGCCGGCGAGGCGGACGTGAACGCGGCGGTGCTGGCAGCCCAAGCAGCCCAGCTCGGTTGGGCCGCCGAATCGCCCACCACTCGTGCCGCGGTGCTTTACCGCCTGGCCGACCTGCTGGCGGCAGAGGCCGAACAGCTCGCACGCCTGGAGTCATCGGAGAACGGCATGCCGATTTCCGTCACACGTGGCCAGGTCCAGGGTGCTGTCCAGATCATCCGCTACTTCGCTGGTGGCCTCGACAAGTTCACTGGACGCACCATCCCGACGGACGACAGTGGCTTGCTCTTGACCGTGCGCGAGCCGGTCGGGGTGGCGGCACTGATCACGGCGTGGAACGGCCCACTCGCCATCGCCGCGGTCAAGGTCGCGCCGGCGCTCGGAGTCGGTAACGCTGTTGTGCTGAAGCCCTCGGAGCTTGCACCCCTCACGACGCACCGCTTCGTGGAACTGGCAGTCCAGGCCGGTGTGCCGGATGGCTGCATCAACATCCTGAGCGGCGACGGACGCGTCGGGGCCTCACTCGTCACTCACCCGGGCGTGGGCCTGGTGAGCTTCACTGGCTCGACGGGGACGGGCCGGGCGATCGCACAAGCGGCATCCGCATCGTTCAAACGACTGACCCTGGAGCTCGGCGGCAAGTCAGCGGCCATAGTCTTCTCCGATGCCGATCTGGACCGTGTCGGCGAAATGGCACCTGAGGCGGTCTTCGGGATGATGGGCCAGGACTGCTGTGCGCGCTCACGTCTGCTCGTCCACGAGAGCATCCACGCTGAGGTCGTTGAACGCTTCGCTGCCACTGCCGCAGCCATGAGGATGGGTGACCCCTTGGCGGACGAGACTCAGTTGGGGCCGCTGATCTCAACGCAGCACCGCGACCGGGTCGACGACGCCGTCCGTGGTGCTGTCGACTCGGGTGCGCGTGTGGTCACGGGCGGACGGATCCCCGAGGGGCAGGCCGAGACGGCGGGGTTCTACGAGGCCACGGTCGTCGATCGCGCCGCACCAGACATGAGCATCGTTCGCACCGAGCTGTTCGGACCGGTGGTGACTGTCGAGACGTTCTCCTCCGACGCTGAGGCGATTGCCAAGGCGAACAACTCGGAGTACGGGCTCGCTGCTTCGGTGTGGACCGGTGACGCCGGACGCGCCGTCAAGGTCGCGCGAGCACTTCGGTGCGGAGCAGTGTCGGTCAACGGCAACACCTCGGTGCACGTGCCCGCGCCCATGGGCGGCTACAAGAACTCCGGCGTGGGTCGCGAGTACAGCCTCGAGGCGCTCGAGGCCAATACCGAGGTGAAGACGATCTTCCTGCCCGCCTCATGACCGGCGTCGCGAACGACAAGAGCGAGGGCGCGGTCGGCTCGCATGACGTCGCGGTGATCGGAGGTGGCATTGCGGGCGCATCGGTCGCCTACGAGCTGGCGGGCGTCGCGGACGTCGTGCTGGTCGACATGGAGGACACTCTCGGACACCACGCCACCGGTCGTTCCGCGGCCATGTTCCTCGAGACGTACGGTGGGGCCGACATCCGCGCCTTCACCGTGGCGAGTCGCGCCTTTCTCGCGTCACCACCCGAGACGTTCGAGGCGAACCTCATCAGCCCGAGGCCGCTGCTGCAGATCGCTCGCCTCGGGCGCGGAGCTGTCCTCCGGCAGCTGTTCGACGACGTCAGCGCCCTCGTGACAGACACGAGGCTGGTCGGTCCGCTCGAGGCGCGAGACTTGTGCCCCATCCTGCGCGAAGGTGTCGTCGAGCTCGGATTGTTTGAGCCATCGGCCATGGAGATGGACGTTGACGCGCTTCATCAGGGATACGTGCGGGGGTTCCGCCAGCGGGGCGGCCAGGTGCGCCGCGGCCAGGCCGTCACGGAGCTCCTTCGCAGCTCGCAGGGAGGGTGGAGCGTCCATCTTGCCGACGGCTCGTCGCTCGGGGTGGCGACCGTGGTCAACGCGGCCGGTGCGTGGGCCGACCACGTCGCGATCGCGGCCGGAGTAGAACCCCTGGGATTCGTCCCGCGGCGTAGGACGGCCTTCACAACAGCCGCACCGGACGGAGTGAACCTGTCGTCGCTGCCCATGTTGTACGACATCGACGAGACCTTCTATGCCAAGCCGGAAGGAGATCAGATGCTCTGCTCGCCGGCCGACAGGACCACAAGCGAGCCGACCGACGCACGCGCCGACACGATGGAGATCGCCCGTTCGCTCGACGAGATCCGGGAGTTGACGACGATTCCGGCACGGTCCGTCCGGGCGTCGTGGGCGGGGCTTCGGACCTTCAGTCCTGACGAGAACCTCGTCGTTGGCACCGATCCGGAGGTCGACGGGTTCTTCTGGCTAGCAGGACAGGCAGGCTATGGCGTACAGACGGCGCCGGCGCTAGCACGATTCGCGGCCGCCGCCATCGTCCGTGACCAGCCGCCCGCCGACGTGCTGGCACTCGGGCTGGTGCCCGAACGGATCTCGCCCACCAGATTCCATCCAGGACCTACGACACGAGAGGACCTCCAGTGAGCAGGACGAGTACCAACGACGAGGTAGACGGAATGTCAGACGTCGAACTGCGCATCGAGGCGATCGGGCTTCGGCTGGAGACCGTGCCGCCGCCCGTTGCGGCCTACGCGCCGGCGGTTTCGTCCGGCCGACTGATCTGGACATCGGGGCAGGTGCCGCTCACCGGAGGGAGCCCCCTGGCCGTGGGCCACGTCGGCGTAGACGTCGACCTGGCCACCGCCCAGCAGTGCGCCCAGCAAGCGGCCCTGAACGCCATCGCCGCCATCAAGGGCTTGATCGGGGATTTGGATCGCGTCGAGCAAGTTGTGAAGGTGCTCGTCTTCGTCTCAAGCGCTCCCGACTTCACGGATCAGGCGCTGGTCGCGAACGGGGCGAGCACCCTGCTGGAGTCGGCATTCGGTTCACGGGGAGTCCACGCGAGGAGTGCGGTAGGCGTGGCAGCACTGCCCTTCGGTGCACCCGTGGAGGTCGAGCTGTTGGTCGCGGTGCGTTAAGACACTCCGCGTCGGCGCACTAGTCGACGAGTCACGCCGGGGCTGTCCCCGTCGTGTGCTCGGACCAGAAACGACTCGGTAGCGAGTTGAACTCGGCGGGTCGCTCGTGGTGTGCAGCGTGTCCGGCACGGGGGACCGTCGCCGAGATCGGGCTCGGCACCCAACCGGCGAGGCGCTCACCGTGCGCGCCCGACCAGGATGTCGTCCTCTCCCAAATAACGAGCGTGGGCTCGACCACCAATTGTGCTAGTGCGTCGCCGCCGTGATCGAGCAACCCAGCCGCCTGACGGACGAACTTCTCGGGCGGGTAGGTGTGCCACGCAGGGGCTCCAGCCCGCGCTAGGACCGACCTCGACGACCTCCCGCTCGTAGGAGGGGGACAGGCTCGATGGGAACAACGTGCGCACGAAACCAGGTCGTCTAGTGCGAGGCGCGCGTCGGTCAGGCTGGCGATGGTCGCGGTCAGGAGTCCGTCCACGCTTGACCAGGTGACAAATTTGCTCCCGGTATAAACCCGGTGTGAGCAACCGCCGCGAGGACCTGGGCGATGGCGCCGCCCATCGAGCTCCCCACGACGTGAGCGGCGCGTATCCCAAGCACGTTCAAGAGCCCGAGGGCGTCGCCGGCCATGCGATCGATGTGATGGGGTGGCCGCCGTGCTCGTGGCCCTCCCGAGCCGCTCGAAGGCGGTCACCCGGTAGCTGTCGCACAATCGCCTAGCGGGAGCTTCCCACGACGCGATGTCGTCCCTGAGCCCTGCTTATGAGCACGACGTCAGGACCCGATCCTTAGGGTGAACCGGATGTCGATATCGCCGCGCCTAGGGGTTCGGTTGTTGGTTAGGCATCATTCGTCTCTTCGGTCACGCCAGACTGCAAGAGCGCCTTGGTGGACGACGGTGACTCGCTGACGGCGTCAAGAAGCGCCGGTTGGCTGCGACGGCTTCCGACAATGAAACCGACGACGGCGATCACCACGAGAATGAGCGGGAGCCTGTTGACAACATCCGAGGCGCTGCCCGTCACGGCGGAATAGTTGTCGACCGCCAGGAAGGCGAAATAGCCCAGAGCCAGGCCTGACGAGATCGGTGCCACGATGTGATTCCAGACGCGAAGCGGTCCGCGACGGGCAAAATAAAATGGCACGGAAAAGGAGCACGCAGCCATCAGCACAATGACCGCGAGCGTGCCGAGAGCGCCGGTCTGGGACCCAAGGTCGGTGTAGGGGTCGGCGCCGACGACGGCGTATACTCCAGCGACGGCAGATGCCAAAGCTGCCTGGGCGATGCCGGCATTCTTGGGAGAACGGTTGACCGGGTGGGTCCGGCCGAGCGCCCGGTGAAGGATGCCCTCTCGACCGAACGCCATGAGGTAACGCGCCGACATGTTATGCAGCGCCATGAGCACCGCGAGGAGGCTGGACAGCAAGAGCCAGCTGGCCACAGACGACGTTCCCGAACCCAGTACGTGGGTCAACGCTGTCAGGGTGTAGTTGCCGGGATCGGCCGCAGCGACCTCCTTCGCACCTGTCCCGCCGGCCGAAGCGACGATGACCCAGGTCGTCACTACGTAGAGCGTGGCCACGATGCTGATGGCCAAATAGGTGGCTTGGGGGACCGACTTGTGGGGGTCGCGGGCCTCTTCGCCGAAGATGGCGGTTGCCTCGAACCCGATGAAGCAGGTCACGGCGAAAAGGAGCGCAAGTCCGGGAGAGCCGGAAAACACTTGCGATGGGCTGAAGGACTCGACCGGAAGGCTGTCGAGACCGTTCTTGGCGATCGACACGATGTCGAAGGCGACCAGGAGGCCGCTCTCCACGATTAGGATGAATCCGAGGGTGCGCACGTTGACCTCGAGGCCGCGGATGCCCAGGATCAGTGCGATCGTGAGCGCGACTGCGGAGTAGAGCCACCAGGGCAGGTTGATGCCCAGTTCGGCGTCGAAGGTTTGGCGAGCGAAGTAGCCGATGAGCCCCACAACGTAGATCGTGAGCAGGTTGTAGGCGGTCACGGCGATCAGCCCCGACGCCATGCCGATCTGTCGTCCCAGGCCTGCGCTGATGTAGGCATAAAACGCACCAGCGTTGACGATGTGTGCACTCATCGCCGTGTAGCCGACAGAAAAGACCGCCAGCACGATCGACACGAGCAGGTACGTGCCGGGGGCGCCGACACCGTTACCGAAGCCGACGACGACCGGCAGGATCGACGCCATCGCCGTTAGGGGCGCGGCTGTCGCGATGACCATGAAGACGATGCCCCATCGAGAGATGGTGCCTACATTGAGGCCGTCTGCTCGAGATGGTTCCATGCGCACTCCTCGTGATCCGCGATCATTGGTGGAGTGGACCGTAACATAGACCAAGGTTTCGAGCACAAGAGTTTTCTGCGCACAACATGACGCACTAGATGCGCGATTCTCCCTCAAATCGGGCCAGTCAGCGTCGCAGGAATGAAATGACCAACGGTCTAGTGCGCGGTGGCCTAATGGTCTAGGGTCTGTGCCAACCCGCTGTGGTCGCCGACTCTTGGCCGACCCAGCCCGACCGTTCAAGCAGGGAGAACGACATGTTCAGCCGAAAGACACGCGTATTTTCAGCTCTGACGATTGTTGTCGCGATCGCGCTCACGGTGGGCGCGTGCGAGGCGGACAGCGGCGCCTCATCCGCGGACTGCCCAAAGGAGTACACGATCGGCTTCAGCCACCCGGTTGGCGAGTCGACGTTCGTCAAGGCGCTCAAGCTCAACGTCGAGAAGCAGGCGAAGCTCCAGGGTTGCGTAAAGGTCCTCATGGACAACACGCAGGCCAACGACCTGGAGTCCCAGCGGGCCACCGTCGAGACGTGGGTGACCCAGAGCGTCGACGCGATCGTGGTATTTCCCGTCGATGCTGCAGCCTTCGCTTCCCTGCAGAAGCAGGCTCAGGAGAAAGGCATCAAGTGGCTGTCGTACGCCACTCGTGCCAAGGGTACAGACGGTTTCACCGGCTTCGACAACGTGACCAGCGGCAAGATCGTCGGCGACGCGGCCGCCAAGTTCATCAGTGACAACCAACTGGAGGGCAAGGTCACGGCAGCGGTGACATCGCTGTCGGCGCTTCCTGACGTGGCGGGCCGTTGGGACGAACCGGTCAAGGCGATCGAGGCCGCCGGCGTGAAGGTTGTCTCTGAGAAGGACTGCGCGGACCAGGCATGCGGACTGGAGATCACCGAGTCTCTCCTGCGCGAGCACCCGGACCTCCGCATCTTTATCGGCATCACCGACGATCCCGCCCTCGGCGCGGCGAAGGCGTTCAAGAACGCAGGCATCGATCCGTCCGAGGTGTTCATCGGCGGGCAGGACGGGTCGCTCCAGGCATACGAGGCACTGAAGTCGAACGAGTCTTACCGGGTGACGGCGGCGATCGACATGGTGGACCTGGCCACGGCCATCGTTCGCAACTCCGTCAACGCCGTGAAGGGTGAGGGCGAGACCGAGACCGAGGCCAAGGTCGTCCCCGTGTCGATGGAGGATCCCGCCAACGTGGACGCGCTGATCGCTCAGCTCCAGGTCAAGTAGTCGGCCAGGAGGAGTGGATTCCATGAGCACCGCACTGTCGATACGTGAGTTGCATAAGTCGTTCGGGCCTAACGAAGTGTTGCGAGGTGTCGACCTCGATTTCGAGGCTGGAGAGGTACATGCCCTGCTGGGCCCGAACGGGGCCGGAAAGTCCACCCTGCTCGGTTGCCTCAGTGGCGCGACGCGACCCGACGGTGGCTCGATTGTGGTGGGTCGTGACACCCACCAGGGATTCACTCCTCAGGAGGCCTTCGCCGCCGGTACGGCGATCATCTACCAGCATTTCCAGCTGATCGACGACCTGACCGTCGTCGACAACCTCTTCCTCGGTGGCGAGCTGGTGCGTGGCACTAGAACGCTCCGAAAGAGTGACCAATTGGTCGTCGCCAACGAGGTCCTCTCGTCGCTCGGCGCCGACTTCGACGCCTCGCAGAGCGTCTCGACCCTGTCGGTCGGCCAGCGGCAGCTGGTTGAGATCGCCAAGGCAATCCGGCACCGGCCCACCTTGCTGATCCTCGACGAGCCCACTGCGGCACTGAGTGGTGACGAGGCGCAGATACTCCTCGCCCTGGTGCGCCGCCTCGCACGGGAGGAGGGCATCGCCGTGGTCTACGTGACGCACCTCCTCCGAGAGGTTCTGTCCGTCTCGGACCGGGTCACCGTGCTGCGTGACGGTGAGGTTCTCTGGACGCGACCGACCTCCGACCTTGACCTGACTGACCTCATCTCGGCGATCTCGCCCGCACCGGACCTCGATGTCTTGACCCGTCAGCCGGGAGGTGGCCGGGCGGCGGATGCGGCGACCACGACCTTGGTGGAGCTCGAGGGCTTCGCGGTTGGCGGCAGCGCGCCAATAGACCTGACCCTGGGGGAGGGAGAGATCGTCGGCGTGTTCGGGCTCCTCGGCTCGGGGCGCACCAACCTCGTTGAGGGCATGGCGGGCATCCGACGCACCAGCGAGGGCGCACTTCGTATCGCTGGTCAAGTCGTCGACACGAGCTCGCCGGCCCGCGCCCGACGCGGTGGTGTCGTCCTCGTGGCGTCGGACCGCAAGGCCCAGTCCCTGTTCGGCTCGATGACCGCCATTGAGAACCTACTCATGCCGCACTTCGGTTGGCTCAGCAGACCGTTTCGTCGTCGCGCTCGTGAGGCCAAGATCTTCAGCGATGTCTCGCAGTTGGTGAATCTTCAGCCCGAGAGAGCCGACCTCGAGGCCGAATCCTTCTCAGGGGGCAATGCCCAGAAGATCGCTGTTGGCCGCTGGCTCGGCGAGCTAGGGAATCCCAGGCTCATGATCCTCGACGAGCCGACCCAGGGTGTAGATGTCGGCTCGCGGGAGGAAATCTATAACCTCCTGCGGTCGTTCGCGGGGCAGGAGCGCAAGGCCGTTCTGTTCGTGTCGAGCGATCCCGACGAGATCCTCACGCTGGCCGATCGCATCGTGGTGCTCGTCGACTCGGCCGTGGCCGGCACCCTCCCCGCCGACACCGATGAGAAGGAACTGATGGCTCTCGCTCACGCGGACGCCACAACTCAATCGAAAGGACTCTCCCATGTCTAGTGCGACGATGGTCGACAGGCGATCCCTACTCTCGGCGCGACTGGGGGGCAAGTCGCCTTCCTTGGTGGTTATCGACGCGGTCATGCCTCTCGCCACTGTGGGCCTGATGGTCTTCTTCGCCGTTGCCCGTCCGGTATTCCTCACCAGGGACAACCTTTTAGTGGTTGCCACGCAGATCGCGCCCCTCATGGTGGTGGCGATCGGTGCGGCGCTGCTGCTTATGGCCGGCTACGTCGATTTGTCGGTCGGGTCGATCATGGCCGTGTCGGGTGTCAGCGCAGGCCTGGTGTTCCAGTCCAGTGGTGTGCTCCCAGGCATCCTGGTGGGGCTCGCGGTGGGCTTGGCCGCTGGGGCACTGAACGGCGCTCTCGTGGGCACTCTCAACTTGTCACCGATTGTCGTCACCCTCGGCATGCTCGCCGCGGGGCGGGGGCTGGCGCAGTTCCTCGCGCCGGGCTCCGTCTTCGGCTTCCCCGAGCCAGTCTCGAGCTTCGGGACGGGCAAGCTGTTCGGCGTCTCCTACCTGGTGATCATCGCCCTGGCCGCGATCGCGGTGGCGATGATCATCATGAATTCGCTGCCATTTGGACGGCACGTGATTGCGGTAGGGGTCAATGCCCGCGCTGCCTTCCTGAGCGGCATCCCGGTCAAGCGCCTTGTCTTCCTCCTCTACCTCGCCATCGGACTGCTTGCTTCGGTTGCTGGGCTGCTCACGGTCGCCCGGCTGGACAGTGCCCCGAGCGGCACGCTCGGTGCGGGGTTCGAGATCAGCGTTCTGACTGCCGTGCTCTTGGGCGGAATCCCGTTCAACGGTGGGCGAGGTGCCCTCTGGCGAGTCGTCCTAGGAGTGTGGTTAATGGGCATCCTGGCGAACGGCATCACCTTGATGAACGTCGGTCCCGAGGTAAGCGGAATGCTCACCGGTGCGGTCTTGGTGCTTGCAGCCGGTTTGGAGGGCCTGAGGTTCTGGGTTCGCAGGAGGTCCTGACTGCACTGACGTCGTTCGCAGGCGGGCACACGATTCACTCGCTGTTGTCATGCGGAACGGTTGTCGCACGAGCGGATCCAAATGTGTAACTGGTCGTCTCGAACGCGCTGCCCACCCGGGCTTGTCGATTCGGGTAAAACTTCTTGATGATTGCGCCCCCGGGATGGCGCTGAGATGGAGATGGAGATGGAGATGGAGGAGCTTTCGGCCCCTATCCTGCCGGACGGTGTCCGTCCGCGGGTCGGCGTCGACAGTTTGTCGCTCCCAAGTTGCTTGGTTGAGGCGAACGGGTGGGCCATCCGGCGTCACGGCTTGGCGCCTGTCCCTTTCGCCCGGTAGGTGCGAGCACCCGTTGCGAACAGCGAGCGAGCTGACTCTGCTCGGGATCCTGGCCAATCTCGCCCAGCTCATTCACTTCCTGTTGCGCCACTGGTGGCCAGCCGCGGCAGTGCCCCCGGCGCAACCCCACCCCGAAATCGGCGGCCGTAGAGGTATCAATACAACTGAAATGACGGGCCGAACCCGGCAACGGAATCACTAGGGGTGAGGCGGTCATCTTCACGTCAACTGAGCTGGGACTGTGCCGGCCATTGCAGCGTGCATGCCGATCGAATTGGGATCGTCGGCGGACACATTCGTGAGCACATTTTGAGCACAAACGCTCGTGATCCACCTGCAACTGTCATGATCCACGTGAGACGCATTCGCTGGAATTACAGCACAAAATGGCATCCGCGCAGGTCGGCAAAGGGTGCGAATAGGGTTCGACCCCCACCGGGAGCACGTGGACAGGTGTCGCGATTCTTGCGTATGGCGTTGCAGGTCGATTCCCATCTGGGATCTGTCTGCAAGGCTCGAAGTCGCTTCGGACGTCGGCGGCGGCGGCTCGCCGGGTTAGGTGGTATCGAAGGGCCGGTCGCTGGCGAGGGCCGGCGCGAACGCTCTGCCGAGCGCGGTGTCGCGGTCCCGTGCGTAGCCTGCAAATCTGCGCCCGATCAGAGCGCAACCTTCTTCATCGGGATGCAAGTCGTCGTACAGGAGGTGAGCGTCGTCGGGACCGAGGAGGGAGAGGCCGTCGACCAGGTGAAGCGCGGGGTCACCGCGAAGGTCGGCGACGTCGCGGATCAGGCGACGAACCTCCGTCAGGGTGAGACGGTAAGGAGCAGTGCTTGCGGCCGGTCGAAACCGACCTGTCTCGGTATCCTGCTCAGTCGGACCGGGAGTGTGTTCATGCAGGCCGCACCAAATTGGCGTGATGAGACCGATGGGCGTAGTCGGATGTCCGATCCGTACAACGTCAAGGAATCCATGCAATGCGGGAGCGAAGGTGCGGGCGGTGAAGGCGTCCCGGTTGACGACATTGATTCCGAGCTTCAGCGTGATCACGTCTGCAGGCAGGTCGCTGATGCATGCGGCAGTGAACGGGTCGAGAAGAGCATTGCCGGCGTAGCCGAGGTTGATGGCGTCCAATCCCAGATCACCAGCAACTTCCGAGGGCCAGATGTCGCGGGGGCTGGCGATGTCGGTGCAATGGCTGATGGAGGATCCGTGGTGGACCCAACGAGGCCTCGCCGTTCCTGCCTCCGCGGGCGTCAACGGCGCATCAGCACGAACGGCCGTGACGTGGACTTCCGCATTGTGCGGCAGCCACACCCGAACCAACCGTGCGCTGGAAGATGTGCCGATCCTGAATGAGACGGTGGATGGTGCTCCCGGGCGTGTCTCGAACGTTCCGTCTGGCTGCGCGACAGCCAGGTCGCCGTCCGCGGGATCGGCTCCGACAGCGACGTAGAGGTCCGGGGTTTCCACCACCCATTCTGAGGACGGTGGGATATCGCGGTTGTACGTAAGCCGTGTCAGATGAGCTTCGATCTCCAGGACGCTCGCTGACGTGAACAGCTCCATGGTGATGCCGGCAGCTTGGGCGCTGGTGAGTTCGAGATCTTGAGAGTGGGCGCGGCGTGCCATTTCTGGATTCAATCGTCGAGGGATCGCGCCGCTTCCGATGACCTCGATGTGCACTGCGCCCCTGATGGAAGACGCGAGGTCGTCGCCGGAAAGTCGAAAGGGCATTGCCTCCGGGCGATGTGCCGGATCTATGACTGTGTGGTGACGTGCGGGGTCAGATGCCTGCATGGAACCGCTCCTTGCCTGGTAGATCGTGCTGTGGCCTCACAAGCCGCGCGTCGATGAGTGCGTCCCATAGTTCGTGCGGAACTCCGGCGGAGTACAGCTCGACGTTGCGGCGAACCTCCCTCGCGGTACGCATCCCCACGGCGATTGCGGCAACCGCGGGGTGGCGCAGGGGGAAGGCGACCGCAGCTGCGGGCAGCGTGGTGCCGTGCTCCTTGCAGATGGCCGCAATCTCACGGGCCCGGCGCAGTACGTCAGGCGGAGCGGGGGCGTAGTTGTAACGCGCATCGTCCGGCACCTCCTGGGTGGCCAGAAGACCGGAGTTGAAGACACCAACCGCGACGATGCTGCGTCCGGTCTCGGTCGCCGCCGGGAGTGCGTCGTCCAATGCGCCTTGCTCGAGCAGGGTGTAGCGGCCGGCGATCATGGCGAAGTCCACGTCGGTCTCTCGCAGGAAGCGCGCGGCAAGAGCCGACTGGTTGATGCCGACGCCAACGGCGCCCACAACCCCTTCCTCCCGTAGCCGGGCAAGGGTCGGCACGGCCTGTGTCGATGCTTCCTGCCAGTGATCGTCGGGGTCATGGATCAGGACGAGGTCGAGCCGGTCGAGCCCCGAGCGGCTCAATGTGTCGTCAATCGAACGGAGCACGCCGTCCCGGCTGTAGTCCCGCACACGCCGTTGATCGGCCGGAACGTCGAAGCCCTCGGTGTCGCGGCCTCGGGGACTCTGCGGCACCAGGAGCCGCCCTACCTTCGAGCTCACCACCAGCTCACTGCGACAGCGCCCGGCCAGCTCGGCGCCAAGGCGCCGCTCCGACAGTCCGAGCCCGTAGTGCGGGGCGGTGTCGAACCAACGGATCCCAAGGTTCCACGCCTCCCGAATCGCTTCGCGAGCCTCGGTCTCGTCCAAGGCGGCGTAGAGATTGCCGACCCCGGCGCCGCCGAACCCCAGTTCGCTGACCCGCGCCGAGCTTTGGCCGAGCCGGCGCCACGGCAGGTGCGGTGCGCTTTGAGGCCCGACGTGTGATTGTGGTGCCTGGTACTCAGTCATGACGAACGCCGACGGTCAGCAGCAGGTTGGCGTAGGTCCGGACGTCACCGGTGACGACGGCAAGCGCCACGTCGGGGGAGCGGGCGGTCTCGTAGAACGCCCACCTGTCCATCCGGTCGACCTTGATCCCTGGTAGGTCAGCCAGGTGCTGAGTGACGGCCTGCGGTTCATCTTCGCCTGCTGGCGGGACCATGACCGCCGCCGACTCGACCGTCATGGCCGTGAGCAGCACCCGCAGGACCGTGCTCGTGTCCAGTAGGCCGGGCGCGAGGTTGAGGTGCACCTGCTCAGCGCGCTCCGACACGGCGGTGCTTGCGGGATAGTGGCCATCGAGGATGAGCACGTGGGCGCCGTGGCCCGCACCTGCGACCGCGGCCAGCAAGTGAGGGTGAATGAGCTTTCCGGTGATCATGGTCGCTCCCCGTTGTCAGGTTGGCTCTTAGACGTCTGTGGTACCGCAGACGACAACGTCAGTCACTTCCGCTCCACGCGGGACCGTCGGGGAACCGGTACGTGTTGACGCTTTCGACCAACATCCGACCCCCGCCTCCAGGAAAGGTCGGGGCGACGTAGTGGCCGTTGCGGATGCGCACCGGCTCAGTGAAGTGCTCGTGGAGGTGGTCGACGTACTCGATGACGCGATCTTGGGTTGTCCCACTCACTGCCACGTAGTCGAACATCGACAGGTGCTGGACCATCTCGCACAGTCCCACCCCGCCTGCGTGCGGACACACCGGCTTCCCGTACTGAGCAGCCAGCAACAAGATCGCGATGTTCTCGTTGACTCCGGCCACGCGGGCTGCATCCAGCTGGAGCACGTCAATGGCGCCGGCTTGCAGCATCTGCTTGAACATGACCCTGTTGGCACCGTGCTCGCCGGTGGCGACCTTGATGGGGGCGACACCTTGCCGGATCGCGGCATGCGCAAGCACGTCGTCGGGAAAAGTAGGCTCCTCGATCCACCATGGGTCGTACGGGGCCAGGCGCGACATCCATTCGATCGCCTCCGCGACGTCCCAGCGTTGGTTGGCGTCGACAGCCACGCGAATCTCTGGACCCACGACCTCCCGAGCAATACGCATGCGGCGAACATCGTCCTCGACGTCTGCGCCGACCTTGAGCTTGATCTGTCGGAACCCGTCCTTCACGGCCTCAGCCGCGAGCCGGGCGAGCTTTTCATCGGAGTACCCGAGCCACCCTGGCGTCGTCGTGTACGCCGGGTAACCAGTGGCGAGCAGGTGCGCCTCTCGCTCAGCGCGGCCGTCGTGAGCGCGCTTCAGCAGCTCGAGCGCCTGGTGAGGCGTAAGGGCGTCAGTGAGGTAGCGAAAGTCGACGCAGTCGACGAGTTGCTCAGGGGACAGCTGGGACATGTACTGCCACAAGGGGAGGTTCGCCCGTCTCGCTGCGAGGTCCCACGCCGCGTTGACCACCGCACCCGCCGCCATGTGGATGACGCCCTTCTCCGGACCGAGCCACCGGAACTGCGGGTCATGCACCAGCGCACGCGACAGTTCACCGAGGTCGGCGCACATGTCCTCCACGCGTCGACCGACGACCAGGTCGGAAAGCGCCTCGATGGCGCGCACCTGTACGTCGTTCCCGCGGCCAGTGGTGAAAGCCAGGGCATAGCCCGCAGGGTGGTCCGGGTCGTCGGTGCAGATTGTCACATAGGCAGCCGAGTAGTCAGGTTCGGGGTTCATCGCGTCCGAACCGTCGAGCGTCTTGGACGTGGGAAACCTGACATCGGTCACCTCCAAGCCAGTGATCCGCGCGGTCCGGCTGGCTTGGCCCTGTGTGTGTTCTGACAACACGGATTCCTCCTGAGCATGAGCGTCGGTCGCCCTGTCTGCGTGAGCTCGACGTCGGATTGGCGGCGATCACGTAAGAGCCAAGGTAGGAGACTAAAGATCAGATGTCTAGTCAGAGATATGATGTCTAGCAACGAGAGCGCGGACGACCGGGACGCGCGTAGACGAAAGGAAGCCCCATGGGCGCACCTCTGATAGAGCTGGCCATCGACAAGATCAGAGGCCTGATCAGGGACGGCGGTCTTGGACCCGGCGACCGGCTGCCTGCGGAAGCACAACTGAGTGACCTGCTCGGCGTTTCTCGCAGCAGCACTCGTGAGGCGGTGAGGGCGTTGGTCACCGTTGGCGTGCTGGACGTCAGGCGAGGGGATGGAACCTTTGTCACCAACTTGTCGGCCGAGACTTTGCTGACTGGCTTGGGGCGAGCCGTGGAATTCATGGGGGAGGAGTCGATTCTGGAGCTAGTTGAGGCCCGTCGGGTCATAGAACCGCAGGTCACAGCCTTGGCGGCGACGCGGTCCACGCCCGAGGAGCGAGCCGAAATCGCCGGCCACCTTCGCCTCATGCGACGGTGGAACGAGTACGACGACCTGGTCGAGCATGACGCTGACTTCCACGCGGCAGTCGCGCGAGCGAGCGGCAACCTCACCCTCGCGGCGCTGCTCAACGGGATCTCCAGCGCCACCACGCGCGCACGAGTCTGGCGAGGGGTCGTCGACTCTGACGCCGCCGACGTCACCATCGCCGAGCATGCAGCGATCTTGGCGGCTATCGAAGCAGGGGACGCACGACTGGCCGAGGCGTTGGCGCTGGCGCACGTGTCAGGCGTCGAGCACTGGATTCGCGCAGCGGTGGAACAGGATGTCGTGTAAATCGATTCATTTTTTGCTTGACATGTGGTCGGTGTCACAGCGATAGTGGCTCAGACATCTGATCTTTACGGATGAATCAATCAATGCAATGAGCTCGACGAGAGGCCACCATGAAGCGCATACACATCTTTGGCAAGGCCGGCTCCGCCGCCTCTGCCACTCACGAGGCCGTAGGTTCCTCGCAGTCGCCCGCGAAGCTCAGGCGCAGGTCCGCGGCACTGGCCGCGGTCCTGAGCCTGTCCCTCCTTGCCGCGGCCTGCAGCTCGGGAGACTCCGGAGGCGGATCTTCCACCCTGACCGTCCAGGTGCAGGCGGAGCAGCTCGATGCCTTCCAGTACGCCGCGGACATCTTCGAGAAGAAGAATTCCGGCGTGAAGGTCAAGCTGCAGACCATCACCGGGGAGCAGAAGAACACCACCAACGCCCAGGTCCTGGCCTCGGGCGACGCTCCGGACATCGGGATCGTGCCCACCAACGCATCGACGTACCTGGAGCTCATGAAGAACGACGCGCTCGTCCCTCTCGACGACGTGTGGAAGTCGGCCGATCTGGACAACCGGATGGACAAGGCGACCGCAGAGTCGATCAAGAGCGACGGGAAACCGTACGTCGTGCTGTTCGACACCGTGTACTACAACGTCGTCTTCTACAACAAGCAGGCCTTCGAGAAGGCCGGTGTGACGGCGCCGGCGAACCACCAGCTGGAGTCGCCTGAGCAGCTCTACGCCCTCGCCGACCAGCTCGACCACGCTGGATACAAGGGCCTGGCGCTGGGTGGCAGCTCTGGATTCCAGGTCGCGTGGATGCTGGACGCCCAGCTGGCGGCGAACGCCGACAAGGCGGCCTTCGGCGACTTCACGAACGCGTGGAAGAGCGGCAAGGAGCAGACGGTCCCGTACACCGATCCGGAATTCGTCGACTCGGTCGCTCAGGTGCAGAAGTTTGCCAAGAATGGCGTCTTTGTCCCCGGCTACCTCGGACAGAAGCTTGACCAGGCGCAGGCGGCCTTCACCTCCGGAAAGGCCGCGATGCTGCTGGGCGGCATCTGGATGCCTGCGATCTTCGATGATGCCAAGTCCGGCGTGAAGTTCGACTACGACTGGCTGCTCCTGCCCGGCAAGGCGGGCCCCACGTTGCCGACGGTCTACGCCGGGGACACCCTTGCCATTCCCAAGGCTTCGGACAACAAAGCGATGGCGAAGAAGTTCCTCGAGATCTACGTCTCGGACGACGTCCAGCGCTATGCGGCCGTCCACGTGGGGTCGATGCCAGCGGTGAAGTCGGTCGACCCGACGACGATCGACAAGCTGCCGAAGGTGACCCAGGACGTCGTCTCGTTCGTCAACGACAACGGAGCCGGCGTCGGGTGGACCAGCGTTGCTCCCGGGGCGTTGGCACAGTCGTTCATCGACCCCGAGATGCAGAAGCTGCTGGCCGGGCAGACGTCCCTCGAGAAGCTCGGGGAAGCACAGCAGAAGCAGTTCGAGTCCTTCAAGAAGGACAACAGCTGACCCTGCGTCCGGGGCGCCGCCGGGCTCGGGCTCGGCGGCGCCAAGGTCACCATTGAAACCGAATGGGGAATGACATGAACGCATACGCACACGGGACTACGGTCCTAAACGCTGACACGGGTCAACGCGTGGGAAGCGCGGCGACTGCCAGTGACGCGCGATACCTCGCCAGCGCGATGAACGCGCAGCACACCGACACCCGGGTCGCGTCATGAACGCGCGTAGTCCCATGACGGTGCCGAAGGTGACCCAGGACGTCGTCTCGTTCGTCAACGGCAACGGAGCCGGCGTCGGGTGGACCAGCGTTGCTCCCGGGGCGTTGGCACAGACGTTCATCGACCCCGAGATGCAGAAGCTGCTGGCTGGCCAGACGTCCCTTGAGAAGCTCGGGGAAGCACAGCAGAAGCAGTTCGAGTCCTTCAAGAATGACAACAGCTGACCGACCCTCCGGGGCGCCGCCGGGCTCGGGCTCGGCGGCGCCAAGGTCACCATTGAACAACGAACGGACGACACTATGAGTACCCGCAGCGAACAGGCCGCGGCCGGCATGAGCGTAGCTGCACCGCGCCGCCGGCGACGACGGTCCAGGACGTCCCCGCAGACGGTGGCCATGCTGCTGCCCGGCCTGGCGGTCCTCGCGATCTTCTTCGGCCTCCCCGTTCTCGACCTCGTGCGCACGTCACTGTCGAACTGGTCGGGCATCGGACCCCGTGAGTGGACGGGTGTCGACAACTTCGCCGAGGTCTTCAGTGACAACACCATCCGGTCCGCCCTGGTCAGGTCGATCGTCATGGGAGTAGGAGTTGCCCTGGGCATCGCGGCGCTCGGCACGGTCCTTGCCGCCTTCGTGTCTCGCGGGTTGGCCGGTTCGCGGGTCTACCGTGTGCTGTGGTTCCTACCCGGCGTGGCACCGCCCACAGCAGTGGCGGTCTTCTGGGCGCTGTCTGTGCAGCCTTTCGCCGGAGTCGTCAACGTCGTGGTGGGCAAAGTGGGCCTCGGAGACGACCATACCTGGCTGGCCGACCCGTCGACTGCCTTGATCGTCATCATCGCGGTCGGCATTTGGCAGGGAGTCGGGTTTGCCTTCCTGATCATCCTCGGTGCCATGGAAGAGGTGCCGGTCTCGGTCTACGAAGCGGCGATGATCGACGGAGCCGGGGGAGTGAGGTCCTTCTTCCAGATCACGCTGCCGATGATTCGCCCGGTGCTGTCAACGGTCGTCCTGCTCAACATCATCTGGGCCTTCAACGGATTCACGCTCGTGTGGGGCATGACGCGAGGCGGTCCGGGAGACTCCACGACCATCCTGCCTGTTCTCGTCTACAAGGACGCTTTCCAATCATCCAACTTCGGTGTCGCTGCCGCCGTGAGCGTCGTGGGCGGGGTCTTCCTGCTCATCCTCGGCTTCGCCGTCTACGTCTTCGGCTCAAGGAAGGCTCCAGACGCATGAGTACCCAAACCCTGACTGACACGGCCACCCGCCGCAGTGCGCCGTCGCGGCGCCCAAGGCTCGGACGGCTGGTCGGCCAACTCGTCGCCGTGATGTGGACGGCTCTGGCAGTGCTGCCGTTCCTCCTCATCATTCTCCTCAGCTTCAAGTCCAACACCGACATCTTCAGCAACCCTCTCGGCGTCCTCCACGTTGACTGGCGCCCGGAGAATTTCTCAGAGGCGTGGTCCGGACCGCCGGGCGGCCAGGGGTTCGTGCAGTACGTGTTCAACTCAGTCGTGGTGACGGCGATCGGTGTCGCTGGGTGTGTCTTCCTGGGATCCTTCACCGCCTACTTCGCGACCCTTGCCTCGCCGCGCGTTCGGGCGCTCGTCCTCGCCGGCTTCCTGGGCGCAGCGACCCTGCCGTTGATCATGCTGCTGATCCCCTATTACTCAGCATTCAGCGCACTGTCGTTGTTGAGCACGCCGTGGGCTGTGGGCGTCGTGTACGCGTGCCTGTGCCTGCCGACGTCCGTGCTCATCCTGCACGGTTTCTACCTGGGGTTCCCCGCGGAGCTGCGAGAGGCGGCCGCAATCGACGGCTTGGGGCTCATGCGGACCTACCTCAGAATTGTGCTGCCGCTCTCGCGCGGGCCGCTTGTGGCGGTGGGCCTCATCAACGGCATCTTCGTCTGGGGAGAGACCCAGTTGGCGATCGTGCTCTTGCAGGCACCGGAGAGCAGGCCCATCCCGGTTGGTCTTCTCGACTTCCAAGGTCAGTTCAGTGCCAACACCGGAGCCATCTTCGCGGGCCTCACCCTGGCGACCATTCCCTTGGTCCTGCTGTATCTCGTGTTCAACCGATCCATCGCGAAGGGCATCGCCCTCGGCGGCGTGTTCCGCTGACTCGCCCCCTCCCACCCTGACTCCAGGAGCTCGATTCTCGTGCAAGATCACTCACTGCCCGCCTGGGCGCGTGATGCCACCCTCGGCATCTTCATCCACTGGGGTGCCTATTCGGTGCCCGCCTGGGCGGAGCCGTCCGGCGCGTGGGGTGACGTATCGACAGAGGACTGGTTCGCGCACAACGCCTACGCCGAGTGGTACGCCAACACCATTCGCATCGAGGGGTCGCCTGCGTCCCAGCACCACCACGCCGAGTTTGGTGGTATTCCCTATGTCGATCTACTCGACATCTGGCGAGCCGACTCATTCGACCCCGTCGACTGGGCACGCCTGTTCGCCTCAGTCGGGGCGGACTACGTCGTCCCGGTCACCAAGCACCACGACGGGATCGCGCTGTGGGACGCTCCTGGCGCCGGAGACATGAGCACGACCGAGCGTGGCCCGCGACGCGACCTGATCGGCCCGCTGGCCGAGGCCGTCCGCGGCGAGGGGCTGCGCTTCGGCGTGTACTACTCCGGCGGGCTGGACTGGCACGTCACCGACCATCCACCGATCACGAGCATGGCGCACGTCGAAGATTTCCGACCGGTCGACGCGGCCTACTCCGAGTACGCGACCAGCCACGTGCGTGATCTGATCGAGCGCTACGAGCCGTGTGTCGTGTGGAACGACATCAACTGGCCCGATGCAGGGCAGCATGACGGCTCGCTCGACGACCTCCGGGCCTTCTATCGATCCGTCGTGCCCGACGGCATCGTCAACGATCGCTGGGGCCGTATGGACCTGGCCGACTATCGCACCAGCGAGTATGCCTTCGACACCGCCAACGAACTGGGCTCCGGCTGGGAGCACTGCCGGGGGTTGGGCTACTCCTTCGGCTACAACCGAGTCGAAGACGCCTCACTGACGCTGTCGCCGCGAGAGCTGGCCAAGGTGTACGCCGACGTGGTCTCGCGCGGCGGCCGACTGTTGCTGAACGTGGGTCCCGACGCCGATGGCCGCATCCCAGAGGTGCAGCGTCGCACCCTTGAAGGAATCGCCACGTGGATGCACGCGATCAAGCCGCTCACCGCAGATCGACGGGTCCTGACGCCGGGCCAGGTGACCGTGCGCGGTGCCGAAGAGGTCCTGTGGTGGCGCGGTTGGTGGCACGGGCAGCAACTCGTCGTCATCACCAATGACGCGGACATCGAAGTGGAAGCAAGTGACGCCGAGGAGGTCCGGATCCTCGCGCTACCTGGCGACGATGCTTGATTCGTAGACCCCACCGGGAGCACGCAGGCGCATGTCACAATTCTCGGCCGGCCCTCGTCTAGATGTCGTACCCACCAAACACAGGAGGACGACATGACCGGAACAACTCGTATCCCCGCTGCCGAGATCACGGGCTTCAAGGGCGCGCTCATCAAGCGCTTCGCCAAGAAGGCCTTGGGACAGGTCCCGACCTCGCTCGGCGTCTACTGGCACAACCAGAAGGTGCTCATGGCCATGGCCGGCATCGGAGGCAAGGTCCAGAAGTGGGACGCCTGCGACGAGCAGCTCAAGTCGTTCGCGCACATGGCCGTTGCCGCCCAGGTCGGCTGCAGCTGGTGCCTGGACTTCAACTACTTCGAGGCCCACAACAAGAACCTCGACATGGACAAGGCCCCGGAGATCCCGCGCTGGCGCGAGTCGGAGGTGTTCTCGCCGCTCGAACGCGAGGTGCTGGCGTATGCCGAAGCGATGACCGTGACCGAGCCGACGGTGACTGCTGAGATGGTGGACTCGCTGCGTGCTCAGCTCGGCGAGGCCGCCCTGGTCGAGCTCACGGCCGTGATCGCGTTCGCCAACTTCACCACACGTCCGAACGTCGCACTCGGCATCGAGTCGGATGGTTTCGCGGCGGCGTGCGGACTCAAGCCGCTGGCCCAGCGGGCCACCGTCGGGTCGTGAGCTTGTCGGTCGTCGGTGGGACGATGGCGCCATGGCGATCGAGGTGCGGCCGGCGAGCCGCTTCGATGACGTACGCACGATGGTCGGCCCCAAGCGCCCGGACGCCAACGTCTGCTGGTGCCTGAGCTATCGCATCCCTTCCAAGGAGAACCTCGCACTTCGCGGGACTGACCGCGGTGAGCGGGTCGCTCAGCTGCTGCGGGAATCACCCCTTCCCGGGGTGCTCGCCTACGACGGCGACGAGGTGGTCGGGTGGGCCGCCGTGCATCCCCGCTCCGACACCGCGTTCGCCCAGAGCCGCAAGATCCCGCACGTCGACGACCTCGACGTCTGGTCGCTGTGGTGCGTCCGCGTACGTCCGGGGCATCGCGGCCAGGGCATCTCCCACTCCCTCGTTGCTGGCGCGGTCGAGTTCGCGCGGCAGCAGGGTGCCCCGGCCATCGAGGCCTACCCGGTCGACAACCGTGACCGCAAGGTCAACCTGACGATGGCCTACGTTGGCACGCTGAGGCTGTTCGAGCGCGCCGGGTTCGCCAAGGCCGCCGACACCGACTCGGTGATCGACGGTTTCCCGCGCGTGCTGATGCGCCTCGATCTGCGCTAGTGAGGGCTCAAGCCGTGTGGTGACCTCGGTGCCGGCGGAATTCGATGGTGCGTCCGTGAAGTCGCTGCTGAACGATCCAGCCCAGCGCGGCAAGGCCGATCGTCAGCACGAGGTGCAGCCAGTTGTCGGCAGAATTGACCGGGACGAAGTTGGCGGTGCTCTCCTGGTCGACCGCGATGCCGTAGATCGTCAGGACGGCGTAGATTGCCGCGCTGCCGAAGAGGACCGGCGGGACAAGGCGTGCCTGCGTCGCTGTCCAGAGTCCGGCGACGCCGAACAACAGGTGCACGATGTTGTGCAGCACCGACACCTGGAAGACGCCGAGCAGCTCGGCGCCGCTGTCCTGGTCCGCGAAGGTCATGCTGTCGTAGTCGGTCGTGATGCCCGGGATGAACCCCAGCACGCCGACCAGCAGGAAAACGATTCCGACGACGGCTGCAGCCGCTCTCGCAAACTGCTCCGCGTCGGTGACGTTGCCTCGAATCGAGCTCATGAGACGCTCCTTCCTCGTAGGGAGTTGCTCCCTTCCGGAAAGGCATACCCACTGGTCAGCGGGTCATTCGCGGTGTGTTCTACGGGAAGATGACGACCCGTGAGCCGTCGAGGAGCGCCCGTTGTTCGGTGTGCCAGCGCACAGCCCTCGACAGCACCTGAGCCTCGACGTCGCGGCCGGCCTGGACCATCTCGGGAGGCGTCATCCGGTGATTGACCCGGGTCACGTCCTGCTCGATGATCGGCCCTTCGTCGAGGTCGGCGGTGACGTAGTGCGCCGTCGCACCGATCAGCTTGACGCCGCGCTCGTGTGCCTGGTGATAGGGCTTGGCTCCCTTGAAGCTSGGCAGGAAGGAGTGGTGGATGTTGATCACCTTGCCCTCCAGCTTCTTGCAGGTCTCGTCGGACAGGACCTGCATGTAGCGGGCGAGGACGACGAGGTCGATGTCGAGCTCCTCGACGAGCTCGAGGAGTCGGGCCTCGGCCTGGTCCTTGGTGTCCGGCGTGACGGGCACGTGGTAGAACGGCACGTCATACGTCGCGGCGAGTCGCTCGAAGTCGCGGTGGTTGGACACGACCGCGGGGATCACGATGTTGAGCGAGTTGGTGCTCTGGCGGAACAGCAGGTCGTTCAGGCAGTGACCGAACTTCGACACGAGGACGAGCGTTCGGTAGGGCGCGACCGCGGAGAACATCTGCCAGTCCATGCCGTGGGCCGTGGCGACCTGGGTGAACGATGAGCGCAGCTGCGTCAGTTCGATGTCGGCGACCTCGAAGTGCACGCGCATGAAGAAGTTGTGCCCCATGCGGTCATCGAACTGCTGCGAGTCGAGGATGTTTCCACCCATGTCCATGAGCCAGGAAGACACGGCGAAAACCAGCCCCGGACGGTCCTGGCACGCCAATGTGAGCACGTATGACGGGGGTTGATCCTGATCGAAAGCCATGGGTTCCTGCCTCGGTGTGACACGCGGCCCAACTCCGCTGTCGGCCGACCGTGTTGTGAATTGTGCAATAGAGTCGTGCTATGAGCAACAACTCGGTCAACAATTCTGGAGCCACGAAGGCCGCAACGAGCACCGTGCAGTCCGTGGACCGGGCCGTCAGCATCCTCGAGATGCTCGCCCACGACGGGGAGTCCGGCGTCACCACGATCGCCGACGAGCTCGGCGTCCACAAATCCACGGCGTTCAGGCTGATCGCCGCTCTGGAGCGACGCGGACTCGTCGAGCAGGACGTCGAACGCGGAAAGTATCGCCTCGGAGTCGGCATCCTCCGGCTCGCCGGGGCCACCACGGCGCGCCTCGACGTGGTCCAGGAGACCCGACCGCTGGCTCGGGCGCTGGCTGCGGAGACCGGGGAGACGGTCAACATCGCGGTGCGCTCGGAGGGTGCTGCGTTGTATCTCGACCAGATCGCGGGCACCTCGTCCTTGCAGTCCCACAACTGGGTCGGCCAGCGGATACCGCTGCACGCCACTGCCAACGGCAAGGTCCTGCTGTCCGGGCTCACCCCCGACCAGATCACCACGGAGGTCGGCCAGCGTCTCCGTGCCTACACGCCGACCACGATCACCTCGATCAAGAAGTTGCTCGTCGACATCGAGGCTGTCCGGGAGGCGGGGTATGCCGTCGTGGTCGACGAGCTCGAGATGGGACTGACCGCGATCGCGGCACCGCTGCACAACGTGCATGGCGACGTGATCGCCTCGCTCTCGGTTTCCGGACCGACGTTCCGCTTCGACGAGGACCGGGTCAAAACGGTCGTTGACCAGGTCACCGATGTCGCTGCTGAAGTGTCCGAACGACTCGGTTGGAGGGTCGCCAAGCGCCCGCCTGCCGAGATTGACTCTTGACGTAGCGCCCACTTGGCGCGACAGTTGTTGCGCAACGTAGTTTAGGTTGTGTAATACGCAACAAAATTGTATCGGGCGGGTTACGACCACGAGATCGTTTTAGAGCGAGGAGGCACGAGTGTCCGCGCTCTACATCGACGGGCTCTGGCAGCCGGCAGCTGGCGGCGCTGTCCGGGAAATTCACTGCCCCGCAGACGGCACCCTGGTCGCGACCGTGCCAGAGGCCGGACCCGAGGACGCCGAGCGGGCCATCGAAGCGGCTCGCCGTGCGTTCGACTCCGGCCCGTGGCCCGCGACCTCCTCGCTCGAGCGCGCCGCGCTGTTGCACCGGGTCGCTGACCTCCTCGTACGCGACAAGGAAGAAGTCGCTCGCCTCGAGTCGCTCGACACCGGCAAGCGCATCATCGAGTCGCGCTACGACGTCGACGACATCGTCGGCGTGTTCCGCCACTTCGCCGGGCTGGCCGGCGCCGAGTCCGGACGCGTGGTCGACACCGGGCGGCCGGGCGTCGTCAGCCGGGTCGTGCACGAGCCGGTCGGCGTGTGCTCGCTGATCACGCCCTGGAACTACCCGCTGCTGCAGACGGCCTGGAAGGTCGCGCCGGCGATCGCAGCGGGCAACACGTTCGTGCTCAAGCCGAGCGAGCTCACGCCGTCGACGTCGATCTGGTTGATGCGCGCCCTCGACGAGGCGGGTCTGCCCGCCGGTGTCGCCAATCTCGTGCTCGGCGCCGGTGCGGATGTCGGTCCGACCCTCACGACCCATCCCGCGGTCGACCTGGTCTCCTTCACCGGCGGTCTCGTCACCGGTCGCGGGGTCATGGCCGCCGCCGCCCCCACGGTCAAGAAGGTCGCCCTTGAGCTCGGCGGCAAGAATCCCAACATCGTGTTCGCCGACGCCGACCGTGAGACTGCCCTGGACTTCGCCCTCACCGCGGTGTTCCTGCACTCGGGCCAGGTCTGCTCGTCCGGTGCGCGCCTTCTCGTCGAGTCGTCGATCCACGATGAGTTCGTCGACGAGCTCGTACGTCGCGCAGAGCTCATCCGCATCGGCGGCCCGTTCGACGACAAGGCCGAGACCGGTCCGCTGATCAGCGCCGGCCACCGCGACAAGGTCGAGGCCTATGTCGCAGCCGGCATCGCCGAGGGCGCGCAGCTGCGCACGGGCGGCGCCCGGCCCGATGACCCCGCCCTGGCCGATGGCTTCTACTACCTGCCGACGATCTTCACCGGATGCACCGCGGACATGAGCGTCGTGCAGGACGAGTCGTTCGGCCCCGTGCTGACGGTCGAGCCGTTCGACGGCGAGGACGACGCGGTCGCCAAGGCCAACGACAGCATCTACGGCCTGGCCGGAGGAGTCTGGACCTCCCAGGCGGGCAGGGCCGAGCGGGTTGCCGCCCGGCTTCGCATGGGCACGGTCTGGATCAACGACTACCACCCGTACGTGCCACAGGCCGAGTGGGGCGGCTACAAGCAGTCCGGCTTCGGCCGCGAGCTGGGCCTCGACGGCCTCGCCGAGTATCGCGAGACCAAGCACATCTGGCACAACATCGACCCGACCCCCCAACGCTGGTTCGACGGAGCTGAGGCATGAAGAAGCAGAAGAGCTACGACTTCGTCATCGTGGGCGGTGGGTCGGCCGGATCGGCCCTCGCCAATCGGCTGAGTGTGGATCCGTCGACGAGCGTGCTGGTCCTCGAGGCGGGCCGCAACGACTCCAAGCTGGACCCGTTCATCCACATGCCGGCAGCGCTCCCGTACCCGATCGGCAACCGGCTGTACGACTGGAAGTACGAGTCCGAGCCCGAGCCCTTCATGGGCGGCCGCAAGGTCTTCCACGCGCGCGGCAAGGTCCTCGGCGGCTCGAGCAGCATCAACGGGATGATCTTCCAGCGCGGCAACCCGCTCGACTTCGAGCGCTGGGCCGCCGATCCCGGCATGGAGTCGTGGGGCTATGCCAACTGCTTGCCCTACTTCAAGCGCATGGAGACCTGTCTTGCCGGTGAGGACGACTGGCGTGGCGGCTCGGGGCCGCTGATCCTCGAGCGCGGTCCGGCGACCAACCCCTTGTTCGGCGCGTTCCTCGACGCCGCGCAGGAGGCCGGCTACCCGCTGACCGACGACGTCAACGGCTACCGGCAGGAGGGATTCGCGCGCTTCGACCGCAACCTGCACCGCGGCCGCCGGCTCAGCGCCGCCCGAGCCTATCTCCATCCCGTCATGGATCGTCCCAACCTCCGGGTCGAGACCCTCGCGCACGTCACGGGCCTGCGCACCGAGGGCACGAGGGTCACCGGCGTCGACTACCTGCGCGGCGGCAAGCTGCACCGCAGTGTTGGCGCCAAGGAAGTCATCCTGTGCGGCGGCGCGATCAACTCCCCGCAGTTGCTGCAGCTGTCCGGCATCGGCAACGCGGCCGAGCTCGGGGCACTCGGCATCCGATCGGTGGTCGACCTGCCGGGCGTCGGCGAGAACCTCCAGGACCACCTCGAGGTCTACATCCAGTACGCCAGCAAGCAGCCCGTCTCGATCGGCCCGTGGCTCAAGCACCGCCACAAGCCCCGTATCGGCGCGGAGTGGTTGTTCCTCCGCAAGGGCGTCGGCGCGACCAACCACTTCGAGGCCGGCGGCTTCGTTCGCAGCAACGACCTGGTCGACTACCCGAACCTGATGTTCCACTTCCTGCCGATCGCGATCCGGTATGACGGCTCGCAGCCGGCGGCCGAGCACGGCTATCAGGTGCACATCGGTCCGATGTACTCCGACTGTCGCGGCACCGTGAAGATCAAGTCCACCGATCCGAAGGAACACCCGGCGCTGCGGTTCAACTACCTGTCGACGGAGACGGATCGCCGCGAGTGGATCGAGATGATCCGCGTCGCGCGGCGCATCCTCAACCAGCCGGCGTTCGGGCCGTTCAACGACGGCGAGATCTCGCCCGGACCGTCGGTCGAGACCGACCAGGAGATCCTGGACTGGGTCGCCAAGGACGCCGAGACGGCCCTGCACCCGTCGTGCACCGCCCGGATGGGCGCCGATGACATGAGCGTGCTCGATCCGACCAGCATGCGCGTGCACGGGGTCGACGGCCTGCGGGTCGTGGATGCGTCGTCGATGCCGTACGTGACCAACGGCAACATCTACGCGCCGATCATGATGCTCGCCGAAAAGGCGGCGGACCTCATCCTCGGCAACACCCCGCTCGAGCCCGCCACCGATGTTCCCTACTACCGCTACCGCGAGGGCACACCGTTGTTCCCTCCCGGCGACCCCCGCAATGCCTCCCACACCCAAGGAGTGGAGCAGTCATGACCGATACCGCCGTCAAGGTCGACCATCTGTGGAAGGTCTTCGGACCCAAGGCCTCACGCATCCCAGGCAGCCCCGAAGGGGAGTTGTCCCGCGACGAGCTCCGGAGGAAGACCGGCTGCGTCGCAGGCGTCAAGGACGTCAGCTTCGAGGTCAAGCGCGGCGAGGTCTTCGTCGTCATGGGACTGTCCGGGTCGGGCAAGTCGACCCTGGTGCGATGCCTCACCAGGCTCATCGAACCGACGGCCGGTGAGGTCATGATCGACGACGCCGACGTCCTTAAGATGTCGGAGTCGGCGCTGCGCAACCTTCGCCGGACCCACGTGGCCATGGTGTTCCAGCACTTCGGCCTCCTGCCACACCGCCGGGTCATCGACAACATCGCGTACGGGCTGGAGGTACGCGGTGTGGGCCGGGCCGAGCGCCACGCCAAGGCGCAGGAGGTGCTCGAGCTGGTCGGGCTCTCGGGCAACGCCGCGTCCTACCCCGATCAGCTGTCCGGCGGCATGCAGCAGCGAGTCGGACTCGGTCGCGCCCTCGCCGTCGACCCGTCCTTGCTGCTGTTCGACGAGCCGTTCTCGGCTCTCGACCCGCTGATCCGCCGCGACATGCAGAACGAGGTCATCCGGCTGCATCACGAGGTCAAGAAGACGATGGTCTTCATCACCCACGACCTCCAGGAGGCGCTCAAGCTGGGCGACCGCATCCTGATCATGCGCGATGGCGAAGTCGTCCAGGTCGGCACACCCGACGAGGTCGTCGGCGCCCCTGCTGACGAGTACGTGCGCGACTTCGTCAGCGAGGTCCCGAAGTCACACGTCCTGACGCTGAAATGGGTCATGCGGCAGCCCGAGCCCGACGACGCGCTCGACGGGCCCGAGCTCCCGCCCAACACGATCGTCCAGAACGCCGCGCGGCTCGTGCTCGACTCCGACAAGCCGATCAAGGTCGTCGAGAACGGCCAGCTGCTCGGCGTCGTCACCGACGAGGACATCCTCCGCGTGATCGTCGCGGAAGAAAGGCCGAGCGAGGTCGCACCGGCATGACCACCGCAACCGCGCCGCCGCCGGTTTCCAAGGAACAGGCGCCACCCCCTGCGCCGGAGCAGTCCCACCGCGGGCGGGCGATCGCGATCGTCCTCGCCGTCTTCGTCGTCCTCAGCATCCCGTTGCGGGGCGTCGCGACGCTCCCGCTGGCCCGTTCGGACCTCACGGACTTCCAGAACTGGCTGGGCGACCTCAGTGACAAGCTTGAGGCCGCCCAGAGCTCCAGTGCGATCCTGCAGGGGCTCGACAAGATCAGCAACGCCCTTGAGAAGATTGCGGTGTTCTTCCAGGAGCTCATCAGCCAGCCGGCCTTCCCGCGGCCGGTACCTGAGATCGGCTGGCTCGGTGTCCTGGCGATCGCGGTATGGGTGGCTCTGGCCATCGCAGGCTGGCGCATGGCCGTCCTGACGGCGGTCAGCTTCGCGCTCTTCGGCATGCTCGGCTACTGGACCGACAGCATGGACACCCTCATCGTGACGTTCATCGCCGTGGGCATCTGTCTCGTCATCGGCATCCCGATCGGCATCTGGATGGGCCGCAGCACGCGGGCCACAGCCGTCATCACGCCGATCCTCGACGGCCTGCAGACCCTGCCGTCGTTCGTCTACCTGCTGCCGATCACGCTGTTCTTCAGCATCGGAGTCGCTGCCGCGATCATCGTGACCTTGATCTATGCGCTGCCGCCGGTCATCCGCATCAGCGCGCACGGCATCCGCACGGTCTCGTCCGAGACGATCGAGGCGATGGATTCGCTCGGCACGAGCCGTACCCAGATGCTGCGCAAGGTTCAGCTGCCGATGGCCAAACGTACGATCATCGTCGGCGTCAACCAGACGATCATGGCCGCGCTGTCGATGGCCACGATCGCCGCCTTCGTCGACGGCCCCGGCCTCGGCAAGCCCGTCATCAAGGCACTCGAGTCGCTCGACGTCGGCCGGGCCGCCACCGCAGGCATGTGCATCGTCATCATGGCGATCATGCTCGACCGAGTCACGACGGCGGCGAGCGAACGCAGCGAGGCGATCCCGTCCGAGCACGCCCGGCGCAACCGATTGATCGTCCTCGGTGTCTCCGGCGTGGCCGCGATCGTATGTGTCTGGGCGTCCCGTCAGTACATCGACCTGGCGGCATTCCCCAAGGAACCTGACCTCGGCACGCCGTTCGCCAAGGCCGCCGACAACGTCTCCAACTTCTTCACCGACAACGCCGCCTCGACCACCAACGCGATCAAGGACGCCCTGACCTACGGCTTGCTCAACCCGCTGCAGACCCTGCTCGCCGACTCGCCCTGGTGGCTGGTCGCTGCGATGCTGCTGGCCCTGTCGCTGCTGATCGGCGGGATGCGCTCGTTCCTCACGTCGATCGTCTGCATCGCTGTCGTGCTCGGGGTCGGGTTGTGGCAGGACGCCATGATCACGCTGACCATGACCCTGGTGGCGACGATCCTCACCATGCTCATCGCGCTCGTCCTCGGCGTCTGGATGGCACAGAGTCGTGCGGTCGACCTGACCGTGCGGCCGATCCTCGACGCGGCGCAGGTCGTCCCGCCCTTCGTCTACCTGGTGCCCGCACTCGCGCTCTTCAGCGCGACGCGTTTCACCGCCATCGTCGCGGCGGTGGTCTATGCCGCGCCGGTCGCGATCAAGCTCGTCTGTGACGCGATTCGTGCGGTGTCGCCGACGGTCGTCGAGGCGGCACAGTCGGCCGGATCGAGCCGGTGGCAGCTCATCACGAAGGTCCAGCTGCCGATGGCTCGCAAGGGCATCGCGCTGGCGACCAACCAGGGCATGCTCTACGTCTTCGCGATGGTCGTCATCGGTGGACTCGTGGGGGCGGGAGCGCTCGGCTATCTCGTGGTCGCCGGCTTCTCGCAGACCGAGCTGTTCGGCAAGGGCCTCGCAGCGGGCATCGCCATCGTTGCCCTCGCGATCATGCTCGACCGCATGGCACAAGGAAGGCCCACGGGCCAGGCGGTAGGCCCGAAACGCACATTCTTCTCACGACCGACCTGGTTCGTGAGGTGACGATGCAACCCGATGAAGGAGTACGGATGAAGGCATTGACAAGAAGGGCAGGTCTGACCGCGGCAGTCGCGGCCGGCGCCCTGCTCGCGCTCTCCGCCTGTGGAGGCGGGGACATCGAGGACACCGGCAGCAGCGGCGGCAAGAAGTGCGACACCACCGTCAACATGGCCGTGAATCCCTGGGTGGGTTACGAGGCCTCGGCGCACGTCATCGGGCAGGCGATCGAGCAGAAGCTCGGCTGCAAGGTCGACTACAAGGACCTCAAGGAGGAAGTCTCCTGGCAGGGCTTCGCCAAGGGCACGGTCGACGTCGTGATCGAGGACTGGGGCCACCCGGAGCTCTACAAGAAGTACATCACCGACGAGAAGGTCGCTGTCGACGCAGGCACGCAGGGCAACGTCGGTCAGATCGGCTGGTACGTGCCGCCGTGGATGGCCGAGAAGTACCCCGACATCACCGACTACAAGAACCTCAACAAGTACGCCGACCTGTTCAAGACGTCGGAGTCCGGTGGCAAGGGTCAGTTCCTGGACGGTGACCCGTCATACGTCACGAATGACGAGGCGCTGATCAAGAACCTCAAGCTGAACTACAAGGTGGTCTACGCCGGCAGCGAAGCGGCGCTCATCACCGGGTTCCGCCAGGCGGAGAAGAACAAGAAGCCGCTGATCGGCTACTTCTACGCTCCGCAGTGGTTCCTGTCCGAGGTTCCGCTGGTCCACGTCAACCTCCCGAAGTACACCGAGGGATGCGACGCGGACCCGGCCAAGGTCGCGTGCGACTATCCCGAGACGCCTCTGAAGAAGATCATGGCCAAGAAGTTCGCCGACTCCGGTAGCCCCGCGGCGGATGCCATCAAGGCGTTCAAGTGGACCAACGACGACCAGAACGTCGTCGCGAAGTACATCGCCGAGGACAAGATGTCCGCCGACGACGCCGCGAAGAAGTGGATCGAGGACAACCCGGACAAGGTTGACGCCTGGGTCAAGTAGTCCCGTCTGTGAACGTTCGTACGCCCCGAGAGCTCCGGCTTTCGGGGCGTACGGCATTCCGGTCGAAACCGAGTGCCCACACGCCTTGACACTCGGGCGATCGCCGGGGACGATGAATCAAGACTGTTTCAGATAGCGATTTAAGTTGCATATTACGCAACAGATGAACGGAGCTCCACATGCCAGAAGTGCCGGGTAACGCGCGGGTCGTCGTCATTGGTGCCGGCATCGTCGGCAACAGCTTGGTGTATCACCTCGCGCGACTGGGCTGGCGTGACATCGTCCAGATCGACAAGGGCCCGCTGCCCAACCCCGGCGGATCCACGGGGCACGCCTCCAACTTCATCTTCCCGGTCGACCACTCCCGGGAGATCACGGATCTGACGCTCGACAGCATGAAGCAGTACAAGGAGATGGGCGTCTTCACCGAGTCCGGTGGATTCGAGGTCGCCCGCACCGAGGAGCGCATGGAAGAGCTGCGCCGCCGGATGTCGTCGGCCAAGGCATGGGGCATCCCGTCCGAGATCGTGACGCCTGAGCAGGTCGTCGAGAAGGTACCGTTCCTCGACCCCTCGGTCATCATCGGCGCGTTCTACACGCCCAGCGTCGGCGTCGTCGACTCCCTGCGCGCCGGCACGATCATGCGCGAGCGCGCCCAGGAGCTCGACGCCCTGCAGGTCGTCTCGACCGTCGAGGTCATCGGCCTCGACGTCGAGGACGGCAAGATCCGCCGGGTCCGCACGACGGGTGGCGACATCGAGGCCGAGACCGTCGTGATCTGCTGTGGTGTCTGGAGCCCCCGCATCGCCAAGATGGCCGGTGCCCACATCCCGCTGACGCCCGCGGTGCACCAGATGATCAGCGTCGGGCCGGTTCCCCAGCTGTCCGGCACGGTCGGCGAGATCTCGTTCCCGATCGTCCGCGACATGGACACGTTCTGCTACGAGCGCCAGCACGGCGGCGACATGGAGGTCGGCTCCTACGCCCACCGCGCGATCCTGCACGACCCCGACGAGATCCCGTCGATCGAGCAGTCGAAGCTGTCGCCGACCGAGCTCCCGTTCACGGCTGACGACTTCGACCAGCAGCTCGAGGAAGCGCTCGAGCTCATGCCCGAGGTCCTCGGCAACCCGGAGGTCGAGATCCGCTACGCCATCAACGGCCTGCTCTCGCTGACCCCCGACGGCAACCCGGTTCTCGGCGAGACGCCTGAGGTCGAGGGCCTGTGGTCCGCTGCCGCGGTCTGGATCAAGGAAGGGCCTGGTGTCGGGCGCGCGGTCGCCGAGTGGATGACCGACGGCAACCCTGAGATCGACATCCACCAGTCCGACATCGCTCGCTTCTACCCGCACCAGCGCACCAAGCAGCACGTGAGGGCGCGCACGAGCGAGGCGTTCATCAAGACGTACGGCATCGTGCACCCGGCCGAGCAGTACGAGAGCGACCGGAACGCCCGTCTGGCGCCGATGCACGCCCGCCAGAAGGAGCTGGGCGCCCAGTTCTTCGAGACCGCAGGCTGGGAGCGTCCGCACTGGTACAACTCCAACGAGTCATTGCTGGCCGAGTACGGCGATGCCGTGATGCCGCGTGAGAACGAGTGGGACTCGCGCTGGTGGTCGCCGATCATCAACGCCGAGCACCTCGCGATGCGCGAGCGTGCCGGCATGGTGGACCTGACGGCGTTCTCGATCTTCGACGTGGTCGGCAAGGGCGCGTTCGACGCGGTCCAGCGGATCGCGGTCGGGCAGATGAACGTGCCGACCGGACGGGTGGTCTACACCCCGATCCTCGACAGCCGCGGCGGATACCGCGCCGACCTGACGATCATGCGGCTCGGCGACAATCACTTCCGCGTCGTCACCGGTGGTGCCCACGGCAACCTGGACCGCAAGTGGTTCCGTGACCACATGCCGGCTGACGGCTCGGCGCAGGTCGTCGACCAGACATCGGCATTCACCACGATCGGTGTGTGGGGCCCGAGGGCGCGCGACATCATCGGCAGCCTGACCGAGAGCGACGTCAGCCACGACGGGTTCAAGTTCGGCACCTGCCGCCCGATCGAGCTCGGCTCGCTCGAGGTTCTCGCCTCCCGCATCTCGTACGTCGGCGAGCTCGGCTGGGAGCTGTACGTCCCGATGGAGAGCGGCGCGAGGCTGTGGGACCTCATCAGCGAAGCGGGCGCCCCGCACGGGTTGGTCCCGGTCGGGATCGGCGTCTACGGCACGACCGGTCGCATGGAGAAGGGCTACCGGGCCTATGGCGCGGAGCTCGACAGCGAGCGGACCATCATCGAGGCCGGCATGCAGCGACCCAAGGTCAAGGAGGCCGATTTCATCGGCCGCGAGGCCTACGTCAAGCAGCGGTCCGAGGAGCCCGCGGCCGTGATGTGCACGCTGACCGTCGACGACCACACCTCGGCGAGCGGCGTCAAGCGCTACATGCTGGGCGGCGAGCCGGTCCTGACTCCCGACGGCGAGCCGCTCATCGACGGGCACGGCCACCGCGCCTACGTCACATCTGCCGGCTCCGCACCCTCGCTGGGCAAGCACCTGCTGATGGCCTACCTGCCGCCCGAGGTGGCGAAGGTCGGCACCAAGCTCGCCGTCGACTACATGGAGGAGCGCTACTCCGTGACGGTCGGCTCGGCCGACGCAACCGCACTGTTCGACCCCGACAACGCACGAATCCGAGGCTGACGACATGACCAACGTCCTTGTCTGCATCAAACGAGTTCCCGAGACCTCGAGCCAGGTCCTGCTGTCCGAGGACCGCATGAGTGTTGACGCCCGCCACGTGGGGCACACCGTCAGCCCTCACGAGGAGGCCGCCGTCGAGATCGCGGTCCAGACCGCCGAGGCAACGGGTGGCACCGCCACCGTGCTGACACTGGGCCCCGGCGACGCCGAGGACCAGCTCCGCGACGCGATCGCGGTCGGCTGCACCCGTGCCGTTCACATTGAGGCCGACTCCGAGCAGTTCGGGCCGGCCGATGTGGCGGCCGCGATCGCTCAGTTCGTCGCGAACGAGGCCGACCCGGTCGACCTGGTGCTGGTCGGCACCGATGCGGCCGACACCGGCGACTTCCAGGTCGGCGTCCGGCTCGCCTACACGCTTGAGCGACCCGTGCTGACCGGCATCTCGAATGTCTCGGTCGATGGAGGCACGATCACCGCAACTGGTGCCGGCCCCGAGGGTGACGAGATCTTCGAGCTCCCCACGCCGGCGGTCATAGCGGTCTCCGAAGGTGGGGTGTCGCCCCGTTACCCGTCCATCGTCGGACGTATGAAGGCCAAGAAGACCCCGATCGAGGTCATCGAGACCGACATCGTCCCAACAACCCAACGAGTCAAGCTCAAGTCGCCGCCGGAGCAGCCCAGCTCGGTCGAGATCCTGGGCAAGGGCCCCGAGGCCGCAAGCGCTGTCGTCGACATGCTGATCAAGATCGGAGTGGTCGCAAAATGATCCTCGTCCTGGTGGAGACCGACGCCGAAGGCGTCACCCTGACCTCGCGCGAAGCCCTGAGCTTCGCTCGCTCACTCGGTGTAAGCCTCGCTGACAACGCACTGGAAGCGGTCGTTGTCGGACCGCTCTCCGAGCAGCAGCGTCCGCTCGTGCTCGGCCACCTCGGTGAACAAGCCGTGGCCGTCGCGCACCACGCCGACGACGAGCGGCTGACGTCCTACGGCGCCGCGTCGTGGGCGGCGTCCGTCGTCGACGTGGCCTCGTCCGAGTCGGCCCGCCTCGTCATCGCCTCCGGCACGCCCCGCGGCAACGAGGTCCTCGCGCACGTGGCGACCCGACTTGACGCCCTGATGGCGGCCAACGTCATCGGCGTCGACAGCATCGAGCCGTTGATCGTGTCCCGTCAGGTCATGGGCGGCGGTGTGTTCGAGGAAATGCGCCTCGACGGGCAGGTCGCCACGCTCAGCGTCGCGGGTCACGCCGTCGACGCCCTCCCGGCTGCGGCACCGACGAGCCCGGTGCTGCGCACGTACAGCCCAGTGCTGTCGGACGCCGACCTGCTGACCCGTGTCGTTCGCACCGAGGTCAAGGAAGAAGGCGACACCGGAGCTCTGACCAGCGCGCGAGTCGTCGTCGGTGCCGGACGCGGTGCCGGCAGCGCCGAAGGGTTCGACGACCTGCTCGAGCTCACCGACCTGCTCGACGGGGCGCTCGGCGTCTCGCGCGTCGTGACCAGCCTCGGCTGGCGGCCGCACCACGAGCAGGTCGGCCAGACCGGCAGCCGCATCTCGCCCGACCTCTATGTCGCGTGCGGCATCAGCGGCGCTATCCAGCACTGGGCCGGATGCCAGAGTGCGAAGACGATCCTGGCCATCAACACGGATGCAGACGCCCCGATGGTGACCAAGGCGCACTACGCGGTCATCGGCGACCTGCACGAGATCGTCCCGGCGATCAACGAGGAGCTGCGTCGCCGCCTCGGCTGAACGCAGCCAGCAACATCCGTGCGACACCAGGACTCCGAGGAAGTGCCATGTCAGACCAGTTGATCCAAACCCTTGCGGACGTCGACGAAGAAGTCGATCACGCCATCGCTCAAGAGCTCAACCGCCAGCAGTCCACGCTGGAGATGATCGCGTCGGAGAACTTCGCGCCGGCTTCGGTGATGGAGGCGCAGGGCTCGGTCCTGACGAACAAGTACGCCGAGGGCTATCCGGGGAAGCGTTACTACGGCGGCTGTGAACACGTCGACGTCATCGAGCAGCTGGCGATCGACCGGGTCAAGGCGCTCTTCGGTGCCGAGGCGGCCAACGTGCAGCCTCACTCGGGCGCCCAGGCGAATGCGGCGGCGATGTTCGCGCTGCTGGAGCCCGGCGACACCATCATGGGCCTGGACCTGGCTCATGGCGGGCACCTGACGCACGGGATGCGCATCAACTTCTCCGGCAAGCTCTACAACGTCATCGCCTACCACGTCAGCAAGGACGATCACCTGGTCGACATGGCCGAGGTGGAGGCGCTGGCCCTCGAGCACCGGCCGAAGCTGATCGTGGCCGGCTGGTCGGCGTACTCACGGCAGCTGGACTTCGCCGAATTCCGTCGCATCGCCGACCTCGTCGGTGCCTACCTCATGGTGGACATGGCGCACTTCGCCGGGCTCGTGGCGGCCGGTCTGCACCCCAATCCGGTGCCGTACGCCGACGTCGTCACCACCACGACCCACAAGACCCTCGGTGGTCCCCGCGGCGGAGTGATCCTGAGCAAGGAGGAGTACGCCCGCAAGATCAACAGCGCCGTCTTCCCCGGACAGCAGGGTGGCCCCCTGGAGCACGTCATCGCCGCGAAGGCCGTGGCCTTCAAGATCGCGGCCTCGGACGGCTTCAAGGAACGTCAGCGGCGCACGCTCGAAGGGGCGAGCATTCTGGCGGAACGGCTGCTGAAGGACGACGTGGCCGCCGCCGGCATTTCCGTGGTCAACGGTGGCACGGATGTCCACCTGGTCCTCGTCGACCTGCGCGACTCGGAGCTGGACGGACAGCAGGCCGAGGATCGCCTGCACCGGATCGGCATCACCGTCAACCGCAATGCCGTCCCCTTCGACCCTCGTCCTCCGATGGTGTCGTCGGGACTCCGGATCGGCACCCCGGCCCTGGCCACCCGTGGCTTCGGAGCCGAGGAGTTCACCGAGGTCGCGGACATCATCGCGCTGGCCCTGATCGGATCCACGCCTGAGGGAGACCTGGATCAGGCGACCACCCACGAGCTGCGTCGTCGGGTCAGTGCGCTGGCCGCGAGCTTCCCGCTGTATCCGCACCTGAAATCAGGGGTCGAGGACTTCGGCTGATGGCACTGAGCGTGCTGGACCTGTTCTCTGTCGGTATCGGGCCCTCGTCCTCACACACAGTAGGCCCGATGCGGGCTGCGAAGCGCTTCTCCGAGGGCCTGGCCGGTTCGGGTCACCTCGGGGCCACGGTGCGCGTCCAGGCCGAGCTGTTCGGTTCGCTGGGAGCCACCGGCCGCGGTCACGGCTCTGACAAGGCGGTCGTGCTCGGCCTCCAGGGCCTCGATCCGGAGACGGTCGACACCGCGACTGCTGATGACCAAGTGGCGGAGGCCGTCCTCGATGCGGAGCTCTGGATCGCCGGGCACCGGGTCGACTTCAACTGGGACGAGGACGTCGTCCTGCACCGTCGCAAGTCCCTGCCCGCGCACCCCAACGGCATGACGTTCCGCGCGCTGGATCACTCCGGTGGGGTGCTCCGCGAACGCAGCTACTACTCCATCGGGGGCGGGTTCGTGGTCGACGGCGATGTCGACGGCGCCGACAAGGTGGTCGCCGACACCACCGCCCTGCCTTACCCGTTCACGACGGCCGACGAGCTCCTGGAGATCTGCCGAAGCCAGGGGATGTCGATTTCTGACGTCATGCTCGCCAACGAGATGGTCTGGCACACCGAGGCCGAGCTCAGGGAGAAGCTCCTGGCGCTGTGGGCCGTGATGCGTCAATGCGTCTACAACGGCTGCGCGAGCGACGGCATTCTGCCCGGTGGGTTGAAGGTCAAGCGGCGGGCGCCGGCGTTGTTCCGTACGCTCACCGCCTCGGCAGCCAGCGTCGAGGCCGCGGCCCTGAGCCACCCCACCAGTCAGCCGCCCGCGGACCCGCTGCTCGCGATGGAGTGGGTCAATCTCTTCGCCCTCGCGGTGAACGAGGAGAACGCGGCTGGCGGCCGGATCGTCACGGCGCCCACCAACGGCGCGGCGGGGATCGTGCCGGCCGTGCTGCACTACTACGTCAAGTTCGTGCCTGGTGCGGACGACGACGGGGTCGTCCGGTTCATGCTGGCGGCCGCCGCGGTGGGGATCCTGTTCAAGATCAACGCCTCGATCTCCGGCGCCGAAGTCGGCTGCCAGGGTGAGGTGGGCTCGGCGTGCTCGATGGCCGCAGCGGGGTTGTGCGAGGTGCTGGGCGGCACCCCGACTCAGGTCGAGAATGCTGCAGAGGTGGGCATCGAGCACAACCTCGGCCTCACGTGCGATCCCGTCGGGGGACTCGTGCAGATCCCGTGCATCGAGCGGAACGCCATCGCGAGCGTCAAGGCGATCAATGCCGCGCGGCTGGCCCTCCACGGCGACGGCAGCCACAAGGTGTCGCTGGACAAGGCGATCAAGACGATGCGCGAGACCGGCGCGGACATGAAGGACAAGTACAAGGAGACGTCCCGCGGCGGCCTCGCCGTCAACGTCGTGGAGTGCTGAGGCGAGAGGCGACTACGCCTCGACGATCAGGTCCTCCAGGGGCCTGGAGCAGCACAGGAGGATCTTGCCCTGCGCGATCTCCTTCGGCCGGATGCCGCCGTCGTGGTGCATGTCGACCGAACCCCTGACGAGGGTGGTCTTGCAGGTGCCGCACATCCCTCCGCCACATGAGGACGGGACGCGGATCCCGGCAGCAAGGGCGGCCTGGAGCACGGTGACGTTCGTGTCGCACTCGACCGTCTGGTTGCTGCGCGTGAACTGCACGCTGAAGGACGCCGGTGCGGCGCCGTCAGGATCTGTCGCCGGGTCCTCTTCGGCAACCCCGAACGCGAAGGACTCGGTGTGGATGCGGGAGGGATCGACCCCTGCGGCGGTGAGCAGCTCCTGGGCTGCGGCCATGTAGGCAGCCGGCCCGCACAGGAAGATCTCACGCTCGTGCAGGTCCGGGGCGATCTCCGCGAGCACGTCCGACGTCAGCCGGCCGCGCCGTCCTTCCCAGCTCTCTTGGGCGTCCTCGCAGATGATGGCGACGTCGAGGTTGGGGTCTGACGCGGCCAGATGGTTGAGCTCGGACCGGAAGACGATGTGCTCGGGGCTCCGCACGCTGTGCACGAGCACGACGTCTGTCGGTTCGGCGAGGTCGTGCAACGTCCGAATCATCGACATGGACGGCGTGATCCCCACCCCTGCGGACAGGAACAGGTACTTGGCCGAGGGGTGCTCGGCGAACGTGAACGATCCGAGCGGACCCGTGGCGCTGACCCGATCGCCCACCCTCAGCTCGTCGTGCAGCCAGTTCGACACCAGGCCGCCGGGTTCACGCTTGACGCTGATGCTCAACGCGTACGGGCGGGTCGCCGGCGACGAGATCGTGTAGCAGCGGCTGACGGGCTGCCCGCCGACGTCGACCGTCAACGTGAGGTACTGACCCGGCAGGTGCCGGAAGAATCGAGGCTCCGGCGCCTCGAAGATGAACGTGCTGATCTCGTCTGTCACCGGCACGATGCCGCGGCAGATCAGCTTCTCCTCCGCGCTGTCGTCCCACATGCGCGGCGGGCGACGGTCCTGGGTGAGCATCGCGCTGAAGGTCTGGGTCAGCACCGTCATGACGAGAGGTGCTCCTTCAGCCGGTCGATGTACCAGGTGCAGAACGCCTCGACCTGGTACTCGCTGGGCATGTAGGGGCCCGGCTCGTACGCGGGGCTCGCCGCGCCGAGCTGTGCACGGGCCACGAAGGCGGCATCTTGGGAGTTGGTCTCGCGCCAGACCTTCGTGAGTGCCGCGGGGTCGTAGTCGACGCCCTCCTCGGCGTCCTCATGCACCAGCCAGGTCGTGCGTACGAGCGTCCGCCCCGCGCTGAGGGGGAGGACCGCGAACGTCACGGCGTGGTCGCTGAGGAAGTGGAACCAGGCGTTGGGCTGGAGGTGCAGCGACAGCCGTCCCAGGCGCCGGTGCTCGAAGTCGCCGAGGAGCATGGTCGAGACCGACTCCCCGCTCTCGCTGAAGGACTCGCCGGCACCGTCGAGCGCCTCGCGCTGGATGCGGAAGCCGGACAGGCGCGTCGTGAGCTCCTCGACGGCGGCGTACGGCAGGCCGAGCTCATCACACGTGGCCTCCAGCTGCGCCTGCGCGAGCAGGTAGCGATCGTGGCCCGGTTGGAGGTGGGGCGGGATGTCCGACGAGCCGTAGCCGAACGTGGGGAAGAGGGAACACGCCAGCTCGGGGTGACCGTCGCAGTGGTAGCACTCGCGGTTGTTCTCCATCACCAGCTTCCAGTTGCCCTCCTCGACCAGGTCGACCTGGGCCGCCACCTTGGTGCGGCCCAGCTGGTGGGGCGCGATGTAGGGGCTGATGATGTCGGAGACCCGGGCGAGGTCCTCCGGAGGCTCGTCGGCCAGGCAGATGAAGATCAGGCCGCTGACCACCTGCACTGCGACGTGCTTCAGGCCGAAGCACGTCATGTCGAAGTCCTTGCCGTGCGTGGGGGCGTGGCGCAGCCGGCCGTCCGTCGCGTAGGCCCAGTGGTGGTAGCCGCACACCAGGTTGCCGACGGAGCCCTGGGCGTCGGTGAGGATGCGGGCGCCACGATGCCGGCAGACGTTGTGCAGGGCGCGGACCTCTTCGTCGTCATCGCGGACGACGATGACCGAGTACGTGCCGAGGTTGATCGTGACGTAGTCGCCGGCGTCGGGGATCTCGCCCTCCGAAGCCACGAAGATCCACTGCTTGGAGAAGATGCCCGCGATGTCCGCCTGGTAGATCTCGTCGCTCGTGTAGAACGGCGCTTCGAGGCTCAGTCCCGGCTCTCGTCGTTCCGCCAGTTCGGCGATGTCCAGCTGTTGCACGGGGTCCAGAAGGCGAGCATCCATAGCGGCATCCTAGATTCGTCCACTCTTCATGAATAGCGCACGAATTTGGACGGCAATGTGCACATTCGCTGCACGGTCACGACTCATCCGGGGTCAGCTGGACGGCAGCCAGTGCCGCGGGCCCCACGTCGTCGAGCGTCCGGATCGCCTCGGAGACGATGGGGAGACCGCGACTGCCGCGACGAATGCCCGTGATGATGTGCCGGGTGGGCCTGGGGTCGCCATGCAGCGGGACGCGTACGACGGGATAGCCGGCGGGTATGCGCGCCAACCGCGGGATCAGCGCCACGCCGAGCTCGGCACCCACGAGCGCGGCGGCTGTCTCCCACTCGACCACCTCGTGCGCAATCGTCGGCACGAAGCCGGCCGTCGCGCAGGCAGTCATGAAGAGCTGATGGTACGGACGACCCACGCGGTCGACGATCCATCGTTCGGTGGCGACCTCGTGGAAGGACGCTGACTCGTGCCCGGCGAGCCGGTGGTTGGTCGAGAGCAGGAGGTCGAGCGGGTCGTTCAGGAGGGGCTGCTGGTAGAACCGAGGATCAGCGGCCGGAGGGATTTCCTGCGTCACGGCCACCACCGCGACGTCGGCCTCACCGGCGAGCAACAGGTCGAAGCACTCCGCGGGTCCGGCCTCGATGATCCGGACGTCGAGGTTCGGATAGGTCCGCAACAGACGTGCAGCGACCGGGGGAAGCAGCGCGGCAGCGGCCGTCGAGAAGCCGCACATGCGCAGCTCGACCATGGTGTCGTCGGTGCCGGCGACCAGCTCGGCCCGGATCTGCTCCCAGCGCTCGTACAGGTCGTCGGCGCGGGACAGCAGGAGGCGTCCGGCGGGTGTGAGCTTGACCCCTCGGCCCTTGGGGACCAGCAGGGTGACGCCGAGCTGCTCGGACAGTGAGCGAAGCTGGGCCGACACGGCAGACGGCGTGTAGTGGAGCGCTTCGGCGGTCGCGGTCACCGTGCCGTGGTGGGCGAGCAAACGGAGCACCTGGAGGCGGTGATCGATCATGCACCAGTTTTGCATGATTGTGTATGAATTCGTGCGCTGTTCACGAAGGGTCGGGGAATCTAGGATGCGATGATCCGACCAGATGGGACTCGATCACGTGACTGCGCAGATTCTTGATGGCAAGGCGGTTGCGTCCGCGATGAAGGACGAGCTGCGGGTGCGGGTGGATGCGTTGCGTGAGCGGGGGGTGACTGCTGGGCTGGGGACGATCCTGGTCGGGAACGACCCGGGGAGTCAGTGGTATGTGGCGGGCAAGCATCGTGACTGTGCCCAGGTGGGCATCGAGTCGTTGCGGATCGATCTGCCTGAGACCGCGACCCAGGCTGAGGTCGAGGCGGCGGTYGATGAGCTGAATGCTGATCCGGCGTGCACGGGTTACATCGTGCAGCTGCCGTTGCCGAAGGGTYTGGATGAGAACGCGGTGATCGGYCGGATTGATCCGGTCAAGGAYGCCGATGGTCTGCATCCGACGAACCTGGGGTGGTTGGTGCTGGGCAAGGACGCGCCGTTGCCGTGCACYCCRCGGGGGATCATCGAGCTGTTGCGTCGCCATGAGGTGCCGATCGCCGGCCAGCATGTGGTGGTGGTGGGCCGGGGGATCACGGTGGGCCGGCCGATGGGGTTGTTGCTGACGCGGCGCAGTGAGAACGCGACGGTGACGTTGTGCCACACCGGCACCCGTGACCTGGCCGAAGAGGTCTGCCGGGCGGACATCGTGATCGCCGCGGCCGGGGTGCCGGGCATCATCTCCGCGGACATGGTCAAGCCCGGTGCCGCTCTGCTGGATGTGGGGGTGAGCCGTGATGAGAACGGCATCGTGGGTGACGTGGACCCCAAGGCGTACGAGGTCGCGGGCTGGATCTCACCGAACCCTGGCGGGGTCGGGCCGATGACCCGGGCGATGCTGCTGGCCAACGTCGTGGAGACCGCCGAGCGGCTCGCCTGACACTCAGTCCGCGAACACACAGAGCGCCTCCATGCCGCAGCATGGAGGCACTTGTGTGTCAGTGTCAGTCGCCGAGCTCGGTGCGGCGCCGGTTGACGTAGCTCTCGAGCTCTTCGCGGATGCTCTCGTCGAGTGGCGGCTGCTCGTACTCCTCGAGGCGCTTCTTGTAGATGACCTCGGCGCGCTGGTTGGTGTCGAGCGAGCCGTTGCGGGTCCACTTGTCGAAGTTGTCCGAGCTCGACAGGAACGGCCGGTGGAAGCACGTACGGAAGCGCTCCATGGTGTGCGCTGCGCCGAGGAAGTGACCGCCGTGGCCGACCTCGACGTGAGCATCGAACGCGAGCGAGCCCTCGTCGATCTCGAGCGGGGTGAACTCGGCCCGCAGCATCTGCAGCAGCTCGACGTCCATGATGAACTTCTCATAGCCGGCGACGAGCCCGCCCTCGAGCCAGCCGGCGGAGTGCATGACCCAGTTGGCCCCGGCGAGGAACGTGGGCATCAAGGTCATGAGTGCCTCGTAGCCGGCCTGCGCGTCGGCCTGGTGTGCGGACGTGAGCCCGCCACCGGACCGGAACGGCAGGCCGAAGCGGCGCGCGATCTGTCCCGTGCAGAGCAGTCCGATGCCGGATTCGGGGGTGCCGAACGTCGGCGAGCCCGACTGCATGTCGATGTTGGACAGGAACGAGCCGAAGATGACCGGCGTGCCGGGGCGCACCAGCTGAGCCAGGGCGATGCCCGACAAGGCTTCGACGATCTGCTGCACGAGCGCCGCCGGGATCGTGACCGGCGACATCGCGCCCATCAGGATGAACGGTGTCAGGACGACGGGCTGGGCGGCCTTGGCGTACTCGAACAGCGACTCCAGCATGCGATCGTCCCAGCGCAGCGGCGAGTTGCAGTTGATCAGGGAGATCGAGACCGGCGTCTTCTCGATCGCCTCGCGGCCACCGAAGAGGATCTCGCCCATCGCGATCGTGTCGCGCGCGTTCTCGCCCGTCACGACGTTGCCCATGTAGATCTTGTCGGTCAGGGTCTGCAACGCGTAGACCATGTCGAGGTGTCGCGAGTCGAGCGGCGTGTCGTAGGGCTCGCAGATGATGCCGCCGGCCGAGTCGAGCTCGGCGTAGCCCTGAGCCAGTTTGGTGAAGTTGCGGAAGTCGTTCATCGTCGCATCACGGCGCACGGCACCTTCACGGACGAATGGGGGACCGTAGACCCCGCTGAACGCCATCATGTTGCCGCCGATGTGCACGTTGTTGGCCGGGTTGCGGGCCTGGACGTCGAACTCCTTGGGCGCCAGGGCGACCTGAGCGAGCACGAACTCCGGGTCGAGGAAGACCGTGTTGTCGACGACCTTCTGGCCGGCCTTGCGGAACAGCTCGAGCGCGTCCTCGTGCATGAACTCGACGCCGACCTCTGTCATGAGGCGGCGCCACGCGGTCTCCAGGGATGCCATCGCGTCCTGGGACAGGATCTCGTAGCGCGGCATCGTGTTCTCGAACATCGGACCTCCATAAGACCGTGAATGAAGCGGACCGGAAACTGCTGTGCCCGCAATGCTTGACCCCAACGTTTTGGGATCTTACCCTCATGTAGTGGGATTGAGGTTCCACACTATGGAACTCTCGTGGTCTTGTGAAGAGGCCGCCCGCCCCAATTTCCGCCGAGCTGAGAAAGCGTGGATCGATGAGCAACGGCACCCAGTCCCTCGATCGAGCAGCCGAGCTGCTGTCGTTGGTCGTGCGCGCCGAGGAGCCCATCTCCTACACAGCGATCGTCGGCCAGACCGGCCTCGCCCGCTCGACAGCGTCACGGCTGCTGCAGGGACTCGAGCGCAACGGTCTGCTCGAGCGTGATCGCGACGGCGCCTTCCGCGGAGGCGCCCTGTTCGCGCACTACGCCAGCAGGTTCGACCGCGTCGAGGCGCTCGTCGCTGCGTCGCAGCCCAATCTCGACCGCCTCGCCGAAGCCACCGGAGAGACGGTCAACCTCGCGGTGGCCCGCGGCGACACGGTCGTGCAGGTGGCCCAGATCGACACCACGTTCATGATCGGCGCGATGAACTGGGTCGGCATCGACGTTCCGCCGCACTGCTCGGCGCTCGGCAAGGTCATGTACGCCTATGGCGCACTCCCACTGCCCAAGCGCGACCTCGAGAAGCGCACCGAGGCGACCATCACGGCCCCGGCCGCGTTCAAGGCAGAGCTCGACCTCGTACGCGAGCGCGGCTTCGCCGTCACCCGTGGCGAGCTCGAGGAGGGGCTGGACGGCATCGCCACGCCCGTCTTCGGCGCCGACGGCCACGTGTTGGCCGCACTGGGAGTCTCCGGTCCTGCATTCCGGATCGAGGACTCCCTCACCAGCATCGGCGACCTCCTGGTCGCCGAGTCACAACAGCTGACCCGACTGCTCGCCCGTCGCATACGAAAGGAATCCCGCAATGACTCCTGAAGAAGTCCTGCAAGGGCTCTACGACGAGACGCTCGTCGGCAATGCCCCCCGTGTCCTCGAGCTCACCAAGCTCGGCATCGAGATGGACATGGGCCCCGAGACGCTGCTGTTCGACGCGTTGATCCCATCCCTCGAGGAGGTCGGTGCGCGCTTCGAGCGGGGAGACTTCTTTGTTCCCGAGATGCTGATCGCCGGCCGGGCCATGAGCGGGGCGCTCGACGTGCTGCGGCCACTGCTCGCGGAGACCGGCGCCGAGACCGTCGGCACGTTCCTCATGGGCACCGTCAAGGGCGACGTGCACGACATCGGCAAGAACCTCGTCAACATCATGCTCGAGGGTGCCGGCTTCCATGTCATCGATCTCGGCGTGCAGGTGCCGCCGGAGAAGTTCATCGAGGCCATCAACGAGCACAAGCCGGACATCGTCGGCATGTCGGCGTTCCTCACCACGACCATGCCGATGTTCAAGGCCAACATCAACGCGCTCGAGAAGGCCGGCATGCGCGACCAGGTCATCGTCATGGTCGGCGGCGCGCCGGTCACGCAGGAGTACGCCGACGCGGTCGGCGCCGACGCCTATGCGCCCGACGCCTCGGCGACGGTCAAGAAGGCCAAGGACCTCATCATGCGGCGCCGCGAAGCCGCCGTCGGCGTCTAGTTCCCACCCCCAGCAACCCAGGAGTCTCAGTGCACACGATCATCCGCTCGGCCAGCAAGGAAGTCGTGCTCGGTCACGACCAGAAGTTCTGCATCATCGGAGAGCGCATCAACCCGACCGGACGACGCATCTTCCAGGAGCAGCTGCGCGCCGGTGACATGTCGGCGATCGAGCGCGACGTCGATGCGCAGGTGGCCGGCGGAGCGATGGTGCTCGACGTCAACATGGGTGTGCCGCTGACCGACGAGCCGGAGCTCCTCGGCCGCGCGATCAAGCTCGTCCAGAGCCGCACAGACCTGCCGATCTGCATCGACTCCTCCGTCGTCGAGGCGCTCGAGGTCGGCCTGGCGGCATACGAGGGCCGCGCGCTCGTCAACTCGATCACGGCCGAGGACGACCGCATGGAAGCGATCCTGCCGCTGGTCAAGAAGTACAACGCCGCCGTCATCGCGCTGCCCAACGACCACGACGAGATCCCGATGGAGCCCGAGAAGCGGCTCGAGCTGGTCGAGAAGATCGTCCGCGTCGCCACGAAGGAGTACGGCATCGCGCTCGAGGACATCATCATCGATCCCCTCGCGATGCCGATCGGTGCCGACCCACAGGTCGGTCGGTCGTTCTTCCAGACGGTGTCCGGCATCCGCGAGCGCTGGGGCATCAACACGACCTGCGGTGCAGGCAACAACTCGTTCGGCATGCCGGGCCGCGACGATCTCGGCGCGTCCTTCCTGCCGATGGCGATCGCAGCCGGGCTGACCTCCGCGATCATGGACGCCCGCAGCCCGCGCATGGTCACGGCGGTCAAGGCCGCCGACGTCGTGATGGGCAATGACGAGTGGGGCATGGCCTGGATCGGTGACTTCCGTGCGAAGCAAGCTGCCGAGAAGGCGGCCCAGGAGGCTGCAACAGCCTGATGACCGATCAGCCGCGCCGTTCACGGGCGATTCACGTCGACGCAGAAGCCGAGTATGCGGCCAATCCCGAGTGGGACGGGACGGGCCGGCTCAAGCTCAGCTTCACCCCTGCCGAGCGCGAGGTACGGGTGCCGCCGGCGGTGTCGGTCTTCGACGCCGCGAGCTGGAACGGCATCGCGATCGACTCGACCTGTGGCGGCCACGGCACGTGCAAGAAGTGCAAGGTCAAGATCCTGGATGGCACGATCCCGGTGTCGCCGATGGACCAGCGCGCGTTCCGGCCCGATGAGCTTGACGACGGCTGGCGCCTCGCGTGCCTGGCCTCGGTGCACACCGACCTCAAGATCGAGATCCCGCCGCTGACGACCCGGCCCAAGGCCGCCACGGTCGGCGTCGGGCGGCAGGTCATCCTGCGTCCGRCCATCATGAAGCGTTACGTCGAGCTGGCCGAGCCGTCGCTGCACGACCAGGTGCCGGACGTCGAAAGGCTGCTGGCCGCGATCGACGACCTGGAGCTCAAGGTCGACCTGCACGCCCTGCGCCGTATTCCGTCGGTCATCCGCGCCGCGGGCTGGAAGGTCACGGCCGTCATCGTCGACGAGCTGCTGATCGACGTCGAGCCCGGCGACACGACCGAGACCCACCACGCGCTCGCGTTCGACCTCGGCACGACGACCGTCGTGGCGACCCTGCTCGACACCTCGATCGGCACGCCCGTCGCCGTCGCCTCGATGCTCAACAAGCAGCAACCGTTCGGCGGTGACGTCATCACGCGGATCAGCGCGACGATGATGGATCCCGACACCCTGCCGCGGCTCACCGAGCTCGCGAAGGACACCCTGGCCGAGCTGACCGAGAACGTCTGCGCCGAGGCCGGCATCGAGCCGACCCAGATCTACGAGATGGCGCTCGCCGGCAACGCGACGATGGTCGCGCTGCTGCTGGGCATCGACCCCGAGCCGATCGGCGTCGCACCGTTCATCCTGAGCTCCCGTCTCACCCCGACCGTGAGTGCCGCCGATCTCGGTGTCCCCATCCACCCGGCGGCGCCGGCGTACGTACTGCCGTCGCTCGGCGCCTACGTCGGAGGCGACATCGTGGCCGGCACGCTGGCCTCGGGCATGGACCGCGACAAGCGGCTCCGGCTGTTCATCGACGTCGGCACCAACTGCGAGATCGTCCTGGGTGACGGCGACCGGCTGCTCTCCACAGCGGCGCCGGCCGGTCCGGCGTTCGAGGGCGGTCAGATCCGCTGCGGCATGCGCGCGGCCGATGGCGCCATCGAGGTCGTGGGCTTGACCGAGGACGATGTCGTCCTGCAGGTCATCGGTGATGTCGAGCCGATCGGTCTGTGCGGTTCGGGCCTCGTCGACGCGGTGTCGGAGCTCGTACGTGCTGGACTGCTCGATCACAGCGGTCGCTTCATCAGCGAGGAAGCCGCGCAGGAGCTCCTGCCCAAGCTGGCCAGCCGCCTGACCAAGATCGGCGAGGAACGCATCTTCGTCCTGCACTGGGCCGGCGTCGAGGGTGACGTCAGCAAGTCGACCTACATCTCCCAGCGCGACGTGCGCGAGCTGCAGTTCGCCAAGGCCGCCATCTCGACCGGCTGGACGTTGCTCCTCGAGGAGATGGGCGTGACCGAGGACGACGTGCAGCAGGTCCTGCTCGCCGGTTCGTTCGGGTCCTACCTGTCCCCGGCGAGCGCCATCCGGATCGGCCTCGTGCCCAAGCTCCCGGTGCTGCGCATCGTCAGTGCCGGCAACGTCGCCGGTGAGGGCGCCAAGATGACGCTGCTGAGCCAGGCCGAGCGCGCCGGTGCCGAGGCGCTGCTGAAGGAGGTGGCCTATGTCGAGCTCTCCGACCGCAAGGACTTCAACGACCGGTTCGTCGACCTCCTCGCCTTCCCCGGATAGGGCACGCTTCGCGGTCATCGCGTGTGGGGCCATCGCGCAGCCCATCTCCGAGGTCGTGGCACGGCACGGGTGGGACGTCGACATCCACCCGCTGCCTCCGCTGCTGCACAACCATCCCGAGCAGATCGCCGGCGAGGTCGAGCCGCTGGTCGTGGCCCTGAGCGGCAGGTACGAGACCGTCGCGATCGCGTACGCCGACTGTGGGACGTACGGCGCGCTCGACGAGGTGTGCACCCGACACGGCGTGCGACGGCTCGAAGGCCTGCACTGCTACGACGTCTACGGGGGAGCGGACCGCATGCGCTCGATGTTCGAGCAGCAGCCCGGGACGTACGTGCTCACCGACTTCCTGGTGAAGTCATTTCGCCGCACGGTCGTCCAGGAGCTCGGGCTGGATCGCTATCCCGAGCTGCGCGACGACTACTTCCAGCACTACACCCGCGTGGTGTGGCTCGCGCAGGACCCCGACGACGAGGTTCGGGCCCTCGCCGAGGACGCGGCCGCCGTGCTCGGCCTGCCGCTCACGGTGGTCGACGTCGGCCTGCAGGGCCTGGACGACTCGATGCGCGAGCTGCTCGCCCTCTAGCCTGTGGCTGTCGTAGCCGGTTCCTAGACTGAGTGTTATGACGATCTCCATCGGAGCACATGTCGCCCAGGACGATCCGATCGCCGAGGCGAAGGCCCGTGACACGACGCTCGTGCAGTTCTTCCTCGGCGATCCCCAGGGCTACAAGGGGCCGGAGGTGCGCTATCGCGGGGGAGCCGCCGGTCTGCGCGCCGACGCAGAGGCAGCCGGGGTCGACCTCTACGTCCATGCTCCCTACATCGTCAACGTCGCGACGACCAACAACCGCATCCGCATCCCGAGCCGCAAGCTCCTCCAGCAGCACGTCGACGCGGCCGCCGAGATCGGCGCCAAGGGCCTGATCGTCCACGGCGGCCACGTCAACAAGGGCGATGACCCGGCGACGGGGTTCGACAACTGGCGCAAGGCGGTGGAGGCGACCGATCTCAAGCTGCCCGTCCTGATCGAGAACACCGCAGGCGGTGACAACGCGATGACCCGCCACCTCGACCGCATCGAGGGTGTGTGGGAGGCGATCTCCAAAGCTGGTGGTGCCGAGCACGTCGGTTTCTGCCTCGACACCTGTCACGCCTGGGCCAGCGGCATTCCCCTTGCCGACGCGGTCGACCAGATCCGTTCGATCACCGGTCGGATCGACCTGGTGCACGCCAACGACAGTCGCGACGCGTTCGGATCCGGCGCCGACCGGCACACCAACTTCGGCAACGGCGAGCTCGACGCCGACGAGCTCGCGGGCGTCATACGCTCGGCCGGCGCGCCGGTGATCTGCGAGACGCCAGGTGGCCCGGCGGAGCACCAGGCAGACTTCGCCTGGCTGCGTGATCGCCTCTAGTGCTTGGCTGCGGAGTGCGAGTCGAGCACTGACAGCAGCCCCTCGCGCCAGGCGTGGGTCTCGGCCACCTGGTTGAACGTGAAGAGATGCAGGCCCTCGACGTGCGACTCGGGCTCGCGGGTCGTGGGCGAGATCCGCTCGATGAAGCGCTCGGGGCTGTAGCCGCCCGGCGTGGCGATCCGCGCGAAGACGGACTTGTTCTTGGCCAGGAAGCGCGCCGACTCGCTCACGCCGATCTTCGTCGCCATCGACAGCAGCTTGGTGCGCTCGACGGGCCCGGGCAGGCCGATCAGCAGCGGCGTGACGGCGCCACGCGACCTGACCCGCTTGATCCACGTGCTGACCACGGCCGGGTCGAAGCACAGGTTGCTCACCAGGCTCGTGGCGTGCTCGCGCTTGTCCCACATCGCCTGCACCGTGATGTCGTCATTGATGGTCGGGTGCGACTCCGGGTAGCCCGTCACACCGACGTGGGCGAAGGGCCGGCCCATGTCGCTGAGATCGCGCAGCAGGTCGACCGATCCGGCGTACGAACCAGCGGCAGGATCGGCATCGCCGGCCGGCACGAAGACGCTGTCGATCCCGCTCTCGAGGAGTCGCGCCACTATCTCCTCGAGCTCGGCGCGCCCGCTGATCATCCGGGCCGCGAGGTGGGGGACGGCGCGATAGCCGTGCCCGACGAGCCGCTCCGCGAGGTCGAGAGTCGCGGGCAGGCCCTTGCCGATCGACGCGGTCACCGTGAACGTGTGACCCGGCGGGACCGAGGCGACGATCTTCTCCTCGATCGTCGCGGTGGGCAGCACCTCATAGCGGGCGTTCGTGAGGAGCCGACGCATTTCGGTCTTCGTTGCTGCGTTGCGCATTAAGCAACTCATTTCGTGATACGCACCAAGGACCTTCAGCGTACCGGTGCACGCACCCTGCGACAAGAGTCGCGGGGCCCGGATCTGGAGTCTCGTCCCTGGCGCCTCTGAGTCACGTTTCGCGCGACGGGCTCTCTTGACACGTTGCGGGGCTCACCCCATACTTCCGGGAATCGCCAAGCGGCGCTATGCGCAACGAGTTGTGTATAACGCAACAAAGTGTGGCCTTGAGTTTCACCACGTCCGTTCAGCGCAGCTTTCCTGACCAAAGGAATCGGCATGGGATCACGTCACCTCTCACGGAATCGCTTGATCACCGCTGCTGCTGGGGCCGCGCTCGGCCTCGGTGCCCTGATGGCTCCGCTGGCGGCGGACGCCAGCCCGTCAGCGGGTTCGTCGGCGGCCCGCGACCTTCCGGTCTCGCAGAAGCCCAAGCGGGTCGTCATCATCGTCGTGGACGCTCTGCGCAAGGATCTGGTCGAGAAGTACGAGATGAACAACATCGAGTCCCTCATGCGCGGAGGGACGAACTTCAAGAACTCCTATCTCGGTCACATGGGCTCCGAAACCGTCGTGACCCACAACGTCATCACCAGCGGCAAGCTGCCGAAGAACATGGGCTGGACCGACGAGGGCTACCGCGATGTCGACGGCGTGCTTGCCCCGAAGGACAACGATCCGTCCAATGACTTCTACCTTCCGGGCGACCTGAGCAGGGACCAGCTCTACGCGCTGCAGAACCACGCCGGCAACAAGAAGCTGCAGGACTACCTGCACGAGAACTTTCCAGGCAAGCTGGTCGCAACCGTGAGCCCCAAGACCTATGCCGCATGGGCCTTCGGTGGCTCGACGTCCGACATCACCGTGACATTCGGTTCCAAGGTGGACTGCGATGGAACTGGCGCCAACTACCGTGCGCCCGGCGGTGTGAACGTCCCCGCCTACATCAGTGCACCCTCGTGCGGTCGCTACTTCGTGGACGGCAAGAAGTCGAACGTTTATGACACCGACAACCAGCCCGCCCGGATGTATCCACTGGACGGCAATCGCTACACGGTCGGCCATGACACGGCTCACCAAGGTGGCGACGTGTGGGCCGCCGACGCTGCCATGGACATCATGAAGAACGAGGACTGGAGCGGTGTGTTCGTGACCCTCCCGGGCGTCGACAAGGCGGCACACATGTGGGGCGGTGTCGACGATCCAGGCGCCGAAGCGTTCGCCAACGGCGATCCAACGACTCACCTTGCACATGCCGCCAAGGTCGCCGATGAGCAGGTCGGCCGCATCATCCAATCGCTCAAGGACCGCGATCAGCTCAAGGACACGATGGTCGTCCTCACAGCCGACCACGGTCAGTTGTCGGCGCGCACGTTCCTGGGCAACACCGAGGACACCGCGGCAGGATTTCCTGCCGATCCGCGCGGCTATTACAACTGGTACTACGCCGACACCCCCGTCCTCGACTACCTGGATCCTTCGGACTGGATCAAACCGCTGGTCAACACCGACAACATCGGCGTCAGCTTCCAGGACTCTGCGATCCGCATCTGGCTCAAGGACAACTCGCGCACCAAACAACTCGAAGCCAGCCACATCGTCGAGGGCATGAGGGGCGTTCTCGCCACCTACTACCGGGACGGCAGCCAATATCGCCTCGTCTCCCACCTGAACCGCGACAAGCTCACGGCGGCGGAATGGACGTGGTTCAAGGCGCACGGTCAGGAGATCGTCAACACCTCGGCGGCGCGCTATGGAGCCGACGTCATCGGACTTCTGCGCGACAACACGACGGCCGGAGTCGCGGGCGACCACGGTGGCGCGCAGTACGACGCCCAGAACATCCCGATCGCCTTCTACGGGGCGGGCGTCTCATCGAGGGACAACAGCGCACCCATCAGATCGGTCGACATCATGCCGACCGTCCTCAGGGCCATGGGAATCACGCCTGCGCCGAAGCTCGACGGCCAGGCAATGCCGCTCCAGTAGGCGCGTTCCTGGCGCCCATCCTGCCGAATGATTCGTTGCGCTGACCCCGCGGCAAGAGAGGTGCGGCGCTGACATCTAGGGTGGCCGTCGAGAGAGTGTCGGCGAGACCGGCCGACGAGACCAAGGGGAGCGCGGATGGACACACGGACGCTGGGTCGGACAGGACGTGAGGTCTCGGTCGTCGGGCTCGGGACGTGGCAGCTCGGCGCCGACTGGGGCGACGTCAGCCACGAGGACGCGATGGCGGTGCTCGACACCGCGACGGACGCGGGAGTCACATTCTTCGACACTGCGGATGTCTACGGCGACGGTCACAGCGAGAAGCTGATCGGTGAGTACCTGCGCGGCAGGCCCGATCTCGATGTCTTCGTGGCCACCAAGATGGGCCGCCGGGCCGAGCAGGACCCCGTGCACTTCACGCTCGACAACTTCCGCGCGTGGACCGATCGCTCCCGGACGAACCTCGGCGTGGACACGCTCGACCTGGTTCAGCTGCACTGCCCGCCGACGCCGGTGTTCTCGAGCGACGAGGTCTTCGATGCCCTCGACCTCTTGGTGCAGGAGGGTGTCATGTCGGCGTACGGCGTCAGCGTCGAGACCGTCGACGAGGCGTTGACCGCGATCGCCCGGCCCCATGTCGCAAGCGTGCAGATCATCTTCAACGCGTTCCGGCTCAAGCCGCTCGACGAGGTGCTGCCGGCGGCCAAGGAGGCCGGCGTCGGCATCATCGCCCGGGTCCCGCTCGCCTCCGGTCTGCTGTCCGGTCGCTACACGACCAGCACGACGTTCGCGCCGGACGACCACCGCACCTACAACCGCTCGGGTGAGTCGTTCGACGTGGGCGAGACGTTCTCGGGTGTCGACTTCGAGACCGGCGTACGTGCTGCGCAGGAGTTCGCGGCGGCCGTGCCCGACGGCGTACGACCGGCGCAGGCGGCGATTGCGTGGATCCTCGCGCAGGACGGCGTCACCGCCGCGATCCCGGGTGCCCGCAACGTCAACCAGTCGCGCTCCAACGCCGAGGCCGCCGACGTGGCGCTCCCCGACGGATTCGATGCCACGGTGCACGACATCTATGACCGGTATCTGCGCGAGGCCATCCACCCCCGCTGGTAAGTCGAAGTCACCAGGAGACCTGTGATGTTCAGCCGCTATGTCGCGATCGGCGACAGCCTCACCGAGGGCCTCGGTGACACGCCGTGGCCGGGAGATGTTCCGCGCGGTTGGGCCGACCGGCTCGCACAGCACCTCACGGACCACGCCGGTCACCCGATTGAGTACGCGAACCTCGCGGTTCGCGGGCAGAAGGCCGCTCAGGTGCGCGATTCGCAGCTGCCCGCTGCGCTCGCCGCGCGACCTGACCTGGTCACCATCACGGCCGGCATGAACGACCTCATGCGGGTCAACGTCGACATCGACGCGGTGGGGGTTGCCCTCGATGACATGGCTCATCAGCTGGCGGACAAGGACATCGTCACGATCCTGGTCCCGATGCCGGACATGACCGGGCTCCTGCCGATCGGGGCCCGGCTCAAGGGTCGCGTCGACGCGCTCAACAGCACGCTGACCGAGGTGGCCGCTCGACGAGGAGCCCTGCTCGCACCGCTCCCTCCGCGCCAGGTTTTCGGTCTTGCCGAAGCGTGGAGCAGCGATCGGCTCCACCTTTCGCCGGTGGGCCACAGCCGGTTCGCGCTGGGGATGCTGCACACGCTCGGACTGCCGACGTCGTCTCCGTGGGACGAGCCACTGGCCAACGGGTTGCCGCTGGGCTCAGTGGAGCGCGTGGTCGGAGAGCTGCGTTGGTGGGCCGGCTTCGCGGGTCCATGGATCGGGCGACGCCTGACCGGCCGCTCGTCCGGGGACGGCCGCACCGGAAAACGCCTCGAGCTCGCGCCGTGGACCGACGCATCGGACTAGGCTGACGCGCAGCGAGGTGAGGATGGACGCAGAAGCCCGATTCGACGAGATCGTCGATGACCTGGCGCCTCGTGGCGTCCTGCCGGGGGCGCTGTTCGGCGCTCGCTCGCTGACGTTCGACGGCACGGCCTTTGCGTGTCTCAAGGGTGGGCACCTGGCGGTCAAGCTCGGCGCCGGGAGCGCAGCCCACGGGGCAGCGCTCGACCTCGACGGCGCTTCGCTGTTCGACCCGTCGGGCAAGGGCCGGCCGTTCAAGGACTGGGTGGCCGTACCGGCCGGCGAGTCGGAGGAATGGGGCCGGCTTGCCGAGGCGGGTCTCGCGGCGCTCGGCGGACCGGCATGATCTTCTCGTCACCTGATCCGGCCTGCGACCCCTACTTCGCGGTGGCGTTGTTGCAGCTGCAGAAGACGTCGTACGCGATGGAGGCCGAGCTGATCGGCGACGACCGGATCCCACCGCTGCAGGAGGACGAGGTTCGGCTGACCGCCTGGCGGGGCCGCTGGCTCACCGCGTGGGACGGCGTCGACCTGGTCGGCGCGATCGCGTGGTGGGAGTCAAACGACCGGGTCGAGATCGAGAAGGTCATGGTCAGCCCGTCGGTGATGCGCCGCGGCATCGCCAGCGCGCTGCTCGGCCAGGTCCTCGACCGGGCTTCAGGCCGCGAGATCCTGGTGGCCACGGGGCGCGCCAACACGCCTGCCGTCTCGCTCTACGCCAAGCACGGCTTCCGCATCGAGGGCGACGAGGAGGTCCCGCCCGGGATCTGGATCACCCGCCTGCGCAAGAACTCGCCGGTCGAGTAGCAAGCTCGCTCAGCGAGCGGGGTATCGAGACCACATTTGGTTTCGAGGCTTCGGCCGCGGGCGGCCTCCGCACCTCAACCAGCGGATAGCGAGAGCTCAGCTCTGGAGGATGCGCATCGCGGCCCAGGTCTCGTCGAGGGCGATGCTCTCGACGGCCCTCCAGCCGTAGTCGCCGATCAGGTCCTGCAGCGTGGCCTCGTCGAGGTCGGAGTGACCGTTGAGCGGATAGGTGATCCACACGATCGGGATCGAGCCGAGCTGGGGCAGCACCTCGTCGAAGTCGTCCGTCAGCGCTGCACGGTTGTCGGTGATCATGATCGCGGCGTCGACGTTCTCCGGGTCGTCCTCGTCGCGCTCCTCGATCGTCTCGGCGCCCTCGGGCATCGGGTCGAGCAACGAGGTCTCCTCGACGCTCTGTCCGATGATCCAGACGAGGAACCCGTCGCCGATGCGGAGCTTCTCGGCGTTGGTCGTCTCGGTCATGCCCTCATCCTATGGTGGGTCGCCGCACGGCCGTGACGTCCCGGATCGTCCGCCCCACGCCCAGGCCCTTGCCCTCGAACCGGGTCTGCGGCCGGCCCTCGAACCGCGGGCCCCATTCACCGCCGTCGAAGTCGGGTGACTCGGTGACGACGGCGCGGATCTGCTCGGCGTAGTCCTCCCAGTCGGTCGCGAGCCGCCACATCCCGCCGGGTTCGAGCACGCGGGCGGCGAGCCGGGCGAACTCCGGCGTGACCAGCCGCCGCTTGTGGTGTCGCTTCTTGTGCCACGGGTCGGGGAACCACACGCGCAGCTCACGGACGGACTGGGGCGGCAGCATCGTGGTCAGCGCCTCGGCCGCGTTGACGACGAGCAGGCGTACGTTCGTGACACCGATGTGTCTGATCGTGACGAGCGTCTGGGCGACACCCGGCACATAGACCTCGAGTCCCAGGAAGTCGAGCTCAGGATGATCCGCGGCTGCCTGGACGAGCGCCTCGCCGCGACCGCTGCCGATCTCGACGACCAGCGGAGCGGTGCGCCCGAACACCTCGCGGGTGTCCAGCACGTACGACGGGTCGACCGACGTGCTCGGGCCGTGCCGCGGGACGTCCAGCACGTACGCCTCGGACAACGCGTCCCAGGCCGACTGCTGCCGCTCGGTCAGGCGGCCACCGCGTCGGGTGAACGAGACCGGCTCGGTTCGGTACGGCGTGGGCTCCACTCGCGCTAGCGTAGACGCGTGGACATCGAACCTGACACCAAGGACTGGACCTGGGTGCTCGAAAAGCCATGCCCCGAGTGCGGCCTGGCTGCCGGAGACGTGCCGCCGACCGAGGTCGCACATCGCGTGCAGGCTGAGCTGCCGCGCTGGTCAGCCGTGCTGGAGCGCCCTGATGCGCGCGAGCGGCCGGCTCCTGACACCTGGTCACCGACGGAGTACGCGTGCCACGTCCGCGACGTCCACACGTTGTTCGGCCTCCGGATCCGGCTCATGCTCGAGCAGGACGCGCCGCGGTTCCCCAACTGGGACCAGGACGAGACCGCTATCGCCGACGACTACGCGTCGCAGGACCCCGCGACCGTCGCCGCGCAGCTCGTCGACGCCGGCGAGGGCATGATCGAGATTCTGCACTCCATCCCCGACGACGCCTGGGATCGCACCGGATTCCGCAGCGACGGCTCGGAGTTCACGATCGCCACCCTGACGCAGTACTACCTGCACGACATTGCCCACCACCTCCACGACGTCCGCGGCTGACATGCCGCAAGCAGCCGACTGGGACGCGATCGTGCTCGCCGGCGGTCGTGGCTCGCGGCTCGGCGGCGTCGACAAGGCGGCGCTCGAGTTCGAGGGCGAGACGCTGATCGCGCGCACGCTGCGCGCCGTCGCGGGTGCGGGCCGCATCATCGTCGCGGGTGACCCGGGACCGGTGCCCGAGGGCACCATCGTCGTACGGGAGGAGCCCCGATTCTCCGGGCCGGCTGCCGCCATCGGAGCGGCGATGGCCGAGGTCCACGCCCCGTACGTCTTCCTGGTCGGTTGCGACCACCCCTTCCTCTCCGATGCCGTCGACCTGCTGCTCGACGAGGCATCGGGCGACGGGGTCATCGCGATCGATGCCGACGGTCGTCGCCAGTACCTCATGAGCGTGCTCGACGCGTCCGCGCTGAGGGCCTCGATCGCCGCCCAGGCGACACTCGTCGACCTCGCGGTCCGCGCGCTGCTGGTGCCGTTGGAGCTCATGGAGATCCCGATCCCCACACGTGCAGCGCTCGACATCGACACGTGGCACGATCAGGAGAAAGCGCTCGCAGAAGGGAACCCCGATGGCTGACATCACGCTCGACGACTGGGTCGTCACGGTCGCTGCCGAGCTCGGCATCAAGGAGCTGGACCTCGACACCGAGTCGGTGCTCGACCTGGCTGCCGTCGCCGCGCACGCCGTCGTACGTCCAGCCGCGCCGCTCACGACATTCCTGGCCGGCCTCGCTGCCGGGATGGCGGGTGGCTCGGAGTCAGACCTGCGTGACGCGATCGAGACGGCCACCGCGCTGTGCGAACGGGTCGAGGAGGCCGAAGACTAGATGGCCGGCCGGCTGACGAGACGTACGAAGGTCACCCGGTTCGCGCCGGATGGTTCGTCGACGGTCCGTGAGGACGCGCTGGCGGTGGAGGAGCCACTCGAGATCCGGGTCGGCGGCACGTCGCTGTCGGTGACGATGCGCTCGCCGGGCGACGACTTCGATCTCGTCGCCGGGTTCCTGGTGTCGGAGGGTGTCATCTGGTCTGCCGACCAGCTCGTCTCGATGCGGTTCTGCGCAGGCACTGACGACAACGGTCTGCAGACGTTCAACGTCGTCGACGCCGAGCTGAGCGCCGACACGCCGCCGCTGGATGTCTCGCTGGAACGACACGTCTACACGTCGAGCTCGTGCGGCATCTGCGGCACCGCCTCGATCGACGCCGTGCACAAGGCCGCGCACTTCGGCCACCTCGACGACACGACGAGCTGGGATCACGCGCTCCTGGCCTCGTTGCCCGAACGGTTGCGCGAAGGCCAGAAGGTGTTCGACCGCACCGGGGGAGTGCACGCCGCCGGGCTCTTCGACGCGTCGGGCGCGTTGCTGTGCCTGCGCGAGGACGTCGGCCGGCACAACGCCGTCGACAAGGTCGTCGGATGGGCGCTCCGGGAAGGCCGACTGCCCCTGGCCGGCACGGTTCTGCAGGTCTCGGGCCGGGCATCCTTCGAGCTGGTCCAGAAGGCACACATGGCCGGCATACCGGTTCTCGCGGCGGTGTCGGCGCCGTCATCGCTCGCGGTGGAGCATGCCGAGTCGGCCGGGCTGACGCTGCTGGGCTTCAGCCGCGACGGCGGCTTCAACGCGTACGCCGGGACGCACCGCATCTCCTGAACCGGGCCCCTGCCGACTCGCCGGTCCGAGGTGCGTCACGCGCGGTAGTGCGTATTGCGTGGTACTGTCCCATCCATGGATGCAACCCAGCTGCTCAAGGGCGTGCTCGACGTCGCGGTCCTCGCGGTCGTCGAGGACGAGGACGGATATGGCTATGACGTCGTGCGCAGGCTGCGCGCCGCAGGCCTCGAGGAAGTCGGAGATGCCTCCGTCTACGGAACGCTGCGCCGGCTCTACACCGCGGGTGCCCTCACGTCGTACGTCGTGCCGTCGGAGGAAGGGCCGCACCGCAAGTACTACGGCATCAACGCCCAGGGGAGGGCCATGCTCGATCTCCAGCGCAAGGTCTGGACCGAGTTCTCCACCACCATGAACAACCTGCTCACCAGTTCGTCCCATACAGGGGAGGCAGCATGACCACGTCCACCGTCACGCCCGAGATCGTCGAGTTCGCGCAAGGAGTCCGTGCCGCGCTGGCCGACCTGCCCGCCGAGGAGGTCGACGACCTGACCGAAGGTCTCGAGGCCGACCTCGCCGAGGCGTATGCCGAGGACCTGCAGCGCGAGCTGCCCGATCCTGCGGCATACGCGACCGAGCTGCGGGCGGCTGCCGGGCTGCCGATGCGCACCAAGGCCAAGGCCGGGATGTTCTCCGGCCTTGCGCAGGGATGGAAGGACACGCGCGGCGACATCGCGATCGCGATCCGCCGCAACCCCACGCTCGCAAGCGTGGCCGAGTTCCTCGTCTCACTGCGCCCGGTCTGGTGGATCACCCGCGCGTGGCTGGCGGCCTGGCTGGTCGGCGCGTTCTTCGGCAACGAGCGCGGCTACGGCCTGGCCGGCACGTGGTGGCTCGTGTTCGCCGCGTTCGTCGTGGTCAGCGTGCAGTGGGGTCGCGGCAAGTGGCACGGCTCCGGAGTGCCGGCCCTCATCGCGATCGGCAACGTCGTGGCGGTCGTCGTGCTGCTTCCGGTCATGGCGGCCGCGAGCTCATGGGATGGCGGTGGCGGCGACTACTACGCCGAGCCCTATCCGGAGGCCGGCGACTCGAGGGGAATCACCCTCGAGGGCCGATCGGTGACGAACATCTTCGCGTACGACGCCGCGGGCAAGCCCTTGAACAACGTGCAGCTGTTCGACCAGGACGGGCGGCCGATGGTCGCTCACCTCGACCCCTTCCGCGACGAGTGTGGCGACGGCAGCGAGTGCATCGCCAATCCCGATGGGCTGACATTCGCTCCTGTGAAGATCGAGACCGGGGCTTCCGTCGCGAACGTCTTTCCGCTGTCACTCATTGCGACCGTGGCTGACGCCGAGACCGGCGAGCCGTCGATCGATCCCTCGGCCACGCCGCAGCCGCCCGAGGCCCCGTTCATCAAGGTCCCCGGCCTGTTCACGCCTGAGAAGGTTGCCAAGTCCAACGACTGACTCGGGATCAAACGGGGTGTCTGCAACGTTGGATAGGGTGAAGGACAACGACTCCATCTCGGAGCCATCCCACGGAGGGAATCATGCAGAGCAGCAATCCCGTCTTCGCCCGCAGCGCCGAGTTCAACGGCAAGGGCACGCAGACGTACAACGACCCGTCCCAGTGGCAGATCGACCTCAACGGGTCGCCCACGCACACCGAGCGCGGCACCGGCCGCATGACGATCGACACGGTCGTCGAGAAGACAGCGATCACGCTTGGCGTGCTCGTGGCCACGGCTGCGGTCGCATGGGTCATGGTTGGCAACCTCGGCGACAGCGCCAACCCGGCCGACGATTCCGCGCTGCAGACGGCCTACATGCTGACCTTGGTCGGTGGCCTCGGCGGTTTCGCGCTGTCGATGGTCAACTCGTTCAAGAGGAACGTCAGCCCGGCGCTCGTGCTCGCCTACGCGGCGGTCGAAGGCCTGTTTGTCGGCGCCTTCTCCAAGATCGTCTCGACGTACGTCGGCGGAGATCCGTCGATCGTCTTCGGCGCGGTGCTTGGCACGATGGCGGCGTTCGCCGGCACGCTCGCGGCCTACAAGATCCTCAACATCCAGGTCAACGACCGGTTCCGCAAGGTTGTCATCGCCTCGATGTTCGGCTTCGTGGCGGTGTCCCTGCTCGACTTCGTGCTCAGCTTGTTCGGTTCGAGCTTCGGCTTCAATGGTTTCGGCCCGATGGGACTCATCTCCAGCTTCATCGGCGTCATCATCGCGGTGTTCATGCTGATCCTCGACTTCGACTACGTCGAGCGCGGCATCGAGGCGGGTCTTCCCGAGCATGAGTCCTGGCGTGCGGCGTTCGGCCTCACCGTCACGATCGTGTGGCTCTACATCGAGTTGCTCCGCATCCTCGCGATCCTCAAGGGCGACTGACCTTGTAGCGCTGGACACACGAACGGCCGATCCCTCCGGGGGTCGGCCGTTCGTCGTTTGGTGGTTTCGAGGCTACGGCCGCGGGCGGCCTTCGCACCTCAACCCGCGAGCTGGGTGATCAGGAGGCGCGGCGGCGGCGCAGGACCGAGGCGAACCGTCCGCCGGGACCCGCATCGGGCGCGACCTGGGTGCCGGGGTTGTCGACCGACACGGCGGCCGCGTCGGCGACCGAGAGGAGGTCCCGCGTCTGGCCGGCGTAGGCGTACGAGGTCTGCTTCTGCCGCAACGACGCCGTGATGGCCGGGATCAGCACGGACACCATGTTGGCGTATCCGGTCTCCGACGGGTGGAAGTGATCGGCGCCGAACATGACGTCGCGCTTCTCGGCGAACAGGGTGCCGAGAAGGTCTCCGAGCGACACCGCGCGACCACCGGCCTCCACGACGGCGATGGTCTGCTTGCGGGCGAGCGCACGACTCAGCCGCCGGGCGACGGTGCGCAACGGCTGCATGATCGGCTGCACCGTGCCCAGGTCGGGGCACGTGCCGACGATGACGTCGCAGTCCTCGGCGACGAGCCGCCGCACGACCGTGCTGATCAGACGAGCGGATGCACGAGGTGTCACGTTGTGCGTCACATCGTTGGTGCCGACCACGATGACCGCGACGTCGGGGTGCCAGTCGGGATCGAGGTCGATCTGACCCATGAGGTCGGCAGTCTGGGCGCCGACGACAGCGCGGCACTGCACCTCGACGGGCGCGTCCATGACGTGCGCGAGGCCGACGCCGATCATCGCGGACGGCGTGGCATCCGCGCGGGTGACGCCGTAGCCGACGGCGGCGGAGTCGCCCAGCACGAGGACGCGAATCGTACGGCCCGGCAGGTCGTCGCCATAGATGCCGTCGGGGGACGGCGGTCGCTCGTCGGTCGTGCCGATCGCGCGGCGGGCGAGCATCGCCTCGCCGACCAGGAATCCGTAGAACCCCGACAGCGTGGCACTGCCGCCAATCAAGGTGGCGGCAGCGATACGGCGGGGGCGAGGCACTCTGTCATTTTACGTCGGTGAGATGACCGAAACACACCAAAGAGCCGGTCAGCGGATGTGTCCTTGCTTGCGCTTAGGGTGTCTTCGTGCGCGAATTCGTCCCCAATCTCCGAGATGTCGGCGGAGTCGCGACGGCGGAGGGGCGCACAGTTCTCAGGGGTCGCGTCCTGCGCAGTGCGATGCCGTCGCGCAAGGATCACGCGCCGGACGACATCGTCTGGCCGCCGGCGCTGGTGATCGACCTGCGGTCCGCCAACGAGTCCGACGACATCCACCCGCTCGCACGAGCCGGTTCGCGCATCGTCAACCTGCCCCTCCTCAGTGCACTGCGTCCCGGCACGGCACCGGCCGAGAGCCTCGCGGGCCTCTACCTCCTGCTGCTCGACCACGCGTCGATGTACCTCGTCGAGCTCGTGCGCGAGGTCGGCACGGCTCGCGGGGCGACCCTGATCCACTGCGCCGCAGGCAAGGACCGCACGGGGGTCTCGATCGCGCTGCTGTTGCGACTCGTCGGAGTCTCACGCGAGGACATCGTCGCCGACTTCCTCGAGACGCAGCACGCCGAGCAGGCCATCTCGTCCCGGCTCCGCAAGATGCCGGGACGCCATCATCGGGCCGCGCTGCCACCGGAGTTCCTCGCCGTCCCGGTCGAGGCGATCGAGGGAGTGCTCGACCTGTGGGACGCGCACGAGGGTGGCGTGCACGGATGGTTCGTCAGCATCGGCGGCAGTGACGACCTGGTCGAACAGCTGCGACGTACGCTTCTCACATGACCTCGCTCGACCTGTCACTGGATCCGCGGGAGGTTCCGCTCGGCGGGGTTCGCGGCATCACAGTGCACCGCACGCTTCCCCATCGTGGCCTGCCGACCGTCGGGCCATGGTGCTTCGTCGATCACTTCGGGCCGACCGCCGAGCACATGAACGTGCTCCCGCACCCGCACACCGGCCTGCAGACCGTGACGTGGCCGATGGCCGGCGAGATCCGCCACCGCGACAACCTCGGCAGCGATGTCGTCCTCAAACCCGGCGAGCTCAACCTGATGACCTCGGGCGACGGGGTGGCGCACTCCGAGATCTCCGTCGGTCACACGGACGGCCCGATGCACGGCCTCCAGCTGTGGGTTGCGCTGCCCAACCTCCGACGCACCGGTGCAGCCGGCTTCGAGCACCACCCGGACCTGCCCGTCGCGGATGGCAAGAACTGGTCTGCCAAGGTCCTGATGGGCGAGCTCTCTGATGCCAGTTCTCCGGCCACGACGTTCTCACCCATGGTCGGCGCTGAGCTGACCGTACGACCTGGGGGAGCGGTCGTCCCTCTCCGGCCGGAGTTCGAGCACGCGATCCTGGCGGTCGACGGCGAGGCACTCGTCGCCGGCAGCGAGATCGTCCACCGGCAGATGCGCTACCTCGCACCCGGCCGCGACGAGGTCGAGCTGTTCGTGCCCACCACCACGACCCTCCTGCTGATCGGCGGCACGCCCTTCCAGGAGGAGCTCGTGATGTGGTGGAACTTCATCGGGCGTTCGCACGAGGACATCGTGCAGGCCCGGCTCGACTGGGAGGACGCCTCCGAGCGGTTCGGTGAGGTCGCCGGGCACAACGGCCAGCGCATCCCCGCCCCGCCGATGCCCGAGATACGCCTCAAGCCGCGCCGCCGCACCGCCGCCTGAGTTGACCTCAACTCTGATTGAGGTTCTACGTTTGTCGTGCCCGAGGAGGACACTGGGCAGGCGCACGCCGATCAGGAGGACGACATGAGCATGGACGCCGCAGCATGGAACTCGCTGCACCGTGTGATGAACACGCAGGACGGTCCTCAACGGCTGACGAAAGAGACGCTCAAGCGCATCGCTGGCTTCGCCGCGCCCCACAAGCGGCGGCTGATCCACTTCCTCCTGTTGAGCGTCGTCTCGGCGTGCCTTGCCGTGGCAACCCCGGTCCTGGCCGGCCGCGTGGTCAACGCGATCGTCGACGGCGACTCGCGCAGCAAGGTCTTCGGCATCGCCGGCCTCATCGCGATCATCGCGCTCGCAGACGCAGCGCTCGCCATCTGGACCCGGTGGCTGTCGGCGACGATCGGCGAAGGGCTGATCCTCGACCTCCGCACGACGGTCTTCGACCACGTCCAACGCATGCCGGTCGCGTTCTTCACCCGGACGCGCACGGGCGCATTGGTCAGCCGGCTCAACAGCGACGTGCTCGGGGCCCAGCGTGCATTCAGCGGCACGTTGTCAGGAGTCGTCAGCAACCTGGTCACGCTGACGCTGACGCTCGTCGTGATGATCAGCATCTCGTGGCAGATCACCGTCGTCGCCCTGATCCTCCTTCCGGTGTTCGTCGTGCCCGCCCGCCGCATGGGCAGCCGGCTCGCTGCGCTGTCACGTGAGGCGGCCAACCACAACGCCGTCATGAGCACCCGCATGACCGAGCGCTTCTCGGCGCCGGGCGCGACCCTCGTCAAGCTCTACGGCCGGCCCGACGAGGAGTCCGTCGAGTTCGCCGCGCGGGCCCGGCGGGTGCGAGACATCGGCGTGAAGTCCGCGATGCTGCAGTCGGTCTTCGTCACGGCCCTGACCACGGTCTCTGCCCTGGCGCTGGCGGTGGTCTACGGACTCGGCGGCTTCTACGCGCTCAAGGGCTCGCTCGACCCCGGTGCGGTCGTCGCCCTCGCACTGCTGCTGACCAGGCTGTACGCGCCGCTGACCGCGCTCGCGAGCGCCCGGGTCGAGATCATGAGCGCCGTCGTCAGCTTCGAGCGCGTCTTCGAGGTGCTCGACCTGCAGCCGCTGATCCGCGAGAAGGCCGACGCCGTCGCGGTGCCCGACGGTCCGGTCTCGGTCGAGTTCTCGCACGTGACGTTCGCCTACCCCTCAGCCGACAAGGTCTCGCTGGCGTCGCTCGAGGAGGTCGCGATGCTCGACAACCGCGGCGGCGTCGAAGTCCTGCACGACGTGTCGTTCCGGGTGGAGCCCGGCCAGATGGTGGCACTCGTCGGCACGTCGGGCGCCGGCAAGTCCACGATCGCCAGCCTGATCCCGCGCCTCTACGACGTGGACGGCGGCTCGGTGCGCCTGGGTGGTGTCGACGTCAGGGACCTCTCGATGGCGTCGCTGCGCGCCACCCTCGGCATGGCGACCCAGGACGGCCATCTGTTCCACGAGTCGGTCCGCGAGAACCTCCTGCTGGCTCGTCCGGGAGCCACCGACGACGAGCTGTGGGCGGCGTTGCGCGATGCCCGGCTCGACGATCTCGTCGCGTCGCTCTCGGACGGCCTCGACACGATCGTCGGCGAGCGCGGCTACCGGCTCTCGGGCGGCGAACGCCAGCGACTGACGATCGCCCGCCTGCTGCTGGCCCACCCGCGCGTCGTCATCCTCGACGAGGCGACTGCCCACCTCGACTCGACGTCGGAGTCCGCGGTGCAGGAGGCGTTGGCCGTCGCCCTCGCAGGGCGTACGTCCGTCGTGATCGCCCACCGGCTGTCGACCATACGAGCGGCCGATCGCATCCTCGTCGTCGAGGACGGCCGGGTCGTCGAACAAGGCACGCACCACGAGCTGCTGGCCCAGGGCGGTCGCTACGAGGAGCTCCATCGCACCCAGTTCGACGTCGGCACGCTGGCTGAGCCCGTCGAACAGCCACTTCCTGGCTAACGCGATTATCTGCTAGCCTCGCATTCAGATACCCTCAGTATCTGAATTGCGAGAGGACGCCATGACCCACTTCACCGACAAGGTCGCCGTCGTGACCGGAGCCGGCTCCGGCATCGGCCGGGCGCTGTCCGTCGAGCTCGCCCGTCGAGGCGCGAAGCTCGCGATCTGCGACGTCGATGTCCATGGACTCGCCGAGACCGAGGCGCTCGTCGCGCAGGCCGGCGCCGACGTGAAGGCAGATCACCTCGACGTCTCGCAGCGCGAGCTCGTGCTGGCGTACGCCGACGATGTCGCGGCCCACTTCGGCCAGGTCAACCTGGTGTTCAACAACGCCGGCATCGCGTTCACCGGCGACGTCGAGGAGATGTCGTTCAAGGACATCGAGCGGGTCGTGGACGTCGACTTCTGGGGCGTCGTCAACGGCACCAAGGCATTCCTGCCGCATCTCGTCGAGTCAGGCGACGGGCACGTCGTCAACATCTCGAGCATCTTCGGGCTGTTCGCGGTGCCGACGCAGAGCGCCTACAACGCCGCGAAGTTCGCGGTTCGCGGCTTCACCGAGTCCCTTCGCCAGGAGATGGCGCTCAACAACCGGCCGGTCAAGGTCACCTGCGTGCACCCCGGCGGCATCAGGACCAACATTGCTCGCAACGGCGAGCAGGTCGAGGGTCGCGACCATGACAAGCTCGCGAGCTCGTTCGACAAGATGGCCCGCACCTCTCCGGAGAAGGCGGCCAACGTCATCCTCAAGGGTGTGGAGAAGGACAAGGCGCGCGTGCTGATTGGCGCCGACGCGTGGGTCCTCGACCGGTTCGTACGCCTGACCGGCTCCGGCTACCAGCGCGCGGTCACGGCCTTCAGCAAGCGCAGCGGCCTCTAGCTCTCCAGCTCGGCCAGTGCCGAGGGGCGGGAGCCCTCCGGCAGGGCGAGGAGTGTGGCCACCAGCGCCTGGGTGCACAGGTCACGAACCTCGTCGCGGCTGGTCTCCGTCGAGTCGAGCCACTGGTGGCAGGCATTGCGCATGAAGTGCAGCCAGCTGCGAACCGCGATCTGCAGGAGCTCGGTCGGCTTGCCGGCTGGTTCGACGCCTGCGGTGATGCGGTCCTGCTGGCGCTGCATGTCGTCCTCGATGATCGCCTGGATCTCCGGATCGGCCGAGGCGGCGCCATGGAAGATCGCCTTGACCCCCATCTTGTGGCCCTCGCAGTAGTCGAGGTACGTCTCGATGCCCTGACGCAGTCGGTCCAGGATCGGGAGCGAGTCGTCGGGAGCGGTGAGCTCCATCATGCGAGTCGACTCGCGCCGGACCATCGCGGCAAAGAACGCCCGCTTGGTCGGGAAGTAGTGATAGAGCAAGCCGCGCGAGACACCCGCGACCTCGGAGAGCTCCTCGATGTGGACGTCCTCGTAGGACCGGTCGGCGAACAGCTCGGCGCCGAGCTCGAGCAGCTGGTCCTGCCGAGCCTCGCGGCTCAGACGGGTGCGGGTGGCCATGCCGCCCAGACTACTTGACATTGATTCAACAAGAGTTAGTCTGGCTTTACTGAATTGTTGTCCAATAAGGAGAGTCGCGGTGCGCAACGACTGGTCAGGTCAGACGTTCCCCCACCCGCCCGGTCGCAAGCCGATCGTGGGCGACATCCTCGGGGCAGACGCGCAGGCCCCGCTGCAGAGCACGATGCAGCGGGCCGAAGGACTCGGCCCGATCTTCGAGCTGCACATCTTCGACCAGAAGTTCGTGTTCGTGACCGGGGCGGAGCTCGCCGCCGAGCTGGCTGACGAGTCGCGCTTCGTCAAGAGCCTGTCCCCGGCGCTCGTTGCGCTGCGCGAGTTCGTCGGGCAAGGGCTCTTCACGGCATACAACGACGAGACCAACTGGGCGCTGGCCCACGACCTGCTGCGGCCGGCTTTCACCAAGCCCGCCATGCAGCGCTATCACCCCATCATGCTGGCCGCGGCGCAGGAGCTGTTCGACAGCTGGGATGCCGGCGACGCGCCGGTCGACGTGTCGGCTGACATGACGAAGCTGACGATGGAGACCATCAGCCGTACGGCGTTCAGCACCGACTTCGGATCGTTCAGCCGCACCGAGCCACATCCGTTCATCCCGGCGATGATCGCGGCCCTCAAGGCCGGCCAGCGCAAGGGCTCGCTCAACGCCATGCCCGGTGCCGGTCTGATGGCGAAGCGCATCGACAAGAAGAACGCGCACCACCAGGCATACGTCGACTCGCTGCTCGACGGCATCATCGCCGAGCGCCGCGCCGCCAGCGACGTCGACGAGAGCGACCTGCTCGGCATCATGCTGCACACCCCGCACCCCGAGACGGGTGAGCGGCTCGATGACCTCAATATCCGGCACCAGATCCTGACGTTCCTCGTCGCCGGTCACGAGACGACCTCGGGCGCGCTGTCGTTCGCGCTCTACTACCTGTCCCGTGACCCGGCGGTCCTGGCCAAGGCGCAGGCCGAGGTCGACCAGGTCCTCGGCCCGGATCGTGACGCCGAGCCGACGTTCGAGCAGGTGGCGAAGTTCCGCTACCTGCGCCGGGTGCTCGACGAGGGCCTGCGGCTGTGGCCCACCGCGCCGGCGTTCACCCGCAGCCCGCGCGAGACCACGGTGCTGAGCACGGGCCACACGATGCGGCCGGAGGACTGGGCGATCGTGGTGCTGCCGATGATGCATCGCGACCCAGCAGTCTGGGGTGAGGATGCGGACCAGTTCGACCCCGACCGGTTCCTGCCGGAGAACTCTCGCGGCCGCCAGCCCCACTCCTACAAGCCGTTCGGCACGGGGGAGCGGTCGTGCATCGGCCGGCAGTTCGCTCTGCACGAGGCGATCCTGGTGCTGGCGCGCATGCTGCACCGCTATGACATCGCCGCCGATCCCGACTACGAGCTGGAGATCGCCGAGCGGCTCACACTGATGCCCAAGGGCTTCGAGCTGACGTTGGCGCCGCGCACGCCGGCAACCGTGTCACCACCGGACCTGTCGGTTCAGGCCGAGCCGAGGGACGTATGTCCGGCGTCGTCGATCGACCAGCCGGGGTTCCAGGCGACCTCCCACGGGTGCCCGTCGGGGTCTGCGAAGTAGCCGGAGTAGCCGCCCCATGGTTGTTCTTCGCCAGGCTTGAGGATCGTGCCGCCGGCGGCCTCAGCCTCGGTGAGGATCTCATCGACCTCGTCGTGGCTGCGCGTGTTGAACGCGATGCTGATGCCACTGAAGGTGGCTCCGGTGTCGGTGACCCTGGCGTCATCCGCGAGGTCGGGGCGAGTCCAGAGCGCGAGGATCAGGCCGTTGAGCTGGTAGAACGCGACCTCGTCCTCGGGGTTGCGCTTGGTCCAGCCGAGGCCGCCCTCGTAGAAGGCGCGTGCTCGCGCGAGATCAGAGACGCCGAGCGTGATCAGGCTGAGTCGTTGCTCCATGCCGCCACGTTAGCGCCGGGCCCGGACAGGATGCCGGGCCCGGCGAACGCTCAGACCAGGGCGCGGAGCGACTCGACGAGCGGCGTCGTGGGACGGCCGATCAGCGAGCTGAGGTCGCCATTGGCGAGCGCGAGCTCACCCTTGGCGGTGGCGACGTCGATGCCGGTGACGAAGCCGGCGGTGCCCTCGTCGAGGCCGGCGTCGACCAGGATCGAGGTCTGCTGCTCCGGGGTCACCTGGGCAACGGTGATCGGTGTGCCGAGCACCTCGCTGAGAGCCGCGGCGAGCTCGTCCTGGGTCCAGGCGACATCGCCCGCGAGCTCGTAGACGGACTTGACCGGCGCGTCGGTCGTCAGCACGACGGCGGCGGCCTCGGCGAAGTCGGCGCGGGCGGCGCTGGCGACGCGGCCGTCACCGGCGCTGGTCAGGACCGATCCGGTCTGGCGTGCGGTCTCGAGCGACTGCGCGTAGTTCTCGTTGTACCAGTTGTTGCGCTGCAGCACGTGATCGATGCCGGCGCCGGCAAGGTGCTGCTCGGTCGCGAGGTGCTCGGGTGCGACCGGGAGCGTGGACGTGTCGGCCTTCGGCGCGCTGGTGTAGACGATCCGCGAGACGTCATTGGCGATCGCGGCGTCGATCACGTTGCGGTGCTGCGTCGACCGCTGGCCGAACTCGTTGCCCGAGATCAGCAGGACCTGGTCGACACCGGCGAGGGCGTCCTTGAGCGCGGTGGGGTCGTCGTAGCTCGCAATGCGCACCTCGACGCCCTTGGCGGCCAGCGGCTCCGCCTTGGCGGCGTCGCGCGCGATGGCGACGATCTGGTCGGGGGTGGTGCGCTCGAGCAGTGCGTCGACGACGAGGGTGCCCAGCTGCCCGGTGGCTGCGGTGACGGCGATGGTCATGGGTGGTTCCTTCCGATTGGCGGTGCCTCGAACGTACACTAACCAATCGAAAGCACAAACTTAGGGTTAGTACTAACGAAGTGCTAGCATGGCGCCAACAGGAGGCGTGACATGGCTGAGGATCCGAGACGACCGTTCGACGTGTTCAGCGGCGCGTGCCCGTCACGCGAGGTGCTCGAGCACGTCACGAGCCGGTGGGGCTCGTTGACGCTTGCAGCCTTGAGCCCTGAGCCCGCGCGGTTCGGCGAATTGCGCCGGTGCGTCGACGGCGTGAGCGACAAGATGCTGTCGCAGACCCTCAAGGCCCTCGAGGCCGACGGGCTGGTCGAGCGGCACGTGCAGTCGACGCTGCCGCCCCACGTCGACTACCGCCTGACGCCGAACGGCGAGAAGGTCGCGGTGGCCGTCAAGGACTTGATCGTCGCGCTCTACGGTGTGATGCCGCAGGTCATGAAGGCCAGGGCAAAGTCGGCCTAGACGACGCCGGCAGCCTCGGCTGCCTCGCGATAGGCCGCGGCGAGCGACTCGACGGTCTCGTGCGCGTTGAGCCCGCTCGGATTCGGGACGACCCAGAGCTGGGCGTCGCCGATCGTCTCCTCCTGACGCCCGGCCCGCGCGACCCTGCGGCCGAAGGCGACACGGTATGACGTGATGCCGGCGATCGCGACCACCCGTGGCCGGTGCTCGTCGACGAATGCCTCAAGCCGCGCGCGGCCCTCGACCAGCTCGGCGGTGTCCAGCTCGTCAGCCCGCGCCGAGGCGCGGGCGACGATGTTGGTGATGCCGATGCCACGGCTCAGCAGGGCGGGTCTCGCGTCCTCGGGCGTCATCACGTCTTCAGGGATGATGCCTGCCAGGCGCAGCGCGGGGTAGAACCGGTTGCCCGGCCGGGCGAAGTGCAAACCCGTGGCAGCGCTGACGAGTCCGGGATTGATGCCGACGAACAGCAACCTCAGGTCGTTGCCGACCAGGTCAGGGATCGTGCGGCCGGCGTAGGAGAGCAGCTCGTCGCGGGTGAAGCCCATCTGGCGAACGTACCTCGGCCGGCGTCATCCCTCGTCGAGGTCCGGGACCACGCGGTCGCCGTCGGGGACGATGCCCTGGTCCTCGTCGTCCGGCCACGCGCTCTCGGTCTGAGCTGCCAGGTCGCCGTCGGGCACGAAGTCCGCGACGTCACCAGGCTCATCGGGGACGTCGGGGTTCGGCACCTCCGGCACGTCGCCGGGCAGGTCGATGTCCGGGTCGGGTCCTACGGGTGGGACGGTCATGGGTCCTCCTGGGTCGGTCCTTGCCGATCCCGTACCCGCGAACGTACGTCGGTAACGCGCGTGTGACCGTCCCGCGGGACGGGTACGCCGTGGAAAGGAACGAGAGGAGCTGCCATGACCACCGTCCCCGACGATCCGGTCTCCACCCCTCCTGGCGACGAACCAAGTCTCGACCCAGGTGCGCCCAAGCCGGCGGACCCGAACACGGACCCGGAGCCGGACCCCGGTTCGGAGCCATTCACCCACTCGGCTGCGGCCTCCTTCACCCACTCGGCTGCGGCCTCCCCGCCCAACCGTGTGAGATTGGCCCTGACGCCCCGGGGGTAGTCACTCGGCGTACGGGTTGAACGGTCGGAAGGAGACCTCATGTCGGGCACGCGCTGGCTGGCGGTGGCGTTCTTCCTGGCCTTCCTGGCGATTGGCACGATCATCGTGGTCGTGTCGGCCGAGCTCTCGAAGTGATGTTGAGCCGAGGCTCGAGCCATGACTGGGCTGCTGGTGGGTCATCGGAGATGGGCGGCGACAGCTGCAGCAGCAGCGGCGTTCGCGTTGGTCTGGGCAGCCCGTTGGGCCGCGGGGAACAGCCCGACCGACAGTCAACCGTGGGCATCGACAGCGGCTGTTGGGTACTGCGCTCTCACCGCTGCGCTGTTCATCTATCTGGGGACCGACCGCGCACGAAGCGCGCTCGATGACGGAACGGACTCGGTGGCTGCGGCTCGGATCGTCGTTGCCCTGAGTCCGACGGTCGTCGGAAGCGTCCTGCACCTCGTCGGGGCGGACATCTGGGTCCTGTGGTGCGTGCTGGGGGCGACTGTTGCTGAGCTCGTCGTCTGGTGTGGGCTCCCGACGACAGGCGCCCGGCGACCACGCGCGAGCGACGTCAGCGTGACCGGCTCGTCGTGAGCCGCAACCTGCACAGGATCTTCACGAGTCGACCCCGATTCCCGACCAGTGGCGCTCATACGCTGATGGCATGACCGCACCCCGCCGCATCCTCGTCGTCGAGGACGAGCCGATCATCAACGGAGCGGTCACCGACCGGCTGGTCGCGGAGGGCTACGAGGTCGTCCGCGCCTGGGACGGCCCCGGCGCGGTGGAGGCGTTCACCGCACACGACCCCGACCTGGTGCTGCTCGACGTCATGCTCCCGGGCTTCGACGGCCACGAGGTCTGCCGGCGCATCCAGGCCGTCCGGCCGGTCCCGGTGCTGATGCTCACGGCGCGAGACGACGAGGCCGACATCCTCGTCGGGCTGGCGGTTGGGGCCGACGACTACCTCACCAAGCCGTTCCGCATGCGTGAGCTCGTCGCCCGCGTGGCCGCCCTGCTGCGCCGCGTCGACCGGGCCGTTGAGCTCGCCGGTCAGGGCATCGCCGATCTGGGTGACCTGCGCATCGACCCCGGCGCCCGGCGGGTCTGGACCGGCGACGACGAGGTGCACTTGACGCCAACCGAGTTCGACCTCCTGCTGTGCCTTGCCGCGAGTCCGGGCGTGGTGCTCACCCGTGAGCACCTGCTCGCCGAGGTGTGGGGCTGGCCGGACGCCTCCGGCACTCGTACGGTCGACAGCCACGTCAAAGCGTTGCGCGCCAAGATCGGCGCCGACCGGGTGCGGACCGTGCACGGCGTGGGCTACGCGCTCGAGTCGGGAGTCGACCGATGACGGCACGGCCCCTCGACCAGGTCCAGTCGGTCAAGGTCAAGCTGGGCCTGCTGGTGGCAGCGAGTGTCACGGTGGCGTCCGTGGTGGCCACGATCGGCTCCGCCGGAGGTGTCCCGATCTGGCTCAGCATCCCCGTCACGATCGCCCTGGCGCTCGCCGTGACCCAGCTGCTCGCGGTCGGCATGACGTCGCCGCTGCGCGAGATGACCGTGGCCGCCCGGCGGATGGCGACGGGCGACCACTCCGTACGTGTGTCCGCCACGTCTCGCGACGAGGTCGGAGAGCTGGCCCGGGCCTTCAACCGGATGGCGGAGGAGCTTGCCGGCGTGGACCGCCAGCGTCGCGAGCTGGTCGCCAACGTCAGCCACGAGCTCCGTACGCCCCTGGCAGCCCTGTGCGCGCTGCTGGAGAACCTCGCCGACGGCGTCGCCGATCCCGATCCCGAGACACTGCGGGCTGCCCTCGACCAGGGGGAGCGGATGACGGCGCTCGTGACCGACCTCCTCGACCTGTCGCGCGTCGACGCCGGCAAGGCGCCGCTCAACCTGCAGGACGTCGAGGTCGGACCGCTCCTCGAGGCTGCCGTCGCCGAGCTCAGGATCAGCTCTCGTGACGTGACGTGTGCCGTGCAGGTGGATCCGACCGACCTCGTGGTCGAGGGCGACCCCGCCCGGCTGCGCCAGCTCGTCGCCAACCTGCTGGACAACGCCTCCCGGCACAGCCCGCCGGGCGGAACCGTGACGATCCGCGCGGGGGTTGTGGGCGACCGCTGGCACCTGGAGGTCGCCGACGAGGGTCCTGGGATCGCGCAGGCCAACCGCGAGCGCGCGTTCGAGCGGTTCGGGACGCTGACCGACATCGACGGCGGGGGCGGAACCGGTCTGGGCCTCGCAATCGCCCGATGGGTCACCGACCTGCACCAGGGCTCGATCGGGTTCATGAACCCCGAGCCGGGGGAGTCCGGCGCCCTCGTGCGGGCCGACCTCCCGCTCCACCCCACACTCGCTCGTCCGAAGGAGGACCCCATGTCTGCCTCGACTGCGTCGCCGGGCCCCGCCGCCGCGTCCCTGCCGCCGTACCGGCACCAGCCGCTGCCGTCTCTCACCGACAGCACGTTCGGTGACTTCTGGCCGGATGCCGGCGTGCCCGGCAACGTTCGAGTGCTGCTGGGTGCGCTCGGCGTCGGCGTGCTTGCCGGTGCGCTGATCCCGTTCCGCGATCACGGGGTGGGCGTGTTCCTCGTGCTGGTGGGGGCCGGCGTGGTCCTGCTGACCGCGAGCCGTAACCGTCGCGACCCGTTCACCCTGACGTGCGCCGCGTTGTGCCTGGCGCTTTCAGCGGTCGTGGTCCTCCGTGATGCTGAGTGGATCGTGGCGCTGTGCCTGATCACCGGCGCCGGCCTCTGCTTCATTGGCCTGGTCCGTGGCCGCACCATCGTGGCCTTCGTCCTCGCCGGTGTGGCGTGGCCGCTGGCTGGTCTGCGGGGGATGCCCTGGCTGGGTCGCACGCTGCGGCGGGTCACCGGCATGGGCGGCGGAGCGGCACTCGTACGTACCGCCGTCCTCTCGGTCGTCGGCGTCACGGTGTTCGCGCTGCTGTTCGCCTCGGCGGACGCCCTGTTCGCCGAGTGGGTCGGCGCGATCGTGCCGGACGTCGGGTCGGCCGACTTCGCCCTGCGGGTGTTCGTCGCGGTGTTCGTCGGTGGCGTCCTGCTGGCCGGCGCCTACCTTGCCCTCAACCCGCCCGAGGTCGATCGCGGCGAGCGCCCGGCCCGGCCGGTCGCGCACCGGTTCGAGTGGCTGGCGCCGGTGCTCGTCGTCGATGCGGTCTTCGCGGTGTTCCTGGTCGCGCAGGCGGCAGTCATCTTCGGCGGCCACGACTACCTCAGGCGGACGACCGGGCTGACATATGCGGAGTACGTCCATCAGGGCTTCGGGCAGCTGACGGTCGCGACCGCCCTCACCCTGCTGGTCGTGTGGGCGGCGTCGCGCAAGGCCCCGCGGGAGACGCCGTCCGACCGAGCCTGGATCCGCGGATCGCTCGGCGTGCTCGGTGTGTTGACGCTGGTCGTCGTCGCATCGGCGCTGTATCGGATGCACGTCTACCAGGACGCGTACGGGTTCACCCGGCTGCGGCTGCTGGTCGATGTGTTCGAGGGATGGCTCGGGGTGCTGGTGCTGGCGACGCTCGCCGGCGGCGTCGCCCTGCGCGCAAGGTGGCTGCCCCGGTTTGCACTGTTCAGTGGCGTGGCGCTGCTGCTCGGCCTGGCCGCGATCAACCCTGACGCATGGATCGCCCGGCACAACATCGACCGTTTCGAGACCAGCGGCAAGGTCGATTGGACGTACCTCCAGGGTCTGTCCGACGACGCCCTCCCGGTGCTCTCGACATTGCCCCCTGGTCTCGTCGAGTGCGCGGTGTCGCTCGACGGCCGTACCCACGACGACTGGCTCGAGTGGAACCTCGGCCGCTCGCGGGCCCGCGCGACGATCGAGTCGCACTCAGGCGACTGGGCGGGTAACCCGTACTGCCCCGGCCGGACCGATCGCTGAGGTCCCACCCGGCGGCTGGCGGTGACTTAGCGACCAAACAAGGGTCGCGATTGGTCGCCAAGTCACCGCTCGAGGGCCAGGGTGGTCGCTAAGTCACCGCTCCGCAGTCAGGAGCGCGTCAGGCGTACGAGACGCCGGTCGCGTGCAGCGGGCAGTAGCCGAAGGGGTTCTTGACGAGATACTGCTGGTGGTAGTCCTCGGCGTAGTAGTACGTGTCCAGCGGCAGGATCGACGTCGTGATCTCGCCGTAGCCGGCCTCGGTCATGCGCAGCTGATACGCCTCGCGGGACGCCTCGGCCTCGGCCTGCTGCTCGGGCGTCGTGGTGAGGATGACCGAGCGGTACTGCGTGCCGCGGTCGTTGCCCTGGCGCATGCCCTGCGTGGGATCATGGTTCTCCCAGAACACCTTGAGCAGGTCCGCGTACGTCACCTTGGCCGGGTCGAAGATGACCCGGACGACCTCGGCGTGCCCCGTGCGACCGGTGCACACCTCTTCGTACGTGGGGTTGGGCGTGACACCGCCGGCGTACCCGACGGACGTCGACCAGACGCCCGGGACCTCCCAGAACGTCTTCTCCTCGCCCCAGAAGCAGCCCAGCCCGAAGACCGCGACCCCGAAGCCTTCGGGTGCCTGGGTCTCGACCGGGTTGCCGAGGGTGAGGTGCGTGCCACCGACTTGGTAGGGGCGGCCCTCACGGCCGGGGAGGGCGCTGTCGGCGCCGGGAAGCTCTGACTTGCTGCGGTTGAAAATCATGCGGTTTCCACCTCTCCTGATCGGTCGGGTCTCGTCACGACCGATGCACCACATACAACTCCATTCGGGTCGCCGATGTTCCTCGCCGATGCCATAGGCTCCTGCGCATGAGGTGTGGGTCGTGAGGGAGCGCTATCAGGTGCCCATCGGCATGGAGATCGCGACGCAGTGGGCCTGGCGGCTCCTCGTGATCGCGTCGGCGGTGCTGCTCGGGGTGTTCTTCCTGCGCTACTTCTCCGAGATCACCGTGCCGATCGCGATCGCGGTGCTCGTGACGGCGTTGACGATCAATGCCGTCGACTGGCTCGAGGCGCACCGCATCCCACGCCTCGCCGCGACGTTCATCGTCGTGATCACGGGACTGCTCCTGTTCTTCGGCATGCTGACGCTGGTGGGCCAGCAGCTGGCGACTCAGGCGACCGACGTGCGTACGAGCGTCGTCGACGGAATCTCCAAGATCCAGGACTGGGCCAAGACCGGCCCGCTCAACCTCAGCGACGACCAGATCCAGACGTGGATCGACAATGCCAAGGAGTCGATCCAGTCCAGCGACACGTCGCTGATCACCCGCGTCAGCGAGGTCGGCACGACGCTGACCCACCTGCTCGCCGGGTTCTTCATCGCGCTGTTCTCGACATTCTTCTTCCTCTACGAGGGCAACCGCATCTGGAGCTGGGTCGTCGCGTTGTTCCCCCGTGCCTCCCGCGAGCGGGTCAACTCCTCGGGCCACACGGCATGGGCGTCGCTGACCGCGTTCGTACGCGCGACGGTGATCGTGGCGCTCACCGATGCCATGGGTATCGCATTCGGCGCCTGGGTCCTCGGCGTCCCGCTGACGTTCGCGATCGGCGTGCTGGTCTTCCTTGGTGCCTTCATCCCGATCATCGGCGCGCTGCTGTCGGGCATGGTCGCGGTGCTGGTGGCGCTGGTCGCCCAGGGCCCGTGGACCGCCCTGTTCATGCTGCTCGTCGTGATCGCGATCCAGCAGATCGAGTCCCACGTGCTGCAGCCGTTCCTCATGGGCCGGCTCGTGGCGGTGCATCCGCTCGCGATCATCTTCGCGATCACCGCCGGCGTCGTCGTGGCCGGTGTCGTGGGGGCGCTCATCGCGGTGCCGCTCGCGGCCTGCCTCAACGGCGTCGTGCGACACCTGGCGACCGTCGCCGAGGACTACGACAACGAGCCACCCGACGACGGCATCCAGCCCCTGCCCGGGCTCGCGTGACCGACATCCACGCGGTGTGCCTCGCGCTGCCCGGCGCCGCGCTGACCTTCCCGTTCGGTGAGGAGACCGCGGTGTTCAAGGTCGGCGGCAAGGTCTTCGCGATCACCGCTGCGGAGTCGCCGACGCACGTCACGCTCAAGGCCGAGCCCGAAGAGGTCACGGGCCTCGTCGAGACGTACGAATCGGTCACCCGCGGCTATCACATGAACAAGAAGCACTGGATCACCGTGCAGGTCGACGGCAAGCTGCCCGACGGTCTGGTCGAGGAGCTCGTCGAGGACTCGTACGACCTGGTGGTCGACAACCTCCCCGCCCGCGACCGGCCGTAGAGAGCATCCGGCCCCTAAGGAGGCCGCCCGCGGCCGACTGGGAGCGGAGCGAAGGGGCGTCACGTGAGCCCCCTTCGCTTCGCTCCCGCCCTCGTTCCTCGGGCTAGGGGGCGGGTGTGCGACGCCTAGCGCTCCGTGGCTTCGGCGGCGACCGGGGTGTCGCGGGTACGCAGCGGGATCTCCTTGATGAACAGCGAGATCAGGAACGCGATCGCGACGATCGGCAGGGCCGCCAGGAACACGTCGTGCAGTGAGTTGGCGAACGCCTCGATGACCTTCGACTGCAACGGCTCGGGCAGGCCGTGGATCGCCGACGCGTCATTGGTGTTGATCTTCGGCGCATCGCCGCCGGAGCCCACGGTCTCCGCGAGGTGATGCGTCAGCCGGGTGTTGAGCACGGCGCCGAAGATCGCGGCACCGAACGCACCGCCGAGCGTGCGGAAGAACGTGATGGTGGAGGTCGCGATGCCCATGTGGCGGGGATCGACGGAGTTCTGCACGATCACGGTCAGCAGCTGCATCGTCAGGCCGAGACCCGCGCCGAGGATGAACATGCCCAGCCCGATCCGCCAGTAGGGGCTGTCCGCGTCGGCCGTCGAAAGCACGAGCAGCGCCGTGAACACCACGACCGTGCTCGCGATCGGCAGCGGGCGGTAGCGGCCGGACCTGCTGACCCAGTTGCCCGAGGGGATCGACGTGCAGAACAGGCCGGTGACCATCGGCAGCATGCCGAGGCCAGACTTGGTCGGCGACATGCCCATGACGATCTGCAGGTAGAGCGGCACGAAGATGATCGCGCCGAACATCGACATGCCCATCACGACGGACATCGCGTTGGTCGTCCGGAAGATCGACCCGCGGAACAGCTCCATCGGGATGATCGGCTCCTTGGCCCGGAGCTCGATCGCGATGAACACGGCGGTCAGCACGAGGGCGCCGGCGAGGAGGCCGAGACCGAGGCTCGAGCTCCAGCCGTGGTCGGGTCCGGCCCACGAGACGTACAGGAGCATCGATGAGACGCCGGTGACCAGGACTCCTGCGCCGAGCCAGTCGATGACGTGGTCGCGCCGGGTGTGCGGGAGCTTGAGGGCATACGAGGTGACCACCAGGGCCACGATGCCGATCGGGACGTTGAGCCAGAAGATCCACTCCCAGCCGGGGCCGTCCGCGAGCCAGCCGCCGAGCAACGGTCCGGCGACGCTGGAGGTGCCGAACACCGCGCCCATGTAGCCCATGTAGCGACCGCGCTCACGAGGCGGGATGACGTCGCCGATCGTGGCGAAGGCCAGCGCCATCAAACCGCCGCCGCCGGCACCCTGGAGTGCGCGGAACGCGATGAGCTCCTCGATGTTGCGCGCGAAGCCGCACAGCAGGGAGCCGATGAGGAAGGTGACGATGGCGATCTGGAAGATCAGCCGGCGACCGTAGAGGTCGGAGATCTTGCCCCACAGTGGCGTCGATGCGGTCGAGGACAGCAGGTATGCCGTGACGACCCAGCTCAGCTTGTCCAGGCCGTTGAGGTCTGACGTGATGCGGGGGAGGGCCGTGCCGACGATGCTCTGGTCGAGCGCGGCGAGGAACATGCCGGTCATCAGGCCGCCGAGGACCACCAGGATCTGTCGGTGCGAGAGGTACGTCGGTGTGGCGGTTGCCGGGGTGGTGTCGGTCATGAGGCGGCTCCGAGAGAGGCGGTGAGTCGGGTCAGGTCGTGGCGTAGGCGATCGCGGTCTGCGTCGTCCCACTCCGCGAGGGCCGCCGTGATGAACGCGCGGCGTTGGTCGAAGGTCTTCTTGAGGCTCGTGGCCCCGGCGTCGGAGAGTGCGATGATGCGCGCCCGGCCGTCGACGGGATCGGGCTCGCGGTCGATGAACCCGCGGTCGCCGAGCTGTTGGACGTGCCGGCTGACCGTCGAGGCGTCGAGCTGCATGGCCTCGGCGATGTCACCGAGCCGCATGGCACCGCGGCACTTGAGCGTGTAGAGCAGGGCAGCCTGCGACGGATCGACGGCGTCCCCGTCGATGCGAGACCGGAAGCGCCGGCCCATCGCCAGCATCAGGTGCAGGAGCGCATCCTCGGCCGTGGTCGCGATCTCCGCGGACTGTGCTTGCATGCTGCAACCATATAACAGGTTGTGCAGTGCAACCAACTCGTACGTGTGGGGTCAGACTTGGCCTAGGCGGTAGCGGCGATGCAGCTCGTGGACCTCGTCGTCGAGACCCGGGATGGGGCCCTCCACGACGACGCCGGGTGCGACGTCCTGGATCGGTATGGCGCGGACCGGGGAGGGGCCGACCCCGAGATCGGTGAGCCAGGCGCTGGTCTGGGCCGACGAGCTGGCGAAGACGATGCGTCCCAGGCCGACCCAGCCGTGCGCGGCGGCGCACATGGGGCAGTGCTCGCCCGAGGTGTAGACCGTCGCGGCCGCGCGCTGGTCGGCGTCGAGGTGGCTCGCTGCCCAACGGGCCAGGGCGAACTCCGGATGGCGGGTCTGGTCGCCCTCGGACGTCTCGCGGTTGCGGTCCTCGGCGAACACCTCGCCGTCACCGCTCACGAGGACCGAGCCGAACGGCTCGTCTCCTGCTTCGATGGCTTCGGCGGCCAGCTCGAGGCATCGCCGCAGGTGCTGCAGGTCGTCGTCGGTCACCATGGGTCCGAACGTACCTGCGCACCCGGACAAGCACTACGTTGGTGAGGTGGATCTGAATGATGTGAGGGCCGCCCGCGAGCTACTCGAAGGGGTCACTGAGGTGACCCCCATGGCGCACTCGCGCTGGCTGAGCTCGAAGACGTCGACGCAGGTCTATCTCAAGGCGGAGAACCTCCAACGTGCCGGCTCGTTCAAGATCCGTGGAGCATACGTCCGCATCTCACGACTGAGCGAGGATGAGCGTTCGCGCGGCGTCGTCGCCGCGAGCGCAGGCAACCACGCGCAAGGCGTCGCACTGGCGGCGCGGCTGCTCGGGATCAAGGCGACGATCTTCATGCCGGTGGGTGCTGCGCTGCCCAAGGTCGCCGCGACCGAGGGATATGGCGCCGACATCCACTTCCACGGCACCGGCGTGACCGAGGCTCTGGTGGCCGCGCGGGAGTTCGCGGATCGTACGGGCGCCGTGCTGATCCACCCGTTCGACCACGAGGACATCATCGCCGGGCAGGGGACGGTCGGCCTCGAGATCCTCGAGCAGCGGCCCGACGTCAAGACGATCATCGTCCCGCTGGGCGGCGGCGGTCTCGCGGCGGGCATCGCGCTGCTGCGCACGGAGCGTCCTGACATCCGGGTTGTCGGGGTGCAGGCCAAGGATGCCGCGGCATACCCGCCGTCGCTCGCAGCCGGCAAGCCGGTGACGTCGCCGATGGGCATCACGATGGCCGACGGGATCTCGGTCGCGCTGCCGGGTGACATCCCCTACGGGATCCTCGAGTCCTTGTGCGACGAGGTGCTCACGGTGAGCGAGGAGTCGATGAGCAGCGCGCTGATCGCCCTGCTGGAGCGTGCCAAGCTGCTCGTCGAGCCGGCCGGGGCGGCGGCGGTTGCGGCACTGCTGGAGCAGCCGCACGCGTTCGAGGGCCCTGTGGTGGCGGTGCTCTCGGGCGGCAACATCGACGCGCTGGTGCTGCTCGACGTGATCCGCCACGGCCTGGCCGCCGCGGGACGGTTCCTGCTGTTCCGTGCGCGCATCCCCGATCGTCCCGGTGAGCTCATGCGGCTGCTGACGGACCTCGCCGAGATGCAGGTCAACGTGCTCAACGTCAACCACGATCGCGCCTCGGAGACGCTCGGCGTCGGCCAGGTCGACGTCGACGTGCAGATCGCGACGCGCGGCCCGCAGCACCGTGAAGAGGTGCGGGACCGTCTCATCGCCCTCGGCTACGAGCTGGTCTGACCCCTCGCCGCTGCAGTGAGCGGTGAGTTAGTCGCCCAACGCAGGCAGGAGCGGTGGGTTAGTTGGGTTATCGGACCTCCGACACCCAACTAACCCACCGCCCGCTGACGTGAAGGGCGACTAGGTCACCGCTCCGGCAGGAGGTCAGAACGGCTTGGCGTCGACGACCTCGACGGTGATGTTCTTGCCGTTGGGCGCCTCGTAGGTCGCCTCGTCGCCCTTGTGCTTGCCGAGGATCGCGGCACCGAGCGGCGAGGTCGGCGAGTAGACGTCGATGTCGACGCTGGAGTCCATGCTGAGCAGCTCACGCGAACCGAGCAGGAACTCCTCGGTGTCGGTGTCGCCCTTGAAGCGGATCGTGACGATCATGCCGGCCTCGACCATGCCGTCGTCAGCCGGCTTGTCGCCGACCTCGGCACGCCGAAGCATGTCCTCGAGCTGGCGGATGCGGGCCTCGGTCTTGCCCTGCTCCTCGCGCGCGGCGTGGTAGCCGCCGTTCTCCTTGAGGTCACCCTCGTCGCGCGCTGCGGCGATCTTGGCCGTGATGTCGGCGCGCACATCGCCCTTGAGGTGCTCGAGCTCCTGCTGCAGGCGCGCGTAGGCCTCCCGGGTCACCCAGATGGTGTCGGTCTCTGTGGGCTGAGTCATATGAGCGCTCCTTTACGTGCTGCACCCCAGGCGTACGCCCGGGGTGAACCTCCCACGTTAGCACTCAACTGCGAGGTTCACACGTCCTCAGCACACCGGTGACGGCCTTGCGCTCGGTCTGCACATCGATCGTGATGCGAGTCTTTTCGGCCTTGGACGCCGGTACGTCGACGGTCTTCTCGCCGACGATCGAGTGGTCGGCCGCCTGCGCGTAGACCGTGCAGCGTACGTCGAGGGGATCGGGGCGGATGACGTCGACCGTCAGCGTCACGAGGTGCTCGCTCTTGACGTCGTATCCCCACAGCCGCCCCTTGACGGGCTCGTCCTGGAAGCCGACCCACGCTGCGAACGTGATGCCGATCGCGATGCCGACCGCCGCGACGGCTGGCCAGAACCAGCGTGGTCGGGTGCGGGTCCCGTAGCGGGAGCTGAGGTCGGTCACGCCTGCCATTGTCTCAGGAGCCGAACAGCTGCTTCCGGACGGCCTTGTCGAACGTGCGGTACGGCAGCAGGTTGGATGCCGCGGCGATTCCCTTGGCCTGCGCGCCGACGAGGTACTCCGCCTTGGGCCGGCGGGCGAACACGGCGTGATGTGCCGCCTCGGCGACCTTCGACGCCGGTATGCCAGAGGTGCGGGCGCTCTTGGACAGGGCGCGCATGGGCTCGATCGACGGGCCGTAGAGCTCGACGCCACGAGGCGGCAGGGCCGCGATGACATCGTCCATGTCCGTGACCGCCTTGTCCCAGATGGGAGTCGCGACGGTTGCCGGTGCCAGCACGGACACGCCGATCCCCCAGGGTATGAGCTCGCGACGCAGTGACTCGGCCATGCCGTTGAGCGCGTGCTTCGACGCCGCGTAGGGGCCGACGAGCGGTGCCGCGACCCGGCCGCCGATCGAGCTGGTGAACACGATGCGGCCCTTGCCGTGCTGCCTCAGCAGCGGCAGGAACGCCTGGGTCACGGCGAGCTGACCGACAACGTTGACCTCGAGCTGGCGCCGGAACTCGTCGAGGTCGATGAACTCGAGCGGCCCGGCGACGGCGACACCGGCGTTGTTGATGATGCCCCGGAGCTTGGTGTCATCACCCAGCGCCTCGGCGACGAGCTCGACCGCGTCGGAGATCTCCTGAGCAGAGGTGATGTCGAGGCGTACCGGCGTCACGAGCGGGTGCTCGTCGACCGTGGACAGGTCCCGCACACCGGCGAACACGCGAATGCCGTTCGCAGCGAAGTTGTCGACCATGGCCTTGCCGATCCCGGTCGACGCACCGGTCACGATCACTGCATCGGGAGTTGTCATACCGAGAGTATTGCCGACGGAACAACCCGGGCCGCGCGGGATGTTGGAGACAGTGCGAGGATTTTGCTCGAACCTTCGAAGGAGAACCGTGGTCGATCAACTGCGCCTCATGCACGTGCACGCCCATCCCGACGACGAGTCGAGCAAGGGTGCGGCCTCGACCGCGAAGTACGTCGCCGAGGGCGTCGACGTGCACGTCGTCACCTGCACCGGAGGGGAGCGCGGCTCGATCCTCAATCCTGGCTTCGAGCACCCGGGGATCCTCGAGAATCCGGAGCTGATCTCGGAGATCCGCCGCGAGGAGATGGACCGCGCGCGCGAGATCCTCGGCGTCAAGCAGGACTGGCTGGGCTTCGTCGACTCCGGCTGGCCCGAGGGTGATCCCAAGCCGCCGCTCCCGGAGGGTTGCTTCGCCCTGGTGCCGATCGAGGAGGCCGCAGAGCCGCTCGTACGCCTGATCCGCTCGTTCAAGCCGCACGTCCTCACGACGTACGACGAGAACGGCGGCTACCCGCACCCTGACCACATCAAGTGCCACGAGATCAGCGTGTACGCCTACGAGGCGGCGGCCGACCCGGAGCGCTACCCCGACGCGGGCGAGGCGTGGCAGGTGTCCAAGCTCTACTACCACCTCAGCTGGAGCTATGCCCGGATGAAGGCGATCGACGACGAGATGAAGAAGCACGACCTCGAGAACCCGTTCGCCGAGCGGCTGGAGTCGTGGGAGCGCAAGCCCGAGGACGAGGCCCGGCTGACGACTCGCGTGGAGTGCGCCGGCTACTTTGGTGTCCGCGACCAGGCCCTCCTGGCGCACGCGACGCAGATCGACCCCAACGGGTTCTGGTTCGCGATCCCGCACCAGGTGCAGGAAGAGGCCTGGCCGACCGAGGACTATCAGCTCGTCGACTCCAAGGTCGAGACCAGCATTCCCGAGGACGATTTGTTCGCTGGGTTGCGCTGAGTCAGACCGCCCAGAGGTCGGGACCGAACACCTCATAGCGGATTCGCGACGCCGGCACTCCGCGGTCGAGCAACGTGGTTCGCACGTGGCGCATGAACGGCAGCGGGCCGCAGGTGAAGACCTGGATGTTGTCGCCCAGCGGCGTCTCGGACAGGTCCATGTAGCCCTTGACCGAGCGAAGGTCGCCCTTGTCGACCGTCTCGTACCAGGTGTACGACGTGAAGTCGTCGATCTGTCGTCCGGCGTGCAGGACCGTGTCGCGCAGCGCGTGGTCCTGAGCCGTGCGGTCCGCGTGGGCGACGATGACGCGTCGCCCCGGCTGCGTACGAGCAATGAGCTCGACGATCGGCAGCACCGTCGTGATGCCGGCGCCTGCGCTGGCCAACAGCAGGGGATCCGTTGACGACTGCACGACGAAATCGCCTGCCGGAGCACTGACATCGAGGAGGTCGCCGACCTCGACACCGTCGTGCAGGAACGACGAGACGCGACCGTCGGGGGCGCCATCGGTGCCCCGGAGCCGACTGATCGTGATCTGCAGACGCGTGCCCAGCGCGGCTGAGGAGACCGTGTACTGGCGCGGCTGCCGGCTGCCGTCAGGGAGGTCGACGAACACCGAGACGTACTGGCCGGGGGAGATCTCCGGCAGGAGCTCGCCGTCCGCCGGCTCGAGGACGAGTGAGACGACGTCGCTGGTCTCCTCGATCCGCCGGACGACGCGATAGGGGCGCAAGGGACGTGCCGGGTCGACACCGGCCTGCTGGTACAGCCGAGCCTCCTCGGCGATCAGCTGGGTGGCGAACAGCCAGTAGACCTCGTCCCACGCTGAGGCCACCTCAGGGGTGACGGCGTCGCCGAGCACTTCTGCGACGGCGGCGATCAGGTGGTGTCCGACGATCGTGTACTGCTCGGGACGGATCCCGAGCGAGATGTGCTTGTTCGCGATGCGGCTCATGACGTGGTCGAACGGCGGGGCCTCAGGGTCGATGAGCTGCACGGCGTACGCCACGACGGAGGCGGCCAATGCGCGGCTCTGTTCTCCTGTGGCCTGGTTGCCCTGGTTGAACACCCTCAGGAGGTCGGGGTGCTCGGCGAACATCCGTGGGTAGAACCGGGCGGTGATCTGCTCGGCATGTTCCGCGACGACGGCGGCGGTGGCGCCGACGACGGCTGCGGACCTGGCGGAGAGCAGGGACGGGCTGGCTTGCGGGGACATGTTCGGCACAATGACGCTCCGTGATTGAGGTGAGAGTCAGTGGTGAACTCGCTTGACGTTGCCCAGCCTCTTTCACCGTGCCACGACCTTCTAGGGCCATTGGGCCATGATTGCCCGGGCTTCTGCGGCTCAGCTCTTCAGCGTGAACTCGTAGCCGCCCTCCGGCGGTGGCCCGGCCATCGACACCTCGGCCGATCCGGTCAGGTCCGCCAGCCCGTCCGTCCCGAGCCCCGGCAGCACCTCGACGTGGTCGCTGACGGCGCCGTCCTCGTACGACCCCGTGTGCCGGAACATGCACGAACCCTCACGGCCGCCGATCGAGCCGGTGAAGCGCTCGTACCCGACGATGTCTGCGTGGCCGGCCTTGCTGTCCCGGTACGCGAACAGGTACGTCGTCGCGCCGGTGCCCTCGATGTCGCCGGTGTACTGGAACGTGACCTTGGCGGTCGTGACGCCGCGGCTGGGGTAGTACGTGCCGTTCTTGGTCTCACCCTCGCCGTCGATGTCCTCGATGACCGACTCGTCCCAGCCGGTCGGCGTGAATCGTCCTGTCGTCTCGGTGCTCATGTCCTCACTGTCCTCCCGTTCGCGGTCGGTGGCATGTTCAGAGGTCGTAGCTCAGTGTGATGTCGTAGCCGTCGTCGCTGTGCCCGGCGAGCTCGACCGTCGCCTCGCCTCGCATGCCCTCGAGCCCGCCGGTGCCCATCCCTTCGACGATGGTCAGGGTCGCGCGTACGGCCTGCTCGTCGTGGTCGCCGAGGTGCTGGAACACCAGCGAACCGTCGTGACCGTCGATCGAGCCCTCGAAGCGTTCGAAGCCGGACGTCGGCGCGAAACCCGGGTTGTAGGAGATGAGGTACGCGACGGTGCCCGTGCCCTCGATCTCGCCGGAGTAGGCGTACGTCGTGTCGGCTCGCGAGAACCCGCGCTTGGGATAGGTCACGCCGTTGATCTCGGTGCCCTCGCCGTCGATGTCGACGATGACGTTCTCGTCCCAGGACTTGACGGTGAACCTGCCTGATGTGGTGTGTGCTCTGCTCATGCCCACGACGCTAGGAGACTGCGGCCGGAAGTGTCTTGGACAAACGCGACACTGGTGCCATGAGCGAGCGCAGCGAGCGAACAATGAGGCTGTCATGCCGTCATCTCCGTATCGTTGGCTCTTTGTGGAGGTGACGGCATGAGCTCTGAACCGACTGGTCGGGGAGCGTCGGCGATCGTGCGGCCGACGGCGGCCGCGCAGCACATCGACGTGCGCCGGGCCGTGCCGTCGGAGCGCTGGCAACCGTTCCTCCAGTACCACTGGATCGTCCGCTGGGAGTGCCCCGAACCGTTCGAGCAGCAGGTCATCCCGCAACCGTGCGTGCACGTGTCGGCGGAGTGGTTCGAAGGGCGGCCGCGGCTCCTGGTCAACGGGATCACCCGCGAGCCGTTCGTCCGTGCGCTCACCGGCACGGGCCACGTGCTCGGCGCGGCGTTCAGGCCGGCGAGCTTCCACGCCATGCTCGGCGAAGACCTCGGCGTCGTGTCGGGCCGGATCGTGCGGATCGGCGATGTCGTCGGCCCTGACGACTCGGCGGCAGCGGCCGAGATCCTGCGAACGGACGCCACCGACGAGGAGATGGTCACGGCGCTCGAGGCCTACCTCGACCAGCTCGACCCCGCGCCCGATCCCCAGGCCGACGTCCTCAACGCGCTGGTCGATGCCGCCGAGCAGGATCGCTCGCTGATCCGCGCCGAGCAGCTCGCCGAGCTGGCCGGGGTCAGTCTGCGCACCCTGCAGCGGCAGTTCACGGCCTACCTCGGGATCGGGCCCAAGTGGGTCGTGCAGAGGTTCCGCCTGCTCGACGCCGCGGCGGCCGCCCACTCCGGCACGCGCACTGACTGGGCAGCGCTGGCCGCCGAGCTCGGCTTCAGCGACCAGGCGCACCTGACGAGGGCCTTCACCTCGGTCGTCGGGACGCCGCCGGCGACGTACGCCAAGGACGCCTGACCGCGTCGCCAAGATGTGGCGGCTCATCAACCGTTCTGCGTCGAGTTTTCGCGAGTTTCGGTTGATCACCCGCCACATCTTGGGGCGGTGGAGGCGACTACTCTTGAGGGTATGAACGTGTACGCGATCGCCTCCTTCGTCACGGCCGAGCCGGCCTTCACCGACGACGACGTCAAGCCGGGCTGGATCGCGCTGGGCATCGTCGTGGCGCTGTGCGTCGCGACGTACTTCCTCGCCCGCTCGTTCCTCAAGCACTCCAAGAAGGCGCAACAGCCCTGGGACGGCGAGGACCGCTAGCCGGTCAGGACCCCTTGGCGCGGCCAAGACTGCCAGGTCAGCCAGGCTGCGATGACCGCGGGGCCGAGCAGGGCAACCGCGATCACGACGTCCGTCGTCGTCGAGAAGTCTGCCGACACCGAGTTCTCATCCTTGTGAGTCGCACTCACGATCGAACCAGCGCCCAGTGCGACAAGGTTGAGCGCGACGGTCGCCCACCTCGCGAAGGCCTCCGGGGCACGAACGCCGAGCCCTCCGCCGACGACGCTGACCGAGAGCCGTGCCGAGACCAGGATGATGACGGCGGCGCACGCGAAGAAGAACAGATGCTGTCCCGTGGTGACGCGGTCCTTGAAGCCGTACGCGAACAGGAACGCGATGAAGTAGGGCGCGGCATTCAGGAGGTTGAGGCCGGCAATCAGGGCCAGGGCGCCCAGCCCTCGAGAGAGGTTTCGTCGATTCACACGGACATGTTGTCACAGAGCCTCAGAGTCTGGGGTCGACGGGCTCGGACTCCAGCGCGAGGATCGCTGCCCGACGCGCCATGCGGTCATCGAACGACGCACCTAGGGTGGCGGTATGCCCAATCGCCTCGCTCAGGCCACGAGCCCCTACCTGCAGCAGCACGCCGACAACCCGGTCGACTGGTGGGAGTGGAGCGACGAGGCGTTGGCCGTCGCGCAGGAGCTGGACCGGCCGATCCTGCTGAGCGTCGGCTACGCCGCGTGCCACTGGTGCCATGTCATGGCGCACGAGTCGTTCGAGGACACGGCGACGGCGGCATACATGAACGACCACTTCATCAACATCAAGGTCGATCGCGAGGAACGCCCCGACATCGACGCGGTCTACATGAAGGCGACGACCGCCATGACGGGTCAGGGCGGCTGGCCGATGACCTGCATCCTGACGCCGACGGGTGAGCCGTTCTTCGCCGGTACGTACTTCCCGCCCGAGCCGCGGCAGGGTTCGCCAGCGTTCACCCAGGTGCTGCAGGCGCTCGCCGAGGCCTGGCGCGATCGCCGCGACGAGGTGCTCAAGGTCAGCAACGACGTGCTCGCCCATCTGCAGCAGAACACCGACACCGTCGGCAGCGCCCTCGGGCTCGAGGAGCTCGACGCGGCGGTCGACGAGCTGGTCAAGAACTATGACGCCGAGGCCGGAGGGTTCGGCGCGAGTCCGAAGTTCCCGCCATCGATGATCCTGGAGTTCCTGCTGCGCAACGCCGCGCGTACGGGGTCGCCGCAGGCGCTCGCGATGGTCGCCGGCACGTGCGAGGCGATGGCCCGCGGCGGCATGTACGACCAGCTGTCCGGCGGGTTCGCGCGCTACAGCGTCGACCGGTTCTGGCGGGTGCCGCACTTCGAGAAGATGCTCTACGACAACGCCCTGCTGCTGCGGGTCTACCTGCACTGGTGGCGGGAGTCCGGCTCTCCGCTGGCCGAGCGCATCGCCCGCGAGACCGGCCGGTTCCTCCTGGCCGAGCTGCGTACGGCCGAGGGCGGCTTCGCCTCCGCGCTCGACGCCGACAGTGACGGTCATGAGGGCACGTTCTACGTCTGGAACCCCAACCAGTTCATGCGACTGCTCGGTGTCGAAGACGGCGCCTGGGCGGCGCAGCTGCTGGGCGTCACGGGACCGGGCACGTTCGAGCGCGGCTTCTCGACGCTCCAGCTGCGCGCCGATCCCGACGACCCGGCGCGCTGGTCGAGCGTACGCACGAAGCTCCTCGACGCCCGTGCGCAGCGCACGCGGCCGACGCGTGACGACAAGGTCGTGGCGTCGTGGAACGGGCTGGCGATCACAGCCCTGGCGGAGGCTGCCGTGCTGCTCGACGAGCCGGACTTCGCCGACGCCGCCGTGGCCGCTGCCCAGCTGCTGGTCGACGTGCACGTGGGTCATGAGGGTGGCTTCGCGCGCACGTCACGCGACGGGGTCGCCGGGGCGAACTCGGCGGTGCTGGAGGACCACGGCGCGGTCGCGGAGGCGTTCATCGCGGTGCTCGGCATCACCGGCGACGCGGCGTGGCTTGAGCGAGCGCGTGCGTTGCTCGACCGGGTCGTCGACCACTTCGCCGACCCCGACGGCGGCTTCTTCGACACCGCCGACGACGCCGAGACCCTGGTCGTACGCCCCAAGGACGCGTCCGACAACGCCTACCCGTCCGGCACCTCCGCAGCAGTGGCCGCGTTGCTCGCGTTCGCGGCAGTGACGGGCGAGCACCGCTATCGCGAGGCCGCTGAGTCCGGCATCGCGTCGGCAGCCAACATCGCGACGCAGGTGCCCCGCTTCGCCGGCTCGACGCTCGCCGCGGCTGAGGCGGTCGTCGCCGGGCCACTGGAGATCGCGGTGGTCGGCTCGGGCGAGGAACGTACGGAACTGCACCGGGCAGCGTTGGGGCTGACCTCACCGGGTGCCGTCGTGATCGCCGGCGACGTCGGGCTCGACATCCCGCTGTTCGAGCAGCGCGACCTGGTCGACGGCCACGCCACGGCGTACGTCTGCGAGGGCTTCGTCTGCCGCCAGCCGGTGACGACGGTCGAGGATCTGGTCGCGACGGCTAGTGCTTCTGGTAGGCCAGCAGGCTGACGCCGATGTAGTGCACGATGAACGCCGCAATCGTGAACGCGTGGAAGATCTCGTGGAAACCGAAGTACTTCGGCGACGGGTCTGGCCACTTGAAGCCGTAGACGACGGCACCGAGCGTGTAGAGCCCGCCGCCGGTGATCAGCAGCACCAGCACGGCCGTCGAGGCGTTGTCGACGAACTCGGGGAAGTAGAGCACCGCGGCCCAGCCCAGCAACAGGTAGAGCGGCACGTAGAGCCAGCGCGGGGCGCCGATCCAGAAGATCTTGAACGCCACGCCGAGCAGGGCCCCGCCCCAGACGAGCGTGAGCATGATCCAGGCGTGCCTCGTGGACAGCAGGAGCAGCGAGAACGGGGTGTAGGACCCGGCGATCAGCAAGAAGATGTTGGCGTGGTCGAAGCGTTTCCAGAAACCCTTGACCCGGTCGTTCCACGTGCCGCGGTGATAGACCGCGCTGACGCCGAACAGCAGCATCGAGCTGACCATGAACACCGCGACGCCGACCCTGACCAGGATGTCGTCGGAGATCACCAGCATCACGATGAACGCGAAGAATGCGAGAGGAAGCGTGACGGCGTGCAGCCACCCGCGCAGCTTCGGCTTGATCTCGTCGACGGTCTCGCGGATCCGGTCCGAAGCCTCTTGCACCATGCCCTCGGGCTCCCGGTCGCTCATGCGCTCAGCGTAGTGCGTGGACGGGTACTACTCTGGCCCGCATGGGAGTGAGCGACCTCGCGTACGGCGTGTATGAGCGGCGTCTCGTCAGACGCCTCGATCCTGCCCGCCTCCCGCACCACGTCGGGGCGATCGTCGACGGCAATCGACGCTGGGCGAAGGGCGCCGGGACGCGGTTCGAGAACGGCTATCAGGCCGGTGCGGACAAGATCTCGGAGTTCGCCCAGTGGTGCGATGAGCTCGGTGTCGAGATCGTCACGTTGTGGCTCCTGTCGACCGACAACCTCCAACGTTCGCCCGAAGAAGTCGGCAGCATCCTCGCCGCGGTCGAGGGCCTGATGGAGAAGCTCGCGGGCGAGAAGCGCTGGTCGCTGGCCGTCATCGGCAACCTCGACATGCTGCCCGCCGAGTCCGCCGGACGGATGAAGCGACTCGCCGACTCGACCTCCGACGTCAAGGGCATGCGGGTCAACATCTGCGTCGGCTACGGCGGGCGCCAGGAGCTCACCGACGCTATGCGGTCACTGCTCCTCGACCAGGCAGCCAAGGGGCGAAGCCTCGCCGAGGTTGCAGGCACCCTCGAGGTCGATGACATCGCCGAGCACCTCTACACCAAGGGCCAGCCCGACCCGGACCTCGTGATCCGCACGTCGGGGGAGCAGCGGCTCTCGGGCTTCCTGCTGTGGCAGAGCGTGCACTCGGAGTTCTACTTCAGCGATGCGCTGTGGCCGGCATTCCGCCACGTCGACTTCCTGCGCGCGATGCGTTCGTACGCCGCGCGGGAGCGAAGGTTCGGCCAGTAACGGCACCTAGCTGGTTGAGCAGCGTAGGCCGCCCGCGGCCAGTGGGGGCACCTCCCCCGCGCCAGCGAGCGGGGGACTCGAAACCAGCGGTGGTTTCGAGGCTCCGCTTCGCTCCGCACCTCAACCACCGGTTGTTCACACGCTCGTGACCTGTCGTCAGCGTGTCGCGCCCGAAATCGACGACCCGCAGCCGTACGTTCGAGGTGTGTTGATGCTCGCCCCTGAGCCCCGATTTCCCGCCCACGAGTAGGGCCGGCGCAGGGTGCGCGCGGGCTCGTTGAGGAGACAGTTGTGGCCGCACAACGCGCTTCAAAGCCAGGCACGAAGAAGTCGAGCACGAGCCCTGTCCGCCGCACGTACGTCCTGGACACCAGCGTCCTGCTCGCGGATCCCAACGCGGTCAACCGCTTCCACGAGCACGAGGTGGTCATACCCGTCGTGGTGATCACCGAGCTCGAGGGCAAGCGGCACGACCCCGAGCTCGGCTACTTCGCCCGCAGCGCGCTGCGCTTCCTCGACGACCTCCGGGTCCTGCACGGCACCCTCGACGTCCCGCTGCCGATCGGCGACGAAGGCGGCACGATCCGGGTCGAGCTCAACCACACCGACTCCTCGTCGCTGCCGTCCGGGTTCCGCCTCGGCGACAACGACACCCGCATCCTGTCGGTCGCCCGCAACCTGGCCAACGAGGGCAATGACGTCACGATCGTCTCCAAGGACCTGCCGATGCGGGTCAAGGCGTCGGCGGTCGGCCTGGTGGCCGAGGAGTACCGCGCCGAGCTCGCCCTCGAGTCGGGCTGGACCGGCATGCGGGAGCTCGAGGTCGAGAGCGCCGACCTCGACACCTTGTACGAAGGCGGCACGCTCGACCTGCCGGAGGCCCGCGACCTGCCGTGCCACACCGGGCTCGTCCTGCTGTCCGACAAGGGCAGCGGTCTTGGCCGGGTCACCGCCGACAAGGAGGTGCAGCTCGTCCGCGGCGACCGCGACGCGTTCGGCATCCACGGCCGGTCGGCGGAGCAGCGAGTCGCGCTCGACCTGCTGCTCGACCCCGACATCGGCATCGTGTCGCTCGGCGGCCGCGCCGGCACCGGCAAGTCGGCGCTCGCGCTGTGCGCCGGACTCGAGGCCACGATGGAGCGCAGCCAGCACAAGAAGGTCGTGATCTTCCGCCCGCTGTACGCCGTGGGCGGCCAGGAGCTCGGCTACCTGCCCGGCAGCGAGTCCGAGAAGATGGGTCCGTGGGGCCAGGCGGTCTTCGACACCCTCGGTGCCGTCGCCTCGCCCGCAGTCATCGAGGAGATCCTCGACCGCGGGATGCTCGAGGTGCTGCCGCTGACCCACATCCGCGGCCGTTCGCTGCACGACTCGTACGTCATCGTCGACGAGGCGCAGTCGCTCGAGCGCAACGTGCTGCTCACGGTGCTCTCGCGCATCGGCGCCAACTCCAAGGTCGTCCTCACGCACGACGTCGCACAGCGCGACAACTTGCGAGTCGGCCGGCACGACGGTGTCGTCGCCGTGGTCGAGAAGCTCAAGGGTCACCCGCTGTTCGCGCACGTGACGCTGACCCGCTCCGAGCGTTCGCCGGTGGCGGCGCTGGTCACCGAAATGCTTGAGGATGTCACGTTGTGACGTGAGTGTGACGTGAGTCAACTCATGTGACGGTGGGGCCTTTCCCGGTATGCCCGGGAAGGGCCCCTCCTCTGTGGCAAAGTTGCGCTCGTGAGCGCACGAGGGAGAGTTTGGACCGGTGCGACCATCGCTGTCCTGCTCTGCGTGCTCGCCGCCTGTGGCTCGTCCGACGAGAAGCCCGGCACGACCCCGACACTCACCTGGTACGTCGGCCCCGACCGCGCCGACACGACCGCCCTCGCGCGTACGTGCACGGAGGCGGCCAAAGGCGCGTACGAGATCCGGGTCGAGCAGCTGCCGGCCGACGTCACCGCGCGCCACGCGCTGCTCGTACGCCGGCTGCAGGCCAAGGACACCTCGATCGACCTGCTGAGCCTCGACTCGGCGTTCACCGCCGAGTTCGCCGCCGCGCAGTTCCTGGCGCCGATCCCGGAGGAGCTCAAGGCCCCGTTCGCCCAGGGCATCGCCCCGGGTGCGCTGGCCGCAGCGACGTACGACGGGCAGCTCGCCGTCGCGCCGTGGTGGTTCGACCCGCAGCTGCTCTGGTATCGCGGCAAGGTCGCCGAGCGCGCGGGCCTCGACACGACCAAGCCGATCAGCTGGGACGACCTCGTCTCCGGGGCCGAACGGCTCGGCGTCACGATTCAGATGGCCGACGAGGACGGAACCGGCCTGGCGCAGTGGGTCAACGCCCTTGTCGTCGGTGCCGGGGGCAAGCTGGTCGACGGCTCAGGACGCAACGCGAAGGTCGGGCTCGACACTGCTGCCGGCCGGACTGCGGCGTCCGTCGTCGAGTTCTACCTCGACTCCGACCGCGGACCTGGGCCGTCGAAGAGCGCCCTCAAGAAGTTCGCCGCGCCCGACGGCGGGTTCCTGCTCGGCCCGAGCTCGGTCATCTCCGATCCGGATGTCGCGGCCGTGGCGTCCGACATGGCCTGGACGGCATACCCGACCGTGGCCGACACGAGTGTCGCGCCACTGTCCGGCGTCGGGCTCGCGGTCCCGCTGTACGCACCGCACTCCGACCTCTCCTACCAGGCGATCAGCTGCCTGACCTCGCCGACCGTGCTCACCTCGATCATGGCGAGCGCCGGCCACAGCGCGAGCCGACTGACGACATACGACGACCCAGCGCTCAGCCGTTCCTATCCGATGGCCGCCGTGACCAAGCCGGCGGTCCAGTCCGGCGCGACGCTGCCCGTGACGCCGTACTGGCAGGTCGCCGAGGCGGCGCTCGACGACACCTGGCTGCCGCTGCGCGACTTCTCGCAGGACGCGACCCTCGAACGGTCGCAGAAGGCCGTACGCGCGGCGATCGCCGGAGAGCTGCCGTGAAGGGCTGGCGCTGGCTCGCGCCCGCCTTCATCGTGCTGCTCGTCGTGACGGGCTGGCCGATCGGGCGCGGCATCTGGCTGTCCCTGCACTCCGCGCCGCTGACCAACCCCGCAGACCGTACGTTCGTGGGCGCCGACAACTACGTCGACGTGCTGACGAACCGGTCGTGGTGGCTGGCGGTCGCCACGACGCTCGTCATCGTGTTGGTCGTCGTGATGCTGCAGCTGCTGATCGGGTTGGGGTTCGCCGTGGCGCTTCGCCGACTGACATTGCTGTGGCCGGTCACCCGGGTTCTCGTGCTGGTGCCGTTCGCGATGCTCGCGGTCGTGTCGGCCGTCGTGTGGCGTGATGCCGTCACGACGGGGTTCGCGGCCGAGTGGTTCGGACTTGATGACGTCGGGCCGTTCGGCCAGCTGGTCGGCGTCACGGTCGGCGAGCTGTGGCGGGGCACGGGCATCACGACGCTGATCCTGCTCGCCGGACTGCTCCGCGTGCCGACCTCGCTGCTGGCCGCTGCGACCGCCGACGGCGCCACTGCCTGGCAACGGTCCCGCCGGGTCGTGCTGCCCGCGATGGGGCCGGCGATCGCAGTCGCGACGACCTATCGGGCGCTCGACACCTTCCGGATCCTCGAGGGGCCGCTGCTGGTCGACGAGCCGGGAGCCTCGATCCGCACGGCACCGCTGCTGGTCTGGAACACCACGTTCTCGTCGCTGGAGCTGGGTCTCGGTGCCGCGATGTCGGTGGTCCTGCTGGTCCTCGTGCTGTTGATGGCCGCGATCATGGTCCCGCTGTTCCGCGTGAGGAGGGTCGTGTGACGCCTTCCGTCCGCTCGCGCCTCTGGGCGTCGGGCACCGCCTTCGTCCTCGGGTTCGCCCTCGCCAACTACGCCATCTTCCGCGTTTCGCGACCCGACGTGTGGCTGTGGCTCGCCCTTGCGGTCGTCCTGATGGCGACCAGCGCCGCCGGCATCCTGTTCGCCGACACCCGCCGGCCGGTGTCGATCTGGGCGCTCATCGGCGTCGAGCTGTTTGCTGCGTTCACCCTGGTCCCGCTGCTGTGGACGTTCTCCGTCGCCGCGGCGCCGCAAGGCACGACGGCGCGCACGGTGTGGCCGAGGGACGTCAGCTGGGACGCGTTCGACGGCGCGCTGCACTCCCAGATCCTCCAGGACGCCGCACAGACGTCGCTGTTCGTCGCCGGCATCGCCACCGTGGTGACCATGCCACTCGCGGTCGCCGCTGCGTACGCGTTGGTGCGGCTGCCGGTCCATGGCCGACGGTTCGTGTACGGACTGGTCGCCGGGGCGCTGTTGCTGCCGGTGCTCGCCCTGGCCGGACCGATCACCGACCAGGTCATCGCATGGGACCGTTTCGGCACCCGGATGTCACTCGTACCACCTGCACTCGTCCTCACCCTGCCGCTGGCGATCTGGTTGTGCGTCACGGTCTTCCGCGACGTGCCGTGGTCGCTGCGCGAGTCCGTGCGCGCCGACGGTGCGACGTGGTCGCAGGCATTCGTACGTTTTGCGGTGCCCAACGTGGTGCCGGGGGTTGTCGTGGCGACCCTGCTGGTGTTCGTGGCCGGCTGCAACGACTTCGTCCTCGGTGCTGCGCTCTCGGCCGACGACGACTCGCGCCCGCTGCCGGCGACCCTGATGCTCGCCACCGGCCAGCTCGAGACCTCGAGCTCCGCGGTCGCGGCCGCGGGCCTCCTGTGGCTCGCGCCGGTCGTTCTGCTGCTGCTCGTGTTCCCGCGCCGGATCACTCAACTCCTGGGAAGGTCGTACCGATGACCTCGATCGAAGTCCGCAACCTCACGACGGCCGCGAACGGCGATCGCCCGCTGCTCGATGACATCAGCCTCACGGTCCCGTCGGGCGAGACGCTCGCGATCACGGGTCCGTCGGGCGCCGGCAAGAGCCTGCTGCTGCGCACGCTGATCGGGCTCGAGGACCACACGTCCGGCGACATCCTGATCGATGACGTCGTGGTCAACGCCGCCGGCCCGCGCCGCCGCGACCTGGCGATGGTGTTCCAGGACTTCGCCCTGCACCCGCACCTCGATGTGTTCGACAACCTGGCGTTCGCCGCGACGCTGCGTCGTGGCTACGACCGCAGGGAGCTGTCGGAGCGCATCAACGCGGTTGCCGAGTTCCTCGCACTCGGCGAGCTGCTCGACCTCAAGCCGGCCGAGCTCGACGACGCGCAGCGCCAGCGGGTTGCGCTCGGTCGGTCGCTCGTGCGCGACGCCAAGGCGTACCTGCTCGATGCGCCGTTCTCGCAGCAGTCCGAGCGCGTACGCACGCAGGTGCGCTCGGTCACCCACCAATGGCAGCAGGAGAACCAGCGCACGTCGATCTTCACGACCAACGACGTCGCCGAGGCCCTCAGTACCGCCGATCGTGTCGCGGTGATGCACCAGGGATTCATCCACCAGGTCGGCACCCCACGCGATCTCTACGAGCGGCCCGCGGACATGTTCGTCGCCGGCTACCTCGGCTCGCCGCCGATGAACCTCGTCCCGGCGTTCCCCATGGGGCGCCAGCTGGTCATGCCGCTGGCCACGATGCTGCTGGACGACAACCTGCTGGAGCGCATCGGTGACCGCGGTGTCGTCGTCGCTGGCATCCGCCCCGAGCACTGCTACGACGCATCGGGTCAGGGCGGTCAGGCCGTCACCGACCGGGTCGACTTCACGACCCGCATCGACGACGTGGAGTGGCGTGGCAGCAGCCAGTTCGCCTACCTCGGCTATGACATCGCGCCCGAGGTCGAGGACCTGCTCAACGAGGTTGAGGACCTGCTGGAGTTCGACCTCTTCCAGAACTTCCTGGTCGCCGAGCTCGCCCCCGAGAGCACCTTGCGTCCCGGCATGTCGATCCGGGTCGTCATACCGCGCCAGAAGGTGCACGTGTTCGACCCCGAGACGGGTGAGAACCTCACACTCGAGCGATGACCTCGACTCGCGCCCAGCGGATCATCGCTGGGCTGATCGCCCTCGCGGCCGGCACGGCATACGGCGTGCTGACGCTGATGCGCTTTCGGCGCTTCACGATCTCGTCGTGGGACCACGCGATCTTCGAGCAGGCGGTCAAGGGGTATGCGCGGCCCGGCGCGCCGATCGTCGACATCAAGGGCCCAGGCTTCAACATCCTCGGCGACCACTTCTCGCCGATCGACGCCCTGATCGCCCCGTTCTACCGGGTCTTCCCGTCGGCGCAGACCATCGCCTTGGCGCAGGTCGTGCTGATCACGATCTCGGTCGCGGTGATCGCGCTGGTGGCGATGCGACACCTCGGCACCCTGACCGGCGCGACGATCGGCCTGGCGTACGGGCTGTCGTTCGGGCTGCAGTCCGGCGTCGAGGCCGAGTTCCACGAGGTTGCCTTCGGGGCGCCGCTGCTGGCGCTCGCCGGTGCGGCATACGTCGACCGGCGCTTCGGTGCTGTCGTCCTGTGGTCGTTGCCGCTGCTGCTGGTCAAGGAGGACCTCGGCCTGACCGTTGCGGTCATCGGCGGGGTCCTTTGGCTCGCGGGGGAGCGGCGTCGCGGCGTCCAGCTCGCGGGGATCGGCCTGGTCGCGATGGCGTTCATCGTGCTGGTCATCGTGCCGGCGTTCAACCCCGGTGACTCGTATGCGTACACCTCGTCGCTCGGCGGTGACCGCGGGATCCTCGCGACGCTGTTCGACGAGCCCGGCCGCAAGCTCGCGACCGTCGCGTTGACCGTCGGCATCACCGGGCTCGCCGCGCTGGCGTCGCCGTGGCTGCTGGTGGTGCTGCCGACGTTCGCGTGGCGCTTTGCGGGCGACAACGCGTACTACTGGGGCACCGAGTGGCACTACTCGCTGCTACTGATGCCGATCGTGTTCATCGCGATGATCGACGCGATGCGGCGGTGGCCGGTGCTCCGTTGGGCGACCGTCGCGGCGGTCGTCGTCACGGCGTTCACGCTGGTCAACTCGCCGCTGTCGACGCTGCTCGACTCCGAGACGTACGACGAGCAGCCGCGAGCCGCTGCCGCACATGCGGTGATCGCGCAGGTGCCCGACGGTGCGACGGTCGAGACCGACATCGCGATGATGAGCCACCTCGTTACGGACCACACGGTCTACTGGTGGGGCTCGATCGGCAAGCGGGTCCGGCCGGCGTACGTCCTGTTCGACGCCGGTGCCGGCATCGGCTCACCCGTGGACGTCGTGTCGTACGCCGAGGAAGCCCACGGTGGGACGTACGAGCTGATCTACGACCGCGACGGCTACGTCCTAGCCAAACGCCGCTGACGCGTGGCTTACGCCCGGTGAGGCGTGGCTTGCGCCGGGTGAGGCGTGGCTTGCGCCCGGTGAGGCGTGGCTTGCGCCCGGTGAGGCGTGGCTTGCGCCGGGTGAGGCGTGGGTTACGGCGGCACGTAACCGTCCCTACTCGCGGAGCTCGTGGGGGACCCCCAGCTTCGGCGGACGCAACCCACGCGTGAGCGGGCGTAACCCACGCGTGAGCGGGCGCAACCCACGCGTCAGCGGGGGTGGGTCAGGGGTGGGTCATGGACATGACGTCGAGCGCCTTGTCCAGGTCCGCCTCGCTGATCTCGCCGCGCTCGACGAAGCCCATCTCGACGACGACCTGGCGGATCGTCTTCTTCTCCTTGACCGACGTCTTGGCGACCTTGGCGGCGTTCTCGTAGCCGATGAACCGGTTGAGCGGCGTGACGACCGACGGCGACGACTCGGCAAGCTCGAGGCAGCGCTCCTCGTTGGCCGTGATGCCGTCGATGCAGCGGTCGGCGAGCACCCGCGACGCGTTGCCGAGCAGACGCATCGACTCGAGGATGTTGCGGCCGATGACCGGCAGCATGACGTTGAGCTCGAACGAGCCGGACGCACCGGCGGTCGCGATCGTCGCGTCGTTGCCGATGACCTGGGCGGCGACCATCAGCGTCGCCTCGGGCAGGACCGGGTTGACCTTGCCGGGCATGATGCTCGAGCCGGGCTGCAGGTCGGGCAGGGCGATCTCGCCGAGCCCCGTGCGTGGACCGGAGCCCATCCAGCGCAGGTCGTTGCAGATCTTGGTGAGGCTGACCGCGATCGTACGGAGCTGGCCGGACATCTCGACCAGGCCGTCGCGGGCGCTCTGGGCCTCGAAGTGGTCCGTCGCCTCGGTGATCGGCAGGCCGGTGTTCTCGGCGAGGATCTCGATGACGCGCTGCGGGAAGCCGATCGGGGTGTTGATGCCGGTGCCGACTGCCGTGCCGCCGAGCGGGACTTCGGCCGTACGGCCGAGGGAGGACTCGACCCGCTCGATGCCGCGGCGGATCTGTGCCGCGTAGCCGCCGAACTCCTGGCCCAGCGTGACCGGAGTGGCGTCCATGAGATGCGTACGCCCGGACTTGACGACGCCGGCGAACTCCTTGGCCTTGGCCTCCAGCGAGGCGGCCAGGTGGTCGAGCGCGGGGATCAGCTCGTTGGTCGCCGAGGCGGTCGCTGCGACGTGGATCGACGTCGGGAAGACGTCGTTGGACGACTGGCTGGCGTTGACGTGGTCGTTGGGGTGGACGTCCTTGCCGAGCGACTTCGTGGCGAGCGTCGCGAGGACTTCATTGGTGTTCATGTTGCTGGACGTGCCCGAGCCGGTCTGGAAGACGTCGATCGGGAACTGCGCGTCGTGCGCTCCGGAGGCGACCTCGTCGGCGGCAGCGACGATCGCGTCGGCAATGTCTTGGTCGAGGATGCCGAGCTCGGCGTTGGCCTTGGCGCACGCGGCCTTGATCTGGGCCAGGGCGCGGATCTGCGCGGGCTCGATCGGGGTGCCGGAGATCGGGAAGTTCTCGACGGCGCGCTGGGTCTGGGCTCGCCAGAGGGCGTCGGCGGGGACGCGGACCTCGCCCATGGTGTCGTGCTCGATGCGGTATTCGGTCATGCTTCCGACGATATCGCTGCGGTCCGGGCGGGCGTCCGGCAGGACGTCGTCGTACGTCAGAAGGCCGAGATCGACGCCGGTGCGCGCTGTGGTCGGCTCAGCGCGCGGACCACGGCGGCCTGACCGTGACGGCGTACGGCGACGCCACCGAGCAGGTCGACGACGTGCGCCGCAACGTTGTCCGGGAAGTCAGGCGTCGGCAACCCCACGCTCGCGGCGAGGTCGTCGGAGTGGACCATGAGCTCCATCGACCGGGTCACGAGGAAGTCGTCGGTCGTCAGAGCCCAGCCCTGCCATGGGATGAAGATCGTGTCGGGATCGCGCGGCGTGCGCAACAGGTCCGGAAGCTGCCCGATCAAGGGCTCGACCTCGGCCAGCACTGCGGCGCGCCCAGCCTCCGCCGCCGCGTTGCCCTCGTCACGAATCGAGGTGTTGGCCTCGTCCTCGGGCTCTGCGGTCACCCACGCAGCGCCGGCGTAGTGGTCGAGCACGGGGATCGGGTCGTCGGTCGTCGGCGGTTGCGCCAGGAACCGCGCCGCGTGCTTCGCCTGGGCCAGCAGGTGCGCCGTGAGCCCACCGACCGTCATACCGGCGCAGGCGCTCTCCGTGTCCCAGGACTCGGCGACCTCCGGCGAGCTCGCGAGCTCGAAGGCGGTGCGGCAGGCGGTGACGAACTCGATGCGACTCAGCGACTCCATGTCTGGAACGTTAGTCGCCCGCGGCGGCGTCGTCGCGCCGAGTGCCGGAGACGATCCAGTAGCGCTCGTCCCTTCCCTGCAGTCGTACGTCTACGGCTTCGGTCCGTACGTCGGTCAGGTGGTCGCCCATCGCCCGGCGCAGCTGCTCGGAGTCGTTCATGGACCAGACGCACAGGTGTCCGCCGGGCCGGAGCCGGGACCTACACACCTCGACGAAGTCGGTGCCGTACACCGCGGCATTGGCGTCGTGCACGAGGAAATCCGGCCCGTTGTCGACGTCGAGCGCGATCGCGTCGAGTGACGCCGGGGCCTGCGCCGCGACCACATCGCGCACGTCGCCGACCACGATCTGCGTCCGTACGTCGGCCAGCAGGTCGGCGCCGGGGATCGTGCCGTCGCGCATCCAGCCGACGATCTCGGGGTGTAGCTCGGCGACCACGACCTCGGTGACCTGCGGCGATGTCAGGAGAGCGCGAAGCGTGTAGCCGAGTCCCAGGCCACCGATCAGGACGTCCCGCGCGCCGAGGTCGAGGACCGTACGCGCGAGGGCCTGCTCCGACGACGTCTCGACGTCGTCCATCACGAACACGCCGTTGACCCGCAGCTCGAGCGCGCCGTCATCGCGACGCCGCAGGGTCGGCCCGGTCATGGGGACCAGCCTAGGAGTCAGGCGGGGTAGATCGTGACTTCGCTGGCCTTGACGACCAGGAACACGTCCTTGCCCGGCATGAGGCGGAGCTCGGCGACGACCGGCAGGGTGACATCGGCGCTGAGCTCGTCGGTGCGTACGCGCACCTGTGCGCCCCGCGGCTCAAGCTCGCGGATCGTCGACGCGAACACATTGCGAGGGCTGCCTGCCGGCGGTTCGACGTACACGCCGACCGCGCTCGGGTTGAACACCGCGACGGCTTCGCTGCCGTCCGGCACCGGTACGTCCGAGAGGCCGGCGACCGTCGACCCCGACGGCGTACGTACGGCGCCGCCCGCCGAGCGTCCGCGCATCAGGTTGAGTCCGGCGATGCCGGCGCCGAACGTGCTTCGCGGCCGCTCGAGCACCTCTCGGGTCGGACCCTCCTCCACGATCCGCCCACCCTCCATGACGACGACGCGGTCGGCGAGCAGCAGCGCGTCGAGCACGTCGTGCGTCACGATGATCGCGCTACGACCCGCGAGGACCCGCTTGAGCACCTGGCGCATCGCCGGGACGACCGTGACGTCGAGGGCGGCCATCGGCTCGTCGAGCAGCAGGAGGCGGGGCTCGGCGGCCAGTGCTCTGGCGACGGCGATCCGCTGCGCCTGGCCACCCGAGAGCTCAGAGGGCCGGCGGTCTTCGAGCTCCGCAGCGTCGACCGCGTCCAGCCAGGTCGCGGCGTCGGCCCGTGATTGCGACCGCGTACGCCCGGCGCTGCGCGGACCGAACGCGACGTTGTCGACGACGCTGAGGTGCGGGAACAGCAACGGGTCCTGCGCGAGCAGCGCCGTCCTGCGGGCGTACGCAGGTTGCCAGGTGCCGGTGGCGAGGTCGAACAGGACATCGTCATCGAGGGTGGCCCGGCCGGTGTCGGGGCGGAGGACCCCCGCGATGGCGTTGAGCACGGTCGACTTGCCGGCGCCGTTGGGTCCGAGAATCGCCACGACCTCACCCGGCGCGACCTTGAGCGAGACATCGACGTCGCGGTCACGGATCGTTGCATCGATGCGGAGGCTCACAGTGCGTTGCTCCTCGAACCACGCACCAGCCCGATGACCAGGACGGCTACGACCACCAGGACCAAGGACAGCGCGACCGCAGCATCCGGGTCGGACTCACGCTGCAGGTAGATCTCGAGGGGGAGCGTCCGGGTCACCCCTTCGAGGCTGCCGGCGAACGTGATCGTCGCGCCGAACTCGCCCAGCGCCCGCGCGAACGACAGCACGGCTCCAGCCGCCAGCCCCGGCAGCACGAGCGGGAGGGTGACCCGTCGCAGGACCGTCGTGGGACGCGCGCCGAGCGTCGCGGCCACCACCTCGTACCGCTCACCGGCCGTTCGCAGCGTGCCTTCGAGGCTCACGACCATGAACGGCAACGCGACGAACGTCTGCGCGATGACGACCGCCGTGGTCGAGAACGCGATCTGCAGCCCGAGCACGTCGATCGTCTCGCCGAGCAGTCCCTTGCGCCCGAACGTGTAGAGCAGCGCGATGCCTCCGACGACGGGCGGCAGCACGAGCGGCAGAAGCACGACCGATCGCAGCAGCGACTGTCCCCGGAAGGTCGTGCGCGCGAGGGTCAGCGCCATCGGCACGCCCAGGAGGAGACACAGCAGCGTGCTCGCGGCGGACGTACGCAGGCTCAGCCACAGCGCCGCGCGCGACGAGTCCGACGTGATCAGCGAGAAGAAGTCACCCCACTCGACCCGCGTCGCCAGCGCGACGAGGGGGAGCACGATGAACGCGGCACCGACCGTCGCTGGCAGGAAGACCCACCGGGGTACGCCGGACTGCTGCGTCGTCGTCATGTCAGCGCTTGCCGAACCCGGCGGCGCCGAGGATGGACTGTCCCCTCATGCCGGTGACGAAGTCCATGAAGTCACCCGCGGTGGCCTGATGCGTGCTGTGCGACAAGACGGCGATCGGATAGCTGTTGACCGCCTTGGCGGACTCGGGGAACGGCACGCCGTGGACCTGGTCACCGGCAGCCTTGACGTCGGTGACGTAGACCAGGCCCGCATCGGCTTCGCCCGAGATGACCTTGCCGAGCACGTCGGTCACCGACTGCTCCTCGCTGACCGGCTTGATGACGACGCCGGCGGCCTTCTCGACCTGACGGGCCGCCGCGCCGCACGGCACCTCCGGCGCGCACACGACGACCTTAAGGTCGGGATCGGCCAGATCGGCGAGCGAGTCGACGTGTGCCGGGTTGCCCGGCGGCGTCGCGATCTCGAGCGTGTTGGTCCCCAGCTTGTCCAGCACCGCGACCAGATCGTCGTCGGTGGCCTTCTTCATCGTGGCGTCGTCCGCGGTGGCGAGCACATCGGCGCTCGCACCTTGCTGGAGCTGCGCCACGAGGTCGGAGGAGCCGGCGAAGTTGAACTTCACACTGACCCCGTCGTGCTCGGCCTCGTACTCCTTGCCGATCTCGGTGAATGCGCCCTTGAGCGAGGCCGCCGCGAACACCGTGATCGTGGCCTTGTCGGATGAAGCATCCGAGCCGCAGGCCGAGAGGGTCGACAGCAACAGCGCCAGCACCGCCAGCCGCCTCACGGGGCACTCTCCAGCGACTCGATGATGACGTTGGTCGACTTGATGACCGCGACCGCAACAGACCCAGGCTCCAGCCCGAGCTCGTCGACCGCCTCGCTGCTCATCAGCGACACGACGCGGAACGGCCCGCACTGCATCTCCACCTGGGCCATCACGGTGTCGGCCTTGACCGCAGTGACCAGCCCGACGAACCGGTTGCGCGCCGAGCTCGCCGATCCGGTCTCGTGGGCGGCGCCCGCCTGCTCCTTCGCGAACTTCGCGAGCTCGCGGCCCTCGATCGCCATGCGGCCGGCCGCGTCCGTCACAGACGTCAAGCTGCCGGCGCTGACCCATCGGCGGACCGTGTCATCGCTGACACCGARGAATCGGGCAGCATCGGAGATCCGTACGTGCGACATGCCTCGCACTCTAGAGCATCAACTGCGGCAACGCAGAGCGAAAAGAGCCGCAAGTGCGGAGTCAGTGCGAGACGGAGCGTTCGGCCGTACGCACGATCGCGTCGACGTACGTGTCATAGAGCTGCACCGGCAGGTCGTGCCCCAGGCCCGCGATCTCGATGTGCTCCGCACCCGGGACGGCGTTGGCCACGGCCTTGCCGCCGGAGCGGTGGACCAGCGGATCGTTGAGCCCGTGGATCACCGTCACCGGCAGGTCGAGCTTTGCCAGGTCCTTGGTGCGGTCGGGCTGCGCCAGCACCGCCAGCATGTGCCGCGTCACCCCGCTCGCCGTCCAACCGCGGTCGTACGTCTCGTACGCCCGCGCCCGTGCCAGCTCCTCGTCGCCCGGGAACGCCGGCGAGCCGAGGATCGCCGACGTGCGCAGCGACCGTTCGACGTACGAGTCTCGGGTCGATCCGGCCGACGAGARCAGCGTCGGGAGGATGCGCGGATGCTGCCACCCGACTCGGCGGTTGCCGGTCGTCGACATGATCGAGGTCATCGACATCGCGCGCTCGGGCCGGGCGATCGCCATGGTCTGCACGATCATGCCGCCCATCGAGACCCCGACGAGGTGCACGCGTTCGACGCCGAGGTGGTCGAGCACGCCGAACGCGTCCTCGGCCAGGTCACCGATGCCGTACGGCGGCTTGCCCCTACCGGCGAACGCGCGTACGAGGTCGAGCTTGCCGACCTTGTGGTGGCGAAGCTTGGTGGAGCGGCCGGTGTCGCGGTTGTCGTAGCGGATGACGAAGTAGCCGCGGCTCGAGAGGCGTTCGCAGAAGTCCTCCGACCACCAGCCCATGGGGCCGCCCAGGCCCATGACGAGCAGGATCGCCGGATGCTCGGGGTTGCCGAACGTCTCGTAGCAGATGTCGATGCCCGACGGCAGCGACGCGAACTGTTCCCCGGACCGGGTCATGCCTCAGGACTCGTAGTCGATGGTGGAGTACGCCTTGAGCTTGGCGAGCTGGTGCTCGCTCGTGATCTTGCGGATCGTGCCGCTGCGCGAGCGCATCACGATCGACTCGGTGTAGGCCTTGCCGGCGCCGTAGCGAACGCCCGCCATCAGCTCGCCGTCGGTGATGCCGGTGGCGACGAAGAAGCAGTCGTCGGCGTCGACCAGGTCGTTCGTGTAGAGCACGCGATCGAGGTCGTGGCCGGCATCGATCGCGCGCTGGCGCTCGTCGTCGTCGATCGGCCACAGCTTGCCCTGGATCGTCCCGCCGATCGCCTTGATGGCGCACGCCGTGATGATGCCCTCGGGGGTGCCGCCGATGCCGACCAGCAGGTCGACGCCGGTGTCTGGCCGGGCTGCGGTGATGCCGCCGGCGACGTCGCCGTCGATGATGAACTTGATCCGAGCGCCCGCGGCGCGGATCTCGTCGACCAGCTCCTGGTGGCGGGGCCGGTCGAGGACGCACACGGTGACGTCGCTGTTGCGGATGCCCTTGGCCTTGGCGACCAACGCGATGTTCTCGGCGACCGGCAGCCGGATGTCGACGACATCGGCGGCCTCGGGGCCGACGATGAGCTTCTCCATGTAGAACACGGCCGACGGGTCGTACATCGCGCCGCGCGGCGCCACGGCCATGACCGAGACGGCGTTGGGGAGGCTCTTGGCGGTCAGCGTCGTGCCGTCGATCGGGTCGACCGCGACATCGCACTCGGGTCCGGTGCCGTCGCCGACCTGCTCGCCGTTGTAGAGCATGGGGGCGTGGTCCTTCTCGCCCTCGCCGATCACGACGACGCCGTTCATCTGCACCGTGTTGATCAGGGTGCGCATCGCGTTGACCGCGACACCGTCGGCGCCGTTCTTGTCGCCGCGGCCCACCCAGCGGCCGGCGGCCATGGCCCCGGCCTCCGTCACCCTGACCAGGTCGAGGGCGAGGTTGCGGTCGGGCGCCTGCGCGGCGGGCTGAAGGCTGTTCACGCGGTCATCGTACCTGCCGGTAGACGTCTGCGGCCGGTCGAGTTTGCGCGGATGTCGCCCCGTAAAGTCGAGGTATGAGCTCGCCAGGATCGACCCGCGGCAATCCGGCGATGGGTGACATCGTCCGGTCGGTCGCTGTGATCGGGCTGATCGTCCTCGGGTTGTACGCCTTCGGGAAGTTCTTCACGCAGGAGCCCGAGAGTCCCACCCCCGCAGTCGACTACGCCACGATCGTCGACCAGGTCAGGCCGGTCGCGGACTTCAAGGTGCTCGCGCCGTCGAGCCTGCCGAAGGGCTGGAAGGCCAACCGGGCGAGCTATGACATCGAGGGGTGGCACCTCGGCGTCCTGACCGATGACGAGGACTACATCGGCCTCGACCAGTCCAAGGTGAGCGTCGGCCGCGCTGTTGAACGGTTCGCGGACGGCAGCAAGGCTGATGGCTCGGCCGACATCGACGGTGAGACCTGGAGCGTGCGCAAGGGGCCTGAGGACCGCACGACGTACGTACGCCGCGACGGCGACGTCACGACGGTGGTCATCGGTACGCCCTCACGTCGCGTGATCGAGGACTACATCACCTCGCTGTCGGCGTCCTAGAACGGCGCCGGCTCGTCGTCGACAGGCGCAGGGGTGCTCTCGGCTGATGCGAGCTCCGCGTTCTCGTAGACCTGACGGTCGGGACACCACTGGCGTACGGGACACCACGCACAGTGCGCGCCGGGTCGGGTGCGCCACTCCGCATCGACGTGCCAGTCACCAGCCGCGGCGGCGACGTCTGCCTTGACCGCGTCGACGAGTCCCGGCTCCTCGAGGTCCCACGCGTGGACCTCGCCGGCGTCGGGCGTCAGCATCTCGACCTCGACCGTCGCGGTGGTGCAGCCGTGCGCCTCGGCGACGCCCGCGGCCAGCATCGACAGCAGGAATGGCACCTGGAGGTTGTCGGCGTAGACCTCGTCGGCGCCGCCGGCCGGCAGGGTGCCGGTGGTCTTGACCTCGCGCGCCACGAGCCGGTCGCCGACGCGGAAGACGAGGTCGGGCTTCGTGACGGCGATGACCTCCGCGTCATGGTCGAAGCCGTGGATCGCGGTCTCGCTGGCGACGTACTCGACACCGTCAGTGGCGAGCGGGCAGCTCGAGACGTGGTGCCGGAGGTACGGATGGGCGACCGCATAGTCCGCGGCGTCCATGACCGTCGCGGCGAGGCCGATGTCGCCACCGGGCTCCGGCAGGTCGTCTTCGCTGCACCCCACGCCTCGGGCGTGCGCCACCTCGAGCCACGTGTGGACCAGGAGACCCCGGGTCTGCGCACCGGAGTACTCGGCGTCGCGTGGCACCTTGGCCTCGGAGGTCAGGAACCACTGCGCCGGGCACCGTTGATAGCGGTCGAGCTCGGACGGTGCGACGGAGCGCGATGCGTAGCCCTTGATCGGCTGACCCAGGACCTCCGGCACAGGGATCAGCGCCTCGCACGCACCGGCGACCTTGCAGCTCGAGCACTCGCGGCCCGGAGCGGGGTGTGCGAGATCGCCGAGGCTGCCGGCCATGTGCTTCGCCTCGGCCGAGAACGCAGCGTCGGCGTCGTCGGGAGATCCGTCGAAGAGCACCGCGATGCTGCCGTCGGCGGCCCCGATCTCGACGACCCTGATGCGTACGGGGGTGTCGCGTGACGCGAAACCGGCAGCGACCTGGGCAGCGGTGTGAGCCCAGAGCAGGTCGTCATGCGTCGGCTCGGGGCGGGCCGCGCCGAGCCGGTAGCGCCGGACCTCGCGGACGCCGTCCTCCGTGCGATAGAGCGGGCCCCACACCGTCAGCGTGCGCTCGACCGTGCCGATCGTCGGGTCGCTCTGGAACAGCTGCAGGGGACCGATGTCGTCCTCGATGTCCCAGTGCGCCTCGAGGATGTTGGTCACCGCGACCGTCGCGTACGGGCGCAGGAGCCGGTGGACACGGCGACGCTCGAGCTCCTGGGCGATCCAGCCGGCGAGGTGCTGCGGGTCATGGGCCCATTCCGACGAGTGCGCTGCGCGTACGAGGTCTGTCACGATGCCGAGGACGAACGTCTTCTCGGAGCCGAACGAGCGGCGCCACCGGCGGGACTTCACGTCGGGGCGGATCTTGAGGGCGAGGTGGCGCGGGCACTGGGCGGCCGAGGCGATGTCGGTGGCGGAGACCTTGAGGATCGACGGGTCACCGAACAGGTCGAGGGCGTCGATCGTCATGCCTGACCCCCTCTTCGCGTGGAGTCATGATGATAGGCCGCGCGACGCCGGCCCGGACGTCACTCGGAGGAGTCGTCCTCCGCGTCGATCCCAGCGGCGGCGGCGAGCCGGCTGCGGGCGCCGTCGAGCCACTGCTGGCAGATGCCGGCGAGCACTTCGCCGCGCTCCCACAGGGCGATGGACTCCTCGAGGCTCGTGCCGCCGACCTCGAGCTTCTGCACGACGGAGATGAGCTCGTCACGGGCCTGCTCGTAGGGGATCTCGGGAGTCTGTGCTGCTTCAGGCATGGGGCATCTCTTCCTTCGTCTGTGTGCGTACGCCGAGGGTGCCGTCGGACACTCGCACCGTGAGCTCGTCGTCGACCGTGACCTGGTCGATCGAGGTGACGACGGTGCCGTCGGGCAGCTGAGCCACTGCATAGCCGCGCTCGAGGGTCGCGAGCGGCGACAGCGCGCGTACGCGGGCCAGGTGGTGGCCGACCTCGTCGTGTGCCCGGTCGAGCCGGTGGCCCAGCGAGCGCCGGGCCCGGTCGCGGGTCTCGTGGATCAGGCTTTGCTCGGCGTCGACCAGGGTCGTGGGCCTGGCCAGGACGGGGCGTGATCGGATCGCGGCGAGGCCCTGGATCTCGCGGCCCAGGATCGCCCGGATCGCGTGCGCCGAGCGCCGGCGCATCGTCGCGAGGCCGGCCAGCTCCTCGCGGACGTCGGGCACGATGCGCTTGGCGGCATCGGTGGGCGTCGAGGCGCGGACGTCGGCCACCAGGTCGAGGATCGGGCTGTCGGGCTCGTGGCCGATCGCGCTGACGACAGGCGTGGTGCACGCGTGGACGGCGCGGATCAGTGCCTCGTCGGAGAACGGCAGCAGGTCCTCGACCGAGCCGCCGCCCCGGGCGATGACGATGACGTCGATCGACGCGTCCGAGTCGAGATTCTTGAGGCAACCCATGACGTCGAGCGCCGAGCCATTGCCCTGCATCAACGCGTGGCGGACCACGAAGCGTACGTCGGGCCAGCGCACCCGGGCGTTCTCGAGGACGTCGCGCTCGGCGGCGGAGTTCTTGCCGGTGATCAGCCCGATGCCGCGGGGGAGTAGCGGCAGGGTCTTCTTGAACCGTGGGTCGAACAGGCGCTCGGCGGCCAACAGCTGCCGGCGGCGCTCGAGCTGGGCCAGCAGCTGGCCCTCGCCCTGCGGCCGGATCTCGCGCAGCTCGAGGGCGAGCTGGCCGCGCGGGAGGTAGAAGGACGGCTTGGCGTGGACGATGACCCGCGAGCCCTCGGTGATCGGTGTGGGGGAGGCGTCGAGGATGCTGGCGTGGCAGGTCGCATCGATCGAGATCTTGGCGACCAGGTCGCGCAGCGTGAGGAAGCAGACACCCTGCCGGCGGGTCAGCTGTGCGATCTCGGCCTCGACCCAGACCGCGCCGAGCCGGCCGATGTAGCCGTCGATGAGCTGGGAGATCTGCCGCAGCGGCGCAGGTGCGTCCGCGGTCGTCTCCAGGGCCATACCGACACCCTAGGGTCTTCGGACGACACCGTTAGACTCGTCCACATGTCTTCCACGATCGAGCTCGGCATGCCCCCCGTCGGAGGCAGCGTGTTGCTGGCCGACCCGCGCGGCTACTGCGCCGGCGTCGACCGCGCCGTGATCACGGTGGAGAAGGCGCTCGACCTCTATGGCGCGCCGGTCTACGTACGCAAGGAGATCGTGCACAACAAGCACGTCGTCAACAACCTGCGCGAGCGCGGCGCGATCTTCGTCGAGGAGCTCGACGAGGTTCCCGAGGGCGCGACCGTGGTCTTCTCCGCGCACGGCGTCTCGCCGATGGTGCACACCGAGGCGGCGGAGCGCAGCCTCAAGACGATCGACGCGACCTGCCCGCTGGTGACCAAGGTGCATCACGAGGCGCGACGCTTCGCCAAGGAGGGCTACCGCATCCTGCTGATCGGGCACGAGGGCCACGAAGAGGTCGAGGGCACTGCCGGCGAGGCGCCCGACCACATCACGCTCGTCCAGACTCCCGACGACGTCGACGATCTCGAGTTCCCCGAGGGCACTCGGCTGTCCTGGCTGTCGCAGACCACGCTCAGCGTGGACGAGACGATGGAGACCGTACGCCGGTTGCGCGAGAAGTTCCCGCAGCTGGAGGACCCGCCCAGCGACGACATCTGCTACGCCACCCAGAACCGCCAGGTGGCGGTCAAGGAGATCGCCAAGAACGCCGATCTGGTGATCGTGGTGGGCTCGGCCAACTCCTCCAACTCCGTACGCCTCGTCGAGGTCGCCCTCGAGGCCGGCGCCAAGGCGTCCTACCGCATCGACGACATCTCCGAGATCGACGAGCGCTGGCTCGACGGCGTCGAGACCGTCGGCGTCACGTCAGGCGCGTCGGTGCCGGACGACCTGGTGCAGGAGGTGCTGGGCTACCTCGCCGAGCGAGGCCACCCGGGCGCCCAGGCCGTACGCACGGCCGACGAGAGCTTGATCTTCGCGCTCCCGCCGGAGCTCCGCCGCGACATGAAGATCGCCGCCGCCCAAGCCTGACGCCCCGAGATTTGGATCGAGTCGCACCACGTACGGCTTCCGGGTGGTGCACCTCGATCCAAATCTCGGCGGTTAGCGTGACGGGCGTACGACCAAGGCTGTGCCGCCGCCGCGGCGCTTGGGCTCCGCTGCCGCCGTGAGCTTGCCGCCGGGGCCGACCTCGATCGCCGCTGCCGCACCGATCTCCGCAGCCGAGGTGAACTGGTCGCCCGATGGCGTGAGCACCTGACCGTAGGGCGCGAGCAGGTCCTTGTACGCCGCGATGAACTCCGGCTCTGCAGGTGTCGCCGCAGCGTTGCGCTGCGAAGCCCGAGGCGCTGCCACGGCTTCGGGCAGCGTCATGCCGAGGTCGACCCGGTTGAGCAGGATCTGCAGCACCGTCGTGATGATCGTCGCGCCGCCGGGCGACCCGACGACGTACTTGACCTTGCCGTCCTTGAGCACGATCGTCGGCGACATCGACGAGCGCGGGCGCTTGCCGGGCTCGATGCGGTTGGGGTCCTTCGGGTCGTACACCGCGCTGAAGTCGGTCAGCTCGTTGTTGAGCAGGAAGCCACGCCCCGGCACGGTCATCGCCGAGCCGCCGGTCTGCTCGATCGTCAGGGTGTACGCCGCCGCGTTGCCCCACCTGTCCACGACCGAGAGGTGCGTCGTCGAGACGTTCTCCGTGTCACCAGGGTCGGTCTGTTCGGACGTTTGGCAACTGGTCGCCGCCAACGCGCCCGGGCTCACTGGCTTGGGTGTCGCGTGATCCGGGTCGATCGTGCAGGCCCGCGAGTCGGCGAACGACTGGCTGAGCAGCGTCTTCGTCGGCACGTCGACGTACGCGGGATCACCGACGTATGCGCCGCGATCAGCGAACGCCCGCGCCGATGCCTCGAGGTAGAGGTGCAGGCTCTGCGCGAGCCTGGGCCCACTGCCGAGGTCGTAGTTCTCTAGGATGTTGAGCGCTTCGGCGACGGACGTGCCACCCGATGACGACGGTGCCATGCCGTAGACATCGAGGCCGCGATAGGACACCTTCGTCGGGTCCTGCATCCTGACGCGGTACGCCGCAAGGTCCGCCGTGGTCATCGACCCGGCCGGTGCGGGCAGTGCCGAGGCGGGGTCCTTGGCCGGGTGCTGCACGACGTCGGCGATCTCGGCGGCGAGCGGCCCTTGGTAGAACGCCTGGGGGCCCCGCGCAGCGATCCGGCTCAGCGTGTCGGCGAGCTCGGGGTTGCGGAACGTCGTGCCCACCTGTGGGGCGTCACCGCCGGGGAGGAACAGCTTGGCGGTGTCGGGGAACGCGGCGAACCGCGCCTTGTTGTCGAGCGTCTGGTTGCGGAACGTGTCGTCGACGACGAACCCCTTGCGCGCCAGCTCGATCGATGGTGCGAGCGTACGTGCGAGGGACCGCGTGCCGAACCGCTTGAGCGCCGAGTCCCAGGTCGCCAGCGTGCCCGGCACGCCGACCGCGACGCCGGACGAGACGAGCTCGGGCGTGAACCGGTATGGCTTGCCGGTCGCCGGGTCGATGAACGCGTCGTGCGCGATGCCGGCCGGCGCCGTCTCGCGGCCGTCGATCGTGCTGACCTTGTGGCTGCGCGCGTCGTAGTAGACGAAGTAGCCGCCTCCGCCGATGCCGGCGCTGTAGGGCTCGGACACGCCGAGGGCCGAGGCTGTGGCGACCGCGGCATCGGCGGCGTTGCCACCCTTGCGGAGCACCTCGAGCCCGATCTTGCTGGCATTCGCGTCGACGGACGACACGGCGCCGCCATAGCCGTACGACGTCGATTGCGTAGCGCTCGCGCTGCTCGGCGGGCTCGACGAGACCGCGAGCAGGGTGCCGGCGGTCAGCGCGGCGGCGAGACCCGCAGCGATGCGGCGACGTGGACGGACGTGTGCGACAAGCTCGTGCATGGGCTTCCCCCCGGAAGTCGTTGACGTGCCTTCACGGTATGCCCGGCCCGTGGGTGCGGCAACGCAGGGACCAGCCGCTGGACCGGACTGGGAGAATGGACGCGTGCACACAGCCCTGACGCTCGTGACCCTGCTGGCCATCGTCGTCGCGGTCAGCGCCGCGGCCGGCCGGATGAAGCTGTCGGCGCCGCTGGTGCTGATCGTCGTGGGCATCGTCGGGTCCTATCTCGAGTTCGTGCCGGACTTCGAGCTGACGCCCGAGATCGTGCTGATCGGCCTGCTGCCGCCGCTGCTGTATGCCGCGTCGATCCGCACGTCGTTGATCGACTTCCAGACGTACCGGCGACCCATTGCCCTGCTGAGTGTCGGGCTCGTGCTGTTCACGACGGTCGGCGTCGGGCTCGTCGTGTGGGCGATGCTCGACGTGAAGCTCGCGGTGGGCTTCGCGCTCGGTGCCGTCGTGGCGCCGCCGGACGCGGTCGCGGCCACCGCAATCGCGCGCCGGGTCGGCCTGCCGCGCCGCGTCATCACGATCCTCGAGGGCGAGAGCCTGGTCAACGACGCGACCGCGATCGTGACGCTGCGGACCTCGATCGCAGCGATCTCCGGCTCGGTCAGCGTGTGGCAGATCGCTGGCGGGTTCCTCGTCTCGGCGATCGGTGGCGTGCTGATCGGCCTGGCCGTGGCGTTCGTCATCGGGCACATCCGCAAATACATCCAGGACGACGTCACCGACGTCGCGGTCTCCCTGCTCACGCCCTGGATCGCGTACCTCCCGGCCGAGCAGATCCACATCCCCGGCATGGACTCGCAGCCGTCGGGCGTGCTGGCGGTCGTCGTCGCCGGCGTGATCCTCGGGCACAAGTCGCCGCGCATCCAGTCCGCGTCGTCACGGCTGTTCGAGCGCACCAACTGGACCACGATCTCGTACGTCCTGGAGAACGCCGTCTTCCTGCTGATCGGCCTGCAGATCAAGTCGATCGTCAACGATCTGAGCAACAGCGACCTGTCGACGGCACGCATCACCTGGTCCTGCATCGCGGTGCTCGTCGCGGTCATCGTGCTGCGCATCATCTGGGTCTTCCCGGCGACCTACCTCCCGCGGATGATCCCGAGGATCGCCGAGGCCGAGGCGAGGCCAACCCCGCAGGCGGCGTTCCTCGTCGCGTGGACTGGCATGCGCGGCGTCGTCACGCTCGCCGCGGTGTTCCTGCTGCCGGAGGACACCCCCGAGCGCGAGGTGCTGGTGCTGATGGCGTTCGTCGTGACCGTCGGCACCCTGCTGATCCAGGGCCTGACCATCCCGGCATTCGTGCGCTGGCTCAAGGTGCCAGGCCCGGACGTCCAGGAGGACCACCTCCAGGAAGCCACGGTGCTGCAGTCGGTCACCGACGCCGGCATGGCCTACCTCGACACCGAGGTCCACGACGGCGTGTCCGACGCCGTCATGCACCGGCTGCGGGAGCGGGCCATCGATCGTACGAACGCCGTGTGGGAGCGACTCGGCGGGGCGGAGACGCCGAGCGCGCAGTACTCCCGCATCCGCGGCGAGATGATCAAGCGCGAGCGGGAGGAGCTCCTGCGCATACGCAAGCTGGGGACCGTGGACCAGGTCGTGCTCGCGCAGGTCATGAACGCCCTCGACGTGGAGGAGTCGATCCTCGACGTGGCGTACGAGGACGACACGACGGCGAACCGCGAGGAGGACCTGCGACCGACAGACACCGGTGCGGCGTGTGAGCACCTTGCCAACGCCTGCGCCCTGCCCAACCCGACGACGCCGACGGGGTGCGAGGAGTGCCTCGAGGAGGGCGGCGACTGGGTCCACCTGCGGCTCTGCATGGCCTGTGGCCACGTGGGCTGCTGCGACTCGTCAGTGGGCAAGCACGCGACGAAGCACTATCAGGACACCAACCACCCGGTGGTCCGGAGCTTCGAGCCGGGCGAGGCGTGGCGCTGGTGCTTCATCGACCAGGCCAACGGCTGACGTAGGGCCGCTGGTTGAGGTGCGCAGGCCGCCCGCGGCCGTGGCCTCGGCGGGTCAGCGGTCGCGGTCGGCCAGGATGCGCAGTGCGATGATGCCGAGTGCGAGGCCGTGGCCGATCACCAGGATCAGACCATGGTCGATCACGGTCGCGATGAAGCGGCCGATCAGGCCGACGTCCTTGGCGAGACCGTCGACCTGGATCGCCGACGAGGCGAACATGCAGACCAGCAGGAGGCTGCCGATCAGCAGCGCCGGTGGCAGGACGCCTGCGGGGAACAGGGAGCGTACGTCGACCGCCAGCGGCACCGTCACGGAGATCAGGATGAAGCCGACCGAGAACAGCACTCCGATGTGGCCGTCCGTGAGGTCGAGGCCGGTCACCACGGCCATCGACAGGCAGGCGACGACGATCGCCTGGCGGGCGCTCGGATCGCGCCGGGCCATGGCTGCGGGTGTGCGGGACACCGCCTGCGACATGTCTATGACGGTAGTTGACCCACTGGCCTGTTCGTCGTCATTGCGGTAGGTGTCGAGCCGGCTGGTTACGAACGTACGAGGTCTAGCAGCTGCGTCAGCGCTGGGTTGTCGAGGTCAGCAGCGAGCAGTCTCGCCGCGGCGAGATCGCCGTCGTTGCCGAGAGCCGCGCCGTGCAGAAGTGACCTCACGCCCAGCTCACGCATGTTGGTCCGTGCCGTCAGCTTCTGCATCGCCTCGACCCACTGCGGAGTGTCCGCGTGGCTGTGCTCGACGCCAAGCCTGCACCGCACGTCGAGGATGTATCCGCCCAGCCAGATGTATGGGTCGGCCAGCCGGTCGCTGCGGGACAGCGCGTCGGCCAGGATGTCGAAGGCGTGACCGGTGTCGCCGGTCGCATGCGCGACGAGGGCAAGACCGCGTGCAGCGATGCCTTCCCAGCACGGGTTGCCGAGCTGACAGGCTCGGGCGAAAGCCTGGTCGAGCAGGGCCGCGGCGTCGCCGACATCACCACGGCACACCAGCACCTCTCCGAGCAGGGCCTGGGGCCACGGCAGGAATGCCAGCCAATGATCGCGTTCGGCGAGGCGAATCGAGGCGTCGAGGCTCTTGGCCGCGAGATCGAGCTCTCCTCGCAGAAGATGGACGCGGCCGTGCATCGAGAGCGCGAACGCGCCCATCCGAGGCGTCCCGGCCGACTTCGACAGCACGACGGCATCGTCGAGCAGACGCAGGGAGCTGCGATAGCTGGCCCGGTCGGACTCGACGCAGCCGAGATAGGTCGTGGCCTTCGCGGTCACGGCGGGGGAGCCGTCCGCGTACTCCAATGCCTCGGTGAGCCAGACTTCTGCACGGTCGTAGCGTGCGCGAAGGTAGTCGACGTAGCCGAGCTCGGCCCGCGCCTGCGCGATCGCGTCGTCCAGGCCGTGGTCGATCGCGATCTCGTTGGCCTCGTGGAGCATCGCGACGCCTTCCTCGTCGAGTCCGCCGAGCGAGTGGATGAGCGTCTCGCCGAGGACCTGGCGGGAGCTCACGCTGAGTCGTCCAGCGCCCGCCGCGTCGGCGAAGCGGGCGGCCGTACGCAGGGACTGCACGCCGGCCATGACGGCTCCGGCGGCCACTGCGGCGGCGCCGGCCTCGACGAGCGCGTCGATCGTCGTGTCGCTGGCGACGGTCTCGTTGCCGGGCAAGGCCTCACGCATCGCCTGCTCGACGGCGAGGCTGGGCTCCACGCCGAGCTCGCGCTGGAACGTCTCGCGGCAGGCGGCGTACTGGCGGGTGGCGCGTTCGTCGTCGCCGGACAGGCGGTAGAGGCGGATCAGCAACACCTGGTGGTTCTCGTCGTACGGGCTCATGGCGGCGGCGCGCGCGGCGTAGTCGATCGCGACGTCTAGGTCGCCCCTAGACATGCAGCTCAGGGCCGCCTCGTGGAGGATCGCCTCTGAAGCGGCGGCCACATGGCGCTGCTTGGAGAGCAGCCAGGTCTCGAACGCCGCAGCGCCACGCATCGTCATGCCCTCGAGCAGCTCCGCGCCCAGGCCAGCCAGGCTCACGGCGTCGGGCCACGACCCGCGGGCCACGACCTCGACATCGACGATCGCGCCGGGCGGCAGCTCGAGCACCACGGGGTCACCGTCGACCGAACCGCCCTCACCCAGCCCGCGGCGTACCTCCGCGAGGCTCCACCTAAGTGCCCGCGTGGGATCGTCGGCCTGGTCGAACAGCAGCGCCGCGAGCTGGCTGCGGCTCGGCGGCTGGTCGCTGAGGATCAGGTAGGCCAGGATCGCCCAGCTCTTGCGGCTGCGGAACTGGTAGGAGTCACCCGACGGCAGCGTGATGCTGGGCCGGCCCAGGAGGTGGACGACGGTGCTCATGTCACTTGCGATCCTGTCACGCACCGCCGTCCTCCGGGAGTTTTTCCCTGTGATCAGGAGAATTCTCCGACCGGGTAGATCTCGTCGGCGACGAGTCCATGAGCCTCACGGTGGACCGTGTGCGCGGTCTCGGCGTCGGGCGACTCGACGAGGCAGAAGATCTTGCCCGCCTCCTCGTCGACCCAGTAGCGGAGGTAGTTGACCCCGTACGCGCCTTGGGTCGCGAGATCCGCCTGGTGGGCGCCGGCCACGTCGGTGGCCGACACACCGCCCTCGATGTTGTGGACGTCCATGAAGAGCGCCATTGGTGTTTCCTTTCATCATGAGCCGACGCTTTGCCGGCTCCCTGACAGCCATCGAACGCCTGAGGTGTTTGACGGGACGTTTGACTTTCCGGGCCTGATACAAACGATGAGTGCCCGCGACGATCGAGACTCCTCGCCTGACGCTGCGTCCCTTCATCGCTGACGATGCCGACTTCCTGTTCGACCTGTTCCGCCGGCCCGAGGTCGCGAGGTGGAGCGGCCAGGGCGTACCCATGGCGCATCGCGACGAGGCCGTCGCGCGCATCGCCAGCTACCCCCAGCGCGCAGGCGATCACCCGGTCGCGGGCATGTTCGCGGCCGTGCCAGACGGTGCTGAGACCCCCGTGGGCATGGCCTTGCTCGTGCCGATCCCGAGCAGCGCGGGGGTCGATCGCGACGACATGGAGATCGGCTGGCACTTCCACCCCGATGCGTGGGGCAACGGCTATGCCACCGAGGCGGCGCGCGCCCTCGTCGACCGCGCCTTTGCGTCGGACATACCTGAGCTGTATGCCGTGACGCACCGCGACAACGTCCCGTCGCAGGCGGTCTGCCGGCGCCTGGGCATGACCGATCTGGGCCTCAGGTCCGACTGGTACGACCGGGAGCTACGGGCGTTTCGCCTCGACTGCCCCTGAACCCGTAGGCTTGTCGATCGTGGCTCTCAGCATCGGCATCGTCGGACTCCCCAACGCGGGCAAGTCGACCCTTTTCAACGCACTGACCAAGAACGACGTCCTCGCGGCGAACTACCCGTTCGCGACGATCGAGCCCAACGTCGGCGTGGTGGGCGTGCCCGACCACCGGCTCGGCAAGCTCGCCGAGATCTTCGGCTCGGAGCGTCAGCTTCCCGCGACGGTCCAGTTCGTCGACATCGCCGGCATCGTCCGCGGCGCCTCGGAGGGGGAGGGGCTCGGCAACAAGTTCCTCTCGCACATCCGTGAGTCCGACGCGATCTGCCAGGTCACCCGCGTGTTCCGCGACGAGGACGTGACGCACGTCGACGGCAAGGTGTCGCCCGCCGACGACATCGAGACGATCTCGACCGAGCTGATCCTCGCCGACCTGCAGACCCTCGAGAACGCGCTGCCGCGCCTCGACAAGGAGTCGCGCAAGGACAAGTCACTCGTCCCCGCGTTCGAGGCCGCCAAGGAAGCCCAGGCCGTGCTCGAGGGTGGCAAGGGTGCGTTCCAGGCCGGTCTCGACCTCGACGCGATCCGCGACCTGCACCTACTGAGCGCCAAGCGCCAGCTGTTCGTCTTCAACTGCGACACCGACGAGCTCAACGACGAGGACCTCAAGGCCCGTATGCGCGAGATCGTCGCGCCGGCCGAGGCGATCTTCCTCGACGCCAAGTCCGAGGCCGAGCTGGTCGAGCTCGGTGACGACGAAGAAGCCGAGGCGATGCGCGCCGAGATGCTCGCCGACATGGGCGTTGACGAGCCCGGCCTCGACGCACTGGCACGGGTCGGCTTCGACACCCTCGGCCTGCAGACGTACCTCACCGCCGGCCCCAAGGAGTCACGCGCGTGGACGATCCCCAAGGGTGCGACCGCCCCGCAGGCSGCCGGCGTCATCCACACCGACTTCGAGCGTGGCTTCATCAAGGCCGAGATCGTGTCCTTCGACGATCTCGTCGCGGCCGGCACGATGGCGGCGGCCAAGTCCGCCGGCAAGGTGCGCATGGAGGGCAAGGACTACGTCATGGCCGACGGCGACGTCGTCGAGTTCCGCTTCAACGTCTGAGGCGGCGCCGCCGAACGCGCCGCACCAGCGATTACGAGCCCTCGCCGCCGAACCGAAGTAGGCCGAGCCGTGAAGCTGCCGAAACGGCACCCGCGCGCGATCGCTGGTCCATCTTTTCGAGGATGTGCTCGACGTGCGTCGTGACGGTGCGTGGGGAGATCCAACGGTCTTCGGCGATTTGATGGTTGCTATGACCCATTGCCATCCCGTGCAGGATGTCCAGCTCTCGCGGCGAGAGTCCCATGAGATGGTCTGCTGGCCGTTCGCGAATCATCGCAGCTGACTTCGTCCGATCGAACGGATGATGTGCGCGGGTCAGGTCGACGCTGACCCAGTGATTGCCCACAGGCCAGACGCCCTGGGTGCTCGACAGCCGGGACCGAAGGAAGTTGTCCAGCACGCCGTCGAAGCCGTCTGACTCTGCGACACGTGAGGGTTCACAGTCCTCGATCTGCCACACGCGCCCGGAGTCGTCCATGAGACTCGCGCGCATGGACGAGGGTGCTGCGAGGATCACGTGCCGAGGTGCCACTGCGTTGCACAGGTGCGACACGATCGGTCGGAGGGTGTTGATGAGCTCTGCCGATTCGTCGCCGAACGTGTTCGGCGCGGCAGCCGACATGTGAAGCATGCCCACGTACTCATGGGCTGCGGAGAACAGGAACACGGACATGCCATCTCCGAATCCCGCCGAGCCGGCCACCCGGTAGTAGATCTCTGAGTCCATATAGTCGCTGGGCATGTCGATGATGCGGGTGGCTCGACCGCTCCGGCGAAGGGAGGCGTGTGCCACGGACTCTGCATAGGCATCCCCGAGCGTCTTGAGGGTCTCGTTGTCGTATCCGCTGGCGGCGATCGCGATGTGGGTGTGGGTTGACTCGTCCCACATCATCAAGCTGCTGGCCTCATCGCGGATCGCCGGACGAAGGATCGAGAGCACGGACTCCGCCGCGTCAACCGGGTCAGATGAGCCAGCGGCAAACGCTGCCTCCACCAGCACACGACTGTGGGGAGTGTCCAAGACAGCCACCTCTGGGTCGCGATGAGAGAGCACCAACTCTACTCCCGGCCCGCTGATGCGTTGCGAAACGAGTTCAAACGACGTTGTCGATCGGTTCCTTGCGGAGAAAGCGGTGGAGGACGTTGCCGGTCATACGAGCCACGTTGTTCTCGTAGCTGTCGTGCGAGAGAGATCCCGAGAAGGCGATGGATCCAACGGAGAAGTACGCACCTCCGCCCTCGATGGGGCACAGGACGATATCTGCACGAACGCGCGGATTCTCGGTCCCGCCAAGCCCGGGCAACGTCTCGTACACCTCTTCCGCAGCGAGCAGATACCCGTCGGAGAAGGGGCCGGACGTCGCCAGGAGCAGCGCCCCGGGTGCTGTGCCCAGGGACGGGTCATAGCAGTCGATCTCGGCGCCCGCTGCCCCGCCGCCCATGATCCCGAAGCCGCCGATGAGTTCCTCGGACTCGATCCCGTCGAAAACGAAAGCCGCCATCGGGTCGTGGCTGTCCTGAAGGCGTTCATAGTGGGTGGAGCGATCGAATCCCTGCGCGGCGAAGCCGACTCCGACCAGCTTTTGCGGCGGCAGGCCCTTGTTGCGCCACAAGCCGGCCTTCTCGCCAGACGTCGTGTGGCGCGCGTCGCCAAATGGTGACTGGTGGGGACGGGTTCCGCCGTCTGCGCGCCTCAGCTCCATGACGTGCGGATGGTCGGGGTCGAAGGAGACGGTGGCGAAGAATCCGTTGCCTCCGAGGTACATCAGGCGGCCACCTGTCGCCAGGTATTTATCGATCGATTCGATCTCGGATCTGGTGACGTACTCAGGATGGGCGCCGGTGATGACGACCTCGTAGCCCTCGAGCAGCGAATAGCCCTCGCGGTCCAGGTCCTGGTCTGTGATGGCATCGAAGGGGACCGACTCGTGTTCCAGCCAGTGAGAGATGCAGAGGTCGGCAGGCAGGCCCCAGGCGCCGCCGTGCTGGAACCACGCGCGGTGAGTCGGCTGCATTGTGAGGATCGGACGACGAGAGCTTCCGAACACGACGCCGGAGCCGTCGTTGTGGATCTCGTAGCAGGACCGACCGAACTCGGGGTGGTCCTGAAGCGCCAGATCGAGAGCATCGACGATCGGGGTGTGGCTGACGATGATCTCAGCCTGGTCAGCCTCGAAGGCAATGCGATCGTTCGAGTACGCCAGGTAGGTCGCGGTGCTGAAGAGGACGGCCACGCGGTTCTTGCGCTCGGACGGCAGAACGAAGAACGGCATGTATTGCTCCGCTCCCGGAGCGCTGACCTTTGCCGCGTACACACCACTGGGGAGGCTGTCGGGGATCTCGAAGGAGAAAGAGGCCGGCCAGTCTGCATCGGTGATGTCGTCGTCGTGGAAGTGAATGGCGTCGTACTCGTCCGGCACCCGACGGAAGTCGGTCACGAAGCCCTGGAACAGCGGTCCCGTCACGCCTCGGGTGGGCGTATTGACGCACGTCCCGTGGAAGGCGTTGGAAGAGCGGTCGACCACGATGTCGAGCAGGAGGCCGTCGGCTCGCGGACTGACGCCGAAGTGCCAGGCGCCCAACGTTTTCTGATCGGACTCCGGTCCCAACCGATCGATCCGTACTCCGCCGATCTTGCCGTTGAACGTCTCGTGCGCGAGGAGACGGTTTCCCGCCCGGCGCGCAGAGGAGCCGATCCTGAGATCGCCGACTCGCGGTTCGAAATCGGTTGCGCTGCTTCTCGCGAAGTCGATGTCGAGTCCGGCAGTCGCTTCCGCGTTGCAGTTCATGATGTTGGCGATGGGGGAGGCGGACAGCGTGACGGCACCTCCCGCTGCGGAGGCCGTCACCTCGAGCAGGTACCACTGGTGGTCCTGCAGATGGTGATTCAGCTTGAGGGTCTGGAAGGCCCCATCCGTGAACCAGGAAAACGTCGGGATCCCGTCGTCGAGGGCCAGCGAGTAGCCCCCGATCTCACCAGCGGCCGTGGTGCTCAGGACCGTCTGGAGCTGGCTGTCGCTGACCATCGAGTTCTGAGAGACGTGGTAGGCGCCGAACTCCCCGGATCGTTCGCTGCGAGGCAGGGTGGGATAGACGTACGCCCGGATCGAGGTCTCGGTGCAGTCGGCGAGCTTGCCATCATGTTTGACCTCGACGTACGAACCGGGCTGGCAGGTCTGGACCTGCCCGACGTACTCGCCGTCGATCGAGCTGGGGACTGGTTCCTCGAGAAATCCCGGCCCGGCCGAGCCGGTGAATCCGTGGCGCAGACGTACGAGCTCGGCGCGGTATCGTTCGACGTTTTCGGCGCTGACGTGGAATGAGAGGGTCTCGCCGGCGCGGCCGGACAGCGTATTGCTGTAGCCGAAGAGGCCAGCAGTGTCAGTTCTCATGGGATGTTCCTTCCGTGCCGACCGGGTCGGCAAACTGTGCAGCGCGATTCGCGAAGATGACGCGCATGGCGTCCTCGTAGCTGTGGTGGTCGTCGGTATCGACGACCAGGTTGCCCGGGGCTCCTACGGTGACAACGCCGATCGCCCACGGCCCGTCGGGGCCCAGGGACAAGATGAGCTGCTTGCCGGTGATCGCCATGCTGCCCAGGGCGCGCCTGACTCGCGACGCCTTGTCGGTGTGCGGACCGAGAGGATTGCGGTGCAGCTCGTCGAGGACTTCGCTCGTCAGGTCAGCCCTGACTCGTGCGTTGAACCGGCGGTTGAACACCGTGTCCAGCTCGGCTACCCGCTCCGTGGTTGTGCGCTGCGCCATCATCTGACTCCTCTTGACCGATTCCTGTCACAGTAGGAATGTGAGGGGATGTGCACCATCGGTCGACATACGTAGTTCTCCGGCGGCGTAGACGCGATTACGCACATCTGCGTATGGGATTCGAGTGGGCCGAAATTTACGGTGATGGGAACTTCGGCTCCTTCGTGGGCCGCTTCTCAGAATCGAGCACACTATGTCCACCGAGCTAGGACGCGCAGCTGATGGGCCAGGCCACGAGGCCGAGGACACCCTTCACGCGCTTGGTTACGAACAAGAGCTCAAGCGATCGATGTCGCTGGCTGATGTCGTGATCTACGGCCTCATCTACATGGTTCCCCTCGCACCGGTCGCGGTCTTCGGGATCGTCTACAACTTCTCATCGGGCGCTGTCGTCCTGGTGTATGTGGTCGCGGCCATTGCGATGTTCTTCAGCGCGGTGAGCTACAGGGAAATGGCGACAGAGTTCCCCATCGCCGGCTCTGTCTACTCATACGTCCGCAACGGCATCGGCGACTTCGTCGGCTTCATCAGCGGCTGGGCGATTCTCCTGGACTACCTGTTGTTGCCCGCCCTGCTCTGTGTGTTCGCGGCGAGTGCCATGACAACACTGGTGGACGGCATACCTGGCGAGGTGTGGGTTGTCTTCTTCGTCCTTGCGTCCGTCACGATCAACATTCTCGGCATTGACTTCACTGCCAGGATGAACCGAATCTTTCTCTACATCCAGATGGTGACTCTGGCCGTGTTCATCGGGTGGTCCATCGTGGCGATCTCGCAAGGACAGGGCTCGTTCTCATTTGCGCCGATCTTCAACCCGGACGACTTCTCGTGGCACCTGATTTTCGGTGCGATCCCGATCGCTGCGCTCAGCTATGTCGGGTTCGACGGGATCGCCACCCTCAACGAGGAGGCGGTCGAAGGTGGCAAGACCACCGCGCGCGCAACGATGATCGTGCTCTGGGCCGTCACCGTGATGTTCGTCGTTCAGGTCTACTTCGCCGCGGCGTTCGTGCCGAAGGGCACGGAGTTCGCCGAGGGCGACGCTGTCAACAACGCGTTCTACAACATCACCGGTGACATCATGGCGGACTGGTTCAAGGTCGTCCTGACGTTGGTCGCGGCCATGATCGCGCTGTTCGCCAACACCGTCGCCTCGAACGGGATCTCGTCCCGTCTGCTCTTCAGCATGGCGCGTGACAAGCAGCTCCCGAAGTTCCTGTCGAAGGTCACGTCTCGGCAGGTGCCGACGAATGCAATGCTGTTCATTGCTGCCCTCTCGATCGTCATCGGAATTTTCGGTGTCGAGCACATCGCACTGCTGACCAGCCTGGTGACATTCGGTGCTCTGACGGCCTACGTCCTTCTGCACGTGAGTGTGCTGAGGCACTTCATCGTCCGCAACAAGTCTCGAAAGTACTTCGCGCACTTGGTGTCGCCGGTGATCGGAGGGGCTGTCTTGCTGTACGCCCTGTGGAACGCGAGCAGCAACGCGAAGACCGTCGGCCTCATCTGGCTCGCCGTCGGATGCGTCGTCGCACTCGGCCTCAAGATGAAGGGACGAGCGCTGGCTCAGTCGGACCTGTGAGCCCAGGCAGCTGACCGCCGCGCGCCATGCACGCGGCGGTCAGCTGACATTTCCAGGCCGCCGGACTACGCGTCGTAGTCGATCCGGAGCTCCTCGCTTACCGGGTGCGCCTGGCAGGTGAGGATGTATCCGGTTTCGATCTCCTCGTCGCTGAGCACGTGGTTCTGGTCCATGACGGCCCGGCCGAGCAGGACTTTGGCGCGGCAGGTGCCGCACGCGCCGCCGGCGCAGGAGTAGGGCGGGTCGATGCCTTGCTGCATCGCCGCGTCCAGGATGGTGTCGCCGGTCGATCGCAGGGCGAACGTCGTCTCCATCCCATCGACCGCGATGGTCACCTGGCTCTCCACGTCCAGCCCGACGGAGCTGATCGCGGGCTCCGTGTGGAACACCTCGGTCAAGACACGGGTCTCTCGCGAGCTCAGTGACGCCTCCATCGCGTCGACCAGGTCTTGCGGTCCGCAGAGGAACCAGGCGTCGATGGGATGCGGGACCAGTTCGTCAACGAGCTCGGGTGTGACGCGACCGCGCAATGGGGCGCCGGCTTCGCGCGACAGCACGTGGTGGACGGTCAGCCGGTCGCCCATGGCCCCCAGCTCTGGCCCGAACATCGTGGACTCCGACGTCTTGTTGCCGTACACGAGCGTGAAGGTGCTGTCCGGCTCGGCCTCGAGCGTGGTGGCGATGATCGACATGAGCGGCGTGATGCCGGAACCTGCGGCCACGGCGGCGTACGACCGGGAGGTGCTCGGATCGAGTGCGGTGTGGAAGCGCCCCGTCGGCGTCATGACGTCGAGGATGTCGCCGGCCTCGAGCTCGTGGTTCACGTACGTCGAGAAGACCCCGTCGGGCAGGTGCTTGACGGCGATCCGCAAGCTGCCGTCGGACACCGGTGCCACGATCGAGTAGCTGCGACGGACGTCCTGTCCGTCGATCATGGCGCGCAGGGTGATGTGCTGCCCCTGGACGTAGCGGTACTCGTGGGCGAGGTCGGCGGGGAAGTCGAACGTGATGGCACGGCTGTCGGCCGTGAGGCGCTCGACCGACTGGACCCGCAGCGGGTGAAAGACCGGCCGCTGCGCCGACGCGCGGTCAGGCGTCTGCGTCTGGCCGATGTCGTCCGTCAGTCGCCGCCAGGTGCGGTACTCCGCCGTCGTGAGTGACCGGCCGAAGACGGTCGAGATGGCGGCGTTGCGATCGAGGTATGCCTGCTCGTTGCGGCGCCACGCACGGACATACCGGTAGAACGGGACGCTGGGGTGGAGATGGTGGACCAAGTGGTAGTTCTGGTAGACGAACAGCGGCGTCGCCCACCACTCGCCACCCACGCGCACACGCGTGGCGCGGTACTTGTCCTGCCGCTGGGTGAACGGCAAGCCATGGTGTGGCAGGTAGTCGAACCACCACGCGAGGATGCCCATGCCAATGCGCTGCGGGATCAGGAAGGCGACCACCAGCTCGGCGCCATACCCAGCCACGACCAGCCCGGCGAATGCAGCCAGGACGCCCACGGCCGTCGCGACGGTACCGATGACCTCCCCGCGCGGTCGTTGCGAGATCCGGCGCACGTAGAAGACGAAGTACCAGCCCTCGATGGTCATCCACCGGAAGGGAAGCTGCCACCACGGCCCCTCACTCGTCCACGCGTCGGGATCGACGGACTTGGGCTCGTTGGTGTTGCGGTGGTGCTCGATGTGGATGAACTTGAGCAACCGGTACGACGCGTAGGGCGCGACGAACGGCACCGAGATGTAGCCGAAGGTGTTGTTCAGACGGGTGTCCGTGCTGATCGCGTGATGCGTTGATTCGTGCAGGACGCTGAACATCAAGAAGGTGACCGCGGCGCCGATCGGCACGGTGATCCACGGCGACCATCCGTCTGCCAGCGCGCCGTACATCTCCACCGCGAACAATCCCAGGGTCCCCACGTAGAGAGCGACGGTCGGCCAAGCGACGAGGGGGACGCGCTCGCCGGGGTCCGGTAGGCCAAGGACGGGTTGCTGCTGGGTGGTCGTCGCCACGGGAATCTCGCTCTCGTCGACTGCGTATAATCTGGTTATACTTGACATCTGCACGGTATATGTAAAGCAGTGACTCGGCAAGAGGTTCGCAGGAACGGAGTCCGGCCCTCGACAAGCGTCGAGGGCCGGGGCTTTCGATGAGGAGTGTCAGTCCTGTCCTTCCCCGCCGTGACCGCCGAGACCGCCGCCGAAGCCGCCGATGAGCTCGGCGTCGAACGCCTTCAGCACAGAGGTCTTGTCGGCCTCGGTCAGGGTGCCCGCCTTGACGGCGGCATCAAGCCGGGTCACCAAGTCGGCCCGCGCGTCCGTGCGATGCTCCTGGCGGTCAGCGTCTGCCTGCTTGTTCGCGACCGTCAGCGCGGCCTCGACCTTGGCCTCGGAGACTCCGAGCTCCTTCGCCAGAGCCTTGGCGAGTGCCGCCTGATGCGCGGTGCGCTCCGCCGCAGTCGGGGGAGCGGGCCTGCTGCCGTCCGTTGGCTTGTCGGGGCGGAGCTCGTCGCGTACGTCGTCCAACGCCTTCTGAACCGCGTCCTTCTTCAGACCCAGCTCCTCGGCGAGGACCTCGGCGATCTGGCCGCGGTCACCCCGGGGGCCGCCGGGGTGGGCTTGCGTGCTTGTCGGTGCGTCGGCCGTGCTCTCAGCTGAAGCCATCGCGATGCATCCGGCCGCCAGTCCTGCGCCTGCCACTGCGCCGGCGATGCCGAGGCGTGCAGCTGTTGATCTGTCCATGTCTGTTCCTCCTGGGTGCTGTTCTCTGACTCGACGGTCACTCGCAACCCTGTGGTGAGGCTGTGATCGCGCCCAGTTTTCGCTGCGTCCAGGAAACGGGAAGGCCCCCGACCAGTGGAGGAACTGGTCAGGGGCGTTGAGCCTAGACAGGGAAGCTGGTCGTCATGACCTGACGTCGGCGTCGGTGATCTGCTGCAGGGACTCAAGCGTCTCTCCCGGCGCGAGCTGTCGCAGCACCAGCCCGTCCGGCGTGACGTCCATGACCGCACGGTCGGTGATGATGCGGTCAACCACGCCGAGCCCGGTGAGGGGCAGCGTGCATGCGCTCACGATCTTGGGACTGCCATCCTTTGCGACGTGGTCGGTCAGCACGACAATGCGGCGCGTGCCGGCCACGAGGTCCATGGCTCCGCCCATTCCCTTGACGAGCGCTCCGGGCACAGCCCAGTTGGCGAGGTCACCGTTGGCCGCCACCTGCAACGCGCCGAGAACCGCGATGTCGACCTTCCCGCCGCGAATCATCGCGAAGGACTCGGCCGAGTCGAAGTAGCTGCCGCCTTCGTTGAGCGTGACGGTCTGCTTGCCGGCGTTGATGAGGTCGGCATCTTCGTCGCCCGCATAGGGGAACGGGCCCATCCCGAGCAGGCCGTTCTCCGACTGCAGCGTCACCGAGACGCCTTCGGGCACGTGGTTCGCCACGAGCGTCGGGATGCCGATGCCGAGGTTGACGTAGTCGCCGTCCTTCAGCTCGCGCGCTGCGATCGCTGCCATCTCGTCCCTGCTCCACGTCATGCCGGGGCTCCTTCGGTCTGGCGGGCACGAGTCGTGCGCTGCTCGATGGGCTTGTCCTGAGGTTTCGCCTGGACGACGCGAGAGACGTAGACACCCGGCGTGTTGACCCGCTCCGGGTCGACGGCGTCCACGAGATGTTCGACCTCGGCCACGGTCGTACGGCCTGACGTCGCGACGACCGGGTTGAAGTTCCGCGCCGCGAGCCTGTACGTCAGGTTGCCGTGGCGGTCGCCGGTGTGGGCGTGCACGAGGGAGAGGTCGGCGGCAATCGCGCGCTCCTGGACGTACGTGATGCCGTCGAACTCGGCAGTGGGCTTGCCCTCGGCGACCTGCGTGCCGACACCCGTACGGGTGTAGAAGGCGGGTATGCCGGCACCGCCTGCGCGCAACCTTTCGGCGAGCGTGCCCTGGGGGTTGAACTCGACGTCGAGCGTTCCCTCGAGGTACTGGCGGGCGAAGAGCTTGTTCTCGCCGACGTATGACGCGATGACCTTGCTCACCTGCTGGTTCTCCAGGAGCAGGCCGAGTCCAAGGCCGTCGACACCCATGTTGTTCGAGACGATCGTCAGGTCTGTCACGCCGGAGTCGCGTACCGCTTCGATCAGGTCGAACGGCACCCCGCACAGGCCGAATCCGCCGACAGCGATCGTCATGCCGTCGTGGAGGAGCCCGTCGAGGGACTCCGCGGTCGTGTACGCCGTCTCACCGTTCTGCTTGCCGTTCATTCGACGAACGCTCGCATGACGACGTTCTCAGGGTCAATGTGACGGGTCAGACTGCTCGCCGCGCGAACATTTGCTCACATGGTGTTCGGTGAGTGGACGCTATGGTGGAGGCGTGTCGAAGAGTACTCAAGGGCCCGAGGTCGTGTCGCGGGTCGGTGATCTGTTGCGAGGCGTGGCCGCGCATGAGCCCCACGGCGTGTCCACCACCGACGTGGCTCGCGACATCGCGATGGCCAGGCCCACGGCTCACCGCCTGCTCACCTCCTTGGCCCGGGAGGGCCTGGTCGATCGTGACAACGGGACGGGCGCATGGCACCTGGGCCCGGAGCTCTATCTCCTCGGCGCGACGGCATCGCCGCGCTACGACGTCAGGGACCCCGCCCGTGAGGTCGTCCACGACCTGGCGGCGGGCACCGGCGAGAGTGCGTTCTTCTCCGCCCGGCGGGGCGACGAGACCGTGTGCCTGCTGCGGGAGGACGGGAGCTTTCCGTTGCGCTCGCACGTCCTGCACGAAGGCATCCGATTCCCCCTCGGGGTCGCGTCCGCAGGGCTCGTGATCCTGGCGCACCTCCCGGAGCGTGAGCAGGAGGCCTACCTGGCGAGGGCCGATCTCACATCGACGTGGGGAGAGCTTCACAGCGCGGACGGCCTCCGAGACCGGGTCGCGGAGACGCGTCGGGTTGGCTACGCGACCAACCCCGGGCTGATCGTCGAGGGCAGCTGGGGCATGGCCGCTGCGGTGTTCGACGCCACCGGCACACCGGCGTGGGCGTTGAGCCTCACGGGTGTCGAGTCACGGTTCCGTGAGGATCGCCGCCCTGAGCTCGGTCGCCTTCTGCTCGATCAGGCGCATCGCCTGACGCGAAGTCTGCAGGCCTCCGGCCCGCAGCGGACAGACCGCTAGTCGCAGCCGATCCCATCGCCGTCCCGATCCAAGCGGTATGGATCGTTTCYTGTGACGGTGACCGAGTGGCCGATCTCTCCGCAGTCGAGATCGGCGACGACGGGGAGACACGGGTCGTAACCGGTCATGCAATTGGCAGCAGGCTTCGGAGCCTTGGGCTTGCTGACGAGCGGGACTGGTGCCACGACCTTCTTGCAATCGGCGGCGGCGGCTGACGCGAGCGCGTCATCGAGGCGCCCCGCCAGGTCTGGGTTCTCGTGCCTGAACTCGTCGAGATATCGGTCGTCTCCGAGCCCGCTCTTCGCGAGCGCCACATTGAGCGACTTGCCGGTCTTGTCGAACACTTCGGCGACGCTGCGCCCGTAGCTGTCGGTCGCGTAGGCATCGACCGCAAATCCGTCCTCGAGGAACCGACGCGTGAACGCAGTTGCCTCGGCGCCGCATTGCTCGTTTCGTTCCGGCGTGTTGATGAGGCCGAGCCGATACTCCGTGCCATCTGATGCCTCCCAGGAATCGCCGTCCTTCTGATCCGTGATGAAGAGCAGCGGCGTGGGCGGGTCTGTTGGTTCAGCGGTGGCCGTCGGTTCGCTGGATGCCTCAACTGGATCCGCCTTGTGAGCTGACAGGCCGGGCGAATCATCGGTGGGTTCCGGAGTCGTGGCATTTCCGATCGCGCCGATGCCGAGCAAGAGCGCGACGACGACGACCAACCAAAATTGCCACCTACGAGCCCATGGCTTCTTGGTCATGGCTTGCACGACCGGCGTGGCCATGACCGGACTGATGGATTCCCCTCGCTCACGCGCATCCGTGTAGTTGCTGGCGGTATGCCCGGTCCACGCCTGGCCGTCCCAGTAGCGCATCTCTCCCTGTGCATCCAGATACCAACCGGCGACGGCGCTTGGGGTCTCGGTCATCCGACGATCGTGACACGGTCAGACTGCCGATATCGCTGAATCGTCGAGTTGCTGTCCGGGGCTCGGCCGCATGCGCCGGTGCTCTCGTCAGGCGTCGATCGAGGCCATGTTGGTCTCGTTGTGGCGCTCGCCGGCGGCCGGTTCGAGCTCGTCGAGCCGCTTCACCTGCTCAGGGGTGAGCCGGATGCTGTCGGCGGCGGTGTTCTCCTCGACGCGGGAGACCCGACGCGTGCCGGGGATCGGCGCGATGTCGTCGCCTCGGGTGAGGATCCAGGCGAGGGCGGTCTGAGCCGGGGTGGCGGCGATCTCGGCGCCGATGGCCCTGACTTCATCGACGATGCGGAGGTTGCGCTGAAAGTTCTCGTCGCTGAACCGCGGGTTGCTCTTGCGCCAGTCGTCGTCGGGGAAGTCGTCGACGCTCCGGATCTGCCCGGTCAGCAGACCGTGGCCGAGCGGCGAGTAAGGGACGAACCCGATGCCCAGCTCGCGCAGGAGGGGGAGGATCTCGTCTTCGACGTCCCGGGTCCACAGAGAGTACTCGGTCTGGAGAGCGCTCACCGGCTGCACGGCGTGCGCACGCCGGATGGTGGCAGGTCCGGCTTCGGAGAGTCCGAAGTGGAGGACCTTGCCTTCCCCAATGAGGTCGGCAACGGCTCCTGCGGTCTCTTCGATGGGTGTGTTCTGGTCGACCCGGTGCTGGTAGTAGAGGTCGATGTGGTCCGTGCCGAGCCGCTTCAGGGAGCCCTCGACGGCGGTCTTCACGTTCGCGGCGCTGCTGTCGATGACGCCCGGTCCGCCGCCTGCGTGGGAGATGAGGCCGAACTTCGTGGCGATCTTGACCTCGTCGCGGCGGCCCTTGATCGCCTCACCGACGATCTCTTCGCTGAGGTACGGGCCGTAGATCTCTGCCGTGTCGATGTGCGTGACGCCCAGCTCGAGAGCGCGCTGAATCGTACGGATCGACTCTCCGTGGTCGAGAGCCCCCTCCGACGTGTAGACGCCGGCCATCGTCATGGCGCCAAGGCCGATACGAGAAACGGCGAGTGCTCCGAGTTGTGCATCCTTCATGCCTGCTCCTTCATCGCGTGGGGGTTCGATTCCACTGAAACAGGAGCCGGACGACGCAGGGAGTCCTGCTCGTTGGGGTCACCGTCAGTGGCTCCCTCAACAGGGACTCCCGCGCCCGCGGGACAACTGGTTCTGTTGTCGGTGCCCCGCCCAAGGGCGCGTGAACTGGGGGCAGCCTGGCGTACGCCGCGTCATCGCCTGAGCAGGACGCAACCGAAGAGGACGGCGTCGCCGTGCCTTCGGACCTGCATGCCCTCAACCAATCTCACCCATCACCCACCACTGAAAAGGCTTCTCATGCCCAAGGTTCTCCTCATCGTCGGTCACCCTGATCTCTCCCAGTCGAAGGCCAACGCGGCACTCGTCGACGCGGTCCGCGACCTGGCCCACGTCACCGTGCACGACCTCTACGCGACCTACCCGGACTTCCAGATCGATGTCGCCGCCGAGCAGGCGCTGCTGGCCGAGCACGACGTGATCGTCTTCCAGCACCCGGTGTTCTGGTACAACACCACCCCGCTGTTCAAGAAGTGGCAGGACGAGGTCTTCACCCTGGGCTGGGCATTCACGGTCGACCGCTCGTCGTCGCAGCTGTCCGGCAAGAAGGCGATCGTCGCCGTCACCGCCGGCGTACCCGCCGAGCACTACACCCTCGAGGGCCCGAACCAGGCCTCGCTCGAGAGCCTCCTCAGCAACTGGGAAGCAACCCTGCGGCTGTGCCAGTTCGACATCCAGCCGATGGTCACGTTGTACGGAACCGCGTTCGGTATCTCCGACGAGGACCTGGCCCTGGCCGCCAAGCAGCACCACGAGCTGCTCGCTTCGTACGCCGCCTGACCTGACCAGCTGACAGCGGCCGCCATCGACGATGGCGGCCGCTGTGGCTATGTGGACTGTGAGTCGGGACTGTCCACCTGGGCAGGCCGCGCAGCGCTGGTGTCGCTTGCAGCCCAGCTGGCGAGCAGCGCCAAGGCGTCCTGCGAGGCCGAGTCAGGCTCCGCGGTGTACGCGACAAAGCCTGAGCTGGTGTCGATCCCGAGGGGGAGCGTGTCATACGTGAGCTCAAGGTCTCCCACGACTGGATGGTGGAACCGCTTGACGCCGGCTGAGTGGACGCGAACGTCGTGCGCGGCCCAGCGGACGCGAAAATCGTCACTGCGCGTGGAGAGCTGCCCGACCAGGTCAGAGACGTCACGGTCATGGGGGTCTCGTCCAGCCTCGGCCCGCAAGATGGCGACCGTGTCGTTGGCAACGGTGTCCCAGTCGCGGAAGAGCGCCTTGGCGTCGGGACTGAAGAACACGAAGAGCGCTGTGTTCGGGACGCCTGGCTGATCGGCGAAGACGGGTGAGAAGAGCGCGCGTCCGAGGGTGTTGGAAGCGAGGATGTCGAGACGACCGCTCATCACCATGGCGGGCGTGTTGTGCATCGAGTCCAGGACCCGCTGGATGCTGGGCCGCACCTGCTTCGGCACAGCGGACTTCCGTCGCCGCGCCCGGCGAGGTGTGTTCGCCGTCCGGAGGAGGTCGAGCAGGTGAGTGCGCTCGGTGTCGTTGAGCTGCAGGGCGTGAGTGACACCATCGATGATGCTGTCGGAGATGCCAGTGGCGTCACCCCGCTCGAGGCGGATGTAGTACTGCGGCGAGACGCCGGCGAGCACCGCGACCTCTTCTCGCCGCAGGCCAGCTACGCGCCGACGGTCCCCGCCGTACGCGGGGAGCCCGGCCTGCTCCGGTGTGATCCGAGCGCGGCGGGTGGAGAGGAACTCGCGGATCTGCGCGCGGACCTCATCCCGAGCATCGAGGGGTGGTTCGTTCGCTGCCATCTCAACAGCGTACGAGTCCCCGAGGGACGCCGGGAGTCACTGAGAGTGACCCTCTCAGGCCCCCGCTGGCTGATCGGGCGCAGGGACCACGCCGAGCTGCTGCATCAGCGACAGCGAGTCGACCTCGCCCCAGTGCTCGGTGAGCAAGCCGTCGGTCACGCGGTAGACCGAGGTCGCCGTGACATCCATGGCACCACCGTTCGCCGGGATCGGGCCCATGTCCTCGGCGAACTGACCCTGGGCGCGAATGCGCGTCACCACCAGATCCCCCTCGGCCACCTGGTCGAGCACCTCATGCGTCCCGGGGGTGGATCGCCAGAACACCTCGAAGGCGACCTTGAGCCCGTCTCTGCCGGGCGGCAGGCCCGGGATCGGAGGCGGGTCGTGGTCGACGAAGTCGGGGGAGACCAGCTCGTCCATCGCCTCGAGGTTGCCGGCGTCAAGCTCGGCGTAGAAGCGTTTCACCAGTGCTTTGTTGTCTGCCAGCGTGTCCACCGGGATCACCACTCTCTGGGCTTCCCACTATGTGCGCCCGACGAGAGTCTGACCAGCGTCCACCCGAGCTCGTCAGCTCACGTCGAGCCTCAGCCACTCGACGCGGAGGCCGGCTGACTCTCGACGAGGCGCAACCCGGACCCATCCGAGAGCCACTCGACAGGCAACGGGTCGGTGACTCCGCCGAGGAACTCTCCGGTGCTGTCGAGATTGCGGAATGCCAGGAACCGGCTTGACCCGTCGCGGAGGGTGATCAGCTTGCCGACGTAGAGCTCCTCGTCGGTGACCCGCGTGGCGAGGTCCAGGTTGACCGGGGCTCCCGGCCCGTCGACCGGTACGGCCCACACGCCGCCGGCACCCGGCGGGTCATGCGGCATGTGCTCGGYCAGGCACGAGAACAGCATCACCCAGCGTCCGTCGAGCTGGTGCAGCCTGATCACCTCGGCCCAGGCGAAGCGCTCGCTCGGGGCACTGAGTGGCGGCTTCACCGTCCACGCCTGCAGATCGTCGGAGACCGCGTGCGCCACGACGGCCTGGGTGGTCCCGGCGGCTCGCGCCGTCGCGTAGAGGTGCCAGGTGCCGGACTCGTCACGGCAGACCCACGGGTCGCGCCAGTGGGTCTCGTCGGCGCCGTTGTCCCGGGTCGCGTACCACCGGCCGTCGGCTTCGACGAGCGGGCGCGGGTCACGCTGCCAGGCCATCAGGTCTGTCGACGTCGAGACGCCGATCCGCTGGACCATGCCTCCCTCAGTGCCCGACAGTCCGGTCGTGAACATCCGCCAGGTGCCGTCGTCGGCCCGCACCACACAACCCGTCCAGGTCGCCAGGTCGTCGAAGGCCGGAGCCGGCTGGGGATCGAGTGCATCCGCGACCCGGGTCCAGGAGGTGAGGTCGGCCGACACGGCATGGCCCACCGACGCGCTGCGGTGGCGCAGCTCGGGGTCGCCCAGTGATCGCGGTGCCTTGAGGAAGAACAAGTGGTACGACGCGCCGTCGTCGGCCACCCAGAAGTCCCACACCCAGTCGTCGGCCAGGTCAAACATGAGGCTGCTCTTTCGTCGGAGGGAAGGCCAGGACCGAACCGCCTGGCATCAACGGCATCGGGAGCCGGACCACTCCCGGGGCGAAGTCGCCGGGATCGAGCAGTGCGTGCACCGCCTGCGTCCCGAGCTCGAGGAATGGCAGGGCCACCGAGATCACCTGAGGTCGCAGCCAGGTGGCCAGCTCGGAGCCGTCGAACGACACCACCGAGACGTCATTCGGAACGTCGAGGCCATGCTCGGCCAACGCCTCGTAGACGCCCATCGCTACACGGTCGTTGAGGCAGATGAGACCACCCGGTCTGGCCCCCGTGGACAACCACGCGTGCGTGGCTTCGTACGCTGCCGCCACGTCCCACGGACACGGCACGACACCCGCCACGGCACGACCCACATCCGCGAGGCGGTCGTTGATGCCGGCGAGTCGCTCGGGCCCCGCGAACGTGTCTGGAGGGATCTCGCCCACCACGTGGATGTCGCCGGTCACGCCGGCGTCCAGCAGGACGCCCGCGGCGGTGTGTCCGCCGCCGAACTCGTCGGGCACGAATGCCGGCAGGGGGGAGTGCGGGTCGAAGCAGTTGAGGAGGACCGTGCGGGTCCCGGCCAGCTTTTCCGGCACCTGGATCTCGAGGCCGGTCCGCGTGACGTAGACGATGCCGTCGACCTGCCGGTCGATCATCTCCTCGATCAGCATCCGTTCGACCTCGGCATCGCCGCCGGTCTCCCCGATCACCAGCAGGTGATCGCGCTGCAGTGCCGCCTCTGAGGCGCCCGCGAGCATCTGGCTGGAGAAGTGTCCGCTCGCGACGAAGTCCGAGATCACACCGACGGTGCTGGTCTTGGCCGTGCGGAGGTTCTGGGCACTGCGGTTGGGGCGGTAGCCGAGGTCGAGAACGGCTTGGCGTACGCGCTGCTCGGTCGTCTCGGAGATCCTCATCTCCGCCGAACGGCCGGTGAGGACATATGAGGCTGTCGTCGCGGAGACGCCGGCGCGGGTCGCGACGTCGCTCAGCTTGACCTTGCTGCGAGGAGACACACCCACCACCTTTCCCGAGAGACGACCTCGACGGGTCAATTCTGCGCCTTCGGAATTGTTTTCCTTGACAGTGACGCAGGACACAGACATGATCATGCTGATTCGATTCAGCATGTGTACCACAAAACGCATCGAGTCCGTCCGCCAGACATAGCGCTACCCAGAAATAGCGCGACAACCGCGAGGAGATCCCCAAGATGCGAACCCACGTGCGAGGACGCACAGCCCTGTTGACGTGCCTGGTGCTCGGCGCCACGGGCCTCTCCGCCTGTGGTGGCGGAGGCGACAGCAAGGCCGACAGCACCACCGTCACCATCTGGTCGAGCATTGACCAGCCGGTCCAGGACGGCTTGAAGAAGTCGCTGGTGGCGAAGCTGTCCGCGGACGGCTCCGACATCAAGATCAACTGGCAGAAGGTCGAGAACATCAACCAGCTGATCGTCACGAAGATCCAGGCCGGCGACACACCCGACATCGCACTCGTGCCGCAGCCAGGTGTCGTCCAGCAGATGAACAAGCTCGGCGCGATCAAGCCGCTCGACGAGACGCTCGACATGACCACGCTGAAGGCGAGCATGGTGCCGGGCTCACTCGACGCGGGCACCGTCGACGGCAAGCTCATGGGCCTGCTCGTCAGCGCCAACGTCAAGGGCCTGGTCTTCTACCCGAAGAAGGCTTTCGACGCGGCGGGCTACAAGGCGCCCACCGACATCGCCGGACTCGAGCAGCTGACCGAACAGATCAAGTCCGACGGCGGAACGCCGTGGTGCATGGGCATCGAGTCGGACACCGCCACCGGCTGGCCGGCCACCGACTGGTTCGAGACGTTGATGATGAAGTACCACGGCGTTGAGGGCTACAACAAGTGGGTCAAGCACGACATCCTGTTCGACTCGGACGAGGTCAAGCAGGCCGCAGACGAGTTCTCCAAGCTGCTCTTCACCGAGGGCAACACGCTCGGCGGCCAGAAGGCGATCGCCAGCACCAACTTCGGCACCGCCGGCAACCCGATGTTCGACGCGAAGGGCCCGAAGTGCTGGCTCTACAACCAGGGCTCGTTCATCACGGGCTTCTTCCCGAAGGCGGTGGCAGCGGATCTTGACGCCAACGTCGGCCTCTTCGGATTCCCGGCGGCGACGGCCGGCGGCGACAACCCGGTCGAGGGCGGCGGTGACATGTTGACGATGTTGAACGACAGCGACAACGTGAAGACGGTCGTCAAGGCCCTGGCCACGACCGACATCGGCAACGATGCAGCGGAGGGCAGCTCGTTCATCTCACCGCACAAGGACTTCGACGTCTCGCACTACCCCAACGCGATCACGAAGCAGGTCGCCGCGGTGGCGTACGACGCCACAGCCTTCCTGTTCGACGGCTCTGACCAGATGCCGGCCGAGGTCGGAACGGGGTCGTTCTGGAAGGAGCTGACCGCGTGGACCAGTGGCCAGGAGGACATTGACAAGGCCCTGAAGAACATCGACCAGAGCTGGCCGAGCAAGTAGTTCGGCATCTCCACGCTCGGGGCGCGGGCGGCCGTCGCCCGCGCCCCGACCCTCACCCTTACGACAAAGCTGATGTGAAAGAGGCCGGCCCATGGGATTCAAAGCACTGAGCGCCCTGCTCACCGTGATCGCAGGAGTCGGTGGAGCCGTGGTCCTCTTCTGGCTCCTCAACAAGCTCGCCGAGCTGCTGCCAGACAAGCTGGAGCACCGGGTCAAGCCGTATCTGTTCATCCTTCCGGCGTTCCTGGCGATCGTCGTGTACCTGGTCTATCCGGCGATCCTCACGATCAACAACAGCTTCAAGGACAATCTCTCCCTCAAGTACGTGGGCTTCCGCAACTACACGGATCTCTTCAGCTCCCATGAGTTCATCCAGACGCTCATCAACACGCTGCTGTGGATCATCATCGTGCCGACGGCGACAGTGATCGTCGGGCTCATGGTCGCGGTCCTCTCGGACCGGCTGAGGCCGGGGAGCGAGAAGCTGACCAAGACGATCATCTTCCTGCCGGTGGCGATCAGCAGCATCGGTGCAGCAACCATCTGGCGCTTCATCTACGCCGCCGAACCTGCGGGCCAGCCGCAGATCGGTCTCCAGAACGCCCTCATCGGTGTCTTCGACTGGGGCCCCGTCGCGTGGCTGCAGCAGACGGATTTCCACTTCAACAGCCTGCTCCTGATGCTGATCCTCATGTGGGCCCAGGTGGGCTTTGCCATGGTCCTGCTCTCTGCCGCGGTCAAGGGCGTCCCAGCCGACACGGTGGAAGCAGCTCGCATCGACGGCGCCAGCGAGCGGCAGATCTTCGTACGGATTGTCGTGCCGCAGATCAAGGGCACGCTCATCACGGTCTTCATCACCGTGACGATCGGTGTGATGAAGGTGTTCGACATCGTCTACGTCAACACCAACGGTGACTTCAACACCAACGTGTTGGGCAACCTCTTCTACAACAACATCAGCACCTTCCTCAACTACGGCGCCGCCTCGGCCATCGTCGTGATCCTCATGATCGCCGTCATACCGGTCATGTGGTACCAGGTTCGTCACTTCAAGGCCGAGGAGGCAGCATGACCGTCACGACCAAGACACCAGCAAAGCCAGTAGTCCCGTCAAGGGCGGGTCAGCGAAGGCTCAGCAAGGCGGCGAAGTTCGACCCCAACCCGTCCAAGGCCGGTTGGGCGACCAAGATCGTCCTGATCGTGCTCTGCGCCGCGTGGATCGTGCCACTGCTCGGCACGTTCGTCACGTCGTTCAGATCGCTGGATGACGTCAACAACAGCGGCTGGTGGACGGTCTTCACGCACCCGTCGACCCTCACCAGCCTCACGTTGGACAACTACGACAAGGCACTCACGGGCAACGCCCACATGGGGCGGGCCTTCATCAACAGCCTTGCCATCTCCCTGCCGGCGACGATCATCCCGATCCTGATCGCAGCCTTCGCGGCGTACGCCTTCACGTTCATGGAGTTCAAGGGCCGAGATGTCCTGTTCCTGACCGTCGTGAGCCTGCTGGTCGTGCCCAACTACGTCGCGTTCGTGCCGATCCTGAAGCTCTACCGCGAGCTCGGGCTGAACGGCACGTTCGCGTCCGTCTGGTTGGCGCACATCGGCTTCGGCATGTCCTTGGCGATCTACATCCTGCGCAACTACATGGCGACCTTGCCACGGTCGGTGATCGAGTCAGCGAAGATCGACGGCGCCAGCCACTACCAGACGTTCTTCCGGCTGATCCTGCCCATGTCCGTGCCGGCTCTCGCGTCGTTCGCCATCTTCCAGTTCCTATGGGTATGGAACGACCTGCTGGTCGCGCTGGTGTTCATCGGGCCGGGCGACAATGAACCGGTCACCGTGGGCCTGACCCACCTCAAGACCCAGCTCGGGCAGGGCTGGGAGCTCACGACGGCAGGTGGATTCATCACGATGATCCTGCCGATCCTGGTGTTCCTCGGCCTGCAGCGGTTCTTCATTCGCGGGCTGACGGCCGGCGCCGTCAAGGGCTGAGCACAGCCACCCTCGACGAGTGCCCGGACTGCCTTGGCGGTCCGGGCACTCTCACCCATCCATCACAGGAGTCAGCTTCCCCATGCTCTTCCCACCCATGACCCGGACCGGACCCTGCACCCGGATCGAGCTCGCCACCCGGGACGACGGTTTCCCCGTGGTGTTCTGGACCGGTCTGCACGGCGGTGATGACGCCTCTGGCAACGTGTTCCCCCTTCTGCCGAACGGGCCGGGTATGCCGCTGCTCGGTGAGCACGCACACCGCCTCTACACGCGGCCGCATCTTCGCGGTCATCGCCTGGTGGCTGGTGCCGATGGCGTGGCGACCGGGCAGGGATGGTCGACGCGGTTCGTCCAGGACTCCCTCGACATGAGCGACACCCGGCTCACCATGACAGCGTCTGATGCCGATGCCGGGCTGACGCTCCTGGCCGAGTTCGAGTCAGTGGCCGGGGGAGCGCTGCGCGGTCGCTACACCGTCAGCAACACCGCCCCTGGGTCCTACCTGGTGACAGGGCTCGAGGTCGTTCTTCCGCTCGCCGACAACCACGTCGAGGCGCTCGACTTCACCGGCCGCCACGAGCGTGAGCGCACGCCCCAACGCCACAGCGTCACCGACGGGCTATGGCTGCGCGAGAGTCGCGGCGGCCGGCCGGGGCTCGGCGCCGCGACGATGGTCGTGCTCGGGACTCCGCACTTCTCACCGACCCAGGGGGAGTTGCTGGGCGTCCACGTTGCCTGGAGCGGCGACTCGACACTGCGGGTCGAGCGGGACGCCGCCACCGCCGCCACGATCGGCGGCGGTGAGCTCCTGCAGCCGGGCGAGGTGTGCCTGGAGCAGGGCGAGAGCTATGCGACCCCGTGGGTGTTCTTCGCGGCCGCCGACGACGGGCTCGACGGGCTGGCCGCGGTCTGGCACGCGTACCAACGCTCCCTCGACGCCCATCCGGGCACGCAACCCGTCGTGCTCAACGTGTGGGAGGCGGTGTACTTCGACCACGACCTGGATCGCCTCCGGGGCATCGCCGACCGTGCCGCCCGCGTCGGCGTCGAGCGTTTCGTCCTCGACGACGGTTGGTTCCGCCACCGCCGCGACGACACGGCCGGGCTGGGGGACTGGTGGGTCGACGAGGAGGTGTGGCCCGACGGCCTCACGCCGTTGGTGGACCACGTGCGCGGCCTGGGGCTCGAGTTCGGGCTCTGGTTCGAGCCGGAGATGGTCAATCCTGACTCCGACCTCTACCGAAGCCATCCCGACTGGATCCTGTCGAGTGGTCGGCGAGTTCCCCTTCTGCAGCGCCACCAGCTCGTGCTGGACCTGTCCCGTCCGGAGGTGCGCGAGTACCTCTTCGAGCGGGTGAACGCCATCCTTTCCGCGCATCCGGTCGACTACGTCAAGTGGGACCACAACCGCGATCTACTGGAGGCCGGAACGGCCCGCCGGGCCGGTGCGCCCGCCGTGCACGAACAGACCGTCGGCTTCTACTGCTTGCTCGACGCGCTGCGGGCTGCGCACCCCAACATCGCCTGGGAGTCATGTGCCTCCGGAGGCGGGCGGGTGGACCTCGGGGTGCTGGAGCGCGTCCAGCGGGTGTGGGCCTCTGACATGACCGACGCGTTGGCTCGCCAGCAGATCCAGCGCTGGACCACGCAGCTCCTGGCACCGGAGTACGTCGGGGCGCACGTCTCCTCGCCCACGTCGCACACCACGGGCCGGACGCTGCCCCTGGATTTCCGCGCCGCGACCGCGCTGTTCGGGTCCTTCGGGATCGAGTGGGACCTGATGACCGCCGGCGACGAGGAGCTCGACCGGCTCGCTGACTGGGTGGCTCGCTACCGTCGCTTCCGGGGCCTGCTGCACTCGGGGCGGGTCGTCCGCCCGGACTCGTCGGACCCTGCCGTGCAGCTGCACGGCGTGGTGGCTGCCGATCGCGGGGAGGCGCTGGTCGCACACGTGCAGCTTGACGAGTCAGCGCACAACCGAGGGGTGGCAGTGCGCGTACCAGGCCTCGATCCCGTGGCGACGTATCGACTGACCTGGGAGGGGCCGATGGAACCCTCGCCCGTGAGCGCGTCCTCGCCGCTGGCTCTCGATGGCCCGACCGAGGGGCGCGAGGTGACCGGGCAGTCGCTGGCCACGCAAGGCTTCTGGATGCCGAGGCGGCGCCCGGAGACGGTCACCTTGGTGCACCTGGAGTCGCGGCGGCGTTGACCATGTCCAAGGTCGCACTCGCCACGAAGTCGGAGGGGTCGGGGTTGAGGGAGAGTCGTTCGGGCAGATCGTGGTATCTCTGCTCCGCTGCCTCGAACCCGTCAGCGCCGGCATAGCCGACCACCCACACGAATCGGTCGTGCGGACGATCGACCCACGCACCGACGATCTCGAAGCCCGCCTGCTCTCGTAGCGGCACGATGCCCCGCTCCCAGCCGGCGATCCAGTCGTCCAGGTGACCGGGCTTGATCCGATAGTCCCGCAGCTGAAGCTCCATGGTTCTGAGTATCCGCGCCAAACGGCGGTGTTGCAGGGGCCGGCGGTTGGAGGAGAACCGCCGGCCCCAGCTCGGGCTCAGCGTGAAGTCAGGGACTTCTTGTCGCTGAGCGGCGTGATGCTGATGCGGTCGATGTTCGGTGCGAACTTCGACCTCAACAGCTCGTCATATTGATCCGACGCGTACGTCTTGCCGTCGAAGTTCGGCAGCTCCTCGGACGCGAAACGGATCGTGTTCTCTCCCTCGACCAACGTCACCGGGAACGAGAGCTCCCAGAAGTTGTTCTCGTGGAAGCTGTGCGGGAACCACACACGCTTCGCTTCGCCGCCGTTGATCGACACATCGGCGTGCCGGGCGAGCGGGTCGGGGTTGTAATGAGTGGCCGGGGACTGCTCCGGGTTGGAGTAGCGCACCGTGACCATGTCGACGCCGGCCTTGGCCGCCGTGACCTTGAAGGTGAGCGTGTTCCCGTTGCCGGGCGCACCGCCGATGCCGGTCACGGCCTTGTTGCCGCTGGCCAAGGAGTACGTCTTGGCCGTGGCGTCACCCGCGACCGTGGCGTCCTCCGCCTCGTACGACTTCGTGGGCAGCGCCCCTGTCGAGTCCTCGACGCCCAGGCTGTCCACGGCGAGCGATCCGCCCAGACCGGTCAGGACGACCTTGTTGACGCCTCCGCGCAGGAACACCTTGGCCGCCGGGACGTTCCCGGTGACTGTCGCGATCGGCTGGTCGTTGACGGTCAGCCTGGCTGCGCCGATGCCGGCCGCCTTCACGTCGAGCGTCGCCTCGCCGTCCTTGGCCGAGTAGACCCAGAACGTCGCCGAGCCCTTGGCGCCCAACGGGACGGTGCCGGACCCGGACACGGGCTTGCGGTCGTAGACCGGCTTCGCGCCCTTGAGCACGGCGTTCTCCGCCTCGTAGATCGACTCCGCCGCTGCCGGATTGGCCAGCGAGAGGTCCATCTTGTCGATGATCGCGTCGCCCTTGGTGGACTTGCTGCCGTCGAGGCTCTTGGCCGCCAGCGAGATCGTGTGGTCACCGGCGGTCAGCTTGACCTTGGCGTCCGCGTGGTCCCAGACGACCCACTTGTAGCCCAGCGGGAGGAACATCTCCTGCTCGGCCGCTCCGTCGACGTTGAGGAACACGTTGGTGGGGCCTTGGTCGGCGACGAAGGAGTAGGTGTTCAGCGAGTTGGCGAAGACGCTCAGGTCGTACGTGCCGTCCTTCGGCACCGAGACCTTGAAGCTGAGCACCCCGTCGGAGCCTGTGCGGAGGCCGCCGACGTCGTATCCGCCGGAGGTGTAGAACTTGCTCACGTCATTCGGTGAACCCTCCGGACCGTTCTTGGTGTAGCCCCCGCCCTTGTAGCTGGCGTCCTCCGCCTCGTACGTCTTCTGCCACAGCTTCGGGGCCTTGGACGGCGAGGTGGTGTCCTTGCCCGGCGTCAGGATGACCTGGTACGCCGACGACTCCTTGAGCACGGGCAGATCGCCCTCGCCGAAGTCCAGAGCGACGCTGCCGTTGGTCACCGCGGCGTCGTACTCGGCGACCGTTGCCGGTTGTGGCGAGTCGCCCACCTGCCCGGTCCACGGGATCTCCTGGACCAGGACGTGCGCGTTGCTCCCGAACTTCGAGGTGTCGACGTGGTCGAACTGGACAGCGCTCTTGCCAGCAGCGCCGCCGATGATCGCACGTGCCTGGCTCTTCGCCGGGTCGTACGTCGCGACGCCTTGCAGCGTGTAGTTGGCGTTGGGCTTCGGCGGCGTGACCGAGACCGTRTGGCCGGTCATGTTGCCGTACGCATTGAGCAGCCACCACTGGCCGTTGCCGCGGTTGGCCTGCACAGCGGAGTCGCTGAGGTTGCCGTCGATGTTCCAGTACGCGATGTCCGCGTCGATCTTGGAGTCCTCGATCGCGGAGACCCACTGGATCATCTGTCCGGGCACGGAGGTGTGGTAGTTGAAGGCGTACTCGTTGACGTTGATCGGCAGCTTCTTGCCGTCGTACGCCGTGCCGTCGAACGCGGTCTTCTCCCACGTGCGGTACTTCGCCACGTTGGTGCGGATGCTGGCCGGGTTGCTGAGCTCGTGCCACGTCATGACGTCCGGGACGGTCTTGGCCTCGACGACGTGCTTGAGGTAGCCCTGGATCTGCGTGTAGAGGATGCTCGTGTTCGGACCGGCGATGCGGGCGTCGGGCATCTTGCCCTTGATCAGCGCGTAGACGTCGTCCCAGGCCTTGAAGTAGTCCTTGGGGTTGTCGAGCCAGCTGACCTTGTTGTAGCTCCACTGTCCGGTGCCGAACATGTTGCCCTCGGGCTCGTTGAACGGCACGAACACGACGTGCTTCTGGTACGTCTCCGGCAGCGACAGGACCTGGTCGACCTGCGTCGCGATCTTCTTCTTGAAGTCGTCGAGCTTCGCCTCGGGGGTGTCGCCGGGCCACTGGTAGGGGAACCCGCGATAGATGTCGGTCATGTAGATGTAGGTGTCGCCGCCGGTGCTGTCGGCGAGCGGCTTCACGACCTCGAGCGCGTCGGCGCCGGGGTGCTGCGGGCCGTCCTGGGCCTTGGTCGACACGGTGCGCAGCTTCATGCCTTCCAGCAGGTTGCTGGTGGGCACGCCGTCGCCGTAGACGCCGTAGAGGGTGCCGGAGGCGCCGCCGTGGAAGTCGCCGGTGTCCTTGGCCAGGTCGATCGTCACCTGGTTGGGCTTGGTGACGGTCACCTCAGCGGTGATCGCCTGACCGCCCGCGGTGCCGTTGACCGTGAACTGGCCGAGGGACGCGTACTTCGACGGGTCGATGCTGTCCCACGTCGCCGGCACGTTCCGGTCGAATCCATCGCTGTACGTCGCGCGGATCGTCGCCGGCAGGCTCGGGGCCTCACCGATGTTGGTGCGGACGTCGAACGAGGTGTCGGCGAGCTTGGTCAGCGTCGGGACGCTGTCGACCAGCTGGGCGACCTGGTCGGCCGACAGCGACGAGCTGTAGACCTGGAAGTCGTCCAGGACCCCGCTGAACAGCGGATCGGCGCTGAACTGCGACTTGCCGATGTAGCCCGCGCGGGTCGCGGAGCTGTTGAGCAGCTGCGCGGCCGTGACGTCGGTCGTCGCCTGGTCGACGTACGCGCCGTCGAGGTAGAGCGAGATCCGGTGCTTGGCGGTGTCGAGGGTGACCGTCACGGTCTTCCACGAGCTGGCAGGCAGTCCGGCGTACCCGGTCGTGTACGCCTCGTTGTTCGGGGGAGCGGCCTTGACCGCGGCGCGGAGGTTGCCGTCGCCGTTCGTCGGAGCCGCGAACAGGTAGTGGTTGGTGTCCTGGCCGATGTCGAAGATCCGCTGCCAGGAGCCGCCCGAGCCGTCCCACTTGACGCGCGCCGAGACCGTGAGGTCGGTCGCTCCGGCCAGCAGGCTCTTGGGCAGGTCGACGTACGCACCGGTCGAGGTCTGCGCGCCGCCCGGCAGGTCGAGCGCCGAGTCGTCCGCCTGCGCGCCGGGGACGACCGTCGCCGTCGCCTTGTTGACGATCGTGGCGTCGAGGCCGTGTCCGGTGCGGTCGACGACCTTGCCGTCTGCCAACGGATCGCCGTCGAAGTCGTAGTGGGCGACCAGATGATCCGGGTCCGGGATGGCCGACGCCAACGAGGCGTGGGCCGGGTTCGAGACCAGGGTCATCGCGGCCAGCGCCGTCGCGGCTGTCACCGCAATTCCCCTGACCCCCCGATTGAGCTGTTTCATCGTGACTCCATTTCCCTTAACTGTTGGTGGAACGTGGTCGGTCGTCGGCGAGAGCCGGCGTCCAGACGCGCATGGTGGACGGACCTCGGTTGGCCCACTGGTAGTACGGCCGGAACCTCACGACCGAGGGATCGTCGAGCCGCTTCTGGTCGACCGGGAACTCGGCGCCGAACGGGAGGGTGCCCTCGGCGCCGACCACCTCGGTCAGCAACGCAGACACGTCTGCGCCGCCGCCCTCCGCCGGACGTACGTCTGCGGGGTCGATCGTGATGTCGTTGACCGTGATCCCGTCGGGGAGGTCGATGTCCTCGACCGCGAGCACGAAGGGACCCCGCTCGATCGCCACCTGACCGCGAACCGCGTCGATGCGCGGATCGGGCTGGGTGACACGGGGCGGCATCGGCAGCTGGAGCACGAACGGGCTGCCCGCCGGTCGTGGCCCACTGATGACGACGGTCTCACCGGACGCCGCGACCCGTTCGAGGCCGTCGGACAGCACCGCGGTGCCGCGCGCCCAGGCCGGCACGCGGAGCGTCACGGCAGATTGCGCGTCGAGGTCGTCCAGCAGCGTCAGGGACACGGACTGCTCGTACGGATAGCCGGTCCGCACCTCGATGCCCACCTGCGAACCGCTGCCCAGCTGCGCGCGGATCGTCACGTCGCCGTACTGGTGGATGTGCAGCGCGCGCTCCGATGCGCTCGCGAAGTACATTCCGACGTTGGCCAGCGTGCGGGCCACGTTGGTCGGGCAGCAGGAGACCTCGAACCACGGTGCCCGCAGGCTGGCGAGGGCTCGCGCGCTGTGGTGGTCCTCGTCCGGCACGGTTCCGGCGACTCGCTGGTGGAGCGTGTTGACGTAGAAGAACGCCTTGCCGTCCGCCCGCGGCGAGCTGATGACGTTGTTCAGGAGCGTGCGCTCGATCAGGTCGGCGTGCCGCGCGTCGCCGGTGGCGAGGAGCAGCCGCCAGCTGAGCATGACCGACGCGATGCCGGCGCAGGTCTCGGCGTACGCACGGTCCGGCGGCAGCTCGTAGTCGTCGCCGAACGCCTCGTCCTGGTGGTGTGCGCCCATGCCGCCGGTCAGGTAGGTCCGCCGGGCCACGGCGTGCTCCCACTGCCGGCTGACGGCCTCGAGCAGCTCGTCGTCGCCGCGCTCGACCGCGACATCGACCGCTCCCGCAGCGAGGTACAGCGACCGTACGGCGTGCCCGCGCAAGCTGTCGGCGTCGCGGATCGGGACGTCGTCCTGGAAGTACGCCGCGCCGAACTCGATCTCGCCGAGCGTGCCGTGGCCGCGTCGCTCGACGAAGCACTCGGCGAGCTCGAGCAGCTTGCCGGTTGAGCCTGTCGAAGCCCCACCAGTCGCCCGGTAGAGCTCGACGAGCGCCAGCTCGATCTCCGGGTGGCCGCACACCGCGTTGCGGCCACCCGGGCCGAACTCGGCGTAGACATGGTCGGCGAGCACCTCGGCCACACGGGGGAGGTCGCTGTCGATCCCGGCTCGGATCGCGGCGGCGGCGGCCTGGAACAGGTGCCCGAAGCAGTAGAGCTCGTGACCCCACTCCAGGTCGGAGTAGCGAGGACGCTGGCCCGGGTGGCCGAACGCCGTGTGGAGGTAGCCGTCGTCCTCCTGCGCCGCCGCGACCCGGGCGACCAGGTCCTTGTACTGCGTCATCAGGCCGGCAGCCGGCTCCCGCCTGAGCTCCCAGGCCATGGCCTCGAGCAGCTTGTAGACCTCGGAGTCGACGAACTCGACGCCCGCGTGGGTGAACGCTCCGCCAGCCGCGGCAGCGTCGAAGTTCCCGACCCAGCCGATGCGCTCGACCCAGTGCAGGCAGTGCTGGATGATCGACCGCTCGTTGAGCTGCTGGTAGTCGCCCCAGAACCCCCCGTCGATCGTCAGCTCTGAGGGCGTGAGCGGACGCAGCGGCGTCGTGATGGTCACATGCTCTCCAGCACGGCGGACCCGTCGATGACGAAGACCGGGATCGAGGTGATGGGTGCGTCGGCGACGTGGGTCGAGCCACCGTCGAAGACCTCGCGCGTACGTACGTCGACCCAGCGGTGACCCGCCGGCAGGTAGACCTCGCGCGACGTCGCTCCTGGCTCGGTGACGGGCGCGACGAGGATCGAGTCGCCGAACATGAACTCGTCCTCGACCTGCCACGCCTGGGCGTCCTGCGGGTGGTCGACGAACAGCGGCCGCATCGGCGGGAGGCCCGTCGCAGAGGCGATCTCCATGTGCTGGTGGATGTAGGGGCGCAGGCGCTCCCTCAGGTGCAGCAGGTCGGAGATGATCTCGTACGCTTCGTCGCCGAAGGACCAGACCTCGTTGGGTCCGCCGGTCTGGGCGTAGCTGGTCGGCGTACGCGGGTCGCGGTCGCCGTGCAGCCGGAAGAGCGGGCAGAAGACGCCGAACTGGAACCAGCGGACCATCAGCTCCTGGTACGCGGGGTCGCTCGCGTCGCCGCCGTGGAACCCGCCGATGTCGGTCGTCCACCACGGGATGCCCGAGATCGCGATGTTGAGTCCTGCCCTGACCTGCTGGGTCAGCGACAGCCACGTGGCGGGGATGTCGCCGGACCACACGGCCGCGCCGTAGCGCTGCGAGCCGGCCCACGCCGAACGGCACAACAGCACCGTCGGCTCCTGCCCGGCCGCCGCCATGCCCTCGGCGAACATCCGGGCGTTGTCGCGCGGGTAGATGTTGGCCACCTCGGCGCCCGGCCCGGCGTGCAGCACCAGGTTGGCGGGGTGGGCAGGGTTGAGCTCGGGCTCGCAGGCGTCGAGCCAGAACACGCCGATGCCCAGGTCGAGGTAGTTCTGCTTGACCAGGCCCCAGACGTACTCCCTGGTCTCGGGGTTGGTGGGGTCGTAGAACGCCAGCGGCAGGGGAGTCGGCATGCCCTTGTCCTGGATCGTCTGGTGGAACTCGACGCCCTGGTCGGAGCCCACGAGGAGGCCGCCGTCGCGGTAGTCGGCGAAGTTCTCCGACAGTGGCGAGACCGTCGGCCAGATCGACACCATCAGCTCGATGCCCATGCCGGCCAGCTCGTCGACCATCGCCTGCGGATCGGGCCACTCGGCCTCGTCGAACCGGTAATCGCCCATGGCGGACCAGTGGAAGTAGTCGGTGACGATGACCGACATCGGGAGCCCGCGACGACGGTGCTCGCGGGCGACGCCCATGAGCTCGTCCTGGTCGAGATAGCGCAGCTTGCTCTGCCAGAAGCCGCTGGCCCACTCGGGCAGGTCCGGCACGTGGCCGGTGGCGTCCGCGTAGCTGCCGAGGATGTCGGCCGGCGTCGGCGCTGCGCTGAACCAGTAGTCGAGGCCGCGGGCCTGCGTTGCGGTCCACCGGGTGATGTCGTCGTTGAACTCCGCGCGGCCGATGCCGGGCATGTTCCACAGCAGGCCGTAACCGCGGCTCGACAGCACGAACGGGATGTTGACCTCGGCGTTGCGCTGCACCAGGTCGAGGGACAGGCCCTTGAGGTTCAGCCGCCCGTGGGTGCGCTGGCCCATGCCGTAGAGGCGCTCGTCGGGATAGGCGTGGAACTGCTGGTGGATCTCGTACGCCCCGGCGCGGTTGCCCTGGAACACCCGCGAGCCCGGCATCCAGAAGTGCTCACGGCTCTCGGCCAGCAGCTCCTCGCCGGTGCTGGTGCGCAGGAACCTGATGAGCGGTTCGGGGTATGCCTGGTGCCTCGGGAACGTGACCTCGACGGTCGCCTCGCCGTGGATGAGCAGGGCGATGTCGTCCTCGATCTTGATGATCGGGTCCTGCGTGCCTTCCGGTACGTCGTCGAGCGCGCCGACCGAGGACGTGGGGATCGCGAACTGCGCCGCGCGTACGCGGACAGAGTCCTTCCCCCAAGCCTCGATGCGCAGGCGCTCGTGACGGTGACGGACCTCGAGGGCGGAGCCGTCGGTGCGGAACATGTTCATACGGGTGGAACTCCTGTGCTGGTGGGTTGGGTCAGTCCTTGACGGCGCCTGCGGTGACGCCGGCTGCGACGTACCGCTGGGCGACGACGAGGAGGAAGGCTGCAGGAACCGAGGCCACGACGGCGGTCGCCATGATCGAGTTCCACTCCTGGTTGTTGTTGCCGATGTACTTGTAGATGCCGAGCGTGATCGGCTGCATCGTTCCGCCGCTGTTGAGCGTGCTGGCGAAGATGAAGTCGGACCACGCCCAGAGGAACGCGAACAGCGAGACCGTCACGACGGGATTGCGGCTCACCGGCAGCACGATCGAGACGAACGTGCGCCAGCTGCCGGCGCCGTCGAGCTTCGCCGCCTGGATGAGCTCGTCGGGGATGCCTGACATGAACGCCGTGAAGATCAGGACGCCGAAGGGGACGGCGAGCGTCGAGTCGGCGATGACCAGGCCCCACCAGGTGTTGATGATCCCGACGTTCAGGAAGATCGAGTAGAACCCCATCGCCATGATGATCCCGGGGATCATCTGCGCCATGAGCAGGATGAACGTGAGCGGCCGGCCACCGAGCGGGCGGAGCTTCGCCAGCGAGTACGCCGCGGGTGCTGACACGGCCAGCGTCAGGGCCACCGTGCCGATGCCGATGGCCAGGCTCGTGGCGAGGTAGGGCAGCTGGTCGTTGAGCACGGCCTGATAGCCGCTGAAAGTCGGGTGCAGCGGCACCAGGTAGGGCGGATCGCGGCGCATGTCGGACGAGTGCATGAGCGAGACGTTCAGCATCCAGTAGACGGGGAACAGCATGAGTGCCGTCAGCAGGATCCCGATCAAGGTCTTCGCAGTGCTTCTGGTGGTGGTCATTGCGCAGCCTCCCTCTGGAAGCGGATGTAGAGCAGCCCGAAGAGCAGCGCCACGATGATGAGGAGGTTGCCGACGGCTGCGCCGGGACCGAAGTGGGGGACCAGCGAGCCGAAGCCGAGCTGGTACGACCAGGTGGACATGGTCGTCGACGACGTTCCCGGCCCGCCACGGGTCATGATCCAGATGATGTCGAAGACCTTGAGGGTGTAGACGAAGCCCAGCAGCAAGGTGATCGCCGAGACGGGCCTGAGCAGCGGCAACGTCACGTGCCGGAAGGTCTGCCAGCTGCTGGCGCCGTCGAGCGCTGCGGCCTCGAAGAGGTTGTCGGGGATGTTCTGCAGGCCGCTGTAGAGGATCACGAGGTTGAACGGGATGCCGATCCAGATGTTCGCGAGGATGACCGCGACGAGGGACCAGGTCGGCGACGTGAGCCAGTTGATCTCCGGGAGGCCGAACGCGCCGAGGGCGGTGTTGACCACGCCCGAGTCGCTGTTGAGCATCCATGACCACGTGGAGGCCGAGACGATCATCGGCAGCAGCCACGGCACGAGGAACAGCGCACGAAGCGTCGACGAGAGCCGGAAGTTGTTGTTGAAGAACACGGCGAGCGCGAGCCCGATCACGTACTGGAAGGCGATCGACACGAACGTGAAGATCGCGGTGTGGATCACGGCCGGGCCGAACGTCGGGTCCGCGAAGACCTCGCGGAAGTTGTCGAGCCCGATGAACGGGGCATCGCCGGAGACGAACGACCGTACGGTGTAGTCGCGCAGGCTGAGCTCGAGGTTGCGGTACAGCGGATAGGCGTAGAACGCGATCAGGTAGATCACGACCGGCGCCAGGTAGGCCCAGCCGAGGAGACGGGGGAGGCGAGGGGCCCGGCGCCCCCGCGCCGAGACCTGAGTCTCGACGCGGGGCGCCCGGATGGCGGCCCTGGTGTTGCTCATGATGAAGCTCCAGTCCGAGGGTTGGTGTTACTTGACCTTCGAGGCGGCAGCCTTTTGGGCCGTCTCCATCGCCGACTGCGGTGAATCAGATCCGCTCATCGCGTTCTGGAAGGCAGCCCACATCTGCTCGGAGATGATCGGGTAGTTCGTGCCGAGGTTGTCGCTCGTACGACCCTTGGCATCGCCCACCGCCTTGACCCATGGCACCAGCTTGGGATCCTTGCTCTCCTGCTCCTTCTGCACGTCGGCGATCGGCGCGATGTACGAGAGCGTCGTGTCGGTCGTCAGCAGGTTGGCCGGGTCCGTGAGGCAGTTGATGATCTTCGTCGTCTTGGCGTAGCGCGCCGTGTCCTTCTGGACCGGTGCGGCGACGAACTCGCCACCTGTCGGCACCGGAGCGCCGCCGCCGTCCTTGGCGGGGATGGAGATGATGCCGTACTTGAAGCCCAGCTTCTCGGCGTTGCCCATCTGCCAGGTGCCGTTCTCGACGAAGCCGAACTTGCCGGTCTCGAACTCCTGCCACGCGGTCGTCTGCGTGTTGTTGATGACCGAGTTGGGCGCGTAGCCCTTGGCGAGCCAGTCGTCCCACAGCTTGACGGCCGAGACCGCCTCCGGCGAGGCGAGGTCCTTGAGGTTGGCGCCGGAGCCCCAGAACCACGGCAGGAACTGGAACGAGCCCTCTTCGGTGCCGATGCCGGAGAACGTGATGCCCTTGGCGCCCTCGTCCTTGATCTTGGCGAGCGCCGCATTCAGCGAGGCCCAGTCCGTGACCGAGGCCGGGTCGACGCCGGCCTTCTGCAGCAGGTCCGCGTTGTAGTAGAGCGCGAGGGTGTTGGCGCCGATCGGCACGCCGTACGCCTTGTCGTCGAGGATGCCCGGTGCGGCGATGTTCTCGGCGAACGGTGCCGTGTCGAGCTTGAGCTCATCGGCGGAGGCCAGCACGCCGGCGTCGGCGAGGGTCGAGATCACCGGGTTGTCGATGACGATGACGTCGGGCGATGCGCCCTGCTGGCCGGCAAGGAGCGCCTTGCTGGTCAGGTCCGACGTGTCGTAGCCGGTGCGCTTGATCGTGACGCCTGCCTCGTCGCCACACGACTTGACGAGCTTGACCCAGTCGGAGGAGTTGTCGAACTGCGGGTAGGGGTCCCAGAACGCGAACTGCTTGGCGCTGGAGCCGCCGGAGCCCTCCGAGTCGCCGCCGTTGGAACAGCCGGCGACCGTCCCGGCGAGAGCCAGGCCGGCGAGGGCCAGGCCGAGGGGCCGAAGTCGAGAGTGGGTCATGAGTGGAACCTTTCGTTGTGTCGAACCGGTTCGACGATGGGCGTCGAGAAACGGCGGAGGGTGAGGGTTCTGTTAGCGGGTGCTGCCTCGGTCCACGAGCTCAGCGGCGATGAAACGGACCTCGGGGAGGTCAGTCGTGCCGGGGTTCTGGATGCGTCGCGTGAGCTGCTCGACGGCCAGACGGCCCAGCTTGTCCGGAGAGGACTCGACCGCGGTGTAAGGCAGCGAGAAGCTCCGGGCAAAATCTTTGGAATAGAGGCTGACCACCGAGAGATCGTCGGGGACGCGAACGCCTCTGCTGTGCAGGACAGCGGGCAGGACCGCGACCGACGCGTCGTTGTGCACGATCAGTCCGGTTGCGTTGGGCACGCTGTCGAGGATGCGGTTGAGGCTCTCGTCGATCGCCGGCTGGCGTGACTCGCCGTAGTGAGCCGAGAACTTCATGCCGTGCTTGGTGGCCTGCTCGAGGGCGGCGTCGCGGAACCGCCAGGCGTACGCACCGCCGCGGTCGTAGACATGACGCGGAGGAGTGATCAGGCAGATCTCCTCGTGACCGAGGCCGTGCAGGTGGTCCACGAGGGTGCGCGCCGCGTCGGGGAAGTCGAGGTCGAACACGTCGAGGCCGTCGGTGTCGCCCGGGAGGCCGACGAGCACCCCTGGCTGCCGGGCGGCGCGGAGGGCGGTGAGGCGGGGGTCGTCGTGGGAGACGTCGAGCAGGATCAGGCCGTCGACCATGCCGGACTGGGCGACCCGCGTGAGGGCGGCTGCGCCATCGCTCTCGGTCATCATCAAGATGTCGTAGCCGAGGGTGCGGGCGGACTCGGTGATCGGCAGCAGGTACTGCAGCATGGCGGGCGCGAACTCGTCCTCGTGGAACTGCAGCAGCAGCCCCAGGACCATCGTCTGGGAGGTCTTGAGTGCCCGAGCCCCGGCGTTCGGAGTGAAGTTCAACGACTTGATCGCGTCGTCGATCCGACGCCGGGTCTCGAGCGATATCGTGCGCTTGCCGGACAGGGCGTACGAGACGGTGCTGCGCGACACACCTGCCGCTTTTGCCACGTCTTCGATGGTTGCCACCGGATACACCCTTTCGTAATCGAACCGGTTCGACGAACCGGTTCGATGACTGTAAGGGAGGTCACACCGATGTGGCAAGGGTCACTTCCGAACTTTCTGCATTCGTGCTGGTCAGTCACCCAGAGCGCTCGTATGTACCGACCAGCCGCCCCTGTGCTGTGGCTGCCGACTTGATCGCGGCGAGCGCCTGAGTCGTGTCCGCGTCGTCGCTCAGCCCGGTCAGCCGCGACAACGCATAGACCGTGAACCTGTAGCGATGTGTCCCGCTCGGCGGGCACGGACCGGCGTACGACGCCTTGCCTGCGGAGTTCTTCGCCTGGGTGGCGCCGGAGGGCACGGCGCCCGCCTCCAACCCCGCGGTCTGGGCGGGTATGTCCAGCACGATCCAATGTACGAACGTCCCATTGGGGGCATCGGGGTCGTCGACGACGAGGGCAAGGGCGGCCGCATCCGTCGGGACGTCGGCCCAGGCCAGCGGCGGAGCCTCGCCGTCACCGTCGCACGTGAATCGGGCAGGAATCGGTTGCCGATCCTGGAAGGCGCTGCTGCTCACGGTGATCATGTCGGGTGCCTCCGGGACGGCCTTCTCCTTGGTCGAGGAATCTCCTCCACCGCACGCCACGACGCTCGCCGCCATGGCGAGCAGCCAGATCCTCCTCACGCGAGAAGACACATGTCCAGCGTCCCACCGCAGCGACGCGCCTACCATCGGGAGATGGCCCTCTGGAGCGATCGAATCCTGCCGCACCTCGTCGACCGGGCGTTGTCCACGGGCGATGTCATGAAGGAGCGCGAGCGGGTGTGCGCTGCGCTCGACGGCCGAGTCATCGAGCTGGGCTTCGGCTCTGGGCTCAACATCGACAAGTACCCCGAGGTTGTCGAGTCGGTGGCCGCGGTCGAGCCATCGGACGTCGCCTGGAAGATGTCGGCTGATCGACGCTCCGAATCGCGTACGCCGATCACTCGGTCAGGCCTCGACGGGCAGTCGCTCGACGAGCCGGACGGCTCCTTCGACGCGGCGCTGTCGACGTTCACGCTGTGCACGATTCCCGACGTCGAGCTGGCGCTGCGCGAGGTCCATCGCGTGCTGCGCCGTGGCGGCACGTTCGCGTTCCTCGAGCACGGCCTTGCGCCCGAAGCGGGGGTTGAGCGCTGGCAGCACCGGATGGAGCCCATGCAGAAGGCGGTCGCCGGAGGGTGCCACCTCTCGCGGGACATCGCCGGCCTCGTCAGCTCGGCCGGGTTCGAGATCACCGCGCTGGAGCAGCACTACCTGCCCGGGCCGAAGGTCTCGCGGCCGTGGGGCTACGTCAGCAACGGAACCGCCGTGCGGCGGTGAGCGTCAGGATGCCTTGCGTTCGGACGACGACTCTTCGACGGGCTCTTCGCGTTGCCTGATCAGGCTCAGCACGGGGGCCGGCAGGTTGCCTTCGCGGATCTGGGCGATCCACGCGCGGGCGTGCCGGATGACGGTCGGGAGGGACAAGAAGAGGGCCACGAACACGGCGCACAACAGGAGTCCGGCCAATGGGCGGATGACAAGGTCGATCATGGAACCATTCCTCGGGCAGGGGGAAGCAGGAGACGATCGGCGGACGACCGGACCAGCTGCTTGAGGCGAACGTACCTATCCACATGTACCCGGGTGCCTGCCGAGACTCAAGCCGACATGCCCCAATGCGAGATGTATCTCAGAACAGTCGGCGAAGCCGCTCGGCGTCACCGGTGCTTCCTGCCGGCGCGTGGTCTCGGTACGCACGGCCAGCACGTCGAGGGCCATCACAACTCTGCGCGACCGGATCTCGTCCGCGGCTGACGCGCACTCGATGACGATCACGCACTCGGCGGCGCGGGTCGTGCCGAGGGCCTTGATGCTCGGATGGTCGAGCCGCTTGATGGCGCGCAGGATGCGCTGCTGTCGCGTTTGGGAGGAGAGCTGGTACGTCGACGTCCACGCGGCGTGCGGCGGTGTGGACGGCATCCGGATGTCCTCTCGTGCGACCCCATCGGTGGTGGTACGAGCCTAGGAGCGAACCCCGGTGGGATTGCCTGTTTGCTGCGTACGCCGCGTGAACTTTGGATGCCGGATTCGTGAACGGGATCGACCGGACTGGTTAGGGTCAGGCATGACCGACACGACGCTGAAGGCTGTGCAAGGTTCCCTCAAGCAGCAGTACCGCGAGGATCCCGAATCGGCCGTCGTCACCTTGAGCTCGACCGGGCACCTCGGTGACGGCGTGAGCTGCTCGCTCGACACGGGTCGAGCCATGGCAGCCGCCGGCCTGCACCCGGCTGCGGGTGGCGACGGTACGCAGCTGTGCTCGGGCGACATGCTGCTTGGCGCGCTCGCCGCGTGTGCGGGAGTGACGCTGAGTGCCGTCGCGTCCTCACTCGGGATCGACGTGCGGGGCGGGACGATCACCGCCGAGGGCGATCTCGACTTCCGTGGAACGCTCGCGGTCGACAAGGATGCGCCGGTCGGTTTCAGGGAGATCCGACTGAGCTTCGAGCTCGACACGGACGCCGATGCCGAACAGCTGTCGACGCTCGAGCGGCTGACCGAGCGCTACTGCGTCGTGCTGCAGACCATCAAGACGACGCCGCGGCTCAGCGTGGTGACGACGACCAGCTGAGACAGGCGTCGGGCTGTCCGTGAGCGCTCAGTGGTGGTGACTCGCCTCGAATGCCATGACGGCCAGCTCCGTGGCGATGGCTCGTCGCAGATCGAGCAGGGGGTCGAACGGAGCCGCTGATCCCAGCGGGGTCAGCAGACGAAGAGCCGAGGTCATCGACTGATCTGCCGTTCGATCCCGCACTTCGAGTCCCCGTGTCGCATAGGGTGACTCTACGCTGCTAAAGCCTGTCGCGTTGCCGAAAAGGTCACCGATGTGCGGGACCTAGGTCCCTGTCGATCGCACCTGGATCGGGCGGCGACTCAGTGCTTGGCGATCGGACGCCGGGGTACGCCGTGCCCATGGCTGATCCCGAGGAAGCACACAACGACACGACCGACGAGACCCGTTCCGACGAGGACGGCGAGCTCGCCAACCCAGGCCCCGTGCCGCCGGAGCCTGAGGACGCCACCGACACCGGCGAGCGGCCGGGGGACCTGGCGCCGCAGGCCGGCGGACCGGCGCACGAGGACTGAGCGTCAGGCGCCTGCGGTCCCGGCGTGACTGCCGCGGCGCGAAGGGGGCGGGTCATAGGTGGCGTGCTCGTCCTCGCCCTTCGGCGCCAGCAGCACCGCGAAGGCCGTGGTGATCGGGACGGCGAGGACGAGCCCGATGGCGCCGACGATCGTACGGACGATCTCGGTGCCGATCTCCTCGGTCGTGGCCATCGTGCCGAGGCTCTGCTGGTAGGCCGTGATGAGCAGGAGGATCGTCATGGCCGAACCGGCATACGCGAACACCAGTGTGTAGACGCTCGAGGCGATGTGGTCGCGGCCGATGCGCATCGCCGACGCGAACAGCGTTCCGGCGCGCATCGCCGGTTGCAGCGCCCGGAGCTCCCACACCGCACTGGCCTGGGTGACCGTGACGTCGTTGAGCACGCCCAGCCCGGCGATGACCATCGTGGCGGCAACGACGCCGGACAGGGGGATGCCGGGGACTGTGGCGAGCAGGCGCTGATCGTCTTCAGAGCCGACGCCGGACAGACTCGTCCATGCCGTCGCGCCGAGGCCCATCAGGCCGGTCAACCCGATGCCGACGAGTGTCCCGAACAACGCCGACGTCGTGCGTATGGATATCCCGTGCGCCAGGTAGAGCACGACGATCATGATGACGGTCGAGCCCACGATCGCGACGATCAACGGCGACTCGCCGGCGAGGAACGCGGGGAGGATGAACTTGGTCAGCGCCAGCATCGTCACCGCGATGCCGACCAACGCGAACAGACCCCGCCAGCGCGCGACCACGACCACGAGCACCGAGAAGATCGCGGCGAGCGCCGTGAGCGGCAGCCCGCGCCGGAAGTCGAGGAACTCGTACGAGACCGACTGGCCCTTGGGCGCGATGCGCAGGATCTTGACCTCGTCGCCCGGCTTGATCCCGGCCTTGTAGCGCGCCGCGTCGAGGTCGAACGTCGCCGTGCCGTCATCGACCGTGGCCGTGATGTGGGCGCAGTCGCCCTTGACCTGCGGCATCCCGTCGGGACCCTCGCCACCGCTGTTGCAGTCGAACGGATCCACGCCGGTGACCTTGGCGTTGATCGTGCTCACGCCTTGCCCGCCGTACGGGTTCTTGTCGTGCGGCACCTTGTCGGACTCCGGCCAGAGGACGAACATCGCGGCAATGGCGATGGCGGCGATCGCCAGCACGATCACGGTGAGGATGACGGCGAGCCCGCGTCGGGGAGGTCCGTAGTCGGCCACGGCATGCGAGTGAGAATGTGCCACGATGAAAGAGTGCCACGTGACGACACACAGCCTGAGCACCTGCCCGGCGCGGTAGGAGGCGCGACGCGCGTCGGACGCACGGTTCGTCGCCCCACCGGAGCGTGGACTCCCGCCGTCCATGAGCTGCTGAGCTACCTGCACGACAACGGGCTGCGCGGCATCCCCGAGCTGCACGGCATCGACGACGACGGCCGCGAGATCCTGGAGTACGTCGAGGGTCGTGGCGTGCCGGTCGACAAGGAGATCGTCCTCGACAACGTGCTCTCCGAGGCCGTCACCTGGCTGCGCGACTTCCACGACCTCGTCGAGGGCTTTCGGCCGGATGGCGTACGCCGCTGGCGTGGCGGCGAGACCCAGCTCGCGGACGACGAGATCATTTGCCACCACGACCCCGGGGCCTACAACTGGATCATCCAGAGCGGCCACTTCGTCGCGATGATCGACTGGGACATGGCCGGGCCCGGACGTCCGATCGAGGACCTCGCGTTCCTGGCCTGGACGGGCATCCCGCTCTATCGCGAGATCCCCATCGATGACGTGGCCCGCCGGCTCGACCTGCTGGTCGACGCGTACGGCGAGTGGGGCCCGATGACGGTGCTCGACGCCGTGGTCGAGCGCATGTCCGCGGCCGGCGACCGGATCGAGGCTGGTCAGGCTCGCGGCGACGAGGGCTTCCTCAACCTCGGCAAGGTCGGCGAGCCTCAGCGGACCCGCGACCGCGTCGAGGCGTTCCGCGAGCGCATCCCTGCGATCGAGGCGGCGCTGTGACGCGCCCGCCGCTGGCCGAGGCCCTCGACCTCGAGCCCCACCCGGAAGGCGGCTGGTTCCGGCAGACCTGGGCCTCGCCCGTCGCGGTCGCGCTGGCTGACGGTCGCGTACGTCCGACGGCGACCTTGATCTACTTCCTGCTGCCGGCGGGAGAGGCGTCTGCGTGGCACCGGGTCTCGTCGGACGAGCAGTGGCTCGCCCACGAGGGCGCGGTCGTGCTCGAGCTCGGCGGATACGACGCGGAGCCTGGTCTCTGCGAGGCGCACGTCGTCGGTCTCGACCTGGGAGCCGGTGAGCTACCCCAGTTCCTGGTGCCGGCCGGTGTGTGGCAGCGGACCCGGCCGTCAGAGACGGACGCCCTCGTCAGCTGCCTGGTGTCACCTGGCTTCGACTTCGACGACTTCGAGCTCGCCGACTGAGCTGCGCACCACGACCGGGACGCCGAACTCGGTGCGAACCGTGTCCGCGTGCACGACCGAGTCAGGGGCGCGGCCCACGATGCCGGGCAGTCCGGCCGCCGCCACCAGGTCGTCGTCGAGCGACTCCAGCGTTGCGGTCCGAAGCGGCCAGGGTGCGTGGTGGTTCGGGATCCAGAGCGTCCGGCCGAAGTAGCGGCTGTGCAGCCCGAATCGGGCGGTGACGAACTCCTCGACCTCCGACGGCTGGGCGATCGGATCGCCGACCGTGACCGAGATCCGCGCCCCGGCTCGCCGTGGTCCCGGCCAGCGGCGCCGCGTCGTGTAGTCGATGCGGGCGCCGTCCTGACGGATACGCATGCGCGCCCACATGTAGGGCGTACCGAACGCGATGCGCGCGCCGAGCGCGACCAGGAGCCGGCTCGTCTCGAGCGACCGGAACACGATGCCGTGGTGGCCTTCGTCGTCGACGGAGTAGAGGCGGACGTTCGTCTCGGCGAAGTCACCGAAGAACGGGACTGCGGGCCCGCGGCCGAACCCAGCGCGCCGCATCTCGAACGGGATCAGCCCGACGTACGTCACGCCGTCGAGGACGTCGGGCCGGGTGCCGGCGGGCAGCAGTGGCGCGACCAGGGCAGGGTCGACGGCCCAGTGGATGAACGTCAGCCGGGTCCAGTCCTGGCGCATCAGCCGAGGCCCCATGAGGTCGACCGGCAAGGAATTGAACGCGTTCATATCTTCAGTGTGCCAGTGCGCGAGGTGGTTCAGGGCCCGAATCGGCAACGACTACGTCACATGGTTCAGAGGCCGAGCCACTCGGACGTCTGGGCGTTGCGGAACGTGGCGGTCGGGTCGAGCCGCTCCGCGAGTGAGCGGAAGTCCGAGATGCGCGGGTACGCCGTGTCGAGGTGGGCGCGGTCGCTCCGGAACACCTTGCCCCAGTGTGGTCGCGCCGAGAACGGCGCCAGCGCGTCGTCGAGCGCCGGGAGGAGCGCCGTCACCTCCGGCACATGCATCCGCCAGGTGAAGTGGATCCCGAGGCTGTCGACGTCGTGGCTCGGGCTGAGCCACAGGTCGTCGGCCGCGATCGTGCGCAGCTCGCTCACGAACAGGTGCGGCCGGATGGCGGCAGCCAGCGAACGTACGGCGTCGATCGCGGCGAGCGCGTGGAACCGCGGCACGAGGTACTCGGTCTGCAGCTCCTCGCCGTTGCTCGGTGTGAATCCCAGCCGGAAGTGTGGCAGTCGGTCCCACCACACGCCCGGAGCGCCGAGCTGACGCGTCGTGAACTCCGCCGACTCGTCGGGCAGGGGATGGAGCTCGCGCGTCGCAGGAGATGCGCCGAAGAAGTCGGCGGGCGGCGTCACGTCGGCGCGCGACTTAAGCCAGGCTTGCCCCGCGCCCGCGTCTCCCCAGTCGGTGAACATGCTGACGCTGTACGCGCTGGCGGTGATCGCGTCGAAGTTGTCCGCGATCGACTCCCACGACACGCCTTCGTACACGTCCTGGCGGACCTGGAAGGTCGGCACGATGTCGAGCGTCACCTGGGTGACGATGCCGAGGCAGCCGAGGGACACGACCATGCCGGCGAAGTCGGGATCGCCGCGTCGTACGCGCAGCACCGAGCCGTCACCCGTCACGAGCTCGAGCGCGGCGACCGAGCTGGCGAGGCTGCCGTTGTGGTCACCGGAGCCGTGAGTGCCGGTGGCGATCGCGCCGGCAACGGAGATGTGGGGGAGCGACGCGAGGTTGTGCAGCGCCCAGCCCGCCCGGTCCAGCTCCTCGACCAGCTCGCCGTAGCGGAGCCCGGCCGACACGGTGACCTGGCGCGCAGCCGGGTCGACCTCGATCACGGCTGGGAGGGCAGCGACCGACACCTGCACACCGGTGGTGTCGGCGATCGGGTTGAACGAGTGCCGGCTGCCCAGTCCGCGTACGAGCGGCTCAGTGGCGACGATCTCGCAGAGCTCGTCGACCGAAGTCGGCTCGAGCAGCTTCGATGCGCCGTACGTCAGGTTGCCCGCCCAGTTGGTCCCAGTCATGGCACCAGTGTGCTGGTCGCGTCACACGTCGATCCTCCGGGTGAGGGCGAGGTCGTCGAGGAACCTCCGGTCATGGCTGACGACGATGAACGCGCCGCGGTACGACTCCAGCGCCTCGACCAGGTGGCGGATGCTCGGCAGGTCGAGGTTGTTGGTGGGCTCGTCGAGAAGCAGGAGCTGCGGTGCCGGCTCGGCCAGCAGCAGGCACGCCAGCGTCGCCCGCAGCCGCTCGCCGCCCGACAGCGTCGACGCCGGCTGGTCTGCCGCCCGACCGCGGAACAGGAACCGCGCGAGCTGGGCCCGCCGGTCGTTCTCGGTCGTGCTGGGCGCGATCCGGGCGACGTTCTCGGCGACCGTGAGCGTCCCGTCGAGGAGGTCCATCCGCTGCGGCAGGTGGCGGATGGGCACGTGCGTCCGTACGGTCCCGACAGCAGGCTCGAGCTCACCCGTGATGGCCCGCAGCAGCGAGGTCTTGCCGGTGCCGTTGCGGCCCGTGAGCCCGACGCGCTCGGGTCCGCGGAGCTCGAGGTCGAGGGTCAGGTCGCCGTACGCCGGACGGACCCCGTCGAGCACCAGGACGTCGCGGCCGGCCGGGACGACGGTGTTGGGGAGGTCCACCCGTATCTCGCGGTCGTCGTGGACGAGCTCCTCGGCCTCGGCCAGCCGGGCGTTGGCGTCCTCGATGCGGTCGTCGTGCACGCCACGCAGCTTGCCGGCGGACACCTGGGCCCGGCGCTTGTAGTTGCCCATCGCGATCCTGGGCATCCGCTTCTCGGCCCAGGCCTTCTCGCCCTGCTTGCGCCGGGTCGCGAGGACCGACTCGGCCTCGATCCGGTCTCGCTTCTGCGCCCGCAGGTCGGACTCGGCCGCGCGTACCGCCCGTGCGGCGGCCTCCTGCTCGACCTCGACCGCGGCCTCGTAGTCGTCGAACCCGCTGCCATACCAGCGCACCGCTCCGCCGCGCAGGGACCCGATGTCGTCCATCGTGTTGAGCAGGTCGCGGTCGTGGCTCACGACGAGCAGCGTGCCCTTCCAGGCGGCGACGATGTCGATGAGTCGCTCCCGGGCGGCGCTGTCGAGGTTGTTGGTCGGCTCGTCGAGCAGCAGGACGGACGGACGCGTCAGCAGTCGTGCGACGAGCGAGAGCAGGACGAGCTCACCACCCGACACCGAGGCGACCGGGCGATCGAGTCCGAGGTGGCCGAGTCCGAGCCGGGCGAGCTCCGCCTCCGTACGCTCCGCAATGTCCCAGTCGTTGCCGATCGCGTCGAAGTCCGCCATCGCGGTCGACCCGGCCTCGACGTGTTGCAGTGCAGCGAGGGTCTCGGCAATGCCCAGGACGTCGGAGACCGTCCGGGTGGGGTCGGCGCCGGGGTCCTGCGGCAGGTAGGCGACGGGGCCGTCGACACCGATCGAGCCCTGCTGTGGCGTGAGCTCGCCGGCGATCAGCCGCAGCAGCGTGGACTTGCCGGACCCGTTGAGGCCGACGAGGCCGTGCCGGCCGGGGCCGACGCCGAGGTCGAGGCTGTCGAGGACGACGGTGCCGTCAGGCCAGGAGAAGGAGAGGTCGTTGACAGAAAGTGATGCACGCATGTGCGCTCCATGAGGTCGATGGGTGCGCAGGCCGCTGTGGGCTGCTGCGCGGGATCTGACCTCAGAGCTTCAACGGACCGGCTACCTGTTCCTCAGGGAATGTGTGCGAGCCCATCATACGATCTGACCGTGACAGGAATCTACTTCGACTCCGACGACGACGCTGAGGAGCTGGTCAAGGCCCTCGAGAGCGAGGGCTACTCGAGCGCGCTGAGGCGTGAGGCGTTCGCCGGCGAGGAGGACTGGGAGGACCGTGCCTGGGTGCTGCTGGTCGAGCCGTTCGACGACCGGGTCGTGGAGATGGTCGACGTCTACGGCGGCTGGATGCCCGGTGACGACCGCCTCCCGGAGGACCCGCCGGAGCTCCCCGGAGGCCCGAAGCGCCTCAAGGATTGATCTCGATACACCGCCTCATCCCGCCCCCTACTCGCTGCGCTCGTGGGGGGACCCCCAGGCGATCACTCGATCAGCGAGTGCTCGCTGGTCGAGTGATCGCGAGGAACGAGCGATCGTATCGAGACCACTAAGCTCCCAGGTGGTCCTTGAGGAACTGCACCTGCAGGAGCTTGAGGTTCTCGGCCACGACCTCCTGCGGCGTCATGTGGGTGACGCCGGACAGGGGCAGCACGGTGTGCGGCCGACCGGCCGCCAGCAGCGCCGACGACAGCTGGAGCGTGTGTGCCGCCACGACGTTGTCGTCGGCGAGGCCGTGGATGATCATGAGCGGCCGCTCGAGGCGCGGCGCCAGCGGCAGCAGCGAGTTGTGGTCGTAGACCTCGGGCTGCATGCGCGGATCACCCAGATAGCGCTCGGTGTAGCACGTGTCGTAGAGCCGCCACTCCGTCACCGGCGCACCGGCGACCGCAGCGTGGAACACGTCGGGTCGCTTGAGCACTGCGAGGGCTGACAGGTAGCCGCCGTAGGACCAGCCGGTGATCCCGACGCGGGCCGTGTCGACGTCGTCCGGGTACGCCTCGGCCACGGCGTCGAGCGCCGCGACCTGGTCGTCGAGCGTCACGGTGGCGAACTCGTGGAGCACCGCGCGCTCCCAGGCGTGACCACGGCCCGGCGTGCCCCGGCCGTCCGACACGATGACGCAGAACCCCTGGTCGGCGAGCCACTGTGCCTCGAGGAAGGCACGCGCCGACGCGAGCACGCGCTGGGCGTGCGGGCCGCCGTACGGGTCCATCAGCACCGGCAGCCGGCGTGATCCGGGCTCGTGGCCGGAGGGGAACAGCACTGCCGTGCGGAGCTGGTGCTCGCCCGCAGCAACCAGTGTGACGGCCGGCTCGTGCGGGGCCGGCTCGGCGAGCACGTCGACCGGCGAAGGCTCGGCGTCCTCTCGGTGCACGACGACGGTGGTGCCGACAGCCTCGAGGCCGGATCGGACGATGACCGTCGTGGGCCCGCCGATCACGGCACCGTGCACGGCGGCGCCCTTGGTGATCTCGGTGACGGTGCCGTCGAACCCGAAGCGGACGATGTGCACCTCGGTCGGCTCCTGTGACGCTGCCGCGACGACACAGTCCTCGAACACGTCGACGATGCTGCGGACCTGCCAGCCGTCACCGGAGACGGCCACGCCGTCGCGCAGCACCCGACGCCAGCCGTCGGCATCCTCGACCGAGACGAGGGAGCCGTCGGGCGCGAACCGCGGCGCCGACGAGAGCTCGACCCACGCAGGATCGCTGAGCTCGCGCAGGACGCTGGTACGTCCGGAGGTGGCGTCGACCGAGAGGATCTGGGACGACTTCTGGTCGCGGCTGAGCACCTGGATCACCGGCGCGCCGTGTGGTGTCCAGGTGACGCGGCCGAGGTACTCGTATGTTGCGTGGTCCCACGTGATCTCGGTGCGGTTGCCGTCGAGGTCGACGTGCCAGAGGGTGACATGGGCGTTGGGCGTGCCGGCGGCCGGGTAGCGCTGGGCGACGGGTTCGCGCTCGGGGTGCTCCGGGTCGGCGATGTGCCACGTCTGGACGGGCGCCTCGTCATACCGCTCGACGAGCAGCGAGCGACCGTCCGGTGCCCACCAGAACCCGCGGAAGCGATCCATCTCCTCCGCGGCGATGAACTCGGCCTGCCCCCAGACCTCGGTCGCCGACTCGGGTTCGACGAGGGCGCGCTCGTCCTGGCCGTTGACGCCGACGACGCGCAGTGCGCCGCCCGAGGCGTACGCGATGAGGCGTCCCGTCGGGTCGAGTCGGGGGTCGATGACCGCGCCGACGCTCGGCAGCGCGTGCACTGCCTTGGCGCCCAGGTGCACGGCCCAGAGCTGTCCCGACAGGGTGAAGCAGGCCCAGCGCCCGGTCTCGTCGACGTCGTAGCCGACCAATCCTGCGGCGGACTCGCGGCTGCGCTCGCGGCGGGAACGCTCCTCGGCGGACAGCTGCTCGCCCTCCTCACCCAGCAGCGTGGTCGGGTCGACCAGGATCGACTCGGTGCCGCTCGCGACGTCGTACTCCCACAGCTGGCCGGTGCGCGTGACGCCGTCGGGGGTACGGATGAAACGCACCGTGCCGCCGTCGGGCGACACCGTGATGTTGCGGGGGATGCCGAGGGTGAAACGCAGGGTGCGCGCGGCCAGACGGGGATACGAGACGGTCATGCTTTCGATCCAATCACGGAGCCTCTTGTGCGACGACATTGCTGTCGGCGCTGGTCAGTAGCCTTGGGGCATGACCTTGAGCGACCGGCGGATCCTCCTCGTGCATGCCCACCCCGACGACGAGTCGATCGGCAACGGCGCCACGATGGCCAAGTACGCCGCCGAGGGCGTGCAGGTCACCCTCGTCACGTGCACGGCCGGCGAGGAGGGCGAGATCCTCATGCCCGAGATCGAGCACCTCGCCGCGGATCGCGAGGACGGGCTCGGTCCGCACCGCGTCGAGGAGCTCGCCGCGGCGATGAAGGCACTCGGTGTCACCGACCACCGCTTCCTCGGCGGCCCAGGACACTTCCGCGACTCCGGCATGAAGTGGGCCGAGGACGGCAGCGCGACGGTCGCCGACGAGACCCGCCCCGACACGTTCTGGCATGCCGATCTCACCGTCGCAGCGGACCTGCTGGTCGAGATCATCCGCGAGATCCGCCCTCAGGTCCTGGTGACCTACGACCAGTTCGGCGGCTACGGCCACCCCGACCACATCCAGGCCCACCGGGTCGCGACCTATGCGACGTCGCTCGCGGCCGTGCGCTCCTACCGGCCCGAGCTCGGCGAGGCGTGGGACGTCCCAAAGGTCTACTGGGATGCCATGTCCAAGTCGCAGATGGCCGAGGGCATCCGCAAGCTCCGCGAGGCCGGCGACGAGACGAGCTTCGAGGGCTGGGACCCCGACAACCTGCCGTGGGGCGCCACCGACGAGGAGCTCGACGCGAAGGTCGAGGCCGACGACTACGCCGACGCCAAGATGGAAGCCATGAAGGCGCACGCCTCGCAGATCGCCGTCGACGGGCCGTTCTTCGCGCTGTCCAACAACGCCGGCTCGCAGGTGTGGGGCACCGAGCACTACCGGCTCGCCAAGGGCCAGCTCGGACCGGTCGGGCCGGATGGTCTCGAGGAAGACCTGTTCGCCGGCCTCTGAGGTGAAGCGTGCAGCGGTCGCCCTCCTGGGGGCCTACGTCGGCGTCATGGGCGCGTTCGTCCACCGGCACACCTGGCGATCACATGGGATCGACTGGCCGTGGGGACTGCTCCTCGCCATCGTCGCCACGTATGCCCTGGCGCTGGCCGCCGACCGGGTCACGGCGGTGGGCGGCGCCTGGTTCGGGCTTGGCTGGGGGCTTGCCCTGCTGGCACAGCAGTTCTCGCCCGGCGGCAGCTATCTCGTCGCGTCGGACTGGCTCGGCTGGTCGTTCACCCTCGGTTGCCTGGGGGCCATCGTCGTCGGGGTGTTTCGCACTCCTAGGCTGGGGCAATGACCGCGTCGGTGGACCAGCCCGCGTTTCGCGGTGCACTGGCTCGGTTCGCCAGCGGGGTCACGGTGGTCTCGACCGTGCAGGACGGTGTCGATCACGCCATGACGGCGAGCGCCTTCACCTCGGTGTCCCTCGACCCTCCGTTGGTCCTGGTGTGCTCGCACAAGTCGAGCCGTTTCCATGAAGCGGTGCTCGAGACCGGCTTCTGGGCGGTGTCGATCCTCGCTGAGGAGGGCATCGCGGCGTCCGCATGGTTCGCGCACCGCGGCCGGCCGCTGGAGGACCAGATGCAGGGCATCGTCTTCCATCGCGGCGAGTCGGGCGCCGCCCTCCTCGACGAGTCGCTGGCCTGGTTGGAGTGCACCACGGTTTCCGTCACGGACGGTGGTGACCATACGATCTTGGTCGGTGCGGTCACCGGAGCGGCGGTCAACGACAAGATCGACGATCCACTGCTCTACTACCGCTCGCACTACGGCACGATCGTGCGTCTGCCTGACTCGGAGAAGACCGTCTACGGGAGCAACACATGACCGACAAGCCTGACAAGGACCTCACGCTGGACGAGGTGCTCATGGATGACGCGCCCGCCGACGACGAGGTGGCGGCCCATGACGAGGTGGCCGAGCCCGACCTGGCCCACGAGGGTGACGGCGCCGTCGAGCCAGGCCTGGTGGTCGAGCACGACGAAGAGATCGAGCTCGATGAGGTCCCAGACGTCGCACCCGCCTACCAGCTGCAGCCCGGCGAGGACACGGTGCTTGAAGACGCGGCGTTCGCGTACGACCGCGACGCCGAGGACGACGATCTCGACGACGTCGTGGCCCCTCCGCTCGAGTCGGAGCCCGCGGCGAACGATGCCGGCGACGACAGCAGTGACCTCCGGCCTCTTGCCACGGACGATGGCGACGGTGGCTCGGCCCACTGGGGCCGGCGCGTCCTCCTGGGGCTCGTCCTCGCGCTGGGCGTCCTCTACGTCGGGGGCTACTTCCTGACAGGCGCCCGTATGCCGGCCAACGCGACGATCGGTGGCGTCGACGTCAGCGGCAAGTCGCCGTCGGCGGCACGTGAGGCCGTGGACAAGGCGCTGACCCCCGACGTCGACCGCGAGATCGTGCTGACCCACGGCAAGACCGAGTTCCGCATCAAGCCCAAGTCCGCCGGACTCGCATTCGACCTCGACCGGACGATCAGCGAGGCCGGTGGCGAACGCAGCTGGAAGCCCAAGGACATGGTGGGGCTGTTCTTCGGCGATCACGAGACCGATCCAGCCCTCGACGTCGACGACAGCAAGCTCCAGAGCACGATCGGCACGATCGGGGAGACGGTCAACCGGGACGTGGTCGAGGCGCTGATCACGTTCCCCAAGGGCAAGCCGACGCCGCGTGAGCCCAAGGCCGGACGCGTCATCGCCCGGGCGGACGCTGCCGATGCGATCCGCGGGGCATACCTCGTCAGCGACAAGCCGGTCGCGGTCCCGACGGCCGTTGTGGAGCCGGCGGTCGACGAGGCCGGCCTGGACGAGGCCATGAAGACGATCGCGAAGCCGGCCGTCAGCGCGCCCATCACGATCCGGGTCGGCGACAAGAAGGTGTCGCTGCCGGTGACGGCGTACGCCCCGGCGCTCCTCGTCCGCGTCAAGGACAACAAGCTCCAGCCCTACCTCGACCCCAAGAAGCTCGCCGAGCCCCTGACGGACTCGACGACCGGCATCGGCAAGAAGGCCGTCGATGCGACGGTCAAGATCGAGAACAACAAGCCGGTCATCGTTCCGGGCAAGGAAGGCGTCGGCCTGCAGCCCAAGGAGATGGCGGTCAAGCTGCTCCCGGCGCTGACCGAGTCCGGGTCGAAGCGGGCCGTCGAGGTCGAGGCCAAGGTCGTCGAGCCGTTGTTCTCGACCGAGGACGCCAAGGCGCTCAAGATCAAGGAGAAGATCAGCAGCTTCGAGACCCGGTTCCCCTACGCCGCCTACCGCAACACCAACCAGAGCCGGGCCGCTGCGCTGATCAACGGCACGATCCTCAAGCCGGGGGAGACCTTCAGCTTCAACAACACGGTGGGTGAGCGCACCGCCGCCAACGGTTTCGTCAACGGGTTCGTGATCAACGGCGGAGTGTTCCGCGAGGAGCTCGGCGGCGGCGTCTCCCAGGTGGCCACGACGACCTACAACGCCGGCTTCTTCGGTGGCATGGACGACGTCGAGCACCACCCGCACGCCTTCTACATCGACCGCTATCCGGTCGGCCGCGAGGCGACGGTCTACTACGGCAGTCTCGACCTGCGGTTCAAGAACCCGACGAAGTACGGCGTGCTGATGCGTGCCTACGTCGTCAAGAGCACCCCGTCGTCGCCGGGCATCATGCACGTCGAGCTGTGGAGCACCAAGGTGTGGGACATCAAGGCCGGCCAGTCCGCCCGCCGCAACGGTCGCACGCCCGGCAAGCAGTACGACGACACCGACCGCTGCGTGCCGCAGGACCCCATCGCCGGCTTCGACATCGACGTCTACCGCTACTTCTACCAAGGCGGCAAGAAGGTCAAGACCGAGACCGACACGGCGAACTACCAGGCCGCCGACCACGTCATCTGCGGCAAGAAGCCCAAGACCGAGTAAGGCTCAACCAGCTGCGACCACTTACACCGCGACGTTGAGCTTGATCGTCATGCCGTCGTCGACGTTGCCGGTGACGGTGGCCAGCTGCAGCGAGTGGCCGTCGCTGAAGACCATGTCGGAGTCCAGCGAGGTCTGCGCCAGGTTGCTGAGGCTCTGCTCGTACCCGGACGTCGCGTAGACCAGCTTGCTGGCATCCTCCGGCAGCGCGATCTGCGACGTGCGGAGCTTGTTGGTCGCCTTCTGGGCGTCTGCTGCCGTTTTGTAGACCTCGAAGTGGATGTGCGGCCAGCGTCCTTGGTAGGCGGCGGGAAAGATCGACGTGAACGTCAACTTGCCGTCAGCATCGGCGGCCTGCACGCCGCGGAGGTAGTTCTCGTCCGCGATCTCCGAGTCGTACATCGAGTAGCGGCCCTCGCGATCGCAGTGCCACACGTAGACGGCGGCGCCCTCGTACGGTGTGACGTCGCTGCCGTTCATGTCGAAGATCGTGAGCTCGATCGTCGTCGGGACCCCCTCGGCGGTCGTGCTCGTGCCGCCGAAGCTCGACCGGACGTCGCTGCGGACGACGCCGCTCTCGGTGAGGACGTTGACCCCGTTCGAGCCGTCTCCCGGGAAGGGGCCGCCAGTCTCCTCGGGCACCTCATCCTCGACGGCCGACGTGGCGCTGCCCGATGCCGAGGGTGACGTCGGCGTGCTCGTCGTGCTCGACCCGCCGGACGAGTCGCTGCCACTGCAGGCAGCCAGCGCGGCCGCCAGGCCGGCTCCGGTCAGCAAGCCCAGGGCGCGGCGGCGATTGAGCAGCGCCGGCAGGTCGTGGGACAGTCCGAGGTCGTGCTCGTGGGAGCCATCGTGATCGTGAGTCATGTCCTCACCGTACGAAGGTGGGCTGGGCGGCCGCCATGGCTTCACTGTGCGGAGTCTGTGTCCCCGGGCTCGAGGTAGCGGTAGTCGTGGTGGTCCACGAATCCGTACGGCCGGTAGAGCGCGATCGCCGCGTGGTTGGAGTGCATCGTCTGCAGGTATGCCTTGTCGGCTCCGTGCTCGACCGCCCAGGCCAGGGACGTCTCCACTACGCGGCGGGCCAGGCCTTGGCGGCGGTGCTCGGGGGAGACCTCCACGCCGGCGATCCCGGCCCACTCGCCCGTGACGACGACGCGGCCGATCGCGACCGCAGGCGTACCGATCGAGACGAACCCGACCGTCGCGGGTCCCTCCAGCACTGCCCGCGCGGCGACCGGATCGTTGACGCGTCCGTAGTTGGCCAGCCAGTCGTCGTCGGCGGTCGGTGCGATGCGCGCGGTCGGATCCGCTTCGTACGCGGGATCGAGATCGGCGACCTGCACGACGGCGCCACCGTGATAGCCCGACATCGGCACCCACCCCGCACGAGTGAACGCGCGCTCCTCGGCGGAACCGACAACGACTTGGGCAAGCGCAGGCGAGTCATGCGCCGCATAGAAGTCCCGCACCCGTTCGAGCGCGTCGTCGAAGGGCAGACCGGGATCGCCGTGCACGGCGACGGAGTTGGCGCGCCCGGTGAAACGCCCGGAGGAGCGCAGCTCCCATTCGCCGAGCGCGACCGACTCGATCGCCGGCCAGCCGCGCGACGTGATGCGGGTCAGCTCTGCAGGGTCGACGTCGATGGCCTTGCGGCGCCGGAGAGGGCGATCCGGGACGGGCTTCCACGTCACGACGTCGGCCAGGGCGACGACCTGCGTACGACCGTCCCGGCGCTCGATCGTCACGGCGGTCCCGTCGACAGCCTGGACCCGTCCGATGACGTCGCTCATGGCCGGTCCGCCCGAGGGTCCGGTGCCACCCACGGTGTACCGGACCACGACGCGATGGCCGACGGAGGCAGCGTCGAGAGGCATGGCACAACCCTTCCATGTCATGAGGTGGACCTCATGTGCGGGAGGTGGAGTGGAGGCGTGATACTAGTGCCAGCCCCTTGAAGGAGAAATGCTCGTGACGTACGTGATCGCCCAGCCGTGTGTGGACCTCAAGGACCGCGCTTGTGTGGACGAATGTCCTGTGGACTGCATCTACGAGGGCAACCGCATGCTCTACATCCACCCCGACGAATGCGTCGACTGCGGTGCGTGCGAGCCGGTGTGCCCCGTCGAGGCGATCTTCTACGAGGACGACACGCCGCCGGAGTGGAAGGACTACTACGCCGCCAACGTCGACTTCTTCGACGACATCGGTTCACCCGGTGGTGCGGCCAAGCTCGGTGTGATCGACAAGGACCACCCGCTGATCGCCGCGCTGCCCCCGCAGATCCAGGAATGACCTCCCGGGCCAACGTCTCGGCGAAGTTCCCGGACTTTCCCTGGGACACCCTCGCGGCTGCCAAGGCTCGTGCCGCCGCGCACCCTGGCGGGCTGGTCGACCTCTCGATCGGTACGCCGGTCGACGCCACGCCCGAGGTCGCCCGCGAGGCGCTCATCGCTGCGGCGGACGCCCCGGGCTATCCCACGGTGTTCGGTCCGGAGTCGCTGCGCCAGGCCGCGGTCGACTGGATCGAGCGTCGCTTCGACGTGACGGGCCTCAGCCCCTCGCAGGTGCTCCCGACAGTCGGCTCCAAGGAGCTCATCGCCAACCTGCCGACCCAGCTCGGCCTCGGCGCCGGCGACTTGATCGTCGTGCCCGAGCTGGCCTATCCGACTTACGAGGTCGGTGCGCGCTACGCCGGCTGCGAGGTCGTCGCGACCGACTCGACGCTGTCGCTCGGCCCGCGGGTGCCGGCCATCATCTTCCTCAACTCGCCGGCCAATCCCACGGGCCGCATCCTGCCGCCGGACCACCTGCGCAAGGTCGTCGACTGGGCTCGCGAGCGGGGCACGCTGGTCGTCTCCGACGAGTGCTACCTCGAGTTCGCCTGGGAGGGCACGCCCTACTCGGTGCTCCATCCCGACATCTGCGGCGGCTCGTTCGACGGCATCCTCGCGGTGCACTCGCTGTCCAAGCGCTCCAACCTCGCGGGCTACCGCGATGCGTTCGTGACCGGTGACCAGTCATTGATCACCGAGCTGCTCGAGGTCCGCAAGCACCTCGGCTTCATGGTGCCCACGCCGATCCAGGCGGCGATGGCCGCGGCCCTCGCCGACGACGAGCACGTCGACCTGCAGCGCAAGACATACGCGGCCCGCCGTCACGACCTGCGTCGGGCCTTCGAGTCCGCCGGCTTCACCATCGAGTACTCCGACGGAGCGCTCTACCTCTGGATGACCCGGGGTGAGCCGTGCCGCGACACGATCGACTGGCTCGCCGAGCGCGGCATCCTGGCAGCGCCGGGCGACTTCTACGGCGCCGCCGGTGCGCAACACGTACGTGCGGCATTCACCGCGACCGACGAGCGCGTCGCCGAAGCCGTCACCCGCCTGACCCACTGAGGCGCGACCCCACGATTTGTGGACTTGCAGGCGTCACATCGGCCGGATAGCGCCTCTAACCTCACAAATCGCGGGGCTAGTTCGTCGAGACCCTGACCGTGTCGGAGTCGGTGCCTGAGCGCGCGGTCCAGCCCTGGTCGGAGTCGTCGGCGCTCCACTCCCGGTTGCCGAACGAGATCTCGGTGATCCGCAGGCGTGAGGCATTCGCGACGAGGTAGTGGGCGAGTGCCCAGCCGCGTGCCTTGATGTCGGAGGCCTTGCCGGTCAACGGGTACGAAGCGTGGTCGCCTTCGGTCGAATACGGAATGCCGCCGAATGCGGCCTTGACGTCCTTGGTGACTCGAGTGATCGTGCCGCTGCCCTCGCGGTTGATCTGGCACGTGAAGCTGGCGGGGCTGTAGCCGCGGAGTGCCGACGCGAGCGCGCGGGAATAGTCCTCGTGCTGCGCGTAGGCACCCGGAAACGCCGACCGCTGGACTCGCTGGGCGGCCTCGGTGATCTTCATGGACTGATAGCCCTTGACCTTGACCAGAGCGTCGTAGAACCGGCCGATCGAGTAGTGCGGATCGCTGATCTGCGCGATCGTGCCCCAGCCCTGCGACGTCCGCTGCTGGAACAGGCCGACGGAGTCGCGGTCACCGAAGCTGATGTTGTGGATCTTGGACTCCTGGAACGCGGTGGCGATCGCGATCGACGTCGCGCGCGGGGGCAGCCCGCGGCGCTGCGAGATCGCCGCCATCAACGACGACCACCTGGCCTGCTCGAGGTCGATCTCGGCCCGGACCTGGCCGACCTCCGCGACGCAGTTCTCGGGGCGCAAGGGCTCGCGGTCGCGCAGCACGACAGCGACCATCACCGTGGCGGTGACGAGGCTGAGAACGACGATCCAGCGAAAGCGCACTGGAGCGTCAGTTGGCGTGGAGGTCAGCGTTGAGCTCGATGCCCGTACGCTCGCCGCGCGGCCGGGCCTCGATCGCGCCGGTCTGGCTGTTGGTCAGGAACAGGATGCCGTCCTGGCCGGACAGCTCGGACGCCTTGATGATCGAACCGTCGGGCATCGTGACCTTGGAGCCCGCCGTGACGTACGTTCCGGCGGCGACGACGCAGTCGTTGCCCAGCGAGATGCCGATGCCGGCGTTGGCGCCGATCAGGCTGTTCTCGCCGACCGTGATGACGGCCTTGCCGCCGCCCGACAGCGTGCCCATGATCGAGGCTCCGCCGCCGACGTCCGAGCCGTCACCGACGGTGACACCGGCTGAGATGCGGCCCTCGACCATGGCCGTGCCGAGAGTCCCGGCGTTGTAGTTGACGAAGCCCTCGTGCATCACCGTCGTGCCCTCGGCGAGGTGGGCGCCGAGGCGTACGCGGTCGGCATCACCGATGCGGACGCCGGACGGGATGACGTAGTCGGTCATGCGCGGGAACTTGTCGATGCTCGTGACCTGGACGTGCAGTCCGGCTCCACGGGCGCGGGCTCGGATCGCCTCGAAGCCGTCGACCGGGCAGGGTCCGAGCGAGGTCCACACGACGTTGGTCAGCAGGCCGAAGACACCGTCGAGGTTCTGGCCGTGCGGCGCGACGAGCCGGTGCGACAGCAGGTGCAGACGCAGGTAGACGTCGTATGCGTCCGTGGGCGGCGCCTGCAGGTCATCGATCGCGGTGTGGACGACGACCTTGTGCACCTCCCGGATCGCGTCCTGGCCGGCCAGCGCGGTCAGCTCGGCCGGCTCGGGGTCGCCGTCAGGCGCGGCGCCGAGCCGAGGCTCCGGGTACCAGACGTCGAGGACCGTGCCGTCGAGGGTCAGCGTGGCGACGCCATAGGCGTACGCGCCGGGGTGATCCGCAGAAGTCATGCCACCAAACCTATCTGGGCGACGTCAGCGCTTCGGCAGGCCGTCCTTGGTGCAGAGGTTGCCGATCTGGTCGGTGCGATCCTTCTTGATGAGGTCGAACATCTTGGGAGCGCGATCAGGGTCCCAGTTGACCGCGAAGTCCCGCAGCGGCACGGTGCAGTTGAGGCCGTCGCCGCCCATCGATGCCGACAGCGCGAGGGCGAACCGGAACAGAGCGATGGGGCTGACGTCGTCGCCGATGCGCAGCGAGCCGGAGGCACCCTTGGCCACGCTGAGGTAGCGGACGGGGTTGATCACGGTCCACGGCGACTTGGCCTTGTCAGCGATCGACCCCAGCACCTCGCGCTGGCTCTGCACGCGCTGGATGTCCTGCGTGGCGTACGTGTGACGGTTGCGGGAGTAGGCGAGGGCGGTCTTGCCRTCGGCGTTCTGGCAGCCCTTCTGGACGTCGAGGCCGGAGTCCTTGTCCTTGATGCGCGACTTGGGGCAGATCTCGACGCCGCCGAGGGAGTCGACGACCTTGACCAGGCCGCCGAAGCCGACCTCGATGTAGTCGTCCACCCGGATGCCGGTGTTGCCCTCGATCGTCCTCACGAGCAGCTTGGGTCCACCGAAGGCATACGCGGCGTTGATCTTGGTGCGTCCGTAGCCCGGGATGTCGACGATCGAGTCGCGGGGGAGCGACATCAGGACGCTCGGACCGCTGCCGGTGTGCAGGAGCATGATCGTGTCGGTGCGGCCACGGCCACCGCTGTCGCCGCCGGTCGCGAGCTCTTTCTGCTCCTCCTTGGTCAGACCGCGGCGGCTGTCCGAACCCACCAGCAGGTAGGTCGTGCCGGCCTGGTCGGCAGGGCGGCCGGAGGCGGGGGAGGCGTCGACCTTCTCGATCTGGCCCCAGGCCCATACCGGCACAGCGACGAGGAACACGATCCACGCCATCAGAGCGACCTCGATGATCCGGCGCCATCTGGGGCGCTTCCTCACCTTCCTGGGCTCGTCGGGCGGGACGTCGTCGGTGCGGCGACCGGGCGGCGGAAGGTTCGGCGGGGGCAGGTCGGAGGACGGGCCTTGCCGAGGTGTCGGAAGTGCCCCTTGGTCGTCGCCGTACAACCATCCGTAGTCACCGTCGGGACGCTGGTCTGACATGAGCAAGACCGTACCTGACCTCGGCTCATGCGCCCGGCAACCGCCCGTGTGCACCCCGAGGAAATTCCCCACCGCTCCTCGGCGCGCCCTCAACCTCAACTGGAGAGTTTGTGTGGATACTGAGAATCGCCTCAGCCTTCTTCCCCGTGAGGACACCATGTCTGACGTTCGCTCGAGTGTGATGGGTGGGTCGTATGCCCGCCCGGCCGACACCTCTGCTCGCATCCAGTTCCGCCGCGCACTGACCCTCACGGCGATGACCCTCGTCATGCCCGGATCCGCTCAGCTCGTCAACGGCAACAAGCGCATCGGCCGCATTGCCGTACGCGTGTGGCTGGGCTTCCTGGCTGTCGGCGCGGTGCTGCTGTTCCTGGCGATGAACTCCCGCAAGCAGCTGTTCTCGCTCGTCATCGAGACCCCGCTGCTGCCGGTCGGCCGGTGGATCCTCATCGCCGGAGCCGTCGCCTGGGTCGCCCTGATCATCGATGCGTGGCGCCTCGGCCGCCCGCTCGAGCTGCGCCGCAACCACCGGCTCTGGATGACCGGCATCAACAGCGTCCTGTGCTTCGCGACCGCCGGGGCGCTGTTCTTCGCAGCCCACCTGGTCTCCGTGCAGACCTCGTTCGTCGGCAGCGTCTTCGTCGCCGACACCGTCTCCAAGCCTCTGGAGGGCCGTTACAACGTGCTCCTGCTCGGCGGCGACTCCGGCCCCGAGCGCAGCGGTCTGCGCCCCGACTCGCTGACCGTGGCCAGCATCGACAAGGACACCGGCCAGACCGTGCTGATCGGCCTGCCGCGCAACCTGCAGAACGTGCCGTTCCCCAAGGGCTCGGTGATGGACAAGGAGTTCCCCAACGGCTTCAACGGCGAGGGCCAGTACCTCAACGCGATCAACACGTGGGCCAACGACCACGCGTCGATGTTCAAGGAGAAGAACCCCGGCCTCAAGGCGACGATGGGTGCCGTCGAGGAGATCACCGGCCTCAAGCTCAACTACTACGCCATGGTCAACATGCACGGGTTCTCCAAGCTCGTCAATGCCGTCGGCGGCGTACGCGTCAACGTCCAGCAGCGCACCGCGATCGGCGGGATCGGCTCACCGATCCGCGGCTGGATCGAGGCCGGCGAGCAGAAGCTGACCGGCGACCAGGCGCTCTGGTACTCCCGTAGCCGCGTGCAGAACGACGACTTCTCGCGCATGGGCCGGCAGAAGTGCGTCATGAACGCGATGCTGCACCAGCTCAGCCCGCAGAAGGTGCTGTTCAACGTCGAGAAGATCGCCAGCTCCAGCAAGGCGCTGCTGACGACCAACATTCCCAAGTCCGACCTCGACGTGTTCGTCGACCTCGCGCTCAAGGCCAAGGCCCAGAAGGTCTCGACCGTCTCGCTCGTACCCCCGGTGATCTACACCGGCAACCCCGACTTCAAGAAGGTCCGGCGCCTGATCGATCGCGCGATCGACAAGGCCGAGGGCCGCCCCTCGGTCGCGGGCGGCATCACTCAGGCCAAGCTGGCGCTGCCCAAGGCTGGCGGCGAGACCAAGGACCCGCGCAAGGCCAACCAGAGCTCGGACCTCGGCGCGGCCTGCTGACCGCCTGAGTTGTCGCTGAGATCACCAACGCGATGTCACCAAGGCCCCAGGCGTCGGTGATAATGGATGCTTCGTCGGTCACTCCGTAAAGGGAACTCATGTCGCATCGCGCGAGTATCCTGGGCCGCGGTTACCAGGACAACCACCTGGATTCGCCGCGCGTCCGGTTCCGCCGTGCCCTCCTGTTGTGCCTGATGACGGTGATCGTCCCCGGCTCCGGACACATCGCGGTCGGCAAGCGCGTCGTCGGCTGGTTCGCCTTCACCCTCTGGCTCGGCGCGCTCGGCGGCGGCGGCTATCTGCTCTGGAAGTACCGCACGGATCGTGCCCAGGTCCTCAGCTGGTTCACGGACACCGACGTCCTGCTCCTGGCCAGGGCCGGCATCGTGGCGATCGCGGTGCTCTGGGTCATCCTGTTTCTCGATGCGTGGCGCCTGGCGTCGCCGGGCCGGCTCAACTTCATGCGAGCAGCCCTCATCACGGTGCTCAACCTCGCGATCATCGGCGGTGTCGCCGGCTCCACGGCGTACGCCTCACAGCTCATCAAGGTCTCGCGCGACACGGTCAAGGTCGTCTTCAAGGAGACCAAGACGTCGGCTCCGCTCAAGGGCCGCTACAACATCCTGCTCGTCGGCTCGGACGCCCGCGCCGATCGCACCGGCATCCGGCCCGACTCCATGACCGTCGCCAGCATCGACGCCGACACCGGCAAGGTCGTGCTGATCTCGCTGCCGCGCAACCTCGAGAACGTGCCGTTCTCCGAGGGCTCCCCGATGCGCAAGCTCTACCCCTACGGCTTCAACTGCGGCTCGGAGTGCCTGCTCAATGCCGTGCACACGACGGCCCAGAACCGCACGGACCTCTATCCCAACAGCAAGGATCCGGGCCTCGACGCCACGATCGATGCGATCCAGGGCGTCACGAACCTCAAGATCAACTACTACGTGATGGTCAACCTCAACGGCTTCAAGGGCCTGGTCGACGCAGTCGGCGGCGTCACGATCGACGTCAAGTCCCGCATCGCGATGTTCGGCCACGACGACTCCTGGAAGAACACCTACATCGAGCCGGGCCGGCAGAAGCTCAACGGCCAGCAGGCGCTCTGGTACGCCCGCAGCCGCGTGCAGTCCGACGACTACACCCGCATGGGCCGGCAGAAGTGCCTGATGGCCGCGATGGCCGAGCAGCTCAGCCCCCAGACGGTCCTGCTCAACGCGACCAAGATCGCCAAGTCCGGCAAGGAGCTGCTCAGCACCAACATCCCGGCCAAGGAGCTCGGCCGATTTGCGGACCTCGCGCTCAAGACCCGCGGGCAGAAGATCCGTACGGTGTCGGTCGTCCCGCCGGCGTTCAGCACCGTGACGCCTGACTTCCCGGCGATCCAGGCGGCGATCCAGAAGGCCATCGACAAGTCCGAGGCGACGGCCGCGCCGACCAAGAAGCCCAAGGACACCTCGGGCCGGGCGGCCAACCAGACGGACGACCTCAAAGCCGTCTGCTGACCAAGGCCCGAGGGCGCTCTGCGCCCGACCGGTCGAGGTGGTTGAGGTGCAAGCGCGCTCCGCGCGCGAAGCCTCGAAACCGTCGTGAGGTCCTAGGCTCGGTCCTGGGCCTCTTCGTAGGCGTTGATGACCTCGTCGGTCTCGCCGTCCATGATGAGCGTGCCCTGGTCGAGCCAGACGACGCGGCTGCACGTGTCCCTGATGGACTGCATCGAGTGGCTCACGAGGAACACCGTGCCGGCGTTGTCGCGAATCTCCCGGATCCGCTCCTCGCTGCGGGCACGGAACTTTCGGTCACCGACAGCCAGCGCCTCGTCGACGATGAGGATGTCGTGGGTCTGCACACTGGCGAGCGCGAACTTGAGTCGAGCCGTCATGCCCGAGGAGTAGGCGCGCATCGGCAGGTCGATGAACTTCTCGAGACCGGAGAACTTCACGATCTCCTCGTAGTTGGCGTCGATCTCGTCCATCGTGAAGCCCATGGCCAGGCCGCCGAGGATGATGTTGCGCTCACCCGACAGGTCCTTCATGAGGGCGGCGCCGACGCCGAGCAGACTCGGCCGCGACGAGGCGTAGATCGCACCACGGCTGACGGGTGTGAGCCCGACGATGGCCCGCATGAGCGTCGACTTACCTGAGCCGTTGGTGCCGATGACGCCGATGCTGTCCTGCTCGTATGCCGTGAACGACACACCCTTGAGGGCATGGACCGTGCGCATCTGCTTGCCGCGGCCGCGCAGAACGTTGGAGCGGCGGTCGGCAGCTGTGGGACGCTTGCCGGTCGCGAAGACCTTGTACTCGACATGGACGTCATCGATGATGACGACCGGCTTCCGGTCTGCCGGCGGTTGGGGTGCTTGCACCCGGGTCTCGTCAGTCGACACGGCCGTACCTTTCCTCGGCACGCCAGAAGAACCAGACCCCGAACGTGAACAGGGCGATGGACCAGACAGTGGCGTAGAGCCAGTAGCGCTCGTCGATGGAATATGTGTCGCCGGCAAGAAGCGCCGAGCGGGCGAGGCTCAGGAACTCGTTGACGGGCTGGAAGTCGGCGATCCGCATGATGACGGGATAGTCGCCGAATCGCTCCTTGACACTGAAGAAGATGCCGGTCGTGTAGAAGAAGAACCTGGTGAGGAACGGCAGGAAGTTGTTGAGGTCGCGCCAGTGCGCCGCCAGTCGAGCCGTGACGAGCGCGAGCCCACAGAGGAAGACGTAGTAGAGGGCGACGATCGGGATGAGCAGGAGCCAGTGGATGTGCGGCGAGTTGCCGTTCAGGAGCAGGAACACCAGCATGATCGCGAGGGTGGGCACGAACTGCAGGAAGCGCTGGGTCACGGCGGCCAGCGGCAGGACCATGCGCGGGAATGCGAGGCTCTGGACCAGCGCGGCGTTGTTGGTGACCGACTTGCCACCCGCGGTCCACGCCTGCGAGAAGAACTCGAACAGGAACACGCCGATGATCAGGAACTCGACGAAGTGCGGGGGCCGGCCGCTCTTGCCGAGCAGGAAACCGAAGATCAGGCCGTAGACGAGGGCATTGAGGAGCGGCTTGAGGATGACCCAGAACATGCCGAGCGAGTTCTGCTGGTTGTCCGACTCGATCTTGAAGCGAGCCATCGAGAAGATGAAGACCCGGCGCTTCCAGACGTCAGTGACGTAGTCGCGCAACGGGGGCCGGCCGCCGACCCGGTGAAGGCCTAGGCGCGCCGCATCCTCGGCGGTTGTCATCCGTGTGGTTTCCCTACTGCTCAGACATTCGGGGGAGCCTGACGTCCTGCCGTCGAGGCATCGTTGAGTGTAATGGATCGACCTACTCGCCTCGGGCGCCCTCCTGCGCGCTCACGCGTGAAACCTGCTCGGGTGTGGCAGACGCCACGATCACGATCGAGCCGCCACCCAGGCAGGCGGCAGCGATCAGCTCCGCGTCGCGACGGGCGCTTCCCGGCACCACGAGTCGGCGGGCGCTGTGAGGCACGACGGAGGCGAGGAGGTCGGCGTGGGTGTCGGTGGTGCCCTCAAGGTCGAGGGCGAGTGTCTCCGGCTGCGGGGGGTCGAGGGCGACGAAGTGGTCTCCGTGTCCTGGCACCTCCGCTGCGAGGTCCAGGAAGCCCGTGGGCGGTTCGGTGAATCGGCCACCGAGCGGGCGCAGCGACGCGGCCACCCTCTGGGGCTCGTCGGCGACGAGGTCGGGACCACTCAGCCCGATGTCTGCGGTGTGATCGACGACCGCCGCGCCGACGTTCCACGCAGCAAGGAGCCACACTGTCGTGAGCCAATGGCTCGGCAGGCCGATGCGGATGCGGGTGCCGGGCGCGGCGTCGAGGTCGTCGACGAGGAAGTTGCTGGTCTTGGCGACCCAGTTGGCGGTCGTGATCGTGCTGAGCTCGACGCGTTCTCCAGTGGCCATGTCGTAGTAGGTCACCAGGGGCTGCGAAGGATCCTTCGCGGTGCGCAGCAGGCCGTCGAGCGTCCTCATGCGGCCGCGACCTTCCGTGCATGATCGAGCACCGCGCCCGCCTCGGCGGCCACGGGCCGGGGCCGGCCAGGATCGGCCTGCCGCAACCCGGCCACTCGTACGAGCTGGGCGGGCGCCGAGTCGTCGTGATCGACGACCAGCACCGGATGGTCGTCGTCGACCAGGTCGAGGAAGCCCGGTGTGCGAAGGACGGGGTCGATCGCGAGGGTGCGACTCGACGGCCCCAGTACCAGGACGTCGCTGTCGAGCAGCGCTTGCGAGACGGCCGAGGAGACCGAGATCTGGTCGGCGATCAGGAGCAGCTGCGTCGCGTCATGTGCTGCAGGGTCGTCGAGGTATTCGTCGACATGGACAGCGCGAGGCTCGTCCGAACCGACGACGACACGGAACTCGGCTCGGTCCTCGCACATCGGCAGCAGGCGGTAGGGGAGTGCAGCACGGATGCCGGCCGCGATCGTCGCGTCGGTGAGGGTGCTCCCGGTCATGACGAGCTCCGTGCGGACCAGCCGAGCCGCCACGTCCTGGTCGCTGGCCCGCTGCCAGCGCGGCAGGTAGCCGACCGACTCGAGGGCGTCGGCCACGGCGTACGTCGGACTGCCGGGGGTCGCGAGGAGGCCGTCGAGGTCCGGGCTCGCCTGCAGGCCGGCGGCGACGTGCCCACGGACGGTTGGAGCGATGACGGTCAGCTCGTCGTTGGAGCCGAGGAGGCCTCCGAGCTCGCGGGCGAAGGGTGCGCCGTCGGCGCCGACGACCAGCAGGATGCGCATGTCGGCCATTGTGTCGTGCCCATCGCGGCGTCGAGCAGGCGGGCGACACGCCGGGGATTTCATGAATCTTGCCATTCGGCTTGACTTGTGACAGGTGACAGGACTGTAATTCCATGTATGTCATTCGATCTGGGTCTGCCGCAAGAGCTCGATGAAGAACTCATGTGGCAAGAGCGCGCGCTGTGCGCTCAGACAGACCCCGAGGCGTTCTTCCCTGAGAAGGGTGGATCCACACGTGAGGCGAAGCGAGTCTGCCTGACGTGCGATGTCCGTGGAGAATGCCTCGAGTACGCCCTGGCACATGATGAGCGGTTCGGCATCTGGGGCGGTCTGTCCGAGCGTGAACGTCGCAAGCTGAAGAAGCGGGCTTAGAAGAGCGCGCTTTCCCTCGTCCACTAGAGTCGCTCTACGTGGACGAGACCAGCACGACGCGCCATTGGCTCGACGATCCGCCCACAGTCGGTGCCATCCTCGTGGCCCACAACGGTGCGACCTGGCTTCCCAAGGTTCTCGCGTCGTTCGCCCACATGTTCTACGCACCGACGACGTGGCGGGTCGTCGATGTCAGCTCGACGGACGGCAGCGCGGAACTCCTGCGCGACTCCTTCGGGGCCGAGCGCATCACCTACGCACCCTCGGGCACCGGGTTCGGCGAAGCCGTCCGACTGGGTCTCGAGTCGATGCCGCGTACGGACTGGATCTGGCTCCTCCACGACGATTCCTCGGTGCTGCCGGGCACGTTGTCGGGCCTGCTCGACACCGGGACCTCCGCACCCGACATCGCGGCCGTGGGCCCCAAGATCCGAGAGTGGCCCTCGTTGCGCCGCCTCCTCGAGGTCGGCCTGACGATCACCGCGACGGGCTCCCGTGAGACCGGCCTCGAGACCGGCGAGCCGGATGCCGGCCAGCACGACCGGCCGCGTGACGTCCTCGCCGTCAACACCGCAGGCATGCTGATCCGCCGCGACGTCTGGGACGAGCTCAACGGTCTCGACCCCAACCTGCCGCTGTTCTACGACGACATCGACCTCGGCTGGCGGATCGCCCGGGCGGGCTACCGCACGAGGACGGCACCGACCGCCGTGGTGTTCCACGCCGAGTCGAGCCGGCGGGGCACCCGCACGCGTACGGCTGGGGACATGCCGCACTGGGAGGAACGCCGGGCCGCGATCTACACGCTGCTGGCCAACACCCCGATGCCGCGCTCCCTGTGGCAGTACGTCCGATTGTTCTGCGGGTCACTCCTGCGCGTCGCCGGGCTGTTGATCGGCAAGGATCCCGAAGCCGCGAGCGATGAGCTCCTGGCGCTGCGCTCGGCGTACACGCATCCCTTCAAGCTACTCAAGGCCAGGCGTCGGAGAAGGGCGACCGCCAAGCGCTCGCACCGGTCGATCCGTCACCTGCTTGCGCCGTTCTGGCTGCCTTATCAGCACGGTTTCGACATGGTGCGCGACACCGCCACCGCGCTGATCAAGCCCGAGGCGGTCGAGACGATCGGCCGACGGTCCACGACGCTCGACCAGGCACCCGATGAGGCGGAGGACCTCGACGACGGTCCGTCATTGCTGCAACGCCGCCCGTGGCTCGCCACCGTGCTGGTGCTCCTGGTGCTCTCGGTGGTGGCCGGCCGCGGCCTGTTCGGCGCCGACCTGCATGGCGGGGCGTTGCTTCCTGCCCCGGGATCGTCGGCGGGATGGTGGGACCTGCTGTTCGGTGCGCGTCACGACGTCGGGCTCCCCAGCGACACGCTGCCGCCGATCTTCGCCCTCCCGCTGGCTGTGCTCTCGACACCGGTGTGGTTCCATCCCGGCCTCGTGATCACGACCGTCATGGTCTTCGCGGTGCCGCTCGCGGCCCTGACGGCCCACCGGTTCGGACGGCAGATCAGTCCGCACCGCATCCCGCGCATGGTCTGGGCGGTCTCCTACGCGTTGTGCGTCGTCGCGATCGGAGCCGTGAGCCAGGGCCGGCTCGGCACCGTCGTCGCCCTCGTCGTGCTCCCGATCATCGCCAACACGGCGTGGCAGCTGGCCGAGAACCCGGGCTGGCAGCTAGCCCTCCGGCTCGGCATCTGGGTCGCCTTCGCCTCGGCGTTCGCCCCGATCGTCCTTGCGATGAGCCTCGGTGGCCTGTTGATCCTCTGGTACGCCGAGGGTCGCTGGGTGCGCGGGCAGCTCGTCATCGCGGCGGTCGTGCCGCTCGTCCTGCTCGGCCCGTGGCTGGCCCAGCGCGCCCTCCGCCCGTGGCGAGCCTGGTGGGAGGCCGGCTATCCGATGCCCGGCTCCGCCACGGTCCGTGACGTGGTGCTCGGACGCGCGGGAGGACCCGGTGCGGCCCCCGAGTGGCTGACTGTCGGTGTGCTCGTCCTGGCGCTCGTTGCGCTCGTGCCGCGTCGCACCCGCACGGGCGTGTTGCTCTCGTGGCTGGTCGCCCTGCTCGGGCTCGGCGCGGCTCTCGCGGGGACGCTCGTCACATACTCGACCCACGCCGGTCCTGCCGACATCACCCCGTGGGTCGGCATCCCGACCGTCGTGTGGATCGGCGGCCTCCTGACCGCGGTCCTGCTCGCAGTCCCGGCGACGCTGTCGTGGCCCCGACCCGCGCTCGCAGCGGTTGTGGTCATTGCGCTCGTCCTGCCGGTCGGCACGGCCGGCTGGTGGCTCGTTCGAGGCGACGCGGATCCGATCGACGACGGCCGAACCAATGTCGTGCCGGTCTTCCTCGCCGAACGTCCCGGCGACACCCTGGTCGTGACGGGGAGCATCGATGACGGCGTCGACTACCGCGTCGTCGCCGGAGACGGGCCGTTCCTGGGCCAGGAGGCCGTGACCGCGTCGTCGTCGGACTCGGCCAGGCTCACAGCGGTCGTACGCCGGATCCTCGCGCAGGCGACAGCCGCCGACATCGACGCCCTCGGGGCGCTCGGCATCGACTCGATCTACGCCCCGAGCGCCGACCCCGAGGTGAGCCGGCGGATCGACGCCGCGCCACGGCTCTCACCGGCGGGCAGCGACCAGCCGGGCTCGCGCGTCTGGACACTCTCGCCGCAGCCGAAGAACGACGTCGCCACGGCACCGTGGTGGCACCGCTGGTTCATCGGGGTCCAGGCACTCGCCTGGCTCGTGGCGATCGTGCTGACCGCCCCCGTACGCCGTCGCGCCGCGCCCGAACCGTTGGACGAGCAGGACGAAGCGGAGGTCACCGCATGAGCGGCATGAAGGACTTGCGCATCCTGATCCTCCCAATAGCGGCCGTCGCCCTGGTGCTGCTGGCCCTCGTCGCCCCGTCCAGCTCCGAGTCCGCCCGGCCGCCGTCGCGGGTCACCGTCACCCAGGCGTCGTACGCCTGCCCGGCAGGTTCGACGATCACCGTGGCCGCCGGGCAGGTCAAAGCCGGCTCCGGTGCGGCGGCCCACGTGTTCCCCGGCCGCGGTCGCGATGCCGAGCTCGAGGACGCATCGTCCTGGCGTACGTCTGTCGTCAGCGGTTCGGGGGTCATGGTGCAGCAGGAGGGCCGGGCATCCGGCCCCGTCGGGTTCTTCGCCGGCACGGCGTCCAAGAAGGGCGGCGGAGGACTGGTCGTCGGCTCGTGCCCCGGCGTCGTCGACGACGCCTGGCTGCTGGGCCTCGGCTCCGGGGGGAAGCACTTCTCGACGCTGATCCTGACGAACCTCGCCGACACACCCGCAGCCGTCGACCTCTCGCTCTGGGGTCCCAAGGGCAAGATCGACGCCGTCGGCTCCGAAGGCATCGTCGTCCAGCCGTCCTCGGTCAGGCGCATCCGGCTCGACGACCTGGCGGCCGGCGAGGCCGAGCTCGCGATGCACGTCCACCGTCGCCGTGGGTCGCTGTCGGCCATCGTCAACGACAGCTCGACGTCCGTCTTCAGCGGCACCGAGCCCGTCGCGGCGACCATGGCGCCACGACGCTCCCAGGTCGTCGGGGGACTCGTGCAGGGCGCCGAGGGCCGGACGCTCATGATGGTCAACCCCGGTCAGTCGACGGCCCGGGTCGACGTCAAGGTCATCGGCCCGAAGAACACGTTCTCGCCCTCGGGGCTGGACCAGGTCAAGGTCCCGGCGGGTTCGACGCGGTCGATCACCGTTCCCAAGTCGGCCGGCTCGGGTGCGCAGGCGTTGCGCTTGACGTCGGACCAGCCGATCTCCGCCACGGTGCGGATCGCGCCAGGCGACAAGGACTATGCCTATGCCGAGGCGGTGCCGGCGTTGACAGGCCCGGCGATCGTGCCGGTCCAGGTCGGGCCCAAGATCGGCGCGCCGAGGCTCCTCCTGACTGCCCCCGGTGGCGCGGCGTCGGTCGACGTCCAGGCCTACGACGCCTCGATGCGGCCGCTTGCGTCGAGCACCCTGAAGATCAAGGCCGGCACCACGACGTGGTCGCGGCTCGAGACATCTGGCGCGGCCTACTTCGTCGTCACCCCACATGGCAAGGTCGTCGCGGCGGCGACGTACGTCAAGGGTGACGGCATCAGCTCGCTGGCCCTCACGCCGGCGCCGGTCACGGTGCTCAGCCCTCAGGTCCGGCCGGTCTCCTGAGCGACTAGCGCGGCCGCGGGTCGAGGTCGTCCGGTGACATGTGCCAGACCTCGGCGAGCCGGTCGAGGACGACCGACCACACGAGGTCTTCGAGGTCCTCGTTGCTGGCGCAGCGCTGAGCGATCGGGATGCGGAACAGCACGACGCGAGCCCCCTCGGGCTCCGGCGCGACGATGCTGAGCGGAACGTCATCGGTCCATTCCGGCGGCAGCAGCGGCGCCTCCTCGACGACGACCTGCACGTGGTCCGGCTCGACGGCGAAGTGTGGCTCCAGCGCCGCGATCACGTCACCGACCAGCAGGTCGAACGCCGCCCGCGCGGGCCGGTGCACCGGGACGCTACGGGGCGAGAGCGGGCCGGGCAGGGCCATCGGACCCCGGGGCCCACGGCCTCGCCGGTCACGCATCCGGCCGGGTCGTGGACCGCTGACGGCGCCGCCGAAGTGATCCATGCGGTGAGCCTAACGCGCAGGGTCGGGAGTGGGGGATAACCTCGCCTCGTGGGTGCGGTGAGACGATGCACGCGTTCGGCGTGCTCCCAGACGGCAGTGGCGACGCTGACCTATGTCTATGCGGATCAGACGGCGGTGCTTGGTCCGCTCGCGACCTACGCGGAGCCACACACGTACGACCTGTGTGCCGAGCACTCGCAGCGCATGTCGGCGCCGCAAGGGTGGAACGTCCTGCGCCTGGCTCCCGACCCGGCGGCTGCCGAGCCCACCCGCGACGACCTGCTGGCGCTGGCCGACGCGGTCCGCGAGGCCGGCCGGCCCCCAGCACCAGCTCCTGATGGACCACCCACCCTTCGACTCGTGAGGCCCGAATCTTGATCGACCCCCGTCTGGCTGAGGTGGTCAAGGCGTACGACGTGCGCGGCCGCTCTCCCGAACAGCTCGACCCTGCCCTGACCCGTGCCCTCGGCGAGGCGTTCGCCCTCGAGACCGGCGTCACCGATGGCGGCAAGGTCGTCATCGGGCACGACATGCGCGACACGTCTCCGCTCCTCGTCGAGGCGTTCTCCGACGGCGTACGCGCGCAGGGCGGCAACGTCATCGGCATCGGCCTGGCCTCGACCGACCTGCTCTACTTCGCCTCCGGCGACCTCGACCTGCCCGGCGCGATGATCACCGCGAGTCACAACCCTGCGGCCTACAACGGCATCAAGCTGTGCCGCGCTGGCGCCAAGCCGATCGGCTACGACACGGGCCTCTCGGCGATCGCCGAGCAGGCGACCACGTTCCTGGCCCGCACCGAGCTGCCCGAGCCGACCGGCACATACGAAGAGCTCGACGCGTTGAGCCGCTACGCCTCCTACCTCCACGAGATCGTGCCGATCCCGGATCGCCGCCGGCTCAGGGTCGTCGCCGACGCCGGGAACGGCATGGCGGGTCACACCGTGCCGTCGGTCTTCGCGACGCTCAACGTCGAGCTGACCCCGATGTACTTCGAGCTCGACGGCACATTCCCCAACCATGACGCGAACCCGCTCGACCACAGCACCCTGGTCGACCTGCAGGCCAAGGTCCGCGGGACCGGAGCCGACATCGGCCTGGCATTCGACGGCGACGCCGACCGCTGCTTCGTGATCGACGAGCGCGGCGACGTGGTCTCCCCGTCGGCGATCACGGCGCTCATCGCCTCGCGCGCCCTGCTGACGACGCCCGGCGCGACGATCCTGCACAACGTCATCACGTCCAAGGCCGTTCCGGAGATCATCGCCGAGAACGGCGGCACCGCAGTCCGTACGCCGGTGGGCCACTCCCTGATCAAGGCCGAGATGGCGCGCACGGGCGCGGTGTTCGGCGGCGAGCACTCGGGGCACTTCTACTTCAAGGACTTCTTCCTCGCCGACTCCGGCATGATCGCCGCGCTGCACGTCATGGCCGCACTGGCCGAGACCGACGGCACGGTCTCCGAGCTCATGGCCCAGTACGAGCGCTACGTCTCGTCCGGCGAGATCAACAGCACGGTCGAGGACGGCCCCGCGATCCTCGAGGAGCTGGCCCGCTCCTACGCCGACCTGCCGCAGGACACTCTGGACGGCCTGACGATCACGGGCGATCGCTGGTGGTTCAACGTACGGGCGTCCAACACCGAGCCGTTGCTGCGACTCAATGTCGAGGGTGACGACGAGGAGACCATGGCCCGGGTACGTGATGACGTCCTCGCCGTGATCCGTCGGTAGGCTGCTGAGCATGAATCTTGACCCCGCCCTGCTCGAGATCCTGGTGTGCCCGCAGTGCCGGGCCACCCTGGCGGTCGACGACGAGGCCAGCGAGCTCGTCTGCTCCGCCTGTGCCTTGGCCTATCCGGTCCGTCGCGACATCCCCGTGATGCTCGTCGACGAAGCCCGGACCATTGGCTGATGGCGACTGAAGGCGGCAACAAGGCGGTCATTGCTGCGCTCCTGGCCAACACCGGCATCGCGATCACCAAGTTCATCGCGTTCCTGCTCACGGGCTTCTCATCGATGCTCGCCGAGTCGATCCACTCGCTGGCCGACTCCGGCAACCAGGTGCTGCTGCTCGTCGGCAGCAAGCGGTCCAAACGCGAGGCGACCGAGGAGCACCCCTTCGGCTTCGGCCGTGAGCGCTACATCTACGCGTTTGTCGTGTCGATCGTGCTGTTCAGCGTCGGAGGCCTGTTCGCGCTCTACGAGGCCTATCACAAGTACCACGAGATCCACGACGGTCACGACGGCGGACTCGACAGCAAGTGGCGGCTCGTCCCGCTCGTCGTCCTGGGCATTGCGATCGTGCTGGAGTCGCTGTCGTTCCGCACCGCGATCATCGAGAGCAACAAGGTCCGCGGCGCGCAGAGCTGGTGGTCGTTCATCCGCAGGGCCAAGTCGCCCGAGCTCCCGGTCATCCTGCTCGAGGACTTCGCTGCGCTGCTCGGCCTCGTCGCTGCGTTCCTCGCGGTGAGCCTTTCGTTGATCACCGACAACGCCTACTTCGACGTCGTCGGCACGGGCTTCATCGGCGTGCTGCTGATCGTCGTCGCGGTCATCCTGGCGATCGAGGTCAAGAGCCTGTTGATCGGCGAGGCAGCCAGCAAGGACGCGATCGGCAGGATTCGCACGGCGATCGAGTCGACGCCCGGCGTCACCCAGATCATCCACATGAAGACGCTGCACATCGCGCCGGAAGAGCTGCTCGTCGCGGTCAAGATCGGCATCGAGGCCGACGCCACCGGAGCCCACATCGCGGCGGTCATCGACGCGGCGGAGCGCAATGTGCGCGCGGCCGAGCCGATGGCCCAGCAGGTCTACGTCGAGCCGGATGTGTTCCGGGCCGACCACGTCACGGACGAACGCCCGGCGGCACCGAGCGCCCCCGGCCACTAGCCCGACACCCCCGAGATGTGGATCCTGCTGCACCACGATCGCACTGTGCGTGGTGCAGGTTGATCCAAATCTCGGGGGACCAGGTCTAGTCCACCGGTGGGGTCGCCAGCGGGTCGAGCCGGTCGACGACTTCCGGGTCGCCGGCATCGGCGAGGTAGTCCGTCGGGTGCGTGTCATCCGTGCCGGCATCGACGTCGAGCGCACGGCAGATGAACGTACCGACGACCGCGACGATGAGGTTCAGGACGAGAGCGGTCAACCCGAAGTAGATGAGGTTGTCGCTCAGGCTGATGCCGAACACCTCGAGCGGAGCGACCGAGCCACCGAAGTGCGACCCCGGATCACCGACGACCTCGGTGTTGTAGGCCGCGATCGTGCCCCAGACCATGCCGACCGCCCAGCCGGCCAGCAACGCGTACCGGTGCAGCCAGCGGGTGTAGAGACCGATCACGATCGACGGCAGCGTCTGCAGGATCCAGATGCCGCCGAGCAGCTGCAGGTTGATCGCGAAGTCCTTGGGCAGGGCGAGCACGAACATCAGGGCGCCGAACTTCACGAGCAGGCTGGCGATCTTGCTCTGCTGGGCCTCCTGCGCGTCGGTGGCGCCGGGATTGATGAACGCCTTGTAGATGTTGCGGGTCCACAGGTTGGCGGCCGCGATCGACATGATCGCGGCGGGGACGAACGCACCGATCACGATCGCGGCGAAAGCGACGCCGGCGAACCATGGCGAGAACTCCTGCTCGAACAGCTGCGGGATCGCGAGCTGCGGGTTCTTGACCTGGATGCCGGCCGCGACCGCGGCGAGACCGAGCAGGGCCAGGAGCCCGAGCAGGAAGGAGTACGCCGGAAGCAGCGCGGCATTGCGCCGGATGATGTTGCGGTTCTTGGTCGACAGCACCGCGGTCACCGAGTGCGGGTACATGAACAGCGCCAGCGCCGAGCCGAGAGACAGTGACGCGTAGGCCCATTGCGAGACGCCGAGTCCGGGGATCAGGCCCTTCGGTCGGGCCTCGCCGGCCGCGATGGCATCGGCGCTGTCCTTGTTGAACGTGTCGAACGCCTTGCCGGCCGAGTCGAAGATGCCGCTCCAACCGCCCAGCTGCGTCGGCAGGTAGATCACCGCGACGATGATGACGAGGTAGATCAGCGTGTCCTTGACGAACGCGATCAGCGCCGGAGCGCGGAGGCCCGAGGAGTACGTGTAGGCCGCCAGCAGGGCGAATGCGATGAACAGCGGCAGGTCCTTCTTGAACCAGTTGTCGCCCTCGCCGCCGAACCCGATGACGTCGAGCACCGCCTGGATGCCGACGAGTTGCAGCGCGATGTAGGGCAGAGTCGCGAGGATGCCGGTGAACGCGACCGCCAGCGACAGCGCGCGGGAGTCGAAGCGACCCTGCACGAAGTCGGCCGGCGTGACGTACGAACGGCGGTGCGAGACCGACCACAGACGCGGCAGGAAGATGAAGATGATCGGGTACAGGATGATCGTGTAGGGCACCGCGAAGAATCCTGTGGCGTTGCCGGCATACAGCAGCGCAGGCACGGCGATGAACGTGTAGGCCGTGTAGATGTCGCCGCCGATCAGGAACCAGGCGACGAACGTGCCGAAGCTGCGTCCGCCGAGGCCCCACTCGTCGAGGTTGTCGAGGGTCTCGGCCTTGCGCCACCGTGCGGCGAGGAAGCCCAGCACCGTGACCAGGAGGAAGAAGAACAGGAAGACGGTCAGCGCGACCGGGTCGACGTCGTTCATCGCTGGTCCCCGTTCGTGCGGCCCTCGGCGAGGCGACGCTTGCGCTCATGGTCGATCACGAGCTTGTAGGCGATCGAGGTCAGGACGACCGAACCGATGACCATCAGGAACTGGTACCAGAAGAAGAACGGGATGCCCCACAGCTCTGGATCCTCCTTGGCATACGTCCAGACCAGCAGCGGGACGACGATGGCAATCGCCAGCGCCACCCCCGCCCCGATCAATGGACCCTTGCCCGGCGGTGTGTGCTCTGGCATTGACGTGACCCCCAAGTCAGTCCGGCCGTGACCCCCGTCACAGTTCCACTTCGAAGGTACGCCCGGGTGGGCACGCGCGAAAGTTGGGGGTGGTCATGTCGCCTCGCTCACATGTTTGCGCCGATTCGGTGCGAGTCACTACCCGCCGGTACGCTGTCGATCATGGATTACAACGTCGCAGACCTCTCCCTGGCGGAGTTCGGTCGCAAGGAAATTGACCTCGCCGAGCACGAGATGCCGGGACTCATGGCCATGCGCGAGCGCTACGGCAAGGACAAGCCGCTCGCCGGAGCCCGCATCGCCGGGTCGCTGCACATGACGATTCAGACGGCCGTGCTCATCGAGACCCTCGTGGACCTCGGCGCCGACGTGCGCTGGGCSWCGTGCAACATCTTCTCGACSCAGGACCACGCCGCGGCGGCTGTCGTCGTCGGCCGTGACGGCACCGTCGACAACCCGCAGGGCACCCCGGTGTTCGCATGGAAGGGCGAGACGCTCGCCGAGTACTGGGACGAGGCCGAGAAGGTCTTCGACTTCCCCGAGGGTGGCCCCAACGTCCTGCTCGACGACGGTGGCGACATCACGATGCTGCTGCACCTCGGCGTCGAGTACGAGAAGACCGGCTCCGTGCCGTCGCAGGACAGCACCGACAACGAGGAGTTCAAGGAGGTGCTGCGTGTCCTGGCCCGTTCGGTCGCCAACAAGCCGCAGCACTGGACCAACATCTCCAAGGACATCAAGGGCGTCTCCGAGGAGACCACCACCGGCGTGCTCCGCCTCTACGACCGCTTCCGTGAGGGCACGCTGCTCTTCCCGGCGATCAACGTCAACGACTCGGTCACCAAGAGCAAGTTCGACAACAAGTACGGCTGCCGCCACTCGCTGATCGACGGTCTCAACCGCGCGACCGACGTCATGATCGGCGGCAAGGTCGCCGTCGTCTGTGGCTACGGCGACGTCGGCAAGGGTTCCGCCGAGTCGCTGCGTGGCCAGGGCGCGCGCGTCATCATCACCGAGATCGACCCGATCTGCGCGCTGCAGGCAGCGATGGACGGCTACGAGGTCAAGCGCCTCGAGTCGGTCGTCGAGACCGCTGACATCTTTATCACGACCACGGGCAACTTCGACATCATCCGGGTCGAGCACTTCGAGAAGATGAAGCACCAGGCGATCGTCGGCAACATCGGTCACTTCGACAACGAGATCAACATGGCGGGCCTCGCCAAGATCCCCGGCATCGTCAAGGACGAGATCAAGCCGCAGGTCCACCAGTGGATCTTCCCCGACGGCAAGAAGCTCATCGTCCTGTCGGAGGGTCGTCTGCTCAACCTCGGCAACGCGACGGGTCACCCGTCGTTCGTCATGTCGAACTCGTTCACCAACCAGGTCCTGGCGCAGATCGAGCTGTTCAGCAAGGCCAGCCAGTACGAGCTGGGCGTCCACGTGCTGCCGAAGCACCTCGACGAAGAGGTCGCCCGTCTGCACCTCGATGCCCTCGGCGTCGAGCTGACCGAGCTCACCAAGGAGCAGGCCGCCTACCTCGGTGTCGACGTTGCTGGTCCCTACAAGTCGGATCACTACCGCTACTGAGTTCTGCGGACCACAGCTCCGGGCGCCAGGTGTTCGCATCTGGCGCCCGTCGCTGTACCAGGCTCCGTATCATCTATCTATGAGCTATCGACGCACGAAGCGTGATCGCGTGCTCGTCGTCGACGATGACGCCTCGCTGGCCGAGATGCTCACGATCGTCCTCGAGGGCGAGGGACTCACCGCGGCCGTGTGCCGCTCCGGCGATCGGGTCATGGCGGCATTCATGCAGTTCAAGCCCGATGTCGTGCTGCTGGACCTGATGCTGCCGGGCCTCGACGGCATGAGTGTGTGCCGCCAGATCCGCGAGAAGTCGGCCGTCCCGATCATCATGCTGACCGCCAAGTCGGACACCCCTGATGTCGTCGCCGGGCTCGAGGCGGGCGCCGACGACTACATCACCAAGCCGTTCAAGAACACCGAGCTGGTCGCCCGTGTCCGGGCCCGGCTCCGCCGCTCGGACCAGCTCGCCGAGCCGCTGATCTTCGGTGACATCGTGCTGGACCCGGCCGGGCACACCGTGACGCGCAAGGGCGAGCCGCTCGAGCTCACGCCGTTGGAGTTCGACCTGCTGGCCTGCCTGCTCAGCGATCCTGCGCAGGTCTTCACCCGGGAGACGTTGCTGCAGAAGGTCTGGGGCTATCACCACCCCGGTGACACCAAGCTCGTCAACGTCCACATGACGCGTCTGCGGTCCAAGATCGAGGACGATGCCGAGAACCCGCAGATCATCCGCACCGTGCGCGGCGTCGGCTACCAGGCGATCACGCCACCGGCATGACTCAGCAACGCCCCTCCGGGGAGGCGTGCCCTAGATGCGGCGCCTGACCCGCATCTGGCGCCGATCGATCCAGGCCAGGGTCGTGACCAGCACGATCGTGCTCAGCGCCCTGGTCATCTCGCTGACCGGCTGGGCCCTCCTGCGAGACGTGGCCGGCGGCCTGGCCGACAGCCGGCGGGTCGCGGCGATCTCCGAGGCTCGGTCCGGGTTCGACTATGCGCAGACCCAGCTCGACGCGACCGTCGAGACCGAGCCCGCGACCCAGTCCCAGGCTCTGACCCAGATGGTCGACTCACTCACGAGCTCGCGCGGCGCCAAGCGTACGTACGAGCTGGTGCTCGAGGGTCCGTTGCTCACCGGCACCGGCGAGGTCCCCGTACGCTCGTCAGCCGCGATCGAGCCGGGATCGCTCCCGGCTGACCTCGACAAGGCCGTCAAGGCCAAGCCGGGGACCTACTGGCGCTACTCCGACCTGACTCTCCTGGGCTCGTCAGATACGGATCCGTCGGTCGTGGTCGGCAGCCAGCTGCGCGCGCCCGGGACCGGCGACACCTACGCGCTGTACTACTTGTTCTCGATGGAGGACCAGCAAAAGACGCTGGATCTCGTGCGCCGGGCGCTCCTGCTCGGCGGACTGGCGATGGTGCTGATGGTCGGTGGCGTCGCGTGGCTCGTGTCGCGGCAGGTGCTGGATCCCGTACGGCTCGCGCGCCGCATCGCCGAGCGCTATGCCAGCGGCAACCTCGAGCAGCGCATGCACGTCAGCGGTGAGGACGACATCGCCCGCCTGAGCTCGTCGTTCAACCAGATGGCGGCGAGCCTGCAGAGCCAGATCCGCCGCCTGGAGAACCTGTCGAGGCTGCAGCAACGCTTCGTGTCCGACGTCTCGCACGAGCTGCGCACGCCGCTCACGACGGTGCAGATGGCCAGTGAGGTGCTGTACGACTCGCGAGACCGCTTCGACCCGCAGACGGCCCGATCCGCCGAGCTGCTCAAGGGCGAGCTCGACCGCTTCGAGTCGCTGCTGTCGGACCTGCTGGACCTCAGCCGTTTCGACGCGGGAGCGGCCAGGCTCGAGCTCGACACGATCGACCTCAGCCAGGTCGCGCGGCACTCCGCTGAGGACCCGACGGTCGCCCGCAAGGGCATCGAGGTCAAGCTCATCGGCGTCGACCAGCAAGCGATCGTGGAGGCCGACATCCGTCGGATCGACCGCATCGTGCGCAACCTGCTGACGAATGCCGCCAAGTACAGCGGATCGTCACGCATCGAGGTCGAGGTCGCCCAGAACGAAGAGTGCGTCTCGTTCGCGGTGCGCGACTTCGGGGTCGGCCTCTCGGGTGACGAGAACCTCCGGGTCTTCGACCGGTTCTGGCGCGCCGATCCCGCGCGTACGCAGGGCGGTACGGGTCTGGGCCTCGCGATCTCCCGTGAGGACGCGGCGCTGCACGGCGGGACGCTGCAGGCCTGGGGCCGGCCGGGAGAGGGCAGCGAGTTCGTCCTCACGATCCCCAAGCCCGAGGGCGCGGCCAAGCATCCCGCCATCGTCTCGGTGTTCGCATGAACTTCACCCCACGAAACCGCTCGCGCACCTTGGCGCTCGCGATCCTCACGCTCCTGGCGGTGTCCGCATGTGCCGGCATCCCCTCGTCCGGCCCGGTCACCAGGGTCGCCGATGACGGCGGCCTGGGCGAGAGCACGGTGCGCTACTCGCCGGCGCGCCCCGCCGAGGGTGCCTCGCCGCAGCAGATCGTGCGGGGCTACCTGGACGCGATGCTGGCCTACCCGTCGTCCTCAGGCACCGCCACGGCCTTCCTGACGCCCTCCGGCGCCAAGAAGTGGAGCCCGTCGGCTGGAGTGCGGATCTACTCCTCGATCGGGATCTCCAGCCCGACGCTGGCGGCCGGTGAAGACGGTGAGACGACGGACAAGACCCGCAATCCCGTCGAGCTCCAGACCCGTCTCGTCGTGGACGCAAGCCTCGACCAGCAGGGCCACTACACGCGGACCGCCCGTCCCGCAGAGCTCACCTACCGGCTCGAGCGCGTCGACGGCGAGTGGCGTATCGCCAATCCGCAGGCCGGCCTCCTCGTGAGCCGGAAGTTCTTCGACGACTACTTCCGCCCGTTCAACATCTACAACTTCGACAGCTCGGGTCGCAGGCTCGTTCCGGACCCCGTGCATCTCCTCGTGGGCGACCAGCTCGCCACGGGGCTCGTCACCAGCCTGGCGCGGGGCCCGGACGCGTCGACGGGCGGGGCGGTTCGCACCTACGTGCCGCCGCTGGACTCGCTGCGACCGTCAGTGCCGGTGTCCGACGACGGCGTCGCGGACGTGGAGTTCAGCGCGGACTTCTCGGCGATGGGCGAGTCGGCCCGCGACCGCCTGTCAGCCCAGGTCGTGTGGACGCTGCGCCAGGTCCCGGACGTGACGGCCGTACGACTTGCCGGCTCGTCGACGGTGCTCTCGGGTGCCAGCGGCCCTCAGGACGTCGGCTCCTGGGGCGGGTACGGCCCGAGCATCGCGCGAGGGCATGCCTACGCGATCAGCGACGACCGAGTCGTACAGATCGACGACAACAGCGTCAAGCGACTCAGTGGGGCCTGGGGACGGGATGCGCGCGGTGCGGTGTCCATCGGCGTCTCCGAGGACGGTGTCGCCGGTGTGCTCGCGGGACGCGCGCTCGTGCGGGTCACCAACCGCAAGGGCACCGCGGCTCGTACGTTCGCCGGTTCGCAGTTCATCACGCCGCAGTGGGACGGCGACGGCAACGTCTGGCTGCTTGACCGCCAAGGCTCCCGGACCCGCGTCCGGCTGGTCAGCGGAGACCGGGTCAGGACGCTCAACACCGGCCGGCTGGCTGGTCTTGACGTCACGGCGTTCGCCTTGTCACCCGACGGTTCGCGCTACGTCGTCACGGCACAAGGCGCCGCCGGGCCCTCGATCCGCATCGGCTGGGTCAAACGCAACGCCAGCGATCGCATCCTGGGCCTCGGCGACCCCAGCGAGGTCTACACGCCTGCCCGGTTGCCGCGTTCGGTGTCCTGGTCATCGGGCACCGAGCTCACCTACCTCGCCGAGAGCCAGTCCGGCCGGCAGGTCTACACCACGGCGATCGACGGGTCGTCGACCTCCGGCGGGCTGTCCCGTGGAGGCGCCTTGCTGCCTGACGTACGTCCGATCGCGCTGGCGATCGGTGTGGGTCCGAGCCCCAACCGCTATGCGACGGATGCCCGCGGCCGGCTGTGGTTCCTGGAGCCGGGCGAGTCGTGGCAGCTGTTGGCCGGCACGAAGGTCACAGGCCTGACGTACGGCCGCTGACGTCCACAGCGTCGTCGCGGCCACGTGCGGGGGAGTGGTCCGTGTCGCCATGCTCGAGGGATGCGTGACCTCCTCGTCCCGGCCGCCGATCTCCTGCTCGGCGCCCAGTGCGCCGGTTGCGGCCGGCCGGCGCTGACCCTGTGTCGTACGTGCGGCGATGCCATCCGCCCTGAACCCGCTGTCGCCTGGCCGAAGCCGTGTCCACGTACGCTGCGCCGACCCACCCGCGTGACCCCGATCGCCGCAGGCGCCAATGCCGACGTCCTGCGGCGTGTGCTCGTGGCGTGGAAGGAGGCCGGCAACACGCGCTTGACCTCGGTGCTCGACCACCTCCTCGCGGCGTCAGTCGTCGAGCACGCCCGCCCGGCTCATCCGATCGTGCTCGTCCCGGTCCCCACATCGCGGCGCAGCAGGCGAGAGCGCGGCTGCGACCTCGTCGACGAGCTCGCCCGCTCTGCCGTGCGCCTTCTGCGGCGGGTCGGGATCGACGCGCAGGTCTCCCAGGCCCTCGCGCCCGCAAGGGCGACAGCCGACCAGGTCGGGCTCAGCGCTGCCGAGCGCGCGGACAACCTGTACGGCGCCTTCAGGTTGCGCACGACGAGGGCTCTGGCGGGCCGGGACGTCCTCGTGGTCGACGACATCCTGACGACCGGGGCGACCGTCTCGGAGGCTGTGCGGGTCCTCGGCGCGGCCGGTCACCGACCCGTCGGCGTCGCGGTCATCGCGGCAACCCCTCGCATTCCAGAGCTTCGCCACGAACTTTCCTGAGCATCGCAGATGAAGTTGTCGGCCACTCTGGTGATTCCTTGGAGGGCGGTCTACCGTCACAGGTATGGCATGACAGCTGCGCCGAATTCGAGCGCGACACCGAGGCAAGGGAGTTCCCATGGAAATTGTCGTCAACGGTCGCAACAGCGAAATCTCCGAACGCTTCCGCGAGCACGTCGAGGAAAAGCTTCTCCGGCTCGAGAAGTACGACTCCCGTCAGAAGATCAGTCGCGTCGAGGTCGAGGTCACGCACGAGAAGAATCCACGTCAGCAGGACACCGCGGCCAAGGTCGAGATGACACTGCGATCCAGGGGCCCGGCGGTGCGCGCCGAGGCAGCCTCCACCGACCAGCACTCGGCCCTCGATGCCGCGATCGACAAGCTCGAGTCCCGCCTGCGGCGCTCCGTCGACCGGAGCCGCATCCACCACGGCCGGCACGCCCCGACGTCCCTGTCGTCGGCCGCCGCCGAGCTCCCACTGGAAGGTCTCCAGACCGACGAGCCCGTCGACGACGTTCCCGCCGGGCAGACCTCACCGATCGACTCCGAGGGTGACTGCCCCATCGTGGTGCGCGAGAAGACGCACCAGGCTCCGGCGATGACGCTCGACCAGGCGATGTACGAGATGGAGCTCGTCGGCCACGACTTCTACCTGTTCCTCGAGAAGGATTCGATGCGGCCGAGCGTGGTCTATCTGCGCAAGGGTTACGACTACGGCGTCATCCACCTCGATGTCACTGAGTAGCCCTTGCCAGCATCCTGACCCATCCCGTGGCATGATCGGAACGTGACTTCTCGGGACACAAGCATTCGGGTGCTACTGGTTGACGACCAGGAGTTGTTCCGACGTGGCGTGAAGATGGTGTTGGGTGCCGACGACGCACTCGAGCTCGAAGAGGTCGACGACGGCGACAAGGCGCTCGAGATGGTCGCCGAGAACCCCTACGACATCGTGCTGCTCGACGTACGCATGCCGGGCCGCAGCGGTGTCGAGGTGTGCGCTGCGATCAAGGAGATCTCGCCGACCACGGGCATCATCATGCTCACGGCGAGCGACGACGAGTCCGATCTCTACGAGTCGATCCGCAGCGGTGCCTCGGGCTATCTGCTCAAGGACGGCTCGACCTACGAGCAGGTCGCCGAGGCCGTACGCCTCGTCGCCTCGGGCCAGTCGTTGATCAGCCCCAGCATGGCGACCAAGCTGCTCGACGAGTTCGTCCACATGTCCAAGAGCCCGGCGCCGACGACGAACCTCACGCCGCGTGAGCTCGGCGTCCTGCGCCACGTCGCTCGCGGACGGAGCAACCGCGAGATCGCCGAAGAGCTGTTCATCAGCGAGAACACCGTCAAGAACCACATCCGCAACATCCTCGAGAAGCTGCAGATGAAGTCGCGCATGGAAGCTGCGATGTACGCCGTGCGCAGCAAGCTCGTCGACGACATCCCATGATGTCAGCGCTCTAAATGTCGGCCCTGTAGACGACGATCGGGTCCATGAACCTGACCACGACGCAGGCCCGTCGGATCGCGCTGGCTGCCCAGGGGTTCACCCGCCCACGTCCGGGCCTCGACGGAGACGTCGCGTCGCGCCACGTCAACCGCGTCATCGAGCGCCTCGGGTTCTTCCAGATCGACTCGGTCAACGTGCTGGCCCGGGCGCACTACATGCCGCTGTTCTCACGCTTGGGGCCATACGACCAAGAGCTGCTGCACCGCGCGGCATCCCGCCGGCCGCGCAGGCTGTTCGAATACTGGGCGCACGAGGCAGCGCTCGTCGACATCAAGCTCTGGCAGGCATTCCAGTTCCGCATGCAGGCCGGCGCGCGCATGTGGGGCAACATGGCGCGGATCAGCCAGGAGAAGCCCGAGTTCGTCGCGTGGGTGCTGGACGAGGTGCGCGACAAAGGGCCGCTGACCGCTCGCGAGGTCGAGCACGATGCGCCACGCGACAAGGACAACTGGGGCTGGAACTGGTCCGAGGTCAAAATGGCCCTCGAATACCTCTTCTACAAGGGGCAGGTCACTGCCGCCAGGCGCAACTCGGCGTTCGAACGGGTCTACGACCTGCCTGAGCGGGTCATCCCGCAGGCCCAGCTGGACGAGCCGCCGCTCGACCCGGCGGGCGCCCATCGAGTGCTGGTCAGCCACGCCGCCCGTGCACTGGGCGTCGGCACGGCCCAGTGCCTGCGCGACTACTTCCGCATGGCGCCCGAGCCCACCAAGGCGGCGATCGAGGACCTCGTCGAGACCGGAGAGCTCGTCCCGGTCACGATCTCGGGCTGGAAGCGTCCGGCATACCTGCATCGTGACGCCGTGCGTCCCCGCAAGGTGAGCGCCAGGGCGCTGCTGAGCCCGTTCGACCCCTTGGTGTTCGAGCGCACGCGGACCGAGCAGCTCTTCGACTTCCGCTACCGCATCGAGATCTACGTCCCCGCCGACAAGCGTGTGCACGGCTACTACGTTCTGCCGTTCCTGCTGGGCGACCGGCTGGTCGCGCGGGTCGACCTCAAGGCCGATCGCCAGAGCGGCGCGCTCCTGGTGCACGGGGCGTGGGCGGAGTCGCACGCGCCCGCCGAGACCGCTGACGAGCTCGCTGCGGAGCTGTGGCTCATGGCCGGGTGGCTCGGGCTCGAGAGTGTCGTGCCGCCGGACAAGGGTGATCTGGCTGGGGAACTCACGAAGTCTCTTGCACGTCACCTAGACTGAACAGGCTCTCAATTCTTTCTCCAGGAAGTACTTTCGTGCCCAAGGTCATCGACAAGATCCTTCGCATGGGCGAAGGCAAGATCCTCAAGCAGCTCCAGGCGGTCGCCAAGCAGGTCAACGCCCTCGAGGACGAGTTCCACGCCATGAGCGATGACGAGCTCCGCGGCATGACCGAGGAGTTCCGCACCCGCCTCGACGAGGGCGCGACGCTCGACGACCTGATGCCCGAAGCATTCGCGACCGTGCGCGAGGCTGCGCTGCGCGTGCTCGGCCAGCGGCACTTCGACGTCCAGATCATGGGCGGTGCGGCGTTGCACCTGGGCAACATCGCCGAGATGAAGACCGGTGAGGGCAAGACCCTGGTCTCGACCCTGCCTGCCTACCTCAACGCCCTCAGCGGCGACGGCGTCCACGTCGTGACGGTCAACGACTACCTCGCCAAGTACCACGCCGAGTGGATGGGCCGGGTGCACCACTTCCTCGGCCTGACCGTCGGCATGATCCTGCCGTCCATGTCGCCCAACGAGCGACGCGAGGCTTACGCCGCCGACATCACCTACGGCACCAAAAACGAGTTCGGCTTCGACTACCTGCGCGACAACATGGCTGACAACATCGCCGAGTGCGTCCAGCGCGGCCACAACTTCGCGATCGTCGACGAGGTCGACTCGATCCTCATCGACGAGGCCCGCACGCCGCTGATCATCTCGGGACCCACCGAGGAAGAGGTCAAGTGGTACGCCGAGTTCGCCAAGATCGTCGGAGCCATGAAGATCGACGAGCACTACGAGGTCGACGAGAAGAAGCGCACCATCGCGGTGACCGAGGAGGGCATCGACCGGGTCGAGGACCAGCTCGGCATCGAAAACCTCTATGACGCGGTCAACACGCCGTTGATCAGCTTCCTCAACAACGCCATCAAGGCCAAGGAGCTGTTCAAGAACGACAAGGACTACGTCGTGATGGAGGGCGAGGTGCTGATCGTCGACGAGCACACCGGCCGCATCCTCGACGGGCGCCGCTACAACGAGGGCCTGCACCAGGCGATCGAGGCCAAGGAGGGCGTGCGCATCCGCGAGGAGTACCAGACCCTCGCCACGATCACGCTGCAGAACTACTTCCGGCTCTACGACAAGCTCAGCGGCATGACCGGTACGGCGCTGACCGAGGCGTCGGAGTTCGACAAGATCTACAAGCTCGGCGTCGTGCCGATCCCGACCAACCGCGAGGTCGCCCGCGTCGACCAGCCCGACCTGGTCTACCGCACCGAGCAGGCGAAGTTCGACGCCGTCGTCGAGGACATCGTCGAGCGGCACTCCGCCGGCCAGCCGATCCTCGTCGGCACGACGAGCGTCGAGAAGAGCGAGCGGCTGTCCAAGCAGCTTAAGAAGCGCGGCGTCCCGCACGAGGTGCTCAACGCCAAGCAGCACGACCGCGAGGCGGCGATCGTCGCGATGGCCGGGCACAAGGGCGCCGTCACGGTCGCCACCAACATGGCCGGCCGTGGCACCGACATCATGCTCGGCGGCAGCGTCGAGTTCCTGGCCGACCAGGCGCTGCGCAAGCAGGGCCTCGACCCGCTCGAGGACTCCGAGGCATACGAAGCCGCGTGGCCCCGGACGCTCAAGCAGATGGAGGAGCAGGTCGCGGCCGAGCACGACGAGGTCGCCTCCGTCGGTGGCCTGGCCGTCATCGGCACCGAGCGTCACGAGTCCCGTCGCATCGACAACCAGCTGCGCGGCCGCTCGGGCCGTCAGGGCGACCCGGGTGAGACTCGCTTCTACCTGTCGCTCGAGGACGACCTCATGCGGCTGTTCAAGGCCGACTGGGTCAACTGGGTCCTGCAGACCATGAAGATCCCCGACGACGTGCCGATCGAGAACAAGCGCGTCACGGGCGCGATCGCCTCGGCGCAGGCCCAGGTCGAGGCGCAGAACTTCGACACCCGCAAGAACATCCTCAAGTACGACGACGTCATGAGCCGCCAGCGTGAGGTCATCTACGCCGAGCGCCGTCGGGTGCTCGAGGGCGAGGACATGCACGAGTGGGTCACCTCGATGATCAGCGAGGTCGCCGGTGCATACGTCCACGGTGCCACCGAGGGCTTCCCCGAGGAGTGGGAGCTCGACCAGCTGTGGACCGCTCTCGGAACGCTCTACCCGATCGGTGTGACCATCGAGGGCGTCGAGTCCGAGGTCGGCGGGCGCGAGGGTCTGTCACGGGAGTACCTCCAGGAGGTCATCGCCGAGGACGCCCTGGCGGCCTACGCCAAGCGCGAGGAGGATCTCGGCTCCGAGGTCATGCGTGAGCTCGAGCGTCGCGTCGTGATGAGTGTGCTCGACCGCAAGTGGCGTGAGCACCTCTACGAGATGGACTACCTGCGTGAGGGCATCGGTCTGCGGGCGTACTCACAGCGCGACCCTCTGGTGGAGTACCAGCGCGAGGGCTATGACCTGTTCAACGCCATGATGGAGGGCATCGCCGAGGAGTCGGTCGGGTTCTTGTTCAACCTCGACGTCCAGGTGGAGCAGGCCGCCGAGGAAGAACCGCAGCTGACCGCCAAGGGGTTGAGCGCCGACAAGAAGCCTCAGGCGCTGTCCTACTCCTCGCCGAGCGAAGCAGGCGAAGCCGAGGTGCGCGGTGAGACCGCGACTGAGGAGACGCCGGAGTCCGAGGCGCGCCGCCAGGCCAACGCCAAGAACAAGGCGCGGCAGAAGGCCAAGCAGCAGCGGAAGTCCCGCAAGAACAACCGTTAAACCGCGCGCACTTCACCGCACTTTGCCCGGGCGCACTCAGCGCGCTCGGGCATCGTTGCGTCGTACGCGCTGGTCAGTTCTCGACGCGCTCGTGCAGGCAGAGGATGTTGCCGTCGGGATCGCTGAACCATGCTGCCCGCTCGTCACCCATCTCGCAGATGTGGTTGACGGTCTTGAGGTCGGGCAAGTCGTAGTCCTCGAACCTGACGCCGTGGCCCTCGAGCTCGCTGATCTCTGACTCGATCCCGTGGACCTCGAAGCTCATCGCGGTGTTCTTGGACTGTGATCCGGCGGGCAGCTGGCGAAGGACGAGATGAGATCCGCCTCCGAGCTGGAACATCAGCTCGCCGGCGTCGTTGGCTCCTTCGAACGGCAGGCCGAGACGGTCGGCGTAGAACTCCTGCGCGGTGTCGGGGTTCGTGATCGGCAGCATCAGCTCGACTGGACTCTGGGCAATGGACATGGTGACCTCCTGGGTGAGATCTCTCCATCGTGCGCCTGGGCATTTCCACTGTCCATAGGTCGTCAGGCCCAGGTCAGGGCGGTGCACTTCCAGACCTGGTCGCCACGGTGGGTGGTCTGCAGCTCCAGGCGTACGGCGAGGGCGCGCGAACGGCCGCGGTGGACCATGCGGCCGGCGATCTCGGCTGCGCCCTCGTGGACCATTGCGACGTGGACCGACGCGATGCGGGCGCCGTGGCCTGATCGCGAGCGCAGCGGCACCCGCGCGTGGGCGGTCAGGCGACTCGTGAGCTGGTCGTAGACGTCGGGCGCCATCCACGCCGCCATCTGCCGAGCCGCCCGCTCGCCCGAGAGAACCTCGACGAGCGCCTGCATGAACCGTGCGGCGCGTTGGCGCATCGGCCGTGCATCGCCACGCTCGACCGGGACCGGCAACACGGGGCTCAGGCCGGGGAACGGCAGCGGGATCTGACCGGGTGCCGGTTCGACGGGGCCGGCGAACGATGGTTGGAGCGAGGGGACGAGCAGAGCGGTCGCGGTCTTCATGTGGGGTCCTTCCCGAGCGGCGGAGCGAGACGTTGCGTGGGGAAGATGAGGTTGGGATCGTCACCGATGACGTCACGATTGGCCGCGTGCCACTGGGCGCACGCCCGCGCGATCTGCGCGTTGGTGGCACCGGCCGGCAGGGAGCGCGCAGCGATGGCCCACAAGGTGTCGCCCGGACGTACGACCACGGCGGTCGGACCTGCGGAGACCGGGGACGGAGCCGCGACCGGGCGGTCCGGCAGCCGCAGGCCGACCAGGTCGTGGTGCGCAGGCCCGCTCGGCGGCATCACCCGATCGGCGTGCACCGGAGTCATCGCCAGCGCACCGGCCGTGCCCGCGAACAAGGCGCGGCGCAGCAGGCGAGGCGAGACCGCCCGGACCAGTGGGGCAGGTGCGTGCACCAAGAGGAGAACGACCGGGAGGAGCACCCAGGCCGAGAGGGCCAGCTGGACCAGGGTGCCGAGTCCGAGCAGCGCGGCGGAGAAGCTCGGCCCGTGCAGGTCGCTGGCCGCGCGGCTCGCGTCAGGAGCCAGCAGGGCCAGGCTCGGCCCGGCCAAGCCGGTCAGCACCCATCCAGCACGTGACAGCATGCTGACCCCCCGATCAGTTTGGCGACGTTTGATGACGTTTGATTACAGACAAGACCGTTTGGGGTTATCTGTCAACACGGTGTGCACAGCGTTGTTGACACTGTTGTGGTGGGGCGCGGCTGGGATAGCGTTCCGGCATGCGGTGGGAGCGGTTGTTCGCGGACCTGGAGGCGCAAGCGGCGGACCTCGAGCTCGACGAGCGCGACGCCCTGGTCGACGAGCTGCGGGACGGCGACTGGGCCGAGACGTCATGGCGACAGCTGCTCGGCGGTCGTGTCGTGCTGGCCGTGCGCGGTGCGGATCGCGTCGAGGGCCACGTGACGCTGGTCAACGACCGGCTCGTGCACCTGCGCGGCGACTCCATGGATCAGGTCGTCAACGCCGCCGCCGTCATGGCCGTGCACTCCAGCGAGCGTCGGGCGGATGAGCCGACCGCGGTCGGTGCGGCGCTCGGCTGGGGCCACGTGTTCCGGGCGCTGCGCGAGGCCGGCGACGAGATTCGCGTGCGGCTCGTCGACGGATCGGTCCGGAACGGCTCGGTGCTGGTGGCCGGACGCGACTTCGTACGCCTGAGGGCCGAATCAGGACGCGATCAGGTGGTGCCGTTCGACTCGATTGCAGTCGTCAGCGGTCGGACGTGACGTCGTCGTTGGAGGAGACGCGCTCGTCGGCGTCGTCTGGTGACTCGGCACGCGCGTACTGGCGCGCGATGTAGTCCTCGAGCTGATCGTTCTCGATGCGCCACTGGCCGCGGCCACCGATCTGGATGCCGCGCAGGTCGCCGGAGCGAACCAGTGCATACACCTGACGCACCGTGACGTTGAGGACCTCCGCGACGTCGGCCAGCGTGAGGAACCGCGGGCTGGTGGGAGGCATGGTTCTAGTTTCCCACGTCGCGGTGTCATCGTCGTCCCGGGTTCGGCTCATCTGTGGACAACCTGACTGGGGTATGGACGAAGTCTCGCGGAGTCTGTACAACCGATGCATGACGAACTGGCGGGGGCCTGGGGGATCAGGCAGGACATCAGCGCAGCGACTGCGCATCCGACCGTGGCGGGACCCACGACTCCTGATCGGGCTGCTGCTCGTGCTGGGGGCGACGCTCCTCGGTGCCCGCCTCGCGGCCGCCAGTGACGACACGGTCGAGTACTGGTCCGTGAGGTCCGCGGTCGCGCCTGGCGACCCGGTCAGCCGTGACGCGCTCCAGGCCACCCGCGTACGCCTGTCGTCGGCGACGAAGGGCAACTACCTCCGCACCGACGAGGAGTTCGAGGCGCCGCTGGACGACCTGGTCTGGGCGCACGGCGTCTCGGCCGGGTCGCTCGTCGACAAGAAGTCGCTCGTGCCTCGATCCACCACGACCCGCAGCCAGCTGCCGCTCAGCGTCGCCGACGGGGCTGCGCCGGCCGACCTGGACCGAGGTGACCTGGTCGACGTGTGGGTCGGGCCCGGGCCCGGCGACGAGCCGGTGGACAAGGCCAAGCTCGTGCTCGAGGCCGTGCGGGTCATCGAGTCGGGCGACGACGCGGCCGCCCTCAACGGCTCGCTCGCCCAGACCGTGCTCGTGGACGTGGACAAGTCACAGCTCCAAGGCGCTGTGGTCAGCACGGTCGCCGCCGGTCACGTGACGCTCGTCAGGGTGTCCTGATGGACGTGGTTCTCGCCGCTGGTGGTGCTCCGTGGGAGGCGGCCGCGATCCGCGAGATCGAGGGATCCGGGTCTCTCCGGCTCGTACGCCGGTGCGTCGACGTCGCTGACCTGCTGGCCGTAGCCGACACCGACCTGACGACGGCTGCCTTGGTCACGGCCGACCTGGCGGGTCTCGACGCCGATGCGGTCTACCGCCTCGAGCACGCCGGCATCCGCGTGGCAGCGGTCGAGTCCGACGAGGGGTTGTGCCGTGCCCTGGGCATCGAGCGCAGTCTGCGACTCGGGTCGCTGGACGTCGTCGCGCGCGATGCACCTGCGTCACGACAAGCGCTGCAGGAGGACCGCGCTCCGTTGATCGCGGTCTGGGGCCCGGCTGGCGCGCCGGGACGCAGCACCGTGGCGTTGGGCCTTGCCTCGGCCGCCGCTGCCCAGGGCACCGACACGGTGCTGGTCGACGCCGACACCTACGGCGGCTCGCTCGGCCAGGCCTTGTCGGTGCTCGACGACGTCAGCGGCTTGGTGGCCGCGTGCCGCGCCGCCAACACCGGACGGGCGGCCGAGGTCGCCGATCACCTGCTGGACATCGACGACAACCTTCGTCTGCTCACGGGCCTGCCGCGTGCCGACATGTGGCAGCAGGTGCGCACCGGGGCGTTCGAGCTCGTGCTGGCCCGCCTGCGCTCGGTCGCCGGACTCCTGGTCGTCGACTGTGGGTTCTCGCTCGAGTCGGGTTCGGGCCAGGCCGGCAACCGCAACCAGTCGACCCTGCAGGTCCTGGACCAGGCCGACGCCATCGTCGCCGTCGGCCGGCCCGACCCCGTGGGCCTCGCGCGGCTCGTGCGAGGTCTGCACGACCTGGCCGAGACGGTGCCGGGCCGCGTCCCGACCCTCGTCATCAACCTGACGCGTACGTCCTTGGGCTGGCGTGAGCGCGAGATCGACGCGACGCTTCGGCGACTCACCGGCATCGTGCCGACGACCTACTTGCCGTTCGACCAGTCCGGGCTCGACCTCGCCGCGGTCAGCGGCCGAACCCCGCGCGAGGTGGCGCCGTCGTCGCCGTTCGTGACCCGGATCGAGGTCCTGGCGAGGAGTCTTGTGTCACAGCTCGAAAACCCCGGCGTGCTCTCGGCTGCCGCACCATGACCCGGTGGTAACTTCTCTGCAGGACGTCCCCAAGGAGAGTCATGCAACGGTTGAGCCCGCTGGATGCGATGTTCCTGCAGCAGGACAGCCCGACCGTTCCCCGTCAGATTGCGTCGCTGGCGATCCTGGAGCCCGGTGAGCACCCGCTCGACTACGACCGCCTGATCCACGTGATCAACGAGCGCATCGACCTCGTCCCGCGCTACCGCCAGGTGCCGCGCACCGTCCCCGCCTCGCTCGGCACCCCCGTGTGGGTCGACGACGAGAACTTCGACATCTCGTTGCACGTACGCCGTTCGGCACTCCCGCGGCCCGGCACTGCCTCCGCGCTGCACGAGCTCGTCGGCCGCCTGATCGCCCGCCGGCTCGATCTCGACCGGCCGCTCTGGGAGCTCTACCTGATCGAAGGGCTCTCCGGAGGTCGTGTCGCGCTGCTGTTCAAGGCCCACCAGGCGTTGGTCGACGGCTCCGAGACGGTCGACCTCGCCCAAGTGCTGCTCGAGGAGACGGCGCACGACCGCGACATCCCTCACGAGGAGTGGAACCCGCGCTCCGAACCCCACGCCGCCGAGCTGGTCGTCGGCACGCTCAACCGCAACCTGCGCCATCCCGGCGAGGCGCTGCGGGTCGCCGAGCTCAACCTCGGCCGCATCGCCCGTCGGCTGCCGGTGATCGGCGTCGACGGCCAGCCGCCCAACAGCGTCCTGTCGACCGAGCTGTCGCGGCATCGCCGGTTCGCCTCGCTGGCCGCCAAGCTCGATGACTTCCGCCGCGTCCGCGAGGAGCATGGCGGCACGGTCAACGACGTGATTCTCGCGGCGATCGCCGGCGGCATCCGCGGCTGGATGCTGACCCGGGCCGAGCCGGTGACCCCCAAGACGAGCTTCCGCGCGATGGTGCCGATGTCGGTCGTCGCCGAGGACGGCCTGCCGACGTCGCTGGGCTCCAAGGTGCGCGGGCACCTGCTGTCGCTGCCGGTCGGCGAGTCCAATCCCGTCGTGCGGCTGCACCAGGTGTCGTACGCGCTCAAGGACCACCGCGAGACCGGCTCGGCGGTGGCCGCCAACAAGCTGGCCAACCTGCCCGGCTTCGCGACCTCGACGTTCCACGCGGTCGGGGCGCGGGTTGCGGACGCCGAGGCGGGCCGCGGCCACCAGATCGTCATCACCAACGTGCCCGGCCCGCAGGATCCCGTCTACATGGCAGGGGAGGCGGTCAGCGAGGTCTATCCGTGCATACCGCTCAGTGGCCGCCGCGCCGTCTCGATCGGGGTGACGTCCTACAACAGCATGGTGTTCTTCGGGATCGTCGCCGACCGGGAGGCTGTGCCCGACGTCGACGTGCTCGCGCAGTGCATCGAGGACGCGTTGCTCGAGCTGGTCGACTCCGTTGATGGCCGCCGCACCCGAGCGCCCCGTGGTCGCCAACGGCCGGCCAAGACATGAGGGTCTATCTCGCGGTCGGCCGTGAGGAGCTCACAGTCCTGGCGACGGGCGGGGCGGTCAGCGCTCCGGCGTTCCTGGCTGCATCGGAGGACGAGGAGGACGAGCTCGCGGCACTCGAGGAGGCGGCGGAGCACGCCGTCGCCGTCGCCGCTGCCGAGCTCGCCGATCCCGACGGACCGGTGACGCTCGACGACATCGTGTCGTTCCACCTCGACATCGACGGAACGGGAGACCTCGCGTGGTACGCCACGCAAGAGATCGACGCCGTGCTCAGCACCCTCACGGGGCCGGGCACGGCGTCGTGAGCCGTACGACCTAGAGCTTGGTCTGTCCGTACTCGACCTCTTCGCGCAGCGAGGACCGGATCGCCTTGGCGACCTCGGGCTCGATCTTCTTGCCGATGAACGGGATCGACACCTTGACGTCGCCGTTGAGGGTGAACGCCGTCGCGGCGCCGTTGGCAACCAGGTTGGCCTTGCCGGTCATCTCGGCGGGCTGGCCGATGATGCTGACCTTGACGTCGGCGCTGCGGTTGCCGCTGGCGTCGGGGCCGCTCCACACCTCGGTCTGCTTGACCTTGACAGTGCTGCCGGTCAGCTTCTTGACGAAGTCCGGCATGTCGGCCTCCTGCGTACGCACGACCGTCACGGTCGCTCCATCGCCGGCCGGCTCCACCGTGACCTCGTAGTCCATCGACCCCTGGTTGGCGCACGACTCGGTGCGGAACGCCTGATCGGTGATCAGGGCATAGACGGCCTCGACGTCGGCGCCTTCGTAGCTGAACGACTCGGTGAGCTTCATTCGGCCACCGGCTCGGTCGACGTTGTGCCGGCACCGAGGCTCTTGAGCTCGGACAGCCGGGCCTCGACCTCGGCATCGGTCGACGACGCCTCGAGCTCCTCCCACGGATCGGCCGTCGCCGCGTTGAGCTCAGCCTGTCCGGCAACCTGCGCCTCGGAGCGGCGTACCTTGTCCTCGAACCGGCCCAGCTCGCTGGTCGGGTCGAGCACATCGATCGACTTGACCGCGTCCTGGACCTTGGCCTGCGCCTCGGACATCTTGGCCCGGGCGACGAGCTGGTCGCGCTTGGTCTGCAGCTCGCCGAGCTTGGCCTGCATGCCGATCAGCCCGGTCTTGAGCTTCTCGACCGTCTCGTTCTGCGACGCGATCATCGGTGCAGCCTGCTTGGCCTCGGCCTCGAAGCCGATCTGCTTGGACAGCGCGATCTTGGCGAGCCGGTCGAACTTGTCGGCCTCGCCGGCCTGGCCCGAGGCGCGGAGCGAGTCGGCCTTCTGCGACGCGGCGAGCGCCTTCTGGCCCCATTCCTTGACCGCGGCGACGTCCTCGGCGTGGTCCGCCTCAGCCAGGCGGAGGTTGCCGATCGTCTGGGCGACGGCGTCCTCGGCCTCGGCGATCGAGTTCGTGTAGTCGCGCACGAGCTGGTCGAGCATCTTCTCCGGGTCCTCGGCCTTGTCGAGCAGGGCGTTGATGTTGGCGCGCGTCAACTGTCCGATGCGCCCGAGGATGGACTGTTTCTGAGCCATGGTCATCACTCTCTGTCAGGGATACTCGTCGTCTCCCGTCGATCTTGGTGCATCGCGGAGGCCGAGACAACCGGTTTCGGCGGCGTGGCCTGCTCAGACTGCGGTTTCCGGCTCTGCCCGTGCACCCCGGAAGATCCAGATCCGCATCAGGACGAATCGCATCACGGTGACGAACAGGTTCGCGGCGGTCAGCAGCACGACCTCGACCAGCGGATGCCCGTCGCCGCGCACCGCCCGCAGCGACCACAAGGCGCCGCTCGTCACGCCCAACCCGCAGGCGAACACGAGCAGGCCTTGCAGCTGATGGCGCAGCGCTCCGTCGGGCCCCCGGAACCCGAACGTGAACCGCCGGTTCGCGGCCGTGTTGGCGATCGCGGTCGCTGCGAGCGCGAGGGCGTTCGCCTCCTGGGCGCCGAGGCGGCCGCGCAAGGCGACGTACAGGACGCCGTACGCGAGCGTCGACAGGATCCCGATCAGCGCGAACACGACCATCTGCGCGCTGAGCCGGCCGCCGGCGCTGCGGGCGGTCGTACGCCCGAGCGCGCCCGCGACCTCCGCCAGCGGCACCCGCCCCCGCAGGAGGGCCCAGCCGAGCCGACCCATGCCGCGCAGGTCGGCCGTCGCGGTGCGCAGGATGTCGACCCGGCTGTCGGGGTCGTCGACCCAGTCGACTGGCACCTCGTGGATCCGCAGGCCGGCCCGCTCGGCGACGATCAGCAGCTCGGTGTCGAAGAACCACTCGTCGTCCTCGATGAGCGGCAGGAGCTGGGCCGCGACGTCACGGCGGATCGCCTTGAAGCCGCACTGGGCGTCGGAGAACCGGGCCCGGAGCGCTCCGCGGAGCATCACGTTGTACGTCCGGGAGATCAGCTCGCGCTTCGGCCCCCGTGTCGTGCGCGCCGACCGCGCCAACCGGGATCCGATGGCGAGATCGGAGTGCCCCGACAGGAGCGGCGCCACGAGCGGCAGCAATGCGTTGAGGTCGGTCGACAGGTCGACGTCCATGTAGACCAGCACCTCGGCGTCCGATCGCGACCAGGCTCGCTTGAGGGCTCGGCCGCGACCCTTCTGCGTCAGGGAGACGACCGAGACGTCCGGGTAGCGGTGCGCGAGCTGGTGGGCCAGCAGGCTGGTCCCGTCGGTGCTCGCGTTGTCCGCGATCGTCACCCGCGACGCGTACGGCAGGGTGCGCAGGTGCGCGCGCACGGTCTCGACCGACTGGACCAGCGTCCGCTCCTCGTTGAAGACCGGAATCACGATGTCCAGGACCACGCGACGTGGCCTGTCCGGAAGGGTCGCGGAGGAAGGCGACTCCGACGCAACGCTGGTCATCACTGGATGCCGCCCGAGAGGTCGTAGATCGTGACGCCGTCGACCGTCTGGGCGGTGAAGTTCTCCGACACCCATGTCGAGATCTCCGAGCTCGTGCTGCCGCCTGCGTTCATCCCGCCGCTGCCGCCGCCGATGAAGTAGTGAACCTCGCCGTCGGCGACGTACTGCTTGAACTGGGCAAGCGTCGGGCTGGGATCGGAGCCGTTGAAACCGCCGATCGCCATGACCGGAAGCTCGGTCGCGAGCTGGTAGCCGGACGCGGTGTTGGACCCGATCGCCGCGGCGACCCAGGTGTACGAGCTGGCGTCCGACGTCAGCAAGGCGTTGATCTCGGCGGTCGACGTCGAGCCGTTGAGGAGCCCGCCGGCGTTGCCACCATTGCCTGTGGGGCCGCCTGTTGTGCCACCCGGTGCCTGGCGGGCGCCGTTCTGCGTCGGCGGCTGACCCATCGGTCCACCGCCTCCGCCACGGCCGCCTCCACCGAAGCCGCCACCCGTGCTGGGTCCGGCGCTCGGGATCGAACCGGTGTGCGGTGTCGACGCGGTGTCCAGGGCGTACGCCGTCGGGCCCGCGAGCATCGTGATGAGTGCTGCGCCGGCGACCACGAGCATGGCGCGGCGGGGGAGGAGCCGGTGGACCACGATCAGGAGCGCGGCGCCGATGCCGGCGACCACCACGACGTACTTGAGCCATGGCACGAACCCGTCGGCCCGGTTGAGCAACGCGTAGCTCATCGAGGCGGTCATCGCGAGCACGAACGCGGCGCCGAGCGTCGCGACGAGGGACGCGCGGTGCTCCCACAGGATGCTGGCGCCGATCGCGACGAGCGCGGCGATCGCCGGGGCCAGCGCGACGGTGTAGTACGCGTGGAAGATGCCGGCCATGAAGCTGAACGTCAGGGCGGTGACGAGCAGCCACCCGCCCCACACGACGAGGCCCGTGAGCTGGCGGTCCGTGCGTCCGGCCCTGCGGCGGAACCACACACCGAGCACCAGGAGCGCGAGCGCCGCCGGGAGCAGCCACGCGACCTGGCCCCCGATCTCGGAGTTGAACAACCGGAACGGCCCGGTCGCGCCCCAGTTGCCTCCACCGGCGTTGTTGCCACCCCCGACGGAGCCGACCTCGTCGCCGTTGAGCCGGCCGAAGCCGTTGTAGCCGAGCGTCAGCTCGAGGATCGAGTTGTTCTGCGAGCCCCCGATGTACGGGCGGCTGGATGCGGGCCACAGCTCGACGATCGCGATCCACCAGCCGGCGGCGGCGATCATCGAGCCGAAAGCGATGAGCAGGTGACGCAAGCGCTTGCCGATCGTCGGCTTCGCCGCGACGAGGTAGACCGCCGCGAGCGGCGGCAGGACCAGGAACGCCTGCAGCATCTTGGTGAGGAAGGCGAAGCCGACCAGCGCACCGCCGAGCACGAGCCACCGCACCGCCCGTTCCGGCGACTCGATCGCGCGGATCGTCGCGTAGACCGAGGCGATGAGGAACAGTGTCAGCAGCGCATCCGGGTTGTTGAAGCGGAACATCAGGACCGCGACCGGCGTCAGCGCAAGGATCGCGCCGGCGAGCAGCCCGGCCCACGCGTTGCGGGTCGTACGCCGGACTGTCGCGGAGAGCAGGCCCACCGATCCGACGCCCATCAGCGCCTGCGGCACGAGCATGCTCCACGACGACAGCCCGAAGACGCGGACCGACAGCGACATCGGCCACAGCGACATCGGTGTCTTGTCGACCGTGATCGAGTTCGACGCGTCTGACGAGCCGAAGAAGAACGCCTTCGATGACGTTGAGCCGGCCTGCACGGCAGCGGAGTAGAACGAGTTGGCCCACCCGGAGGCGCCGAGTCCCCACAGGTAGAGCAGGGCGGTGCCGAGCAGGAGCGCGAGCAGCGCCGGGCGTACGAGCGGCGAGTCGTCCGGATTGCCGCGCCAAAGGCGGACCGGCAAGGACGGGGCGGCGTGGATGGGGTCAGCTGGTGGCGCCACGGTGCGGCGCTCGGCCGCCGGCGCGATGAGGGTCGTCTGGTTCATGCCTCCACCGTGCAAGTCCGGACTGGCACGACCGTGTGGTCAGTCTGTGCCACCTCTGTGAGCGGGGCGGTCCATCAAGAGACGGGCAGCGCGAGGGTGAACGTCGTGTCGCCCGGCTTGCTCTGCACGGTTGCCGTGCCGTGGTGGGCGTGCATGATCGCGCGTACGAGCGACATTCCGAGGCCGGCGCCGCCCGACGCACGGGTGCGGGAGGAGTCACCGCGCACGAAGCGCTCGAAGATCGTCGGGACGAGATCGGGGTCGATGCCGGGACCGTCGTCGTGCACCTCGATCCGCGCGTCGTCCTCGACCCACAGGCGTACGTCGACGGTGGTCTTCGGCGGAGTGTGGCGGGTGGCGTTGGTCAGCAAGTTGGTGACGGCCTGGTGCAGCCGCTGCTCGTCGCCGGTCACCGTGACGGGCTCGTCGGGCACGTCGAACGTCCACTGGCGCTCGGGGTCGACCACGCGTGCATCGTTGACGGCTTCCACGAGCAGGCGGGTCAGGTCGACGGGCCGGCGGTCGACCTCGCGGCCGGCGTCGAGCCGGGCGAGCAGCAGCATGTCCTCGACCAGGGTCGACATGCGGCCCGCCTCGGACTCGACCTTCGCGAGGATCTGGTCAGGATCGTCACGGCCGGTACGCCTGCTCAGCTCGGCATACCCCTTGATGGTCGACAAAGGCGTGCGCAGCTCGTGCGAGGCGTCGGCGAGGAACTGGCGGACCTGCTGCTCGCTCTCGTGCCGGGCATCCAGCGCCTCCTCGACGTGGCCCAGGAGCTGATTGAGCGCCCCGCCGACCTGGCCGACCTCGGTTGCCGGATCCGTGAGCTCGGCCGGCACGCGTACCGTCTCGCCGATCTCGCCCGACGACAGCGGCATCGCGATGACCTCGTGGGCCGTGGCCGCCACCTCACGCAACGGCCGAAGCTGTCGGCGTACGAGGATGCGACCCGCGACCGCGGCGGCCGCAGTGGCTCCGAGTGCAAGCAAGGCCTCCCACCAGATGAGGCTCGAGAGCGTGGAGTCGACGTCGTCCTTGGGCAGGCCGACGACGAACGTCGCCCCGTCCGCGCGCTTGTCCGCCAGTACGCGGTAAGAGCCATAGGCGGGGAGGTCGATGTCGTGCGCCTGGTCGTCGGTTCTGACGTTCGCCAGCAGGTCGCGGGCCGCGGTCGAGATGCGAGGGGCATCGCCCTGCTCGGTCACGATCGAGCCGGGGAAGCCAGTCACGACCGTGATGAGCCCGACATCCTGACCGCGGCCCGGGTTGGGGCGGCCTGCCGGCCCACCAGTGCCCTCCCCGGCGAACACCGGACCGTGCTGGGCGCGCTCCATCGACTGTTCGAGCTTCTCGTCCAGGCGGTCGGTCAGGTAGTTGCTCATCACCAGGGTCACCACCCCGGCCACGAGCAGGCTGGCCACAGCGACGAGCGCCACGACCGTGACAATCAGCCGTCCGGTCAGCGAGGAGGGGAGGAGCTTGCGCACGCGCACTACTCCGCGGGCTTCAGGACGTAGCCGGCACCACGCTTGGTGTGGATCATCGGCTCGTGGCCGGCGTCGATCTTCTTGCGCAGGTACGAGATGTAGAGCTCGACGACGTTGGCCTGGCCGCCGAAGTCGTAGTCCCAGACCCGGTCGAGGATCTGCGCCTTGGACAGCACGCGACGCGGGTTGCGCATGAGGAAGCGCAACAGCTCGAACTCGGTGGCGGTCAGCTCGATCTCGCGACCGTCGCGCTCGACGTCGCGGCTGTCCTCGTCGAGCGTGAGATCGCCGACCGTGATGACGGAGTTGGGCCTGGCATCCATCGCACCGGCGCGTCGCATCAGACCGCGGAGCCGGGCGACGACCTCCTCGAGGCTGAACGGCTTGGTGACGTAGTCGTCGCCGCCAGCGGTCAACCCCGCGACGCGGTCCTCGACCGAGTCGCGGGCGGTCAGGAACAGCACCGGGATCTCGGGGGACTGGGCGCGGACCTTGCGCAGGACCTCCATGCCGTCATAGTCGGGCAGCATCATGTCCAGCACGATCGCGTCGGGCGTGAAGTCCTTGGCGGCGGCGACAGCCTTGCGCCCGGTGTGCGCCATCTGGATGTCCCAACCCTCATAGCGCAGCGCCATCTGCAGCAGCTCGGCGATGTTGATCTCGTCGTCGACGACGAGGACGCGCAGAGGTGTGCCGTCCGACCGGGTCAGTGTGGAAGCCATGCGTCAAGTGTGGAGCGCCCAGCCGGGGGATGCGTGAGAACGACCTGTGAGAACTCTGTGAGCGTCCGACCACATCCCGTCCCAGCCGATGATGGGCTCGCTCACAGCCGCATGACAGGTCGTACGGCCACGGTGGCCGCATGAGTGACATCGAAGACGACAGCTCCGCCCAGCCTCCGGCCTGGTCCACCCGTACGCTCGTGGCGTCCGCGATCGCCGCGGTCGTCCTCGGCCTCGGCGCCGGTGCGGCCATCGGGTCGGCGGGCGACGGCGCCGGCAGTGGCCGCAGCGGACCCGGCGGCGGACCCGGGATGCAGCGTGGCCAGATGCCGCCAGGCATGCAGCAGCCCCCGGGAACGCAGCAACCGGGCGGCCAGCAGCCGCTGCCACCTCAGGGGAACGCCTCCGCCACCTGACGGCAGTCACCTACGCTGAGCCCATGACGCGGCTCACCCGATCGCAGCTGCAAGAGCTCAATCGCGAGACCGTCCTGACGGTGGCCCGCGGCGCGTTCCTCCGGGACGGCTATGTCGCGACGTCGCTGGCCTCGGTCGCCAAGGAGGCCGGGTTCACCACAGGCATCGTCTACTCGAGCTTCGGCAGCAAGGCAGACCTGGCGCTGGGCGTGCTCGAACGCCTGCAGGCCGAGCAGATCGGCGCCCTGGGCGAGCGGGTCGAGGGTGCCATGGCGTCCGACGGCGTCCTCGAACAGGTCCGTCAGTGGGCCGCCGAGGCGATGGCGTCGGGTTGGGTCAGGCTCGAGCTCGAGCTGCTGCTCGACACGATGAACGATCCGCGGCTCGCTGCCGCGCAGACGCAGCGGCAGACCGCGTCGATCCAGCAGGCGGTGTCGGTCGTACGCTCGCTCGCGCCGTCGGACTCGATGGACGACGAGACGCTCGAGGTGCTCGCCGAGGCAGCCGTCGACTACGCGATCGGGCTCGCGATGCGGCAGTCCGTCAATCCCGACGCCAAGCCCGATCGCCTGCTGCGGTTGATCGAACCACTCGTCGCCTCCATCACGCGCCTTTAGGGATAGCTGCGGGTCTTCCCGTCGGGGGTGCCGCACTGGGTGCCGGCAACGCTTGCCGGGAAGCGGTACTTCTCGAGGACCGCGCAGTCCGGCAGCGTCTGCTGGCCCCAGACCTGGCGCCATCCTCCGGCGACCTTGGCCCACAGTGCGGCGTCGCCGCCGCACTTCGGGATGAAGTTCGTGCCCGCCGCCCACCCGCGCGTGTCGATCCGGGCCACGTGGATCTCGGGCGTCCGGACGCATACGCCGGTTTCGCTGTCCTGCTGGCGTTGCAGGTCGGCGGCGATGAATGCCTTGAAGTCCGCAGGTGCCCCGGTCAGCTTGGCGACGTCAGCAGGGGTCGCCACGATGACCTCGTCGTCGCCGTAGTCGATCAGCGTCGAGTTGCTCGTCGACTTCGTCGGGGCTGGAGCAGGCGTCGTGGTCGGGGCAGTGGTCGTGGCGGTGGTCTGGGTGGTCTCCGTTGGCGCCGGGGTCGTCGTCGGATCGGCGCCCTTGCCGTCAGGATCGTCCGACCCGCCGCACCCCGCAGTGAGCATCAGCATCGCGATGGCCAGCAGCGGAGCGCGTCTCATGCTGTCCAGTATCACCGAGCCCGATGGGTCCGGTAGTCAACGACTTGCTGGAAGGTCGGCCGGTTCTGCCAGTCGATCGGCCGTGAGTTACACACCGTCAGGGTCGCCATCGGTGGTTTCGTTGCCAGATGCCGCCGGGTTTCTTGATTTCGATGTGGCCGTCGGGGGCTTGGCGGAATTGCCAGTTTTGGTCGTGGGCTTGGTGGTGGTGCAGGGAGCAGAGGAGTGCGCCGTCGTTGATGTTGGTGGTGGCGCCGTGGGCCCAGTCGTCGCGCCAGTGGTGGCCTTCGCACCAGCCGGGGGGTGCTTCGCATCCGGGGGTGATGCAGCCGAGGTCGCGGTTGGCGATGGCGATGCGTTGGGCGGGGGTGAACAGGCGCTTGGAGCGGCCCATGTCGAGGGGGAGGGAGGCGCCGTTGAAGACCATGGGCAGGATGCCCTGGGTGCAGGCGATGCGGCGCAGCTCGCCGGAGCTGATCCGGGTGCCGGTGGTCAGGGTCGCGGCACCAACCTGGTCCTTGAGGTGGTCCAGGTCGATGTTGACGGTGATCAAGGCCGGGGTGCGACCGGCGGTCGGCAGCTGGTCGGTGGGCAGGTGCTCGATCAGGCCGGCGAACGCCCGGCCCATCCGTTGGGAGTAGGTCAGCTCATCCTGGTCGCGCTCTTGCTGGGCGGTCAGGTGGCGGCGGCGGGGTGCGGCGATCGCGTCCAGTGACGACTTGAGCATCTCAGCCTGCACGGCTGGCAGGCGTCCGCCGAACCGCCAGGTGCCGTCCTGGTCATCGACCATCCACATCTCGGTGCGCGCCCAGGCCCGCCGTTCGCGCAACCGCAGCGCTTCGTCCTCATCAGCTGCGGCTTCGGCCGGCTCCTTGAACACATCGGAGATGCGCAGTGCCCTCTGGCGCAGATCCTTGATCGGGAACCGTTTGGCGTCGGCGATCAGCGTGGTCTCGCACGCGTCGCGCTGCTCGGCGGTCACAGTCTCAGGCAGGTCGGCCATCGCGCCGGCGATGACGGCGGCCTGGGTCTCGGCCAGCTCGCCGGAGGCGAGCGCGTCCTCAGTCTTGGGTGCGGCCAACAGCGTCTTGGCGACCCGGACGGTGCGGTCCGCTTCGTACTTGTCCCTCCCGAACCCACGGGCCAGCATCTCACCGGTGCGGGCCTTGTCACCCAGCCCGGCATCCAGTGCGCGGACGGCGGCCAGCTCCTGCCCAGCAACCCGAGCCTTGATCCGCCGCAACCGTTCGACCGCGTGCCGCTGCAAAGCCGGATCCAGATCCGCATACGCATCCGTCGGCATCGAGTCCAACACGGCATCGAGCGCGTCCAGGCACCCCACCAACGGTGGTGGCGATAGCACGAGCTCGGCGACCATGATCCCCCGATCATTAGAACATACGTTCGATTGATCCCAATCTAGACCACACCTCTGACACTGTCCATCAACCCAGAATCACCCTGTGGAAACCTGCCGTCGCTGACCGCAAAGTGCCGTTCAGGAACTCCCCACTAGGCTCGAATCCATGGACTTCAGATACCTCGGCAACAGCGGACTCAAGGTCAGCGAGATCATCTACGGCAACTGGCTCACGCACGGCTCGCAGGTCGAGAACGACGCGGCACTGGCCTGCGTACGGGCGGCACTCGACTCGGGCATCACGACGTTCGACACCGCCGACGTCTACGCCAACACCAAGGCCGAGTCGGTGCTCGGCGAGGCGCTCAAGGGCGAGCGCCGGGCGTCTCTCGAGATCTTCACCAAGGTCTACTGGCCCACCGGCCCCGGCGGACCCAACGACACGGGCCTGTCGCGCAAGCACATCATGGAGTCGATCAACGGCTCGCTCGAGCGGCTCGGCACCGACTACGTCGACCTCTACCAGGCGCACCGGTATGACTACGAGACTCCGCTCGAGGAGACGATGCAGGCGTTCGCCGACGTGGTCCGCCACGGCAAGGCCCTCTACATCGGCGTCAGCGAGTGGACCGCCGACCAGATCCGCGCCGGCCACGCGCTCGCGCAGGACCTCGGCATCCAGCTGATCTCCAACCAGCCGCAGTACTCCATGCTCTGGCGCGTCATCGAGGACCAGGTCATCCCGACGAGCAAGGAGCTCGGCATCTCGCAGATCGTCTGGTCGCCGATCGCGCAGGGCGTGCTCAGCGGCAAGTACAAGCCGGGCGCCGCACCGCCCGAGGGCAGCCGCGCCACCGACGAGAAGGGCGGCGCCGACATGATCAAGCGCTTCCTCGACGACGAGGTGCTGACCGCCGTGCAGAAGCTCCAACCGATCGCCGACGGCCTCGGCATCACGATGGCGCAGCTCGCCGTCTCCTGGGTGCTCGCCAACGACAACGTCGCCGCGGCGATCGTCGGTGCCTCACGGCCGGAGCAGGTCGAGTCCAACGCGCAGGCCTCCGGCATCACGCTCGACGACGACGTGCTCAAGGCGGTCGACGAGGCACTCGGCGACCTGCCCGAGACCGACCCGGCGAAGACCAAGTCGCCGGCCGCGCGCGCCGTCTGAGCACTGACGGTGGAGTTCACGGTCTGGTGCCCCGACCTGCAGCGCGTACGTCTGCGAGTCGGCGGCACCGACCACGAGATGCAGTCGGGTGAGGGTGGCTGGTGGCACGCCGAGGTCGGTGCCGAGCCAGGCACCGACTACGCCTTCCTGCTGGGTGACGACGAGACGCCGCTGCCCGACCCGCGGTCGACGTGGCAGCCCCGCGGAGTGCACGAAGCGTCGCGGACGTACGACCACGAAGCCTTCGCCTGGACTGACGCCGACTGGCAGGGCCGCGCGCTCGAGGGTGCGGTGATCTACGAGCTGCACATCGGCACCTTCACCGGAGGTGAACAATCAGGCGGAGTCACGCCAGGGCGTACGTTCGACGCCGCCATCGAGCGGCTCGACCACCTCGTCGACCTCGGCATCGACCTCGTCGAGGTGCTGCCGGTCAACTCGTTCGACGGCGATGCGGGCTGGGGCTACGACGGCGTGCTGTGGGGCGCGGTGCACGAGCCGTACGGGGGACCCGACGGGTTCAAGCGGTTCGTCGACGCATGCCATGCGCGCGGGCTCGGGGTCGTGCTCGACGTCGTCTACAACCACCTCGGGCCGTCGGGCGCCTACCTCGACCGCTTCGGCCCCTACTTCGCCGGCCAGAACGACTGGGGGCCCGGGCTCAACCTCGATGGGCCGCAGTCCGACGAGGTGCGGCGGTATGTGCTCGACAACGCCATGGCCTGGTTCGAGCACTTCCACGTCGACGCGCTGCGGCTCGATGCCGTGCACGCGCTGGCGGATCGGCGCGCGCTGACGCTGCTCGAGGAGCTGTCCGCGGAGACCTCGCGTATGTCCGACGCTCTCGGCCGGCCGTTGTCGTTGATCGCGGAGTCCGACCTCAACGACCCGCGCATGGTCACGCCCCGCTCGGCGAACGGACTCGGCATGGACGCGCAGTGGTCCGACGACCTGCACCACGCACTGCACGTACGCCTGACGGGGGAGACCGACGGCTACTACTCCGACTTCGCCGCACCTGGCGCGCTGGCCACGACATTGCGTGGCGCGTTCTTCCACGCCGGCACGTGGTCGTCGTTCCGCGAACGTACGCACGGCCGTCCCGTCGACACCTCTCTGCTGACCGGCACCTCCTTCTTCGCGTACCTGCAGAACCACGACCAGATCGGCAACCGCGCCACCGGCGACCGCATCTCGGCGTCCATCTCGCCCGGACTGCAGGCGTGCGGTGCTGCGATCGTGCTGCTCGGGCCCTACACGCCCATGCTGTTCATGGGGGAGGAGTGGGCGGCCAGCACGCCGTGGCAGTTCTTCGCGTCGTTCCCTGACCCCGAGCTCGCCGAGGCCGTACGCACCGGTCGCCGCCGCGAGTTCGGCCGGCACGGGTGGGGCGAGTCCGAGGTGCCCGACCCGATGGATCCCGCGACCGTGGAGCGGTCGACGCTCGACTGGTCGGAGCCCACCTCGCCGGGTCACGCAGAGATGCTCGACCTCTATGCCTCCCTGATCGCGCTGCGCCGGTCACACCCCGAGCTGGCCGATCCGTCGCTCGATGGTTTCGTCGTCGAGGTCGCCGACGATGACTCCTGGCTCGTTATGCACCGCGGCTCGCTCCGTGTGGTCATCAACTTCGTCGAAGAGTCCTTCGAAGTCCGTACGCCCGACTGGTCCCCGGACTCACCTGAGCACGTGCTGTTCTCGTGGGCGTGAGGACGTCAGTCACGATCCCGGTTGCGGGTCGGCCCGTCCTTCTCGCGTGCGAGCCGGTTGCGCCGCTCCTCTTCTCGCTTGGAGTACGTGGCCGCACGGATGGCCTCGTCCGACTCCAGGCCACTGCCGAGGCCGCCGCCGACGGTCGCTGCGGATGCAACGAACCAGGCAAGTACGAACAGCTCTTGGTGACCGAATGACCGGTGCAGATAGCCACCCATCACTGAGGGATCGAGGACGAACATCGCCCATGTGAGGTTCACGAGATACAGGGCGAGATAGCAGATGATCACGCCGGTAGTCAGTGTGATCAGGGTCGAGGCGTTGTAGAGACGAGATCGGTCCCGAGCTTCGGATGAGTCGTCGTCTGGGCGATCCCACAGCTCGCCATCGATCACGAGCCAGGCGACGACGAGGGAGATGGAAGCGATCGTCGCGACTGTCAGCCGCCACCACGACAAGGAGTCGGCGAGCAACCACACTGTCGAGTTGATCGTGGCGACTGCCCCGGTTGCCAATGCCGCGACAAGCGCGGACTTCAGCCCTGGCACGAGCAGCCACGGGCGGTTTGCCAGCACCATTCCAAGAAGTACGCGCCAGCGGCCACCTAGTCGTGCCAGGGGGATGCGGCGTCGGTCCTGGAACGAGGAGTCGGACAACCCATCGACGAGCTCACGGACCGCGTGCCGGGTGCGCGCCTCCAGACGAAGACCGCCCAGTGCGGGCAGGGACAACACAGCTGCCCGTTGCTCCGGATCAGTCTGGACGAGCAGGTACCGGCTGTCGTCGTCGCGCAGCGGAAGCTCCGTCAAGCCCACCACCAGATCCCAGTTGTGCCCCTGGGCCTCGTCCTGAAGACGGCCCAACGCGGTGTCGACGTCCTCGCAACCGTCCGTGAACGGCTGACTCACCACCTTGATGTCCCAGCCGCCGGAGTGGCCGCTTGGCGGTTCGAGGTCCCCGATCTCGCGCGCGATCTGAGTGGGCAGAGCTGGATCGGCCACCAGGCCGACTTGGAGCTGCTTCATGTCAGCGGACTACCCACCATGCTCATTCCGACACGTGGGAACCTGGGCGACGACAAATTCTGCGATCTTGTCGGCACAGCGGGGCTCGCCTACAAACCCACCGTCCCGCTGATCCCGACCACGGTCTCTCCGCCGATCCAGATGTCTTCGCCGACCTGGTCGACGTGGATGCGGCCGCGGCGACGGATGACAGTGCCTTGGGCGGCGACGTACGACGAGGGTGCGCGGCCGGTGCCGATCAGCCATTGGGCGATCGAGGCGTTGAGGCTGCCGGTGACCGGATCCTCGCCGCCGGGGCTGGAGGTGAAGGCGCGGATCTCGAAGGCCGCCTCGGATCCCTCGGGATGAGGACCGACGACGCCAACGCGGTTGTTCTCGCCGAACAGTGCCTGATCGGGCACGAGGTCCAGCACGGTCTGGGCGCTGTCGAGCAGCACGGCGACCCAGCCGGGACCGTTGTCGGCCCACTTGGCATCGACGACGCGAGCCGGGTCGACGCCGAGCCCGTCGATCACCTGCTTGAGGTCAGCTGCGTCTACAGCGCCGTCGCGTACGAGTGGGGGAGCCGCGAACGCGAGCCGCTCGCCGTCCTGGCGGATGCGGATGTTGCCGGCAGCGCACTCCTGGACGATCGCGCCGGGAGTGCGAGGCGTACCGCCGGCCTCGAGCCAAGCCCGCGCTGACCCGAGCGTGGGGTGGCCGGCGAAGGGGAGCTCGCGCTGCGTGTTGAAGATGCGTACGCGGTAGTCCGCGTCGGGGTCCGTCGGCTGCAGCAGGAATGTGGTCTCTGCAAGGTTGGTCCACCGCGCGAAGGCGGCCATCTGCTCATCGCCGATGTCGTCGGCGCCGTGGACGACGGCAAGAGGGTTGCCCTCGGTGATGGTGGAGGTGAACACGTCGATCTGGCTGAACTGATGCACGCTGCCAATCTGCCACGTCCGACCCAAACGCCTGACAGCCCGGGTGGCCAGGTTTAGCGTGGATGGGCAGACCACTCGGGGGTGATCCGAGGAGGTGCAGGGTGAAGCTCATATCGGTCTTGGTCCTGCTGCTCGTCTGGGTCGCCGGATGCGGGTCAGACGACGAGGGATCCGATCCCAAGTCGACCAAGGCGTCGCCGCCCGCGATCATCAAGCCTGAGCTCCCGGCCCCGATCGGCGCCAGGGGAGCCCCGACCGTGAAGCTCAAGGATGTCGAGACCACGCGCGTCGAACTCAGCTCGCCGGACTGGCTGGCGACCACGACGGGCGCGTTGTGGGTGAGGCTCGACGGCGGCCAGGTGGTCAAGCTCGATCCCGTCACCGGAGCGATCCAGGAGCGCATCGATTCGCCACCAGGGAATGGGCATTGCCAAGCCTTCGGGGCGGCTGGTGACGAAGCGGTCTTCTCTTGTGCTTACGAAGGCATGATGGCCCGGATCGATCCGGCCAGCAATGAGGTCGTGTCCGAGGTCGAGGTCGACTTCTCGTCCGATCAAGGTCATGTGGTGACGGCGGACGACAACATATGGGTCCTCAATCCTGACGGCGACAAGATCACCCCGATCCATGTCAACGACAACTCGCTCGGCAAGGCGATCGACCTGGGCAGCTTTTGCGTCGAGCTCGCAGCTGACGGGCCGGTCATCTATGCCACGTGCACGAGCGACGGACTGGTCCTCCGCATCGACTCCACGCGTCGCGAAGTGACCCATCGCCTCGCGTTGACGGACCCACGGACCATCTGGGCGTCGCCCTCGGGGGTGTTCGTGAGCTTTGAGGGCGGCGTCGCCCAGCTGGATCCGAAGAGCCTCGAACCAGCGGCGGTGTACGACGTACCGCTCGACCTTGGCGGGGGGATCTTTGCCGATGCCGAACGCGCTTGGCTACGCGCCGAAGGCGGCCCGTTCCTGACGGTGATCGACCCGGCCGCGCACAAGATCGTCCAGATCGTCACCGCGCCCGATCTGCCGAGCGGCGGCAGCGCCTTGCGCGTCGGCGACATCGTATGGGCGACCGCGTCCAACGACGGTTCGCTGGTGGGGATGAAGACCAAGTAGTCAGGGGACCAGTAGCGGATCGCCGTCGCCCCCGCCGCAGCCGCGAGCGGCCTTCGCACCTCAACCACCGGGACTCTCCGCTTGACGTTGAGGTGGGCCGGGCGGAGCATCGAGATGAGACGGAATCGGGTGACAGCCATGAGTTCCCACAGCCCCGAAGAGCACACGGAATCGCACCGTCACCGGGCTGAGCACCCGGAGCCCATCATGGTGTACGAGTCACATCCCGAGAACGAGTCGGACACGCACATCGTGGTCGGCTTCGACGAGGAGCCGCAGAGCCAAGTTGCGCTGACATTCGCGATCGACCTTGCTCGCCGGCTGGACGCCCACCTCGACGTCGTCCACGTCGTCGACCTGCGCGACTACCCCGTCGACCCGGACAGCGACCAGTGGGAATCGGGTTCGAGCGAGAGGCTCGCCTTTGCAGTGGAGCTCGTACGCGCTGGAGTGGGCAAGAAGAGCACCCAGAGCTGGAGCTACCACGCCTGGCGAGGCGATCCGGTCCACCTGCTCGCCACGGTGGCAGAGGAGAACGGGGCGCTGATGATCGTGGTCGGCACGCATGGCGCGGGCCTCACCGCCACGTTGCATCGGATCACGAGCGGTTCGGTGTCCCGAGGGCTCATCGGGCACAGCCACGTCCCGGTCCTCGTCGTGCCGCCTCGCGCTGACTGAGCGTTAGTGGTTTCGAGGCTACGGCCGCGGGCGGCCTGCGCACCTCAACCACCGGATGCGCCTCCGCACCTCAACCAGCCGCTGCGTTACGAACGGCTGCGGCGAACTCGTCGGAGAGTGTCTTGGCGAAGGTTGCCGTGAAGTGGATCTTGTCGCGGTAGACGACGATGTCATCGACCACCGGATAGCAGGTGCCGTCGGGGCACACAGTCGCATTGGGCTCGACCAGGGTGACCCGGTCGCCCATCGCGCGGGCCGTGGTCTGCATGACTGACACCCGCTGGGCCGGCTGGAAGGTGCACTTGCTGACGTCGCGTTCCTTTGCGAGGCACGAGGTGGTCGAGAACGGTGAGCGGTTGGGGGAGTCCGACAGGACGACGCCGATGCCGGCGTCCCGCAGGCGCTCGACCGTACGCTCCAGGCCCTTCGTGGACCGGTCGGCCGCCTCCTGCCCGAGGACCCGCTTGCCGTCGACCGCGAGGCCCGTCGAGGATCCGCGGCTCATCGCGATGACGACCACGTCGGGCCGCCGTTGAACGATCTCGCGGAGCACGGAGTCGCGGAACGCGTTGCACTCGTCATACACCCCGCCCTGCTTGGCCTCGAACTTCGTGACGTCGGCCATCGGGCACCGGCTCTTGGCCCATGCCGTGATCGCCCAGCCGTGCTCGTTGCCGGCCTTGATCAGTGCGGGGGCGATCGCGCCGGCGATCGAGTCACCGATCACGACGACGTGCTTGTCGGCCCCGGTGTCGGCGAATGTGCAGGCATCCCACGGCGGGGCGGAGACCGCGTCGTACTCGACGTGGCAGCCCTTTTCCTTCAGCGGGATCGTGTCATCGAATGCCTTGTCCAGGGCGGGTCGCACGGTCTGCAGGTTGGCCACCGGCTTCTCCGCGACGTCCGTGGAACCCTTCGGCTGATCGGAGGGGGCGACGACCACGGTGTCGATCGACTTGGTCTCCGAGGCGTACGCAACGGTGGGAATGACGGCCGCGACAAGGGCCGCGCCGACGGCAAGGCTGAGGGCCGGGCGCCTCGCCAGGACTCGGGCGCGGCGGATCGGGTTCTCGACGAGGTGATAGCTCGCCACGCTGAGCCCGAAGCCCAACGCGACGAGCGCGACGCGCGCCTCCGGCGTACGGGAGTCGAGCGCCTCGAAGCCGATGATCAGCACCGGCCAGTGCCACAGGTAGAGCGAATAGGACAGGTCGCCGACATACGTCAGCGGCCGGACCGAGAGCATGCGATTGAGCCACGAGTACGGACCCGTGCCGGAGACGATCAGCAGCACGCCGGCCAAGGTCGGCGCGAGCGCCAGCCACGACGGATAGGGAATGTCGGCGGAGCCGGACTCCTCCAGCACGTAGACGCTGAGGCCGAGCAGCATGAGCCCGACGACACCGAGGGTGGCTCGGGTTCGGCGCTGCCAGCGGACGATCACCGGCACGACCAGCGCGGTCAACGCGCCCGCGGCGAGCTGCCAGGCACGGGCGGGTGTGCCGAAGAACGCGTACGGCTGATGGGTCGCGGTCGTGTGGATGCAGTACGCCAGCGACACCACGATCACGGTGACGAACGCCGCACCGAACACCGAGGCGTACACCACCGCGTGCCGGCGTGACAGGCGCCAGATCGCGGCGAGGACGAGAAGGAGCAACGGCCAGACGAAGTAGAACTGCTCCTCGACCCCGAGGCTCCAGTAGTGCAGGACGGGCGACGGGGTCCGGTCGCTCGCGAGGTAGTCGGTCTCCTGCTGCGCGAACCGCCAGTTGCCGGAGAACAGCGCCGACCACAGGACGTCGGTGCCGATCGCCTTGCGCTCGACCGGGCTGATGAACTCGCGCACCGCGAGCATCGTCGCGATCAGCACGAGAGCCGACGCAGGAATGATGCGCCGCGCCCGGCGGGCCCAGAACCGGCGCAGGCTCACCGTGCCGGTCGCTGCGATCTCGCGCAGCATCAGCTGGGTGATCAGGAAGCCGGAGAGGACGAAGAACAGGTCGACGCCGACGAAGCCGCCCGAGACGTGCGGCAGGCCCGCGTGGTACGCCACGACGAACAGGACCGCGAGGGCGCGCAGCCCCTGGATGTCATCCCGTTTGGCCAGGGCCGTCTCTCGCTCGACACGCACGGGGGAGCTGACCCCGCGCTGCTCGTACGCCGTCAACGCCACAAGACCCACCCTTCCGAGAACACTGTCGTCATCGGGAGAGATGCCAAGAGAGGGGGAAAGGTTGCGCCGAGGTCTCGGCGATCGTGGCGCGTGCTCATCGAGCCCCTACAGGTGCGCGCGGCTCCGCGGGGAACCCGGCTCCGACGAATGGGCGCGACGTACGCGGTTCAGCGCCGGAGCGCCTTGACGACGGTGTCGCGACTGCGGACGCTGGAGCGTCGACTCCATGTGCACGGCCATCATCAACATCATGCAGAGCGAGGCAAAGAACGTCAGGATCACCAGCACCGAGGCGCCCAGGCTCGCGGTCATCGTGTGCCTCTCCCCAGCCTCGTCATGTGCCCGGAGGTACCCGACGGCGGAAAACTGAAAACACGGAAACCGCGATTTTTCAGGTCAAACGTGCACATCGTCACGTCCGCTCGAGTCGTCTCGCGCGGACCCACCTGAAAGAATCGACGCATGGCAACGCACCCCACCTCTGACACGCAGGTCCTCGCCGGTCGACCGTTCCCTCTCGGAGCGCACCCGGAGGCCGGCGGCGTACGTTTCGCGGTCGCCAGCAGCGTTGCCGAACGGGTCGAGCTGTGCCTCATCGATGACGACCTCAACGAACGCCGCATCGAGCTGACGGAGCGTACGTTCGGCGTCTGGCACGGGCTGGTGCCCGGAGTCACGCCCGGGCAGAAGTACGGCTTCCGCATCCACGGGCCGTACGAGCCCAAGACCGGGCTGCGCTGCAACCCCAACAAGCTCCTCGTCGATCCGTACGCCCGGCGCATCAGCGGCACGATGACCGACATGGACGCGGCGCTCGGCTATGCCGACGACCCCGAAGGCGTCGAGCCGTCCCAGGTCGACTCGCTCGGCTCGGTCCCGCTGAGCGTCGTGACGAGTCCCGGCGGGCCCGACACCGGGGTCAAGCCCGAGATCCCGTTCGAGGAGACCGTGATCTACGAGCTCCACGTCAAGGGCTTCACGCAGCAGCACCCCGACGTTCCCGAGCCACTGCGCGGGACCTACCTCGGCCTCGCGCACCCGGCCGTCATCGAGCACTTCGTACGTCTCGGCGTCACCAGTGTCGAGCTGTTGCCGGTGCAGACGTTCAGCGACGAACCGTCACTCGTACGCGCCGGCCGGCACAACTACTGGGGCTACTCGCCGCTCGGCTTCTTCGCCCCGCACGCCGGATATGCCAGCGAGCCGGGCCGTGAGGTCGAGGAGTTCCGCACCATGGTGGCTGCGCTGCACGCCGCCAACATCGAGGTCATCGTCGACGTCGTCTACAACCACACCTGCGAGGGTGGACCCGACGGGCCGACGCTGGCCTTCCGCGGCTACGAGGCGCCGGCCTACTACCTGCACGACGAGGACGGCCACATGGCCGACATCACCGGCTGCGGCAACACGCTCGAGTCCAGCTCGCCGACGGTCGTTCGTATGGTCACCGACTCGCTGCGCTACTGGGCGACCGAGCTCGGCGTCGACGGCTTCCGATTCGACCTCGCGAGCACGCTGGGACGCCCCAATGGCGGCAAGTTCGACCGTGACTCGACGCTCCTCACCGCGATCGCCTCGGACCCCGTCCTGTCGCGCTGCAAGCTGATCGCCGAGCCGTGGGACGCGACCGGCGAGGGCTACAAGGTCGGCGACTTCGGCGCGCAGTGGGCCGAGTGGAACGGCATCTACCGCGACACGGTCCGCGATTTCTGGCGCGGCGCCGCCGGGGGAGTCGACGACCTGGCATACCGGCTCACAGGCTCCTCCGACCTGTACGACCACACGCTCCGGCGGCCGTGGCAGTCGATCAACTTCATCGACGCGCACGACGGGTTCACGCTGCGCGACCTCGTCTCGTACGACGGCAAGCACAACGAGGCCAACGGCGAGGACAACCGCGACGGCACCAACGACAACCGCTCGTGGAACCACGGCGTCGAGGGCGAGACCGACGACCCCGCGATCAAGTCGCTGCGGCAGCAGCAAGCGCGCAACCTGTTCGCGACGCTGCTCCTGTCGACCGGCACGCCGATGTTCGTCGCCGGTGACGAGCGGTGGCGCACCCAGGGCGGCAACAACAATGCGTACTGCCTCGACGACCCCACCTCCTGGGTCGACTGGACCGAGACCGACGAGACCCAGTCGATGCTGGCGTTCGCCCGGCGCGTCGTGCACCTGCGCGCCAACAGCCCGGCGCTGCGGCAGCCGGAGTTCTTCGACGGCCGCACGACGCCGACCGGTCGCCCGGACCTGATCTGGTTGCGTCCCGACGGCAACGAGCTCGAGGAGGCGGACTGGGAGGAAGACGACCGCCGCACGCTCGGCATGTGGATCGACGGGTCCAACAGCCAGTCCCGTACGCGCGAGGGCGAGCTGCTCACGGATCACTCCTGGCTGCTGCTGATGCATGCCGGTGCTGAGCCGATCGACGTCGTCCTGCCGGGCGTCGAGTTCGGTGAGACGTTCGAGCCGACCCTCGACACGACGACGCCTGATGGTGCGCCCGCGTCGACCGAGCCGCTGTCGGCCGGCAGCTCCCTGACCTTGGCGGGCCGATCCCTGCTGCTGCTCAAAGCCCCCCGCGCGGACTGACGAGGTCTCGATACACCTCCCTCGCAGAGCTCGGTCGGCTACTCGACCGGCGAGAAAGGCTCGCGTCACCACTCGGTGGTCGAGTGATCCCGAGGGACGAGGGATCGTATCGAGACCACACGGGGCGCGGCGACGTCGTAGCGTCGGGACATGACTGAGAACTCAACAGGTCCCGTCGTCCAGCTCCGCCTCGTCGTCGAGGCCGATGACTACGACCAGGCCGTCACGTTCTACCGCGACGTCCTCGGACTGCAGGAACAAGAGGCGTTCGAGGCGGAGGGTGAGGGCGCCAAGGTGACGATCCTCCACGCCGGCTACGCGACGCTCGAGATCGCCAACCCGGCGCAGCGGCGGATGATCGACGAGGTTGAGGTCGGGCACCAGACAACGCCGCGGCTGCGGGTCGCGTTCGAGGTGATGGACGCCGAGGACCGGACGCAGAAGCTGGTCGATGCCGGCGCCTCGTTGGTGGCTCCGCCGACCGAGACGCCGTGGAAGTCCCTCAACTCGCGGCTCGATGCCCCTGCGGGTCTGCACATCACGCTCTTCCAGGAGCTGCTGACGCTCGAGGAGCGCGCGAAGCTCGAAGGCTTCGGCACCGACGCCGAGCGTCGCGGCGACTGACGCGGAACTCGACCGGCGAGTATTCGGTGGGTTTGCAGTGGTCTCGCTTCTTCGGAATGCGCTGGGGTGGGTCCACCCGATAGGTTCGAAGTGACCGACGCACTCGACGTACGGGGGAGCACTGCATGACAGGCCGACTCGGGATTGACGACGTCAGACCTCTGTCCGGAGATGGCACCCATCCGTCCAAGGCGGTTGCCGGCGAACACGTACCCGTCACGGCGACCGTCTGGCGCGAGGGCCACGACGCCGTCGCCGCCACCGTGGTGTGGCGCGGCCCCGGCGAACGCCGTGACCGGCAGACCCGCATGCACGAGACGGGCAAGGACACCGACCTCTTCACCGCCACGATCGTCCCCGACGCCACCGGGCTCTGGTCGCTCCGCGTCGACGCGTGGGGCGACCCGTGGACGACGATCCTGCACTCGATCGAGGTCAAGCTCGGCGCCGGTCAGACCGCCACCGAGCTCGCCAACGACCTCGAGCTCGCCGCCCGGCTACTCGACGAGGTGGCCGCCCGCAAGGAGCGCAAGACTCACCGGCCGACTCTCGTCGGCGCCGCGACCGCGCTTCGGGCCACGGAGCTGCCCCTCGGCGCGCGCACTGGCCCGGCGCTGTCCGACGAGGTCCGCGCGATCATGCACGACTTCCCCGTACGCCAGGTCGTCACGAAGGGCCCGGTGCGCAAGATCTGGGTCGACCGAGAGCGCGCGGCATACGGCTCCTGGTACGAGTTCTTCCCACGCTCGACCGGTGGCACGGACAAGAAGGGCAAGCCGATTCACGGCACGTTCGCGACCGCCGCCAAGGAGCTCGAGCGGGTCGCCGACATGGGCTTCGACGTGGTCTACCTGCCGCCGATCCACCCCATCGGCCGGGTCAACCGCAAGGGACCCAACAACTCCCTGACACCGAGCAAGACCGATGTCGGCTCCCCGTGGGCGATCGGGGCCAAGGAGGGCGGCCACGACGCGATCCACCCTGCGCTCGGCAGTGAGAAGGACTTCGCCGCGTTCGTGCAGCGCGCCAACGACCTCGGCATGGAGGTCGCCCTCGACCTCGCGCTCCAGGTCGCGCCCGACCACCCCTGGGTTGAGCAGCACCCCGAGTTCTTCACGACGCTGCCCGACGGCACCATCGCGTACGCCGAGAACCCGCCGAAGAAGTACCAGGACATCTACCCGCTCAACTTCGACAACGACCGGAACGTCATATACGAAGAGATGCTTCGGGTGGTGCTTGTTTGGGTGACCAAGGGAATAAGAATCTTTCGTGTAGATAACCCTCACACGAAGCCGCCGGACTTCTGGGCGTGGCTCATCGAGCAGGTCAAGGCCAAGCACCCCGACGTGCTGTTCCTCGCCGAGGCGTTCACCCGCCCGGCGCGGCTGTGGGGCCTGGCCCGCGCCGGCTTCACGCAGAGCTACACCTACTTCACCTGGCGTACGACCAAGGCCGAGCTCACCGAGTTCGGCGAGGACCACCGCGACCACTGGGACATCGGCCGGCCCAACCTGTTCGTCAACACGCCGGACATCCTCCCCGAGCACCTGCAGGTCGGCGGCCCGAGCATGTTCGCGATCCGGGCGGCCCTCGCCGCGACGCTTGCCCCGACGTGGGGCGTCTACTCCGGCTTCGAGCTCTACGAGCACGAGGCGGTCAGGCCCGGCAGCGAGGAGTACCTCGACTCCGAGAAGTACGAGCTGCGGCCCCGCGACTTCGACAAGGCGCTCGCGGACGGCGAGTCCCTGCAGCCGTGGCTGACGCGGCTCAACGAGATCCGCCGGGCGCACCCTGCGCTGCAGCAGATGCGTACCCTGCACTTCCACCACATCGACCACGACGCCCTGATGGTCTACTCCAAGCAGGACCCGGCCACCGGCGACACCGTGCTGGTCGTGGTCTCGCTCGACCCGCACGAGCCCCGCGAGGGCACGATGTGGCTCGACCTGCCGGCGCTGGGTTTCGCTCCCGGTGATCGCCTGATCGCACACGACGAGGTCACCGGCGAGACCTACGACTGGGGCGAGTCCAACTACGTACGCCTCGACCCGTTGAGGGCCGTCGCGCACATCGTGAGCCTGACCAGACGCACGTACGCCGATGCCGACGACACGACCCTGAATGCCTGACCGAGAGGTGACGCACATGCCCCAAGACACCGCGCCCGACGCTGGCCTGGTGGGTCTCGAGGAGACGCCGCACACCGGGGAGGCCATCGCCGAGGACGGCACGCTCGTCGAGCCGCAGGCCGACGACTTCGGTCACGCCGAGCAGGCGACGGATGACCCCGAGTGGTTCAAGCGTGCGGTGTTCTACGAGGTCCTCGTGCGGGCGTTCGCCGACTCCAACGGCGACGGCACCGGTGACCTGCGCGGGCTCGCCGGCAAGCTCGACTACCTCCAGTGGCTCGGCGTCGACTGCCTGTGGCTGCCGCCGTTCTACGCCTCGCCGTTGCGCGACGGCGGCTACGACATCAGCGACTTCCGCGCCGTGCTGCCGGAGTTCGGCACCGTCGACGACTTCGTCTACCTCCTCGAGGAGGCGCACAAGCGCGACATCCGCGTCATCACCGACCTCGTGCTCAACCACACCTCAGACGCGCACCCGTGGTTCCAGCAGTCGCGCAACGATCCCGACGGCCCATACGGCGACTACTACGTGTGGAGCGACGACGACTCGTCGTATGCGGACGCGCGTGTCATCTTCGTCGACACCGAGTCCTCCAACTGGACGTACGACCCGGTGCGCGGGCAGTTCTTCTGGCACCGCTTCTTCAGCCACCAGCCCGACCTCAACTTCGAGAACGAAGAGGTCCAGGAGGCGATGCTCGACGTCCTGAGGTTCTGGCTCGACCTCGGCATCGACGGCTTCCGGCTCGACGCCGTGCCCTACCTGTTCGAGGAGGAGGGCACCAACTGCGAGAACCTCCCGCGTACGCACGAATACCTCCGCAAGTGCCGCGAGACCGTCGACCGCGAATATCCCGGTCGCATCCTGCTGGCCGAGGCCAACCAGTGGCCGTCCGACGTCGTGGAGTACTTCGGCGATCCCAAGGTCGGCGGCGACGAGTGCCACATGGCGTTCCACTTCCCGCTGATGCCGCGCATCTTCATGGCCGTACGCCGGGAGTCGCGCTTCCCGATCTCGGAGATCCTCGCGCAGACGCCGGAGATCCCGACCGGCACCCAGTGGGGCATCTTCCTGCGCAACCACGACGAGCTGACGCTCGAGATGGTGACCGACGACGAGCGCGACTACATGTACCAGGAGTACGCCAGCGACCCGCGCATGAAGGCCAACATCGGCATCCGCCGGCGGCTCGCGCCCCTGCTCGACAACGACCGCAACCAGCTCGAGCTGTTCACCGCGATGCTGTTGAGCCTGCCCGGTTCGCCGGTGCTCTACTACGGCGACGAGATCGGCATGGGCGACAACATCTGGCTCGGTGACCGTGACGCCGTACGTACGCCGATGCAGTGGTCGCCCGACCGCAACGCCGGCTTCTCACGGTCCGACCCGGGGCGCATCTACCTGCCGCCGATCATGGACCCGACCTACGGCTACGAGGCGATCAACGTCGAGGCGCAGCAGGGCAACGCGATGTCGTTGCTCAACTGGACGCGCCGGATGATCGAGGTCCGCAAGCAGCACAACGCGTTCGCCGAGGGGGAGTTCGTCGATCTCGGTGGCTCCAACCCGAGCGTGCTGGCGTACAAGCGGGTGTGGGAGCGGCCCGACGGCGAGCAGGACGTCGTGCTCTGCGTCAACAACCTCTCGAGGTTCCCGCAGCCGGTCGAGCTGGACCTGTCCGAGCACCTGACCTACACACCCGTCGAGCTGACCGGCAGCGTGCGATTCCCCCGCATCGGCGAGCTGCCCTATCTGCTGACCCTGCCGGGCCACGGCTTCTACTGGTTCCAGCTGTCGGAGCTCGGCGACGAGGGCGAGAGGAGGAGCCAGGCATGAGCGAGCGCCAGCGAGCGAATCATGAGACAGGGATCATGCCGTCGCATCCGTATCGTGGGCTTCTTTTGGAGGTGACGGCATGAGCGGCCCCGTTGAGACGAACGAAGCGGTGACATCGAGAGAAGAGCTCGTCGAGCACCTCGCACAGGCGCTGCCCGCATGGCTGCCGACCCAGCGGTGGTTCGGCGGCAAGGACCGCGAGATCACGGCCGTGCGCCCGTTGTCGTGGACGACGCTGCTCGACGGCGATCCGCTGCTGATCCACCTCGTGGTCGAGGTCGAGCAAGGTGACCGCCGCGAGCCCTACCAGCTGCTGATCGGCAGCCGCCAGAGCCAGGTCCCGGACGTCGCGGCCTCGGCCTCGATCGGGCTCGAGAACGGTCTGACCTGCTACGAAGCCAGCGGCGACGCCGACCTCACGGCCTGCCTGCTCGAGCTGATCATCGCGGGTGAGGAGGTCGATGGCCTGCGCTTCGAGCGCGAGCCGGACGTCGAGCTGATCAGTGGTCTGCGCGCTCATCCGATCACGTCCGAGCAGAGCAACACCTCCCTGGTCTACGGCCACCACTACATCCTCAAGCTGTTCCGCAAGCTGTCGCCGGGGCTCAACAAGGACCTCATGCTGCACCGCGCACTCCGCGACGTGGACTCCCCACACATCGCCGACCCGCTCGGCTCGATCTCGGGCGAGCTTTACGGCGAGGAGCTGACGATCGGGATGCTGCAGCGCTTCATGCCCGACGCCGCCGACGGCTGGGTCATGGCGACGACCAGCGTGCGCGACTTCATGGCCGATCCCGCAGGCCTTCCGCCGGAGGAGCTCGGGGGCGACTTCGCCGGCGAGGCATACCGGCTCGGCAAGGCTGTCGCCAGGGTTCACGCCGATCTGGCCACGGCGCTCGGCACCGAGCAGGCCGACCAGGCCGAGCTCGAGCGCACGGTCGCGGCGATGGTCGAACGCCTCGACCGGGTGACCGCCGAGCTCCCGGAGCTGGCCGGCCACGGCCCGGCCCTGCGCGCGGCCTACGCCAAGGTCGCCCACATCCAGGAGCCTGTGGCGATGCAGTACGTCCACGGTGACCTCCATCTCGGCCAGGTGCTGCGCACGATCAACGGCTGGCTGCTGCTCGACTTCGAGGGCGAGCCCGCCGCGAGCCTGGCCGAGCGCTCGCGGCTGCGGTCGCCGTTGCGCGACGTCGCCGGGATGCTGCGCTCGTTCGACTACGCGGCACAGCAGCTGCTGGTCGGCCAGGCCGAGGACCCCGAGCGGACCGCTCGTGCGATGCAGTGGGCGCGGCGCAACCGCACGGCGTTCTGCGACGGCTATGCCCATGTCGCCGAGAGCGACCCCCGCGACAGCGCCGACCTGCTGCGAGCCCTCGAGCTCGACAAGGCGGTCTACGAGGTCTCCTACGAGCATGCGAACCGGCCCGACTGGCTGACGGTGCCGTTGGCATCGATCGAGCGGATCATGACGGAAGGGGAGTAATGAGTGAGCGCCAGCGAGCGAACAATGAACCCTTCACGGCGACGGCTCCGTACCGTGGTTCTTTTCATACGGAGGTGACGCCGTGAACAACCAGACGTACTCCTGGCCTGCTGCGGTGGGCGAGCTCGACCTGCACCTCATCAGTGAGGGCCGACACGAGCGGCTCTGGGAGGTGCTCGGCGCCCACGTGCGTACGTACGACGGTCCCGAAGGTCCCGTCGAGGGCACATCATTCGCCGTCTGGGCGCCCAACGCGCAGGCGGTGCAGGTCGCCGGTGACTTCAACTTCTGGGACAGCGGCAGTCATGCGATGCGCTCGCTCGGCGATGCCGGCGTGTGGGACCTGTTCGTCCCCGGCATCGGCATCGGCACGCACTACAAGTTCCGCATCCTCGGGCCCGACGGGCAATGGCACGAGAAGGCCGACCCCATGGCGTTCCGCGCCGAGGTGCCGCCGGCTACGGCGTCGGTCGTCACGACACCGCAGCACACCTGGGCCGACGATGCGTGGGTCGCCAAGCGCAACGCGACGACGTGGCTCGACGCGCCCATGAGCATCTACGAGGTCCACCTCGGCTCGTGGCGCCCCGGACTCGACTACCGCGAGCTCGCCGACGAGCTGGCCGACTACCTCACCGAGACCGGGTTCACGCACGTCGAGCTCATGCCGATCGCGGAGCATCCGTTCGGCGGCTCCTGGGGCTACCAGGTCACCTCCTATTACGCGCCCACCTCGCGCTTCGGCTCACCGGACGACTTCCGCTGGTTCGTCGACGAGCTGCACCAGCGCGGATTCGGCGTCATCGTCGACTGGGTGCCGGCGCACTTCCCCCGCGACGAGTGGGCGCTGGCGCGCTTCGACGGCACACCTCTCTATGAGCACCCGGACCCGCGTCGCGGCGAGCAGCCCGACTGGGGCACGTACGTGTTCGACTTCGGGCGCCCGGAGGTCCGCAACTTCCTCGTCGCCAACGCGCTGTTCTGGCTCGAGGAGTTCCACCTCGACGGGCTGCGTGTCGACGCCGTCGCCTCGATGCTCTACCTCGACTACTCCCGCAAGGACGGCCAGTGGGTCGCCAACAAGCACGGCGGCCGGGAGAACCTCGAGGCGGTCCAGCTCCTGCAGGAGCTCAACGCGACGGTCTACAAGCACCATCCCGGCGTCGTCATGGTCGCCGAGGAGTCAACGGCGTGGCCCGGCGTCAGCAGCCCGACCGACAGCGGCGGCCTCGGCTTCGGCTTCAAGTGGAACATGGGTTGGATGCACGACACGCTCGACTTCCTCGGCCACGAGCCGGTGCACCGGTCGTACCACCACGGCGAGATGACGTTCTCGATCGACTACGCCTGGACCGAGAACTTCATCCTGCCGCTGTCCCACGACGAGGTCGTCCACGGCAAGGGCTCGCTGTGGCAGCGCATGCCGGGTGACGACTGGAACAAGGCGGCCGGCGTACGTTCGCTGCTGGCCTTCATGTGGGCGCACCCCGGCAAGCAGATGCTGTTCATGGGCGGCGAGTTCGGCCAGGAAGGCGAGTGGGCGGAGGCTCGGTCGCTGGAGTGGCACGAGCTCGACCAGCCGCTGCACTCCGGCATCCTGCAGCTCGTCAGCGATCTCAACACCTACTACCGCTCGGCGCCGGCGCTCTACTCCGCTGACAGCCGTCCCGAGGGTTTCCAGTGGATCGATGCCAGCGACGTGGCCGGCAACGTCATCTGCTTCCTGCGCATCGGCTCGGACGGGTCGACGCTGGCCTGCATCGCGAACTTCTCCGGCGGACCGCATCACGACTACCGTGTCGGCCTGCCGTCGACCGGCACGTGGCGCGAGGTCATCAACACTGACAGTGAGATCTACGGCGGTTCCGGGGTCGGCAACCTCGGCGCGGTCGAGGCGGAGGAGGAGCCATGGCACGGCCAACCGGCCTCCGCGTTGCTGCAGCTTCCGCCCGCCGGCGTCGTGTGGCTCGCCCCTGCGTGACCACGTCCCGCGTGGACACGCACGATGACAGCAAGACGTCCCGGAACATGACTTTCGGGCGGTGACGATCGTTGATCCTGACGTGACTCCAGCGAGCCGCCATCCGGCATGCCCGGCGCGGTCGGATGGGTCGCGTGAACCAATGTGACACACGGTACGCATGGGGCATACTGAGCAGCGAAGTGCCACCCGCGGTGTAGATGAAAGGGAGTCATGACCGACTCAGAGTCCAATCAGCCGGTCGAGCGTCGGCGCGCCGACCCGTTGAAGGTCGCGGCAGACATGCTCGCGGAGGAGGAAGCGCACAACGCTCCCGCCCAGACCCGCAACACTGGCGCGAGCAGGGACGACTCCGCTCCACGCCGCACCACTGGTGATGCCCTCTCCCAAGCCGCAGCGAGCATCGCGGACGAGTCGTCCGACGCAGACGCCGACACCAACGGCGACGACAACCCCCGCGCCCGCCGGGCAGCTGCGCGAGCCGCGCGTCAGGCTGCCGCCGACAAGCGCAGGGCCGAGCGCGCCGCCGCCAAGGCCCACGCGGCGTCCAAGCGCCACGCCGTACGCAACGACGACTCGCCTGCCGAGGAGGCTCCGAAGGAGCGGACTCTCGCGCAGAAGCTCGATGCCGCACGGGAAGCCGTCTCGACGCCGCCCAACCGGGTGGAGTCAGAGCCCGAGCGCACCCAGACGTTCGAGGCTGTCCGCGAAGCCCCGGCGCAGGCTGAGGAGCAGCCCGCGGAGGCACCTGTCGCCGAGCAGCCCGAGACCATTCGTTTCGAAGAGCCGGCCGAGACCACCGCGGAGCAGCCCGCCGTCGACGACAGTCACCACGGTTCACCGTTCTCCCGCCTTGGGAGCGCTCCGACTGCAGGAGAGCTCTCGGTCGACGAGGCCCCGTCCGCGCCGCAGCCCGACGCGGCCGAGCAGGACCAGCAGCCGCAGCCGCAGGTCGTGGAGGAGCGGGTCGTCGAGACGATCGAGAACGAAGCTCCCGCCGAGGAGCAGCCCACCCCGGTCGCCGATCAGCAGCCCACCCCGGTCGCCGAGCAGGAGCGTGCCCCGATCGCTGAGCAGCAGCTCACGCCGGTCGCCGAGCAGCAGCCCACGCCGGTCGCCGAGCAGCCTGCTCCGGTGGCCGAGCAGCCTGCTCCGGTCGAGGCACGTGAGGAAGCTCCGGTGCCCCAGCCGTTCCCTGAGCGCGCCGCCGAGTCGATCCCCGCAGAGCAGCCCGCTGCAGCCCCGGCGACCTTCGCCGAGAAGCTTGCCGCGGCAAGCGCGGCCGCCCAGCAACGCGTCGCGGCCGCTCGCGCCGAAGCCGCCCGCCTGATGGAGGAGGCTGCCCGCGAGCGTGCGGAGGTCTCCGCACGGCTGCAGTCCGACGAGGCCGCGCAGCGCGAGATCGCCGCCCAGAAGCTCAAGGCAGCCGAGCAGGCCGCCGCCGAACGCGTGAGCGCCGCCCAGCAGGAGGCCGATCGGGTCTCAGCAGAGATCGAGCGTGAGCGCGCAGCAGCCGCAGCCAAGATCGCCGAGCTCCAGCAAGCCGCCGACGAGCGTGTCGCGGCTGCCAAGGCCGAGGCCGAACGACAGGCGCAGCAACGCATCCAGCAGGCCAACGCCGAGGCGATCCGCCTGGCGGAGGAGGCCGAGGCCGAGGCCAAGCGGGTTGCCGAGCGTCGTCTCGCCGAGTCCGAGAAGGCTGCAGAGGAGGCCGCCACCCGGCGTCTCCAGGCTGCCGAGCAGGATGCCCAGCGTCGCATCGAGGCCGCGCGGGCCGAGGCCGAGAAGGTCGCCGCGCAGGCTGCCGCCGACCGTGAAGCGGCTCTGACTCAGCTGGCCAAGGAGCGCGAGGCCGCTGACGCCCGCCTCGTCGAGGTCAAGGCCGAGGCCGAGCGCATCGTCGCCGACGCAGACCGCACGTCGGCCAGCCACGTGGCAGCGGCCCAGGCCGAGGCAGAGAAGGTCGCACAGCAGGCCGCAGCCGACCGCGAGGCCGCCCTAGCCCAGCTGGCCAAGGAGCGCGAGGAGGCTGACGCCCGCCTTGCGGAGGTCAAGGCCGAGGCCGAGCGCACGGTGCGCGAGGCCGAGGAGTCTGCCGGGGCTCACGTCGCCGCTGCCAAGGCCGAGGCAGAGAAGTTCGCCCAGGAGACCGCCGCGGAGCGCGTCGCCATTGCCGTACGCGTGTCTGACGCCGAGCGTGCCGCTGAGGAGAAGCTCGTCGCGGCCAAGGTGCAGGCCGATCGCCTGGCAGCCGAAGCCGCGCAGCGTCACGCCGAGGCTGCCGCTGAGCTCGCGCGCGAGCGCGACGAGGCCAAAGCCCTCGTCGAACGCGCCAATGAAGAGGCCGACAAGCTCGCCAAGGAGGCCGAGGCCGAGCGCGCTGAGGCTGCAGCCAAGCTCGCCGAGGCCGAGCGCATGGCCGCCGAGAAGATTCGCGCCGCGCAGGCCGAAGCCGAGCGGGTCGCCGCCGAGGCCAACGAGGCCGCACGTCTCGCCGGCGAGGCGCGCGAGAAGGCCGAGCGCAAGCTTGCCGAGGACGTCGAAGCGGCTCGCCTCGACGCTGAGCGCAAGATCGCCCAGGCCGAGAAGGACGCCGCCGAGCGGATCGCCCAGGCCCAGGCCGAGGCGCGCCGGCTCGCCGAGAAGTCCGAGGTCGACGCCCGCGAGCGGGTCGCCGCAGCCCAGGCCGAGGCCGAGCGGGTCACGGTCCAGTCCAAGCGCGACGCCCAGGAACGACTCAGCCAGGCCGTCGCCGCGGCTCGGTCCGCTGCTGAGGAGAAGCTGCAGGAGGCCGAGCGTACGGCGCTCGAGTGGGTTGCCGCCGCCGAGGCCGAGGCCGAGCGCGTTGCGCAGGAACACATCGTGATGGCCAATCACTCGTCAGTGTCGACGCCACTGACTTCACCTGAGCCGTTCGTCGATGAGTACGTCGACGAGGCGCCGGACAGCGATGATCATTCGCCCGAGGAGGTGAATGACGACTCTGGGCAGGTCGCCCCCAAGATCAAAAAAAGGGTCGTCCGCCGCAAGTGAGGTCCTGACTGCCGGTTCGATCGTCGCCGATCTCGACGACGAGACGCGGGACGAAACCGCATCCGCAACGGATGCCGGTGCCCGCAACGTCGTCGACCCGGTCGAAGACGGGCCCGCGCCTGACTCGCAGCCCAGCCGTCGCGAGCTCAAGGCCGAGGCCAAAGCCGCCCGTCGGCAGGAACGCGAGGAGGCCAAGGCAGCCGCGCGCCGTCAGCGTGAGGAAGCCGCTCAGGCGAAGCTCGAGGCCAAACGGCAGGCCCGGGAGGAGCAGGAGCGCGCCAAGCAGCAGGCTCGCGAGGAGAAGGAACACGCCGAGCAGCAGGCCGCCGCGGCACGCGAGCAGGAAGCCGCTGATCGGGAGCTGAAGCAGGCGAGTGAAGCTGCCGAGGAGACGCCGGCCGACGACACACCTGCTGACGGCACCGCTGCTACTACGGACACCACCGAGCCGGAGCCCCAACCAGTGGCGCCGACCGCCGCCGCGGTGGGTCTGACCGAGCGACTCGAGGCCGAGCGCCTGCGCCTCGCGGAAGAGCGCAAGGAACACGACGGTGAGGAGCGGCAGCGACTCGAGCGCGAGAAGGCCAAGGCCGACGCGGCCGAGGCGAAAACCACGGCGCAGCGTGAGCGCGACGAAGCCAAGTCAGCCTCGCGGCAGGCGCGGATCGATGCCAAGGCTGACCGCAAGCAAGCCAAGGAAGCCCGCCTTGCGGCCAAGCAGGCCGCCCGTCAGCAGCGCAACGACGAGAAGGCCAGGGCGGCCGCCGCCAAGATCCAGGCTCGTGCCGATGCCGCTGAGGCGAAGGCCGCTGACCGGGTCGACACGCGTACGGCCGACATGGAGGCGCCGGAGGTCACCGAGCTGGCCGCTGCTGCCGGCACCGAGGCGCCTGCCGCAGCACTGCAGGACACGGATGCGGACGCCGTCGAGGCCGTGACCGAACCCGACGCTGCGCCGGAGTCCGAGGACGCCCCCGAACAAAAGTCTGAGGTGGAGGAGCCGGCTGTCGAGGTCGAGGCCGAGGCCGAGTCCGACGCCAAGGAGGCCAAGCTGGCCGCTCGCCGCGAGCGCGAGGAGGCCAAGGAGGCGGCTCGCCGCGAGCGCGAGGAGGCCAGGGCGGCTGCGCGCAGTGCCAAGGCGGCCGAGCGCGCCGCGAAGAAGGCCGAGAAGAAGGCCGACCACATCGTGGAGGCCCCGCGAGAGCCCAAGGCGTCGTTCCTCGACCGAAGGCGCCAGAAGGCGGCTGCCGGGGAGCCGGGTGGCCGTTTCGGTGGCCGCAACGCCATCTCGGTGCTGGCCGTGGCGATCGGTGTCGTGGGCCTGGTGTGCTCGCTGATCCTGGCGATCGGTGCCCTCATGGCGGCCCTCGGCACGACCGACAGCAACGGGACGTACGACACGCTCTCCTCGCTCTGCGACGTGCTCGTCGGCCCTCTTCGTGACGTCTTCACGTTCTCCGGCTCCAACGCCGAGATGAAGGAATCGGTCGTCTCCTGGGGCGCCGGATCGATGATCTACGTGCTGGTCGGGATGTTCGCCCAGTCCTACCTGCGTTCCCGCGCCGACGACGACTGAGGCGTGCGGGTGTGACCTAACCCATGCCCGTGACATGTCGCCCCCATTGCTACCTCTAGGTAACATTCAGATGACGAAGGGCCGCCTTATTCGGCGCCAAATGGCGTGGGATGGTGGCTCTTGCACAGTCCAGAGACTGCCGTGACGGCCGTTCGGTCGTTGCGCCCCAGATTCACAGGAGGGTCCTCGTGACCAAAATCGTTGTCGCTGTGAAGTACGTGCCGGATGCCACGGCTGACCGGACCTTCAGCGCCGATAACACCGTCGACCGTGTTGGTGTGGATGGTCTGTTGTCCGAGCTCGACGAGTACGCGGTCGAGCAGGCGTTGCAGGTCGTCGAGGCCGGCGAGGGTGAGGTCACGGTGTTGACCGTGGGCCCCGAGCAGGCCTCCGACGCCGTACGCAAGGCGCTGCAGATGGGCGCCGACGCCGGCGTGCACGTGCAGGACGACGCGATCCACGGTTCGGATGCGTTCGCCACGTCGCTCGTGCTGGCCGAGGCCATCAAGAAGCTCGACTACGACCTGGTGTTCTTCGGCATGGCCTCGACCGACGGCGGACTGGGTGTCGTCCCGACCCTGGTCGCCGAGCGCCTCGGCCTGCCGGCGGTCACGTACGCGCAGGAGGTCACCGTCGACGGTGACACGGTCAAGATCCGCCGCGACGGCGACGTCGCCACGCAGGAGATCGAGGCGTCCGGCAAGGTCGTCGTCTCGGTGACCGACCAGTCCGGTGAGGCCCGTTACCCGTCGTTCAAGGGCATCATGGCGGCGAAGAAGAAGGACGTCCAGGAGTGGACGCTGGCCGACCTCGGCATTGACGCCGGTTCGGTGGGCCTGGACAACGCCTGGACCAAGGTTGAGTCGTTCGAGCCCCGCCCGCCGCGCACCGCCGGCGAGATCGTCACGGACGAGGGAGACGGCGGCGCCAAGCTCGTCGAGTTCCTCGCCTCCAAGAAGTTCGTCTGAGAAGGGCACTGACACATGACTGAAGTACTCGTTCTGATCGACGCCCCCGACGGCAAGGTCACCAAGCCCTCGCTGGAGCTGCTGACGATCGCCCGCCGCATCGGCGAGCCGTCGGCCGTGGTCTTCGGCAACGCCGACAACGCCACGCTCACCGAATACGGCGCGGAGAAGATCTACACGTACGACGACCCGGCCTTTGATGAGTTCCTGGTCGGCCCCAAGGCCGAGGCGCTCGCCCAGCTGGTCGCCGAGAAGTCCCCGGCTGCGGTGCTGGTCGGCGCCAGCACCGAGGGCAAGGAGATCAGCGCCCGAGTGGCGCTGAAGACCGAGTCCGGGTGGATCAGCGACGCGGTCGACGTGCAGGCCGATGGTGGCACGATCACCACGACGCAGTCGGTGTTCGCCGGCAACTTCACCGTCAAGGCCAATGTCACCAAGGGTGCGCCGGTCATCACGGTCAAGCCCAACTCGACCGCACCTGAGGCCGCTCCGGCCGCTGGCGCTGTCGAGGCGGTCACCGCTGACATCTCCGACGCAGCCAAGACCGCCCGGATCACCTCGTCCAAGCCCAAGGAGGCCTCGGGTCGCCCGGAGCTGACCGAGGCCGCGATCGTGGTGTCCGGCGGCCGTGGCACCGGCGGCGACTTCACCGAGGTCGAGGCATTCGCCGACAGCCTCGGCGCAGCTGTTGGCGCGTCGCGTGCGGCGGTCGACTCCGGCTGGTACCCGCACTCGTTCCAGGTGGGTCAGACCGGCAAGACCGTGTCGCCGCAGCTGTATGTGGCCAACGGCATCTCCGGTGCGATCCAGCACCGCGCGGGCATGCAGACGTCCAAGACGATCGTCGCGGTCAACAAGGACGACGAAGCACCGATCTTCGAGCTCGTCGACTTCGGCGTCGTGGGCGACCTCAAGGCCGTCCTGCCCCAGGCCACCGAGGAGATCAAGAAGCGCAAGGGCTGATCAGCAGCTCCTGACGACGACCGGCCCGCGCCTTGTGGGCCGGTCGTTTGTCGTCCTTGGGCGTCCCAGCATGCGGTACGAACGTCTCACCCGTGAGAACCATCGCGGATGAGTCCGCAGAACTATTGACTTCCGTGCGCCGAACGACCTCTACCTTTTGGTAACACTTTGATTAAGCAGGCTTGGAACGCTGTCCGGTGGGCATGCTGTGGTGATAGTCATAGGGGGCGCGCGCCAGCGTGCACCAGACAATCACAGGAGGAATCCATGCGACTCTCTCGGCGTACCCGCCTTGCGGGTGTGGCGTTGATCGCGGCCGGCAGCCTTACCCTGGCAGCTTGCGGCGGCGGCAGCGACGACAAGGGCGAGGGCGGTAGCAAGTCCGTCATCACGGTCTATGGCACCAACCCCCAGAACCCGCTGATCCCGACCGCAACCAACGAGGTAGGCGGCGGCGACCCGCTCGACAACATGTTCTCCGGTCTGGTGGCCTACAACACGGACGGCTCCGTCAGCAACGAGGTTGCCGAGTCGATCGAGCCTGACGCGGACAGCAAGGTCTGGACCGTGAAGCTCAAGGACGGCCAGAAGTTCACCGACGGTTCGGCCGTCACGGCTGACTCGTTCGTCAAGGCGTGGAACTACGGCGCCAACCCCGCGAACAAGCAGCTCAACAACTACTTCTTCTACCCGATCGAGGGCACAGACGACATCGGCAACACCGTTGGTGGCGCCAAGGAGCTCTCGGGCCTCAAGGTCGTCGATGACAAGACCTTCACGATCACGCTGAAGGAGCCGGAGTCGGACTTCCCGCTGCGCCTCGGCTACTCGGCGTACTTCCCGGTTCCGGACTCGGCCTACGACTCCTCCGGCAAGATCACCAAGGCGTTCGGCGAGCACCCGATCGGCAACGGCCCCTACAAGCTGACCAAGTCCGGCTGGGAGCGCAACAAGCAGATCTCGCTCGAGCCGAACCCGGACTACCAAGGCATCCACAAGCCCAAGAACGGCGGACTGGTCTTCAAGTTCTACGCCGGTGGTGGCACGGACGCTGCCTACACGGATGTCCAGTCGGGCAACCTCGACGTTCTCGACCAGGTGCCGCCGAGCGCGCTGCCGACGTTCGAGAAGGACGGCGAGGTCACGGCCTACAACGAGCCCGGCTCGAACTTCTCGTCCTTCACGATCCCGGAGCGCATCGCGCACTTCAAGGGTGAAGAGGGCGAGCTGCGTCGCGCAGCGATCTCGATGGCGACCAACCGCGACGAGATCACCGAGAAGATCTTCAACAACACTCGTACGCCTGCGACCGACTTCACGTCGCCGGTGCTCGACGGCTGGACCAAGGACGTCGCGGGCAACGAAGTGCTGAAGTTCAACCCCGAAGAGGCGAAGGCCAAGTGGGCTCAGGCTGACAAGATCAGCAAGTGGTCGGGCAAGTTCCAGCTCGCGTACAACGCGGACGGCGCCGGCAACAAGGAGTTCAGCGAGGCCATGGCGAACCAGATCAAGAACACGCTGGGGATCGACGCCGAGCCGAAGGTCTACGCAACGTTCGACGAGCTGCGCAAGCAGGTCACCGAGCGCACCATCAAGACGCCGTTCCGCACCGGCTGGCAGGCTGACTACCCGTCGATGCTCAACTACCTCGGACCGATCTACGCGACCGGTGCAGGTTCGAACGACGGCGACTACAGCAACAAGGACTTCGACAAGCTGATCCAGCAGGCGTCCGCCGAGACCGGCGACGCGCGCTACAAGCTGATCGGTGAGGCGCAGACCATCCTTCTGAAGGACCTGCCCGCGATCCCGCTGTGGTACCAGAACGCCACCGCGGTGACGGCCAAGGACCTCAAGGGGTTCGAGTTCAACTGGAAGCAGAAGCCGGACTACTACAAGCTCACCAAGTAGTCCTGCTGGTGTGACGGACGGAGGTAGCCCTCGACGGGTTGCCTCCGTTCGTCCCGCCAAGTCCTTTGGCCGGCGCCGCCGGCCTCATCCCCGGTCGTTGCGTTTGCGGAGTACCGTGAAGCGGGACCGTTCGGGGTCCACGCTTTCACGAACTTCAGGAGATCAATCGTGTGGTGGTATGTCGTCAAACGGCTGTTGCAGACCATCCCGGTATTCCTCGGTGCGACGCTCATCCTGTTCATTTTGCTCAAGCTCCGACCAGGTGACCCGATCCTCAACCTGGCCGGCAACAAGCCAGTCTCCCAGGATGTCCGAGACGCGCTGGCGGCGCAGTACCACCTCGACGACCCGCTGTTCGTGCAGTGGCTCGAGTTCGTCAAGAACGCCATCACGCTCAACTTCGGTGAGACGTTCTCTGGTCAGCCAGTCATCGACCTGATCAAGGAAACCTTCCCGGTGACGGTCGTGCTGGCCATCATGGCGCTGACCATCGACGCCGTCCTCGGGATCGGCCTCGGCACGATCGCCGGACTGAAGCGCAACGGAGTCTTTGACTCCGTGGTGTTGGTCGTCTCGCTGGTCCTGCTCTCGGTCCCGATCTTCGTTGTCGGCTTCGTGATGCAGCTGGTGTTCGGCGTCAAGCTTGGCTGGACCTCGCCGACCGTCGGTGGCGACTGGACCGTCTCGGACCTGATACTGCCGGCGGTCGTGCTCGCGATCGCCAACTTCGCCTACACGATCCGGCTGACCCGCACCTCGGTCGGCGAGAACCTAAGTGCCGACCACGTCCGCACTGCCCGCGCCAAGGGTCTCGCCGAGAGGCTCGTGGTGCGCAATCACGTGCTGCGCAACTCGCTCGTGCCGGTGGTCACCTACATCGGCATCAATCTCGGCTCGCTCATGGCCGGCGCCATCATCACCGAGACGATCTTCAACATTCCCGGCATCGGAAACGCCGCCTACAAAGCCATCCAGCAGGGTGAGACCTCAACAGTGGTCGCGATCGTGACCTTCATGGTCATGGTCTACGTCCTGATGAGCTTGTTTGTCGACCTCCTCTACGCCGTACTCGATCCGAGGATCCGCTATGTATGAGACACAGCCGGGGACGCGCCCGGGCCAGGAGCGCTTCGTCGCTCCCATCGATGAGACCCCCCTGCGAGCGATCGACGCCGTTGACGTCGAAGCGGTGCCGGAGAACCAGTGGAAGGAAGCCTGGAAGCGGCTGCGCACGGCGCCGCTGTTCTGGACCGCGATCGCCATCTTGTTGGTGATCGCGCTCATGATCTTCTTCCCGACTCTGTTCACCGATCAGGATCCCAAGAAGGCCAACCTGAGCGACAGCTTCGCGCCGGCGCGCGAAGGCCACCCCTTCGGCTTCACCCAGCAGGGTGCCGACGTGTGGGCGCGCACCGTCTACGGTGCTCGCGCCTCGGTGGCAGTCGGACTGCTGACAACGATCCTGACGGCCGTGCTCGGAATGATCACAGGCGCGATCGCCGGATACTACGGCGGCCTCTCCGACTCGCTCATCTCACGGCTCAGCGACATCTTCTTCTCGATCCCACTGCTGCTGGCGGCGATCGTCGTGATCTCGGTGCTCAACAACATCTGGCCGGACCGCGGTTTCTGGGCCTCGGTCCTGGTCGTGGTGCTGGCGCTCGCACTGTTCGCGTGGCCGCAGATCACCCGTCAGATGCGGGGTGCGGTGCTCGAGACCAAGAATTTGGAGTTCGTCGACGCCGCGACCGCCATCGGCGCATCCAGGATGAAGAACCTGCGGCGGCACATCGTCCCCAACTCGCTCGCGCCGGTCATCGTGGCATCGACGATCTCACTCGGCGTGTTCATCGTCGCGGAGTCGTCGCTCTCGTTCCTCGGACTCGGCCTCCCGCAGAACGTCGTGTCGTGGGGCAACGACCTGTCCGACGCCCAGAACCAGGTGCGCTCCGGCCAGCACCTCAACGTCATGTACGTGCCTGCAATCGCGCTGGGGATGACTGTCCTCGGCTTCATCCTGCTGGGTGAGGCGGTCCGCGAGGCCCTCGATCCGAAGGCGAGGAAGAAGTGAACGGCACACAGCCCCTGCTCGAAGTCCAGAACCTGAGTGTGGGCTTCAGGGCTGGCAAGCAGACCCTCACCGCGGTCGACCAGGCCAACCTGACGATCTATCCCGGTCAGACCATCGCGGTCGTGGGTGAGTCCGGCTCCGGCAAGTCCACGCTGGCACATGCGGTCATCGGGCTGCTGCCTGGCAATGGAAAGGTGCTGGGAGGTGCCATCCAGTTCGATGGCGCAGAGATCAGCAAGTCCTCCCGCACCAAGATCCTGGCGCTCCGAGGTTCCAGCATCGGTCTGGTGCCGCAGGACCCGATGTCCAACCTCAACCCCCTGTGGAAGGTCGGATCCCAGATCAAGGAGGCGCTGGTCGCCAACGGCGTCGCCAGCGGCGCCGAGGCCGACAAGCGGGTCGTCGAGCTCCTCGAGGAGGCCGGTCTGCCGGACGCCGAGCGGCGGGCTCGGCAGTATCCCCACGAGTTCTCCGGCGGCATGCGTCAACGCGCACTCATCGCGATGGGTCTCGCGGCACGACCGAAGCTCCTGATCGCCGACGAGCCGACCTCGGCGCTCGACGTGACGGTGCAGAAGCAGATCCTCGATCACCTCGACACCTTGACCGACACCCTCGGAGTTGCGGTCATGCTCATCACGCATGACCTCGGACTGGCAGCCGAGCGGGCGGACCACCTCGTGGTGATGTATCGCGGCCGGGTCGTCGAGTCCGGTCCCGCCCGTGCGATCTTGCAGTCGCCGGAGCACCCCTACACCCAGCGCCTCGTGTCCAAGGCGCCTTCTCTGGCGTCGCAGCGACTGTCGTCCGTCAAGGCGCGAGCGGAGGTGCGCGAGCTGGCTGTCCAAACGGCCGCCGAGATTGCCGAGGAGATTGCCCACAGCGATGCCCAGTTCGGCGAGGGCCGCAGCGACATCATCGTCGTGGAGAACCTCACGAAGGTCTTCTCCTTGCGTGGCGCCAAGCCGTGGCAGAAGATCGACTTCACTGCAGTGGACGATGTCTCGTTCCGACTGCGTCGCGGCACGACGACGGCGATCGTGGGGGAGTCGGGGTCGGGCAAGTCGACCGTGGCCCGGATGGTGCTTGACCTGCTGCCACCCACCTCGGGCAACGTGATCTTCGACGGCAGGAACATCCGCGAGCTGAAGTCCAAGGCAGAGCGCCTGAAGCTGCGTCGCCAGATGCAGCCGGTGTTCCAGAACCCCTACGCCTCACTCGATCCGCTCTACTCGATCTACCAGTCGATCGAGGAGCCCTTGCAGCTGCACGACGTCGGCACGAAGAAGCAGCGCCAGGCGCGCGTACGTGACCTGCTCGACAAGGTCTCCTTGCCGACGACCGTGATGTCGCGCTACCCGGGCGAGCTGTCGGGTGGCCAGCGCCAGCGCGTGGCCATCGCCCGTGCGCTCGCCCTCGAGCCTGAGGTCGTCATCTGCGACGAAGCCGTCTCCGCTCTCGACGTGCTGGTCCAGGCGCAGATCCTCGAGCTCCTCAACGACCTGCAGGCCGAGCTTGGCCTGAGCTACCTGTTCATCACCCACGACCTCGCGGTGGTCCGGCAGATCGCCGACGACGTCCTGGTGATGCAGGACGGCAAGGTCGTGGAGGCCGCACCCGTCACCCAGGTGTTCGACAACCCGCAGCAGGACTACACCCGCAAGCTGCTGGACGCCATCCCCGGTGCGTCGATCGAGCTGGGCGCCTGAGTTTTCGCGGGCAACCCGCCTCAGGGCGCTGTGCGGCTCTGGGGCGTCTGGGCACGGTCTTCGTCGGCATGTGGTGACCGGGTGGAAGTAGTTCAATCGGCGGATTGACTCCTTCGAACACATGTTCGAAGATGGGTGAATGACCGTAGCTCCTGCCCCGACCCTGGATGAGCTGCGCGCCCGCGTCGACCAGATGCAGGGCCGCCCGGCGGCCCAGCCTGTCGCGACCCATCCGGCCTTCGCCGGACTGCTGCAATTGCAGACCGGATCGAGCTATGGCGTCGACTCTGCCAGCCTCGCGATGGCCCTCATGGCGGGGCCCTCGGCCGATGGCGCCTGGTGCGGTGTCGTGGGCTCGGCGGAGTTCGGGCTCGAGGCCGCCGCTGCCGCCGGAGTCGACCTGCGGCGGACGATCCTGGTGCCCGATCCGGGCGAGGCCTGGCTCGAGGTCACGGCCGCGTTGATCGACGTGCTGGGCGTCGTCGTGGTGGCTGCTCCCTCAGAGATCTCCGGCAAGGACGTCAGCCGCATCAGCGCCCGGCTGCGGCAGCGTGGGGGCGTCCTGATCTCCTACGGTGACTGGCCGCGTTGTGACGCCCGGGTGTCGCTGCGTGACGCCGAGTGGGTGGGGCTGGGTCGGGGGCACGGGCACCTGCAGGCTCGACAGGTCACGGTCGAGGTCCGGCGCGGCACGGCGCCGGCCCGCACGGGTCGGCTGTGGCTGCCCGACCGGGCCCAGGTCATTCGCCGGGTCGAGGAACAGCCCACCCAGCTGCGGAGCGTGAGCTAGGTGTCTGCTCCCGCACGTGGCCGGACCATGGTGCTGTGGGCGCCGGACTGGCCCATCGTCGCGGTCGAGAGCTCGGCCTCGACCCCCGCCGCGGTGCTCCACAAGGGCCAGGTGCTGGCCTGTTCGCAGGCCGCGCGCGCCGAGGGCGTACGCCGTGGCATGCGCCGGCGCGATGCCCAGTCGCGGTGTCCGGGACTGGCTCTGCACGACTACAACCCCGATGCCGATGCGCGAGCCTTCGAGGCGGTGCTGACCGCGATCGAGGAGCTCAGCCCCGGTGTCGCGCCGCTGCGACCCGGGCTCTGCGCCATCAACGTGCCGGCCCGGTTCTACGGCGGCGAGGCCGAGGCGGCGGCGATCATCGCCGAGCGGCTCGTACGCCTGGGGGTGTGGGACGTCCGTGCCGGCATCGCCGACGGGCTCTTCGCGGCCGAGCAGGCGGCTCGCCGGGCGCTGGCCCAGGACAGCCTCGTCGTACCTCCCGGCGGATCGGCCCAGTTCCTGCGCGACCTGCCGATCGATGCGCTCGACGACGAGTCCATCGTGGGTTTGCTGCGCCGCATGGGGTTGCTGACCCTGGGCGACTTCGCTGCCTTGTCGCCGGCCGACGTGCACACCCGCTTCGGCACGCACGGTGAGCTCCTGCATCGCATGGCCCGTGGCCTCAACCCCCAGCCGATCAGCCGGCGACAGGTGCCGCCGGAGTTCGAGGCGACCCTCATGCTGGAGCCGCCCCTTGACCTGGCCGAGCAGATCGCGTTCAGCGTGCGGACGACCGCTGAGAAGTTCGTGACCGACCTCGCCGGTCATGGCCTGGTGTGCACGACTGTCCTGATCGAGGTCGACACCGACGGCTCGCTGGCGACCTCCCGGCGGTGGATGCATCCGCGCTGGTTCGGGCCAACTGACCTGGTCGACAGGGTTCGCTGGCAGCTGCAGGTCGATGGCGCGATCCGGGCGCCGGTCGACGCCGTGCGCCTGATCCCCGAGGTCACCGAGCCGCTCGGCGACCATGCCGACAGCCTCTTCGGTGGCGGTCCGGACGAGCGGGTCGAGCGCGGGGTGGCGCGCGTGCAGAGCATCGTCGGCCACGAGGCAGTCGTCTCGGTCTCCGTCCAGGGCGGTCGCGGGCCGGCCGAGCGGCGGCTGCTCGCACCATGGGGTGAGCGTCCGGTCGCCGCGCGTGCGGTGGGACTGCCGTGGCCCGGCAGCTTGCCTCCGCCGGCACCCGCGACGGTCTACACCGAGCCGCAGCAGGCGATGGTCGTGGGCGCCGAGGGGCAGGCCATCGGCGTCACGGGTCGCGGCATGGTCACGGGGGAGCCCGCCCGGTTCCGGGCCGCAGCTGGCCAGGACTGGCAGCCCGTGGCTTCGTGGGCCGGGCCGTGGCCGGTCGATGACCAGTGGTGGGACGAGGCCGCTGCGCGCCGCATCGCCCGCTTCCAGGTCGTCGGCGTCGACGGCAGTGCGTACCTCATGATCGTCGAGGCCGGTTCCTGGTGGACGGAGGCCCGCTATGACTAGTCAGCCCACCTCTTGCGCAACGTCATGGTTACGAGGCGGGGTGAGCTGAGTGGGGTGGAACAACCCGGATGTCTCGTGGCGTGAGCTCGAGCGGCGGCTGTCGGGGCGGCCAGAGCCGGACGGTGGCGACGCGCCGGGCTGGTCGCGCAAGCGGGCCAAGACCCAGCCCAAGGAGATCAAGCGGCCCGAGGGGCCGATCGTGCCCTACGCCGAGCTGCACTGTCACAGCAACTTCAGCTTCCTCGACGGGGCCAGCGGTCCCGACGAGCTGGTCGAGGAGGCGATCGGCCTGGGTCTGCACGGGCTGGCGCTGACCGATCACGACGGCTTCTACGGCGCACCGCGGTTCGCCGAGGAGGCGGTGAAGTATGACGAGTCGGGGCTCAAGACGGTCTTCGGCGCCGAGCTGTCCCTCGGCCTCAGCAAGCCGCAGAACGGCACCGCCGATCCCGAGGGCAGTCACCTGCTGGTGCTCGCGCGCGGCGTCGAGGGCTATCACCGCCTCGCGGCCGCGATGACCGACGCGCACTTCCACGGCGACGAGAAGGGCCGCCCCGTCTACGACCTCGAGGAGCTCGCCGAGCGAGGCCGTGACCACTGGCTGATCCTCACCGGCTGCCGCAAGGGTCACGTACGCCAGGGGCTGGCGACGGGCGGGCTTGACGCCGCCGCGACCGCCCTCGACCGGCTCACTGGGCTGTTCGGTCTCGACAACGTCGTCGTCGAGCTGATCGACCACGGCTTCCCGGCCGACAGCGTCACCAATGACGCCCTCGCCGAGCTGGCCGCGATGCACGGGCTGCCGACGGTGGCGACCAACAACGTGCACTTCGCCAAGCCCGCTGCCCGCCAGCTCGCCGCTGCGATGTCAGCGGTCCGGGCCCGCCGCAGCCTCACCGACATGGACGGCTGGCTGCCGGCCACTGGCGCGGCGCACCTGCGGTCCGGCGCGGAAATGCATCGGCTGTTCCGTCGTCACCCGGGCGCCGTCGAGCGTACGGTCGCGATCGCGGACGAGCTGGCGTTCGACCTGCGGGCTGCGACCCCCAAGCTGCCCCACCGCGGCATCCCCGAGGGACACACCGCGATGAGCTATCTGCGCGAGCTGGCCGAGCAGGGCATCCGTGAGCGCTACGCCCACAACCCCGACGAGGCGCGCGAACGCATCGACCGCGAGCTGCAGGTCATCGAGGAGAAGGACTTCCCGGGCTACTTCCTGATCGTCCGCGACATCGTCATGGAGGCCAGGCGACGCAAGATCCTGTGCCAGGGCCGGGGCTCCTCGGCCAACTCCGCGCTCTGCTACGCGCTGGGCATCACGGCGGTCGACTCGATCTTCTACAACCTGCCGTTCGAGCGCTTCCTCGCCACGACGCGCGAGGAGGAGCCAGACATCGACGTCGACTTCGACTCCGACCGGCGTGAGGAGGTCATCCAGTGGGTCTATGAGACGTACGGGCGGCACAACGCCGCGCAGGTCGCCAACGTCATCAGCTACCGGCCTCGCTCGGCCATACGCGATGCGGCCAAGGCGCTGGGCTACTCGCCCGGCCAGCAGGACGCCTGGTCCAAGCAGATCGATGCCTGGAGTGCGATCTCGACCGACGAGACCTCGGACGTACCTCCGCAAGTCGTGTCCCTCGCGCAGCAGCTGCTCGGCGGTCCCCGGCACCTCGGCATCCACTCCGGCGGCATGATCCTCACCGAGCGGCCGATCGGTGAGGTCTGTCCCATCGAGCGCGGTCGCATGGACAACCGCACGGTCCTGCAGTGGGACAAGGACGCGTGCGAGTGGATGGGGCTGGTCAAGTTCGACCTGCTGGGCCTCGGCATGCTCGGGGCGCTCGACCACACGATGCGCATCGTCGCCGAGCACCTGGGCGAGGAGTGGGACCTCGCCTCGATGCCCAAGGAGGAGGCAGCGGTCTACGACATGCTGTGCCGGGCCGACTCGATCGGGGTGTTCCAGGTCGAGAGCCGAGCCCAGATCGGCACGCTGCCACGGCTGCAGCCCCGCTCCTACTACGACCTCGCGATCGAGATCGCGCTGATCCGCCCCGGCCCGATCCAGGGTGGCGCGGTGCATCCCTACATCCGGCGGGCCACGGGGCGGGAGCCGGTCACGTACGCGCACCCCGTGCTCAAGGAGGTGCTCGAACGCACGCTCGGCGTCCCGCTGTTCCAGGAGCAGCTCATGCAGATGGCGATCAAGCTGGGCGGGTGCACCGGCGACGAGGCCGACCTGCTGCGCCGGGCGATGGGCTCCAAGCGGGGCATCGAACGCATCGAGTCGCTGCGGCTCAAGCTCTACGAGGGCATGGCCGGCCACGGCATCACGGGGGAGGAGGCCGATGCGATCTACGTCAAGATCCAGTCGTTCGCCAACTTCGGCTTCGCCGAGAGCCATGCGCTGAGCTTCGCGCTGCTGGTCTACGCCAGCTCATGGCTCAAGCTGCACTATCCCGCGGCGTTCCTCGCGGCGCTGCTGCGCAACCAGCCGATGGGCTTCTACTCCCCGCAGTCGCTCGTGACCGATGCCCGCCACCACGGCGTCACGATCCTGCGGCCCGACATCATGCACTCGCAGGCGCAGGCCGATCTCGAGGTGCTGGAGTCCGCCGAGGTCACAGGGCTCGACAGCTGCCTCGCCCGCGAGCAGCCTCCGGTCAAGCGGTTCGTCCGCGACACGCCTGACCCGACCCCCGAGCACCGCCGCGACGGTGGCTTTGCCGTACGCCTGGGGCTCGACGAGGTGCAGGGTGTGGGTCTCGAGGTCGCCCGGCGCATCGTGGCCGAGCGCGACCGGCAGCCGTACAAGGACATGGCCGACGTGTCGCGACGAGCCGGGCTGACCGTCGTGCAGATGGAGTCGCTGGCCACTGCAGGGGCGTTCGACGTGTTCGGCCTCTCGCGCCGGCAGGCGTTGTGGAACGCCGGCTACGTCGAGAATCCCGACCAGCTCGAGGGCACCTCGGTTCAGTCGCCGCCGCCGATGCTGCCGGGCATGACCGAGGTTGAGGAGACCATGGCCGACCTGTGGGCGACCCGGATCTCGCCGGAGAAGCATCCTGTCGAGTTCCTCCGCCCCCTGCTGGAGTCGGAGGGCATCCACTCCGTGGCAGGGCTCGCCGGTGCCGAGTCGGGCCGCCGGGTCAGGGTCGCCGGGCTGATCACGCACCGGCAGCGCCCCGCGACGGCTGTAGGGGTGACGTTCCTCAATGTCGAGGACGAGACCGGGATGCTCAACGTCGTGTGCTCACAGGCGTTGTGGAACCGCTATCGCCGGGTCGGCCGCAACTCAGCCGGCTTGATCATCCGCGGCAAGCTCGAGCGCTTCGACGGCGTCACCAACCTGGTCGCCGACAAGCTCGAGCGAATCGAGACCGTATATCCCGAGGCCGCCGCAGCAATCCCTGCCAAGCACCAAGGCCGCAACTTCCGCTGACCTCCGCTGACGCTGGGGGTACCCCCACGAGCTCTGCGAGTAGGGGGCGGGTTGCGCCAGCTGAGGCGTGGGTTCAGCCGGCGAGGAAACCGCGCACCATCTCGATCGTGTCGGCCTCGGCCGGGGACTTGTCGTCGCGGTAGCGGATGACGCGGGCGAACCGGAGCGCGACGCCCCCGGGGTAGCGGGTCGACCGTTGGACACCGTCGAACGCGATCTCGACGACCTGCTCGGGCCGGACCGTGACGACATAGCCGTCGTCGCCTGTCTGCAGCTCGCGGAATCGCTCGGTCTGCCACGCGAGGATCTCGTCGGTCATGCCCTTGAACGTCTTGCCGAGCATGACGAACTCGTCGCCGTCGCGCGCTCCCAGGTGGATGTTGGAAAGCCACCCGCTGCGGCGGCCAGAACCGCGCTCGACCGCCAGCACCACGAGGTCGAGGGTGTGCACGGGCTTGACCTTGACCCAGGTTGCCCCGCGCCGGCCGGCRGCGTAAGGCGCCGTCAGGCTCTTGACCACCACACCCTCGTGCCCGAGTGCCAGCACCTGTGCCGCGAACTCCTCGGCCTCGCTGGCGTCGGCGGTGACGAGCCGGGGGACACGGTGCGGTTCGGGGACGACGTCCTCGAGCGCGGCGAGGCGCTCTGACGTCGGGGAGTCGACGAGGTCTCGCCCATCGAGGTGGAGGAGGTCGAAGAACGCGGGAGTCAGCCGGACCGTGCCGCCCACTGTCGCCGCACGGGATGCAGTCTCCTGGAACGGTCGGGGCCGGCCCTCGGGGTCGAGGGCGAGGACCTCGCCGTCCAGCACGACATCGCGGCAGGGGAGGGCGCGCGCGACCGAGACGACCTCGGGGTGACGGTCGGTGACGTCGTCGAGCGACCTCGTGACGACAAGGACCTCGTCGCCTCGTCGGTGCACCTGGATGCGGACACCGTCGAGCTTGGTGTCGATAGCCACCTCACCGCCTCCGGCCTTGGCCATCGCCGCTTCGACCGTCGGGGCGGTCGAAGCCAGCATCGGCAGCACAGGCCGACCGACCTCGAGCGTGAATGCCGCGAGCGCGTCCTCTCCACCGGTCAACGCTGCGACGGCGATGTCGACCGTGGACCCGGCCATCATGGCGGCTCGGCGGACGGACCCGACAGGGATGCCGCCGGCGACGGCGAGCCCCTCCTGAACCAGTGAGTCGAGCGCACCCTGCCGGACCTCACCCGTGACGATGCCGCGTAGCCACCGCTGCTCGTCGGCCGTGGCGCGAGCGAACAGGCTCCGGGTCGCCTCAGCGCGCGCGACCTGCGAGCCCGCGCCCGCCAGCACGGCGAGACGTTCGAACGCCGCGTCCACCTCTTGCATCTCGAGGGTCGCGGTCGCCGCAGGATCGGGCAGGTTCTGCAACGACCGCCAACCCAGACCGGTCCGACGCTGCCGCAGCACCCCGGCGAGGTATGACGTGACGATCGGGATGGCGTCGGGCTCGTTGTCAGCGACTCGTCGCAACAGGTCAGCGAACGCAGCGACCTTTGCCGTGCGTGATCGGGTGGCGGTGACCGCGGCCGAGGTGGCGACAACGTCAGCGAGGAGCATGACACCCATCATCGGCATCACGACCGACAGTTCAACTTCCGCGCCGGGCTAGGACCAACCCTCGGGTTGGCTGGCTTCGCCGCCCGGTGAGGCGTAGGTCAGGCAGCCGATCTGGTCCCACACCGGTTCGCCCAGGTGTTGCCAGTCAACCGTGGCGTCGGGAACCTCTCGGACGCTGATGCGTGCCGTCACGTTGCCGCAGGTCCAGACGACGGCGTTGTCGCGCCGGTAGCCGACACCTCCCCGGTACGTGTACCGGGTCTTCTCCTGGCGGGCCTTCGCCGCTTCGACGTCAGCAGCGGCGTCGGGGATGATGCCGGCCTCGACGACCACCCGGTTGTCGCCGCGGTCTGCCGAGCAGCTCGTGCGACCCGGAGCCGACGCGGTGAGCGGGACGTCGGTGAGCCTCTCCTCCTCGGCGGTGAACCGATCGGAGCCCAGCAGCGTGCTCACGACTGCGGCATCGAGGGAGCAGGCCTGGTCGTGCGGGTAGACGGGCGTGGAGCTGCAGGCTGCCATGCCAAGCAGCGCCACCGAAGCCAGGGCGGCGGACCACACCCGCATCAGCCGTACTGCTTCTGGAGCGTGTCCATGCCCGACATGGAGCTCTTGTACGCGGCGGCAGCGTAGCCGTTGTTCTTGTCTGTGCCCGTGATGGACGCGATCACGTCAGTGCGCTCCCCGCTGCTCATCTCGTTGGGGTTCTTCAGGTTGCCGTAGTCGTCGGTGGGCCAGTCATCCCGCAGGCTTCCTGCCGGGAAGTCGGCGGCAGCGTCGGACGCGACCAGCGTGTGCAGTGACTGCAGCAGCGTGAAGGTACGGACCGAGTTGTAGCCGTCCTCCGCCTCCGTGACCGCAGCCGACGCTCCGCCGCCCACGAACTCGTTCTTGACCAGGTCCTTGACCTGGCCGACCACGTAGCTTCCGACCGGTCCTCCCGGAGCCTTGACGAACTCGGTGGGGACCATCAGGAGCTTCCACACCCGCTCCTGTGCCGCGTCGTCCTCCTTGGCGTCGGCGATGCTGCCGTCGTAGAGCCCGTCGTAGAGGAAGCCGGTGATGGACGCGTTCGTGTAGGTGGCATAGGAGAATGGGTCGTCTTCGCCGATCTCACCTCCAAGGCTCCCGCTGCTGACCGTGGTGTGGACTGCATCATCCAATCGAGCCTGGGTGAACCTGCCTGCCGCGTCACCGATGATCGAGACGGCACTGTCATTGTCCCCGATGTCGCCGAGCAGGTTGTTCAAAGCGGTGCGGTCCAGGGTGATGCCGTACGGCGGGAACCCGTCACCCTCGAACAAGCCGTTGGGCAGGTCATCGGATCCGTAGATGCCAGGCTCGTCTGCCGAGTCAGGATCCAGGGCTACGCGGCTCACGTCACGGATGTAGGTGGCGACGATGCCGCCCAGTTCTTCCTTGAGCCCGTCGCGCGGGTCGGCCTCGCCGCCGAAGTGGTTCAGGGCCCACGACGAGATCGTGGCGGCGTTCTCACCCATGGTCCCTGAGTTGAGCGCCTCCTCGACCGTTGCCGCGGCGAGCACGTCGCCGGCCGCCCCGCCCTCGACGTCCTCGTAGAGGTAGAAGCGCTCGTCGAGGAGGTACGCGGCGCGCTCGGGATCCAGCAGCTGGTCCTGGGAGGCCGCACCGTTGTGCCGGAGGGCTTCCATCCACTGCAGGACAGGGTCCTGCATCGAGTCCATGTCAGCGGTTCCGAACTGGGTCGGTATGCCCATGCCGCTCCAGTACATGCCGCCGAGGCCGTCCTCTCGTTCGAGGAGGGCGTTGCCCGCGTCGTTGAGGAAGTCGCGGGCGAAGACGTCCCCGTGGCGTCCGGCGTAGTCGAAGATGATGGCCGCCGTGGATCCGTGGCCGTAGTTGGCGAGGTCGGTGGCATAGGAGTCAGGGAAGTCCTTCCACAGCGATCCCGTCGCGAGCGAGTCGGCCATCAGCGCCGCAATGCCGTCCTGGAACTGGATCGCCAGCTCGGAGGCCTCCGAATAGCTGGGGGTCGAGTCACCCGACAGGGACAGGATGCCGTTCTGGTACTGCCCCAGGGGATCGGTGAGTGTCCTGGCCTTGTCCATGAGCTGCGCCAGCCCCTCAGGCCCGAGCTCGGTGTGGAACGCCCCGCTGACCACGATGTCGTCCTTGTAGCGGTCCAGTATGACCATCAGGTTCTGGAAGTCTTCGATGTCCTCCGGCGAATCGAGGTCATCGAAGTCAGCCATGTGTTCGGCGAGCTCGGAGCCCAGCTTGGCGCGAAGATCGTCGATGGCGCCACTGCCCTCGAACTCCACCGTGCCGCCCTCGGTGTCCAGCAGCCGCGCCAGGTCCCGCACGACCCGCAGCGGTTCGGCGACCTGGTCCGTCATCCAGTCGCGGACCCGGGTGAGCTGGGTTCCCTCGGCGAGGGAGGCCAGCTCGACCGGGCTGTCCTTGATGCACCAGTTGCGGTGGAAGTCGATGGCGGACGCCAGGTCCTCCAGCGCAGACATGGCCGAGTCCAGTGCGTCAGCGTCCAGCTTGACCGTCACGGTGTTCCCCTCTGCGAAGTGTGATGTGGTGAGAGAGCCGGCCTCAGCGGGTGTAGGCGTCTCCGCGCCAGTTGCCCTTGTGCACGTCGGTGGGCTCGGCCTTGACCAGCGCGGCGAGATCGGCCTCCGCGGTCTCGAAGAAGCCCTGGATCGTCAGGGCCTTGGCGCGGACCTCGTCCATCCAGAGGTCGGCTTCATCGCACTGCCAGCCCGAGGTGACGTGGTTGATGATGCTCTGCCCGGGGTTGCCGTCCTCGCCCCACGTGTTGACGACATTGGTGACGGTGCTCTTCGCGTCAACCAGGTGATCGCGGTACTTGTTGTGCTCCTCAGTCGGAGCTTCTTCCTCGGCCATTGGTCCCCCTGATCATTGGCTGAAAGGCCCAGCCTAGATCATGGGCCCTCGCCTGCGACAGCATGTCACACCGACTTAGGGTTGACATGACTTTAAGGGGACCGCTAGGGTGACCTTAGAGTCAAAGCAACCTTAAGTAGGACTGAGAGCAGGGAGGCATGCGCGTGACGATGCAGTCGGCGATCGACCAGCGGGTCTCCCTGGCCGTCTCGACCGTGATCTTCGCGCTCCGCCCGCACCCCGAGACCGGGCTCATGACGTTGTGGCTGCCGCTCGTGCGCCGCATCCGCGAGCCCTACGAAGGCCAGTGGGCGCTGCCCGGTGGACCGTTGGAGGCCGACGAGGATCTTGCCGGCAGCGCCCGCCACACCCTCGAACGTACGACCGGGCTGACCCCCAACTATCTCGAGCAGCTCTACGCGTTCGGCAGCCTCGACCGCTCGCCAGACGACCGCGTCGTCTCGATCGTCTACTGGGCGCTCGTGCAACCCGACGAGGTCGCCCGTGCCGTCGATGGCGAGAACGTCGAGTGGTTCGTCGCCGACGAGCTGCCGCCGCTGGCGTTCGACCACACCGAGATCGTCGACTACGCCCTCGCCCGCCTGCGTGCCAAGATCACCTACACGCCGATCGCGCACGGATTCCTGCCCCGCGAGTTCACCCTCGCCGAGCTGCGCGCCGTGCACGAAGCCGTCCTGCGTACTCATCTCGATCCGGCCAACTTCCGCCGCCAGGCGCTGGCCAGCAAGACCCTCGTCCCCACCGGCACCTGCCTGCAGGGCACGAGCCACCGGCCTCCGGCCCTGTTCCGCTTCGAGGCAGGACCCCCGTCAACCGCCCCTGAGGAGCGCAGATGACCACCTCCATCAATGACCTGATCGTCGCGGCACCAGACACCAGCTGCGACGTCGAGCTCGCCAAGGGGCCATGGGAGTTCGACACGTTCCCGGGCTACGGACCGGGTGCGTCGGAGAACGACGTCATCCCCGAGCCGGTCGTGCGCCCCGGGCAGCTCCCCGCTGAGTACCAGCGGATGACCGACGACGAGCTGCACGCCCGCATCCGCGCCGCCAAGGACGCGCTCGGCAGCCGCCTGGTGATCCTCGGGCACTTCTACCAGCGTGACGAGGTCATCCAGTACGCCGACTTCGTCGGTGACTCGTTCCAGCTCGCCAATGCGGCGCTGACCAAGCCCGACGCCGACACGATCGTGTTCTGCGGCGTGCACTTCATGGCGGAGACCGCCGACATCCTGGCGCGGCCCGAGCAGCACGTCATCCTGCCCAACCTCGCGGCCGGCTGCTCGATGGCCGACATGGCCGACGAGGACTCGGTCGAGGCGTGCTGGGAGGAGCTCATGTCTGTGTACGGCGAGGAGTCCGACGCCGACGGCAAGCAGCCGGTCATCCCGGTGACCTACATGAACTCCTCGGCGGCCCTCAAGGCGTTCTGCGGACGCCACGGCGGCATCGTCTGCACGTCGTCCAATGCCGCGACGGTCCTCGAGTGGGCCTTCGAGCGTGGCCAGCGCGTGCTGTTCTTCCCCGACCAGCACCTCGGCCGCAACACCGCCAAGGCGATGGGCATCGCGTTGGAGCAGATGCCGATGTGGAACCCCCGCAAGGAGCTCGGCGGCAACACCGTCGAGGAGCTCAACGATGCCAAGGTCATCCTGTGGCACGGGTTCTGCTCGGTGCACAAGCGCTTCTCGGTCGCCCAGATCGACAAGGCGCGTGCCGAGCACCCCGGCGTCAAGGTCATCGTGCACCCCGAGAGCCCGATGCCGGTCGTCGACGCAGCCGACGCCGCGGGATCGACCGACGCGATCCGCAAGTACGTCATCGCGTCCGAGCCGGGCGACGTCATCGCGATCGGCACCGAGGTCAACATGGTCAACCGGCTCGCCGCGGAGTTCCCGGACCGCACGATCTTCTGCCTCGATCCCGTCGTGTGCCCGTGCTCGACGATGTATCGCATCCATCCCGGCTACCTCGCCTGGACGCTCGACGGTCTCGTCGCCGGCGAGCTCCGCAACGAGATCATCGTCCCCGACGACATCGCCACCGAAGCCAAGGTCGCGCTCGAGCGCATGCTCGCAGCGCTCCCCAAGTAAGGACAACGCCATGCGCAACAGCATCATCGTCGTCGGCAGCGGGGTGGCCGGCATGACCGCGGCCCTCGAGGCCGCCGAGGCGTACGACGTCACGCTCTTCAGCAAGGCCGACCTGGCCCAGAGCAACACGCGCTACGCGCAGGGCGGCGTCGCCGTGGTGATCGACGCGATGAGCGATCCCGGAGCGCCGCACCTCGGCGACACGATCGAGTCGCACGTCGGTGACACCTTGGTGGCCGGTGCGGGCCTGAGCGACGAGGACACCGTGCGCATCCTGTGCGCCGAGGGTCCCGAGGCGATCGATGAGCTCATCGCCCGTGGGGTGCCGTTCGACCGCCACGACGGCGAGCTGTCACACGGACTCGAGGCCGCACACACCTACGCGCGCATCCTGCACGCCGGGGGAGACGCCACCGGCGCGGGCATCGCTTACGCCCTGATCGACCGGCTCCGCGAGAGCACGGTGACGATCCGCGAGCGTACGACCGTGGTCGACGTGATCATCCAGGACGGGACGGCCGTCGGCGTACGCCTGCTTGACGGCGAGGAGGTCCGAGCCGACTCGGTGATCCTCGCAACCGGGGGAGCCGGCCAGCTCTACCCCTACACGACCAATCCCGAGGTCGCCACGGCCGATGGGCTCGGCATGGCGCTGCGCGCCGGCGCTGTTGCCGCGGACCTCGAGTTCTACCAGTTCCATCCGACGTCGCTCGACGCCCCAGGCAACTTCCTGGTCTCCGAGGCCGTACGCGGTGAAGGTGCGACGCTGATCGACTCCGCTGGCAAGCGCTTCATGCTCCACGTGCACCCCGACGCCGAGCTGGCGCCGCGGGACGTCGTTGCCCGGGGCATCGCCGCCCAGATGGCCAAACACCCGGGCATCCCCGTACGCCTGGACGCCACCGGGCTCGGTGCGGCGTTCCTCGCCAAGCGCTTCCCCAACATCGACGCCGCCTGCCGCGCGCAGGGGTTCGACTGGGGCGAGGTGCCGATCCCGGTGACCCCTGCGGCGCACTACTACATGGGCGGCATCCGGACCGACGAGTGGGGACGCACGTCGATCCCCGGTCTCTACGCCGTCGGCGAAGCAGCCTGCAACGGGCTGCACGGCGCCAACCGGCTCGCCTCCAACTCGCTGCTCGAGGGCGCGGTCTACGGCACGCGGGTCATCGAGGGTCTGAGCGACCCGGCTCCGCTCACTGAGTTCGATGCCGACTGGCCCGCGCCGATCGCGGTGGACCTCGCAGACGATCCCGACGGTGACGACGTCAACCGCAGCGACCTGCAGCAGCTCATGTGGGACGCCGCCGGACTGTCGCGCAACGGGGAGGACCTCGAGCGAGCCCTCGCGACGCTTGGGCAGTGGCGGGCGCCGACTGCCACCGACGCCAAGTCCGCCGAGGACGCCAACTTGCTCGTCGTGGCCCGTGCCGTGGTCGCCAGTGCCTTGGCTCGCCGGGAGTCGCGCGGCGGCCACTACCGCACCGACTTCCCCGAGAGCGATCCTGCTCAGGCCACGCACTCGTCGATCGCGCCGCAGCATGCTTGAGCGCCGGCAGATCCAGCGCGTCGTCGACCTGGCCCTCGACGAGGATGCTCCGTTCGGCGACCTCACGTCGCAGACACTGGTCCCCGCGACTGCTGTCGCGCGCGCCGACCTGGTCGCACGAGAGCCCGGCGTGTTCGCCGGAGCCGAGGTTTTCGAGGTCGCGATGACGACCCTGGATCCGGCGGTCAAGGTCACGCTCGAAGCATTCGACGGCGACCGGTTCGAGACGGGTGCTGTACTCGCCCACGTCGAAGGACCCGCGCGCGCCGTGCTGCAGGCCGAGCGGGTCGCGCTCAACCTCGTGCAGCGCATGACGGGCATCGCGACGCTCACGGCGACGTACGTCAACGCTGTCGCCGGCACCCAGGCTCGCGTGGTCGACACGCGCAAGACCACGCCGGGCCTGCGCGCGCTCGAACGCCACGCCGTACGCTGCGGCGGCGGGCACAACCACCGCTACTCGTTGTCGGACGCCGTGATGGCCAAGGACAACCACCTGGCCGTGATCCCCGACATCGCGGCGGCGTTGCGTCAGGCCAAGGCCGATCTTCCGCACACGACCCACATCGAGGTCGAGGTCGACCGACTCGATCAGCTCGACGCAGTGCTCGACTCTGGCGCGGCCGGCACGATCATGCTCGACAACTTCAGCCTCGCGGACCTGCGGACCGGAGTCGAGAAGATCGCCGGCCGGGCGATCGTCGAGGCCAGTGGCGGCATCACGCTCGACACAATCGCGGAGGTCGCCAAGACCGGCGTCGACGTGATCTCGGTGGGCGCGCTGACCCACAGCGTGCGCGCGCTCGACCTCGGACTCGACATCACGGTGTCGGGTTGACCTGGGTGGTTGAGGTGCGGAGCGCAGCGGAGCCTCGAAACCATCGGTCGATGTGGGTGGTTTCGAGCCGCCACTCGTTCCGCCCCCTGCTCGCAGAGCTCGCGGGGGGACCCCCAGCGGCCCCTCAACCACCGATGGGTGCTCCATGATCTATCTGGACGAGGCTGCCACCACTCCTCTTCGGCGTGAGGTGCTCGAGGCGATGTGGCCGTATTTCGGGCCGGACTTCGGCAACCCGTCGAGCCACCACGAGGTCGGGGAGTCCGCGAGCCGGGCGCTCGAGCAGGCCCGCGCCGATGTGGCACAGGTGCTCGGCGCGCGCGCCTCGGAGGTCACCTTCACGTCCGGCGGCACCGAGTCCGACAACGCCGCGATCAAGGGCATCGCCCTGGCGGATCCGCGTGGCAAGCACGTCATCGTGTCATCGATCGAGCACCCCGCAGTGCTCGAGTCGGCCGAGTTCCTCGGCCGACTCGGCTATGAGGTCACGATCCTCGACGTCGACCACGACGGCATGGTGCAGCCTTCAGCGCTCACCGCTGCTCTCCGCGACGACACCACGCTGGTCAGCGTCCAGTACGCCAACAACGAGGTCGGCACGATCCAGCAGATCGAGACACTCGCGAGGCTCGCCGCCAGCAAGAGCGTCCCGTTCCACACCGACGCCGTGCAGGCGGCCGGCTGGCTCGACCTCGCCGTCGAGCGACTCGGCGTGCAGGCGATGAGCATCTCCGGGCACAAGCTCGGCGCCCCCAAGGGCATCGGCATCCTGTACGTCCGCCGTGGCACCAGGTTCGAGCCGTTGATCCACGGTGGCGGGCAGGAGTCCGGCCGACGGTCAGGCACCGAGAACGTCGCGGCCGCCGTCGGCATGGCCACGGCACTGCGTCTCGCGGGCGGCTCGAACGACGAGACGATCGCTCGGCGCGACGCCTTCATCGGTCGGGTCCTGGCCGAGGTGCCGGAGGCCGAGCTCACCGGGCACCGCAACCACCGGCTGCCCGGCAGTGCGTCGTTCGTCTTCCCGGGACGCAGCGGCGAATCGATCCTGCTCGACCTCGAACGACGCGGCATCGTCAGCTCGAGCGGCTCGGCGTGCGCGGCCGGCAGCGACGAGCCGTCCCACGTGCTCACCGCGATGGGCTACCCGGCCGAGGTCGCCCAGACCGCGGTGCGCTTCACGTTCGGTCGGTCGACGACGACCGAACAGCTCGATCTCGTGGCCGACGAACTGGCCAGTCTCGTCGTTCAGCCCGATCAGTCTGGCCCGTAAGAACCACGCGACATGGTCCATTAGGATGATGCTGTTCGAGACAGGCTGAGACCGGCCGATCTGACAGGAGCAGCCAGTGGTGATGAACGGACCGAATCTGCGCGCAGCATGTGCAGCGATCGCGCTGGTGATCCTCGCGGGATGCGGTGGTGGTGGCGGCTCCGAGGGGCCGCCGACCGCGAAGCCCCCGTCGTCGACCACACCGACTCCGGCCGCCGTGACCAGCGGACCGCGCCCTGACGATGTCCGGTCCGATGCGGGAGCCATCGCCTTCTCCAAGTTCGCGGTGGAGCGCATCGTGGCTGTGACGTCGGGCGCGAAGGTGGACGACGTCCTGGGCCTGGCCAGCGCTGACTGCAAGGGATGCATCAAGCTCGCCAAGGACATGAAGAAGGCCGGCACGGTCAAGCAGCAGTTCGCAGCCGCGCCTGTCATCAGTGACGCCAAGGTCATCGACACCAGCGGCGACCAGTATCTCGTGGAGCAGGTGCTCGAGCTGGCTCCCGGGCGCAAGGTTGACACCGCGACGGGCAAGACGGTCGAGACCTTCAAGGACAAGACCCGGCTCGACGTCAGGATCTTGATGACGTGGACCGATGACCGGTGGATCCTGTCCAACTACTCGTCGGAGCAGGCGTCATGACGGTCTCCCACCGGGGCGCCTCGCGGTTGGCGCTACAGCTCGTTGCGGTGGCTGCCGTCGTGATCGGCATGGCGGGATCCGCCGCGGCCACTGATGGCCCTGACATCTCCGGTGACGACGACGCCGTGATCATCAAGGACAGCGACACCGGTGCCGACCAGTCCGGCGGCGACGATTCTTCGCCGATCGTGACGATCCCGAAGCCCTACAAGGAGTACCGCTACGTTCCCAACTGCTCAGCCAACAGCGTCGAGGGCGGGGACGTGCTGTGCGGTTCGGCGGTCTACACCTGTCCCGAGGACGGCGACATCAGGTATCAGGTCTACACGCTGCAGCACGACGCCAACGGTGACGTGAGCGAGGGCGCCGACTGGGAGTACGTCGGCACCGTGTGCCGCGGCGCCGACGACCCGCCGGAAGGTGGTCCGGTCGTCATCACGGCGGCCGACATCGCCGCCGAGGCTCGCAAGGCCGCACCGGCGACCGTCGTGCACGTCGAGCCGGGCGGGAAGTCGTACGTCAACCTGCCGACCAACTTCTATGCCGACACGGCCGGCCGGGAAGCAACGGTCCAGGTCCTCGGGCAGACGATCGGACTCAGGTTCGAGCCGTCCGGCTACGCGTGGAAGTACGGCGACGGTGCCACCGGTGCTGGCGCCGGCGTCCGGGGTGTCTCGGTCGGCGGCCCGGGTGCCGTCGAGCACGCCTATCGGCGGTCAGGCGAAGTGAGCGTCACGCTGACCCGCACGTTCAACGTCGCCTACACGTTGCCAGGCGGCCGGACGGGGACGCTGCCGGCACCCGGTGTGAGCAACACCAGCGCGCCCTACGACCTGACGATCGGCGAGATCCAGACAACCGTGACAGGCGTCCGCTGACCCCGAGTGGCAAGGCGCCACCTGAATCAGCTCAGCGCATCCGTTGTTCCATGGACCAGGTGCGGGGCCAGTTGTTGCCCCGCCAGTCGTTGGCCGGCACCTTCTCGGGCTGGGAGCCGGCCTCCCTGCGCACGACATCGATCGCGTCGTCGAAGGCGTCGAGGATGCCGGTGCAGTGCTCGGTCAGCTCGGTCACCCAGTTGGTGGCCTCGGTGCAGACCCACCCGCCGTCACCCAGGGGGTTGGCGATCGCGTCGGCCGGCGAGCCGGAGCCTTCGTGCACGTCGTCCCGGCACCCCGGAATCAGCGTGTCGCGGCAGCGCTCGAGCGTCGCCAGATAGAGGTTCGTCTCTTTCGGCTCTGCGGTGTCTTCTTCTTCGCCGGCCATGTGACCCCCCGTGAGTCATCACCAAAATGTTCGAACAGGAAGTATATGCGTATGGGTGTCGCAACCCCTCGCGGCGCCTTGGTCCACCTGGTCTACTATCCAAGGAAACACCGACGTGGGTCCTTCGGCGGGGTGTCGGGGGACGGACCTATCAGAGGAGAGCAGCCGCATGGCTAGAGCAAGAATCGAAGACCTCGAGGCGCTGTACAAGACGCTCGAGAAGTCGATGCAGGACACGGATCTCATGATCAGCGACGTCGACGGGTCGCTGAACGTCGCGAACGAGGAGTGGACCTCCAAGGGCGCTTCGGAGTTCAACGAGGCGTGGGGCACGTTCAAGACGTCGCTCACCAAGCTGTGCCAGGCGTTCTCGTCGGCCGGCACCGATGTCGCCTACCAGCACAACAAGTTCGCCGAAGGCGCGAAGGAAGCGGACCTGCACCCGGTGCTGGCACCGCTGACGTCGCCGCGCTGAACATCGCAAACGGCGTGAGGGGAGTGGCTTCGGCCGCTCCCCCTCACGTTTTGTAGGCCGCCCGGGACGCACTCTGTGATGGTGCGCCCTGCTGTAGCAGCGAGCGCGGCTCCGATCAGGCCTTCGGCACCTGGACCCACCGCCAGCCGCCGGCATGCGTCAGCACGCCGCGGCCGACAGGCAGCGACGCTCCGACCGAGCGCGGAAGGCGGGCGTTGAGCACGTCGCCGTCGTTGCTGGCACGCGGCGCGAGCACGAGGCCCGTACGACCGCGCTTGAGCTCGACCGGCAGACCTCGGTAGAGCGAGAGGATCTCGTCGATGTTCGCGGCGACGACCATGATGCTGGTCGTGTCGCGCAGCGTCCCGTAGTGCTCGGCCAGGAGCTGGCCCAGCGGTGTGTCAGCGCCGATGACGTCGAAGTCGTCCACCACGATCGTGTGCTCGCCGCGGAGCGCCGCGAGCGCATCCTTGAGGTCGTTGATCGGCTCCTCACCGGTGAAGACCCGCAGGTTGCGGCCGGCCTTCTGCTCACGAAGCGGGGAGATGCGCGGCGTGAACACGATGACGGTGCGGCGCTGGTCGACCTGCTGGCGCACGATGCCCTGCAGCGTGTTGCTCTTGCCCGACCGCGGCGGCCCGGCGACCAGGAATCCCGGTCCGTCACGCAGCGGGTCGAAGCCGAGCAGGGAGAGCGTGTCGCCGCCGACGCCGACGGGCACGAAGCTCCGGCTCGGCGACTCCGGCTCGAGCTCCATGGCCTCCGTGAGTCCGAGGGACGCGGGGAGCTCGTCGATGCGCTGCGGGCGTCTCGAGCGTGGCAGGTCGGTGAAGCGTTCGTGCGAGGCTCGACCGATCTCGTGGAGCGCGCGCACCTGGTCGGTGCCGATCCCGGTCTCGTCGAGCAACGCCCACTGCATCTCACGCGGCCGCTCGCCGCCGCGGAACGCCCGACCCGGCAGCATGACGGACGGCACGTCCTTGTTGCTCAGCCCGATCGCGGAGAAGTCGCTCGGATCGCTCATCGAGAGCATGATGCGGTCCTCGACGAGGGTCGAGATCCGGCCGAGTACGCCTGACCGGTCGGCGGCGATGACGAACCGGATGCCGACACCCGCGCCCTCCTGGAGCAGCCCCGTGATGCGGTCGACCAGCACGCCGCCGTCAACCGACTCGAACGCGGCGGTGTAGCCCTCGAGCCGGTCGAGGAGCACGACGAGGTAGGGCAGGCGCGCAGCGGGCTCCACTGACCGGCGCTGCTCACCGATGTCGGCGTAGCCCTGTTCGGCGAGGGACTGCTGGCGGCGGGCCAGCTCCTTCTGCAGGAAGTCCAGCAACCGATAGACGCGGTCGACCTGCGTACGCGTCACGACCGCGCCGACATGGGGCAGCGAGACGAGGGGGAGCAGCGCGTTGTTGCCGGCGTCGAGGCCGTACAGGTGCACGTCAGCCGGGGAGCACTGGCGTGCGATCGCCCCCGCGAGCAGCCGAAGCGCCGAGGAGCGGCCGGAGCGCGACTGCCCGGCGATCATCAGGTGCCCTGCGCCCTCGAGGTCCCACTGCTCGTCGACCTGCAGCTGACGGTGCGGGATGTCGGAGCGCCCGAGCGGTATGGGTGGCACGATGCCGTCCCTGGGCTCGGCCAGATCGAGGCTGTCGAGCGCGAGCATCTCGGGCAGCGGGGGAAGCCACGGCTTGCGCATGGGCGGCAGACCGATGAGGTCGTTCGCCGACTGGACGGCAGTGACGAGGCTGGCCAGGTCGGTCGGGGTGCTGACGTCGTCCTCGGCCTCCTCGACCACGACCCGCTGGCCGGCGTGGGGGAGATCCCTCCAGCCGAAGGCCTGGGAGACGAGCTCCTCGCCTTCGGCGCCACGCGGACGCCCACCGACGCGTGCGCTCTGGAACGGCGTGAGCGACGAGTGACCTAGGCGCGCGTACGCGCGGCCGGGGAAGCTCTTGGGGATCCTGGCCGCGGCGGGCGACTCGATGACGTCGTCGGAGTCGTTGCTGTCGGTGACCCGTAGTGCGATCCGCAGGTTGGTGTTGGACTTGATCTCGGCATTGACGACGCCGGCGGGGCGTTGCGTGGCGAGGATCAGGTGCACGCCGAGTGAGCGACCTCGTCGGGCGACGTCGACGAGCCCCGTGACGAAGTCGGGCAGCTCGGCGACCAGGGCGGCGAACTCGTCGATCACGATCAGGAGCCGCGGCATCGGCTCGTCACCGGGCTTGCGGCCGGCAAGGTAGTCCTCGATGTCCTTGGCGTCGGCGTCGGCCAGCTGATGCTCGCGGCGGCGCAGCTCGGCGCCGAGGGAGTCCAGGGCCCGGGTCGTCAGGTGCCCGTCGAGGTCGGTGACCATGCCGACCGTGTGCGGCAGGTGCTGGCAGTCCTTGAACGCCGCACCGCCCTTGTAGTCGATCAGGACGAAGTTGAACTCGTCGGGACGGTTGCCGACCGCGAGTGACGCGATGATGGTCTGCAGGAGCTCGGACTTGCCGGAGCCGGTCGTGCCGGCGACCAGGCCGTGCGGGCCGTCAGCGCGTACGTCGATCGTGAACGGCCCGTCGATGCCCTCGCCGATGACCGCGCGGGTCGTACGCCCGCCGGCCGACCAGCGCTCCGTGAGGGCCTCGCCGGTCGGGTGCTCGAGGCGCAGCACGTCGAGCAAACGGCTGGATGCCGGCAGGCTCGAGCTCAGGTCCTCCGTGCTGACATCGCGGATCGGTGCCAGGGCGCGAGCCAGGCGATCCAGCCAGGCCTGGTCGACGACGTCGGGACGGATCGCGTCGAGGTGGTGCTCCTCGGTGGTCTCGAGATTGAGCATGCCGTCGTGGTGCTCGACCACCGCGCGGCACTCCTCGGGCAGCTGGCGTGGCGTCCGGTCGAGGCACACGAAGTACATGTGGACCGCCGGGCCGTCCTTGAGCAGGGAGATCATGCCGGTCGCCATGCGCAGCTCCCGGGCGCCGTCGAGCACGACGAGGATGCGGGAGAGCCCGTCGCGGGCCTTCTCGTCGGTCTGCTTGCGGGCTTCCAGCTCGCCGCTCAGCTCGGAGATCATTCCGGCCCAGTTCTGCTCGTCGAGGGCGAGCTTGATGGGCCGGGGGTGGTCGTCGATGTTGCGGGTGTGCGGCAGCCACTTGGCCCAGTCCCACTGAGCCGCACCCTCGGGGTCGGTGAACACCCACACCGAGGCGTCAGTCGGGCTGTGCAGCGACGCGGTCTGGGCGATGAGCCAGGAGGCCGTTGACCGGCAGTCGTCCGCGGACCCGGCGACGCCGAGCACGCCGGTGCGGCCCATCGACACGATCACCGGGACGTCCGGCGCGGTCCAGCGCAGCGGACCCTCGTGCGCCTCGCGCGTGCCGTCCCGGACGACGACGTCCGACGGGAGATCGCTCGTGCCGAGGCGCAACGTCAGGAAGTCCGGATCCCAGCGCCGGCGCTCCCAGAGCCGCGCCCGTGGTCCGGTGGCGAACAACAGGACGGAGGCCGGATCAGGGTACGTGCTCCGGCGCAGCGAGCGCTCGGCCAGCAGGGAGTCGACCGCGGCCTCCTCGACCTGCACCCGTCGCTTGCTGAACTCCTCGAGCTGCTCCTGGTAGCGCCGCTTCTGCGTACGTCGCGAGCCGGACGCGTTGAGCAGCATCATCATCGGCATCATGACCATGAAGAGGAGCGAGTACATCGAGCGCGTCATGAAGAACATCGACCCGCTCATGATCATGGGTGACATCACCATGAGGAACGGGATGGGCATCTTGTCGGGGCGCCGTGGCTCGGTCGGGAGGCTGAACTCCTTGGTGCGCGGCGCGGGATGCAGGCGCGGTGGCCGGTTGTAGTCGAGCTCCGGCAGCGACGGCGAGCGCGACAGCGAGGCGTCGGGCTCGGTCACCTCGACGCGTTCGAGCAGGACATGGCCGACGCCGAGCACCTCCCCGGCACGCCAGACGACCTCGTCATCGGTGATCGGCCGACGGTCGAGATGGATCATCGGCACGGGCGCCATCGGGTCGACGCGGTCGCCGATCTTGAGCTCGGTCACGACCTTCTTGCGACGCCGACGCACCTTGTGGGTGTCGAGTGAGCTGGCCTGCAGCACGATCGGCTCCGTCGCCGGCTCGCGGCGCAGGGGCGCAGGGATCGTCAGGTCCGCGGTGCCTTCGGCGGGGGAGATGCGGATCGTGCCTTCGCGGTCGACCTCGAGACGAGCGACCTCCTCGGGCACGGCGTCGTCATCGAGTCGGATGGCACAGTGCTGGCCCGATCCGACGGTGCTCGACCCGATCCCGAGCCGGTGCACGCGACCGGCGCCTCGGCCCGAGCTGATCCGCACCTCGACCAGGCCCTGGGGCTCGGACTCCTGATGGGAGGACGGGCCCCGCAGGCCGAGAAGGGCGCCGTGGCGTACGTCGCTCGCATCGATCGTGACGGTCGGGTCGAGGCACGTCGTCCCGAGGTAGACGTCAGGTGCGTGACTCGAGCCCTGGAGCAGGCTGCCGGATCGGCGACGGGCGGGATCGATCGAGATCACGTTCGTCCCTCGTGTCGCAGGCTCGTCGAGCAGCTCCGCGAGGTGGTTGCCGAGATCGCCGACCGTGGACTCGGGTGAATAGCTCACGATCGCGTCGCGACGTTCCCCCGAAGTGGCCGACTCGACAGTGATGAAGAGTCGCATGCGGCTCAGCGTAACCAAGTGACACGTCGGGCGAGGTCGGCGACGGGTGGGACGGCAACCAATGGTCGAGTCGTCTGGGAGCCAGCGTGTCGCCTACACTGTGCGGGTCTGTGTCGGAGCCAAGGGGGACGACGGCCGCGTCTGCGAAGTGCGCTGTCATTCCTACACATATCGGGGGTAACAACAGCATGGCCAACGACTCCACACGCGTCGCGGATGTCACTGAGCAGGACCGGCAGCGCGACCGTGCGGCCCGCGGCATCCGGTCGCGGGACACCGCCACCCCATACGCCGGCCAGAGGCCCTCTCCGCCGCGTCGTCGCCGGCCCGCGCTCGCGGCACTCGCCGTCGTCCTGATCGTCGGTGGCGCGGCCCTCGCCGGGCTCCTCGCGCTGCGTCTCGACTCGCGCGAGCCCGTCCTCGTCCTCAACCAGGACGTCCCTGTCGGCACGAAGATCACCGCCGAGCAGCTCAGCACGACCGAGGTCGCCAGCGACCGCCTCAAGCTGATCCCCGAGAGCGACGTCAAGGTGGTGATCGGGACCTACGCGCGCACGTCGTTGACGCGTGGTCAGCTGCTCGACACGACGATGCTCACGAAGGCAGAGCCGGTCGGGTCGACCCAGGTCCAGGTCGGCGTCCCGCTGACTGCGGGCCACGTCCCGCCCGGGCTCCGGTCCGGCGACGAGATCCGCGTCGTACGCATCGGTGACGGCAGCAATCCGGTCCGGCCGCTCGCGGTGGGCCTGGTGCTGAGCGTCACCACCCCTGAGGACGACAACTCGTTCGGTGGGGGTGGGCGCGGTGGCTCGACGGCGACGGTCCTGGTGCCGGCCAGATCCGCCGACGGAGTCGTGGATGCAGCCGGGAGCGACGTGCTCGGCATGTCCCTCATCCGCCGTGGCGTCACGATCGACGATGCCAACCTGCTCTCGTTGGGGAACTCATGACGCTGATCTCATTCGTCTCGGCGAAGGGGTCGCCGGGGGTGACGCAGACCGTGGCTGGGCTGTCGATCGTGTGGCCGCGGCGCGCCTCGGTCGCCGACCTCGATCCGATCGGCGGTGACGTGAGCCTTCGCTATCAGGCCGAGGACGGCGGCCCCCTCGACCTCGATCGGGGGCTGGTCTCGCTGGGGGCAGCCCTGCGCGGCGGCAACCAGGCCGATCTGGGCGACCACCTCCAGACCACGGCGGACGGCATGCAGGTGCTCGTCGGCGTCACTGCTCCTGGCCAGGTCCAGGGTCTCGGTGCGACCTGGCCCCACATCGGTTCGACCCTGAGCAACCATCGGGATGACGTCCTGGCCGACTGCGGGCGCTTCACCCCTGGATCGCCCATCTTCCCGGTCATCGAACGTTCCTCCGCGCTCGTGTTCGTGGCGCGCTCCGAGGTCGCGGCGCTGGCCCACCTGCGTGAACGGCTTCGCTCGATGCGCGAGCAGCTCGCCATCGGCACAGTCGATGGGACTCCCATCGGCGTCGTCCTCGTCGGCGACCCGCGTGACACTCGCAGTGCCGAGGACGCCGAACAGCTCCTTGCCGCGGCAGGCCTGCCCGTGCGCGCTCTCGGCGTCGTCGCTGACGATCCCAAGACGGTTCGAGCGCTCCAGACCGGGACCGGCCGCAACATCGCCCGCTCCCCGTTGATCCGCTCGCTGATCGACGTGACGACCGCGATCCACTCCCTCATCGCCGACCGGGCACTGGCCCGCATGGAAGTTCGATAGTCATGGACCAACAGCTCCTGAGGCGGCTCCGCGAGCAGGTCGCCGACACGCTTTCCCGGCAGCGGCGCGAGGATGCCGAGGCCGGCCTCCCGATCATGACCAGCGAGGACGAGCGCCAGTTCGCCCGCGCTGTCATCGCCCGGGTCCTCGAGGCCCACGCCCGGCAGGAGATCGCCGCAGGACGTACGCCACCGGACCGCAGCGAGGAGGAAGAGCTCTCCGACGGCATCCACGCAGCGCTCTACGGCGTCGGCCGGCTGCAGCCGCTGCTCGACGACCCCAATGTCGAGAACATCGACATCAACGGCTGCGACCAGGTGTTCGTCGGCTACGCCAACGGTGAGGAGCGCCGCCTGCCGCCCGTGGCCGAGTCCGACGACGAGCTGGTCGAGCTGGTCCAGGTCCTGGGTGCCTACTCAGGCCTCACGAGCCGGCCGTTCGACACCGCCAACCCGCAGCTCGACCTCCGGCTCCCGGACGGCAGCCGCCTGTCGGCTGTCATGGGTGTGACCCAGCGACCGTCGCTGTCCATTCGGCGCGCCCGCCTGACCCGCGTGACGCTCGACATGCTGGTCGAGAGCGGGACGATGACCCCCGACCTCGCCTCGTTCCTGTCGGCCGCGGTCGGCGCCCGCAAGAACATCATGATCGCCGGGGCCACCAACGCCGGCAAGACGACGCTGTTGCGTGCACTCGCCAACGAGATCGACCCCAAGGAACGCCTCATCACCGTCGAGCGCGCTCTCGAGCTGGGACTCGGCGAGTTCCCCGACCTGCACCCCAATGTCGTGGCGTTCGAGGAGCGACTGCCCAACTCCGAGGGCCAAGGTGCGATCCAGATGGCCGACCTCGTACGCCGTTCGCTGCGCATGAACCCCAGCCGGGTCATCGTCGGCGAGGTGCTGGGCGACGAGATCGTGACGATGCTCAACGCGATGAGCCAGGGCAACGACGGGTCGTTGTCGACGATCCACGCCAACTCCTCGCTCGAGGTGTTCAACCGCATCTGCACCTACGCGATCCAGTCCGCGGAGCGCCTGCCGGCCGACGCCACGATGATGCTGATCGCCGGTGCGATCGACTTCGTGGTCTTCGTCGAGCGACGCAACGAGTACGCCGCAGGTGGCGCCCTTCGTCGTACGATCACGTCCGTCCGCGAGGTCAACGGCGTTGACGGCCGTGTGCTCTCCAGCGAGGTGTTCCGTGAGGGTGCCAACGGCTTGGCGGAGCCGGCTGCGTCGATCAGCTGCCAGGCCGAGCTCGAGGCAGCCGGCTACCGCCCGGGCCTGTTCTACGGGCAGGAGAACTGAGCATGCTGACCCCCGAGCTCCTCCTGATCGTGCTTGCCGGCGCGCTCGCCGGCGGCGGTGCCCTGCTGCTCGTCAACTCGCTGACCAGGCAGGAGCCGGCGCCTCACGTCAGCCAGTCGACGATCCTGCCGCGGATCGCCAAGCTCGGCGCCCGGGTGCCGTTTGCCGTGGGGGCCGGATTCATCCTGCTGCTGCTGACTCGTTGGCCCGTCCTGGCGATCGCCGGCGGCCTCCTGGTGTTCTTCGGGCCGGCCCTGTTCGGCGGTGCCGCGAGCGAGAAGCAGGCGATCGCCAAGCTCGAAGGTCTCGCTGCCTGGACCGAGTCGCTGCGCGACACGATCGCCGGCGCCGTGGGCCTCGAGCAGGCGATCCCGGCAACCGCCTATGCCGCATCCCCTTCGATCGCTCCTCAGCTGATGACGCTGGCCGACCGGCTTCGCGTCCGCACGCCGCTGCCGATCGCGTTGCAGCGCTTCGCCGACGAGCTCGACGACCCCAGCGCCGACCTCATCGTGGCCGCCCTGATGCTCAATGCCCGCCTGCGCGGTCCCGGACTGCGCGACGTGCTCACGTCGCTCGCCGGCTCGGCGCGCGAGGAGCTCGAGATGCGGCGTCGCGTCGGGTCGGGTCGCGCGAGCACGCGACGCAGCGTCCAGATCGTCGTGGGCATCACGGTCGTGTTCGTCCTGGGCCTCGTACTGTTCAACCGCGACTACGTCGAGCCCTATTCGTCGCCGCTCGGCCAGGTCGTCCTGCTCATCGTCCTGCTGTTCTTCGCCGCCGGTTTCATGTGGATGCGGCGCCTCTCGGTCTTCGACCTGCCCGAACGCTTCCTGTTCACCGCAGGAATCAGCCCGGGCAAGGGAGGCCACGGATGATCCTCGTCCTGTTGTGTGGCGCCCTGGCCGGCGCGGGCGTCTATGCCCTGGTCCTCCAGTACGACCGCGGCACCGGCACGGCCGCCGCCGAGCTCGCCCGTCTCGACGCGGCGCGTCAGCGTACGCAACGCCAGGCGTCGCTGACAGCCGACCGCCGGCACCTGAGCGAGCCAATCCGCGTACGCCGCCTGGGTGCCACGTTGCGTGCGGCCATCGAGTCTCGTGGGTGGGAGGTCCCGGCGGGTGTGCGGTCGGACCTCGCGGTCATGGGCCGCTCGATCGAGACTCATCTGGGCATGAGCGTGATGGCGGGCGTCGCCGGTGTGTTCGCGCCCTCGATCATGCTGGCGCCTGCGGTGTTGTTGTTCGGCACCAGTCTGAGCATCCCGCTCTGGCTGGCGGGCTTCGGCGCGGCGGGTGGCTTCGTGCTCACCACGGCGCAGCTGTCGTCGCAGGCCAAGGAGCGGCGACGCGACTTCCGGCACGTCGTCAGCGCCTTCCTCGACCTCGTGTCGATGAACCTCGCCGGCGGGCGGGGCGTCCCCGAGGCACTCGTCGCGGCCTCTGGCCTCAGCGACGGATGGGCCATGGTGCGCATCCGCGACACGATGGAGTCGGCCCGCCTGCAGGGCGTCACTCCGTGGGCGGCGCTCGGCGACCTCGGCGAGGAGATGGCGATCAAGGAGCTGCGTGACCTCGCGTCCGCGCTCGCCCTGGTCGCGGAGGACGGCGCCAAGGTGCGCGACTCGCTCTCGGCGCGGGCCGCCTCGATGCGTCAGCGCGAGCTTGCCGACTCCGAGGCCCGCGCAGCCCAGCGCTCCCAGTCGATGCTCGTGGCGCAGCTGCTGCTGTGTGTCGGCTTCCTGCTCTTCCTCATCTTCCCCGCCGTGTCAGAGATCATCGGACTTTGACATGCACCAGACCCCCAACCATGAAGGAAACACGATGAGCATGATCAATTCGGCCACCCCGGTCGGCTTCCTGCTGCTGATGCTCGACGCGGGGCGCCGACGCGTCCGTCAGGAGCGGGGAGCGTCCGCCGTCGAGTGGGTCATCATCGCGGCGATCGTGGTGGGCATCTGCATCGCGATCGCGGCGATCCTGCGGGCGGCCCTCGTCGGCGAGGCCGGCGACATCGGCGACCAGATCCAGAACCAGTAGGACCTCATGACATCGCGTCGTCGGGAGGAGGGCACCAGCGCAGTCGAGCTGGTGCTCTACATGCCTCTGCTGATGATCGCGATCATCTTCACGGTGCAGTTCGCCCTCGTGTTCCTCGGCAACCAGGCCGCATCGGCGTCCGCGCGTGAGGCCGCGCGGGTCGCCCGGGTCACCGACGATCCTGGACTCGGCCGGGCGAAGGGTGAGTCCTATGCCGCCAACCTCGGCCAGGGGGTCCTGGAGCGGGTCAGCGTCTCGGTGGTGCGCGTCGGCGACGACGAGATGCGTGCGACGGTGTCGGGTGAGGCGCCCCGGCTGCTGCCCTTCTTCGCGCCCCCACAGGTGAGCGAAGAGGTCCAGGGCCCGGTCGAGCGATTCATCGAGGATGGCCCGTGATGACTGTGGCCTCGCGATTCAGACGCGGTCGCAGCACAGACGAGCGCGGGTCCATGGCGGTCGAGATCGTCGTGCTCGTGCCGATCCTCGTGATGTTCACCCTCCTCGTCGTCGCCGGTGGGCGCTACGTCAGCGTGCGGGCCGACATCGAGGCGGCCGCTCGTGACGCAGCGCGCGCGGCGTCCTATGCGCGTACGCCCGACGAGGCGCAACAGGCCGCAGACACCGTGGCCAGCGGCTCCCTCGAGAGCCTCTCTGACTGCCGCGTCGAGCGCATCGGCGGCAACTTCGTGGCCGGCGGCATCGTCTCGGTGACGCTCAACTGTCACGTGACCAACAGCGGGCTCGGTCTGATCGGACTGTCCGGCAGCCTGTCCCTCAGCGCCACCGGCAGCGCGCCACTCGACACGTACCGGAGGACCGGATGACGTTCCTGCAGCGCACCCGGCGTGAGGCCGGCTCGGCCACGGTTTTCGTGCTGGGCATGTCGATCGTGCTGTTCATCTGCGCGGGTCTCGTCGTCGACGGCGGACTCGCGATCAATGCGCGGATGCGCGTCGCCGACGATGCCGAGCAGGCGTCGCGGGTCGGCGCCGACTCGATCAACCTCGACGTCCTGCGAGCCGGCGGCGGGATCGAGATCGATCCCGCGCTCGCGCAGCAACGGGCGAGCAACTATCTGCAGGACCGTGGCTACGGCACGGCACAGTTCGACGTCGAGGTGGACGGCGGCACCGTACGCGTGCAGGTGCGTGACATCTCAGAGACCAAGATCCTCCGAGCGTTGGGGATCATCGACCAGTACGACGTCCAGGCCGGCGCAGAGTCCGTGCCCGAGACCGGACCCTAGGGGACATTCATGACCGACACCTCGAACGAGCAGCAAGAACGCTCCACGGATCCGACCCGGTTCGCGAGCATGATGACACCGGCGCGGAAGCCCGAACGCCGCGCTGGTGAGGTCATCGGCTCCGGGCTGGCGCTCCTTGCGCTCCTCGTCGGGCTGCCCGCCCTGCTCCTCGTGCTGGCCGGTGCCCCGCCGATCCCCACGTCCTTCCCGTCGATGCGCGACTTCGCTCAGCAGCTGAGCTTCGAGGACCTGCTCGCGGTGCTGGTCGGAGTCGTCTGGCTGGCGTGGCTCTACTTCGTGGTGTGCGTCGTCGTCGAGGTCATCGCGGCTCGACGAGGCGGCATGGCCCGCGCGGTGCCGCTCGCCGGACCGCTGCAGAAGCTGGCACAGGTGTTGGTCGGCGTGCTGATGATGTCGGGCATCATGGCGGGCACGGCGCAGGCCGCCACACCGGCTGTGGCGCAGGCGGCGACCACGTCGTCGGTGGCCGCTTCGGTCACTGAGGGAGCCTCGGTGGCGGCGACCGAGAGCGTACGAGCCGAGGTCGCGACGCCGCAGTCCGAGCAGGCCCGCGACAAGGTCTACACCGTCAAGGCGCCGCGCAACGGCTATCACGACAACCTCTGGGACATCGCTGAGAAGCACCTCGGTGCCGGACAGCGCTACAAGGAGATCTACGAGCTCAACAAGGATCGCGTCCAGCCCGACGGCCGCAAGCTCGAGCTGGCTCGCCTGATCCAGCCGGGCTGGGAGCTCGTCATGCCGGACGATGCAGTCGGCGTGGCCAGGCAGAACGTCCCCGAGACGCCTGCGGTCGACGCCGCACCAGTCGTCGCGGACCTCGACACGGGCCTCGCCTCGGACGCGCAGGCCACCCCGGATGTCGCGGTCTCGTCGGACGCGCCGGAATGGGCCGCAGGAGCCGGACTGCTGGCAGCCGGCGTGATCGGCGCTCTCGCGATCCGTCGTCGCCGGCAGATCGGCCGCCGGCCCGACGACGATGCTCTCGAGGTCGAGACCGACTTCCGCATCGCTGCCGCACTCGCGCGCAGCTCCTGGCTCGACGGCAGCCTCCGCGCGCTGGCGCTGGAGTGCCGCCGCCACGGTGTTGCGTTGCCGCCCGTCTACGGCGCCGTCGTCGACGACGACTCGGTCGAGCTCCTGCTGGCGCCGGCGGTGCCCGAAGCCGTGGGGGAGTGGACCGCTCTGGAGAACGGTCGGCGCTGGCGCTACGAGCGCACCAGCAACGAGGCCCCCAGCCCACACGAGGTGGCGCCCTATCCTGCGCTCGTCAGCCTCGGCCTCGACGACCAGGGGCGGGACGTCATGGTCGACCTCGAGTCGGCCGGCGGCATCATCTCGCTCGTCGGCGACACCGACGTGGCCGAGGAAGTCGCCGCGGCGATCGCGGTGCAGGCCGCGACCACGGCATGGTCGGGCGCCGTGCGGGTCATCGCGAGCGGGCTGCCGAACGGCCTCGAGCAGATCGGCGACGAGCGGATCCGCGTCACCGACGACCTCAGAGCGGAGCTGCCCGAGCTCGAGGAGCAGATCGCCGGGTTGCGCGAGGAGGTCCTGAGTGGCCGGCTGCGCCGCCGCAGCCAGCTGCCGTCCTATCTCGTGGTGTGCGGCCATGCGCCAGAGCGCGAGGTGGCCGAACGGCTCGGTGCCCTCGCAGGGGTTGGCCGCCAGTCGTTCTCGGTCGTCGTCGCCGGCGACCACAAGGCTGCGCGGTGGCGTCTGCGGGTCGACGAGCACGGCACCTTGTCGGTGCCCCAGCTCGACCTCACGTTGACGGCCAACCGGATCGACCCGTCTCAGGTCAGCGCAGTTGCCGAGCTGTTCAACGCTTCGCGCGAGCCGGATCGTCCCGAGGACGGCACCCGCGTACGCATCCCCGAACCGCTTCGGCCGCACGACGACGCCGCCTGGACGACCGCCTCACGCCGGGTCGGAGTGCTCGGCCGGGTCACCGTCCAGGGTGCCGGTGACCTGCCGGCCGACCGTACGGCGATCGCGACCGAGCTGGTCACGTTCCTCGCTCTTCATCCCGAAGGCGTCCACCCGCACGTGCTCGGCGGGATCCTCTGGCCCCGGGGTGTCACGGCCGATGTGCAGGAGGCGACGATCGCGCGGGCCAGGCAGTGGCTCGGCAGCGCGACGGACGGGTCGCACCTGCTCCGCAGCGACGTCGACGGACGGCTGTCCCTCGCGGATGAAGTGGTCTGCGACTGGGACTGCGCTCGTACGCTGCTGATCAGTGCGCGCACGGCCGCCTCGCCTGTCGACGAGGTCGACCTCCTGCGTCGCGCGCTCAAGCTCGTCCGCGGCGAGGTCTTCGACGGGGTGCCCGAGGGGCGCTACGGCTGGATCGCTCGCGACGACGTGACGCGCACGATGGTCCGCGTCGTCGTCGACGGTGCCCACCGGCTCGCGGAACTGTTCTCCGATGACGATCCGGGCGGAGCGGCCCAGGCCGCCGAGTCGGGGCTGCGCATCAGCCCCGGGAGCCAGCTTCTCTGGCGCGACCTGATGCGGGCGCGCTACGCCGAGACCGGGGTTGCCGGTGTCCAGCGGACCCTCGACCAGATGGGCGAGGCGCTGCAGAGCATCCCGCTCGAGCCGCAGACGGAGGCACTGGCCCAGGAGCTCCTGCCCGACGCAGGGTCGATGGCCGCCGGCAGCTGAGCTTCAGACGACGGCGTCGCCGATCGCGAGCGCCTCGTCGATGATCGCGAGGCCACGGCGCGCGTCGTCGTCGTTGATGACGCACGGCGGGACGACGTGGATGCGGTTGTAGTTGGCGAACGGCAGCATGCCGGCCTTCTTGCAGGCCGCGATGATGTCGTTCATTGCCGGGCTGCTGCCGCCGTACGGCGCGAGTGGCTCGCGGGTCTCGGGATCGGCGACCAGCTCGATGGCCCAGAACGCGCCCAGCCCGCGTACCTCACCGACGCAGGGGTGGCGGTCCGCGATGTCAGCGAGTCCGGGGCCGAAGATCTCCGTGCCGAGCCGGGCGGCGTTCTCGACGATGCCTTCCTCGGCCATCGTGTTGATCGTGGCGACAGCGGCGGCCGCTGCAAGGGGATGGCCCGAGTAGGTCAGGCCGCCGGGATAGGCGCGGTGTGCGAACGTCTCGACGATCGCGTCGCTGACGACGACGCCGCCGAGTGGCACGTAGCCGGAGTTGACGCCCTTGGCGAAGGTGATGAGGTCCGGCACGACGTCGAAGTGGTCGATCGCGAACCAGGCTCCCGTGCGTCCGAACCCACTCATGACCTCGTCGGTGATCAGCATGATGCCGTGCTCGTCGCAGAGGCGTCGCACGCCGGCGAGGTAGCCCGGCGGCGGCACCATGATGCCGGCGGTGCCGGGGATGGTCTCGAGGATGATCGCCGCGATCGTCGACGGGCCTTCGTTGCGGATCACGTGCTCGAGGTGCTGGAGGGCGCGCTCGCACTCCTCGGCCTCGGTCGTCGCGTGGAACTCCGAGCGGTAGAGGAACGGTCCGAAGAAGTGCACCGTGCCCGTCGACGCCGAGTCGTTGGCCCAGCGTCGTGGATCACCCGTCACGTTGATCGCGGTCTGGGTGCCGCCGTGATACGACCGGTATGTCGACAGGACCTTGGGGCGCCCGGTGTGCAGGCGAGCCATGCGGATCGCGTGCTCGTTGGCGTCCGCGCCGCCGTTGGTGAAGAAGACGCGCTCGAGGCCGTCCGGCGTACGCTCGGCGATCAGCCTGGCGGCCTCCGAGCGTGCTTCGTTGGCGAACGGCGGGCCGATCGTGCACAGCTTGGCGGCCTGCTCCTGGATCGCCGCGACGACCTTGGGGTGCTGGTGCCCGATGTTGGTGAACACGAGCTGGCTCGAGAAGTCGAGGAAGCGGGTCCCGTCCTCGTCCCACACCTCGCTGCCGGACGCGCCGGCGATGACCATGGGGGAGATCTCAGCCTGCGCGGACCAGGAGTGGAACACGTGGGCACGGTCGAGGTCGTACGTCCTGCTCATGGTCTTCTCCTACGTTGCGTTTGTCGGCTTGTGAGGTTTCGAGGCTTCGGCCGCGGGCGGCCTACGCACCTCAACCGGCGGATTCCGCTCAGTCGTGGGTCGGGAAGGCGAGCTCGAGGCCACCGGACGGTGAGACCGCCGGATCTGCCCAACGGCTCGTGATGACCTTGCCACGCGTGAAGAAGTGGACACCCTCGACGCCGTGCGCGTGCGTGTCGCCGAACAACGAGTTCTTCCAGCCGCCGAACGAGTAGTAGGCCATCGGGACGGGGATCGGCACGTTGACGCCGATCATGCCGACCTCGACGTCGACCTCGAACTTGCGGGCTGCGCCACCGTCCTTCGTGAAGATCGCGACGCCGTTGCCGTAGGGGTTGGCGTTGACCAGCTCGACCGCCTCGTCGTACGTCTCAGCGCGCACGACGCTGAGGACGGGGCCGAAGATCTCCTCGGTGTAGATGCTCATGTCGGGCGTGACGTGGTCGAACAGCGTCGGGCCGAGCCAGAAACCGTTGTCCTCGCCGTCGACCGGCGACTCGCGGCCGTCGATCACGAGCTTGGCGCCAGCCTCGTCGCCGGCCTCGATGAACGACGCGACGCGATCGCGGTGGGCCAGCGTGACGAGCGGTCCCATGTCTGTGCCGCGGGTGCCGTCGCCGATGCGCAGCGTCTTGGTACGCGAGGCGATGCGGTCGACCAGGTCATCGGCGACTGGGCCGACTGCGACGACGACGCTGATCGCCATGCAGCGCTCACCCGCCGAGCCGTAGCCGGCGTTGACCGCGGCGTCCGCTGCGAGGTCGAGATCGGCGTCCGGCAGCACGAGCATGTGGTTCTTGGCGCCGCCGAGGGCCTGTACGCGCTTGCCGGCCTGGCTCGCGCGCTCGAAGACATAGCGGGCGATCGGCGTCGAGCCGACGAAGCTGATCGACTTGACGTCGGTGGAGTCCAGGAGCGCGTCGACCGCGACCTTGTCGCCCTGCAGGACGTTGAAGACACCGTCGGGCAGACCGGCCTCCTTCCACAGCTCGGCGGTCCACAGGACGGCGGACGGGTCCTTCTCGCTGGGCTTCACGACAACGGTGTTGCCCGCGCCGATCGCGATCGGGTAGAACCACATCGGCACCATGGCCGGGAAGTTGAACGGGCTGATGATGCCGACGACGCCGAGCGGCTGACGCTTGGAGTGCAGGTCGACCCCTGTCGAGACGCTCTCGGAGTGCGAGCCCTTGAGCAGGTGCGGCATGCCGCAGGCGAACTCGACGACCTCGAGCCCACGGCTGACCTCGCCGAGGGCGTCGGCGAGCACCTTGCCGTGCTCGGCGGTGATGATCGCGGCGAGCTCTTCCTTGCGCTCGTTGAGCAGCTCGCGGAAGCGGAACAGCACCTTGGCGCGGGTCGTGATCGACGCCGAGGCCCAGCCGGGCGCCGCTGCCTTGGCCGCCGCGATGACGCGCGCGGCGTCGGCCTCGTCGGCGAAGGCGACCTGCGCGGTGACCTCGCCGGTGGCTGGGTTCGTGACGTCGCCGAAGCGTCCGGAGTTGCCGATGTGGATGCTGTTGTCGAGCCAGTGCCCGATGGTCGTCTTCTCACTCATGCTGTCGATCCTGCGCCTCTGCGCCGCCGCGGGCAATGGGCAAGGTGTCGCCAAAGCCGCGATATGCCTTACACAGTGTCAACTAGACTCGGTGCATGATCCCGACCATCCGCTCGATCCTCGCCGGACCTGCCGTCCAGGCCGGTGAGCCCGAGGTGCTGAGCGGATCGACCCGCCTGGACCGCCCGGTGCGATGGGTGCACGTCAGCGAGGTGCGGGAGGTCGCCGACCTGCTCGAGGGTGACGAGCTGCTGCTGTCGACCGGCCTCGCGATGCGTGGCTCCGACGAGGAAGCCGTCGACTACGTCTCGGCCCTGGTCGACGCCGGGGCAGCCGGCCTCATCGTCGAGCTGGGCGAGCACCTGCGGTCGATTCCGGCTGCGGCGCTCGACTTCGCCAGGTCCGTGGAGTTCCCGCTCGTCGTGCTGCACCGGCAGGCGCGGTTCGTCCTCATCACCGAGGAGGTGCACCGCGGCATCGTCGCCGACCGGTTCGACTTCGTACGCTTCGCCCAGGACGTGCACGAGACGTTCACCGCACTGAGTCTCGAGGGCGCCGGCGTCGAGGAGCTCGTACGCGCTGGGGCCGAGATGGCCGGCTCCTCGATCGTGCTGGAGGACCTCAACCGGCGGGTCGTCGCGTTCCACGCCATCGGGCGCCCGGCCGAGGGTCTGCTCGCGGACTGGGAGCGACGCTCCCGCCTCTGCCCCCGGCGTGACGGCACCGGGCTCGCCGGCCTCGAGGGCTGGCTGACCACCGTCGTCGGCACGCACGGGCACGAGTGGGGTCGCTTGGTCGTCCCCAATCCGGCGGCTGACCAACAACGACTCGGCATGCTCGTCGAACGTGTTGCGCAGGCCGTGGAGCTGTCCCGCATGATCGAGCGCGACCAGCAGTCGGTGCAGCTCCAGGCGCAGGGCGGGTTCCTCAGCGAGCTGCTCGAGGGCCGTCTGGGCGACGAGCCGACCGCGCTGACCCGTGCGCGGGCGCTCGGGCTGCAGCCCGGTGCTTCGTACGTCGGCGCGGCAGTCCAGGCCGACATCGCCGCAGGGGAGGAGGCCACCCTGCACCGGGCGCAGCGGCGGCTGGGCGAGCGCGTCTCCAGGGCGTTGACCGCCTCGCGGCAGTCCGCGATCGCTGGTGTGCTCGGCGATGACCAGATCGTCCTGCTCCTCTCGGTGCCGCCGAGGTCGACCGACGACGCCGTGCTGACGGCATTCGCCGACGCCCTGCGAGTCGACCCCGGACGCGACGCCGTGACGATCGGTGCGGGCGCTTCCGAGCCGGATCTGCTCTCCACCGGCCGGTCGCTGCGGACCGCTCAGCACGTGGCGCGGGTCGCCCACGAGGCGCTGGCGCCGGGGCCCGCGTACTTCCGGCAGGCCGACATCCGGCTGCACGGCCTCATCGCGCAGCTCCACGACGATCCGCGGGTCCAGTCGTTCGTCGAGGCCGAGCTCGACCCGCTGCTGGCGTTCGAGGCTCGGCACGGCGGCGGGCTGCTCGACCTGCTGCGCCAGTTCCTCGCCGCGGGCGGCAACAAGTCGCGGCTGGCCCGCACCTCGCACCGCAGTCGACCGGCGCTCTACGCGAAGCTCGCACAGATCGAGAACGTCCTCGGCGTACGCCTGGACGATCCGTCGTCACAGCTGTCGCTCGGCGTCGCGATGATGGCCCACGACCACGCCCGCTGAGATTCCGGGGAGCATTCATACGAACGTCACACGAAGTCACTCCGGTGAAACGTTTGTGTCATTGAATCTCTGGACGGGCCGCTTCCACCTGCTTAGAGTGAGCGCTCTGACGAGGGTCTGTGATCTGGACCACAATCGAGAGGGAAGCACGTGACGGTCATCAGAGCCGCGATCACGCAGACGACGTGGACCGGCGACAAGGAGTCGATGCTCGCCAAGCACGAGCAGTTCGCACGCGAAGCCAAGGCGGAGGGCGCGCAGGTCATCTGCTTCCAGGAGCTGTTCTACGGCCCCTACTTCGGCATCACCGAGGACAAGAAGTACTACGCGTACGCCGAGCAGGCCGACGGCCCCATCGTGCAGCGCTTCGCGGCGCTAGCCAAGGAGCTGTCGATGGTCATGATCCTGCCGATCTACGAGGAGGACATCACCGGCGTCTACTACAACACCTCGGTGATCGTCGAGGCCGACGGCACCATCCTGGGCAAGTACCGCAAGCACCACCTCCCGCACCTCGACCGGTTCTGGGAGAAGTTCTACTTCCGCCCCGGCAACCTCGGCTACCCGGTCTTCGACACCTCTGTCGGCAAGGTCGGCATGTACATCTGTTACGACCGGCACTTCCCGGAGGGTTGGCGCGAGCTCGGGCTGAACGGCGCCCACATGGTCTTCAACCCCAATGCCACCAAGCCCGGCCTCAGCAACCGTCTGTGGGAGGTCGAGGGGCCGGCCGCCGCCGTGGCCAACGGCTACTTCGTGCTGCAGCCCAACCGGGTCGGCAAGGAGGACAACGAGTACGGCGAGCTCGCGGTCGACTTCTACGGGACCAGCCAGGTCATCGACCCGCGCGGCAACTTCGTCGGCGAGCGCGGCTCGGGCACCGACGAGGAGGTCCTGGTCCGCGACCTCGACATGGACATGGTGAAGCAGATGCGCGACGACTGGCAGTTCTACCGCGACCGCCGCCCCGACTCCTACACGTCGATCCCCAAGCCGTAGAGGAGAGCTCATGTCAACCACACTCATCACCGGCGGGACGGTCGTCACGGCGACCGGTAGCTCGGCAGCCGACGTCCTGGTCGACGGCGAGGTCATCGTCGGCGTGCTGGCCCCGGGGTCGACGCTCCTGGGCAGCGACCTCGCGAGCACGGTCGACACCGTGATCGACGCGACCGGCAAGTACGTCATCCCGGGCGGCATCGACGCGCATACGCACATGGAGCTGCCGTTCGGCGGCACCGCGGCTTCCGACACGTTCGAGACCGGCACCCGCGCGGCGGCGTGGGGCGGCACGACGATGATCATCGACTTCGCCGTGCAGACGTACGGCCAGCAGGTCATGGACGGGCTCGCGACGTGGCACGACAAGGCGCGGGGCAACTGCGCGATCGACTACGGATTCCACCAGATCATCGGCGACGTCAACGCCGACTCGCTCAAGGCCATGGACGGCCTCGTCGACGAGGGCATCACGAGCTTCAAGCTCTTCATGGCCTATCCCGGGGTGTTCTACTCCGACGACGCGCAGATCCTCCGGGCGATGCAGACGTCCGCCGAGACCGGCCTCATGACGATGATGCACGCCGAGAACGGGCCGGCGATCGACGTCCTCGTCGAGCAGCTGCTGGCGCAGGGCAAGACCGACCCGTACTACCACGGGATCGCCCGCGCGTGGCAGATGGAGGAGGAGGCGACGCACCGCGCGATCATGCTCGCCAACCTCACCGGAGCGCCGCTGTATGTCGTGCACGTCAGCGCCAAGCAGGCCGTCGAGCAGCTCGCCATGGCCCGGAATGCCGGGCAGAACGTGTTCGGTGAGACATGCCCGCAGTACCTCTACCTGTCGCTCGAGGAGCAGCTCGGCGCCAAGGGCGACACGTGGGGCGCGTTCGAGGGCGCCAAGTGGGTCTGCTCGACGCCGTTGCGCTCCCGTGCGGAGGGCCACCAGGACCACATGTGGCAGAGCCTGCGGACCAACGACATCCAGATGGTGTCGACGGACCACTGCCCGTTCTGCATGAAGGACCAGAAGGATCTCGGCCTCGGCGACTTCTCCAAGATCCCCAACGGCATCGGCTCGGTCGAGCACCGCATGGACCTGATGTACCAAGGCGTCGTCAGCGGACAGATCAGCCTCGAGCGGTGGGTCGAGATCACCTCGACGACGCCGGCGCGGATGTTCGGCCTGTACGGCAAGAAGGGCGTCATCGCGCCGGGAGCCGACGCCGACATCGTCGTCTACGACCCCAACGGGCACACGTCGATCGGCCTGGAGAAGACCCACCACATGAACATGGACTACTCCGCGTGGGAGGGCTTCGAGATCGACGGGCACGTCGACACCGTCATGTCGCGCGGCAGGGTGATCGTGGACGACAACGCGTACGTCGGCACCAAGGGCCATGGCCAGTTCGTCAAGCGCGACCTCTCGCAGTACCTCATCTAGCAGAAAGCCGATCATGGATTTCGGTGTCGTCCTCCAGACCAACCCGCCCGCGTGGCGCACGGTGCAGCTCGCCAAGCTCTCCGAGGCGCACGGCTTCGACTACGTGTGGACGTTCGACAGCCACCTGCTGTGGCAGGAGCCGTACGTCATCTACAGCGCGATCCTCGCCGAGACCAAGCGGATCATCGTCGGCCCGATGGTCACCAACCCGGCGACCCGCGACTGGACCGTGACGGCGTCGGTCTTCGCGACCCTCAACGAGATGTACGGCAATCGCACGGTCTGCGGCATCGGCCGCGGCGACTCGGCCGTACGCGTGACGAACGGCAAGCCGTCGACCCTCAAGGAGGTCCGCGAGGCGACCCACGTGATCCGCGAGCTCGGCAACGGCCGCGCCGTCGACTACAAGGGCTCGACCCTGCGGTTCCCGTGGACGACGAACACGTCGCTCGAGGTGTGGATCGCGGCGTACGGCCCGCTGGCGCTCAAGGCTGCCGGCGAGGTCGGCGACGGCTTCATCCTGCAGCTCGCCGACGTCGACATCACCAAATGGATGATCCAGACCGTCCGCGACGCGGCAGCCAATGTCGGGCGAGATCCGGACTCGTTGCAGTTCTGCATCGCCGCCCCGATGTATGTCGGCGACGACTGGGAGCACATGCGCGAGCAGTGCCGCTGGTTCGGCGGGATGGTCGGCAACCACGTGGCCGACATTGTGGCGAAGTACGGAGACAACGCGCAGGTCCCGCAGGCCCTCACGGACTACATCAAGGGGCGCGAGGGCTATGACTACAACGAGCACGGCCGGGCCGGCAACACGCACGCCGAGTTCGTGCCCGACGAGATCGTCGACCGGTTCTGCGTGCTCGGCACCGTCGAGGACCACGTCGCGAAGCTCAAGGCGCTCCAGGAGGTCGGCGTGACGCAGTTCGCCGGCTATCTCCAGCACGACAACAAGGAGGAAACGCTCCGGGTCTATGGCGAGTCGATCATCCCGCAGATCCGCGAGCACGTGACGGCGAAGGCGTGAGGGGGCGTTCCGCGCCGATCGGGCGCGCGGCACTCGGTGCCCTCGGCGTCGCTGCGGTCGTGGCTGTGTGGGAGGCATACAAGGCGCTCGCGCCTGACACCGGTGTCGTCTTCGGCGGCACCACTGTGCTGCCCCGATCGACCGACACCGCGATGCCGCACGTGTGGGACATGATCTCCCGCCTCTCCGATCCGGTGATCGGCACGGTCGGTGGCGACACGATGTGGCAGACCGTGCTCGACGGCGGCCTGTTCACGCTCCGGATCGCCGCACTCGGCTGGATCATCGGCGTCGTCGTCGGCTTCGCCCTGGCGCTCGTGATGCAGCGGTTCGCGATCGCGGAGGCCGCCGTGCTGCCGTGGATCGTGCTGAGCCAGACCGTGCCACTCATCGCGATCGCCCCGCTCGTACGCCGCTGGGGCTCGCAGATCACGATCGGCGGGTTCGAGTGGCAGAGCGAGCACTCGGTCGCGGTCATCGCGGCATACCTCGCGTTCTTCCCGGTCGCCGTCGGTGTGCTACGTGGTCTCAAGGCTCCGGACGCGACCCACGTCGACCTCATGCACACGTACGGCATCGGCTGGTGGCGCACGCTGTTCAGCCTGCGGCTGCCGGCCAGCGTGCCGTTCCTCATCCCCGCGCTGCGGCTGGCGGCCGCGTCGGCGGTCATCGGCACGGTCGTCGCCGAGGTGTCGATCGGCCTGCGCGGCGGTGTCGGCCGGCTCATCATCGAGTACGCCCAGTCGGCCAGCAGCGACCCGGCCAAGCCCTGGGCGCCGATCTTCGCCGCGATCGCGGTCGGCCTCGTGGCTGCCGCCTTCGTCGGCCTGCTCGGCCTTGCCCTCAAGCCCTATCGACGTTCGGAGATCCCCGCGTGAATTCAGCAGTGGAAGTCAGCGGCGTCAGCCGTACGTTCGGGGGTCGCAAGGGCGTGTCCGTCACGGCGCTCGAGTCGGTCGACCTCAGCGTCGCGCCGGGGGAGTTCGTGTCCTTGATCGGGCCGAGCGGTTGCGGCAAGAGCACGTTGCTTCGGCTCATCGCGGACCTCGACACCCCGACCTCGGGCGAGCTCAGCGTGTTCGGCAAGCCGGCCCGGCAGGCGCGGATCGACCAGGACTACGGCATCGCGTTCCAACAGGCCGGACTGCTGCCCTGGAAGACCGTGACCGGCAACATCGAGCTGCCGCTGGCGCTGCACGGTGCGGGTCGCAGCGAGCGCCGGGGCCGCGTGGCCGAGCTGCTCGAGCTGATCGGGCTGACCGACTTCGCCGGCCACTATCCCGACCAGCTCTCCGGTGGCATGCAGCAGCGCGTCGCGATCGCCCGGGCGCTCGCCGAGAGTCCCAAGCTGCTGCTGATGGACGAGCCGTTCGGCGCGCTCGACGAGATGACCCGCGAGCGCATGCAGAACGAGCTGGTCCGCATCTGCGCCGAGACCCAGGCCGCCGTGGTGTTCGTGACCCACTCGATCCCCGAGGCGGTGTTCCTGTCCGACCGCGTGGTCGTGATGTCACCGCGTCCCGGGCGGATCACCGATGTCATCGACGTCAGCCTCGGCGGACCGGCCGAGCGTGACGGCTCCCTCCGTGAGGACGACGCGTTCTTCCGCGCCGTCGCCCAAGTGCGCGAGGCGCTGCACGGCGTACCGCTCACCGGAGCGCGCGGGGTCGACAGCCGATGAGCACGACCACCGCCACCATCCCGGAGCGGGCGCTCGCGCGCGGATCGGCGTACCGCACGGTCCTCGCGCCGATCGTCCTCGGCGTCGCGCTCGTCGCGCTGTGGCAGGGCGTCGTCGACGGCTTCGGCATCGAGCAGTACATCGTCCCGACGCCGTCGGACATCTTCCACGAGATCACCGACAACGTCGGCTCGATCGTCGACGGGTCGGCGCGCACGGGCCTCAACGCACTGGTCGGCCTCGTCGTCGGCGCGTGCGTGGGCATTCTCGGCGCGATCGTCGCCGGCGTGTGGCGCATCTTCGACACGATCGTGGCTCCGCTCGTCGCGGCGCTTGCCGTGATGCCGATCGTCGCGCTCGCGCCGGTGCTCTACACGATGTACGGCGCCGACAAGGAGACCGCTCGCCAGATCGTCGCGGCGGTCGCGGTGATCGTGCCGGTCTACATCAACACTCTGCGTGGCCTGCGGCAGGTGCGCCCCGTGCACCGCGACCTGATGCGTGTCTATGCGGCATCGGCGCGCCAGCAGCAGCTCGCCGTCACGCTGCCGACTGCCGCCCCGTACGTCTTCACGGGCCTGCGCGTCGCGTCGTCGCTCGCGGTCATCTCCGCGCTGATCGCGGAGTACTTCGGCGGGCCGATCGGCGGGCTCGGCAAGTCGATCACGTCGTCGGCCGCCAGCAGCAACTACGCACTCGCCTGGGCGTATGTCTTCGGCGCGATCGTGCTCGGCCTGGTGTTCTACTGCGCGGCGCTCGCCGTCGAGATGTTCTTCACCCGGCACCGTCCAACCCCCTGATCGTCCGTCCGTGACCCACGGGCGGCTCTGCACCACCGACAAGGAGAATCGATGAAGCGCAACACGCGGAAGTGGTTAAGGGTCGCCGCCACGGTGGCCGCAGCATCGCTGGTCCTGAGCGCCTGCGGGGGCGGGAGCGACAGTGACGGCGACTCGGGCAGCGGGGACCTGAAGAAGGTCAAGCTCCAGCTGCAGTGGGTGCCCCAGGCACAGTTCGCCGGCTACTACGCCGCGGTCGACCAGGGCTACTACAAGGACGAGGGTCTCGACGTCGAGATCGTCGAGGGCGGTGCCGACATCGTCCCGCAGGACGTCCTGTCGGCCGGCGACGTCGACTATGCGATCTCATGGGTGCCCAAGGTCCTCGGCTCGATCGAGAAGGGCGCCAAGATCACGGACGTCGCACAGATCTTCGAGCGCAGTGCGACGACCCAGATCTCGTTCAAGGACAAGGGCATCACGAGCCCGGCCGACTTGTCCGGCAAGAAGGTCGGCAGCTGGGGCTTCGGCAACGAGTGGGAGCTCTTCGCCGGCATGCAGAAGGACGGCGTGGGGGTCAAGGACGTCAAGCTCGTCCAGCAGGCGTTCGACATGAACGGCTTCCTCGCCGGCGACATCGACGCGGCCCAGGCCATGACGTACAACGAGTACGCCCAGGTGCTGGAGACCAAGAACCCCAAGACGGGTGAGCTCTACACGCCCGAGGACCTCAACGTCATCGACTGGAACGACGTCGGCACGGCCATGCTGCAGGACGCGATCTGGGCCCAGTCGGACAAGCTCGAGGACAAGGCGTACGCGGACCAGACGACCAAGTTCATCAAGGCCTCGATCAAGGGCTGGGTCTACGCGCGGGACAACCCCGAAGAAGCCGCCAAGATCGTCACCGCTGCGGGTTCTCAGCTCGGGGAGAGCCACCAGCTGTGGATGACCAACGAGATCAACAAGTTGATCTGGCCCTCGACCGGCGGCGTCGGTATGGTCGACGAAGCGGCCTGGAAGCAGACCGTCGACATCGCTCTCGGCACCAAGAACGAGACCGGTGCGACGATCATCTCGAAGGCCCCGCCCGCGTCGGCGTACTCCAACACGTACGTCGAGGCAGCGCTCAAGGAGCTGAAGGACGAGGGCGTGGACGTCGACGGCAAGGACTACAAGCCGATCGACGTGACGCTCAAGGAGGGTGGCAACTAGCCCGGGGTGAAACGGGACCGGCGCGGCCCCTCGGGGGCCGCGCTGGTTCGCCCGCGGACGGAGGCTGCTCGACGTGTGTCACCGGGCTACGCTTGTTGAGCGATGAACAACCCTGAGCAGGTGGCCTACCTCGACCACGCGGCGACGACGCCGATGGTCCCTGAGGCGATTGCGGTGATGGCCGAGGAGCTGGCCCGCACGGGCAACGCCTCGTCGCTGCACGCCTCGGGGCGCGGGGCCCGGCGCACCGTCGAGGAGGCCCGCGAGCTGATCGCCGAGCGATTCGGCGCACGACCCAGCGAGGTCGTGTTCTGTTCCGGCGGCACGGAGGCCAACAACCTCGCGATCAAGGGTCTCTACTGGTCGCGGCGTGCCCAGGACCCGGCGCGCAACCGGGTCGTGTTCAGCTCGATCGAGCACCACGCACTGCTCGACCCGGTCACCTGGCTCGCCAAGCACGAGGGCGCCGAGATCGACATGACGCCGGTCGACGCCACGGGACGGATCCTGGTGGACGAGCTGCGGGCGAGCGTCGACCGAGACCCCTCGACCCTTTCGGCGGTCACGACGATGTGGGCCAACAACGAGATGGGCACGATCCAGCCGATCGCAGACGTCGTGCAGATCGCCCGTCAGCACGACATCCCGGTGCACAGCGACGCCGTGCAGGCCGCCGGATACGTGCCCCTCGACTTCGCGGCGAGCGAGCTCGACGCCATGACGATCACGGCGCACAAGCTCGGTGGCCCGGTCGGCGTCGGGGCGCTGCTGTTCCGCCGCGAGCTCGAGGCGACGCCGCTGCTGCACGGTGGCGGCCAGGAGCGCGACCTGCGCTCTGGCACCCTCAGCGTCCCGCTGATCGCCGCGTTCGCCGCCGCGGTCGACGTCACGATCGGCCGGCAGACCGAGACAGTCGAGCGCATCGAGGGGCTGCGGCGCCGGCTCGTCGAGGGCATCGTGCGGGTGGTCCCCGATGCGGTCATCAACGGCGATCCCGAGCCTGGCGCCGACCACCGGCTGCCCAACATCGCCCACGTGACCTTCCCCGGCTGCGAGGGCGACGCGATGCTGATGCTGCTCGACGCCCAGGGCATCGAGTGCTCGACGGGATCGGCGTGTGCGGCGGGCGTACCCCAGCCGAGTCACGTCCTGCTGGCGATGGGCTACGACGAAGTCGCCGCCCGCGGATCGCTGCGGTTCAGCCTCGGTCACACCTCGACGGAGGCCGATGTCGACCGGCTGCTCGAGGCGCTCCCGGCGGTGTGCCAGCGGGCGCACAAGGCCTCGTTGGTCAGGGGCGGGACCGGTGGTTGAGGTGCGGAGCGAAGCGGAGCCTCGAAACCACCAGCCGATGAAGGTCATCGCAGCGATGTCCGGTGGCGTCGACTCCGCGGTCGCAGCCGCGCGAGCCGTTGACGCCGGCCACGACGTCACGGGAGTGCACCTCGCGCTCAGCCGCAACCCTCGGTCATACCGGTCGGGCGCCCGCGGCTGCTGCTCGATCGAGGACGCCGGCGACGCCCGCCGCGCCGCCGATGAGCTCGGCATCCCGTTCTACGTGTGGGACATGAGCGAGGAGTTCGCCGACAACGTCGTGGACGACTTCATCGCCGAGTACACCGCCGGACGTACGCCCAACCCGTGCCTGCGATGCAACGAGAAGATCAAGTTCGCCGCGGTCCTCGACCGGGCGCTCGCGCTGGGGTTCGACGCGGTCGCGACCGGGCACTACGCGCAGCTCGAGACCGCCCCCGACGGCACGATCGAGATGCACCGCGCGATCGACATGGGCAAGGACCAGTCCTACGTGCTCGGCGTGCTGACGCAGGAGCAGCTGGCTCACTCGCTGTTCCCGCTCGGCGACACGACCAAGGACGTCGTGCGGGCCGAAGCAGCCCGCCGGGGCATCCAGGTCGCGCAGAAGCCCGACAGCCACGACATCTGCTTCATCCCCGACGGCGACAACGCCGGCTGGCTCGGCGAGAAGCTCGGGCCAAAGCCCGGCACGATCGTCGATGAGGACGGCACGGTGCTGCGTGAGCACGACGGGGCGTACGCGTTCACGATCGGCCAGCGGCGCGGGCTGCGCCTCGGCATCCCGGCCGACGACGGCAAGCCACGATTCGTCCTCGACATCGAACCGGTCAGCGGCACCGTCACGGTCGGCTCGCGCGAGTCGCTCGTCGTCGACGCGCTCGACTGCATCAAGCCGCTGTGGTGCGGCACGCCCCCGGCCGGCTCGCTCGACTGCACGGTGCAGCTGCGCGCTCACGGCGACGAGCACCGGGCAACGGTGCACGTGGATGGCGACGACGTACGCGTCGAGCTCCACGATCCGGCCACCGGCATCGCGCCGGGGCAGGCCTGCGTGATCTACGACGGCACCCGCGTCGTCGGCTCGGCCACCATCAGTCGTACGGCCCGCGTGGCGGTGAGTTAGGGCCCACCGCGCGTCGCGGGCGGTGACCTAGGGCCCACCGCGCGTACCGTTTTGGGCCCTAAGTCACCGCTCCAACGTCAGACGAAGGAACCAGATGAGCATCGCCACCGGCATCGGCTCGATGCCGGGCACCGACTTCGCCGAGTCACTACGCCTCGTCATGGGGGAGGTCGGCGACTTCGTGTACGTCCCTGAGCTCCCGGCCCGCGGCATCCACGCCGGCATGATCGGGCGCACCCTCGCGGTGCTGGATGGCCTCGACGCCGACCTGCAACCTGATGGCTGGCGCGTCGGCGTGGGGGAGGGTATCGACCAGCGCCGTGCCCGCTCCCTGCTCGCCCAGGACCTCGACGTCGCCGAGGAGCTCGCCGGTACGCACGAGGGTCCGCTCAAGCTGCAGGTCACTGGACCGCTGACCCTCGCCGCATCCGTGGAGCGTCCCCGCGGCGACAAGATGCTCGCCGACCACGGTGCCCGGCGCGAGATGGCCGAGTCGCTCGCGGAGGGCCTCCGTACGCATGTCACCGACGCGCGTCGTCGCTTCCCGCACGCTGACCTCGTTGTCCAGGTCGACGAGCCGTCGATCGTCGCGGTGCTCACTGGTGGCATCCCGACCGCGAGCGGCTTCTCCCGCCACCGCAGCGTTCATCCACCCGAGGCCGACGCGCTGCTGCGGCTCGTCGTGGACGCCATCACCGGCTCCGGAGCACGCCCGGCGGTGCACTCGTGCGCGCCGGACGTACCTGTCGAGCTGCTCGCCGGCGCGGGATTCACCGCGATCTCGTTCGACCTGTCGCTGGCTCGCCCCGACGACGTCTGGGCCGAGTCCTTCGAGAAGGGCGTCGACCTGTGGCTCGGCGTGGTCCCCTCGACCGACACGACGGGAGTCACCGACACGGCGCTGCTCACGCGCATCGCAGCGTTCTTCGGCCGCTTTGGCTTCGACGAGGAGGCGTACGCCGACCGCCTGGTCGTCACGCCCACCTGCGGGCTGGCCGGGGCATCGCCCGCGTGGGCGCATCAGGCGCTCAAGCTGGCACAGCGCGTCGCGGCAGGCTGACTCGACCAACGCGCCGAGTGTCACCTCGCGGCGATAAAGTCGACGCATGGCGACCGATGACGACCTGAGGCAGCGGCACAAGGAGCTCGCCGAGACGATCGAGGAGCATCGGCAGCGCTATCACCGCGACGACGCACCGGTCATCTCCGACTATGACTACGACCAGCTGATCCGCGAGCTCGAGGGCCTCGAGGAGCAGCTGCCCGAGCTCCGCACACCCGACTCGCCGACGCAGCAGGTCGGCGGCATGATCTCGTCGACGTTCGAGGCATACGAGCACCGTGAGCGCCTCTACAGCCTCGACAACGCGTTCTCGATCGAGGAGCTCGAGAGCTGGCACGCCCGCATCCTCCGCGAGGGCGTCGACGACGCCGAGTTCCTCTGCGAGCTCAAGGTCGACGGCCTGGCGATCTCGCTGACCTACGAGAACGGCGTGCTGACCCGCGGCGTCACGCGTGGCGACGGCCGGGTCGGCGAGGACGTCACGGCCAACGTCCGTACGATCGGCGCCATCCCGCACCGCCTGACCGAGACCAAGAAGTACCCCATCCCGGCCTACGTCGAGGTGCGCGGCGAGGTGTTCTTCCCGACCAAGGCGTTCGAGGAGTTCAACGCTGCCTGGGCCGAGTCCGGCAAGACGCCGTTCTCCAACCCCCGCAACGCCGCCGCCGGCACCCTGCGGATGAAGGACTCGTCGGTGACTGCGAGCCGGCCGCTGTCGATGGTGTGCCACGGTCTCGGCTACCGCGAGGGTTTCACGCCTACGCGACAGAGCGAGGCATACGACGCGCTCAAGGCGTGGGGACTGCCGACGAGTGACCGGGCCAAGGTGCTGCCCGACCTCAAGGCGGTCGAGGAGTTCATCGACTACTACGGCGAGCACCGCCACGACGTGATCCACGAGATCGACGGGGTCGTCGTCAAGGTCGACCAGGTCAACCTCCAGCGCCGGCTCGGCTCGACGTCGCGGGCGCCGCGGTGGGCGATCGCGTGGAAGTACCCGCCAGAGGAGGTCAACACCCGCCTGCTCGACATCCGGGTCAACGTCGGCCGCACCGGACGGGTCACGCCCTATGGCGTCATGGAACCCATCCGGGTGGCGGGGTCGACCGTCGAGATGGCGACTTTGCACAACCAGCACGAGGTCAAGCGCAAGGGCGTCCTGATCGGCGACATGGTCGTGCTGCGCAAGGCCGGTGACGTGATCCCCGAGATCGTCGGTCCGGTCGTGGCGTTGCGCGACGGCACCGAGCGCGAGTTCGTGATGCCGACCGAGTGCCCGTCGTGTGGCACCCCGCTGGCGCCCGCGCGCGAGGGCGACAAGGACATCAGGTGCCCCAACACCCGTTCGTGCCCATCCCAGCTGCGCGAGCGGCTGACGCACGTCGGCGGCCGAGGAGCGTTCGACATCGAGGTGTTCGGCTGGGAGGGCGCCACGGCGCTGCTCGACGCCGGTGTGCTGGTCGACGAGGGCAAGTTGTTCTCGCTGACCGCCGACGACCTGCTCCAGGTCCCGCTCTACACCCGTGCCGCCAAGAAGGGCGAGCTCGCCGGGGGTGCCGGCCCGCGGGTCCTCAGCGCGAACGGCCTGGCCCTGCTCGACAACCTCGAGAAGGCCAAGTCTCAGCCGCTGTGGCGGGTTCTCGTCGCGCTGTCGATCCGCCACGTCGGCCCCACCGCCGCCCGCGCGCTGGCCACGCACTTCGCGTCGATGGACCGCATCCGCGAGGCGTCCGTCGCCGAGCTGGCCGCGGTCGACGGTGTCGGGCCCACGATCGCCGAGGCCGTCGTCGAATGGTTCACCGTCGACTGGCATCGCGGCATCGTCGACCAGTGGCAGGCGGCCGGCGTACGCATGCGCGACGAGCGCGACGAGTCGGTCCCACGCACGCTCGAGGGCCTCACGATCGTCGTCACCGGATCCCTCGAGCGGTTCACCCGCGACTCGGTCAAGGAGGCGATCATCGCCCACGGCGGCAAGGCGTCGGGCTCGGTGTCCAAGAAGACCGACTACGTCGTCGTGGGGGAGTCAGCCGGGTCCAAGGCCGACAAGGCCGAGCAGCTCGGCGTCCCGATCCTCGACGAAGAAGGGTTCGAGGAGCTCCTCTCCAACGGGCCTCCCCAAGAGCCCGCCGGCGACGGCGACTGAGCCCTCCGCCGTGAGCGTGACGAGTTGCAGGCTCGCAGCGGCGTGTCGCCTGCAACTCGTCACTCCCAGCGGGGGGCCTACTCCGGTCGGATGTTGTGGTTGCGGGCGAACAGGTTGCCGGGGTCGTACTCGCGCTTGACCGCTGCGAGCCGCTGGTAGGTCTCCTCGGGATAGATCGCGGCCACGTCGTCATCTGTCGCCGACGCCAGGAAGTTGGCGTAGGCGCCGTTGACGTGCGGAGCGAGCCTCTTCCAGACGGCGTCGAGCCCCGGCAAAGCCGCGTCGACGACCGGTGCGGGGCCTCCGATCGTCGTCGTGAACATCAGCTCGGCCTGGCGGTGCGCGTATGCCGTGGCGTCCTCAGGCACGCGAGCCACCGCGCCGCCGACGCTGCGCACCGCGATGAACGGTGACCCTGCGGCTGAGCCGACGTCCGCGAGGATCTGAAGGACGTCAGACACCGATTCCTTGTCGACGAATGCGTTGCGCGTGACCAGTCGCATGCCCGGCGGCGGCACCATGCCCTCCACGAGCATGTCCGAAGCCGGAATGCAGGCGACGTCGTCCTCGATGACCGTGCCGAGCCGGCGGATCGGGTCGATGGCCTGAGCAGCCAGGTCCGGGTCGTCACCGTCGAAGGCCACGCGAACCTCGACCGGCGCCTCCGGCCCGCCGGCGAACGGGTTGGCGAACTCGACCGTCGAGGTGAGCTCGTCGGGGGCATTGCGGAGGTGGTCGGCCCACCCCTGCAGGACGACGGCCGCCTCGGAGGCCGGAAAGACGATCCGGCCGAAGAACACGTCCGTCGTCGGATGGGCCTCGAACTCCAGGGCGGTGACGACCCCGAAGTTGCCGCCGCCACCGCGGATCGCCCAGAACAGGTCGGGGTGCTGGGTCGCACTGGCCTCCAGCACATCGCCGCCCGCGGTGACCACCTCTGCGGCGACCAGGTTGTCGAGGGCCAACCCGTGCTTCCTGACCTTCCAGCCGATGCCGCCGCTCAAGGTGAGCCCGCCGACGCCGACACTCCGGGTGTCGCCCGAGGAGATCGACAGGCCATGACGCGCCAGCACGTCGGCAACCTGGCCCCATGTGGCACCGCCGCCGATCCGCACGAGGTGGCGTTCCTCGTCGATGACCTCGACCTCGGCGAGCCGGCCGAGATCGATGACGATCCCGTCGTCGTTGGTGCCGAAGCCGGGGAAGCCGTGACCCCCACCGCGTATGGACAAGGGGAGCCCGGTTGCCGCGGCAAACCCGACGGCGGCTTGCACATCGGCGACGGTCGCGGGTCGCAGCACGTGCGCCGGGGTGCCAGCGACCAGCACCGATCGGCTGGCGAGCTCATAGTCGGCGTGGCCCGGTTCGATGATGTCACCGCCGAAGTCACGGCGGAGAGTGTCAAGAGACGTGCTCATGAGATGCCTTCCCGAAAGTTTTTCTGGACTCGAATGCACACATGACGAACCAAACCCGGCCGATGTGACAGTCAGCCGGCAGCCTTCTTGACCAGGGCGGTGAGCTTCTTCTCGATGCTCGGGTTCATGGCGACGACGGCGAACGCCGTGGGCCACATCTCGCCGTCATCGAGCTGGGCGTGCTCGTTGAACCCGACCTCGGCGTACCTGACCTTGAACTTCGCGGCGGGCTTGAAGAACACGACGACCTTGCCCTCACGCGCATACGCGGGCATGCCGTACCAGGTCTTGGGTGCGAGGTCGGGCGCCGTCTCCCTGACGATGGCGTACAGCTTCTCGGCGATGACCCGGTCGGCCTCGGGCATCGCCTCGATCGCGTCGCGCACAGCCTTGTCGTCGGCCTCGGCCTTCTTGGCAGCCGAACCACCACGAGCGGCACCCTTGAGCTCGGCCGCGCGGTCCTTCATCGCGGCGCGCTCCTCTTCGGTGAATCCTTCGTACGTCGCGTTCTTGGCCATGGTTCCTGTCCTTCCGTGAGTGGGTATGTCGCCGAGCCTAGGTACGCGACGCCGTCCCTCGCTTCTTGATTCCTGACCGGATCGGCCGGCCCGTAGCATCGAGAGGTGCCTCCTCGCTCCCCGCTGCCGCCGCGCCACGGGCTCGGCGCTGCGTGGCTGCGTACGCCCGACCGCGACAAGCCCCGGCCGGACCCGTGGCCGACGATGGGCGCGTGGCTGCGTGAGCGACTGCCGGAGCGGGTCGACATCGCCGGGATGCTGGCCGACGAGCGATTCGTGTACGACAACGGCCGGGCCGTCGCGGAGGAGCACCCCTACACGCCGCACACGTTCGTGTGGTTCCACCGCGACCTGCCCGACGAGGCTGAGGTGCCGGGCGCGATCCAAGTCCTCCATCAGGACGAGCGGCTGGTCGTGGTCGACAAGCCGGCGTTCCTGTCGTCGATCCCGCGCGGTCGCCACGTACGCCAGAGCGTCGTCGTACGCCTGCGCGACGAGCTGGGCCTGCCCGAGCTCTCACCGCTGCACCGGCTCGACCGCATCACATCGGGCCTGCTGCTCCTGGCGACGGAACGCCGGTGGCGCGGTGCCTACCAGACGCTGTTCCAGGAGGGCGCGGTCCGCAAGACGTACCGGGCGCTGGCGCCGGTGCGCCCGGAGCTCGAGCTGCCGGTCGTGGTCCGCGACCACATCACGAAGCGTCGTGACACCTGGCGGGCCGAGGTCGTCGTCGACGCACCGGTCAACGCCGAGACGCTCGTCGAGCTCGAGTCACGACTGGGTGACGTGGGGGTCTACCGGCTCACACCACGCACGGGCCGGACGCACCAGCTGCGCCTGCACATGCACGGGCTGGGCATCCCGATCGTCGACGATCCGCTCTACCCGACGGTCCATGACATTGCGGTCGACGACTTCAGCCGGCCGCTCCAGCTGCTTGCCGCAGAGCTCGAGCTGACCGACCCGTTCGACGGCACGACGCGCCGATTCGCGAGCGTACGCTCGCTGCCACTCTGAGTGAGCGGATCAGTGGTCTGCGCGCGCGAGCGCACCGAACACGGCGATCGCGATCGCCGCGAAGGCGATGCCCCACCACGTCAGACCCGCTGCCGCGGCGTACAGCCCCACGGTCGCGAACATCATGGCCTGCACGACGAACCGGGTCGGGTTGTCCAGTCGCTTGTCGGAGGTCGGTGCCATCCACTGGGCCCAGATGCCCACTGCGACGAAGGCAAGGAATGCGCCAAGCGCCCAGCCCTGCCATCCGCCGGCGAGGCCGTGACCAGCGAAGATCAGCAGGATGACCATCGCGAGCTCGACGAAGAAGGCGATTGCGTCGAGGATTCCGACGTCCTCAGGCTTGGCGGGAGGCATGGGACGCAGCCTAGATGCCGACTCGCTTGATGATGCTGGCGGCCAGCTCGGCGGGCCGCTCGTCGAGCAGCCAGTGGGTCGCGCCCTCGAAGATCTCCAGCTCGTACGGCCCGGTCATCCATCGATGATTGATCTCCGCGCCCTTGCGGCCGAGCGCCACGTCGTCATCGCTCCACACGTACGTCGTGGGCACGGAGATCTTCTTGCCGAGCTGCCCGGGAGAGGCGCGGAAGATCGAGCGGTAGTAGCCGAGCCCGCCTCGCAGTGCGCCGTAGTCGACGATCTCGGTGTGGAACCGCTCGACCATCTCGCGACTCATCCCGCCCTTGCGGAGGGCGGCATCAGCGCGGCCGCTGGCGAGCACGCGTTCCGGCAGGACGGGGAGCTGGAACAGCGCCATGTAGTACGACTTCAGGACCTGGCTGCTGGTCAGCAGCGACCTCGCGAACGCCGCCGGGTGGGCGACCGAGGCCGCGGTCAGCGTCGCAAGACGGTCAGGATGGTTGGCCGCGACGGACCACGCGACGGCCGCGCCCCAGTCGTGACCGACGAGGTGCACGCGCGGGGCGCCGATCGCGTCAATGAGCGCCACGACGTCCGACACCAGCGCACCTATGCCGTACGCGAACCGCGACCGCGGCCGGGCGCCGGGGGAGTAGCCCCGCTGGTCAGGCGCATACGTTCGCAGGCCCCGCTCGTGCAGGAGCTCAGCGACCGCGTTCCACGACGAAGCCCGCTGCGGGAAGCCGTGCAGGAGCACCACGGGCGTCCCGTCCAGCGGGCCGCTGTCGATGACGTCGAAGGTGTGGGGGCCGTTGCGGAACTGCGTCAGGCGTGACTCGGTCATCCCCGCATCCTCCCAGAGAATCCAGTTATCTCAACGGGGCACCCCTCAGAAGCTGAGCCCGTGCCGCTCCATCAGGGGACCAGTGGTCTCGAAGTCGACCTCGCACCCGTAGCCGGCGGCCATGGCGGCCATCTCCTCCGGCTCCGGCTCGTGGGTCATCAGGCCGAGCACCTTGAACAGCTCCTCGAGGCCGCCCGGGCAGATGATCTCCAGGACACGTGCGGGCGCGTCTCCCGCGTTCCAGAACGTGTGCCACTGCCCCCGCGGTTTGGACACCAGGTCGCCGACGCCGGGGAACACCTCCTGCTCGCCGACGAGGATCCCGGGCTGCCCCTCGAGGACGAACGTGTACTCGTCCTCACGGCTGTGGCGGTGCACCGGTGCGGCGAGCGATCGCGGAGCCAACAGGTGCTCCACAAGCGAGAAGCCGCCGCCGGTGTCGGTGACGTTGATCATGAAGCGGTCTCGCACCCCCTCGGGGGAGCCGAGAATCTGGCCGTCCTGGGGGCCGAGCACCTGGGCCCTCGGACCGCTGTCGGTATGTGTCGTCATGGTGTCTCCTCAACGTGTGGTCGGTCGCTATCGACCGTAGGTACGTCTGAGGGCCATGCCCATTCCACAAAAGTGGTAGGTGCTAGAGGGAGCGACACCTAACCTGATGGGATGAACGCGTACGCGAAGCAGCGGGCCGTTGATCGACTCGCACAGCTCTCCGGCCAGGGCCTCGACCTGGTGTCGTTCTGGCGTGCGGCCTCCGATGTGTTCATGACCGCCGTCCCGCACTACATGGCGCCGTGCTGGTACACCATGGACCCGGCATCGTTGCTGGTCACCAGCCATTTCAGCGAGGACCTGCCCGAGCTGCCGCCGGAGTGGCTGGCCGCGGAGTACTACGAGGACGACGTCAACCAGCTGGCAGACGTGGCGCGCTCCGAGCGGGGGATCTCGACCCTGTTCGAGGCCACTGGAGGCAACCCGTCGAGCAGCCCTCGCTGGCACGAGAACATGGTCTACGGCGGTGACCAGGAGCTGATCGCCGCACTTCGCACGGATCGCGGGGCGGTCTGGGGCGCGCTCGGGCTCTACCGCGAGACGGGCCAGGCGCCGTTCGATGCCGAGGACTTCGCGTTCATCGAGACCGTCTCACCGTTGCTGGCCGAAGGCGCGCGGCGCGCTCTGCTGGTCGGCCAGGCGACCGACCCCGAGTCGCCCGACGGCCCGGGCCTGGTCGTGCTCACCGAGAGCTGGGAGGTCGACTCGCTGACCCCCGGCGCCCGGCGATGGCTGTCAGACCTCCCCGACGGGGACTGGGACGCCGGGATCCTGCCTCCATCGGTGCTGGCGGTCGCGGGCCAGGCCCTGAAGCAAGCCGACCGGCCCGCAGCCGTGGCCCGCGTGCTGACGAAGTCCGGCGTATGGGTGGTCCTGCACGGGGCGACCCTCGTGACCGGCGGCGGACCTCGCCGGGTGACCGTCATCATCGAGCCGGCGCATCCGGCGCGGATCGCGTCGCTGCTGATGTCGGCATACGGGCTCACCGACCGCGAGCAGGACGTCACCCGCCTCGTCCTCCAGGGCAACGCGACGACCGAGATCGCAGCGGCGCTCCACGTGTCAGCGCAGACGGTCCAGCAGCACCTCAAGAGCGTGTTCGACAAGACGGGCGTACACAGTCGACGCGACCTGGTCGGGAAGGTGTTCTTCTCGCACTACGAGCCCCGCGTCCGCGACAACGAGAGCCGCGCCCAGGCCGCCAGGCCGTTGCGCGGAGAGCCCCTCGCCCGCACCTGATCCCTATCTCAACGTGCGCCGGCCGAAGAGCCACGCCGATGTCGGGATCGAGACGACCAGGATGCCGGCGCACCACGCCGCTGCGATCCACGCCTGGTTGCCGATCGGCGTACCCATCCACAGGCCGCGCAGCGTCTCGATGACCGGGGTGAGCGGCTGGTGCTCGGCGAACCCGCGCATCCACGAGGGCATCGTGTCGGCCGGAACGAAGGCCGTGCTGACGTATGGCAGGAACATGAGGATCATCGAGAACCCGTTGGCTGCCTCGGGACTGCCGAGGAGTAGTCCGGCGGTTGCCGCGAGCCACGAGATCGCGAGAATGAACATCAGGACCACACCGAAAGAGGCGACCCACTCAAGCGGTGAGGCGTTGGGTCGCCAGCCGACGAGCAGTGCCACGCCGATCACCAGGGCGGTGGCGATGAGGTTGCGCACGATGCTCGCCACGATGTGCCCGACCATGACCGAGGAGCCGTGGATCGGCATCGAGCGGAACCTGTCGACGATCCCGTTGCTCATGTCCTGGGCGACGCTGACCGACGTCGTGCCGGCGCCGAACCCGGCGCACAACAGCAAGAGTCCCGGCACGACGTAGTCGACGTAGTCGCCGCCGGTGTTCATCGCGCCGCCGAAGACGTACACGAACATCAGCATCAGGATCACGGGCAGCATCAGGGCCGTGAAGAACGCCTCGGGGTCGCGGAACGAGCGACGGACGCTGCGCGTGACCATCACGCGGGAGTCGAGCACGGCTGTGGAGATCGTCATGAGGGGTTTCCTTGTCGGTGTCGTGGTGATCATGCGGCGGGTCGTTCGGTGAGGGAGAAGAACACGTCGTCGAGGCTCGGGTGGACCGTCGTGACCTTGCGTACGGCGAGACCTTCGCGCTCGAGCCGGGCCAACAGCGCAAGGATCTCGGCGGGGGAGCCGTCGGTCGGCACCTCGATGCTGCGGAGCCGCTCGTCCGTACGCTCCGCGCCCAGGTGAGCCGTCGCCCGTACGTACGACTCGTCGTCCGCGAGCTCGATGCGCAGCAACTCACCGCCGATCGTCGACTTGAGCTCGGCGGCCGTCCCTTCGGCGACGATCGAGCCGCCGTCGAGCACAGCGATGCGGTCGGCGAGCTGGTCGGCCTCCTCGAGGTACTGCGTCGTCAGCAGGATCGTGACTCCGTCGTCGACGAGGCGGTGCACGGTGCCCCACACCTGCTCCCGGCTGCGCGGGTCGAGGCCTGTCGTCGGTTCGTCGAGGAACAGCAGCTCAGGGCGCTCGATCATGCTGATCGCGAGGTCGAGCCGGCGGGTCATGCCGCCGGAGAACGTGCCGACCCGGCGGGATCTCGCATCGACGAGGTCGAACTCGACGAGAAGCTCCTCAACCCGCTGCCGGGCGGCCTTGCGGGGCAGGTGCCTCAGTTGCGCCATCATGTGCAGGTTCTCCTCGGCGGTGAGGACCTCGTCGACCGCGGCGTACTGGCCGGTGAGGCTGATGACCCCGCGGACGCTGACCGGGTCGGAGACCAGGTCGTGGCCGGCGATCGTGGCGGAACCCGAGTCGGGGGCCAGGAGCGTCGCGAGGATGCGGACCAGGGTGGTCTTGCCGGCGCCGTTGGGCCCCAGCAGCGAGAACACGGACCCGGAGGCGACGTCGAGGTCGACGCCGTCGAGGACCACGTGCTCCCCGTATGCCTTGCGGATGCCTGAAGCGGTAACTGTGTATGTCATACACGAAACTGTATATGACGTACACTGAAAGTCGCAAGAAGCCATCTGGAAGGGTGTGATCATGGCTGAATCCGACGACCAGACCGTCCTCCCGCCGGGCCTCGACCTGCTGTGGGGTCGCCGCGAGGTCGGTCGGCGTGGCCCCAAGCCCGGACTCAATGTCGAGGCGATCGTCGCCGCCGCAATCGACATCGCCAACGCCGAGGGGCTCGCCGCGGTCTCGATGGCACGCGTCGCCAAGGCTGTCGGGTTCACCACGATGTCGCTCTATCGCTACGTGACGAACAAGGACGAGCTGCTGCAGCTGATGTGGAACGCGAGCGCCGACGGAGTCCTGGAGTTCGAGCTCGAAGGGGAGTCGTGGCGCAGCCGGCTGCACGGCTGGGCGATGGCTCAGCGGGAGGCCATCGCCCGCAACGTCTGGATCGTCCAGATGCCGATGGCGACCCCGCCATTGGCGCCCAACTCGTTGACCTGGATGGAGCGCGGCCTCGAGGCGCTCGACGACACCGGCCTGAGCGACGGCGACAAGATGCGCGTCCTCGGCCTCATTGCGTCCCACGCGCTGATCGACGCTCGTATGGCCTTCGACGCGCAACAGGCCATGGGGGCCGGCGCCAAGCCGGTCGACTACACCGCGATCCTGCGCGACGTGGTCGAGGAGGAGCGCTTTCCGCGCCTGCACCGGATGGCCTGGTCCGGCGAAGCCGATGAGCCCGAGCCGGGCGGCGACCCGTTCGCTGAGTACCGCTTCGACCTCGAGGTCATGCTCGACGGCATCGAGGCACTCATCGCACGCTCCCAGTCCTGAGCGTGCCGCGACGGTCACTAGGATGGATCGGTACCCCCGACTCCACCCGCAAGGATCTGTATGTCTGAGCCCGCCAAGGGTATTTCGCGCGCCGACGTCAGCCATCTGGCCGGCCTCGCCCGCATCGACCTCAGCGAGGCCGAGCTCGACCATCTCGCCGCCGAGCTGCCCGCCATCCTCGAGCATGTCGCGGTCGTCCAGCAGGCTGCCGGCGACGACGTCGAGGCGATGAGCCACCCGCTCCCGGTCAACAACGTCTTCCGTGAGGACGTCGTCGTCCCGTGCCTGACGCCTGAGGAGGCGCTCGCCGGCGCCCCCGCGGCCGAGCAGCAGCGGTTTCTCGTCCCCAAGATCCTCGGGGAGGACTGATGACCACAGATCTGACCCGCCTCAGCGCATCTGAGCTCGCCGCCAAGCTGGCCAGCAAGGAGGTCTCGAGCGTCGAGGCCACCCAGGCCCAGCTCGACCGCATCGCGGCGGTCGACGGCGACATCCACGCGTTCCTGCACGTCGACGGCGAGGGCGCCCTGGCGACTGCCGCCGACATCGACGCCCGCCGCGCCGCCGGAGAAGGCCTGCACGCGCTGGCCGGCGTACCGATCGCGGTCAAGGACATCGTCGCGACCAAGGGCATGCCCACGACCTGCGGCTCGGCGATCCTCGACGGCTGGATCCCGCCCTACGACGCCACCATCACGCAGCGCATCAAGGCTGCCGGCCTGCCGATCCTGGGCAAGACCAACATGGACGAGTTCGCGATGGGTTCGTCGACGGAGCACTCGGCCTACGGACCCACCCGCAACCCCTGGGACCGGACCCGCATCCCGGGCGGCTCCGGTGGCGGCTCGGCTGCCGCCGTCGCTGCCTTCGAAGCACCGCTCGCGATCGGCACGGACACCGGCGGCTCGATCCGCCAGCCCGGCGCACTGACCGGCACGGTCGGCGTCAAGCCGACGTACGGAGGCATCAGCCGCTACGGCCTCGTGGCGCTGGCCAGCAGCCTCGACCAGGCCGGACCCGTCACGCGCACGGTCCTTGACGCCGCCCTGCTGCACGAGCTCATGGGCGGTCACGACCCGATGGACTCGACCAGCATCGACGCTCCCGCACCGCTCGTCGTCGCGGCCGCGCGCCGCGCCGACGTCAAGGGGCTCAAGATCGGCATCGTCACTGAATTGAATGGTGGGGGCATGGGCGTCGAGGGCTTCCAGCCCGGTGTCATGTCACGATTCCACGAGGCTGTCGAGCTGTTGACCTCCGCAGGTGCCGAGGTCGTCGAAGTGTCGCTCCCGAGCCTCGAGTACGCCCTCGCGGCCTACTACCTCGTGATGCCGAGCGAGGCGAGCAGCAACCTCGCCCGGTTCGACGCGATGCGTTACGGCGTACGCGTCCCGCCCGCCGGTGCCGACGACCCCAGCGCCGAGCAGGTCATGGCGTCGAGCCGCGATGCGGGCTTCGGCGATGAGGTCAAGCGCCGCATCATCGTCGGCACCTACGCCCTGTCGAGCGGCTACTACGACGCCTACTACGGGTCGGCGCAGAAGGTACGCACGCTGCTCGCGCGCGACTTCGCGTCGGCGTTCGAGCAGGTCGACGTTCTCGTCTCGCCGACCTCACCGACGACGGCATGGACCCTCGGCGCGAAGCTCGACGACCCGCTGTCGATGTACCTCCAGGACGTGGCCACGATCCCGGCCAACCTTGCCGGCATCCCGGGTCTGTCACTCCCCGTGGGGCTTGCGGAGGAGGACGGCTTGCCTGTCGGCCTGCAGTTCCTCGCACCTCAGAAAGCCGACGACCGGCTCTACAACGCCGGCGCGGCCCTCGAGAAGCTCCTCGAGGACAAGTGGGGCGGCCCCATGCTTGCCCAGGCACCCGATCTGGAGGTGATGATGTGAGTACCGACATGGCTGGGCTCCTTGTTCCGGTGGATGAGGCCCTTACGCGCTATGACCCAGTTCTCGGACTAGAGATCCACATCGAGCTCAACACCGCGACCAAGATGTTCTGCGGCTGCCCGACCGAGTTCGGCGCCGAGCCGAACACGCAGGTGTGCCCGGTGTGCCTCGCGCTGCCCGGCGCCCTTCCGGTCGTCAACGCCAAGGCGATCGAGTCGGCGATCCGGATCGGCCTCGCGCTCAACTGCGAGATCGCCGAGTGGTGCCGGTTCGCGCGCAAGAACTACTTCTACCCGGACATGCCCAAGAACTTCCAGACCTCCCAGTACGACGAGCCCATCGCGTTCGACGGACACGTCGACGTCGAGGTCGACGGCGAGACCTACCGGATCGAGATCGAGCGGGCACACATGGAGGAGGACACCGGCAAGTCGCTGCACGTGGGCGGCTCGACGGGTCGCATCCACGGCGCCGACTTCTCGCTGGTCGACTACAACCGCGCCGGCATCCCGTTGATCGAGATCGTGACCCGCACGATCGAGGTGCCCGGCGACAAGGCTCCGGCGGTCGCGCGTGCGTACGTGTCGTACGTCCGTGACCTGATCGGCGGCCTGGGGGTCTCCGACGTACGCATGGACCAGGGTTCGCTGCGCGCCGACGTCAACCTCTCGCTCAAGCCCAAGGGCTCGACGACGCTGGGCACGCGCTCGGAGACCAAGAACGTCAACTCGTTCCGCTCCGTCGAGCGCGCGGTCCGCTACGAGATCTCGCGCCACGCGGGCATCCTCGACGCGGGCGGCTCGGTGCTGCAGGAGACCCGTCACTTCCACGAGGACACCGGCACGACGTCCTCGGGTCGCGAGAAGTCGGACGCCGACGACTACCGCTACTTCCCCGAGCCCGACCTCGCGCCGGTCTCGCCGTCACGCGAGTGGGTCGAGGAGCTGCGGGCCACCTTGCCGGAACCCCCGGCCGTACGCCGCGCGCGCCTGCAGGCCGACTGGGGGTTCACAGACCTCGAGATGCGCGACACGATCGGCGCCGGCGCGCTCCAGCTCGTCGCCGAGACGATCGAGGCAGGCGCCAGCCCCCAGGCCGCCCGCAAGTGGTGGCTCGGCGAAATGGCTCGTCGTGCCAATGAGCAGGGCGCCGATCTCGACTCGCTCGGCATCACCCCGCTGCAGGTCGCCGAGATCCAGGCGCTGATCGACGCCGGCCGGATCAACGACAAGCTCGCGCGCTCGGTGTTCGACGGTGTCATCGCCGGCGAGGGCACGCCTGAAGAGGTCATCGTCGGACGCCAGCTCGAGGTCGTCTCTGACGACGGTGCGCTCGGCGAAGCGGTCGACCGGGCGATCGCGGGTGACCCTGATGCCGCGCAGAAGATCCGCGACGGCAAGCAGGCTGCTGCGGGCGCGCTGATCGGTGCCGTCATGAAGGAGATGCGCGGTCAGGCCGATGCCGGCCGGGTCCGCGAATTGATCCTCGAAAAGCTCACCTGATCCTCAGCCCCCGCGATTTGTGACGATCTGCACGCCTTGGGGACAGCGAACCCGTGCACTCCGTCACAAATCGCGGAGGTTGAGGCGAGTCAGGCGGTGCGGGCGATCAGGTGCTTGAGCTCGTCGAGGACGAGGTCGGGGAACTCGATCGGGATGAAGTGCGTCGCATCGAGCTCGAGATAGCGTGACCCCGCGAGCCGGTCGGACGCCGAGAGCATGTCGCGCGCGCCGGTGAGCATGTCCCACTTGCCGGCGATGAATGTCACCGGCACCGTGATGTTCGACAGTGACACCCGCCGGTGTTCCGACACCCCGAGGGCGAGCTTGGCGTACCACGAGGGATGCGTCGTGCAGAACTCCTGCATCAGCGTCCGCAGCTCGGCGGTGTCCGCCGACGGGTTGATCAGCCGGGTCATGCGGAGCATGTTGGCCGTCGCATTGGTCCACGGGATCCGCCGGGTCAGTGGTGCCAGCGCACGGCCAGAAGCCCCTGCCGTACGCGCGAGGCCGACCATGAGCTGCTTCGAGACGACCGGTGGCAGGCGCAGGGGAGCCAGCATCGTGGCGAACGTGTTGCCCGGCACTCCTGCCACGGCGAGGATCCCCTTGACCCGTTCGGGGTGACGACCGGCCAGCTCGAACGCGATCGTGACACCGGCCGACCAGGAAGCGACGACCGCTGAGTCGATGCCCGCGTCGTTCATGACCGCCAGCGCGTCCTCGACGAACGCATCGAGGTCGACCCGGCCGTTCGGCGGTCGCTCCGATCCGCCGACGCCGCGGTGGTTCCACGAGACGACGTGCACGCCGCAGTCGGGCCGCAGGAGCGAGGGCCACGCGTGGGGATTGGTGCCGAGGCCGTTCGACAGGAAGACCGTCGGCCCTTCGGCATCGTTGGTCCAGGCCCGGAGGCGGGTGCCGTCGGCGCTCTCGACGTCGTAGTAGCGGACGAAGGCGGCCGCGGGTGACTTCACAAGCGCTGATTGTCCACGGCGGGTCGACCCGCCGCAATCAATTCCCCAGATCCTTGTCTTGCACAGCTCCGAGCACCGTTGAGATCGCCGAGACCACGATCTCGGGTTGGTCGTGCGGGACGTCGTGCCCGCTCTCTTTGGCGATGACCTGCGTCCCACCTGGCACTGATGCCGCGAGTTCCTTCTGCTGCGCGGCGCGGAGGCGATCGAAGACCTGGTCATCCCAACCTGGGGGCCAGGGCTCCGACTTCCCGGCGGTCACGACGACCAGTGGGACCTCCGGGAGCGCAACGGGATGCGCCGGCGTGAAGCTGGCGACCAGATCGAGGCGCTCGGTGTTGGTATTGGCTTGGGCGCGGTCCTCCTCGATCTGTTCAGGCGTGAGGTGTTGTTCGAACTGCTCGGACTCCTCGGGATGGTTGGCCTCCACCAGCACGAGCCCTGCGACGTTCTGGGGGTGTTCTGCGGCGTAGAGCTGGGTGATCAGGCCGCCGATCGAGAATCCCACGACTACGTACGGCCCTTTCTCCTTGGAAGCCTCCAGCATCGCGTCGAGGTCGGCGGCGCTGTCCGCCGCGGTGTGCATTCCAGGCCGCTCGTCGCTCGGTGGGATGTTGGCCCGGCTGTAGGTGCATACGCGCGAATCGGCCTTGAACTCGGCCGCGATGTCGTTCCAGGCCGACTCCTCCCCGTCGAGTCCGGATTCGAAGACGATGGTGGGCGTGCCTGAACCCTCGCAGTGCAGGTGCAGCGAGCGACCGCCGACGTCCACCATGCGATCGGCTGGCACGCTCGACTTGGATTTTGCCGGGTCCTGTTCATCACTCCCGGAGCAGCCGGCGAGGAACGTGGCGCAGACCAGTGCGACAGCGGCGTACGTCCGACGAGTCATGGGAGCCTCCTAGTGCCCCCAGTCCCTGACCAGCAGTCTAGATCCGTGCTGCGATGGCGTCCACGAGTCGGCCTGCGCCACCCTCGGCCAGCGTCAGGAACAGGTAGGGCTCGGCGAGCTCGAGCTCGATGACCAGCGGAGATCCGTCGGCGCCGGTGACCAGGTCGACCCGGGCATAGAGCGGGTCGGCCGCGTGTCCGAGGACCTCATCGACCGCGGCAAGGGCGGCTGCCGCGACCTCGTGCTGCGCTGGGGTTGGCGTCCGTACGTCGTTGTCGCCGCGCCCGTCGCGGTCCTGGCGAATGCCCTCACCCCGCACCAGGATCGGGCCCTTGCGGATCGCATGGGAGAACTCGCCTCCGAAGAACAGCATCGCGGTCTCGCCCTCATCGTCGACCGAGGCGATGTAGGGCTGCGTCATGGACGTACGCCCGGCGCCGACCAGAGTCGCGCTGTGGGCATAGACGTCGGCGGGGGACTCCCAGCGTGCAGTGTCCAACGAGCCGGCCGAGACCGTGGGCTTGACGACCCATTCGGCGTGGTCGCCGAGGTCGCCGCCATCAGCGACGTTCCAGCGGGTCTCGATGATCGGCACGCCGGCTGCCTCGATCTGCTGGAGATAGATCTTGTCGGTGTTCCACGCCAGCACCTCGTGAGTGTTGTGCAGGCGGGGGACCGACGCCGCCCAGGCCAGGAACTCATCGCGTCGGGTGGTGTAGTCCCAGCACGAGCGGACGACCACGGCGTCGTACGCGTTCCAGTCGACCGTGGTGTCGTCCCAGAGCGTGATCTCGGCGTCGATCCCGCGGTGGGCGGCTGCCTCGAGGAGGAGCGGGAGATCGGCGTCGAGCTCGAGGGCCCATGAGGTGCTGACGAACGTGATGGTCACAGGCTCACACTAATGAGCCGTCGCCTCGTCCTGATCACGGGCGGTGAGGTAGCCAATGGCTTATATCTTGGCAAGTTCAGTGATAGCCTTATATTCATGACCGAACACGTCGGCATAGCCGTCATCGTGGACCTGGTCGGCTCCCGCAAGCAACCCGATCGGGCCGCCGCCCAGCAGGACTTCGTGGCCGCCCTCGCCGAGGTCAACGAGATCGTCCCCGCGTTGCAGCCCCTCGCGGCCACGATCGGCGACGAGAGCCAGGCTGCGTACGTCGACCTGTCCGCGGCCCTGCAGGCGACGCTGCTGTTGAGGCTGGCATTGCCGCATCCGCTCGACTGCCGCTTCGGGCTGGGCGCGGGCACCTGGCAAAGCGTCGGCAGGAGCGACTACGGTCCGATGCAGGACGGTCCCGCGTGGTGGGCCGCCCGTGACGCGATCGTCGAGGCCAAGGCGCGCGAGGTGCGGCGACACCGGTCGCTACGCAGCTGGTACGGCGTGGCCGAGGGGAGGGCGGGGGACTTTCCTCCGGTGGGCCTGACCAACGCACTGCTGATGTGCCGCGACGAGATCGTCAGCGGCATGAACGACCGCAGCCGGCGACTCGCGCTGGGACTGCTGAAAGGACGGACACAGGTGGAGCTGGCCAACGCGGAGGGCATCTCGCAGTCTGCGGTGTCCCAGAACCTGCAACGCAATGGCGCGCTCGCGCTGCTCGGCAGCGCCGAGGTTCTGCGTTGATCCTCCTCGCTGCCCTGCTCCTCGCGATCGGCCTCGCCGACTTCGCGCGCCCCCAGGACCGTCCCGCCGATCGACCTGCACTCGTTCGGGCGTCGGTCGTCGGCGCTGTGGTCACAGTGCTCGCGGTCTGGGGCACCGGCGTCGACTGGTGGTGGGCGCCGATCGGCATCGTCGCGATCATCGCGTGGGTTGCGTCGACCCCGGTCGACCGGGCATACCCGTGGCCGATCGTCGGGCTTGGGCTTGCCGTGACCTCGATCCTGGCCGGCAGCGCCAGGCTTCACGTGGACGGCGGCTGGCTCACGGACTGGTACGACTCCCTCGAGCTCCAGTCGCTGCATGGCATCTCGTTCGAACGATTCGCACTGACAGTCGGCTGCCTGGTGTTCCTGGTCGAGTCGGCCAACATCATCGTGCGTATGGTGCTGGCCGGCACCGACGCCGGGGTCATGGCGAGCGAGCAGACGCTCAAGGGCGGCCGGGTGCTCGGGCCGATCGAGCGGATCTTCATCTTCGCGATGGCACTGTCAGGGCAGTACGCCGCGTTGACCGCCGTCGTCGCGGCCAAGGGCATCCTCCGATTCCCCGAGATCTCGCGCGACGTCGCCGGTCGCAAGGCCGAGTACGTCCTGGTGGGCAGCTTCGTCAGCTGGGCAGTCGCGCTGATCTTCGTGCCGCTGCTGTAGCGCAGGGCTGATATCGGCCGCAATCAAGCCAGTGGCTGATACCGATCCTGCTCGACGGGCGCCACGGACTGAGCCGTAATCTTGGGGCATGGCCTCCGAGAACCCGATCGACATCAAGCCCCGCAGCCGCACCGTCACCGATGGCCTCGAGGCCACCGCGTCGCGAGGCATGCTCCGCGCGGTCGGCATGGGCGACGACGACTGGGAGAAGCCCCAGATCGGCGTCGCGTCCAGCTGGAACGAGATCACCCCGTGCAACCTGTCCCTCGACCGCCTCGCCAAGGCCGTCAAGACCGGTGTGCACAGCGGCGGAGGCTACCCGCTGGAGTTCGGCACGATCTCGGTCTCTGACGGCATCTCGATGGGCCATGAGGGCATGCACTTCTCCTTGGTGAGCCGCGAGATCATAGCCGACTCGGTCGAGACCGTCATGATGGCCGAACGCCTCGACGGATCAGTCCTCCTCGCCGGTTGTGACAAGAGCCTGCCCGGCATGCTGATGGCCGCGGCACGCCTCGACCTGGCGAGCGTGTTCCTCTACGCCGGCTCGATCATGCCGGGCAACGTCGATGGCAAGGACGTCACGATCATCGACGCCTTCGAGGCCGTCGGCGCGTGCATCAAGGGGCTCATCACTCGCGAAGAGGTCGACAAGATCGAGCGCGCCATCTGTCCCGGCGAGGGTGCGTGCGGCGGCATGTTCACCGCCAACACGATGGCGACAGCCGCTGAGGCCCTCGGCATGAGCCTGCCCGGATCGGCCGCCCCGCCGGCGATCGACAGCCGACGTGACGACTTCGCGATCGCCTCCGGCGAAGCTGTCGTCGAGCTCCTCCGCAAGGGGATCACGGCGCGACAGATCATGACCAAGGAAGCCTTCGAGAACGCGATCACCGTGACGATGGCGCTCGGCGGGTCGACCAACGCCGTGCTCCACCTGCTCGCAATCGCCCGCGAGGCCGAGGTCGACCTCACGCTCGAGGACTTCAACCGCATCGGCGACAAGGTCCCGCACCTGGGCGACCTCAAGCCGTTCGGCCGCTACGTCATGAACGACGTCGACAAGGCCGGCGGCACCGCCGTCATCATGAAGGCGCTCCTGGATGCCGGCCTGATGCACGGCGACGTCATGACGGTGACCGGCAGGACCATGGCCGAGAACCTTGCCGGCATCACCGAGAAGCTCGACGGTGACGTCATCCGAACGATGGACCGCCCGATCCACAAGACCGGTGGCCTGACGATCCTCAAGGGCTCGCTCGCTCCCGACGGCGCCGTGGTCAAGAGCGCCGGATTCGACTCCGACGTGTTCCGCGGAACGGCTCGGGTGTTCGACGGCGAGCGCGCCGCGATGGATGCGCTCGAGGATGGCACGATCGTCGCCAACGATGTCGTGGTGATCCGCAACGAAGGTCCCAAGGGCGGACCCGGCATGCGTGAGATGTTGGCGATCACCGGTGCCATCAAGGGCGCCGGTCTCGGCAAGGATGTCCTGCTGCTGACCGACGGGCGCTTCTCCGGCGGCACGACCGGACTCTGCGTCGGCCACGTCGCTCCCGAGGCGGTCGACGGCGGCCCCATCGCGTTCGTCAAGGATGGCGACCCGATCGTCCTCGACATGGCCAACCGGACCCTCGAGGTCGAGGTCGACGCCGAGGAGCTCGAGGCTCGCAAGGTCGGGTGGGAGCCCATGCCGCCCAAGTACACGACGGGTGTCCTCGCGAAGTACCGCAAGCTCGTCAGCTCAGCCGCAGACGGCGCCGTCTGCGGCTGACCGTCACGGCTGGGCCGGCAGAGCCTGGTCGAAGAAGCCCACGACGCGGCGTTCGTACTCCTCCGGGTGGGTCTGCAGCCCACGGATGTGCTTGACGTCGTCCATCTCCCAGACGCTGGCGGACGGGCCGATGAGTCGGGCGTACTCCGGCGACATGGTCTCCTTGTTGCCGCCGTTGGGCGCCCAGATCATGAGGGTCGGTCGCGGTGCGATGCGCGGGGCCAGGTCCGTCAGGCTCTCGGGCGGCAGGTCACCCGAGAACAGGGCGGTCCCGGCGTTCAGGGTCACCATCTGGTGAAATCCGCGGACCAGGTCGAACCCGTCGTACTCCTGAATCTGCTCGCTCAGCGTCCGAGTCCCAGCGCCTTCCGACACGACAGCAGCGATGTCCTTGTTCTTGGCCGCCGCCTCGAGCATGAGCTCTCCGCCGACGGAGAACCCGATGCCCCCGATGCGGCCCTGATCGACGTCGGCGCGCTTCTTGAGGAAGTCGACGGCGGCATCGATGTCGCGCGCGCCACCCCAGCCCAAGAGGTTGCCGTCTCCGTCGCTGGCGCCTTCGCCCCGACGGTCGAACAGCAGCACGCCGTATCCGTGCTCCGCGAGCATCCGGGCATGAGCCTGCGGGCCCTTGCGCCCGGGGAAGGCGATGACCGCCGCGCCGTTGCGGGACGGGATGTACCAGCCCTCAAGATGCAGTCCGTCTGTCGTCGTGAGGGTGACGTTCTCATGGGCGGTCCCGAGGTGCGGGGTCTGGAGCTCGGCGCGCGAGACGTGGGTGATCGCGTAGCTGAAGCCGAGGATCATGACGACCTCCATCATGAGGGCCACCGTGACGGCGCCCTTGACCGTACGCCGGATGTACCGACGTGTCCTGCTGTCGTCGAGTCGGCGGGACCGCCACAACGTCACGGCTGACAGGCCGAGCAGCAGCAGCCCGGCAACGGCGGCAAGGACGCCGGAGTAGTCGTCGTTGCGGAGGCCGACATTGCCCCAGTGGCTGACCGGCTCGACGAGCCCGACGACGAGGCCGGTGATGGCGGTGCCGAAGGCGATGAGCGCCCGGTTGCCGGCGCGGACGCGGTCGTACGCCCACGCTCCGAGTCCGAGCAGACCCAGTGGCACGAGGCCGCTGACAAGGTGATCGGCCGGCGAGACCCCGGGGTTGGGCTGGAAGAAGTTGTCGTCAGCGATGTGCAGCATGACGGCCGCGATGGCGGCGAAGAACAGCCAGTGCTGACGGAGGACGGATTCCGGGCGAGCGTGGGTCGCCGGGATCAGGTCGTCGGTCTCGGCTGGCAGGGTGGTCGTAGTCGTGGTCATGACGTCGACGCTAGAAGCGCGCGAGCTCGCAGGACATCGCGTTTCCCGCACACCGGGTGGGGATGTCCGCACGGCTCGGGAGGCCAGCACGTCCGAGCCGTCGGGCCACGCCGACTACGATGGGTGGGTCATGAGCGCTGATCCGTCCCTCCCCGTCGAGGCCCAGGACGACTCCATCGATCCTGAGGAGCTCGAGGTCGCGCTGAAGGTCCTGGCCGCCGCCGAACGGCTCGCGGAGGACGATCCGGACTACGTCGCACTGCGCCGCGCCTGCGGCAAGTTCTACAAGAACGTCAAGAAGCACCGCCGGCTCGACAAGCGCGCCCAGGTCGCCGCCGCCGACCGCGCCGTCGTCGCCGCAACGGCGACCGGCTCGCCGCGACGCATCGACGACGAGACCGAGGGCCTGCCGCTCGTGTCGAACGCCGCCGGCGCGACCGCTGGCACTCTGCTCGTGGCTCGTCCGTGCTACATCTGCAAGCAGAAGTACACCGTCGTCGACGCGTTCTACCACCAGCTGTGCCCGGACTGCGCTGCGCTCAACCGGTCCAAGCGCGACGCGCGCACGGACCTCACGGGCAAGCGCGCGTTGCTGACCGGTGGCCGCGCCAAGATCGGGATGTACATCGCGCTGCGGCTGCTGCGCGACGGTGCGCACACCACGATCACGACCCGTTTCCCGCACGACGCCGTGCGGCGCTTCACCGCGATGCCCGACAGCGCCGAGTGGATCGATCGGCTCCGCATCGTCGGCATCGACCTGCGTGATCCGGCTCAGGTCGTGGGGCTCGCCGACTCGGTTGCCGCGCAGGGGCCGCTGGACATCCTCATCAACAACGCCGCGCAGACCGTGCGACGTACGCCCGGGGCGTATGCACCGCTGGCAGAGGCCGAGTCCGCGCCACTGCCGGAGGGACCCCTGCCGGAGCTCCTGACCTTCGGTCATACGAGCGACGCACACCCTGCGGCGCTCGTCGGGTCGGTGTCGTCGCATCCCGTCCTGGCCGGCGACGCGCACACCGCCGAGGAGCTGACGTCGATGGCGCTGAGTGCCGGGTCGGCGGACCTGGCGCGGATCGATGCCGGGGGCCTGGTCCCCGACACGGTCGACGTCAACAGCTGGACCCAGCGCGTGCACGAGGTCGACGCGCTCGAGCTGCTGGAGGTCCAGCTCTGCAACACGACGGCGCCCTTCATCCTGGTGAGCCGGCTGCGGCCCTCGATGGCCGCTGCCGAGGCGCGGCGCACGTACGTCGTCAACGTCTCGGCGATGGAGGGACAGTTCAGCCGCCGCTACAAGGGGCCCGGCCACCCGCACACCAACATGGCCAAGGCCGCGCTCAACATGCTGACTCGCACCAGCGCGGGGGAGATGCTCGAGCAGGACGGCATCCTGATGACCGCCGTCGACACGGGCTGGATCACCGATGAGCGGCCGCACCCCACCAAGGTGCGGCTCGCCGAGGAGGGGTTCAAGGCACCGCTCGACCTGGTCGACGGCGCTGCCCGGGTCTACGATCCGATCATCCGCGGCGAGGCAGGAGAAGACATCCACGGGGTGTTCCTGAAGGACTACGAGTCCTCTCCGTGGTGACCAACGAGGAGCTGCTGCGGTCCCAGTGGACGGCGCTCCGGAGGTGGATCGAGTCCTCGGGCCTGCTGGCGCATGCCCAGGAACAGAGCGTGCTCGAGGCGTGGAACGTCCACGAGCTCGTCACGCACGTCGGCCGCTCGTTCCTCGACATCCCGTTGCTGGGTCCCGCGGCAGGCGCCGACCCGCTCACGCTTCGACAATGGATTGCGGACTACGGCGCGGCGGCGCGCGAGATCGCCGACGGCACCAAACAGCTGGCGCGCTCGTTCTCCGGCGACGTCCTCGCCGGCATCGACAACTGCGCAAGGTTGGGCTTCCGGGCCCTCGACGCGCTGCGCACCGATGTCGTACGAGGTCCACGCGGGGCGATCACCCGCGATGACTTCATCCTCACTCGGCTGATCGAGCTCGTGGTGCACGGCGACGACCTCGCCCGGTCGGCTCCCGACGTGGCCGCGCCGCCGTTGCTCGAGGAGGCGGTCGCGGCGGTCTCGGGCACCCTTGCGGAGGCGTACGCCGAGGTCACTGAGCGCGAGCCAAAGATCGGCGACCACCTCGACTGGATCAGGCTGGCAACGGGTCGCGTCGCGTCCGAGGACGAGTCACTCCCGCTGCTCTGACAAGTCGGTCCACATGCTGGTACTTCTTGTCTCACCACTTGACCACTGGAGCCTCGGGGACGAGACTGAACGCGTGCATGCAGAGATTCTCGTAGTACACCGCTGACGCGATGGCCTGATCCGGCCCCGCGTCTCCCTCGAATGCCTCACGGCCGAGGGATTTTTTTATGCGAACAGCCGGGTCACTCAACGACATACGATGGACCGAAACAGAAGGACAACATCATGACCGAGCAGCTCACGGGGGCTCAGAGCCTCGTGCGGGCGCTGGAGTACGCCGAGGTGGACACCATCTTCGGCATCCCGGGTGGCGCGATCCTGCCCGCGTACGACCCTCTCTTCGACTCCGAGAAGATCCGCCACATCCTCGTCCGGCACGAGCAGGGCGCGGGGCACGCCGCGCAGGGCTACGCGATGGTGACCGGCAAGGTCGGCGTCTGCATGGCGACCTCCGGCCCCGGGGCGACCAACCTCGTCACGGCGATCGCCGACGCCCACATGGACTCGGTCCCGATCGTCGCGATCACGGGCCAGGTGCCCAGCGGAGCGATCGGTTCCGATGCGTTCCAGGAGGCCGACATCCGCGGCATCACGATGCCGATCACCAAGCACAGCTTCCTGGTGACAGATCCCGACGAGATCCCTCTGGTCATCGCCGAGGCGTTCCACATCGCCGGCACGGGCCGACCCGGCCCGGTCCTGGTCGACATCGCCAAGGACGCGCTGCAGGCCAAGACCACCTTCACGTGGCCCACCGAGCTCGCGCTCCCCGGTTACCGTCCGACGACCCGCCCCCACGGCAAGCAGGTCCGCGAGGCCGCTCGGCTCATCGCCGCGGCCGAGCGCCCCGTGCTGTATGTCGGTGGTGGCGTGATCAAGGCCGAGGCGTCCGCTGAGCTCAAGGTGCTCGCCGAGATGACGCAGATCCCGGTTGTCACGACGCTGATGGCCCGCGGAGCGTTCCCCGACTCCCACGAGCTGCACCTGGGCATGCCGGGCATGCACGGCACCGTGGCAGCCGTCGCGGCGCTGCAGAAGAGCGACCTGCTGATCTCGCTGGGCGCCCGATTCGATGACCGCGTCACCGGTCACCTGCCCTCGTTCGCGCCGCTCGCCAAGATCATCCACGCCGACATCGATCCGGCGGAGATCTCCAAGAACCGCGCGGCCGACGTCCCGATCGTCGGCGACTGCCGCGAGGTGATTGCCGACCTCATCTCGACGCTGCAGAAGCAGGCGTCCGAGGACGGCGTCGAGGGTGACTTCGCCGCGTGGAAGGCCCAGATGCTCGGCATCAAGGCGAAGTACCCGGTCGGCTACGACAAGCCCGAGAAGGGGCTCGCGCCGCAGACTGTTATCGAGCGCATCAGCGCGATCGCCGGCCCTGAGGCGACCTACACCGCAGGGGTCGGGCAGCACCAGATGTGGGCGGCGCACTACATCGACTTCGAGCGTCCGCGTCAGTGGCTCAACTCCGGTGGCGCCGGCACGATGGGCTATGCCCTCCCGGCCGCGATGGGCGCCCAGGTCGGGCTCCCCGGCACGGTCGTCTGGGCGATTGACGGCGACGGCTGCTTCCAGATGACCAACCAGGAGCTCGCGACGTGCGCGATCGAGGGCATCCCGATCAAGGTCGCGGTCATCAACAACTCATCGCTCGGCATGGTGCGCCAGTGGCAGACCCTGCTCTACGAAGGCCGTTACTCCAACACCGACCTCAACACCGGGCCGGAGTCGATCGGTGCCCGTCGCATCCCTGACTTCCTCAAGCTCGCCGAGGCGTACGGCTGTGTCGGCCTGCGCTGCGAGACCGAGGAGGACCTCGACGCGACGATCGAGAAGGCCATGGCGATCACCGACCGCCCGGTCGTGATCGACTTCGTGGTCGAGCGCGACGCCATGGTGTGGCCGATGGTCCACGCCGGCACCAGCAACGACGCCATCCAGATCGCCCGCGACCTGGCGCCCGAATGGGATGAGGAAGACCTGTGACCAGTCATACGTTGAGCGTTCTCGTGGAAAACACCCCCGGTGTTCTCGCGCGAGTCTCGAGCCTGTTCATGCGCCGCGGCTTCAACATCGACTCGCTCGCGGTCGGTCCGACCGAGATCCCCGAGATCTCGCGGATGACGATCGTGGTCAACGTCGACGAGCTGCCGCTGGAGCAGGTCACCAAGCAGCTCAACAAGCTCGTCAACGTCCTCAAGATCGTCGAGCTCGACTCGCACAGCGCTGTCGAGCGCGAGCTCATGCTGATCAAGGTCAAGACCGACCCCCAGACCAGGGGGCAGGTGCTGGAGACCGTCCAGCTCTTCAGGGCTAAGGTGGTCGACGTTGCCACCGATGCCGTGACGATCGAGGCGACCGGAGACGCGGGCAAGCTCACCGCGATGCTGAACGTTCTCGAACCGTTCGGCATCCGCGAGATCGCCCAGTCGGGACGCGTGGCCATCGGCCGCGGATCCCGTTCCATCACCGACCGCACACTTCGTGCCGTTCCCGGCACGCAAGCAGGCTGAACACTTCAAGGAGAAGTACCCCGTGGCTGAACTGTTTTACGACGACGACGCAGATCTGAGCATCATCCAGGGCCGCCATGTGGCGGTCATCGGCTATGGAAGCCAGGGCCATGCGCATGCGCTGAACCTGCGTGACTCCGGCGTCGACGTACGAGTGGGCCTCCTCGAGGGCTCCAAGAGCCGGGCCAAGGCCGAGGAGCAGGGTCTCCGCGTCCTCGGTGTCGCCGAGGCGGTCGAGGAGGCTGACGTCATCGTCATCCTCACGCCCGACCAGGTCCAGCGGCACGTCTACGCCGAGTCGATCGAGCCCAACCTGGTCGACGGCGACGCCCTTGTCTTCGGTCACGGCTTCAACATCCGCTACGGCTACATCAAGCCGCCGGCCGGTGTCGACGTCACGCTGGTCGCCCCCAAGGCACCCGGTCACACGGTGCGCCGTGAGTTCGTCGCCGGCCGTGGCATCCCGGACATCATCGGTGTCGAGCAGGACGCCACGGGCAAGGCGTGGGAGCTCGCGCTGTCGTACGCCAAGGCGATCGGTGGCACGCGGGCCGGCGTCATCAAGACGACGTTCACCGAGGAGACCGAGACCGACCTGTTCGGTGAGCAGGCCGTGCTGTGCGGCGGCGTCTCGCACCTCGTCCAGGCCGGTTTCGAGACGCTGACCGAGGCGGGCTACCAGCCCGAGATCGCCTACTTCGAGGTGCTGCACGAGCTCAAGCTCATCGTCGACCTCATGTGGGAGGGCGGCATCGCCAAGCAGCGTTGGTCGGTCTCCGACACCGCTGAGTACGGCGACTACGTCTCCGGTCCGCGCATCATCGATGCCTCGGTCAAGGAGCGCATGCAGGACGTGCTCAAGGAGATCCAGGACGGCACGTTCGCCACGCGCTTCATCGCCGACCAGGACAACGGCGGCAAGGAGTTCCTCGAGCTGCGTGACAAGGAGGCCGGACACTCGATCGAGGCCACCGGCAAGGTCCTGCGCTCGCACTTCTCGTGGAAGCAGCAGGACGCCGACTACGTCGACGGTCAGGCCGCGCGCTAGCCAACCAGCTCGAGAGGGGCGTCACCGCATCAGCGGTGGCGCCCCTTCGTCGTTCCTGTGTGGGGAGTTCAACGGGTACTTGCCCGGCGTTGGTCTGGCCGTTGCCATGGCCGTGTTGCCTCGGTGTGGGCGGGGGAACCGCTCGACTCGGAAATCAGAGGAGTCGTTCATGGTCACATTCGTCCCATCCCGCCGCCGCGTCGCCTGGAGCGTCGCCATCACCCTCGCGTGCGCGGTGTTGGTCCCGGTCGCGGCATTTGGACAGGCGACCCGCCATCACGAGAGCGTCCACGAGCCGCGGCTGCTGGCCAGGGCTCTGCTCTCCGCTGACTACCAGGCACCCGGCCCGCCGTCCGGCGCCAAGGCGACGCCGGCCAATGGTCGTCAGGGACCGTTCCCCGGACAGGTGATTCCCGGGTTCTCTGCGGCGATCGACAACCGGGACGGGACGTTCTGGGCACAGCCAGACAACGGGTTCGGAGCCAAGGGCAACTCGGCTGACTTCCTGCTCCGGCTCTACCTGGTGAAGCCGCGCTGGAAGACCGCTGATGGTGGGGTGGGCGAGGTCGAGGTGTTGCGTCACATCACCTTGTCCGACCCGCGCCACAAGATCGAGTTTCCGCTCGTCAACGAAGCGACCAGCGACCGGCAGCTGACCGGTGACGACTTCGACATCGAGTCGGTCCAGCGCGGCCGGGACGGATCATTCTGGATCGGCGATGAGTTCGGTCCCTTCCTGCTGCACGTCGACTCCCGCGGCCGCATCCTCTCGGCGCCGGTGCCGTTCCCGCTCGGCAAGTCCCCGCAGAACCCGGACCTCGGGGACGACCAGGCCAACGTCCAGCGCAGCGGCGGATTCGAGGCCATGGCGCAGTCCCAGGATCGGCGCTACCTCTACCCGATCGTCGAGAACTCCCTCGTCAATGACGCAGACAAGCGCCGGCGGGTCATTTCGGAGTTCGACACCCGTACGAGCCGCTACACCGGGAAGACGTGGGCCTACCACGTCGATGCCGACGCCAACCTTGCCGCCGATGCCCAGATGATCAGGCCGGGAGTGCTCCTCGTCCTCGAACGGGACAACTTCGACGGCCCGAGTGCCGTGACCAAGCGGGTGTACGAAGTGCGGCTCGCAGAACCCTCCACGAAGACGCCGCTCGCCAAGTCACTTGTGGTTGACCTGTTGAAGATCGCTGATCCTCGGGGGATCAGCGAGGGTGGAGGCTGGGGCACCGGCGGTCAGTTCTCGTTCGGCTTCCAGTCGGTCGAGACCTTGGTGCCGCTGTCACGGGGCCGCCTGCTGATCGCCAACGACAACAACTACCCGGGCAACTCAGCGCGTCAGCCAGGCACGCCGGACGACACCGAGATGATCATCATCGACACCGGCCGCGATTGAGCGTCAGGCGATGAGCTCGAGGATGTCGGTGCGTTCGCGGCGCGAGTCACGTGTGGTGTCGGTGACCACGTCCTCGTACGCCAGACGCAGGCGCTGCACGGCTTCCGTCAATGTCTCGTGGGACTGCGTGTAGGGCAGACGGAGGTGCCGTTCGCCGACCGGCCCCGCGTGGGTGAAGAAGCGAGGACCCGGCGTGAGCAGCAGCCCGTGACGGCTCGCGGCTGTCGTGAGCCGGGACGACATCCGCCCTGGAAGGGTGACCCACAGGCTCAGGCCACCGGGTGGGCACGGCGCCTTGATGTCAGGGAGCTCCCGCGCGAGCTCGGCAAGCAGGTGGTCACGCGCCGCGCGCAGCCGCGCCCTTCCCGCCGCCGCAGTCTGGCCACCCTCGGCCAGGAGCTCGGCGAAGACGAGCTGGTCGAAAGCAGAGGAGCCCAGGTCGTCCATCATGCGGGCCTGGATGATCGGCATGACCGCAGCCTTCGGCGCGCGGATCCAGCCCACGCGAAGGCCGCCCCAGAAGGACTTCGAGGACGAACCGATCATCAACGCTCGTGGGTTGTAGGTGGCGAACACCGGCGGCAGCTCGATGCCATCGAGGTTCATCTCGCGCAGTGACTCGTCGACGACGGGGACGACATCGTGGCGGCGCATCTCGTATGCCCACGCACTTCGCTCGTCGTCAGTCATGACGGCTCCGGTTGGATTGTGGAAGTCCGGCACGATGTACGCCGCGCGGTGCGGAGATCCCTCGAGGGCGGCCCGAAGCGCCGTGGGGTTCCACGGCCTGTCGTCGATCGGCAGGGGAGTCAACCGACCGCCGGCCGCCGCGAACGACTCATGAGCGTGCGGATAGCTGAGGCCTTCGACCACCACCCGCTGTCCGGGGTCGAGGAGCGTACGGGCCAACAGCGAGACGGCGCCCATGGCCCCGGACGTCACGATGATCTGGTCGGGATCGGTCGGCAGTCCGCCTTCGGTGTAGCGCTGCGCGAGAGCCTCGCGCAGCGCAGGCAGACCGTCGGGCAGGTAGCCGGTCGTCGCCAGCAGGCCCGGAAGCTTCTCGGCAGCGGCCTCGAACGCACGGGCGAGCCCCGGCGGGCCGACTGGCGCCGAGTACGTCAGCGCGATCGTGTCGGCGTCGTCCGGCGTGATGATCAGGCTGCTGGTGCTGGAGGACGTCATCGGGAGATGGACGACGCTGCCTGAACCCTGCCGGGACAGCAGCAGACCTGAATCGCGCAGCTCTGCATAGGCCCGGCTCGTGGTCGTTCGGCTGACGTCCATGGCTGTGGCGAGCTCTCGCTCGGACGGCAGCCGGCTGCCATCGATGATCCGACCATCGACAGCGAGGAGGCGGATGCGGTCCGCGATTTCTCGGTATGCCGGACCGGCAAAGTCCTTCGGTCCGAGGAGGCGGGCCAGGGCAGCAGCGGAGATCGATGTCGTCACGATGCCACTGTTTCACAATTGGCTATGTAACTCCATGCCAATTTGGATCAATCTGGATACATGAACCACATCATTCTCCTCACCGTCCTGGCCGTCGCGTTCCTCGCGCTGGCCGTCCAGCTCGTCCGTACGCTTCGCGGCGACGGTTACGGGGTGCGGCCTCCGCCGCGCAGTCATTGGGAGGAGGTCGACCTCAAGAACCCCTACCGCAGCCTGATTGGATGACCAGCGTGGTCAACCGTCTTGCTCGTCTCCTCTTCGGCCTGAGCCTCTATGGGTTCACGATGGCGATGATGGTCGAGTCGACCCTGGGTCTGGACCCGTGGGACGTCTTCCACGAAGGGCTGGCGCAGCAGCTGCCACTGACCTTCGGGCAGGTCGTCATCCTCGTCGGGGCCGTCGTGCTCCTGCTGTGGATCCCACTGCGGCAGATGCCAGGTGTCGGCACGATTCTCAACGTCATCGTGATCGGGCTCGCGGCCGATGCAGGCATCGCGGTGATCAGCCAGCCCGACAACCTGTGGCTGCGTGGCTTGCTGCTCGTCGGCGGTGTCGTCGGCAACGGGCTTGCCGGCGCGATCTACATCGGCGCCCAGCTCGGCCCGGGACCGCGCGACGGTCTGTGGCTGGGCCTCGTTCGGCGCACGGGCCGCAGCGTACGGTTCTGGCGCACCGTCATCGAGGTCGGCGTCCTGGTAGTCGGCTTCGCCCTCGGCGGGACGGTCGGGGTGGGCACGGTCCTGTACGCCCTGACGATCGGACCCATCGTGCAGTTCTTCCTGCCGCATGCGCAGGCCCGTACGTCAGACGGCTCGCCGCAGCCTCATTGGTCGGGCACGATGCGCAGGCGCGGTGCTCCTCGCACCGACGGGTGCGTGATGACCGGCCCGGTCGTCGGATCGGGCGACGCCGAGTAGAAGCCCTGCGCCGAGTCGCACTCGAGCAACCTCAGGTCGGCGAGCTGTTCGACGTCCTCGACGCCTTCGGCCACCACCAGCAGGCCAGATCCATGTGCGGCGTTGACCAGGAGCGCCAGCAGGTCGCGCGCTCCCGGCTCCAGTGAGTTGACGAGGGTCGAGTGGATCTTGATGGCATCGGCCGGCAGGTGCTGGATCTGGCCGATCGGGGTCCGGCCCGTGCCGAAGTCATCGATGCTCACGAACACCCCGGCATGCCGGAGTGCGCTCAAGGGCAGCATCGCGTTGGGCACATCGACCAACGCCATCTCGGTCACGCCGATCGTGAGGCGGTGAGGCGCGAGGTCCGCACTCCTCAGGGCGGCCTCGACGTCCTCGACCAGCGTGGGGGAGGCCAGGGTCCGTGCCGAGATCGTCACCGTGACCGTGAGGTCACAGAACCGCGCCGGGTCGGCCGCGGTCAGCTCCGAGAGCTCCGTCGTTGCCTCGCGGAGCGTCCACAGGTCGATCTCGCAGATCAGGTCGGAGGTCGCGGCGATGGGCAGGAATGATTCCGGCCCCTGCAGCCCGCGATCCGGGTGGTCCCATTGGAGCTGCGCCTCGTAACCCTCGACGCTCCCCGTGTGAACCGCCACGACAGGCTGGTACTGGATCGCGATCTCACCGGCCGCGAGGCCGGCACGCAGCTCCGCCTCGATGGCCGTCCGCTCGCTCAGCTCCGATCGCAGCCGCTTGTCGAACACCTCGATCCGACCCCGGCCCGAGGCCTTGGCTCGTCGGATCGCGACGTTGGCCTCGTGCAACAGCTGATCGGGTTCGGTCCCGCCGTCCATGCTGGTCGTTGCCCCGATGCTGGCACTGATCGGCACGGTGTGGCCCGACACCTCGACCGGCTGGTTGATCGACGGCAACAGGTGCGCAGCCATGATCATGGCGTCGTGGTCCGATGCCACCGAGTCGATCAGGACGACGAACTGGTCGCCGCCCAGCCGACCCACGACGTCCACATCGCGTACGAGGCTTCGCAGCCGGTGGGCGACGCTTCGCAGGACCAGGTCGCCGGTCCCGTGACCGAAGCGGTCGTTGATCTCGTCGAAGTCGTCCAGATCGACGACCAGAAGGCCGACGGAGCTGCCCTCTCGCCGGCCGCGGCGAAGCGCGGCCCCGATCTGCTGACGCATGGAGGGGCTGTTGGCCATACCAGTCAGGGCGTCGTGTGATGCCTCGTGGAACAGGTCGGAGCGGAGCTGGTCCCGCTGTCTGGCGGTCGAGCGGATCTCCTCGATGTTGTAGGCCATGCGCGCCACGACGAGCAGGGACAGCATGCTGGCACCCAGCACGAGGGTCCAGGTGTCGACCTCCAGGCCGTGCGTCAGGCTGACGACCAGCAGCACGGGGGCGATCAGCACCGCCGTGGCCAGCGCCGCAAGGCGTCGCGCCGTGAACGGAGCCGTGCGCACCCCGGCCGGCGTGGACAGCTGAGCCATCGTCGGATGCAGTGCCGCAGCGCCCCACAGGACGTACGAGATGAGCCAGAGCCCGTCGAGAATCGACGCGTACGCGGTGCTGGTCTGCATGGCGAACACCGTGTCGGCGGCGATCAGGGCGGCCGTCGCGGCGACCAACAGCCGGAAGGCTGCCGATCGCGCACCCGGTGCGGCCACGAGGCGTACGACCAGAGCCAGCAGCACGATGTCGCCGGCGGGATAGGCCGCGGCGATGGCGCGCTCGACCCACGGTGTGCTGGTGTCGTCGATGATCGGGTCCGCGACGAGCACCCATGACAGGAGCCCGATGCCGAGCGTCACGATCGCGCTGTCGATGACGCCGGCGGTGTCGCGCCCCGGACGCCGGCGATGGACGAGCACGGCCAGTCCGGCGATGAGCAACGGATAGGCCGACAGGTAGGCCAGGTCGGAGGCGGGCGGATTCGTGTGGATCAGGTCTGGCTGGTCGTAGAAGACGTCACCGGCGACCCATGCTGCCTGACCGGCCGCCATGAGAAGCCACGGCAACGGCGTGGCGGGTTTGTTGACGCGGAGGCCGACGAGGATCGCCGCCACGCACGACACGCCGATGAGGAAGTAGAGCAGGGTCGACGGCACGAGGAGATAGATCGTGGTCGCGATCGCGCCGACGACGAGGTAGCCCCTGGTCATCGCTCTCCTTTCCGTCGCCTGGACAGCAATTGAGACGCTGGTGTCCAAGGCCCCATCTTGTCCCACATCCGGACTGTCGGTGCAGGACCGTCCATTTTCGGTGGATCTCCGGCACATTTCAGGCGTGTGACGTCTCGGGGGAGTGCTGACAGGCGACCTCAGCCCCGGTACCTTTCTCGCAACGTGGTTGCCGCACCGGTGGCCAGGCTGATGTCTAGGGGTGTGCCTGCATGGCCGATGCTTCGATCGGCAGGGCACGTCGTCTCCCGCCCGAGCTTGCGATGCTGCGGATCAGCAACGCCCGTCACCGCCTGCCAGCCGTGTTCGGCACGGGCCTGCTCATCGTGCTGGCGCTGGGCGTCATGATCGGCGCGGGCATCTTCTCGTTGGCCGGCAGACAGGCCGCGACGATGGCCGGCCCCGCCGTGATCGTCTCGTTCCTCATCGCCGCCGTGGTGTGCCTGCTCGCCGCGCTCTCGTACGCCGAGCTGTCCTCGACGCTGCCGACCGCCGGCAGCGTCTACACGTTCGCCTATGTGGCTTTCGGCGAGTTGTGGGCCTGGATCGTCGGCTGGGCGCTGGTTCTCGAGCTCGTCGTCGCCGCGGCACTCGTCTCCCGCGTCTGGGCGGCGTACTTCGCGACGACGCTCGACGGCTTCGACGTCGCGGTACCGACATTCGTGGCCGAGCACTCGTCGGTCGACAAGGGCACCGGCTGGATCGCGGCGATCGTCGTGATCGTGCTGGCGCTCCTGGTCATGCTGGGCACCAAGCTGTCGGGGCGGGTCCTGGCCACGATCGTGGCGGTCAAGCTCACCGCGGTCGTGCTGGTCATTGCGGTTGGCGCCCGCCACGTCGACTCCGGCAACTACACGCCATTCGTTCCGGACGTCGACTCTGGCGCGGGCGCGAAGGGCACGGTGCTGCAGAGCATCCTGGGCGGATCCGGCGATGCGTTCGGGATCGTGGGCATCTTCACCGCCGCCGGGGTCATCGTGTTCGCGTTCATCGGCTTCGACCTCATCGCGACGGCTTCCGAGGACGCCCGTAACCCCCGACGATCGGTGCCGCGCGCGATGCTCGCCTCGATCGGCATCGTCACGGCGCTCTATGTCGCGATGGCGGCGGTGCTCGTGGGACTGAAGCCGTACGGCGAGCTCAACACCAACGCACCCGTCTCGGACGCCCTCCGTGGGGTCGGGCCGGGGTGGAGCGGCGACGTCATCAACGTGGGTGCCCTGTTCGGTCTCACGACTGTCGTGCTGGTGGTTCTGATCGCCCAGAGCCGCGTGCTGTTCGCGATGGGGCGCGACGGCCTGCTGCCTCGGGGACTGGCCCGCATCGGCGCCGGTTCATCGCCGTCCCGGGCGGCACTCGTCGCCGGTCTCGCAGCGGCCGGTCTGGCACTCGATCCCGGCACCGCCAACCGGGAGCAGCTCTTGGTGCTCGGCACGCTGTTCGCGTTCGCGTTCTGTGCGGTCGGTGTGATCCGGTTGCGCAAGTCGCAGCCCGACCTCGAACGCGGTTTCCGTGTCCCGCTCGTGCCGTTGGTCCCGATCCTCTCGCTGCTCGCGACGATCTGGTTGTCCCTCAGCCTGACCTGGTCGACGTGGCGCAACTTCGGCGTGTGGATGGTGGTCGGGCTCGTGATCTACGTGATCTACGGTCGCCGGCACAGTGCGCTGGGCAATCGCGAGGAGCCGCCGCCTGCGCCGCCCGAGGCCGAGGTCGCTCTGGCCGCCCGGGCCGTTCGCGCGCCGGGCGCCCATCGGGCGGGGTATCGCTAGGGCGTCAGCGCCGCGTCGCGATGATCAGCGAGGCGTCGACGTCGATCAGCATCTCGACGGCGGCGAACCGCTCGTCGGTGAGCCACTGCTCGCGGACCGTGTCGACGCGGCCCTCGACGATCGGCGGCCAGAACGCCGATGGCACGAAGTCGTCCAGCACGGCGATGCCTCCGGGCTCGAGCAGGTCGGCGATGACGTCGATGTCCTGCATGACCTCACGGACGTCGACGAACAGCAGCGAGAACGGGGCGTACTGCTCGAGCGTCGACCAGTCGCCGGCGATCACGTCGACGTTGTCGGTGTCGGCGAAGATCTTCTGCACATCGCCGGCCAGTGCCGGATCGAGCTCGGCGCTGACGACCCGAGCATCCTTGGGCGCACCGCTGGAGAGCCACGCCGAACCGACGCCGCACCCGGTGCCGAGCTCGGCGAGCGTGCCGGTGCGCGAGGCGGCCAGCGACGCCAGCAGTCGACCCGTCTCGTTGCGGATCGACGTGATGAACCCGCGCTGGCGGGACAGGTCGAGAGTGCTCGAGACGAGCGCGGGGACTTCAGCGGGGGCGCTCACGTGGCCAGTCTGTCACGATCCGATGACACGGCACGCCCGTCTCATCTCGCGCGCTGAGACGCGCCCCACGTTTGCCGGACAAGACGGCGCTACGCGCCTACACTGGCCGAACTATGCGGAAGCAGCTTGTAGTAATCGCTTGCCGCGGCAGGGCCTCTTAGGGCTACACCCTGCCGCGGAGTTTCGGCGTTGGCCCGCCGTTCCGCCGCAGGGTTGCTGATCATGATCTGATCGCTCGCTTTCGTACTCTCCTCGGATGATCTCCGGACACGTGTCTGGTGGAACGGCGGACCCCCGCCGGGACCCGTTCCCGTCCACACCGAAGGAGATCGCCATGGAACCCCAGCTGATGGAGTGGGGCCCCGCGCACCTGCGCGACGAGGCCTCGACGCCTGAGTTCGAGTTGTCCGACCGACCCGACGACAACTGACCACATACCAAGATGCAGGTTTCACATCCTGAGACCTGCCTGCCTAGAATGACGCTCATGACTCGCTCGTTTTCCCTTGCAGTGGTGCCCGGAGACGGCATCGGACCCGAAGTGACCGCCCAGGCCCTCCAGGTCCTCAACCTCGTCGCCGCCGACCACGACGCCGCGTTCAGCAGCACCGAGTACGACCTCGGCGCCAAGCGTTGGCACGCCACGGGAGAGACCCTGCCCGACTCGGTGCTCAAGGAGATCCGCGGCCACGACGCGATCCTGCTCGGTGCCGTGGGCGACCCGAGCGTGCCGTCCGGCGTCCTCGAGCGCGGTCTGCTGCTCAAGCTGCGATTCGCCCTCGACCACTACGTCAACCTGCGCCCGTCCAAGCTCTTCGCGGGTGTCCAGACCCCGCTGGCCGATCCCGGAGCGATCGACTTCGTCGTCGTGCGCGAGGGCACGGAGGGTCCCTACGTCGGCAACGGCGGCGCGATCCGCGTCGGCACGCCCCACGAGCTTGCGACCGAGGTCAGCATCAACACGGCCTACGGCGTCGAGCGTGTCGTCCGTGACGCGTTCGCCCGCGCCCAGGCGCGGCCCCGCAAGAAGCTGACGCTGGTCCACAAGAACAACGTGCTGGTGCACGCCGGCCACCTGTGGACGCGCACGGTCGACGCCGTCGCGGCCGAGTTCCCCGACGTCGCGGTGGACTACCTCCACGTCGACGCGGCGACGATCTTCCTCGTCACGGATCCTGCCCGATTCGACGTCATCGTGACCGACAACCTCTTCGGCGACATCCTCACGGACCTTGCCGCGGCCATCACCGGTGGCATCGGCCTCGCGGCGAGCGGCAACGTCAACCCCGATCGCACGGCACCCAGCATGTTCGAGCCGGTCCACGGCTCGGCGCCCGACATCGCCGGCCAGCACAAGGCCGACCCGACGGCCGCGATCCTCTCGGGTGCTCTCCTGCTCGAGCACCTCGGCCTGCCCGAGGCGGCCACGCGCATCAGCTCCGCAGTCGAGGCCGACATCGCCGGGCGCGGCGCCGCTCCTCGCACCACCGAGGAGGTGGGAGAGGCCATAGCTTCACGCGTGGCCGAGGGCGTAGCGGTCGGTTAATGACCGCTTACCCTTGACCCCAGAAAGTACTAACGTGATTACTATGACTTCCGACCATTTCGCCAGCACGTTCGAGGCCAACCCAGCCGCGAAGACCGACGAGCAGCGCGAAGCCATCCTCGCCAACCCCGGCTTCGGCAACCACTTCACGGACCACATGTTCCTGTCCGAGTGGACGCCTGACACGGGCTGGGCGAATGCCCGGGTCGTTCCCTACGGTCCGCTGCTGATGGACCCGGCGACCGCGGTGCTGCACTACGCGCAGGAGATCTTTGAGGGCCTCAAGGCGTACGTCCACGACGACGGCTCGGTCTGGCTGTTCCGGCCCGACGTCAACGCGGAGCGCCTGCGCCGCTCGGCGCGCCGCCTGGCGCTGCCGGAGCTGCCGACCGACTGGTTCCTCGGCTCGATCCGGGACCTGATCATCGCCGACCGGGCCTGGATCCCGTCCGGAGGGGAGAAGAGCCTCTACCTGCGGCCGTTCATGTATGCCTCCGAGGTCTTCCTCGGCGTGCGACCGAGCCAGCACGTGACCTACTCGGTCATCGCCTCACCGGCCGGCGCCTACTTCCCGGGTGGCGTCCAGGCGGTGTCGATCTGGCTGTCCTCGGAGTACTCCCGAGCCGGCGCCGGTGGCACCGGAGCAGCCAAGTGCGGCGGCAACTACGCCGCGAGCCTGCTCCCGCAGCGGGAGGCGGCCGAGCACGGCTGCGCGCAGGTGGCATTCCTGGACTCGACCGAGCACAAGTGGGTCGAAGAGCTTGGTGGGATGAACCTGTTCTTCGTGCACGCCGACGGCTCGATCGTCACGCCCGAGCTGTCCGGCTCGATCCTCGAGGGCGTCACCCGCGACTCGATCCTGCAGATCGCCCGCGACCTCGGCTACGCCGTGACCGAACGGCGAGTGAGCATCGACGAGTGGCGTGATGGCACTGCCGACGGCTCGATCACCGAGGTCTTCGCGTGCGGCACGGCGGCTGTCGTGACGCCGATCAGCTCGCTCAAGTGGGACGGCGGCGAAGCGGTCAGCGGCGATGGTGAGGCCGGCAAGATCACGACGGACATCCGCTCGGCGCTCGTCGACATCCAGTACGGCCGGGCGCCTGACCAGCACGGTTGGCTCCACCAGGTGATCTGAGCTGGAACGCGCATTTCAATCGCCCGATGCGAAGGGGATGACTGTACTGATGAGTACAGTCATCCCCTTCCGCATGTGGCACCGGATTGCTCTATGGTCGCCATGTGGGGCTCAACGTCGCGCCCCGTCACTGGAGGCTGCACATGACCATTGCCACGCGTTCCGAACACGATTTGATCGGCGACCGTGACGTCCCCCTCGAGGCCTATTGGGGTGTGCACACACTCCGCGCCCTCGAGAACTTCCCCATCACGGGCATCCCGATCGGCACGAGCCCGTTCCTCGTCGAGGCGCTGGCGGCGGTCAAGGAAGCCGCGGCGACCGCGAACCATGATCTGGGCCTGCTCGACGACGAGCGCTTCGCCGCGATCCGCGATGCCTGCGAGGAGATCCGTAGCGGCGAGCTGCGCGACGAGTTCATCGTCGACGTCATCCAGGGTGGCGCCGGCACCTCGACCAACATGAACGCCAACGAGGTCATCGCCAACCGTGCTCTTGAGCTGATGGGGCACAAGAAGGGCGACTATCACGTCATCCATCCCAACGAGCACATCAACCTGAGCCAGTCGACCAACGACGTCTACCCGACAGCGGTCAAGATCGCCATCATCCTGGCAACGCACGCGTTGCTCGACGCGATGGCGGTGCTGGAGGCGTCGTTCGCAGCCAAGGCTGACGAGTTCCACGACGTGCTCAAGATGGGCCGCACCCAGCTGCAGGATGCCGTCCCGATGACGTTGGGGCAGGAGTTCCGGACGTACTCGCTGATGATCTCGGAGGACCGCAGCCGGCTCTCCGAGGCCGTCCTGCTGCTGCACGAGATCAACCTCGGTGCGACCGCGATCGGCACCCAGCTCAACGCCCCTGAGGGCTACGTGCCGGCCGCTTGCGCCCACCTGTCGCGGATCACGGGGCTGCCGCTCGAGAGCGCGATCGACCTGATCGAGGCCACCCAGGACTGCGGTGCGTTCGTGCAGCTGTCGGGCACGCTCAAGCGCGTCGCCGTCAAGCTGTCGAAGATCTGCAACGATCTGCGACTGCTGTCCTCAGGTCCGCGAGCCGGCTTCAACGAGATCAACCTCCCCGCCGTCCAGGCCGGGTCGAGCATCATGCCCGGCAAGGTCAACCCGGTCATCCCCGAGGTCGTCAACCAGGTGGCGTTCCAGGTCATCGGCCATGACATGACGGTCACGATGGCGGCCGAGGCCGGGCAGCTCCAGCTCAACGCGTTCGAGCCGATCATCTGCTACTCGCTGTCGGCCGGCATCTCGCGGTTGCGCGAAGCGATCCTCGTGCTGGCGAGCCGCTGCGTCGACGGCATCACCGCCAACGTCGAGCTGCTGCGCAACGAGGTCGAGAACTCGATCGGCCTGGTCACGGCCCTCAACCCCTACATCGGGTATGCCGCGGCGACGGACGTCGCGCAGGAGGCTCTCGCCACGGGCCGCGGCGTGGCCGAGATCGTGCTCGAGCGCCAGCTGCTGCCGCCCGAGAAGCTCGAGGCGATCCTGCGTCCTGAGACCTTGGCCCACCTGGCCCCCAAGAGGTCGAAGCACGAGGAGAAGCCGACCACCTGACGCGTCAGGGGGCGAAGAGCGCCTCGGCGGGGTCGCCGTCGAGGGTGACCCCGAGCAGGTGGTCGTCCTCGTCGTACGTGATCTCGACGTCGATCGATCGCCCCTTGGGTGTCGACGCGGCCTCGGTGTCGCCCAGGCCGTACGCGATATCCCGCAGCGTCACGGTGGCGCGGCCGACCGGGTCATTGGCGGGCCACTCGGCGAGGAGCCGATGGACGAGTCCGGCGAGGACGGCGCTGTACATCGCGTGCGCCGACTCGTCCACGCCCTCGACGACGATCTCGGGCAGGCCGAACGACCTCAGCCCGACCGTGCGGAGGTATCCGTCGGACAGCCCTAGGTAGTCGACGGTGTACCACTGTGTCGCGTGCGCGAGCGAGACCTCGTCGGACCGCCACTCGACGACGCGAGGAATGCTCAGGTCGATCACCACCCCGTCATGCTCCTCCGCGAGGAGCAGCGCGTCGATCCGGGCGTCGCGGATCGCGAACGCCGCGTCCTCGAGGGTCGTCTGACGCAGGATCAGCCGCTGGTGCGGGCGGGAGCGCAGGCGGCGCATGGCCACCTCGGACGAGCCGTAGTGACGGAGCAGCTCGGGGGAGGGGGGCGGGATCAGGTCCTCCGTCTCCAGAGGCTCGGCCGTCATGACGGCGTACATGACGCTCGGCTCCAGATCGAGTGGGACGGGTCTGGCGGTCATAGGTCGATCAGTCTAGACTGACCCGCATGCAGAGCATCTCGATCATTATCAACAGGCGCGCCGGGCACTGACACCAAGCTCCCGACGCGCTGCCTCCCATCTTCTGGGGGGCATTTTTTGTGTCGGGACGGGCCATGCCTGACCGAGATGCCGACCGGACCGAAGGACACCGCAGTGAACGCAGGACACCAGAGCGTGAGCGACTTCCACGTCTACGACACGACGATGCGCGACGGCGCACAGCAGGAGGGCCTCAACCTCTCCGTGCAGGACAAGATGCACATCGCGCGCCACCTCGACGACCTCGGCGTCGGCTACATCGAGGGTGGCTGGCCCGGGTCGAACCCCAAGGACACCGAGTTCTTCGCCCTCGCGGCCAAGGAGCTCGACCTCAAGCACGCGACGCTGGCTGCGTTCGGCGCCACGCGCCGGGCCGGGGTGCAGGCCTCGGAGGACCCGCTGATCCAGGCGCTCCGTGACTCCGGCGCGTCCGTCGTGACGCTGGTCGCCAAGAGTCACGACCGGCACGTCACGGAGGCGCTCCGCACGACGCTCGAGGAGAACCTCGCGATGGTGCGTGACACCGTGACCTACCTGCGCGAGGAGGGCCAGCGGGTCTTCGTCGACCTCGAGCACTTCTTCGACGGCTACCGCGCCAACCGTGACTACGCCCTCGAGGTCGTACGCGCTGCGGGTGACGCGGGCGCTGAGGTCGTCATCCTGTGCGACACCAACGGCGGCATGCTGCCGCACTGGGTCACCGAGATCGTCACGGATGTCGCCCAGACCGGCGTACGCCTCGGCATCCACGCGCACAATGACACCGGCTGCGCGGTCGCCAACTCGATGGCGGCGGTCCAGGCCGGCGCGACGCACGTGCAGGGCTGCGTCAACGGCTACGGCGAGCGCACGGGCAACGCCGACCTGGTGACGTGCGTGGCCAACCTCGAGCTCAAGCTGGGCATTCCAGCGCTCCCGGAAGGTCGCCTCGCGGAGGCGACTCGCATCTCGCACGCGATCGCCGAGATCACGAACTATCCGCCGTCGGCGCGCCAGGCGTACACCGGCGTCTCGGCATTCGCCCACAAGGCCGGCCTGCACGCGAGCGCGATCCGGGTCGACCCGAACCTCTACCAGCACATCGACCCCGCGCTGGTCGGCAACGACATGCGGCTGCTGGTCTCGGAGATGGCCGGGCGGGCCACGATCGAGCTCAAGGGCAAGGAGCTGGGATTCGACCTGGCCAACGACCCCGTACGCCTGGCGCGGGTCACCGACCGGGTCAAGTCGATGGAGCAGTCCGGCTACACGTTCGAGGCCGCCGATGCGTCGTTCGAGCTGCTCCTCGCCGAGGAGATGGACGGGGCTCGGCCCTCGTACTTCGACGTCGAGTCCTGGCGGGTGCTCGCCGAGTCGGCCCGCGGTGACGACGCCGTCGCCGAGGCCACGGTCAAGCTGGTCGCCGGAGGCGTACGCCTGGCGGTGATCGGCGAGGGCAATGGCCCCGTCAACGCGCTCGACCATGCGCTACGCCAGGCCATCGAGCAGGTCTATCCCGACGTCGCACGCTTCCACCTGATCGACTTCCGCGTCCGCATCCTCGACCAGGGGCACGGCACCGATGCCGTCACCCGCGTGTTGATCGAGACGTCGGACGGCAAGGACTCGTGGGTCACGGTCGGCGTCGGCGCCAACATCATCGAGGCGTCCTGGGAGGCCTTGGTCGACGCGCTCACCTATGGGCTGCGCCGGCACGGGGTGGCGTCGCGCATCAACGGCTGATGGATTGACCCGCTTTCCCGACGCTGGGACTGTGTGGGGGTGAACGTGCCGATGCGCAGGGCCGTGGTCGCCCTGCCGGTCCTGCTGACGGTCGTGATAGCGGTCGTCATCGGCGCGCTCGTCGTGGTGCAGGACCAGCGGCAGTCCAGCCAGGTCGGTGAGGCGGACATGGTCGCGCAGGACTATCTCGCGCAGGTCGAGAAGTTCCGGTCGTCGGTCATCGCCAAGGTCGAGGCAGCTGACGCGAAGGACCCCGGAGCCTTGAGCAAGGTGGTCGACCGCGCCATCGCGGAGCCACCGCGCCTGGCCGACGCGCCGGCATACGGTCGCGAGCACTCCACGTCGTACGCCGAGGCGCTGCAGACCGAGGCGACCGTGCTGCAGCCGTTCAAACGGCTCAGCACCACGCTGCGCAGGGCCGACACCGCGCTGGCGTTCATCGTCGCCGCGCGCAAGGTGCTCGAGCTCCGGGCTACCGACTACGTGGGATACGGATTCATCACCACGAGCACGCGAGTGCGGTCCGAGCTGATCCCGGCGTTCGTCCGGGCCCGCGACGAGTTCGACCGGGTCACGGTGCCTCAGGGCCAGGAGAAGCTGGCGCAGAAGGTGCACGACGCTGCGCAGTACGTCATCGACCAAGCGTCGCTCCTGGCCAACAGCATCGAGAGTCGCCGCAACTTCTCGTTCAGCTACCGCGAGGAGTTCCAGGCGGCGGCCGACGCGGTCAGCGACTACGCCACCAAGGTCAAGGGCGATGTGGCCGAGGCAGTCTCCGAAGTGACCGCGACTTCCTAGAGTCGGCGATCAGGAAGGCAGCAGCCGAGGTCAGCGGGCAGCCGACGGAGTCCTCGACATGGGTGTGTGGAGGATGCCCGCCTCGTAGTAGTCGTCACCCGAGCGTGCGTAGCCGAACGACTCGTACCAACGCTCGAGGTAGGACTGGGCGTTGAGCTGCAGCTCGCTGTCGCCCCACAGGCGCGCCACCTCGGCCATGAGCTGCCCCGACAGTCCCTGCCCGCGTTGATCCTTGCGCGTGCAGACCCGGCCGATGTGGCGGACGCCGTCATCCCCGACGTAGACCCGCAGATAGCTCGTCGGACCATCGGCGTCCTCAAGCCACAGGTGCGTCGTCGTGGGCAGCAGGTCTCGGCCGTCGACGTCCTCCTCGTCGACCTGTTGCTCGACCGCGAACACCGCGTCGCGGATCTTCCAGATGTCGTAGACGTCCTGCGCGGTCAGCGCATCACCGGTCACACAACGCAGGCCCATGACCCCACCCTAAGAGTAGGTTCGGAGCATGGACACGCCTGTGGCAGAGGCGATGCGCGCGGTGCCGCGCGCGCACTTCCTGCCGCGGGCACAGCGGGGCTCAGCCGGCCTCGACCAGGCGTTGGAGGTCGGCCACGGGCAGACGTGCTCGCAGCCCTCGACGGTCGTCGACATGCTGGAGCTGCTCGACGTACGGCCGGGCATGCGCGTGCTCGATGTCGGTTCCGGCACGGGCTGGACGACGGCGTTGCTCGGGCACTTGGTCGGTCCGGACGGCTGCGTCATCGGGTGCGAGATCGTGCCGGCGCTGGTCGAGTGGGGGCGGGAGAACCTCGCGGGCGAGGGCATGAGCTGGACCCGCATCGAGAGCGCCACCAAGCACGAGCTGGGTCGACCCCAGAACGCGCCGTACGACCGCATCCTCGTGTCGGCGATGAGCGACAGCCTCCCGTACGAGCTCGTGGAGCAGCTCGCGCCGGAGGGGATCCTCGTCATTCCCGTGGCCGGCTCGATGACACGGGTCATCGTCGACGCGGACGGCACTCCGCAGATCAGCCGGCACGGGATCTACCGGTTCGTACCGCTGATCCGCTGATCCCCAGGCTATTCGCGGGCGCTGACGCAGGTGTTGCACGTGCCGAAGATCTCCAGCGTGTGTGCGACGTCCTGGAAGCCGTTCTCCTCGGCGATCTTGTCGGCCCAGCGCTCGACGGTCGGACCCTCGACCTCGACGGTGCGGCCGCAGGACCGGCACACGAGATGGTGGTGATGGCCGGCGCTGCACTGGCGATAGAGGACCTCACCATCGTCGTTGCGCAGGGCGTCGACCTCGGCAGCATCCGCGAGAACCTGCAGGCTGCGATAGACCGTCGACAGGCCGACGGACTCACCGCGTTGCTTGAGGATGTCGTGGATCTCCTGCGCACTGGCGAAGCCGTCCAGATCCTCGAGGATCGCGACGACCGCGCGGCGCTGGCGAGTGTTGCGGGGTGCTTCGACCATCAGATGTCTCCTCGTGCGAAATCTACTGGATGACGACGGGCCCGAAGGCGCCTCGTCGCTGCGCCGAACAGTGCGGCCACCGCGAACACCGTGAGCGCGAGCAACACGATCGTCGGGCCGGGCTGGGTGTCGATCTCGTAGCTCGCGACGACGCCGCCGAGGGCTGCGAACAGGCCGATCGCCATTGCGGCAGCGTGTGTCGCCCGGAAGCTACGGGTCAGCTGCTGGGAAGCGGCGACGGGTACGACCATCAGCGCCGACACCAGCAGCAACCCCACGGTGCGCATGGCGACCGTGATCGTCACGGCGGCGAGCACTGCGATGAGGATGCTGTAGACGCGCACGGGCACGCCACTGACCGCGGCATGCTCCTCGTCCTGGCACACCGCGAACAGCTGGGGTGACAGTCCGACCGCCAGGGCGATCACGACCACGGCGAGGATCGCAACGACCTTGAGGTCCCCGTCGGACACCGTCGTGATCGAGCCGAACAGGAAGCTGTTGAGTGCGGACGCGCTCTTCCCGGCCAGATCGGTGAGGAGCACGCCGCCGGCGAGCCCGCCGTAGAAGAGGATCGCGAGAGCGACGTCACCACTCGTACGGCCGAACATGCGCAGCAGCTCGATGACGATGGCGCCGACCACCGCGACGGCGATGGCGGTCAGGACCGGGGCGACGTGGGTGAGCAGGCCGAGGGCGACACCAGTCAGCGCGATGTGCCCGATGCCGTCGCCCAGCAGGGCAAGACGACGCTGGACGAGGAACGTGCCGATCGCGGGTGCGGCGAGGCCGGTGAACACCGCGGCGATCAGCGCCCGCCGCATGAAGTCATAGTCAAGAAGCTCGATCATGCCGTCACCTCCAGACCCCTTCGCCGGTCAGGCCCTCAGGGGTCGGGGGCACGCCGTGCATGTGGACGTGGGCGTGGTCCTCGCCGACGAGGCCCTCGCAGGGTCCTTCGTACGCGACCTCGCCTGCGTGCAGCACGATCGCGCGATCGATCAGGGGGCGCAGCGGGCCGAGCTCGTGGGCGACCAGCAGCACTGACGTGCCTTCGTGGACGAGGCCGCCGAGCAGCTCGGCGAGGGACTCCTGGTTGTCGTGGTCGACGCCCGCGGTGGGCTCGTCCATGATCAGCAGCTCGGCCTCCGACGCCAGCGCCCGGGCGATGAGCACGCGCTGCTGCTGGCCACCGGAGAGCTCGCTGAGCGATGAGCGCGTGCGGTCCGGCAGCCCCACGCGCGAGATCGCAGCGTCGACGGCCGCGGCATCGGCCTTGGTGCTCCATCCGAGGAACCTGCGGTGGGCGAGTCGCCCGCTCATCACGACCTCGTGCACCGTCGCGGGGACGCCGGCGACGGCGCGCGAGCGCTGCGGGACGTACCCGATGCGATGCCGGTCGCGGAACCGGTCGAGCGGCGTGCCGAACAGCTCGACCGTGCCGCCGCCCATCGGGATCAGCCCGGTGGCGGCGCGCACGAACGTGGACTTGCCCGAGCCGTTGGCCCCCAGCAGCGCGACGAACTCACCCGCCGACACGTCGAGGTCGACCTGTCGAAGGACAGGCCGACCATCGAGTGCCACGCTCACGCCGCGAGCTTTCAGCGGCTGTGTCGGGTCAGTGCTCATGTCGTTGCCTCCGTGAAAAACCCACGATACGGAGGCAGCGACATGAGGTGCTTGTCGTTCGCTCGCTGACGCTCGCTCATGTGCAGGAGTTTGCCTCTCTCAGGGTCCCGAGGTTCTTGCGCATGAGCGTCAGGTACGTCTGGCGCTTGGTCTCGTCGGACAGACCCTCGATGGGATCGAGCGTAGCGGTCGTGGCCCCGGTCTCCTTGGCGATCGTCTTGGCGATCGCCGGGCTCACGAGCTCCTCGGTGAAGATCGTGGTGATCTTCTCCTTGCGGACCAGCTTGGTGATGTCGCCGAGCTGCTGGGGTGACGGCTCGTTGGCCGGGTCGAGACCAGCGATCGGCACCTGGGTCAGGTCGTAGCGCGCGGCGAGGTACTGGAACGCGGCGTGGCTCGTGACGATCGTGTGGCTCTTGCAGGTCTTGAGCCCGGTCGCGAAATCGGTGCCAAGGGTCTCCAGCTCGGAGATCAGCTTGGCGGCATTGGCGGAATAGTCCGTCGCGTGGTCCGGGTCGACCGCTGACAGCTTGGCCTCGACGGCCTTGGTCACCGCGACCATGTTCTGCGGGTCGAGCCAGGTGTGGGGGTCTTCCTCGCCGTGGTCATGACCCTCGTCGCCGTGATCGTGGCCCTCTTCGGCGCCCGCCTGAAGGGGCTTGAGCTTCACGACGGAGGCGACGTCGACCGTGTCCTTCGCCGACCGGTCGGCCTGCTTGACCGCGTCGTCGACCGCGGCCTGGAAGTGCTTCTCGTAGACCACGAGATCGGCGTTCTGCACGTCGCCGACCTGCTTGGGCTTGAGCTCGAGGTCGTGCGGCTCGACACCCGGTGACGTCAGGTTCTCGACGTCGACATGGGAGCCCCCGACCTGCTCGGCAACGAATGCGAACGGGTAGAACGACGCGGCCACACTGGTCGTGCCGTCTCCCTTCGCGGAGCTGCCACACGCGGCAAGGAGGAGTACGAGTGGCAGCGCGCCGAGCAGGGCGAGGGGCTTCTTCATGAGAACGATTCTCAAGTAGTTGGGAATCGTTGTCAAATGCGAGACGCCGCACCGGACGTGACGTGGCTCACTGTAGGATGAGCGCGCACCACCACATCACCCATCACTCGGATCGTCCGGCACGTACCTGCCGGTGAAGGGAAACATCAGCATGTCATCAGTTACGTTCGAAAAAGCCACTCGCGTCTTCGCGGGTCAGGAACGCCCAGCGGTCAATCAGCTCGACCTCCACGTCGAGGACGGCGAGTTCCTCGTACTTGTCGGCCCGTCCGGCTGCGGCAAGTCCACCTCACTGCGCATGCTCGCGGGCCTCGAAGAGGTCGACGAGGGGCGCCTGCTGATCGGTGACGAAGATGTCACCGACCTGCCGCCCAAGGCCCGCGACATCGCCATGGTCTTCCAGAACTACGCGCTCTACCCGCACATGACGGTCGCCGAGAACATGGGCTTCGCGCTCAAGATCGCGGGCGCCAACAAGTCCGAGATCAGCAAGCGGGTTGCCGAGGCAGCCGCGATGCTCGACATCACGGAGTACCTCGACCGCAAGCCCAAGGCGTTGTCCGGTGGTCAGCGCCAGCGCGTCGCGATGGGTCGTGCGATCGTCCGCTCGCCGCGCGTGTTCCTGATGGACGAGCCGCTGTCCAACCTCGACGCCAAGCTGCGCGTCCAGACCCGTACGCAGATCGCCCAGCTGCAGCGCCGGCTCGGCACGACGACGGTCTACGTCACGCACGACCAGGTCGAGGCSATGACGMTGGSCGACCGCGTCGCGGTGCTCAAGGACGGCCTGCTCCAGCAGTGCGCTGCTCCCCGTGAGATGTACGACAAGCCGGCCAACCTGTTCGTCGCCGGCTTCATGGGATCGCCGAGCATGAACCTGATGGAGCTGCCGGTCGTCGACGGTGGGGTGAGCTTCGGCGACCTCGTCGTGCCGGTTGCTCGCGACACCCTTGCGGACGCCGATGCGTCGAGCGTGACGTTGGGCATTCGCCCCGAGAACCTCGTGGTCAGCAGCAGTGGCCTCAAGCTCGAGGTCGACGTCGTCGAGGAGCTCGGTGCCGATGCGTACGTCTACGGTCGCGCCGACGTCGGCGGCGAGGACCGGACGATCGTGGCCCGCGCCGACTGGCGCAAGCCGCCGGCCAAGGGCGAGACGATCTACCTCGCACCCGACGACCCGGCCGGCGTGCACGTGTTCGCGACCGACTCGGGCCGTCGCCTGAGCTGACCCGTCATTGACTGTGGGGGCGCCTCGTACGAGACGCCCCCACAGTCATGTCTGACTCAGAACCGTTGCCAGTCGGGCTTGTTGTCCCAGGCCTCGCGGTAGTAGTCGGCGAGCCGCAGGCCGGCCGCCGCGGCCTCGTCGACGACGACGGTGGCTCGGGGGTGCAGCTGAAGGATCGAGGCGGGGCAGAACGCCGACACCGGCCCCTCGGCCGCGGTTGCCACGGCCTCGACCTTGCCCTCGCCTGTGGCCACGAGCACCAGATGCCCGGCCCCGAGGATCGTGCCGAGGCCCTGCGTGATGACGTGGCGGGGCACCTCGTCGATCGAGTCGAAGAACCTGGCGTTGTCCTCACGGGTCTGGTGGGTCAAGGTCTTGACGCGCGTGCGGGACGCCAGTGAGGAGCCCGGCTCGTTGAAGCCGAGGTGGCCGTCCGTGCCGATGCCGAGCAGCTGCACGTCGATGCCGCCGGCCTCGGCGATCGCCGATTCGTAGCGCGCTGCCTCGGCCGGTATGTCCGTTGCCTCGCCGTTGGGGCCATCGACCTGCTGCAGTCCGACGTCGTCGGTGAACTCCCGACGGATGACCGAGTGGTACGACTCCGGGTGCGCGCGGGGGAGTCCGACGTACTCGTCGAGCAGGAACGCCCGGCAGGCGTCGAGACTCAGGGCCTCCTCGCGGTGGCGCCGGATCAGCTCGCGGTAGGCCGGGAGCGGCGACGAGCCGGTGGCCAGACCGAGGACAGCCCCGGGTCGCACGTGCGTACCGACGATGTCGGCGACCAAGATGCCTGCGGCGTCCTGGTCCCGGACGATCACGACCTCCACGAACGAGCCTCCTCATCCTCCGCGCCGAGCAGCGCGGCACCCAGTGCGCCGGCGGGATGTTCGGCCGGCAACCACCGTACGCGTTCGGCGATTCCGGCGAGGCGTCCGAGGGAGGTGCTCTCGTCATTGCGGAGCTGGGCGAGGATCGCGTCGCGCAGCGCTGGAGTCGCCGAGACGACTCCGCCGGTCACGAGCACGCAGGTGACGTCGACGCTGTAGGCCAGCAGGCTGATCGCCTGTGCGATCCCGGAGGTCAGCTCGTCGCGGATCCGGGCTGCGTCGGCGTTCCCTGCGTCGGCGGCCTCGAACAGCTCGGCGGCGGTCCCGGCCCACTGCCGGCGCACGCCACTGCCGGAGGCATACAGCTCCAGGCAGCCCCGCCGCCCGCAGGCGCAGAGCGGGCCGGTCGGGTCGTGCACCAGATGTCCGATCTCGCCGGCCATGCCGCGCGAGCCGTGGCGCAGACGACCGTCCAGCAGCAGTCCGGCGGCGATTCCGGTGCCGACGTTGAGCAACGCCAGGTCGTCGACCTCAGACCCCTCGTCGCGGAGCCACTGCAGCCCGCCGAGCGTTGCGGCCTTCACATCGTTCTCGACCTTCGTCGGTATGCCACCGGCACCCGAGGAGACCGCCACGGCGAGGTCGAGCGGCTCTCCGTCGAGGCCCAGGTTGACCGCGTGGGTCACGGCGCCGCCGTTGACGATGCCGGGAACGCCGAGCCCGATGCTGACGACCTCGGCATCGGGAGTCAACGCTGACTGCAGGGCGGCCACCATCTCGAGGGCCCCGTCGACCACGCCGTCGGCGCCCTTGCGGGTCGGATGCGTGGCCTCACCGACGAGCTCGTGTGGTTCGTCGGCGGCGATGGCGATGCCGTGGATCGTGGTGCCGCCGATGTCGAGGCCGAGACGGACCTTCATCGGTCGCCCCTCATCGCCTCGGCGAGTGCGTCGGTGAGCACCGCGGCGGAGCCGTACGTACGCACGACGCGGTCGTACGCATCGAGGGCCGGATCGGGCCAACCGAGCTCGACCAGGATCGTTCGGGGATTGCCGGTGAGCTGCTGCTGGATCCAGTCCCAGACGGCGGGAACTGCAGTGGCGCGTCGGACGACGACCGCAACCTCGCCATCGACCACGCCCGTGAGCGCGACGTCTTCCGCGGTCAGGTCGAGGCACTCGCCGCCGAGATCGAGGCGGCCCCACGCAGTGTCGCCGACGGCAAGGTTGGTGCCGGTGTCGACTCGGACGACGGTGGCCGGCCCGCTCGTCGTCGGGGCATCGGCGACCGTGGCGGAGGCGACTCGCCGAGAGGCCAGCCGAGCAGCCGCGATGATGTCGTCCGCATCGTCGCCCACCGTGAGGACGCTCCAGGTCTGCCGAAGAGAATCGACGCGTTCGGCTGCCTCGGCCAGTCGTGCCGCGGGCAGCTCTCCGGACTCGACAGCACGGCACACCGCCTCGACCGCTTCCTCGATCGCCCTCGGTGACTCGGTCTGTTCGGGTCCGAGGCACAACAGGTCGGCCCCTGCGGCGAGCGAGAGCACCGCTGCTCCACCGATGCCGTGCACGGCGCTGGCGCCGGCCATGTCGAGGGCGTCGGTCACGATGACGCCACCGAAGTCGAGCTCGTCGCGCAACAGTCCGGTGAGCACGGCGCGGCTCAGCGTCGCGGGCTCCTGGTCGTCGAACGCCTCCAGCAGGACGTGCGACGTCATGACCGTGGCGGCATCGTTGACGACCGCGGCGAACGGCACGAGCTCGCGAGCGCGGAGCGTCTCGCCGTCGACGGTGACTCGGGGGAGACCGAGGTGCGAGTCGGCGCTGGTGTCGCCGTGGCCCGGGAAGTGCTTGACCGAAGCGGCGACGCCCTGCGACGCGAGGCCCGCAACGTACGCCTTGGTGTGGCGTGCGACGAGCGCTGGGTCGGCGCCAAAGCTGCGGGTCCCGATGACCGGGTTGCGCGGATTGCTGTTGATGTCGGCGCTGGGCGCGAGGTCGAGCCAGACACCGGCACGCGCGAGCTCGGCGCCGATGCCGGCCGCGACCGCCTGCGTCACCGCCACGTCGTCGTATGCCCCGAGTGCGGCGTTGCCGGGATAGGGGCTGCCGTGATGGGAGTGGAGCCGGGTCACGTCACCGCCTTCCTCGTCGAGTGCGAGAACCGCGGTCGGGTCGATGTCGCGTACGGCTCGAGCGAGGTCGGCGATGTCGGACGAGGGAGCCATGTTGTTGCCGTACAGGCATATCCCGGCGAGGCCCTCGGCGTACTCCTTGGGCAGCCATCCCGGGACGTCGGGGCCGGCGAACGCGCCGAGCATGACGCCGTACGCCAGCCGCCTGATGTCTTCGGTCATCCCTTGACCGCCCCGCCGACCATGCCCGAGGTCATGCGGTTCTGCACGATCATGAACAAGATGATGACGGGCGCAGCGACGAGCGTCGCGCCGGCCATGACCGCCGGCCAGTCGACGGCCTCGTTGGACACGTCGGTCAGGCCCTTGAGCCACAGCGGCAGCGTCCGGTTGGAGGGATCCATCACGACGACGGCGAGGGTGTACTCGTTCCACGCCTGCAGGAAGCCGTAGACGCTGCTCGCGACGAGGCCGGGCGCCAGCAGCGGGAACGTGATTGTGAAGAACGCCCGCGTACGGCTGCAGCCGTCGGTCATCGCAGCCTCCTCGAGGTCGATCGGTATGCCGTCGACGAACCCGCGCAGCATCCACACCGTGAACGGCAGGATCAGCGCGGTGTAGAGCAGGCCGAGCCCGACGACGCTGTTGAGCAGTCCCCAGTCGTTGAGCATCTTGTACTGGGAGATGAACAGCGCCTCGGGCGGGATCATCTGGATCGCGAGCACCGTGAAGATGAAGGACCGGCGGCCCCGGAACCGGAAGCGCGAGATCGCCACGGCAGCGACGAAACCGCACAACACCGCGGCGATGATCGCGAGCAGGGTCACCGCAAGGCTGAGCTTGAGCGAGTCGACGAACGAGTCGTCGAAGACCCGGCCGAAGCCCGACGCGTCGAAGTCCGGCAGGAATGAGGGGTTCGGGGAGCGGAGCGCCTCGACCGGCTGGAACGCGCTGTTGACGATCCAGTAGACCGGGAACGCCCAGATCACGGCGAGGACGATCGCGACGGCGCCCCATAGACGGGCTCGGGCGTTCATCGGGGTTCCTCCTTGAGCAGGGACCGCACGTAGCGGAAGGTCAGGATGAGCGTCAGCACGAGGACGAACATGGCGAGCGCGGACGCGGAGCCGTAGTCGTTCTGGCCGATGCCGAGCGTGTAGATGTAGGTGCCCAGCAGGTGTGTCTCGCTGGGGGTGCCGCCGACGTTCTGCAGGAAGTTGATCTGCGCGAAGACTCGCAGGTCCCACACGATCTGCAGCAACATCACGATCGTCAGGACGGGCTTGATCGTCGGGTAGACGATGTGCCGGAACCGCTGGACCGCGGTGGCGCCGTCGAGGTGGCTGGCCTCGATCGTCTCGTCGGACACCTGGGTCAGCGCCGCGTACGCCGTGAAGGCGACGAACGGAACGCTCATCCAGATGATGATGACGCTGGCGACGAAGAAGAACGAGAGCGGATCGATCAGCCAGTTGTGGCCGTCGAAGGTGCTGAAGCCGAGCTTGCGCAGTGACCAGTTGACCAGGCCGTACCGGGTGTCGAACAGCCATTGCCAGGCCGTCATCGCGGCGATGACCGGCATGGCCCAGGCCAGCAGCATGCTGACCTGGAGGATCAGGCGCGGAGCGGTCGCGACGCGTTTCATGAGCACCGCGACGAGGATGCCGATGACCATCGTGATCGACGCGTTGACCAGGCAGAACGCCAGTGACCGGGCGATGACGGTCCACATCGTGCGGTCCGTGACGAGCTCGCGATAGTTGTCGAGCCCGACCCACGGAGCCGGTTGGCCGAACTGCTGGGCGCGCCCGAACTCATGGAACGACAGCACCAGCTGCCGGCCGAGCGGGTACGCCATGCCGACGACGAGCACGAGGATGGCCGGGACGAGCAGGGCATACGGTCCGGCCTTGCGCCCCAGGCGTGTGCTGCTCATCCGGGCCCTTCCTCGACGGACGGATGTCCTTTCGACAGGCTCAAGGACCGTCCCGACGGGCTCGAGGACCACGCCTTGAGCCTGTCGAAAGGATGTACGCATTACTTGTTGAGTGCGGCGTTGAGCTTGTCGTCGGTGGCCTTGGCCGCCGATGCGACGTCCTCACCACTGGCGATCTTGCCGAAGAACTCCTCCATGATGCTGGCGCTCTCGACCGAGGCCCACTCCGGCGATGCCGGCGTCAGCTTGGAGTTGCTCGCTGCCGAGACGGCCGCCTTCGCGAACTCGTCATCGCCCATGAGGCCCGTGTACTTGTCGTTGGCCGGGCCGAGGCCGTTCTTGGCCAGCTGCTGCTGGAACTCGTCGCTGTAGATCAGCTTGAGCAGGTCGAACGACAGGTCCTGGTTCTTGGACTTGGCCGAGATGCCGAGGTTCGAACCACCGGCGAACACCGGGGCCGCCCCGCCGTCGACACCCGGGAGCGCGAACCCACCGAGGTCGGCCGCGCGCTTCTCGTCAACGCTCCAGCGGGCCCAGCTCGGAGCCATGAACATCGCGGCCTCGCCGTTGTTGAACGCGGTCCACGGCTCGGCGTCCTTGCCGTCCCTGGGCGCGGTGGTGGCCTTCTCGTACAGGCTCTGCAGCTCGGTCAAGCCCTTGGTGCTCTCGGGTGACGAGAGGGTCGCGACCCACTTGCCACCCTCCTGCTTGGCGATGTCACCGCCGTTGGCGAAGATCCAGCTGATGCCGTTTCGCCAGTCCTGGCCGGGGAGCCAGAAGCCGGAGAACTTCGAGTCGCCCTCGGACTTGAGCCGGGTCGCGGCCTGGTTGAAGCCGTCGAGGGTCGTCGGCACCTCGATGCCGGCGTCCTTGAACGCCTTCTTGCTGTAGAAGATGTAGCGCGAGCCCCAGTAGTAGGGGACTGCCGAGACCTTGCCGTCGTACGTGCCGGCCTCGACGAAGCTCTTGGGGCCGATGTTGTCGCCGAGCTGGTCGAGCTTGTTGGTGAGATCCGTGAAGGCGCCGACGCTCGTGAACGTCGCGGCCTGGGTGTTGCCGACCTCGACGACGTCAGGCGTCTTGTCGCTCTGCAGCGCCGTGTTGAGGCGGGGGATGAGCTCGCCCCAGTCGATGTGCTGGACCTTGAGATTCTTGCCCTCGTGCTGCGCGGCGAACTCCTTGACGAGCCAGTCCTCGACCTTCTTGGGGGTGTCCTCCTTGCCGGCGAGCCACAGGGTCACGGTGTCGGACCCGCCCTCTGACTTGTCGCCGTCGCTGCTGCCACCGCAGGCGGCGAGTGCGGTCAGCGCGAGGGCGGATGCCGCCGCCGCTGCCGCGATCTTGGTGAGCTTCATGGTTTGTCCTCTTTCGAATCGTTCCTGGTCGTACGTCGTGGAGTTCGGTGGGTCGAACCGTGTCGGCAGGTCACACCACCCCTAGCTCGCGATAGCGCACGAGCGCTGCCGCGCCCGTGAGCACGAGCTCGTCCTCCAGCGGAGCCAGGCGGATCTGGACTCGCTGGGCGACGAAAGGAAGGGTCTGGTGAGCGAGGGCGCTGCGTACGGCGTCGAGCAGGGCGCCCTCGAGCAGCTCGGCCGGGCCGTAGAGCACGACGTCAGCGATCCCGAGTGTCGTGACGACGGGCGTCAGGACAGAGGCGAGCCGGGCGCCGACCTCGGCTCGAGCGGAGTCACTGTCGAGCATGCGAAGGGCTGGTGCGGCGAGGAACGTCTCGAGGCAGCCGCGGTTGCCGCAGGCGCACTGTCGACCCGCGGGATCGACCACGACGTGACCGATCTCGCCGGCGGACTGCAGGGGGCCGGAGAGGGCGCGTCCGTCGATCATGACGCCGCCGCCGACACCTTGGCCGATCGTGAGCAGCAGGAGCCCGCCGTCGTCCCCGGCTCCGAAGGCGCTCTCGGCGACCGCGGCGACATTGGCGTCGTTGCCGGCGTGCACCGGTAGGCCGATCGCCCTGGAGAGCTCGCCGGTGAGGTCGAGGTCGGTCCAGCCCAGGTTGGGCGCGAGGACGACGGTGCCCTCGGGGTCGACGATGCCGGGGGTGCCGATGCCGACGCCGAGGACACGCCGGTCCGTGGCGTTCTGGAGGCGGATCGCCAGGTCTGCGATGACCGAGAGGTCGTCGCCGCGGACGAAGGGGACCTGTTCGCGGGCGAGGATGTTGCCGTCGAGGTCGACGACGCCGCCGGAGAGCTGACCGTCAGCCGACAGGTCGAGGGCGATCGTCACGGGTGCCTCGGCAGAGATGCCGACCAGCGTCGCGGGCTTGCCCATGTGGGTGCCGGGACGGGTGCCCAGCTCGCTGATGAAGCCCTCCTCGATGAGCTCGGCCACGAGGTCGGAGATCGTGACCCGCGTCAGCGACGTCTCACGAGCGAGGTCCGCGCGACTGCGTTCTCCCTCGTCCACGAGCTGCTGGAGGATCAGCGCCCGGTGATGCCGGCGGGTGTCGGCGGGGCGAACCTTGCCGACGGGTCGGCGGCCGGCGGTGCTGCGCGTACGGGCCTCATTGATCTGGGTCACATAGTTAATAAAGCGTACTAACAAAGTCGAGGTCAAGGGATTCCGGTAACAAATGCGTGAAATCCTCGGTTCGGCCCGCCGCCGAGCGAGAGGGGGTCGCCGACTAAAGTGGGGCGGACCCTCGGGCGTACGGCATCACGATGCCGTGCACAGGCCCGCCGACACCCAGCCGGATTGGAAACATCCCCCATGGCATCGACCGTCGACAACGTCATCAGCCTCAGCAAGCGCCGCGGCTTCGTCTACCAGTGCGGGGAGATCTACGGTGGCACCAAGTCCGCGTGGGACTACGGCCCGCTCGGCGTCGAGCTCAAGGACAACATCAAGCGCCAGTGGTGGCGGTCGATGGTCCAGAGCCGCGACGACGTCGTCGGCCTCGACTCCTCGGTGATCCTCCCGACGGATGTCTGGAAGGCGTCCGGCCACCTCGCGGCCTTCGTCGACCCGCTGGTCGAGTGCCGGCACTGCCACAACCGCTTCCGCCAGGACCACCTGCAGGAGTCGTACGCGGAGAAGAAGGGCATCGACGACCCCGACACCGTGACGATGGATCTCATCGCGTGCACCAACTGCGGCACCCGCGGCGAGTGGACCGAGCCGCGGATGTTCAACGGCCTGCTCAAGACATACCTCGGCCCGGTCGAGTCCGAGGAGGGCTTGCACTACCTGCGGCCCGAGACGGCGCAGGGCATCTTCATCAATTTCGCGCAGGTCATGACGACCGCGCGCAAGAAGCCGCCGTTCGGCATCGGCCAGATCGGTAAGAGCTTCCGCAACGAGATCACGCCGGGCAACTTCATCTTCCGCACCCGCGAGTTCGAGCAGATGGAGATGGAGTTCTTCGTCGAGCCGGGCACCGACGAGGAATGGCACGAGACCTGGATCAAGACGCGCATGGACTGGTACACGGGTCTGGGCATCAACCCCGACAACCTCCGTCTGTTCGAGCACCCGCAGGACAAGCTCTCGCACTACTCCAAGCGCACGGTCGACATCGAGTACCGCTTCGAGTTTGCCGGCTCGACGTGGGGCGAGCTCGAGGGCATCGCCAACCGGACGGACTTCGACCTCAAGACGCACAGCGAGCACTCCGGCAAGGACCTGACGTACTTCGACCAGCCCAACAACGAGCGCTGGACGCCGTACGTCATCGAACCCGCTGCCGGCGTCAACCGCTCGATGATGGCGTTCCTGATCGATGCGTACGTCGAGGACGAGGCGCCCAACTCCAAGGGCGGTGTCGACAAGCGCACGGTTCTCAAGCTCGACCCGCGGCTCGCGCCGATCAAGGCCGCGGTGCTGCCGCTGTCCCGCAACGAGGAGCTGTCGCCCAAGGCGCGGGCCCTGGCCGCCGAGCTCCGTGGCTTCTGGAACGTCGACTTCGACGACGCCCAGGCAATCGGCAAGCGCTACCGCCGCCAGGACGAGATCGGCACGCCGTACTGCATCACGGTCGACTTCGACACGCTCGACGACCAGGCGGTCACGATTCGCGAGCGCGACTCGATGGCTCAGGAGCGCATCGCCCTCGATCAGGTGACGTCCTGGCTGGCGGCGCGTCTGCCGGGTTGCTGATCCGCTTGTGAGCGACAATCGGCACGTGCCTACCAAGATCGTCGCTGCCGTCGCGTCACTCCTGCTCGTCGCCGGCTGCTCGTCGTCGGACGACGGCAAGAAGTCCGACGAGGTGCCGGTGCCCAAGGGACTCGAGGTGCCGAAGGGCGTCACGCTCACCAAGGGCGGCACGACGCTGACCGAGGACAAGCCCGCCAGCGTGGTCTACCAGGTCGGCGACAAGGCCGCCAGCGTCATCACGGTGACCGTCTCGTCGGTCCGCAAGGGCTCGATCAAGCGGGACTTCGCGTTCTTCTCCCTCGACGACGAGGCCAAGACGTCGGCGCCGTTCTACGTCGACGTCACGGTCAAGAACGAGGGCCCGGCGGGCCTCGGCGGGGCCGCGCTGCCGATCTTCGCGCACGACTCCAGCAACACCAACCTCCCGGCCAACGACATCGTCGGGACGTTCAAGCCGTGCCGCAACTCCACTCTGCCCAAGAGCTTCTTGCCGGGTGCCAGCGCGAAGCTGTGCCTGGTCTACCTGGTCCCCAAGGGCAAGGCGCTGCAGTCCGTCGACCTCCAGACAGGCTCGACCAAAGACGCCATCACCTGGACCCCATAAGCCGGTGGTTGAGGTGCGGAGGCCGCCAGTCGGTGGTTGAGGTGCGGAGGCCGCCCGCGGCCGTAGCCTCGAAACCACTCTCCGCTAGCTCGATCGATTCTTCTTTGCTCGGCTCGCGAGTCGAGGCAGTGCCTCGTAGTCGCCACGGATGAGCGCTTCACGCTTCTTGCGAGACCAGCCTTGCACCCGCTTCTCCATGGCGAACGCGTCGATGACCCGCTCGAACTCGTACGCATAGACAAGCTCCACGGGAAGGCGGTGCTGCGTGTACTCGGCACCGAGCCCCTGCTGGTGCTGCCACAGTCGACTCTCGAGATTTCGAGTGCTGCCGACGTAGTAGGAGTCGTCAGCGCACCGGAGTATGTACATGTAGGCCACGCACTGAGGCGACCACGAGTCGAGTTGTCCCGTCGACCTTGCGATCCACAGGTGGTTTCGAGGCTCCGGCCGCGGGCGGCCTGCGCACCTCAACCACCGGTGGGCGATCTGCAGGTGGTTTCGAGGCTCCGCTTCGCTCCGCACCTCAACCACCGCACCGGGGTGACACCTGTCATGGGTGACTCGTGACCGAAGGCTGAGGGACAAAGGCGCGCATCAGCAGACGATGGAGACATGAACTCACCAACTCCTGCTGTCAGCATCGACGGCGTCGTCAAGCGATTCGGGTCGGTCACCGCGGTCGACGGACTGAGCCTGACGATCCAGCCCGGCGAGGTCGTCGCCTTCCTCGGCCCGAACGGTGCGGGCAAGACCACGACCGTCGACATGATCCTCGGCCTGTCGCAGCCCAGCGAAGGATCGGTCCAGATCTTCGGCGGCGATCCCCGCAAGGCCGTCGCCCTGGGACGGGTCGCCGCGGTCATGCAGACCGGGGGCCTGCTCAAGGACTTCACGGTGCGCGAGACCGTCGAGCTCACGGCGTCGTTGTTCAGGCCGTCCCGACCTGTCGACGAGGTCCTCGACCGAGCCGGAATCCTCGACATCGGCGACCGCATGGTCGGCAAGGCTTCGGGCGGCCAGCAGCAGCGTCTGCGGTTCGCCCTCGCACTGCTCCCCGATCCCGATCTGCTGATCCTGGATGAGCCCACGACAGGCATGGACGTCCAAGGTCGCCGCGACTTCTGGAACGCGATTCGCTCGGATGCCGAGCGCGGTCGCACCACGGTCTTCGCGACGCACTACCTCGAAGAGGCGGATGCATATGCCGACAGGATCGTGCTGGTGCGCCGCGGCAAGATCGTCGCGGATGGCACGGCAGCCGAGATCAAGGCCCTGTCGGCCGGTCGTACGGTCAGGGCGACCCTCGAGGCGCCCGACACCGCGGCACTCGCGAAGGTTGACGGTGTCGACTCGGTCGATGTTCGCGGTGACTCGATCCTGATCCATGGATCCGACAGCGACGCGATCGCGCGCTACCTGCTCAACCACACCGCTGCGCGTGACCTGGAGATCACCTCGCGCAACCTCGAAGAGGCCTTCGTCGCACTGACCGGTGACGACGCCTTGACACCCGAAGGAGCCATCGCATGACCATCGCAACTGACACCCGAGGTGTCCCTCCGCTCGGTGGCTTCTCGCCGAGGTTCTACGTGCTCGAGCTCAAGCGGATGCTGCGCAACAAGCGCTCGATGATCTTCACGCTCATCATGCCGAGCGTGTTCTTCCTGCTGTTCGGCTCGGACGCCGAGTACCGGACCGAACGCGCCGGGCACGGCAACGTCACGGCGTACATCATGGTCAGCATGGCGGTCTACGGGGCGATGATCGCGACGACGGCTGGTGGCGCGATGGTTGCCACGGAGCGTGCCCTCGGGTGGAGCCGTCAGCTCCGGCTGACGCCGCTCAAGCCCGTGGCCTACGTCGCCATCAAGGTGCTCGTCGCCATGACGATGGCGGTGGTGGCGATCCTGGCCGTCTTCGTGGTCGGCAACCTGCGCGGAGCTGATCTGCCCTTCGGGCGCCTCGTCCTGTGCGGGGTCATCGGCTGGGGATGCACGCTGGTGTTCGCCGCATTCGGCTTGTTCATGGGCTACCTGCTCCCCAGCGAGAACGTCATGCAGCTGCTCGGCCCGTCGCTGGCCCTGCTGGCCCTGGCCGGCGGCCTGTTCACGCCGCTCGACAACTTCAGCCAGGGATTTCAGGACTTCGCGAAGTTCACCCCGGCGTATGGCGTCGGCGTCCTGTCCAGGGCGCCGTTCGGCTCCGACGGCAACGTCGGGTTGGCTGCGCTCAACATCGCGGTGTGGACCGCGATCTTCGTGGGCGGCGCTGCGTGGCGGATGAGCAAGGACACGAAGCGTGTCTGATGGCTAGCCTTGGGCCCGTGGCCACGCACGACACCGACCCCCAGGACCGCGCTCGCTTCGGTCGCCTCCTGGGGGCCGGCATCTGGCTGTTCTTCCTCGGCAACCCAGTCGGCGTGCTGCTCAAGAACGACGACTTGCTCGAGCGCTACACGGGTCTCGCCGCGTTGGCGGTCTTCGTCCCGGTGTACCTCTACGGTCTCGCGCACATCCCGGAGTTCCACCTGCATCGTCGACGTCTCCACGCGTGGACCTACATCACCGTCTTGCTGGCCTGTTTCGCCGTGATCGTCCCCGGGGCGGGTGATCAGTCCACGACCTGCCTCGTGTTCATCACGGCCCTGTCAGTCGCGATCCTGCCAAAGATCGAGGCTTGGGCCGTCGTCGTCGTCATGTTCGCCGCCATCACGGTTGCGTCCTACACGATCGACGGCTGGTCGGCGCATGGCAACAACTTCGCGGTCGTCCTGGCCGCTGCCGCCGTGTGGTCGTTCCGGCTCGCGTGGCAGCGCCAGGCCAAGCTCATGGCGGCAGAGCAGGATCTCTCCGAGCTCGCGATCGAGGAGGAGCGCGCCCGCATCGCCCGCGACCTGCACGACATCCTGGGTCATTCGCTGACCGTCATCTCGGTCAAGGCCGAGCTGGCCGAGCGGTTGTTCGACGACGATCCCGAGCGGGCACGGGCCGAGCTGGTGGACCTGCAGCGCCTGTCACGGGACGCCCTTGCGGACGTACGCTCGACCGCCCAGGGCATACGCGGGATCTCGCTTCCCGGCGAGATCGCCTCGGCACGCATGGCGCTCGAGTCGGCCGGCATCGAGCCGTTGCTGCCGACCGTTGCCGACGAAGTGCCGTCGAGGTGGCGTGAGCTGTTCGCGTGGACCCTGCGCGAAGGCGTCACCAACGTCATCCGGCACAGCGAGGCATCGAGGTGCGAGGTCGAGCTCGACGCAGAAAGGATCAGCGTGATCGATGACGGCCGTGGCCCCATCCACAACGACAGCAACGGCAACGGGCTGGAAGGACTCCGGCAACGCGCCCGGCTCGCGGGGGCGACCGTGACGACCAGCGCAGGCCCCGGCGATCGTGGCTTCTCCCTCACGGTGTCGGTGCCAGCATGATCCGTCTGTTGCTCGCCGACGACCAGGCTCTCGTTCGCGGCGCGCTGGCGGCGCTGCTCGAGCTCGAGGAGGATCTCGAGGTCGTTGCCGAGGTGTCGCGGGGCGACGAAGTCGTCGCTGCGGCTCGCGAGACCCGTCCTGATGTGGCGCTGCTGGACGTGGAGATGCCCGGCATCGACGGCCTCGCCGCGGCCCGGCTGCTGCGGGACGCCCTGCCCACGTGCCGGGTCCTGATGGTCACGACATTCGGGCGGCCCGGCTACCTCAAGCAGGCGATGTCGGCCGGAGCGAGCGGCTTCGTCGTCAAGGACACGCCGGCCCGTCAGCTCGCCGACGCCGTCCGGCGGGTGCACAGCGGACTGCGCGTCGTCGACCCGACCCTGGCCGCCGAGTCGCTGGCCCAGGGCGACTCGCCGCTGACCGAGCGCGAGGCCGACGTGCTGCAGGCTGCCCGCGGCGGTGGAACGGTCGCGGCGATCGCCTCGACGCTGTTCCTGTCCGAGGGCACGGTTCGCAACCACCTGTCCAGCGCGATTGGCAAGACCGGCGCCCGTACGCGCGCCGAGGCCGTACGCGTCGCCGTCGACAACGGCTGGCTGCTGCCCCACTGACCCCTTGGCGGTGACTTGGCGCCCACGCGAATCGGCGAGCGGTGACCTAGGGCCCACGACGTCGCAGCAGGTGGGCCCCAAGTCACCGCTCCGGGGTGGGACAGTGGCGCCTGAGACAATGGGTGCCATGCCCACCGCCACGCTGCCGAGCACGCTTCGGCTGGGAGACCTCGAGGTCCCCAGCCCGGTCGTGCTCGCCCCGATGGCCGGCGTGACGAATGCTGCGTTCCGCCAGCTCTGCGCCGAGCAGGGCGCCGGCCTGTACGTCTGCGAGATGATCACGTCGCGCGGCATCGTCGAAGGTGACAGGACGAGCCTTTCGATGCTGACGTTCGCGGCCAACGAGACATTCCGCTCGGTGCAGCTCTACGGCATTGACCCGCACACGATCGGTCGCGCCGTCGAGATCCTGTGCACGGACCACGGCGTCGACCACGTCGACCTCAACTTCGGGTGCCCGGTCCCCAAGGTGACGCGCAAGGGCGGGGGAGCGGCGCTGCCATGGAAGGACACGCTGCTCGGCGAGATCCTCGAGGCCGCAGTCTCGGCGGCGACCCCGTACGGCGTCCCGGTCACGATGAAGACCCGCAAGGGCATCGACGACGATCACCTGACCTACCTCGACGCCGGCCGCATCGCGCAGGACACCGGATGTGCGGCGATCGCGCTGCACGGTCGCACCGCGGTGCAGCACTACTCGGGCCGCGCCGACTGGGACTCGATCGCCGAGCTCAAGGCCGCCGTCGACATCCCGGTGCTGGGCAACGGCGACATCTGGGAGGCCGCCGACGCAATCCGCATGGTCGAGGAGACCGGGTGCGACGGCGTCGTCGTGGGCCGCGGTTGCCTGGGCCGGCCCTGGCTGTTCCGCGATCTCGCCGCAGCGTTCTCCGGCGAGCAGGTCGTCGAGCTGCCCACCCTCGGTGAGGTCGCCGGAGTCATGCGCCGGCATGCCGAGCTGCTGGGCGGCCTGATGGGCGAGGAGCGGGGCTGCATCGAGTTCCGCAAGCACATCGCGTGGTACCTCAAGGGATTCGCCGCCGGCAAGGACGTGCGGAGCAGGCTGGGGATGGTGTCGTCGTACGCCGATCTCGATGCGTTGCTGGGCCGCCTTGATCCCGCGGAGCCCTATCCGCTCGACGAGCTCGGCACGCCCCGCGGCCGGCAGGGAACGCCCAAGAAGGTCTCCGTGCCGGATGGCTGGCTCGAATCGCGCGACATGGTCGCGCCGATGGATCCCGACGCGGAGGACGGCACCTCCGGCGGTTAGCTGCGCGCTGCGCGGGCTCGTTCGAGCTGGGCCAGCACCTCGGCTCGCGCATCGCGTTCGTCGAGGTTGCGGCCGTCGGCGTCGACGGGTCCGGCCGGCGTGTGCACCTCGATCGTGGCGAGACGTCGTCTGCGCTGCAGCGGTCCCTGCCGCAGCTCGACGGACTGCGTCTTGTGGTGCGGCACGATGCTGGTCGTGCGCTCGACCCATCCCTCGCGGGCCACGAACGTACGCTCGTTGGCGCCGACCCAGCGATAGCGCCAGCCGATCGGGGCAAACGGCCACGATCGCCGGGGCGCCGCCGTACGTGGCACCGACTCGGCGGCGGAGCCGGGAATCAGCTCGGCGATCACGGCGTCGGCGAGCGGCCGGTCGGAGATTGGCAGCAGGGTCGACGACGAGGCGATCCCCTCGTCGTCCCGATGCGCGGCATAACCGGCGACATCGACCTCGAGCCGCTGCCAGCCGAACCGCCGCCAGACGTACGGCTCCTTGACCGCGATGCCCTGCACCCGCGCGAACGGGATCGTCTGGGACGTGCGGGACAGCAGCCCGCGCTCGATGCGGAGCCCGCCCTGACCGCGCGAGAGGGTGAAGTCCCACTGCTGCAGGATCCGGTTCGCGATGATCTGCGCGAGCCAGATGCCGAGCGGGATGATGCCGCCGAGCGCGACCACCAACCGCCCGAACCAGATTGCGCCGACCACCAGGGCGATCGAGCCGGTCGCGGCGAACAGGAAGTCCAGCGACAGGACCGTGCCGATCACGACCCGGCTGGGCGGGACGGCGGTGATGATGGTGCGCTGCTCCTCGACCTTGGCATCCTCCTGCGAGACCCCGTGAGCACGCGCCAGCAGGAGGCGCCTGAGGTCTCGGGCGTCGGCCAGCTCGAGGAATCGCAAGGCAGTGCGCGAGTCCCTGCCGCCGGCCATCTCGATGCGCAGCTCGGCTAGACCGAACACGCGGGCGACCAGCGGCTCCGCGATGTCGACGGACTGGATGCGCTCGTACGGAATGCGGCGCGACGCCTTCGTGATGACGCCGCTGTTGATGCGCAGCTCCGTGCCGTCGATGACGTAGCGCGTGAACAGCCAGCTCAGGAAGCCGAAGCCCATGCCGACGACGAGCCCGCCGCCGACCGAGATCGCCAGGCTCAGCAGCGCACTCATGTCGCCCCAGCCGTCACCCGTGACGATCGAGGTGATCAGGCCGACCGACGCGGCAGCCGCCCACAGCGCGCCCTGGACGACCGAGGTCAGCGGATGCGTGCGGAGTCCAGCCGCCTCGGTCGCGACCTCAGACCCCGGCGCCATGGGCCTCGCCGAGCTCGGTCAGGCGGTTGCGCAGGCGCGTCGCCTCGGCGGCCGGCAGCCCCGGTATGTCCGCTGCGGTCTCCGCGCTTGCGGTGTGCAGCGTGACGGATGCGACGCCGTACGCCCGCGCGAGCGGACCGGCCTGGACGTCGACGAATTGCATGCGTCCGTAGGGGATGGCGACCAGCCGCTTGAACATCACACCGCTCGTCACGAGCAGGTCGTCGTCGTGCTCGGCGTAGCCCCAGCTGCGCTGGTTGCGCCCGGCCCACGCCCACCCCCAGGCGCCGAGAGCGAGTGCCAGCACGATCACGAGGACGCCGATGAACCAGATGTCACCCACCGTCAGCAGGATCACGAGCTGCACGACGATCGCAACGGCCACAGGCACCAGGATCAGGATGCGCCGGATCGTGGCGAGCTTGGGCGAGACCCGCTGCCAGTCGCCCGACGGGGGAGTGAAGAGATCGTCCACGTCGCGACCTTACGCGGAGCGCCCGCCGTACGTGTGCACGGCGGGCGCTCCGTTGGTCAGGTTGCGGGTGGTGCGGAGGTGCTCGGCGAGCCAGCCGTCGACGGACGATCCATCGGCTGGTCGATGAGGCCGTCCATCGATGACGTGTCGTCATCGTCCTCGTCACGGCCCGGTGTCCTCAGGTTCCACTTGCGGATCACGAAGCGGAACAGGAAGTAGTAGACGGCCGCGTAGCCGAGGCCGATGACGATCAACAAGCCCGGCTTGGTCGCGATGTTCCAGTTGAGCAGGAAGTCGAACAGGCCTGCGGAGAATCCGAAGCCGTCATGGATGTCCAAGGCGTTGGTCAGCGCGATCGAGGTGCCAGTCAGCAACGCGTGAATCACGTACAGCGGCCACGCCACGAACATGAAAGCGAACTCGAGCGGCTCGGTCACGCCGGTGAGGAAGCTGGTCAGGGCGGCGCTGATCATGATGCCGCCGACGGCCTTCTTCTGGGCCGGCTTGGCCTCCTGCCAGATCGCCAGGGCGGCGGCGGGCAGTGCGAACATCATGATCGGGAAGAAGCCCGTCATGAACGATCCGGCGTCCGGGTCGCCGGCAAGGAATCGCGGGATGTCGCCGTGCACGACTGCGCCGGCGGAATTCGTGAAGTCGCCGAACAGGAACCACGGGCCGGAATTGAGGATGTGGTGCAGGCCCAGCGGGATCAGGAGCCGGTTGAGGGTGCCGTAGACGAAGCCGCCGATGACGTCGTTGTCGGCGACCCAGTCCGAGAGGTTCTTGAGTCCTTCGTTGAACGCCGGATAGACGAGGCTGAAGAGCACCGAGATGAGGATGGCCGCGACGGCGGTGATCATCGGCACGAACCGGCGGCCGCCGAAGAACGCCAGGTAGTCGGGCAGCTTGATCCGGTAGTAGCGCTGCCAGAGCAATCCGGCGGTGATGCCCATGACGATGCCGCCGAGGACGCCGTAGTTGATCAGCTCCTGCGTGCCGCCCTTCGCGGGTGGGTCGAGGATGAACGGCGAAAGTGCATCACCCACGCCCTTGAACACGAGGTAGCCCACGACGGCCGCCAGCGCGGTGGATCCGTCGGCCTTCTTGGCCATGCCGATCGCGACGCCGACCGCGAATAGGAGCGGCAAGTTGGCGAACAGTGCGTTGCCCGCCGCGCCGAGAACAGCGGCGACCTTCACCCAGCCCCAGCCGTCGGCGCCGAGCAGGTCGGGCTGGCCGAGCCGGAGAAGCAGGGCCGCTGCGGGTAGGGCAGCGATCGGCAGCATGAGGCTGCGGCCGAACTTCTGTACGGGGGCGAGGTTGAAGCCTCGCCGTCCTGCAGTCGTGCTGGTCATCTTCGATTCCCCTCAGTGTTGGTGGTGCTTCGGACTCAACGCGTGGACGGGCCCCGTTGCAGGCTCATCGACAACTGGTAGCGGTCACCGCGGTAGCGGCTGATGGTCTGTTCGACGGGACCGTCGCTGGACGACCCGACGCGGTCGAAGACCATGACCGGCGCGGCCTCCGCGACCTCGAGCAGGTGCGCGTACGCGGGACCGGCCTGCTCGGCCCAGGTGGTCTGCTGCGCGTCGGTGATCACGACCCCGTACGTCGACTCGAAGATCGCGTAGATCGAGCCACTGAGGTCCTCGTCCCCGAGCGCCGGGAAGAGGGCCTCCGGGTACCAGCTGATCTCGTGCGCCATCGGCTCGTCGTCGGCCAGACGCAGGCGCTCGATCTCCCAGAGCCGCTCACCAGGGCTGACGCCCAGTGCCTTGGCGGTCGCCTCCCCGGCCTCGACCACGGCGCAGGACAGCACCTCGGTGCTGGGGCGGTGGCCGCGCTGCCGCATGTCCTGCGTGAACGAGGCCAGGTGCAGGTTGCTCTCCACGCGCGGGCGGGTGACGACCGTCCCGCGGCCCGGCACCGTCGTCAGACGGCCTTCGTTGACGAGGCTGCTGATCGCGGCGCGCACCGTCGCGCGGCTGACGTCGTAGCGGCTGGTGAGATCGCGCTCGGACGGGATCATCGCGCCCGGCTGGAGCTCCTCGTCGATGGTCTTCAGCAGGGCAGCTCGGAGCTGCGCGTGCTTGGGGAGCAGGCTGTCGTTCAGCATGCGACAACTCCTCTCGACGGGCGCCTGAACCGCTGGTACGATCCGGTACGTACCAGTGAGGATGGACGCGAATAGCCCGGCATGTCAACCCCTACGCAGACGGATCGAGGCCAACCGGTGACAACGCTGATCGAGGCTCGACGACTCGTGGGGCTGCCTGACGATGAGTCGGGTGCGGGCTGGCTCGAGGTCGACGGCGACCGGATCAGCGCCGCCGGGCGCGGAGCGCCGAACCATACGCCCGACCTCGTCCTCGACGGCGTCCTCGCGCCAGGCCTCATCGACGCACAGATCAACGGCGCGTTCTCGGTCGACTTCGCGGACGCCGACGCAGCCGAGGTCCGCGGTGTCGCCGAGCGGATGGTGTCGACCGGTGTCACGGCGATGGTGCCGACCTTCATCACCGCGACGGTGGAGCAGCTCGTCGAGCAGGTCAGCCGCTACGACGACGCGCGCCGGGCCAGCAACGAGACTGGGAAGGCGACGCGCCTCCTGCCGGCTCACGTCGAGGGTCCGTTCCTGTCGCCCAGAAGGCGCGGCGCCCATCGCGAGTCGCTGCTCGTCGACCCCACGCCTCAACGCGTCGCACCACTGATCGAGCTTGCCCCCGCGATCTCGTACGTGACGCTCGCCCCTGAGCGTGAAGGGGCGCTGCGGGCCATCGCCGACCTCGTCGCCGCGGGCATCCGGGTAGCGGTCGGGCACAGTGACGCCTCTGACGACCAGGTCCGGGCTGCCGCCGATGCCGGAGCAACGCTCGTCACGCACCTCTACAACGCGCAGAGCCCGTTCCACCACCGAGCACCCGGCGTGGTCGGCGCAGCCCTCACGGATCCCCGTCTGACGGTCGGCATGATCGTCGACGGCCACCATGTCGAACCTGCAGCTGTACGCCTGGCGTTCTCCGCCGCTGCCGGACGGGTCATGCTCGTGACCGACGCGGTGGCCGCGCTGGGCATGCCGCCTGGGGTCTACGAGCTCGGCGGCGACCAGCTCGAGGTCATCGCCGGCAGCCCACCGCTGCGCGCCGACGGCACGATCGCGGGGGCTGACGAGCCGCTCGACGCCAATGTCGGCCACGCGGTCGACTTCGGGGTCGACCTCGTCGACGCGATCAGGGCGGCGACGCGTACGCCCGCCGACGCGCTCGGGCTCACCGACCTCGGCCGGATCGAGCCCGGTGCGCGCGCCGATCTCGTCCTGCTGGACGACGACCTGCGTGCGCGTACGACCTGGCTCGGCGGCCGCCGCGTCTGGTCCGATGGCACGACGCACGAAGGACCGGGAGCCACCGTGGCGTCCGGCAGTCTCTAGGAGGTTCCCATGGTCACAGCAGAACAGATCGTTGCCGGGCTGGGCGGTCGCGACAACATCGTCGAGATCGAGCCGTGCATCACCCGGCTTCGCACGGAGGTCGAGGACGCGTCGCTGGTCGACCAGGCCGCGCTCAAGGCCGCCGGTGCCTTCGGGGTCGTCATCTCTGGCAACGTCGTCCAGGTCGTCGTCGGCCCCGTTGCCGACACCCTGGCGAGCGACATCGAGGACCTCGATTGAGCACCGTGCTGGCGCCGGTCGCGGGGAAGGTCATCCCGCTCGCGGACGTACCCGATCCCGTCTTCGCCCAGCAGATCGTCGGCTCGGGCATCGCGATCGACCCTGAGCGCGCCGAGTCGACTGTCGTCTCGCCCGCCGACGGACGCCTGCTCAAGCTGCACCCGCACGCGTTCGTGCTGCTCACCGCCGACGGCAAGGGGCTGCTCGTGCACCTCGGCATCGACACGGTGCAGCTCGACGGCGCGGGATTCGAGCTGCTCGTCGCCGAGGGTGACGAGGTGACGACCGGCACGCCGATCGTGCGCTGGGATCCCGCGGAGATCGAGGCCGGCGGGCGGTCGCCCATCGTGCCGATCGTCGTGATGGACACGCCCCCTGACAGCATCCAGTCCGCGGTCAGCGGGACGGTACGCGTGGGAGACGAGATCTTCGCTGTCTGAGGGCTGTGAGAGCCCGACTGGAAGTTGACCCAAATGGACTGCGGTGCGAGACTGAGAGACGCAGATCAGCCTTATCTGCCCTTCCCCTCAGATCCATTCCGCGGAGATCTTTTCATGGCCAAAGCACTCATCGGCTACATCGGGGGTCCCACCTCCGATCAGTTGCGCGAAACCGCCGCACTCCACCGTCGCATTGCCGACCTCGAGGCCGAGATCATGCGCCTCAAGGTCGAGAACGACGGTTTGCTCCGGACGATCCGTGAGCGTGTCGACAATGTCACCGCCGGCGACTTGATGGAGCCTGCCGCTCACTAGCGTTTCAGCGGTCTAGTCTGGCTCCAACCAGTTGTCCGTCGTAGGAGTCAGCGTTGTACCTCAAGAGCCTCACGTTGCGTGGGTTCAAGTCCTTCGCGTCCTCGACGACCCTCCAGCTCGAGCCGGGCATCACGTGCGTCGTCGGACCCAACGGCTCCGGCAAGTCCAATGTCGTCGACGCCTTGTCGTGGGTCATGGGCGAGCAGGGTGCCAAGTCCCTGCGCGGCGGCAAGATGGAGGACGTCATCTTCGCCGGTACGTCCGGCCGTGCCCCGCTGGGTCGCGCTGAGGTCGTCCTCACGATCGACAACACCGACGGTGCGCTCCCGATCGAGTACACCGAGGTCACGATCTCGCGGACGATGTTCCGCAACGGCGGCTCGGAGTACGCCATCAACGGCAACACGTGCCGACTGCTCGACGTCCAGGAACTGCTGAGTGACTCCGGCATCGGCCGCGAGATGCACGTCATCGTCGGCCAGGGACAGCTCGACGGTGTCCTGCGGGCGACGCCGGAGGAGCGCCGTGGCTTCATCGAGGAGGCCGCTGGCGTCCTCAAGCACCGCAAGCGCAAGGAGAAGGCGCTCCGCAAGCTCGACGCGACCCAAGGCAACCTGACCCGCCTCAACGACGTGCTGACCGAGCTGCGCCGGCAGCTCAAGCCTCTGGGCCGGCAGGCCGAGGTGGCTCGCCGCGCCGCCGTGATCCAGGCCGAGGTTCGCGATGCCAGGGCACGCATCCTGGCCGACGACATCGTCAGCGCCCGATCCGTGATCGCCGAGGAGCTCGCCGACGAGACCGCCCTCAAGGAGCGGCGCCAGGCGGTCGAGCAGTCGATCGCCGCGGCCCGCGAGCAGGAGACCGAGCTCGAGGACCAGCTGCGCGAGGACTCGCCGCGCCTGTCCGCCGCGCAGGAGACCTGGTACAGCCTCTCCGGCCTGCGCGAGCGCATCCGGGGCACCGCTGGACTCGCCAATGAGCGCGTACGCCTTGCGGCCGTCGAGGCCGAGGATCGCCGGGTCGGCCGTGAGCCCGAGGAGCTGGAGGCTGACGCTCGCCGCGCCCAGGAGCAGCTCGAGCAGCTCAGTGCCGGCGTGACGCGGGCGACCGAGTCGCTCGAGGCCGTCATCGCCGAGCGCAACGAGGCCGAGACCGCCTACACCGCGGAGGAGCGCCGGGTTGCCGGGCTGCTGCGTGCCGCCGCCGACCAGCGCGAAGGCCTGGCCCGGCTCCACGGCCAGGTCAACGCCCTCAAGAGCCGCGCGACAGCAGCCGGCGAGGAGATCGGCCGGCTCACCGCTGCGCGCGAGGAAGCCGAGAGCCGCGCGGTCGAGGCGCACCGCGAGTTCACGAACCTCGAGAACCAGATCGCCGGGCTCAACGCGGGGGAGTCAGGCCTCGACGAGGAGCTCGAGGCGGCCGAGGACGGCCTCGCCGAGATCACCGAGCACCTTGCCTCTCTCACCGCGCAGTCGCAGGAAGCCGAGCGCCAGCAGGCTGCGTTCGCCGCCCGCAAGGAGGCCCTCGAGCTGGGCCTGGCCCGCAAGGACGGCGCCGGGGCGCTGCTCGCCGCGACCGACGAGATCAGCGGCCTGCTGGGCTCGGTCGCCGCACTGCTGACCGTACGCGCGGGGTTCGAGACCGCGATCGCCTCCGCACTGGGCTCGGCTGCGGACGCCGTCGCAGTCGATCACCTCGACACCGCGGTCTCGGCGATGGAGAAGCTCAAGTCCGAGGACCTCGGCCGTGCCGGCATGCTGCTCGGCGGCGGCGAGGTCGACGACTCCACCTGGCCGGGGCTGCCGGACTATGCGACCTACGCGATCGACGTCGTCGACGGCCCGGCGCCGCTGCAGGGTGCGCTGCGCCGCCTGCTGTTCAAGGTCGCCGTCGTCGACAGCCTCGAGCAGTCGCAGGACCTGATCCGCCACGCGCCAGATGTCACCGCGGTCACCCGCGACGGCGATGTGCTCGGTGCGCACTTCGCCGCCGGTGGCTCGACGTCCAAGCAGAGCCTCATCGAGGTCAAGGCCGCGATCTCGCAGGCCGACGACGACCTCGCGCGCGCGGTCCACACGCTCGAGCGCCTGCGCTTCGAGCGCGAGGCCGCCGACGCCAAACGAGTCGTTGCCCAGGAGCGCGTCGACGCTGCGCTCGGCCGGTTGCACGAGTCCGACGCCACGATGGCCGCGGTCGCCGAGAACCTCGGTCACCTCGGTGCGACCGCCCGCGCCGCTCGGGGCGAAGCCGACCGTCTCGCCCTGGCGATCACCAAGGCCGAGGAGTCGCAGGCCGGCGACCTGTCCGGCCTGGCCGAGCTCGAGGAGCGGCTCGCGCAGGCCGAAGCGGCCCCCGAGGAGGAGCCCGACACGGCGCTGCTCGAGGAGCTGGCCGACAAGGCCTCCACGGCCCGCCGCGCGGAGACCGACGCCCGGCTCGCGCTGCGCACCAACGAGGAACGAGCCCGCGCGCTCGAAGGCCAGGTCACGGCGCTGTTCGAGGCCGCCGAGGCCGAGCGCGAGGCGCGGATCAAGGCCAAGGAGCGTCGCGAGCGCCAGCTGCGGGAGGCCGAGACAGCCAAGGCCGTGATCTTCGCCAGCGACCAGGTGCTGGCCCGGCTCGAGCAGTCGATCGCCCAGGCATCTGCCCTACGCTCGGAGATCGAGGCGTCCCGCACGGGCCGCGAGGAGACCCTGCGAGGCGTACGTGCGCAGCTCCGCGAGCAGATCGCGGAGCTCGACGGCCTCACCGACTCGGTGCACAAGGACGAGATGGCTCGCGCCGAGATGCGGCTGCGCCTCGAAGGTCTCGAGGGGCGTGCCCTCGAAGAGCTCGGTCTCGAGGTCGAGACGCTCGTGGCCGACTACGGGCCGGACCAGCTGGTGCCGCCCATCACGGTCGAGGGCGAGGACGACTCGCTGCCGGCGGAGCCGGTGCCCTACGAGCGTGAGGCGCAGGTCAAGCGGCTGCGCAACGCCGAGCGGTCGATGGCGATGCTCGGCAAGGTCAACCCCTTGGCACTCGAGGAGTTCACCGCGCTCGAGGAGCGTCACCAGTTCCTCTCCGAGCAGCTCGACGACCTGCGCAAGACCCGTCAGGACCTGCTCGAGATCGTCGAAGAGGTCGACGCCAAGGTCGAGCAGGTCTTCACCGAGGCCTGGTACGACGTCGAGCGCGAGTTCCAGGACGTGTTCTCCCGCCTGTTCCCGGGCGGCGAGGGATCGCTGATCCTCACGGACCCACAGAACATGCTGACCACCGGCATCGACGTCGAGGCGCGCCCGCCGGGCAAGAAGGTCAAGCGGCTGTCGCTGCTGTCCGGTGGCGAGCGCTCGCTGGTCGCTGTGGCGTTCCTCGTTGCGCTGTTCAAGGCCCGACCGAGCCCGTTCTACATCCTCGACGAGGTCGAGGCGGCGCTCGACGACGCCAACCTCGGCCGGCTGCTCGACCTCTACGAAGAGCTGCGCGCCAACTCACAGCTCATCGTCATCACGCACCAGAAGCGCACGATGGAGGTCGCTGACGCGCTCTACGGCGTCTCGATGCGCGGCGACGGTGTCTCCGCCGTCATCAGCCAGCGTCTGCGCGAGGAAGAGACCGCTTCTTGACGTCGGGACCCCGGCTGCGTACGGACTTCGGTGTCCTGCGGACCATCACCACGCGGTGGGAGGACGAGGACGTCTACGGCCACGTCAACAACGTCGTCTACTACTCGTTCTTCGACACCGCGGTCAACGGCTACCTGATCGACCAGACCGGCGTCGACATCCGCAAGCTCGACGCCGTTGGCCTCGTCGCCGAGACGCAGTGCGAGTTCCTGCGCGAGCTGGGCTTCCCGGGCGACGTGCAGGCCGGGCTGGCCGTCACGAAGCTCGGCACGTCGAGCATCGTCTACCGCATCGGGCTGTTCCAGGGCGACAGTGACGAGCCGGCCGCTATCGGCCGATTCGTCCACGTCTACGTCGACGCCGCTTCTCGTACCGTCACGCCGATCCCCGAAGCGATACGCAGCGCGGTCGCGCCACTCGTCACGCCCTGACCACGTCCAGCCGACGTTCTGCATAGGATCGACGCGTGACCACGCCTGTGCTTCTCCTGATCATCCTTGCCGTCATCGTCGTTCTGGGCGTCGGCATCAGCCTCGTCCTCGGCCGCGGCCGCAAGGAGCTGCCGCCGCCCTCAGAGCTCGACCGGATCACCGAGGAGCTCATCGAGCATCCCGAGCACCCGGAGCCTCACCTCGAGGACGAGGAGCCGGCCGCACCCGTCGAGACCATCGAGCGCCCGGAGGCACCACAGGGCCGGCTCGTACGTCTGCGTGCGCGGCTCGCGCGGTCGCAGGGCACGCTCGGCAAGGGCCTGCTCGCGGTGCTCAGTCGTTCGACGCTCGACGACGACGCGTGGGAGGAGCTCGAGGACACGCTGCTCGCCGCCGACGTCGGCGTCACGGCGACCGATGAGCTGGTCGCCAACCTCAAGACCCGCGTCCGGGTGGAGGGCATCGACGATCCCGCTGCCGCGAAGGCAGCACTCCGCGAGGAGCTCGTGGGACTGATCAACCCGTCGTACGACCGCACGCTCGACTCGACGGGAGCTGACGGCAAGCCCGGCGTGGTGCTCGTCGTCGGCGTCAACGGCACCGGCAAGACCACGACCGTCGGCCGGCTCGCCCGCGTACTGGTCGCCGAGGACAAGACCGTCGTTCTCGGCGCGGCCGACACGTTCCGCGCCGCGGCGGCCGACCAGCTGCAGACCTGGGGCGAGCGGGTCGGCGTGCCCACCGTTCGCGGCCCCGAGGGCGGTGACCCGGCGAGCGTCGGCTTCGAGGCCGTGCAGCGTGGCATCGCCGACGGCACCGACGTCGTGCTGGTCGACACCGCCGGACGCCTGCACACCAAGGCCGGGCTCATGGACGAGCTCGGCAAGGTCAAGCGGGTCATCGAGAAGCAGGCTCCGGTCACCGAGGTGCTGCTCGTCATCGACGCCACGACAGGCCAGAACGGACTGACCCAGGCCCGGGTCTTCGGTGAGGTCGTCGACGTCACGGGCATCGTGCTGACCAAGCTGGACGGCACGGCCAAGGGCGGCATCGTGATTGCGGTGCAGCGTGAGCTCGGGGTGCCGGTCAAGTTCGTCGGCCTCGGTGAGGGCGCGGACGATCTGGCCCCGTTCGACGCCGAGGAGTTCGTCGACGCGCTCCTCGCGTAGCTGCGCACATCGCGCCGCGGGAGCCCGTGCGCTCGCCGTTACCTGTTGTTAACAATCGGGCCGCACATGTCATCTGCGCGCAACGTTCAGGCTCTTGGACTGAAACCGTCGACCTCCACAGTGGTGCCCTAATGGCGCCCACTCGTGTGCCGAAAACTACCGAAATTCGGAGGCCTAATGGACGGCTATTACGCCTGGATGCTCGTGGCTACAGCACTCGTGCTGATGATGACCACGCCAGCGCTCGCCCTCTTCTACGGCGGCATGTCCCGCTCGAAGTCCGTACTGAACATGATGATGATGTCCTACATCTCGATGGCCGTTGTCGGCATCGTGTATGTCCTGTGGGGCTGGTCGGAGTCATTCGGAGACGGGTTCAGCGGCGACGGGAACTTCTTCGCCAACCCGTTCACCCAGTGGGGACTCGACGGTGTCGGCTGGGAGAGCTACATCGGCGTGATGTTCCAGCTCACCTTCGCCGTGATCACCGCCGCGCTGATCTCGGGCGCCGTCGCTGACCGCGTCAAGCTCTCTTCCTGGATCGTCTTCCTGCCGATCTGGGTCACGCTCTGCTACTTCCCGCTCGCACACATGGTCTGGGGCGGCGGATGGATCGCTGAGCACCTCACCGCTCAGGACTACGCAGGCGGCACGGTCGTCCACATCAACGCCGGTGTTGCCGGCGGCATCCTGGCCCTGGTCATCGGTCGACGCGTCGGCTGGCCCAAGGAGCAGATGAAGCCGCACAACCTGACGCTCACGATGATCGGTGCAGGCCTCCTGTGGTTCGGTTGGTACGGCTTCAACGTCGGCTCGATCGTCTTCGTCGCGGGTGACGCCGGCAAGAAGGACATTGCGCAGTTCATGTCCGAGACCGGTGTCACGTTCGCCAACACGACCGTTGCCACGATGGCCGCCATGCTCGGCTGGCTCCTCGTCGAGCGCATCATTCACGGCAAGGCCTCTGCGCTCGGAGCCGCGTCGGGCATCGTCGCCGGTCTGGTCGCCATCACGCCGTCGTGTGGCGCCGTCAGCATCACTGGTGCCATCGCGATCGGCGTCATCGCGGGTGCGGTTTGCGCCTACGCGGTCAGCCTCAAGTTCAAGTTCGGTCTCGATGACTCGTTCGACGTCGTGGGTGTCCACCTCGTCGGCGGCATCATCGGCACCGTCCTGATCGGATTCCTGTCGACCTCGTCGGCGCCTGGTGGAATCGATGGCCTCTTCTACGGAGGCGGCTTGGAGTCCTTGGGTCGTCAGGCCGGCGCAGCAGGTTTCGCCATCGTGTGGACCGGTATTCTCACCACGATCATCGCGTTGGGCATCAAGTACACGATTGGTTGGAGAATCAACGCAGAGGACGAAGTCGAAGGCATTGACTTCGCTCAGCACGGCGAGACCGCCTATGACCTCGCCGGAACCTCCGGCAGCGGCCACCTCTGAGAACGGGAGACTGACGAATGAAGCTCGTAACTGCAGTCATCAAGCCGCACAAGTGGGAAGAGGTCCGCGAGGCCCTCGCCGCAGCGGGTGTCGCCGGTATGACGGTGACCGAGGCAAGTGGCTACGGCCAGCAGAAGGGACACACCGAGGTCTACCGCGGTGCTGAGTACGACGTCTCGCTGGTCCCCAAGATCCGCCTCGAGGTCGTCGTCGACGACGCCGACGTCGAGAGCGTGGTCAGCACGATCACCGGGTCAGCGCAGACCGGCAAGATCGGTGACGGCAAGGTCTGGGTCATCCCGGTCGACTCGGTCGTGCGGGTTCGCACGGGCGAGACGGACGAGGCTGCTCTCTAAGGCCTGACGACCATCAACAGAGCCGCCGCAGCACCTCAACGGGTGTTGCGGCGGCTCTGTGTCGTGTGTCCGGCGCCGCCGGTGGGCGATCCGCTGCGTACGATCACCTCCGTGACCCACGAGTTCGACAAGGCTGCGCTCGCCCAGCAACGGAGCGACCGGGCCCTCGAGGCCGACCGGAGGCTGCGCCAGCTGTTCACGGCGGCGGTGCCGACCGACGGCAGCGACCCGCGCGAAGGTCCCGGCATGGCGCTTGTCGCGGTCGGTGGATACGGCCGTTCGGAGCTCTCCCCGTTCAGCGATCTCGACGTCGTGCTGCTGCACGACCCTTCGGTCGACGAATCCGTTGTCCGGGAGGTCGCGGAAGCGATTTGGTACCCCCTGTGGAACGACGGTGTCGCCCTCGACCACTCCGTACGCGACACGGTCCAGATGCGTGAGGCCGCCGCAACCGACCACCGTGCGGCGATGGGCATGCTCGACGCCCGGACCGTGGCGGGCGACGCCGGGCTCGTCCTGGCCCTGCGTTCACAGGTGCTCGCGGACTGGCGCCGCGACGCCCGTACGCGGGTCGAGGAGGTCCGCGAGGCGCGCAACTCGCGCATCGAGCGATCCGGCTGGATCGCCCATGCCGCCGTCCCCGATCTCAAGGAGTCCGGGGGAGGGCTGCGCGACAGCGTCATCCTGCGAGCGCTCGTGGCGACGTGGCTGATCGACGTACCCCATGGCGAGTCGGAGTCGCTGCGATCCGACCTGCTCGACGTACGCGACGCGCTGCACGAGACCGTCGGGCGGCGGGTCGAGCGGCTCGATGCCGACGTCATCCCCGACGTCGCGCGGTTCCTCGGCATGGGTGCCGAGGAGCTGGACCTGCACACCCGTCAGCTCGGCCGCCGCATCGCTCACCTGGCGTCGCTGTCGTGGCACAAGATCGACGCGGCCCTCGCGCCGCCCGCCCTGCGCACCATCACGCCGACCGGCCCGGCCGTGACGCCGTTGGCCGAAGGCGTCGGCATCCTCGACGGCGAGGTCATCGTGACCGGCAAAGCCGATCCCGCGACCGACCCCGAGGTGGCGCTCCGGGCTGCCGCGGCGGCGGCCCGTGAAGGTCTCCCGCTCAGTCCTGGCTCCGCGACCCGGCTCGCCGCGTCGATGGGCGAGCTGCCCGACCCGTGGTCGGCGTCGTCCTCCCGTCTGATGGTCGACCTCCTGAGCTCGGGCAAGGGCCTCGTGCGGGTGTGGGACGAGCTCGACTTCGCCGGCGTCGTCGACCTGCTGCTGCCGGAATGGGTCGCGATCCGGCTGCGCGGCTCGTCGTCGCCCGTGCACCGCTTCACGGTCGACCGGCACAGCCTGGAGACCTGCGTGGAGGCCGCCAAGGTCAAGCGCGATGTGGCCCGCCCCGACCTGCTCGCGGTCGCGGCGCTGCTGCACGACATCGGCAAGGGCGCTGAGGGCGATCATTCCGAGGTCGGCGAGCCCATGGCCGTACGCATCGCACAGCGGTGGGGCTTCAGCGACGAGGACGCCGCCGTCGTCGGCAAGCTCGTACGCTGGCACCTCCTGCTGCCGACGATCGCGACGCGGCGTGACATCGAGGACCCGTCGACGGCTGCCAACGTCGCCGAGATCGTGGAGACCGAGGACTTCCTCGACCTGCTCGCCGCGCTCACCGCCTCCGATGCGCTGGCCACCAGCCCGGCGGCGTGGTCACCGTGGCGCAAGGGGTTGACCGAAGGGCTCGTCGAGAAGGTGCGTGGTGTCCTCGACGAGAGCGTGACGACACCGACCGCCGAGGACTACGAGGGCTGGCCCGTCGGTGTGCCCATCCCGGAGCACGGTGCGATGCAGCCGACCGATTTCCTGCTCACGGTCGAGTCGCACCAGGGCGGATCGCTGCTGAAGATCGTGACCGCCGACCGGCAAGGCGTCATGGCCGATCTCGCCGGTGGCCTGGCCCTCGCGGGGCTGGCGATCCGCTCGGCCCGCACCGTCACGCTCGGCGACGCGGCGGTCTCGCTGTGGGAGGTGTCGCGGGCTGACATCGACGCGGCACGTCTGACCGACCGTCTCCGCCCTGCGATGGCCGGCGAGCTCGACCTGTCGGGGCGCCTCGAGCTGACGTCGATCGCCGACGCGCCGGACGCCCGCGTGCGCCTGCTGGACCGGCTCTCGGAGACCGCGACGCTCGTCGAGGTACGTGCCCAGGACCGCCGCGGACTGGTCTGGACGGTGTGTGACCAGATCGCCTCGCTCGGCCTGTCGATCCGCTCGGCCCACATGTCGACGTACGGCGACGAGGTCCGCGACGTGTTCTACGTCGTCGACGGCGACGGCCAGCCCCTCGACGATCCGACCGCGACGACCCTGCGCGACGCCCTCGCCACCGCCCTCACCTGACCCCGCCCCGTGGAGCGGTGACTTGGTCGCCCTTCCGGGGTCGGGAAAGCCGACTCAGCCACCGCGCCGAACGAGGAAGGGCGACCAAGTCACCGCCCACGAGGGGGAGGCGCCACGGGGTCTCGGTTAGAGTTGACCAGACCCCTTTCTTCCATTCGAGGATGACGACCGACGTATGTTCGACACCCTGCAAGATCGCCTGCAGTCAGCGTTCAAGAACCTGCGCGGCAAGGGTCGACTCTCCGACGCCGACATCGACGCCGTCGCCCGCGAGATCCGGGTCGCGCTGCTCGACGCTGACGTCGCCGTCCCGGTGGTCCGTGACTTCATCGCCAACGTCAAGGAGCGGTCTCGCGGCGCCGAGGTGAGCCAGGCGCTCAACCCCGCCCAGCAGGTCATCAAGATCGTCAACGACGAGCTCGTCACGATCCTCGGCGGCGAGACGCGGCGCATCCGCTACGCCAAGAACCCGCCGACCGTCATCATGCTCGCCGGCCTCCAGGGTGCCGGCAAGACGACCCTCGCCGGCAAGCTCGGACTCTGGCTCAAGGGCCAGGGCAAGTCGCCGATGCTCGTCGCGGCCGACCTCCAGCGTCCCAACGCCGTCAACCAGCTCCAGGTCGTCGGTGAGCAGGCCGGCGTCAAGGTCTTCGCCCCCGAGCCCGGCAACGGCATCGGCGACCCGGTCAAGGTCGCCACCGACGGTCTCGCCGAGGCCCGCCGCACCCTGCACGACGTCGTGATCGTCGACACCGCAGGACGTCTCGGCATCGACGCAGAGCTGATGCAGCAGGCCGCAGACATCCGTGCCGCGGTCGACCCCGACGAGGTGCTGTTCGTCATCGACGCGATGATCGGCCAGGACGCCGTCGTCACCGCTGAGGCATTCCTCGAAGGCGTCGACTTCACCGGCGTCGTCCTGACCAAGCTCGACGGCGATGCCCGCGGTGGCGCGGCGCTGTCCGTGCGCTCGATCACCGGCCGGCCGATCATGTTCGCGTCGACGGGTGAGAAGCTCACCGACTTCGATGCGTTCCACCCCGATCGCATGGCATCTCGCATCCTCGACATGGGCGACATGCTCACCCTGATCGAGCAGGCCGAGAAGGTCATGGACACCGAGCAGGCGGCCAAGGACGCCGAGAAGCTCATGGGTGGCTCGTTCACCCTCGACGACTTCCTCGGCCAGATGGAAGCCATCTCCAAGATGGGCTCGATGTCCAAGCTGGTCGGCATGCTCCCGGGCATGGGCGCCATGAAGGAGCAGCTCGCCAACTTCGACGAGCGCGAGGTCGACAAGATCAAGGCGATCATCCGCTCGATGACGCCGGCCGAGCGTGACAACCCAAAGATGATCGACGGCTCCCGCCGTACGCGCATCTCCAAGGGCTCCGGCACGCAGGTCAAGGACGTCAACCAGCTCGTCGATCGCTTCTTCGACGCACGCAAGATGATGCAGCAGATGGCCAAGGGCGGCGGTGTGCCCGGTATGCCTGGCGGAATGCCGGGGATGCCCGGAGTCGGCAAGCGGGCGGGTGCCAAGCAGAAGCCGCAGCAGAAGAAGAAGGGCAAGCGCGTGTCGGGCAACCCCGCCAAGCGCGCCGCCGAGGCTGCAGGCGCCACCAAGAAGGACGGCGCGAGCGCGTTCGGCTTCCCGGCCGGCGGCAGCGACGAGTTCGAGCTGCCCAAGGAGCTCAAGGACCTGCTCTGACCCACGCTCCGCGTGCGTCATCCGCTTCGCGGACATAGTGTCGTGGCATGGGGGAACGTCCGCTCGTCGTGGTCATGGGCATTTCGGGCGTCGGCAAATCCGCCGTCGGGCACGAGCTGGCTGATCGTTTCTCGCTCGACTACGCGGACGGCGACGACTTCCACTCCGAGGCCAACATCGCCAAGATGTCCGCCGGTACGCCGCTCACCGACGAGGACCGCTGGCCGTGGCTGGCCGACATCGGCGTGTGGCTCCACGAGCACGATGCCGCAGGCGGCGTCATCAGCTGCTCCGCGCTCAAGCGTGTCTATCGCGACATCCTCGTCGACGCCGCCCCTCGTACGTACTTCCTGCACCTGACCGGCGACCACGAGCTCATCAAGTCCCGCATGGAGCACCGCGACCACTTCATGCCGGCGTCGCTGCTGGAGTCGCAGGAGCAGACCCTCGAGCCGTTGCAGGAGGACGAGAACGGCTGGGCCTTCGACATCACCCCGTCGCCTGCCGAGATCGTGGACGAGTTCGTCGCCCGCGCCGGCCTCTCCCAGGAGGACACCGAATGATCGCCAGCACGCTCATCGCGGCCACACCACCCGAGCCGGTCAAGGCCGTTGCCGGGACCGGTCAGCTCATCACCGCGGCCCTGGTGGGCATCGCGGTGCTCGTCGTGCTGATCACCTGGTTCAAGCTGCACCCGTTCCTCGCCCTGATCCTCGGGTCGCTGACAGTCGGCGCGATCGCCGGCCGCAACATGCTCGATGTCGTCGGCAGCTTCACCACCGGGGTTGGCGACACAATCAAAGGCGTCGGTGTCCTGATCGCACTGGGCGCGATGTTCGGCAAGCTGCTCGCGGACTCCGGCGGAGCCGACCAGATCGTCGCCACGATCGTCGGGAGATCGAGTCCGCGGATGCTGCCGTGGTCGATGGCCGCGATCGGCGCGATCATCGGCCTGCCGATGTTCTTCGAGATCGGCCTGGTGCTCCTGATGCCAGTCATCTTCCTCGTCGCCAAGCGCGCAGAACGGTCGATCATCTCGCTCGGCATCCCGGCCCTCGCCGGGCTCTCCGCGATGCACGGGTTCGTCCCACCGCACCCGGGCCCGCTGGCCGCGATCGACGCCGTGGACGCCGACCTCGGACGTACGCTGGCACTCGGCATCCTGGTCGCGATCCCGACGATCGTCGTGGCGGGGCCGCTGTTCGCCCGGTTCGCCGACCGCTGGGTCCCGGTGCCGGCGGGCGACCTCTACGACGCGACGACGGAAATACGGGAGAGGCGCCCCACGTTCGGCGCCACCCTCGCCACGGTGCTGTTGCCGGTCGTGCTGATGATGGGCAAGGCATACTCCGACATCGCCCTCGACGAGGGCACCGGACTGCGCAAGACGCTCGACTTCATCGGCGAGCCGTTCGTCGCGCTGTTGATCTCGGTCATCGTCGCGGTGTTCACCCTCGGCGTGGCCTCCGGCATGGACAAGAACGACATCAGCGACGTGCTCAACAAGTCGCTGCCGCCGATCGCCGGGATCCTGCTGATCGTCGGCGCTGGTGGCGGGTTCAAGCAGACGTTGATCGACACCGGCATCGCCGAGGTGGTGGCGGACTTCGTCAAGGACAGTGGCGTCTCGGTCCTGCTGCTCGCCTGGCTGGTCGCCGTGCTCATCCGTCTCGCTACCGGATCGGCGACGGTCGCCACGATCACCGCCGCGGGCATCATGTCGCCCATCGCCCAGGACCTCGGCAGCACCGAGGTCTCGCTGCTGGTGCTGGCCATCGGCGCCGGTTCGGTGTTCTTCTCCCACGTCAACGATGCGGGATTCTGGCTGGTCAAGGAGTTCTTCGGGCTCTCGGTGGTCCAGACCATCAAGAGCTGGTCGATCATGGAGACGATCCTGTCGGTCAGCGGCCTCGTCGTGGTGCTGCTCGTGAACACGGTGGTCTAGCGGTAGTGGTCGTTGAGGTGCGGAGGCCGCCCGCGGCCGAAGCCTCGCAGGTCATGACATCTGTCGTGAGATTGTGACAGGGCGCCGAGATACCCTGAGGCAATGCTCATTCCGCTCCTGCGGACGTATCTTGCGCCCTACAAGCGGCCCATCGCCCTCGTCCTGGTCTTTCAGCTGATCCAGACCCTGGCCAACCTCTGGCTGCCCGGGCTCAACGCCGACATCATCGACAAGGGCGTCGTGCAGGGCGACACCGGCTACATCGTCCGCACCGGCGGGATGATGCTGATGGTCACGGTCGTCCAGGTCGTCTGCACGATCGTCGCGGTCTACTTCGGCGCGCGGACGTCGATGGCACTCGGCCGCGACCTGCGTGCCGGTGTGTTCGGCAAGGTCGAGACGTTCGCGGCACGCGAGATGGCCCAGCTGGGAGCGCCGACGCTCATCACCCGGACGACCAACGACGTGCAACAGGTGCAGCTCATCGTGTTCATGGCGCTGACCCTGCTCGTCGCGGCGCCGATCATGTGCTTCGGCGGCATCTTCATGGCACTGCGCCAGGACGTCGAGCTGTCGGGGCTCCTGCTGCTCGTCATACCGGCGCTGGTCATCAGCATCGGCCTGGTGATCAGGCAGATGCGGCCACTGTTCCGGTTGATGCAGACCAAGATCGACGCGATCAACGGGATCATGCGCGAGCAGATCATGGGCATCCGGGTGATCCGGGCGTTCGTCAAGGAGCGCTACGAGACTGAGCGGTTCGGCGACGCCAACCGCGAGAGCATGGAGGTCGCGATCGCCGTCGGCCGGCTGATGTCGATGATGTTCCCGATGGTCATGCTGATCATGAACGTCTCGGTGGTGCTCGCGACGTGGTTCGGCGGCTACCGCATCGGCAGCGGCGACCTCGAGGTCGGCACGCTGACCGCGTTCCAGAACTACCTCGTCCAGATCCTCATGTCGGTCATGATGGCGACGTTCATGCTGATGCTGTGGCCGCGTGCGGAGGTCTCGGCCGAGCGGATCACCGAAGTGCTCGACACCGAGCCGAGTGTGCTGGCGCCTGACGACGCGGTGCAGGTCACCCTCGACCGCGGTCATATCGACCTCACCGGCGCCTCGTTCGCCTTCCCCGGCGCCGAGCAGGACGTGCTCCACGAGATCGACCTGGTCGCGAGGCCGGGTCAGACCACGGCGATCATCGGCTCGACCGGCAGCGGCAAATCGACGCTGCTCGGGTTGATCCCGCGGCTGTTCGACGCCACGGCGGGCACCGTGACGATCGACGGGCACGACGTACGTTCACTGCACCCGGAGGACGTCTGGGCGTCGATCGGTCTGGTGCCGCAGCGGCCGTTCCTGTTCAGCGGCACGGTCGCCTCCAACCTTCGTTACGGGCGGCCCGACGCGTCCGACGACGACCTGTGGGAGGCGCTCGAGATCGCACAGGCCCGCGACTTCGTCGAGCGCATGCCCGAGCGGCTGAATGCCCCGATCTCGCAGGGGGGCACCAACGTCTCCGGCGGTCAGCGCCAGCGACTGGCGATCGCACGGGCCATCGTCAAGCGGCCGCCGATCTATCTGTTCGACGACTCGTTCTCGGCCCTCGACTACGCGACGGACGCCGCTCTGCGCGCCGCCATTCGTACGGCCACCGCCGACGCGACCGTCGTCATCGTTGCCCAGCGCGTGTCGACGATCCGCAACGCCGACCGCATCGTCGTCCTCGACGAGGGAAGGGTCGTCGGCACCGGCACCCACACGCAGCTGATGCAGACCTGCGAGGTCTACCGCGAGATCGTGCTCTCCCAGCTCACGGAGGAGGAAGCCGCGTGAGCGGGCGGGGGCCGGCGCTTGCCGGGATGGGGATGCCGCCGACGCGGGCCAAGGACTTCAAGGGAACGCTGCGCCGGCTGGTCGACCGGCTGCTGCGCCAGCGCATCATGGTCTGGGGCGTCATCGCGTTCGGCGTCGTCGCCACCTCGATGTCGGTCATCGGGCCCAAGGTGCTGGGCCACGCGACCGACATCGTGTTCACCGGCTTCCTCAACGGTCAGTTCCCCGACGGCGCCACCAAGGCGGAGGTCGTCGCCCAGCTGCGCAGCGAGGGCAACGACAAGCTCGCCTCCCTGGTGTCATCCGTCGACCTCCAGCCCGGCGCCGGCATCGACTTCAGGAGCCTCGGCTTGGTGCTCTCCGGCGTACTCGTCCTGTATGTCCTCGCGTCGGTCCTTCAGTGGTTCCAGGGCGTCTTCACGACGACGGTCGTGCAAAAGACCGTCACTGGCCTGCGTGACGACGTGGAGGCCAAGATCAACCGGCTCCCGCTGTCCTACTTCGACAGCACGGACCGCGGCGAGGTGCTGTCGCGCACGACGAACGACATCGACAACATCGCGCAGTCGTTCCAGCAGACCATGAGCCAGCTGCTCGGCTCGGTCCTCATGGTCATCGGCACGCTCGTCATGATGCTCATCATCTCCCCGCTCCTGTCACTCGTCGCGCTGCTGACGCTGCCGCTGGCGTTCGCCATCACCAAGGCGGTCACCAAGCGCTCGCAGCCGGAGTTCATGAAGCAGTGGGCGAGCACCGGGCGGCTCAACGGACACATCGAGGAGGTCTTCACGGGCCACGAGGTTGTGAAGGTCTTCGGCCGCCAGCAGGAAGCGCGTGAGGAGTTCGACCAGCGCAACGAGGCGGTGTTCGCGGCCTCGTTCAAGGCGCAGTTCGTCTCGGGCGTGATCCAGCCGGTCATGATGTTCGTGTCCAACATCAACTACGTGCTTGTCGCCGTCATCGGCGGGCTGCGGGTCGCGTCGGGCACGCTCAGCATCGGCGACGTGCAGGCGTTCATCCAGTACTCCCGGCAGTTCACCCAGCCGCTGACGCAGGTCGCCGCGATGGTCAACCTGCTGCAGTCGGGCGTCGCCTCGGCGGAGCGCGTCTTCGCGCTGCTGGACGAGCCGGAGGAGCGTCCCGATGAGGCGGACGCGCCGTTCCCCGATCCCATACGCGGTCGCGTCGTCTTCGAGGACGTCTCGTTCTCCTACAAGCCCGACGAGCCGCTGATCGAGCATCTCGACCTCGTCGCCGAGCCCGGGCAGACGGTCGCCATCGTCGGGCCGACCGGTGCCGGCAAGACGACCCTCACCAACCTGGTCCTGCGGTTCTACGACATCCAGGGCGGGCGCATCACGCTCGACGGCGTCGACATCGCCCGGATGGACCGCGGACCGCTGCGGGAGAACTTCGGTGTCGTACTGCAGGACACCTGGCTGTTCAAGGGCACGATCCGCGACAACATCGCGTACGGCGCCCACCGCGCGTCCGAGGAGCAGATCATCGCGGCCGCCGAGGCAGCATTCGTCGACCACTTCGTTCGCACCTTGCCTGACGGCTACGACACGGTGATCGAGGACGAGGGCACCAACATCAGTGCCGGCCAGCGGCAGCTGCTGACGATCGCCCGCGCGTTCCTCGCCGATCCGGCGATCCTCGTGCTGGATGAGGCCACCAGCTCGGTCGACACGCGCACCGAGTCCCTCGTCCAGGGCGCGATGGAGCAGCTGCGCTCGGGGCGTACGTCATTCGTCATCGCACACCGGCTGTCCACGATCCGCGACGCCGACCACATCGTCGTGATGGAGGACGGCCAGATCGTCGAACAGGGCGACCACGACTCGCTGCGGGCCGCCGGGGGAGCGTACGAGCGCCTCTACTCCGCACAGTTCGCGGCCCCGGTGGCTGACTCAGTTGTTGGCGCCCTTGAGTGACCCGACACTCAACCCGCCGTCGGAGACCATGCAGGTGACGCCGGTGTCGGCATCCCACGAGTCCTCGAACGGCCGCAGGAAGACGACGTCGAGCTCTGACTCGTCGTAGCTGATCCCGACGTACTCCTCGAACCGGGAGGCGCACCCCTCCTCCGCCAGTCGATCGACCTCCGCCTGGCCCGGGAACTCGCCGCCGCCGAGGTCGAACGTGGCGTATGCCTCCTCGCGGTGCGGTCTGCTGCACGGTGTGGCCTCGACCGTGATCTGGACCGACTCACCGGGCTCATCGACGAGGCAGTCGCCGACCCGGATGCTGGTCACGAGGATGAATCCGTCATCGACGATGGTGCCGGAGGAGTCGCGGTCCGCCTTGTTGGTGACCACGGCCACGACCACCACGATGAAGCCGACAAACCAGAGCACACAGATGACGAGTGCCGAGATCGCCATGCCCTTGCCGTGCGGCCGACCGTCCCTCGACTGGACGAGGACGATGATGGCGAGCACCACCGCAGCGATCGCAGTCACGACGAAGAATCCGAGGATCGCCAGCACCAGCGCCGTGATGGCCAGTGCCTTCGACGGTGCGGCGAGGTTGGGCGCGTACTGCGGCGGGTAGGGCTGACCGGGGTACGGCGCGTACTGCGGCGGGTAGGGCTGCTGGCCGGCCGGCGGGACCTGAGGCTGGTTCGGGTCGGGCTGCGGAGGCTGCTGGTCGGTCATGAGATCCCTTCCGGCTGCGATGCGTACGTGGGGCGACGCTATCCCACCGGGGGAGTCTCAGCCGGCCAGGAACGCGGCGACCCGGTTCTTGGGGCGGCCGATGATCGCGCGGTCGCCGCGTACCAGCACGGGGCGCTGCATGAGTCTTGGATGCTCCACGAGCAGGTCCGCCACCGCCTCGGGCGTCACGTAGTCGTCGGCATCGAGTCCCTGCGCCTTGAAGAACCCGTCCTTGCGCACGAGGTCGGCGGAAGGGTCCTCCAGCTTGCTCAGGAGCTCGAGCAGCTCGGCACGGTCGAGCGGCTTCTTGAGGTACTGGACCACTTCGGTGTCCACACCGGCCACCGTCGCCTCGTCGAGAGCATGGCGGGAAGTCGAGCAGGCGGTGTTGTGCAGGATCGTGATGTCAGGCATACCGCGAGGATAGAGCCGGCGGGAACCGGGCTGTCACGGCTCCGACGGACCGCCGTCGTCGTCGGGGATGACCAGATCGGCGTCCGGGTCGAGGACGGTGTCCTCGAGGGGAGCCTCGGGGTCGGGGTCGTACGCAGGGTCGGCGGGGTCCACGGGCGGTGTCTCGCTCGGATCAACCGGTGAGGAGGTCACTGGCGATTCCTTCCTGTCGTCAATTCAAGCCTCAAACTAGCCGGTCCACGAGGTCAGCGGGCGCTTTCAGCGTTCGCGGCGGCTCGACGATTTGTACGCGGACGGTCCTGCCGAGGCGTCGACGGCATTTCGCTCCGACGACCGGCGGCACATGCGACGATGACCCGATGTGGGAAGCGTTCTCGCACAACCTGAAGGACCCGGCCGGCGCCGCCGTGCCGTTCTTCCTGCTGTTCATGCTCATCGAGATGAAAGCAGTCAGTGCTGAGCGCGATCACGTCCAAGACCTGGGAGATGGCAGTCCAGATGGTGGCCATGCACCGGCGGGGATGGGCTACCTCAAGGAGGACACCCGGGCGAGCCTGACGATGTTCGTCGGCTCGATCGCCTTCTCGGCGATCTTCCGCACGGCGGCGTTCCTGCTCTACACCGTGCTCTACGTCCACCTCGCGCCTTGGCACCTGTCGGCCAAGAACCCGTGGACCTGGGTCGGCGTGCTGCTCGGCGTCGACCTGCTCTGGTACACCTACCACCGCTTCTCGCACCGCGTACGGCTCGGCTGGGCCGGTCACCAGGCACACCACTCGAGCGTCTACTTCAACTTCTCGACCGCCCTGCGGCAGAAGTGGAACCAGTGGTTCGAGGTGCTGATCTGGCTGCCGTTGCCCTTGCTGGGCGTGCCGCCCTGGATGATCTACTTCACGTTCTCGATCAACCTGATCTGGCAGTTCCACCTGCACACCGAGAAGATCGACCGGTTCCCGCGCTGGTGGGAGGCGGTGTTCAACACGCCGTCCCACCACCGCGTGCACCACGGCTCCGACGCGATCTATCTCGACCGCAACTACGGCGGCATCCTCATCGTCTGGGATCGCCTGTTCAGGTCGTTCCAGCCCGAGCTGTACCGGCCGACGTACGGGCTGACCCATCCGGTCGGCACCTACAACGTGTGGAAGCTGCAGTACGGCGAGTACGTCAAGATCTGGCACGACGTCAGGCAGGCACCGCGCTGGCGCGACAAGCTCGCGTACGTCCTCGGCCCGCCCGGTTGGCAGCCGCGCGACTAGCCGTGGCAAGAATGGTCGGCATGGACCACGTTCGCTACGACGTCGACGAGAACATCTGCACCATCACGATGGACCGGCCAGAGGTGCGCAATGCCGTGGACGGCCCGATGGCTGCCGAGCTGCGCGACGCGTTCCAGCAGTTCGAGGAGGATGAGTCGCTCGCGGTCGCGGTGCTGACCGGTGCCGGAGGTACGTTCTGTGCCGGCGCCGACCTCTCCGCGGTCGACGACCCTGAGCGCCGCAACGAGCTCGACCCGGAGGGTCTCGGCGGTGGTCCGATGGGGCCCAGCCGGATGGAGCTGACCAAGCCGGTCATCGCTGCGGTGTCCGGCCACGCGGTGGCGGGCGGTCTGGAGCTGGCGCTGCTCGCCGACCTGCGAGTCGTCGAGGAGGACGCGGTGTTCGGCGTGTTCTGCCGGCGCTGGGGCGTGCCCCTGATCGACGGCGGAACCGTTCGCCTGCCGCGCATCATCGGTCAGGGTCGGGCTTTGGACCTGATCCTCACGGGGCGTCCGGTCGGCGCGCACGAGGCGCTCCAGATGGGGCTGGCCAACCGGGTCGTGCCCGTGGGCGACTCGCTCACCGTCGCGCACGACCTCGCGGAGCAGATCGCGGCGTTCCCCGCAGAGTGCATGAAGGCTGACCGCGCCTCGGCCTACCGCCAGTGGGACCTCCCGCTCGACGCAGCACTGCGCTCGGAGGGCGCCAACGGCGTTCCGATCGTGATGCTGGAAGGCGCGGACGGCGCGGCGCGTTTCGCCGGGGGAGAAGGCCGCCACGGCGAGTTCTGAGCCGGGCGGGCGCGGGCGACCGGCCGAATTGGAGCCATGGCCCGTGTTCTGGCAGAATGGCCCCTTGCGTCCGGTACGTGTGGAGACCCTCTCATCTTCACGCCGCCCGGCTCACCGATTTCGCCGGCCGTGTCCCCACGCGGCACCGGCAGGTCACCACATACACACATCTGAGGAGACACCACACTCGTGGCAGTCAAGATTCGCCTGAAGCGTATGGGCAAGATTCGCACGCCGTTCTACCGCATCGTTGTCGCCGACTCGCGCACCAAGCGTGACGGTCGCGTCATCGAGGAGATCGGCACCTACAACCCCAAGGCCGACCCGTCGATCATCAAGGTCGACGGCGACCGCGCCCAGTACTGGCTCGGCGTCGGCGCCCAGCCCACCGAGGCCGTCGCCGCGCTGCTCAAGATCACCGGCGACATCGGTGGCAAGAACACGATGAAGTTCGCCGACGAGAAGCGCAGCAAGGAAGACATCTTCCAGGAAGCGCTCAAGGAGCTCCACAGCGAGCCCAAGGCCGACGCGACGACCAAGAAGGCTGCTGCAGCCAAGAAGGCCGCCGCCAAGGCTGAGGAGCCCAAGGCTGACGAGGCCAAGGTCGAGGAGCCGAAGGCTGAAGAGCCCAAGGCCGACGAGGCGCCCGTCGAGGAGGCCAAGGCTGAAGAGCCCAAGGCCGACGAGGCACCTGCTGAAGAGGCCCCTGCCGACGAGGCCAAGGCCTGATCGTGGCAGCCCCCATGATCGAGGTCATCGAGCACCTCGTCGCCGGCATCGTCGACAGCCCTGACGATGTCAATGTGCGCGCCAAGCAGACGCGCAACGGCGAGCTGTTCGAGGTCCGGGTCAACCCGGACGACCTCGGCAAGGTCATCGGTCGCCAGGGCCGTACGGCCACCGCCATCCGCAAGGTCGCGGGCGCGATCGCCGGACGTGGCGGCGCGCGCATCGACTTCGTGGACGTCGACCGCCGCAACTGACGATGCAGGTCGTCATCGGCCGGATCGGCCGTGCCCACGGCATCCGCGGTGAGCTGAACGTCGACATCCGAACCGACGAGCCCGAACGGCGTTTCGCCCCGGGCTCGTCGGTCGTTTGCGGCGACCGTACGCTCACGATCGCCCGCGCCCGGCACCACAGCGGGCGCCTCGTGGTGTCGTTCGAGGAGATCCCGGACCGCACCGCCGCCGAGGCGTTGCACGGCAGGATCATCGAGGCCGAGATCGACCCGCTCGAGCTCCCCGACGATCCCGACGAGTTCTACGACCACCAGCTGGTCGGGCTCGAGGCGCGTACGGGTGACGAGGTCGTCGGCACCGTCACCGGCATCGTGCACGGCCCCCACCAGGACACCCTGACTGTCGAGATCGACGGCCGGGAGGTCTTCATCCCGTTCGTCACCGAGATCGTGCCGGTGGTGGATGTCAGGGGCGGCTTCGTCACGATCAACGAGGTCGCGGGACTGCTGGACCCGGCCGAGGCCGAAACGAGCGACTGACGTGCAGATCGACGTCGTCTCCATCTTCCCGGCCTACCTCGACGCCCTGCAGCTGTCGCTCGCCGGCAAGGCGCAGGTCGCCGGACTGCTGCAGATCACGACATACGACCTGCGCGACTTCACGACCGACAAACACCGCAGCGTCGACGACACGCCTTACGGCGGGGGAGCCGGCATGGTCATGAAGGCCGAGCCGTGGGGCGAGGCGCTCGACGCGCTGGCCACCGACTCCGCCGTGATCGTCGTGCCGACCCCGTCGGGGACGCCCTTCACCCAGCGAATGGCAGAGCAGCTCAGCACCGAGGACCACCTGGTGTTCGCCTGTGGGCGCTACGAAGGCATCGACCAGCGCGTCATCGACCACGCCGCCGACCATTGGCGGGTCGAGGAGGTCTCGCTCGGAGACTTCGTGCTCAACGGGGGAGAGGTTGCCGCGCTCGCGATGATCGAGGCGATCGTGCGACTCATCCCGGGCTTCATGGGCAACCCCGAGTCACTGGTCGAGGAGTCTCACGGCGACGATGGGCTGCTCGAGTACCCCGTCTACACCAAGCCCGCCCGTTGGCGTGACCTCGACGTCCCCGAGATCCTGCTGTCGGGCAACCACGCGGCGATCGCGGCATGGCGGCGCGAGCAGGCGCTCGAACGTACGCGGCAACGCCGCCCTGACCTGCTGGACTGAGTCCCGCGCCCGATTTCCTCCCGGGGGTCCGCATGTGGCAACATTGACCCTTGGCGCCGACGGTTCTGCCTCAGGGGAATCGTGTTCACCGCCGCATCAAAACTTTCATTCGCAAAGCAATCCGTGGGTGACCTGTGGCACCAGCGAGGAGTAGACCATGACCAACATCGTCGACCAGGTAGCCAGCGCATCGCTGCGCACCGACATCCCCGATTTCCGCGCCGGCGACACGCTCGACGTGCACGTGAAGGTCATCGAGGGCAGCCGTTCGCGCATCCAGGTCTTCAAGGGTGTCTGCATCAAGGTGCAGGGCTCGGGCATCGGCCGCACGTTCACGGTCCGCAAGGTCAGCTTCGGCGTCGGTGTGGAGCGTACGTTCCCGCTGCACACCCCGGTCATCGACAAGATCGAGGTCGCCACGCGCGGCGACGTCCGCCGGGCCAAGCTCTACTACCTCCGCAACCTGCGTGGCAAGGCCGCCAAGATCAAGGAAAAGCGCGACGTCTGAGCACCGGTGAGTTGCCTGCCGCACCATTGATGATGCGGGTTAGGCTCACTGCGTGACACGTCTGGCCAAGGGTTCCACGATCCGGCGTGACGCCGGGCTCTACGGTTTCGAGCGCGCGCTGGCCCGCCAAGGTCTGCACCCCGTCGCGGGTGTCGATGAGGCGGGCCGTGGCGCGTGCGCCGGGCCCCTGGTGGCGTCCGCCGTCATCCTGGAGCGCCCCATCAAGGGCCTCGCCGACTCCAAGCTGCTCACCGAAGCGCGCCGCGAGGCGTGCTTCGACCTGATCATGGAGCGCGCGGTCGACGTGTCTGTCGTGGTCATCTCGGCTGCCGACTGTGACCGGATGGGTATGCACGTCGCCAACATCGCGGCACTGCGCCGGGCGCTGGCCCGGCTCGCGGTGCGCCCCGGATACATCCTCACCGACGGGTTCCCGGTCGACGGGCTCGGCGCTCCGGGCCTGGCGATGTGGAAGGGCGACCGCGTTGCCGCCTCGATCGCTGCGGCCTCGGTCATCGCGAAAGTCACCCGTGATCGCATGATGGTGCAGATGCACGAGGACTATCCGGCATACGATTTCGCCACACACAAGGGCTACAGCACCCCGCTCCACCAGGAGGCGCTGAAGCTGCACGGTCCGTGCGCCGAGCACCGGCGGCGATACGTCAACGTACGAGCAGCAATGGAAGGCACACTCCATGATCGAGCGTCAGCGAGCGAATCATGAGCTCTGAGGATCTCGAGCGTTACGAGTCGGAGATGGAGCTCGCGCTCTATCGGGAGTACCGCGACGTCGTCACGATCTTCAAGTACGTCGTCGAGACCGACCGGCGGTTCTACCTGTGCAACCAGGTCGACGTGAAGGTCCGCTCCGAGACCGGCGACGCCTACTTCGAGGTCTCGATGAACGATGCCTGGGTGTGGGACATCTACCGCCCGGCGCGCTTCGCCAAGAACGTCAAGGTGCTGACGTTCAAGGACGTCAACGTCGAGGAGCTGCAGGGCTCGGACTTCAAGGTGCCCGGCGCCGACGACTGACGTCGACCGCCATCACCACCCGGGCGCCCGTGGGTCGGGCCACCTCGCGGAATCCGGCCTCGCGGAACGTCGATGCCGCGCCGTGGAACAGCTCGTTGTTGCTCGTCTTGCGCTGATCGGTGTCGACCGGGTATGCCTCGACGACGCGTGCGCCGTGGGCTGCTGCGTGATCGACGGCAGCCGCCGTGAGCTCCTTCGCGAGGCCCAGACCGCGGTGTTCACGGCGTACGACGAAGCAGGTGATCGCCCAGACGTCGGTGTCGTCAGCCGGTTCGTCGCTGCCCTTCACGATGCGTGAGCGGCCGAGCGCCGGCTGCGATGTACGCGGAGCGACCCGCACCCACGCGGCAGGGGAGTCGTCGACATACGCGATGAGGGCCGGTGACGCTGATGAGTTCTTGAGCTCACGACGGAGCAGCTCGCGTTTGTCGTCGAGGCTGGCGGCGTCGAACTCCTTGCGCGTGACCATGAACCACTGGCACCAACAGCTCGCGCCGTCGCCGCCTCCTGTCATGGTCTGCTCGACGTCTGACCAGGGGACGGAAGTCGCGGCCTCGATGCGGATCGTGGGCATGCCTCATCGTACGAACGAGGTACGACAGTGTCAGTGGGCGAACGGAGGCGGGCCGAGCAAGACGATGCCGCCGTTGCGCTGCCCGGAGGCGGCGATCCGCTCGAAGTCGACCTCACCGGTGTCCACGTCGTCCGCGATCGGGTCGCTGGCGTCCCAGTAGAACGACTCGATGTTGCCGGGCGTCTGCACGCAGAGCAGTCGGACGCGGGGCGAGGTCACCATGAACGCGTGGGGGAGGCCGCGGCTCGCGAGCATGATGCCGCCCTCGGAGACTCGCTGCTCGGTGCCGTCGAGGTGCGCGAGGATCTCACCCTCGAGGACGATGAGGGTCTCGTCGGTGTCCGGGTGGATGTGCAGTGGCGTGACCTTGCCCTGCACCATCTCGTCCTCGAACATCAAGAAGGCGCCGTTGGAGTCCTCGGCGCGGATCTTCCAGGTGTGCACGCCGCCCCCGGCGAACCAGCGACGCTCACCCTCTGACGCGGCCTTGACGATGGATGTGGGTGCGGCTGTTGCGCTCATGAAGCCTTCTCCTTGGTTCGCGTCGTGGGACACGAGTACCATAACGAGACTGCAGTACCATGATCGGTATGTCAACACCGTACGAGGCCGGTGGCCGCGTCGAGCAGAAGAGTCGTACGCGCACTGCGCTCGTGGTCGCAGCGCGCGAGATGGTCTCGCGCGGCCTGGCGCCCAGCGTCGCGGAGGCGGCTGACGCTGCTGCGGTGTCGCGCACGACGGCATACCGCTACTTCCCCAACCAGCGGAGCCTGCTCGCCGCCGCCCACCCGGAGACCGGCGCCGAGTCCCTGCTCGGCGACGACTCGCCGACAGATCCGGCCGCCCGGCTCGACGAGGTGGTTCGCCGGTTCACCACGTTGATCCTGGAGACGGAGGCCCAGCAACGTACGATGCTGCGGCTCTCACTCGAGGACGATCCCGCCGATCGCGGTGGTCAGCCACTGCGGCAGGGCAGGGCGATCGGGTGGATCACCGATGCGCTGGAACCCCTGCGCGATCAGCTGTCGGAGGACGAGCTGCGCCGGCTCGTGCTCGCTATCCGCAGCGCGACCGGCATCGAGGCGCTCGTCTGGCTGACCGACATCGGCGGTCTGTCCCGTGATGCGGCCGTCGAGCTGATGCGCTGGTCGGCGCAGTCGATGCTGCAGGCGGCCCTCTCCACAGGCGTGCCCGACGCGAAGGCTGTCCACAGGGCGTAGTCGCGCGTCGGACAACCGGCGGTGCACGCCGCGAGGCTGACGTGATGACGTACGCGCGCAACAAGGCCCTCGGCACCTACGGCGAACGGATCGCCGCCGATCATCTCGAGGCGCTCGGCATGGTCGTGCTGGCCCGCAACTGGACCTGCCGATTCGGCGAGATCGACATCGTGGCCCGCGACGGCTCGACCCTCGTGATCTGCGAGGTCAAGACCCGCACGAGCAACCATCACGGCGGGCCGTTCGAGGCGATCACGGGACACAAGGCGACGAGGCTGCGCCGGCTCGCGATGCATTGGCTCGAGGTGCACGACGTGCAGCCGCCGAGCGTACGCATCGACATCGTCTCGGTCGTCGTGCCGCCTCGTGGTGCTCCGGTCGTCGATCGCATCGCCGGGGTCGCCTGATGGCCGCCGCGACGCACTCGGTGACCCTCGACGGACTCTCGGGGCGGCCCATCGAGGTCGAGGTCGACATCTCGGGCGGGCTGCCGGCGACCGTCCTGGTCGGGCTCGCCGACACGATGGTCAACGAGGCGCGGGACCGGTGCCGCTCGGCGGTGTCCAACTCCGGCACGACCTGGCCGGACCAGCGAGTCACGATCAACCTGGCCCCGTCGACCCTCCCCAAGACCGGCTCGCACTACGACCTGGCGATTGCGCTTGCGGTGTTCGCTGCCAAGTCCCTCGTGCCGGCAGACCGGCTCGCGGGCTCGGTGTTCCTCGGAGAGCTCGCGCTCGACGGCAGGTTGCGAGCCATCCGCGGAGTCCTGCCGGCGACACTGGCGGCCCTGGACGCAGGCTTCGACCGGGTCTTCGTGCCCGAGGTCAATGTGCCCGAGGCCGAGCTCGTGCGCGGCATCTCGGTGGTCGGCGTGCGCTCGCTGAGGCAGACCGTCGCGCTGCTGACCGGCGGCGAGGAGCCCGACGACCCGCCGGTGCCACCGCTCGACGAGATCCCGGGTATGTCGTGGACCTCGGCCGACCGGCTGTCCCACCTCGACCTCGCCGACATCGCCGGTCAGGAGGACTCACGGATGGCACTCGTCGTCGCAGCGGCCGGCGGGCACCACCTCCTGATGACAGGCCCGCCCGGCATCGGCAAGACGATGCTGGCCCAGCGGCTGCCGGGATTGTTGCCCGACCTCACGCACGAGCAGTCGCTCGCCGTCAGCGCGGTGCACTCGGTGGCCGGCGTGTTGCCGAGTGACGCGCCGCTTCTGCAGCGGCCACCGTTCCTCGACCCGCACCACACCGCGAGCGCAGTCTCGATCGTCGGCGGTGGCAGCAAGGCGATCCGTCCCGGTGCGCTCTCGCTGGCACACCACGGCGTGCTGTTCCTCGACGAGGCGCCCGAGTTCGCCAGCAACGTGCTCGAAGCGTTGCGGCAACCCCTCGAGAGCGGTCATGTCGTCGTGTCCCGGGCGGCGCAGACGGCGGCCTATCCGGCACGATTCCAGCTCATCCTGGCCGCCAATCCGTGCCCGTGCGGTCTCAGCTCTGCGGTCAGCGACCAATGCCGGTGCACGCCGTTGATGCGTCGTCGCTATGCCGACCGGCTCTCCGGGCCGATCCGCGATCGCATCGACATCCACCGCTCGCTGTCAGCGCTGGCACGTCCTGAGCTCGCCAACGCACTCGCCGGCGGCCGGTCGACGGCCGAGCTCGCGGTCAGCGTCGCCGAGGCACGCGAGCGGCAGGCACACCGATTGCGCGAAACATCGTGGCGGCTCAACAGCGAGGTGCCGGGAGTCGAGCTGCGCAAGCACTGGCCGGTGAGCGACCAGGGCCGCGTCCTGGTCGACCAGCAGCTGCGCACCAACAAGCTCAACGCCCGATCCGCTGATCGCATCCTGCGGCTGGCGTGGAGCGTCGCCGACCTGCACGGACATCCCATCCCCACCGGCGACGACGTCGACACCGCGCTCTCACTGAGGCGCGGTACGCCGTTGGGCAGCGCGCTTCGTGACATGGTGCAGGCCTCGTGACGCGTCAGGACCGACTCGGCTTGAGCCTCGTGGTCGAGCCGGGTGACCCGCGCCTGCGCAACCTGCTGCTGACGTATGAGCCGGCCGAAATCCTCGCGGCGATCCTGGGCCGTCACCGGCTGACGGAGACACGGATCCCTGAGGCGTGGGCCGAGCGAGGCCGTGCGCTCGACCGCACGGCGGAGATTGCCGCGGCACGAGCCAAGGCTGCCGGCCTGCGCTGGGTCACGCCGGGCGACAAGGAGTGGCCGCCGTCGCTGTCCGACCTCGACCACATCGAGCCGCTGCACGGCGCGACCGGCGCGCCGGTCGGGCTCTGGCTCCGCGGTGTGGGACATCTCGCCGAGATGTGCGAGCAGAGCGTCGCGATCGTCGGCGCGCGCGACTGCACGACGTACGGCGCTGAGTGTGCGTCGGAGCTGGCGGCCGACTGTGCCGATGCCGGGTGGACCGTGATCAGCGGAGCGGCCTACGGCGTTGACGGCTGCGCGCACCGTGGGGCGTTCCTCATGAATGCACCGACAGCGGGAGTTCTCGCGTGCGGTGCCGACCTGGACTACCCGAAGTCCCATGGCGCGCTGATCACCCGGATCGCGGAGGTCGGAGTGGTCGTCAGTGAGCAGGCGCCGGGGGAGAAGCCGTTGAAGAACCGCTTTCTGTCCCGCAACCGGATCATCGCGGCGCTGACCCAGGGCACCGTGGTGATCGAGGCCGCCCTGCGCAGCGGCTCGCTCAACACGCTCAACTGGGCCGACCAGCTCGGCCGCACCACAATGGCGTTGCCCGGCCCGGTCACCTCCCAGCAGTCGGCCGGTGTGCACGCTGCGATCCGTGCCGGCAAGGCCGTCGTCGTGACGAGTGGTCGCGAGATCGTCGCGGAGCTCTCCGGCCTCGGGGCCGAATCGGAGGAGCAGCCCTCGCTGCCGCTCACGGAGTTCGACCGGTTGCCGCCCGCTGCCCAGACCACCCTGGACGGGCTCGACTGGTCAACGGCGCGCAAGGTCTCCGAGATCGCCTTGACGGTCCGGCTCAGCACCCGCGAGGTGCGGGCGGCGCTCGACCTGCTCGAGCGTCGGGGCCTGGTCATCCGGGCCGGGGCGGAGTGGATGCTGTCCCGGCGCGCGGATGTGGGCTGACGAGTTCTACCAGGGCACTCCGGACCGAAGGATCACGTTAGCGTAGGGCGTGGCCTCTCCCGTACGTACGACGAACCGACACGCGGCGATGCGGCTCTTGAAGTCGTCGTGGTCGAGGAGCTCCGGCGACACGTGATCGTCGAGGATGCGGTGGATGTCGGGGTTCTTCGACTCGATGTCCTTCGACACCCAAGCGGCCTCGACGTCGACGGTGTCGAGCACGGGCCGGAGCACCGACACGAAGCCGGGCAGGCCGTACACGACACCGAGGTCGATCACCGGCACGCCGGGCTGCACCGGAAGTCCCGAGTCGCTGATCGCGAACAGGTCGGTGTGCCGGAGCCCGGCGAGCGCGCCCACCAGCTCGGCGTGGATGAGTCCTGACAGTTGCATGCAGATTCCTATCGGGGGGAGTACGTCGGCTCGGGCAGCACGTGCAGTGCATCCGCCGCTTGGTTGAGATCGGGGTACGAGCTGTGGGTTCCGGCCACCTGGACGGACCAGCTCGCCGCGGCCGTGGCCCAGCTGACCGCCTGGCGCAGGCTCGCGCCCGAGGCCAACCGGGTGGCGAGGTGGCCGATGAACACGTCGCCGGCTCCGGTCGTGTCACGAACGTCCACCGTTGGCGCGGGCTGGATGCCCTGCTCGTCAGGGCCGGTCCAGGCAGCCCCGTCGGGACCCAGCGTGGTGACGACGCTGCGCGCCCCTCGCTCCACGAGCTCGGTCTGGGCAGCCAAGGCATCGGTCGGGCTGGCGATCCTCCGTCCGATGAGGAAGGCGAGCTCGTGCTCGTTGACCACGAGCGGATCGCACCGCTCGAGCAGCTCGTCGGAGATCGGGCGCGCCGGGGCTGCGTTGAGCACGAAGCGGCCGTTCGTGAGCCCGGCGGTTCGCTCGATCGTCTCGTCCGGGATCTCGAGCTGGCAGATCACGACGTCGGCGGCCGCGACCAGCGCGTCCGTCTCGGCATGAGCCTTTTCCCATGACCAGTTGGCTCCGGCGACCACGACGATGGTGTTGTCGTGGTCCGCGACATTGATGAAGGCAGCGCCGCTCTCCGCCCCATCGACCTCGTGCAGGTGCCGGCTGCCGACACCGTACGCCTCGAGCCCGTCCCTCAGGACGTCTGCGTTAGCGTCATCGCCCACCCGGCCGACGAACTCGACATCGGCGCCGGCGAGCCGTGCCGCGACAGCCTGGTTGGCACCCTTGCCTCCCACGTTGCGCCGGACGTGCTCGGCGATGATCGTCTCTCCTGGCACGGGGAGGTGAGCCAGCTCCACGACGACATCGAGGTTGATCGACCCGACCACCACGATGGCCGGTGGCCGGCCCGCCTCACTCGTCACCGGAGATCGTTCCCGTGATGAGACCGACCAGCTGGTCGCCGTCGACGTCGCCGACCGACCGCCTGGCCACGGCACGCCCTCGTCTGAGGACGACCACGGTGTCCGACACCCGCATGACCTGATCGAGGTCGTGGCTGATGAGCAGGACCGTGACTCCCTGGTCACGCAGAGACCGGATCAGTCGCTCGACGGCCGCGGTCTCGCGTACGCCCAGAGCCGCGGTGGGCTCGTCCATGATGACGAGGGACTCGCCCCACGTGACCGCCCGAGCGATGGCGATCGACTGCCGCTGACCACCCGACATGCGGCGGACGGTCGTGCGTACGGACGGGACGTTGACGTCGAGTCGTTCGAGGATCTCCGAGCTCTTGCGGACCATCCCCTTGCGATCCAGCACACCGAGGAGCGGGATCGGCTTGGTGAGCTCGCGGTTCAGGTAGAGGTTCTGCCAGACCGTGAGGTCCTCGACGAGACCGAGCTCCTGATAGACCGTCTCGACACCGAAGGACCTGGCGTCCTCGGGCGAGCTGAGCTTGGCGGGCTCGCCTTTGAACAAGATCTCACCGTCGTCGGGGGAGTGGACGCCGGTCAGGCATCGCACCAGCGTCGACTTTCCGGCGCCGTTGTCGCCGACGATCGCCGTGACCTCGCCCGCCGCGATGGTGATGGACAGATCGTCCAGGGCGCGTACGGCGTTGAAGGTCTTGACCAGGTGGCGCGCCTCCAACATGGGCGCAGTGGTGGTTGTGGTCATGGTCGTCCTCACTCACGGACCCGCGCGAGCAGGGCCGACATCAGGACCACGGCTCCCACCGCGATCGGTTGGTAGTACTGCGAGATGCCCAGGATCGTGAACCCGTTGACCAGGCTGGTCAGCAGGATCGCACCTGTCACCGACCCGAGCACAGACGCCTTGCCGCCGAACAGGGACGAGCCGCCCAGGACGACCGCGGCGATCGAGCTGAGGAGGTAGTTCGTCTGCAGGCTCGGGTCGGCGCCTCCGTTGCGCGCGACGAGCATGACTCCGGCGAGACCGCACAACAGCCCGGAGCCGGCGTACGCGTACATGCGCACGCGCCGCACGGGGATACCGGTGCCGCGGGCGCCCTCCGCGTTGCCGCCGACGGCGAGCAGATGTGTGCCGACGCGCATTCGGAACAGCAGGAAGGCGGTCCCGACTGCGCCGACGAGCGCGATCAGCCAGAACCAGCGCACCGGCCCGGCGCCGTCCAGGGCGATGGACTGCAGGAAGTTCGACGAGACGGCCACGGTGTTGCCCTGGGTCAGCAACAGCGTGATGCCGCTGACCACGCTGAGCGTCCCGAGCGTGACGATGAAGTCGACCATGCCGAGGTAACCGATCAGGAACCCGTTGACGAGTCCGACGAGCAGACCGCCGAGCAGAGCAGCGGCGACACCGATCGCCAGGGAGTGCCCGTGGCTGACGGTGTAGCCGAGCAGCGCAGCGGCCCAGGGCAGGTTGGCGCCGACGGACAGGTCGATGCCGGCGACCACGACCGCGAACTGCTGGCCCAGCGCCAGGACCACGAGGATCGATGACGCGACGAGCAGGTCGCTGATGTTGTCGGCGGTGAGGAAGTCAGGCGTCGCGATGAAGAACGCGAGCCAGACCAGCACGAGGGCCAGCGGCGCGGCGAGCTCGGCCAGCGTCGATGCGTCCAGACGACGGGATCGCTTCGATGCGGCCTCGCCTTCCGGCTCGGGGTCAACAGCCGGGCGTCCAGTCGACGCCCGGCTCATCAGGAGATTCACTTCGCGATCAGCTTCTCGATCGGGTTGTCGAACGGCTCGATCGGCTTCGGGAACGAGGAGATCTGCTTGGCTGCGTTCGCCTTGTCGATGAACGCGATCGGCGCGACGACGCGCGCGGGGATCTTCTTGCCCTCGTGCAGCGCGATGCACGCCTGGACCGCGAGCTGGCCCTCGGCGTACGGGTACTGCGTGATCGTCCCGTAGAGCGTGCCGGCCTGGACCGCCTTGAGCGCATCCTGGATGCCGTCGACCGAGATGACCTTGATCTGGTCGGCCTTGCCGGCGTTCTTGATCGCCTGGGCGGCGCCGAGGCCCATCGTGTCGTTCGCCGCGAAGATGCCGGTGATGTCGGGGTGCGCCTTGAGCAGTGCCTCGGTGACCTGTAGGGCCTTGTCCTGCTCGTAGTCAGCGGGGGTGCGCTGCACGATGTCGAGCTTGCCCGCGACGGTGTCGCTGAATCCCTTGTTGCGGTTGATGCCGTTCTGCTCACCGGCGATGCCCTGGAGGATCGCGACCTTGCCCTTGCCGCCGAGCGCCTCGAGCATCTTCTCGCCGGCGATCTTGCCGGCCATCAAGTTGTCCGAGCCGATGAACGAGGCGTACGAGACGCCGGCCTTCTCGGAGGCAGCGGCATCGATCTGGGTGTCGAGGTTGAGGATCGGCGTCTTCTTCTTCGCGACCGGCACGAGAGGCGTGATGACATTCGTCGCGTTGACCGGAACGACGCCGAAGCAGCCATAGCCCTGGTTGGCCAGGGTCGAGATCTTGGCGTTCTCGCCGTCCGCGTCGGTCTCGCTGCTGCCGGCCTGCACGTTGACCTTGACACCCTGAGCCTTGCCCTCGGCGATCGCGCCGTCTCGGAGTGCCGCCCAGTAGGGGTTGGTGAAGTTGCGGGTGGCGATCGCGATCTTGAACTCGTCCTTGGACGACGAGCTCGAGTCGTCGGCTCCGCGGCCGCATGCGGCCAGCATCGTGAGGCTCGTCGTGGCGACGATCCCGATCATGGCGGTGCGCCGGATTGAAGTGGTCATGATGTCCTTTTCGGGGTTGTGCTCTCGGCTGTTGACGGTTGCGATGGCTACAATCAACACGTGTTGATTGCGTAGTCTGCGTCGGCTGTTCGGCCCGCGTCAAGACCCCACTGCGGACTTTCAGAACTTTGTTCGTTGCTCGGACAGGGCGTCGCGCCGATAACGTGGCGCATGTCCGGACGAGAAATTCACGCTGAGGAGGATGGACATCGATGGCGGTGACCAGGGCAGATGTCGCGCGTCGCGCAGGGACCTCACCAGCGCTTGTGAGCTACGTCCTCAACGGGGGGCCGCGAAAGGTCGCGCCGGCGACGCAGGCGAGAATTCTTCAGGCGATCGACGAGCTCGGCTACCGTCCCAACGCCGTCGCCCGATCCCTTCGGATGGCCAGAGGTCACTCACTCGGGCTGATCCTCCCCGACAGCTCGAACCCGTACTTCGCCCTGTTGGCCCGCGCTGTCGAGGAAGTCGCCTACCGATCCGGCTATCCCTTGCTCGTCGGCAACGCCGCAGATTCCGGGGAGCGTGAGATCGGCTATCTTCACGCGTTCGTGGACCGGCAGGTGGAGGGGATCCTCGTGATTCCCACGGCGGAGGATGACGTGCTGGAGATGGAGTTCGCGAAGGTCGGTGTACCCCTCGTCGTGCTTGACCGGTCGCTCGACGAGACGGCGTTCGCCAACGTGGTCGCGGCATCCGTCGACGGCTCTCGAGACGCCGTCCGGCACCTGATCGAGCACGGCCACACCCGGATCGCGTGCCTCAGTGGTCCGGCGGTGTCGGTGTCCAAGGAGCGGGTCGCCGGCTTCCGGCAGGCGCTGGCCGACGCCGACCTCGAACCGGGCCGGGTGCTGTCACGACCCTTCGGCGGCAGCGCCGGGTACGACGCCCTGCCGGCGTTGCTGGAAGGACCAGACGCACCCACCGCCTTGTTCGTCACGAGCGACCTCGCCGCGATGGGCCTCCTCCGCGCCGCGTTCGACATGGGGCTGGACGTTCCGCGGGACCTGGCCGTCGTGTCGTTCGACGGCATCGAGTACGCCGCCTACACGCGGCCGGGGCTCACCACCGTGAGCCAGCCGATCACGCAGATGGCCGAGGTCGCCACGCAGCTGTTGATGGATGCGCTGGGCGGCGGCACGATCCCGCCAGGAACCCGTGCGTTGCCGACCGAGCTGGTCCGTCGAGGCTCCTGCGGGTGCTCCGATGCGTTCGCCGGGGCGATCGCGCAGGTGTGAAACCGGCGCGCCGACCTCTGCCGAGCGCCTGAAACGCCGAGACTGGTGTCGATGACAGCAGAGTCTGAGGGACCGGGCGAAGCCTGGTCGGCGGTCCTCGCCGCCTACGAGCAGCACCTGCGGGCCGAGCGTGACCTCTCGGCCCATTCGGTGCGCGCTTACCTCACGGACCTCGAGAGCCTGGCCATGCACGCCGAGCGGCTCGGCGTCCATGACCCGGCCGGGTTGTCGATACGTACGCTCCGCAGCTGGCTCGCCAACCTGCAGACGCTCGGTCGTGCGCGCACGACGATCGCTCGCAGGGCGACCTCGGCGCGGGTGTTCACCCTGTGGCTCGCCCGAACGGGCCGGGCGCCGGCGGACGCCGGGGCGCTGCTGGCCAGCCCCAAGGCTCACCGCGAGCTGCCCGTGGCGCTCAGCGAGACCGAGGTCAGGGCTTTGCTCGACGCGACGGTCGAGTCCTTGGCGGAAGACGGGCCGCGCGGTCTTCGGGACCTTGCGATCCTCGAGGTGCTCTACGCCACGGGCATCCGGGTCGGCGAGCTGGTCGGGCTCGACATCGACGACCTTGACCGTGGCCGCAGGGTCGTCCGCGTCTTCGGCAAGGGACGCAAGGAGCGCTCGGTGCCCTACGGCCTGCCGGCGTCGGAGGCGATCGAGCTGTGGCTCGGACGCGGCCGCCCGGCGATCGCCACGGAGTCGAGCGGTGCGGCAGTCTTCCTCGGGACGCGGGGGAGCCGCATCGACCAGCGCGCCGTACGCCGCATCGTGCACGAACGCCTCGCCGCTGTCGACGGTGCTCCCGATCTGGGACCGCACGGCCTGCGGCACACCGCGGCAACCCACCTGCTCGAGGGCGGGGCAGACCTGCGCAGCGTGCAGGAGATCCTCGGCCATGCCTCGCTCGGCACGACGCAGATCTACACCCACGTCAGCAACGAGCGCCTCAGAGCCGCCTACAAGCTCGCTCACCCCAGGGCCTAGCCCTCGCTGAGAGTGACGTTTCCGTCGGGGCATGGCGGCGTGTCGCGACCTGAACGTCACTCCCAGCGGGGGAGTCGCTACAAGAACTCCTGGGGGTTCACGGGCTTGCCGGACGTGAGCACCATGAAGTGCAGGTGGCAGCCGGTCGACAAGCCCGTCGTCCCGGAGCGGGCGATGACCTGCCCGGCGGTAACTCGGTCTCCGACCGACACCGACTGCGAGCTCAAGTGGTTGTAGGACGTCTCGAATCCCGGTCGATGGCGGATGACGACGCGTTTGCCGTAGGCGCCGCTGCTGGACCGACCGGTCACGGTGCCGGCCGCAGCCGCGTGGACCGGTGTGCCGCACGGGACGCCGAAGTCGGTGCCGTCGTGGAGCTTGCGCTCGCCAGTGATGGGGTGGACCCGCATGCCGTACGGCGAGGTGATCGGTCCGCCGACCGGGCGTTGCAGGCCATGACCGCCGACGCCGGCGGGTGGAGCAGGCGGCTTGCCCTTCGGGTCGATCAGCCGGAACCGGCCACCGCCGAGCAGCTCGAGCGGGTCAAGGTAGTCCTCACCCGCCACGCGACCGAGGTGCAGGCACGCACCCGGGCAATGACTCGGTGAGCCGAGGAGCGTGCCGATCCGCTGGCCCGGACGCACCGCGTCGCCGACCTTCACCTGTGGTTGGACCGGCTGGTAGGTCGACCGTTCCTGACCGTGGTCGATCGTGACGACGCCGACCCCGCCGACCTCGCCGGCGAAGACCACCCGGCCGGCAGCAACCGCGCGGACCGCGTCTCCGGTGCCCCCTCTCAGGTCGACGCCACGGTGACCCGGACCGTAGTCCGTCACCGGCGGATCGAAGCGCTCGCCGACCGCATGGTCGTCGAGGGGCCAGGTCCACGGGTCCGGGGCACCCGCGTGCACAGCGGATGGCGCGACGAGCAGCAGCAGGAGCGTGGCGACAGAGATTCGACGGAGCATGGGACCAGCCAAGACCGGCGACGCAGGGCTGCGCACCGACCGGCGTACGAGCTGGGGACAACCGCGCGTGGACCAGCGGTTTGTGGATTTCCTCCGGGACGGTCCGTTGCCCTAGACTGGGGCCAACCACTTTTTCGGAAGTGGAATTCGCGCGCCTGTTTCCGTATGACGCGAGAGCTGAATACGGATGATGCCCTGGTCTGTCCGCAACGCTGGACAGTTGGAACGTCAAGAGAACAGGCGCCAGGTCACCGTCAACCGGCGGTGAGACAACCAGGAACGGCACACGTGTGCCACAAGGAGATACGACCATGGCCGTCGTCACCATGCGCCAGCTGCTCGAGAGCGGCGTTCACTTCGGGCACCAGACCCGTCGCTGGAACCCCAAGATGAAGCGATTCATCTTCACCGAGCGCAACGGCATCTACATCATCGACCTGCAGCAGTCGCTCGCCTACATCGACGCCGGCTACGAGTTCGTCAAGAACACCGTCGCCCGCGGCGGCACGATCCTGTTCGTCGGCACCAAGCGCCAGGCGCAGGAGCCGATCGAGGAGCAGGCCAAGCGCGTCGGTATGCCCTACGTCAACCAGCGTTGGCTCGGCGGCATGCTCACCAACTTCCAGACGATGCACCAGCGTCTTCAGCGTATGAAGGAGCTCGAGGAGATCGACTTCGACGACGTCGCGGGATCCAACCGCACGAAGAAGGAGCTCCTCGGCATGAGCCGCGAGTACGCGAAGCTCTCGCGCACCCTTGGTGGCATCCGGGACATGGGCCGCACGCCGTCCGCCGTCTGGATCGTCGACACCAAGAAGGAGCACCTCGCGGTCGACGAGGCCAAGAAGCTCGGCATCCCGATCATCGCGATCCTCGACACCAACTGCGACCCCGATGACGTCGACTTCCCGATCCCGGGCAACGACGACGCCATCCGCTCGGTCGGCCTGCTGACCCGCGTCATCGCCGACGCCGTCGCCGAGGGACTCATCGCCCGTGGTGGCAGCAAGACCGGCGAAGAGGAGCCCGGAGCCGAGCTCGGCGCCGAGGAGCCCTTGGCCGACTGGGAGCGCGAGCTGCTGGAGAAGAAGGACGCCGAGGCCGCCACTGAGGCGACCGAGGCCACTGCCGCTCCCGCCGCTGAGGCGCCGGCCGCTCCGGCTGCCGACGCTGCCGACGAGGTCCCCGTCGCCGACGTGAAGGCTGACGAGGCCAAGGCTGACGAGGCTGAGACCAAGAAGGCTCCCGCCAAGAAGGCCCCGGCTGCCAAGAAGGCTGCCGCTGCCGACGAGGCTCCCGCCGACGAGGCGCCCGCCAAGAAGGCGCCCGCCAAGAAGGCCCCGGCTGCCAAGAAGGCCGACGCTGACGAGGCTCCGGCCAAGAAGGCGCCCGCCAAGAAGGCTGCCGAGAAGGTCGACGCCGACGCCGCCGAGTGATCTCGGCACACACGACAACCTGAGAAGCGAGAAGAGAAACATGGCTATCACCGCCACAGAGGTCAAGAAGCTCCGCGACGCCACCGGCGCCGGCATGATGGACGCCAAGAAGGCGCTCACGGAGGCTGACGGCGACTTCGACAAGGCGATCGAGGTGCTCCGCATCTCGGGCGCCGCCAAGGCCGCCAAGCGTGGCGCTGAGCGTGAGGCTTCGGCCGGGCTCGTCGCCAACTACGGCAACGCGATCGTCGAGCTCAACTCCGAGACCGACTTCGTCGCCAAGAACGACCAGTTCATCGCTCTGGCTGAGGAGCTGGCGGTCCTGGCCGACAAGGTCAAGCCCGCCGACGCCGCGGCTTTCGCGACGGAGACGCTCGACAACGGCAAGACCGTTGCCGAAGCCGTCGCCGACCTCGCGGTCGTCATCGGCGAGAAGATCGAGCTCGGCCGTGTCGCCAGCTTCGACGGCAACGTCGCGACCTACATGCACCGTCGCGCCAGCGACCTGCCGCCCGCCGTCGGCGTGCTGGTGGAGTTCGAGGGCGACGAGGCGGCGCACGATGTCGCCCGCGGCGTGGCGATGCAGATCGCCGCGATGCGTCCTCGCTACCTCACGCGTGACGAGGTCCCCGCCGACGTCGTCGCCAAGGAGCGCGAGATCGCCGAGGCGACGGCTCGCGAAGAGGGCAAGCCCGAGCAGGCCATCGCCAAGATCACCGAAGGACGCCTCAACGGGTTCTTCAAGGAGACCGTGCTGCTCGACCAGGCGTCCGTCCAGGACAACAAGAAGACCGTCAAGGCTCTTCTCGATGAGGCCGGCGTGACGCTCAAGCGTTTCGCGCACATCGAGATCGGCGCCTGACACGCGACAAGCTCAAGGCAAGCACTCGCACGACCAACATCGGAGGCCGGAACGTGGACACTGACAACGCTCAGGAAGTCGACGCTCCGGCCTCTGGTCATGGGCTCAAGCGCGTGCTGCTGAAGCTGTCCGGCGAGGTGTTCGGCGGCGGCAAGATCGGCATCGACCCGGACGTCGTCAACGGCATCGCCAAGCAGGTCGCGGAGGCCGTGGCCGAGGGTGTCGAGGTCGCGATCGTCGTCGGTGGCGGCAACTTCTTCCGCGGCGCCGAGCTCAGCCAGCGCGGCATGGACCGCTCGCGCGCCGACTACATCGGCATGCTGGGCACCGTCATGAACTGCCTCGCGCTGCAGGACTTCTGCGAGAAGCAGGGCATCGAGACCCGCGTCCAGTCCGCCATCACGATGGGCCAGGTCGCCGAGCCCTACATCCCGCGTCGCGCGATCCGCCACCTCGAGAAGGGGCGCGTCGTGATCTTCGGTGCCGGAGCCGGTATGCCGTACTTCTCGACCGACACGGTCTCCGCGCAGCGTGCGCTGGAGATCGGCGCGGACGCGGTGCTGATGTCCAAGAGCGGCGTCGACGGCGTCTACTCGGCCGACCCGCGTACGGACCCGACCGCCCGCAAGTTCGACGAGATCACGTTCGACGACGCGTTGCGCCTGGGGCTCAAGGTCGTCGATGCGGCAGCATTCGCGTTGTGCATGGAGAACAAGCTCCCCATGATCGTGTTCGGCATGGAGGGCGAGGGCAACATCGCCCGCGTGCTCCGTGGTGAGAAGATCGGAACGCTGGTCCACGCCGCCTAGGCGTACGGACCGACCCAGAACCGGATGGAGACATCGTGATTGACCAGACCCTGCGTGACGCCGACAGCAAGATGGCACGAGCCGTCGAGCACACCCGCGAGGAGTTTGCCGCTATCCGCACGGGCCGCGCCCACCCGGCGATGTTCGCCCAGATCACCGCCGAGTACTACGGCCAGCAGACTCCGCTCAACCAGCTCGCCGGCTTCCAGGTGCCCGAGCCGCGCACCGTCATCATCCAGCCCTACGACGCCGGCGCCAAGCCGGCGATCGAGAAGGCGATCCGCGAGTCGGACCTCGGCGTCAACCCGAGCGATGACGGCAAGGTGCTGCGTGTGACGCTGCCCGAGCTGACTGAGGACCGCCGCAAGGAGTACATCAAGCTGGCGAAGACCAAGGCCGAGGAAGGCCGCGTCTCCGTACGCAACCTGCGCCGGGCCGCCAAGCAGGCGCTCGACAAGGCCGAGAAGGACTCCGAGATCAGCAAGGACGAGAACGTCGGCGCCGAGAAGCGGCTCGACGCGATGACCAAGAAGCACGTCGACACGGTCGATGAGCTGCTCAAGAACAAAGAGGCAGAGCTCCTTGACATCTGAGTCTCCTGCCGAGACCCCAGAGTCGGCGGAGACACCCACCGTCGCCGAGAAGACGAGCCGGGCCGGCCGCAACCTCCCGGCGTCGATCGCGGTCGCCGTCGGCCTCGTCGGGCTCGTCGTGGCGACGCTGTTCATCCAGAAGGAAGCGTTCATCGCGGTCGTGGTGGTCGCGCTCGCGATCGGCCTGTTCGAGCTGACCCGCGCCTTCTCGACCGCGCGCATCAAGATCCCGGTCGCGCCGGTCCTGGCCGGCGGCACGACGATGCTCGTCGGCAGCTACTGGGGCGGCATGGAGACGGCGTCCGTCGCCCTTGCGCTGACGATCATCGGCACGCTGGTGTGGCGGTTGTCCGACGGCGCCGAGGGCTTCGTCCGTGACAGCAGCGCCGGCGTGTTCGTGCTCGGCTACCTCTACCTCATGGGCTCGTTCGTCGTGCTGATGCTGATCGAGGACGACGGCCCGTGGCGCATCGTCGCGTTCATCGTCGCCACGGCAGCCTCCGACATCGGCGGCTATGTCGCCGGCGTCCTGTTCGGCAAGCACCCCATGGCGCCCACGATCAGCCCCAAGAAGTCCTGGGAGGGCTTCGCCGGCTCGCTGATCTTCGGTGTCGCGGCCGGCATCGTGACGATCACGTACGCCCTCGAGGGCGACTGGTGGGTCGGCATCATCCTCGGCATCGCAGGTGTCGTCTTCGCGACGCTCGGCGACCTGTCCGAGTCGCTCATCAAGCGCGACCTCGGCATCAAGGACATGGGTGACCTGCTGCCCGGCCACGGCGGCCTGATGGACCGCCTCGACTCCCTGATCGCCGTGGCACCGGTCGCGTGGTTGATCCTGCACACGCTGGTCCCGGTCAGCTGATCATGTCGGCGGCACGCCGATGACCGCGCTCCGTGACTACTCCGCAGCGGTCACGCAGCCCACACTGACGGCGGGTCCGGCCCGTTACGACGAGGTGGTCGGCCCGGACGGCACGCTGCGGGCCAGCTGGAAGCTGCTCGCCGAGACCGCGGTCCAGCTGACCGACGCCGACCTGCGCCGGGTCAGCGGCGACATCGAGCGGTTCCTCGCCAACGACGGGGTCACCTACACGCCGCCGGAGGAGGAGCCGGGCCCGTGGCGGCTCGACCCCATACCGCTCATCATCGAGGCGGCCGAGTGGGCGCAGCTCGAGATCGGGCTGGCACAGCGCACGGAGCTGCTCAACGCGATCCTGGTCGACCTGTACGGCCCGCAGCGCCTGCTGTCCTCCGGTGTCCTGCCGGCGTCGATCGTGTTCGGGCACGAAGGCTTCCTCCGGGTCGCCGCCCGCGCCTCGACGGCCGACACGCAGCCGCTGCTCCTGGCCGCCGCCGACCTCGGGCGCAACGCGGCAGGGGAGTGGCAGGTGCTCGCCGACCGCGCCCAGGCACCGTCGGGCATCGGCTTCGCGATGGAGAATCGTCGCGTCATCTCGCGGGTCATGCCCGAGATGTACCGCCAGGCCGGGCTCCACCGGATGGCTCCGTTCTTCCAGGCGTTGCGCTCGACCCTGATCGACTCCGCACCCGACAGCAGCCCCAACCCCCGCGTCGTCGTGCTCTCGCCCGGCACACACTCCGAGACCGCGTACGACCAGGCGTTCGTCGCGTCGAGCCTCGGATTCCCGCTCGTCGAGGGCAGCGACCTGGTCATGCGCGACGGCGCAGTGTGGATGCGGGTCTTCGGCCGGCTCGAGCGGGTCGACGTGATCCTGCGCCGGGTCGACGCGGCGTGGAGCGATGCCCTCGAGCTGCGCAAGAACTCGCAGCTCGGCGTCGCCGGCCTGTCCGAGGCGGTCCGCCGGGGCAATGTGCGGGTCGTCAACGGTCTCGGCTCCGGGGTGCTCGAGAACCCCGCGCTCCTGCCGTTCCTGTCCGCGATGTGCGAGATGTTGCTCGACGAGCCGTTGCGTCTGCCGTCGGTGCAGACCTACTGGACTGGTGACCCGCGCTCCCAGGCGTACGTGCTGGACAACCTCGACGACCTCGTCGTGCGGACGATCGACCATCCCGTCGACCTCGCGGGAGTGCCCAAGGACGAGCTGTGGGCGGCGATCGTCGCCGAGCCGCACCGTTACGTCGGCCAGGAACCGCTCGTGCTGTCGCAGTCCCCGACCGTCGACCCCCGTGGCGTACGCCCGCAGGTCCTGACGCTGCGGACGTTCACCCTGCGCTACGGGTCGACGTACCGTCCGCTGATCGGCGGCCTGGCCAATGTCTTCGAGTCCGGCCGGCCGGCGTCGAGCAAGGACGTCTGGGTGCTGAAGGACAAGCCCGAGGACCCGGACCAGGGGCTGACGGACGTACTGCCGCTGACCAACGTACGGGCGCCGGCGGCGATGGTGCCACGCGTGCTGGAGGACATGTTCTGGTTCGGTCGCTACGCCGAGCGGGCCGAGGACATGCTCCGCCTCGTGCTCACGGCTCATGCGAGCGCTGAGGACTTCCGGTCGCGCCCGCACACCGCCGGAGGGGCGAGCCTTGCGGTGCTGATGCGTGCCATCGCCCGGCTCAGCGGGTCGCCGTTCGGGCCGGACCAGCTCGACGAGGACTTCCGCTCGCTGCTGCTGGACGCGCACCGGCCGGGGTCGGTGGCCCAGTCGATCAGCGCTCTGCGCGATGCGGCGCAGAGCGTGCGCGACCAGCTCTCGCCCGACACGTGGCAGGCATTCAGCTCGACCGATCGCGCCTCGGCGGCGCTCAAGAGCTATCACTACAGCCACCAGGTCGCCGAGAGTGCCGGCCGGATGCTGACCGGCATCCTGTCGCTGCAGGGTGTGACGGCCAACATGATCCGCGATCCGGGTTGGCGCATGATCGGGACCGGACGAGCCGTCGAACGCGGCCTGCAGCTGTGCCACCTGCTGCGCTCGACGACCACGGTCCGGCGTGGCCTCGACGTCGACCGCGACCTCAACACTGCCGTGCTCTCGGCCGCCGAGAGCGCCGTCACCCATCGCATGCGCTACCGCGGATACGTACGCCTCGCAGGCGTCCTCGAGCTGTTGCTGACCGACCCGGACAACCCGCGGTCGCTCGCTTTCGGCATCGCCGAGCTGCGGGAGCACCTCGCGGCGATGCCGGGCTCGACAGGTTCGACCCGTCCCGAGCGCCTGCTCGACGACCTCGCCGACGAGCTCGACCGCGCCGACATCGCCGCCCTCACGGCGATCTCGGGTGAGCACCGGCCCAACCTCGAGCGCTTCCTCGACGGCTATGTGGCCCAGCTGACGCGCTTCGCCGACGCGGTCGGCGAGCTGCACTTCGCCGCAGGCCCCGCACCGCGCTCGTTCGGCTTCGCGACGGTGACCGAATGACGACCAGATATCGCGTCTCGCACCGAACGACGTACTCGTACGACGACGACGTCAGCGACAGCCTCGGGATCGCCTACCTCGTCCCGCGCGAGCTGCCGTGGCAGCACGTCGCCTCGCACGAGCTGACGCTCGACCCTGCGACCGACGATGCGACGACCGACCTGGACTACTACGACAACACCGCGACCTACTTCCAGGTGACCTCTCCTCACCGGGTGCTCGACATCCTCGCCACCAGCGAGGTCGAGGTCGACGCGCCGTCGTACGACCAGGCGACGCTCGCGGTGCCATGGGAGTCGGCCCGGCCGATGCAGTGCGAGGACGTGGCCGACGCGTGGCGTGCGCAGGACTTCGCGCTGCCCTCTTCGCTCGTCGACCAGACGGCAGCGGCGCGGGCGTACGCTGCCGAGTCGCTCACGCCGGGGCGCCCGCTGGGGGATGCGGTCACCGATCTGATGCACCGGATCCACACCGACTTCAGGTACGACAAGACCGCGACGACCGTGACCTCGACGATCGACGACATCCTCGACAAGCGAGCCGGGGTCTGCCAGGACTTCGCGCACCTCACGCTCGCCTGCCTGCGCGCGCATGGGCTCGCGGTCCGCTATGTCAGCGGCTACCTCGCGACGACCCCGCCACCGGGCAAGGAGCGGATCGTCGGAGCCGACGCGACGCATGCGTGGGCGGCCGTGTGGATCCCCGGTGGTGGCTGGCTCGCGGTCGATCCGACCAACGACCAATGGGTCAACGACCGTTATGTCACGGTCGCGTGGGGCCGCGACTACGCCGACGTGCCACCGGTCAAGGGCGTCATATTCACCGAAGCGAAGAAGTCGACCCTCAAGGTCGAAGTGGACGTCGCGCCGGTCCTTGGCCAAACCGAGTCCTCGCCGGTCGAGTAGCAAGCTTGCTCTGCAAGCGGCGTATCGAGACCCCGCGAGCCGTCATGCTCGCGCAACGACTCGACCTCACGAGATGTGGTCTCGATACGGGTCCTCGTACCTCGGACCCACTCGACCACCGAGTGGTTGACGCGACGATTTCAGGGCATGGGGCCCTGAATGAGAGAATGGAGAACGTGTCCTCCGTCAACCCGAACCCGCTCCCGCTCGTCTTCGAGCAGAAGCGCGGCCGCGTCAAGCCTCCGCGGCACCTGGCCGACCTGAGCGCCGATGAGCGTACGGCCGTCGCTGAGGCGCTGGGCGAACCCGCGTTCCGGGTCAAGCAGGTCGCCAACCACTACTACGCGCGCCTCGAGCGCGACCCGGCCAACATGACGGACCTGCCGGCGGCGAGCCGCGACCGCATCGTCGCCGAGCTGCTGCCGACGCTGCTCGACCCCGTCCGCACGCTCGAGGCCGACAAGGGCACGACCCGCAAGACGCTGTGGCGGCTGTTCGACGGCGCTCTCGTCGAGTCGGTCCTGATGCGCTACGCCGACCGCGCCACGATCTGTGTGTCCAGCCAGGCCGGTTGCGGCATGGCGTGCCCGTTCTGCGCCACCGGTCAGGGCGGCCTCGAGCGCAACATGAGCGCCGCCGAGATCGTCGACCAGGTGGTCGACGGCGCGAGCGCCATGGCGACCGGCAAGGTGGCCGGAGGACCCGGCCGCCTGTCCAACGTCGTGTTCATGGGCATGGGCGAGCCGATGGCCAACTACAAGGCCGTGATCGGCGCCGTACGCCGCATGGTCGCGCCGACCCCCGACGGCCTCGGCATGTCGGCGCGCAACATCACGGTCAGCACCGTCGGCCTCGTGCCGCGCATGAAGCAGCTCGCGGACGAGGGCATCCCCGTCACCTTGGCCCTGTCCCTGCACGCACCCGACGATGAGCTGCGCAACGAGCTCGTCCCGATCAACACCCGCTGGTCCGTGCACGAAGCCGTCGAGGCGGCATGGGAGTACGCCCAGAAGACCAAGCGCCGCGTCTCGATCGAGTACGCCATGATCAAGGACATCAACGACCAGGCCTGGCGCGCTGACCTGTTGGGCGACGTCCTCCAGTCGTACGGCGACTGGGGCTGGGTGCACGTCAACCTGATCCCGCTCAACCCGACACCGGGCTCCAAGTGGACCGCCTCGCGGCCTGAGGACGAGCGTGAGTTCGTCCGTCGCCTGATCGCCAAGGGCATCCCGACGACCGTGCGGGACACCCGCGGCAGCGACATCGACGGCGCCTGCGGCCAGCTGGCTGCCGTCGAAGGCTAGACGCCCGCGGGTTTCGGGCTCAGCAGCTCGAGGTTGCGGTCGGCGGTCGTGCCCTCCTGCGCCGAGGTGCGCTGCTGCGGATCGTTCATCGCGAGCTCGCGCGCGAGGCCGGCCAACGCCACGGGGTCGTTGAGGGCGCCACCGTATGCCGCGGGCCCGGCGTGGTCGACCATCGTCGTGAAGATCGAGATCGTCCCGTCGTTGTTGTCGACGAGCTCGATGAGGCGCGACTGCTGCGGGAAGTCGATGTGCGACGCGGTGTTGATCTCCCAGAACCCACCGGACCCGTCCGGGCGAGCGTGCGCCCACACCTGGTTCTGGTGCGTATGACCGTTGACCCACGCGACGACGTTGGGGTGGGCGAGCAACAGGCTGACGACGGCCTCGCCGAGCACACGAGGCTGCAGGTCGAGGCCGGTCGCGATGAGCGGGTTGTCCATCGTGCCGGACGTGTGGTGGCTGAAGATCATGACGTACATGTCCGTCGATGACGCCAGCAGGTTGGTCAGCCAGGTCATCTGCTTGCCGTCGAGGGAGCCGGTGTCGTAGCCGTTCGGGTTGACCGAGTCCAGCACGATGCAGCGGACGTCGCCCTTGTCGAACGAGTAGTAGGCGGTGTTCTCGGCCTTGTTCTGAGCCGTGAAGCCGTGACCGACCGGTGTGCCAGCGGTCTTGAAGTGCTCTGCGACGACCTCCGCCCGGTTGATGTGGCGCCGATTCAGGTCCGGCGACACCAGGCGCACCGACGAGACCCCGAGAGCGCCGAGCAGCACGTTGGGGTCGGCCGACTTGAGGCTCGTGAGGACGTCGGTCTGCGAGGCGCCGGGCGTCACCGCCATGACCTTGAGGAGGCCCGTCGAGACGAGGCTGAGCGGCAGTGAGTGCGGGAAGTTGCCCTGCACAAGGCCGTCATGGTTGCCGAACGCGGTGTACCAGGGCATGTCCAGGCCTTCGGCCGTGAACGGCTTGCGGGCGGCGCCGAGCAAACCGGGGACCTGCGGGAACCCGAAGACGGACTTGTAGATGTCGGCCTTCTGTCCCAGCGGAGGGGCGTCGGGGTGCCAGTAGTGACGGTCGTACGTCACGTTGTCGGACACACCTTCGTACTGCGCCAGGTTGCCCGAGTCGGGGGTGATCGTCTTGCCGCCGTCGAGGATGTCGATGTTCCAGCGGAACTCGTTCTGCTGGCAGTTGTCGGAGTTGTCGCCGGTCTGGATCGCGAACGCCAGCGGAGTGCCACTGACCGGGGCGGCCTCGACGTCGTTGATCGCCCGCACCATCGACTCGGCGACCTGCAGCGTGAGCATCTCGTGCGCCCGGTAGCTCGACGACAGGAGCCCGAGGATCGGGTCTCCGGGCGAGTACTGGTCCTCGAGCCGGTCGACGTACTCCAGCCGCATGGGCGACTGCGCGTCGACGAGGTGCACGTCGGTCATGTGGGCGAAGGCGAGCACGGGCGAGCGGGTCGACGTGCGCGCGGGGTTGGCGGTCCCTCCGAGGTCGGTGCGCAACGTGTGCGGCTCACCGGACTTGACGATGACCGGGGCATAGCCGCCGGCACCCGGAGTCCCGCGTACGAGCGTGCGGGCCAGCGTGGTGTGCTGCGGGGTCAACTGCCCGGTGACGGCCCACGCCGCGGGAGACAGCGCGAGATCGGTGAACGCTGCGGCGCCTCCGATCACGGCGCCGGACTGGATCAGGGCACGGCGGGAGAGCGTCATGGCGTTTCAACGAGCCAGGTGCATGTGAGGTTACTCACAAGTCATATCGGGGTTGCAGGGCGGACCGCCTCGCGCCGGATCGCGGCCGATAGCGTGGTCGCGACTCTGGGAGGAGATCCATGCTCGGTGTGACAACGGACGGCCCCGTCGCCATCCTCGAACTCCAGCGCGAAGACCGACGCAACGCGCTCAACCTCGAGCTGTGCCGCGAGATCCACGCGGCGGTCGATGCGGCGGTCGACGGGGGAGCGCGGGTCATCGTCGTCACCGGACGGGGCACCGCGTTCTGCTCGGGCGCGGATCTCGGCGGGGTGTACGGGCCGGAGTTCCTCGACGCGCTCTACGGCATGCTCCATCACCTCGCGAAGCTCCCGGTCCCGCTCATCGCTGCGATCAACGGCCCAGCGATCGGTGCAGGCACTCAGCTGGCGATCGCGTGTGACCTCAGGGTTGCGGACGCGACGGCGAAGTTCGGCGTGCCGACCGCGCGCAACGGCCTCGCCGTGGATGCCTGGACCATCCGTACGCTGGCCGCCATCGCCGGGGCGGGCCCGGCGCGTCGCCTGATGCTGGCCGCCGAGACGTTTGACCGTGACACGGCGCTCGGCATGGGCCTGGCGGACAGGCCGGGGACGCTCGCTGACGCTGTCGCCTGGGCACACGAGATCGCCGAGTTCGCGCCGCTGACGCTGGCGCACAACAAGCTCATCCTCAACGGGTCCACCGACGACGACGCCGTCATCGCCGAGAGCTTCGACGCGGTCTGGGCCAGCGCGGACGTACGCGAAGGGGCGGCGGCGCGGGCCGAGAAGCGTACGCCGAAGTTCGAGGGACGCTGATGAACAGCTTGATCTTCCGCGTGCTCGACCATCACGTCGTCCACGGACTCGCTGACGAGCTCGCGATCCAGGACGACCGCGGCATGATGTCGTACGCCGAGCTGCTCCACGAGTCGGCCTCGGTCGCCGGCGCGTTGACGAATGTCGGCATCGGGCGGGGTTCCGGCGTGCAGATCGACCTCGAACACGGGCGGGAGCTGGTCGTCGCCGTGCTGGCGTGCACACGGGTCGGCGCGGTGCCGCGTGCGTCCGCCGAGTTCAGGCTCGCCGGGATGCCGCCCGTGCTCCACACACCGGACACCGAGGTGTCGTGGGACCTGCTGATCAAGACCGGCCGCATGGACCCTGCGCCGGCGCCTCCTGATGACCCGGAGGACTACGAAGCGCTGATGCGCGGGGCATACCCCGACATCTTCAGCGCACTGGAAGCCGGCAGGACGATCAGCTGACGTGGTCTCGATACGATCCCTCGTTCCTCGGGATCATTCGACCAGCGAGTACTCGCTGGTCGAGTAGCAAGCTCGCTCAGCGAGCGGCGTATCGAGACCTCGCGAGCTGCTACCGCACACCCCAGGCGTACGTCTGCTTCTCCAGGCGCAGGTAGACGAACGTCTCGGTCGTGACGACGCGATCGAGGGCGCTGATCTGCTCCGACACGAGCTCGAGGAGCTCCTCGTCGCTCTCGACCACGATCTCCGCGAGGATGTCGAAGCGACCCGTCGTGATGACGACGTAGTCGAGCTTGTCCATCGCCGCGAGCTCCGCGGCGACCTCGCGCACGTTGCCGGTCACCTTGACGCCGATCATCGCCTGGCGGGCGAAGCCCATCTGCATCGGATCGGTGACCGCCACGACCTGCATGACGCCACTCTCGATGAGCTTCTGCACCCGATGTCGTACCGCAGCTTCCGACAGGCCGACCTTCTTGGCGATCGCCGAGTAGGACAGACGGCCGTCATCCTGCAACAGCTCGATGATCTGCTTGGCGGTGTCGTCGAGGTGTGCTCCCCGGCCTTCAGGTCTACGCTCGGTCATGACGGCCATTGTGCCGTACGACGACGGATTCCGTCGCGTCGAATTTCGCGGGAGTTCGACGTTTTCCTTAATGAAACACGATCTTTACCGCGGAATCCCTTGTCGTGGCTTCATAATCTTGCGAGTATTCGTGGTCAGGACAATCGCGAGGGCGGGATATGGCTGGATTCGAACGACGAACTCTGCTCAAGGGCGCTGGAGGTTTGGCGGCACTCGGTGTGAGTGCCGGGGCTCTGACGCTTTTCGACACACCCGACCGCAAGCAGGACCCAGACGACTGCAAGGCGAAGGATGTCTCGTCGACCGACAAGAACCTGGTCGTGTCGAACTGGCCGGAGTACATCGACGAGGACGACGGCGACTACGTCTCGACGTTGAGCCAGTTCGAGAAGGACACCGGCATCAAGGTCTCCTACACGGCGGACGTCAACGACAACAACGAGTTCTTCGCCAAGGTGTCCAACCAGCTCGGGTCGTGCAGCTCCTCCAAGCGCGACATGTTCATGCTGACTGACTGGATGGCCGCCCGGATGATCCAGGTCGGTTGGATCCAGAAGCTGGACGCGTCCAAGGTGCCCAACCTGCACGCCAACATCATCGACTCGCTGAAGACGCCGGGCTGGGACAAGAAACGTGACTTCTCTGCACCATGGCAGAGCGGCCTGACCGGCATCGCCTACAACAAGTCCAAGATCGGCGAGGTCAAGTCGTTCAGCGAGCTGTTGACCCGCAAGGACCTCAAGGGCAGGGTGACGATGCTGACCGAGATGCGCGACACGATGGGATTCCTGTTGCTGCTCGAGGGCGCAGACCCGGCCAACTTCACCGACGCGCAGTGGAGCAAGGGGCTGGAGCGCCTGAGGAAGGCCAACGCCGACGGCCAGTTCAGGGCGTTCACCGGCAACGACTACGTGCAGGACCTCGCGTCGGGCAACGTCCTGGCCGCGGAGGCGTGGTCGGGCGACATCGCCAATGCCGGCGACGACAACCTCGTGTGGATCCCGCCGGAGGAGGGGGTCATGATCTGGGCCGACAACATGTTGATCCCCAACCTCACGACCCACAAGGCCAACGCCGAGGAGTGGATCAACTACTACTACGAGCCTGAGGTGGCGGCCAAGCTGGCCGCCTACAACAGCTACATCTGCCCGGTGAAGGGCGCTCAGGAGGCCATGGAGAAGGTCGATCCCGACCAGGTCGACAACGTTCTCATTTTCCCGACTGAGGAATCACTCGCCGCGACCCATGGCTTCATGGAGCTCGACGAGGCCAAGATGCGAACCTACGAGAAGGAATTTGCCGATGTCACAGGTGCATGATGGGCCGACTACGTCGGCGACGAGTTCCGCGGGAACCTCATCCGCGAGTTCCTCCCGAGACTTGCGTCTCGCCGGGCTGACCAAGGAGTACGCCGCGTTCACGGCGGTCAAGTCGTTGGACCTCGTCGTGCCGCAGGGCAGCTTCTTCGCCCTGCTCGGCCCGTCGGGCTGCGGCAAGACCACCACGCTGCGCATGGTCGCCGGGCTGGAGACGCCGACCTCGGGGACGATCCACCTCGGCGACACCGAGGTGACCTACCTCAAGCCCTACAAGCGGCCGGTCAACACGGTGTTCCAGAACTATGCGCTGTTCCCGCACCTGGACATCTCCAAGAACGTGGCCTTCGGGCTGGAGCGCCGCGGCGTCAAGGACGTCAACAAGCAGGTGGCCGACATGCTCGAGCTCGTCGAGCTCACGTCGCAGGCGCACAAGAAGCCTGCGCAGATGTCCGGCGGCCAGCAGCAGCGCGTCGCGCTCGSCCGSGCGCTGATCAACCAGCCAGAGGTGCTGCTCCTCGACGAGCCGCTCGGCGCGCTCGACCTCAAGCTGCGCCGTGGCATGCAGCTCGAGCTCAAGCGCATCCAGACCGAAGTCGGGCTGACCTTCGTGCACGTCACGCACGACCAGGAGGAGGCCATGACGATGGCCGACACCATCGCGGTCATGAACCAGGGCGTCATCGAGCAGATGGGCGCCCCGAGCGAGCTCTACGAGAACCCCAGGACAACGTTCGTGGCCAACTTCCTGGGCCAGTCCAACCTCATCGAAGCCGAGATCCAGGGTCGCGAAGGCGGCGAAGTGAAGGTACGCGTCCAGGGCGCGCTCGCCTCGATCCCAGCTGATCGCGCACACTCCGACTCCGGCAGGGGTTGGCTCGGCATCCGGCCCGAGAAGGTCCTGATCGCCGAGGCCGGTCAGCCCATCGACGCGCCGGGTGACGTCATCACCGGTGGTCACATCACCGACGTCAGCTTCGTCGGCGTGAGCACCCAGTACATGGTCAAGATGCCGTGGGGCCAGGAGATCATGGTGTTCGAGCAGAACACCGGCTCGCGCCGCATGCTCCCGGTCGGCACCAAGGTCGACATCTCGTGGCGCCCGGAGTACGCCTTCCTCCTGGACGCCAGCCAGGACGCCAAGGCCGGGATCGAGGAGGAGTAATGACGTCGACTGCCGGCGTCGCTCCGGTCAACCCTCATGACACAGACACCAAGCCCCGCGGGCGCAAGCTCACGGGCTACTGGCTGATCCTGCCCGGCGCGGTCTGGCTCGGCCTGTTCTTCGTCATCCCGTTCTACTCCTTGATCGCGTCGAGCCTGTACGATCCCAACGGGTCGGTGCTCACCGGCTACAACATGACGTGGCATTTCAGCAACTACGTCGACGCGATCGACCAGTACAAAGGCCAGCTCTGGAGGTCGCTCTGGTACGCGGGAGTTGCCACGCTCCTGTGCCTGGTGATCGGCTACGTGTTGGCGTACGCCATCGCGTTCAAGGCCGGGCGCTGGAAGAACCTCATGCTGGTCCTGGTGATCGCACCCTTCTTCACGAGCTTCCTGCTGCGCACGCTGTCGTGGAAGCTGATCCTCGCCGACGACGGCGTCGTGGTCGACATCGCGCAGAAGACCCACTTCATCGACCTCCTGCAGCTGTTGCACCTGACGCCGGGCGATGACCGGTTGCTGGCAACACCGTTCGCCGTGATCGCCGGGCTGACCTACAACTTCCTGCCGTTCATGGTGCTCCCGCTCTACGCGAGTCTCGAGAAGATCGACGTACGCCTGATCGAGGCGTCCAGCGACCTCTACGCATCGCCGGCGAGAGGGTTCTTCAAGGTGACCCTGCCGCTTTCGATGCCTGGAGTCGTCGCAGGGACACTGCTGACCTTCATCCCGGCAGCCGGCGACTACATCAACGCCACGTTGCTCGGCAACACCAACACCCGCATGGTCGGCAACGTCATCCAGAACCTGTTCACGACCCAGGGTGACTACGCCGCCGCCGGTGCGCTCTCGGTCACGCTCATGGTGATCATCGTCGGCATGGTGCTGGTCTATATCCGTACCTCGGGAACGGAGGACCTCGTATGACCGGGTTCGCGCGCTTCCGCCGATGGGTCGGCGAGCACCTGGTGCTCGGTCTCGGCCTCCTCGTGCTGGTCTACACGTTCGTGCCGATCGCCGTCGTCGTCCTGATGAGCTTCAACGACAACAGCAAGTCCAAGAACGTCTACAAGTTCCAGGAGTTCACCTGGAACAACTGGCTGCACCCGTTCAAGCCGGGTGGCATGAAGGACTCGGTCATCCTCAGCATCGAGATCGCGCTGCTGGCCACGCTGGTGGCGACGATCCTGGGAACGCTGGCGGCGTTCGCGCTCTCGCGTCACCGGTTCGCCGGCCGCAACGCGGCCAACCTGATCATCTTCCTGCCGATGGCCTCGCCGGAGATCGTGATGGGCTCGTCGTTGCTGGCGCTGTTCGTCTCGCGTGGGTTCGGCGGCCAGCTGGGGTTCTGGACGATCTTCATCGCCCACGTGATGTTCTGCCTGTCGTTCGTCATCGTCACGGTCAAGGCACGCCTGAGCGGCCTCGACGACAATCTCGAACAGGCGGCGGCCGACCTGTATGCCAATGAGGTTCAGACGTTCTGGCGGATCACGTTCCCGTTGGTCCTGCCCGGCATCATCGGCGCAGCCCTGCTGAGCTTCTCGTTGTCGTTCGACGACTTCATCATCACGAACCTCAACGCCGGCCAGGAGGTGACGTTCCCGATGTTCGTCTTCGGTGCCAACCAACGGGGCGTCCCGATGCAGGTCAACGTCATCGGCACGGCGATGTTCCTCATCGCGATCGCCATCGTCCTGGGCAACGAGCTCTTCCGCCGGCGCCAGGAAAAGGCCCTCGCGGCGTAAGCCTCACCACATGCGAAAGGCCCCCACCGCATCGCGGTGGGGGCCTTTCGCATGACCTTGGCTAGAGCAGGTTCTGGGCCTCGGTCAGAACACCTCGGAGGATCTGCTCCATCTCGTCGAAGTGGCTCTGGTCGGCGATGATCGGCGGCGAGAGCTGGATGACTGGGTCGCCGCGATCGTCGGCACGGCAGTAGAGGCCGTTCTCGAACAGCGCCTTCGACAGGAACCCACGCAGCAGCCGCTCGGACTCGTCGTCCGTGAACGTCTCCTTCGTCGCCTTGTCCTTGACGAGCTCGATGCCGTAGAAGAAACCGTCACCGCGTACGTCGCCGACGATGTCGAGGTCGAGCAGCTTCTCGAGCGTGGCCCGGAACGCGCCCTCGTTGTCGCGCACGTTCTCGTTGAGCTTCTCCCGCTCGAAGATGTCGAGGTTCGCCATCGCGACGGCGGTCGACACGGGATGGCCGCCGAACGTGTAGCCGTGGGCGAAGCTGTTGTCACCCTGCAGGAACGGCTCCATGATCCGGTCGGTCGCGATCATTGCGCCGAGCGGCGAGTAGCCGGACGTGAGGCCCTTGGCGCACGTGATCATGTCGGGCAGGTAGTTGTACCGGGTGGCGCCGAACATCTCACCGAGTCGGCCGAACGCGCAGATGACCTCGTCCGACACGAGCAGGACGTCGTGACGGTCGCAGATCTCGCGAACGCGTTGGAAGTAGCCGGGTGGGGGCGGGAAGCAGCCACCGGCGTTCTGCACCGGCTCGAGGAAGACCGCGGCGACCGTGTCGGGGCCCTCGGCGAGGATCGCGTGCTCGATCTGGTCGGCCGCCCAGATGCTGAAGTCATCGAGGTTGTCACCGTGCTCGGGCGCCCGGTAGAAGTTCGTGTTGGGCACGTGCACGGTCGACGGCACGAGGGGCTCGAACATCTGCTTCAGTGCCGGGATGCCGGTGATCGACAAGGCGCCGTGCGGGGTGCCGTGATAGGCGACCTGGCGGCTGATGACCTTGGTCTTGAGCGGCTTGCCGGTCAGCTTGAAGTACTGCTTCGCAGCCTTCCACGCGGTCTCGACGGCCTCGCCGCCACCCGTCGTGAAGAACACCCGGTTGAGGTCGCCCGGCGTGTACGACGCGATCCGCTCGGCGAGCTCGATCGCATTGGGGTGCGCGAACGTCCAGACCGGGAAGAACGAGAGCTCGGCGGCCTGCTTGGCAGCGGCTTCGGCGAGCTCCTGACGCCCGTGACCGGCCTGTACGACGAACAGCCCGGCGAGTCCGTCGAGGTATCGCCGCCCCTTGGCATCCCACACGTACATGCCGTCACCCTTGGTGATGATCGGGATGTCGTGGGCGTCGTCGTAGCTCCCGTGGCGGGTGAAATGCATCCACAGGTGGCGCTTGCCTGCCTTTTGCAGTCGGTTGTAGTCCTCGTCGGAGTAGCTCATGCAGCCATCTTCGCAAGACACCGTGGGCAAGACAAGGGAATTCGTCGTGTCATCTGCTCTCAACTTCGGATTCCGTTGCCTCACGCGGAGGTTTGGGGTTGGATGGAGCTATGGATCGAGCCATCACCAACGTCATCAACGGAGAACTCATCCCCGCAGCGAGCGGGGCGACATACGACGTGATCGACCCGTCGACCGGTCAGGTGTATGCCTCGGCGCCGCTGTCCGGTGCGGAGGACGTCGATCGCGCGTTCGGGGCCGCCTCCACGGCGTTCGAGACCTGGCGGGACACCACTCCGTACGAACGCTCCAAGATGCTGAACCAGTTCGCCCGCGCGATCGAGGAACGAGCGCAGGAGATCGTCGACGTCGAGTCGCGCGACACCGGCAAGCCCAAGGCGCTCACGATGACCGAGGAGATCCTCGGACAGGCGCTGGATGCCATGACGTTCTTCGCCGGCGCCGCACGTGTGCTCGAGGGCAAGTCGGCCGGTGAGTACCTGCGGGGCCACACCTCGATGATCCGGCGCGAGCCGATCGGCGTCGTGGCCCAGGTGACGCCGTGGAACTATCCGTTCGTCATGGCGATCTGGAAGATCGCCCCGGCGCTGGCGGCGGGCAACACGATCGTGCTCAAGCCCAGTGACACGACACCGGCATCGACGACGCTGTTGGCCGAGATCGCCCAGGAGTTCTTCCCGCCCGGGGTCTTCAACGTCGTCTGTGGTGACCGTGACACGGGGCGTCAGCTCGTGACGCATCCGACGCCCCAGATGGTCGCGATCACCGGCTCGGTCCGCGCCGGGATGGAGGTGGCCGCCGCGGCTGCCGCCGACCTCAAGAAGCCGCACCTCGAGCTCGGCGGCAAGGCGCCCGTGGTGGTGTTCGACGACGCCGATCTCGCAGCTGCCGCCGAGGCCATCGCCGGCGCAGGCTACTTCAACGCCGGCCAGGACTGCACCGCGGCGACGCGCGTGCTGGTCCATCCGCGTGTCGCCGCAGACTTCACCGCGGCGCTGACCGAGGCTGCCCGCGGCACCAAGGTCGGCATGCCGGACGACGACGTCGACTTCGGGCCGGTCAACAACGCCAACCAGCTGGCGCACGTCAAGGAGTTCATCGACTCGTTGCCCGATCACGCAAGGCTCGAGACTGGCGGCTCACGGGTGGACGCGCTGGGGGAGGGCTACTTCTTCGAGCCGACGGTGCTGTCCGGACTGAAGCAGGACGACCACGCGAGCCAGGACGAGATCTTCGGTCCGGTCATCACGGTGCAGCAGTTCAGCGACGAGGACGAGGCGGTGCGCTGGGCCAACGGCGTGAAGTACGGCCTGTCGTCGTCGGTCTGGACCAAGGACCACGGCCGGGCGATGCGCGTGTCTCGCCGGCTCGACTTCGGCTGCGTGTGGATCAACACCCACATCCCGATCGTCGCCGAGATGCCGCACGGCGGGTTCAAGCACTCCGGCTACGGCAAGGACTTGTCGATGTACGGTCTCGAGGACTACACCCGTGTCAAGCACGTCATGACCAACCTGGAGGCCTGAGATGAAGATCTTGCTGGTGGGCGCCGGTGGCGTCGGTTCGGCGTTCTGCGCCATCGCGGCGCGGCGCGACTTCTTCGAGTCGATCGTGGTCGCCGACTACGCCCTCGAGAGCGCGGAGCGGGCGGTGAGCGAGGTCGGCGACGACCGGTTCTCGGCAGCCCAGGTCGACGCGTCCAACGCGTCATCGGTCGAGGACCTCGCCCGTACGTCCGGAGCCACCCACGTCATGAACGCGGTCGACCCCCGGTTCGTGATGCCGATCTTCGAAGGGGCGTATGCCGCGGGTGCCGACTACCTCGACATGGCGATGAGCCTGTCGAAGCCGCACCCGGACCACCCGCACTCCGAGACCGGCGTCAAGCTCGGCGATGAGCAGTTCGCCGTGGCCGACAAGTGGGAGTCGGCTGGTCGACTGGCGCTCGTCGGCATCGGCGTCGAGCCGGGCCTGTCAGACGTGTTCGCCCGCTACGCCGCCGACCACCTGTTTGCCTCGATCGACGAGCTCGGCACGCGCGACGGAGCCAACCTCACGGTCGACGGCTACGACTTCGCGCCGTCGTTCTCGATCTGGACCACGATCGAGGAGTGCCTCAACCCTCCGGTGATCTGGGAGGACGGCAAGTGGTTCACGACCGAGCCGTTCAGCGAGCCGGAGGTGTTCGACTTTCCCGAGGGCATCGGCCCGGTCGAGTGCGTCAACGTCGAGCACGAGGAAGTCCTGCTCATGCCGCGCTGGATCGAGACCAAACGCGCGACGTTCAAGTACGGCCTCGGCAACGAGTTCATCGAGGTGCTCAAGACCCTGCACAAGCTCGGCCTCGACTCGACCGAGAAGGTCAACGTGCCGGCGACCGTCGGCGGCAAGCCGACAGTCGTGCCGGTCTCGCCGCGCGACCTGGTGGCCGCGTGCCTGCCCAACCCCGCGACGCTCGGCGACAAGATGCACGGCAAGACCTGCGCCGGGCTCTGGGTCACCGGGATCGGCCTCGACGGGCAGCCACGCTCGACGTACCTCTATCACGTCGTCGACAACGACTGGTCGATGCAGGAGTACGGCCATCAGTGCGTCGTATGGCAGACCGCGGTCAACCCCGTCGTTGCCCTCGAGCTGCTGGCCAACGGCACCTGGTCCGGCTCCGGAGTCCTCGGCCCGGAGGCCTTCGACGCGGTGCCGTTCCTCGAGCTCCTCACGGCATACGGTTCCCCGTGGGGTCAGAAGGAGCTCGACCCGGCTTAGCCCTCGGCTGGCTCGGTGCTGGACTATCCTGACCGCGTCGAGCCTAGGAGACGGTATGCCCAAGCGTGAGATCATCCCCGAGCCGATCGTCACCGTGATCGATGACTACGACGGCAAGGAGCTGCACCCGGATACGCCGCCCGAGCGCTACCGAATCAACGGGCGGACGTACGAGCTCTACCTTTCGGACGAGTCCAAGAAGATCGTCGACGACTTCCTGCGCAACCTCCTGGACGGAGCCCAGGAGGTCCGTGACACACCCGCTCCTCGCAGTGGGCGGGGGCGCGGCGGCTCCAGCGTGGCCATCCGTGACGGCTACACGATCCACGACCTGCGCGAGTGGGCGCGCGCGAACGGCCACCAGGTCAGCGACAACCGCCGCGCGCCGTCCAAGGTGATCGAGGCGTTCAACGCCGCGCACTCCTGACGGGGGCGGGGCCCTGGACTACAGCAGTCCCGCGTCGTGCATCGCGATGGCGACCTGCACACGGTTCGTGGCGTCGAGCTTGGTGAAGATGTGCGAGATGTGCGCCTTGACCGTGGCGATGCTCATGTGGAGGTCGGCGGCGATCTCGGCATTCGACGAGCCACCTCCGACGGCGATCGCCACTTCGCGCTCCCGGTCGGTCAGGCATTCCACGCGCGTCTGCGCCTTGGCGTCGCTGCGCTGACCCGGGACCGCGTCGGTCACCTGACGGATGAGCTGCTGGGTGATCGTCGGCGACAACATCGGCTCACCGTCGACGACCTTGCCGATCGCTGCGACGATCTCCGCGGGCGGGGTGTCCTTGAGCAGGAATCCGTTGGCGCCGGCGGCCAACGCCCGCACGACGTACTCGTCCGCGTCGAACGTCGTCAGCACGATGACCTTCGGCGGATCCGGCAGCGCGAGAACGGCCGAGGTGGCGGCAATGCCGTCGAGCACCGGCATGCGGATGTCCATCAACACGACGTCGATGCCACCCGCCTGCACGGCGTCGACGGCTTGCTGCCCGTTCGCGGCCTCGGCCACCACCGCGATGACGTCCGACCCGCCGAGGATCAGCGCCAGCCCGGCCCGAACCAGAGGATCGTCATCAGCCAGCAGCACCCTTGTCGTCATGCCGGCCACGGTAGCCATGCCTCGACGACGAACTCGCGCTGAGGCGTGATGCGGTGCGTCATGCGTCCGCCGACGAGGGCCGTACGCTCTGCCAGCCCGATCAGGCCGAGCCCGGACTCGGGTACCTCGACGCCCACCGAGCCGACCTCCAGCGGATTGCTCACGAAGACCGACAACCCGGCCCACGGGCTCCCGGTCACCGAGACGGAGACGAGCGTGTTCGGCGCGTGCTTACGGGCGTTCGTGAGGCTCTCCTGCACGACGCGGTAGAGCGTACGTCCGATGGTCTCCGGTATGCCGTCGAACGCCACCAGCTCATCGATCTCGATCCGCATGCCGGAGGCCCGGGCCTCGTCGAGCAGTGCCGGCAGGTCATCGGCCGAGGGCTGCGGCCGCTCGGGGCTGGCGTCGCCGGGATCGTCGCGCAGGATGCCCAGGACGTCGCGCAGCTCGACGAGTGCCTGGTGCGAGCTCTCCTGGATCACGGCGGCGGTGGCGCGCATCTCCTCGGCGGTGAGGTCCTCGCGGTAGGTCAGCGCCCCGGCGTGCATCGTGACGAGGGAGATGCGGTGGGCCAGCACATCATGCATCTCGCGGGCGATGCGCCCACGCTCGGCCGTACGAGCCTGGGCGACGCGGGCTGACTGCTCCGCTTCCGCGGTGCGCGCCCGCTCGTGCAGCGTGGCGAGCAGCTCGCGGCGCGAACCGATGTACATGCCCCAGCCGACTGAGACGCCGATGATCGCGATGATGAACGGGATCGTGAACGCCAGCACGTCGTCGCTGACCGGGTTCATGCTCTCGGCAACGAGGCTCGCCGCCAGGGCGATGACGCCGACGGGGATGATCTCGCGCCAACGGCGTCGCGTGGACAGTGAGACGAGCGCCAGGGTGCCGGGGCCGGCTGATGACCATGACACGAACGACAAGGCGTTGGTGATCACGGCAACGGGAACCGGATAGGTTCGACGCCAGCCGGTGAGCACGAGACCTGCGACGCCGAGTGCCAGATCGGTCCAGAACCACAGGCGGTTGTGGTCCCACTGCCAGTAGGCGACCTCGAACCACGCCAGGCCGGAGATCGTCAGCACGAACGCGTAGCGCCACGCGTGATTCCACCAACGAAGCTCGGGTTGGTAGTCGATGGCCTGCACCCCCCAAGGCTAGGGCTCTCGGCTGGACGGCACGACGGCCTATCGGCTGGCCCCTCTCATACTTTCGGCTATCGATCAATGGTCGCTCGACCGATGTTTCTGCCCCAGGCGCAGGGCAGACTGGGTGTCATGATCACAGTTGAAGGTCTCACCAAGACGTACGGCGGGTTCACTGCCGTCAACGATGTCTCATTCGAGTGCAAGCCGGGAGCCGTCACCGGCTTCCTCGGCCCCAACGGCGCCGGCAAGACGACGACGATGCGCATCATGGCCGGCCTGACGCCCGCCAGCTCGGGTGCTGCACTCGTCAGCGGAGTCCACTACAAGGACATTCCCAATCCGGGCACGCAGGTGGGTGTCCTGCTGGACGCCTCGGCGCAGCACGCTGGTCGGACCGGTCGCGAAATTCTCACGCTCAGTGCCCTGACGATGGGCCTGCCGATGTCACGCGTCGACGAGATGCTCAGACTCGTCAGCCTGACCCCGGAGGAGTCGAAGCGTCGCGTCAAGAACTACTCGCTCGGCATGCGGCAGCGGCTTGGCATCGCCAACGCCCTGCTCGGCGATCCCAAGATCCTGATCCTCGATGAGCCGGCGAACGGCCTCGACCCGGCCGGCATCCACTGGATGCGCAGCCTGCTGCGCGAGTACGCCAACCGGGGCGGAACGGTGCTGCTGTCCTCGCACCTGCTGCACGAGATCGAGGTCATCGCCGACGAGATCATCGTCATCGGCAACGGCCGGATCGTGGCTCAGGGCACCAAGGCAGAGCTCCTGCAGACGGCCGGGACGTTCGTCAAGGCCGGCGACATGTCGGCCCTTGCGAACGCGCTGACCACCGCCGGCATGAGCTCCACCCCGTCAGGCGACGGAGGACTACGCACGGAGTCATCCCCCGAGCAGGTCGGCAAGGCCGCGGCCTCCGCTGGCGTCGCGCTGATCGAGCTGCGGCCCGCCGAGGGAGCCGGCCTCGAGGAGATGTTCCTCGAGCTGACCGCGGACACCCAACGTGAAGACGTCACCCCCGAAGGAGCTACAGCATGAGCGCCACCGCGATTGCGATCGACACCAACCGGCCGGGCGTACCCCTGAGCCGCCTCGTCAAGGTCGAGATACGCAAGATGTTCGACACCAGGTCCGGTTTCTGGCTCATGATGAGCATCGCGATCGTGGCGACGCTCGCCACGATCGGCTGCATCCTGTGGGTGCCCGACCGGAACCTCGAGTACTCGGTGTTCGGCTCGGCCGTCGGCTTCCCGATGGCGATCCTGCTTCCGGTCATCGCGGTCCTCGCGGTCACGGGTGAGTGGAGCCAGCGCACGGGCCTCATCACGTTCACGCTCGCTCCGCACCGCGGGCAGGTCATCCTGGCCAAGGCTCTGGCGGCGATCATCGTCGGCGTCGTGGGCATGCTGGTCGCTTTCGCGATCGGGGCCGTGGGCAATGTCATCGGCTCGGCTCTCAACGGAGTCGACATGCGTTGGGACATCAGCGTCGCGGACATGTTCTGGATCATCGTCGGCAACGTCCTGGGCCTGCTGATCGGCTTCATGCTCGGCGTCCTGATCCGCAACACCCCGGCCGCGATCGTGGCCTACTTCGTCTACTCGTTCGTGCTGCCGACGATCTTCGGCATCCTTGCCGAGCTGGTCGACTGGTTCAAGGACGTCCAGCCGTGGATCGACTTCAACTATGCGCAGACGCCGCTGTTCGACGGTGGTCCGAGTGGTGACCAGTGGGCCCACCTCGGGACGTCGAGCCTGGTCTGGTTCGTGATCCCGATGATCTTCGGCGTCCTTGCTGTGCTGAAGTCCGAGGTCAAGTAACCGACTCCCGGGGCGGAGGGGGCGCGGCGACAGGACATCCCTCGTCTGCCGCCGCTTCGGGGCACACCCAGGATGGCGACACCTCGCAAGGGGTGTCGCCATCCTGCATGTCCGGCGCGAGTAGGTCAGCGGGGACGCATCAGGGAGAATGGCGACATGCGCAAGCGTGTTGCCATTCTCGGCTCAACGGGATCCATCGGGACCCAGGCCCTCGAGGTCATCGCGGCCAACCCCGAACGCTTCGAGGTCGTCGCGCTTGCCGCCGGTGGGAGCAATCCGCGGCTGCTGGCCGAGCAGGCCATCGCGTTCAACGTGCCGCTCGTCGCCGTCGCCAGGGCGAGCGCGGCAGAGGACGTCCAGCTCGCGCTCTACGCCGAGGCACAGCGCAGAGGCTACGACCAGGGTGACCACCGCGTGCCGCGACTCCTCGCCGGACCTGACGCTGCGGTCGACGTCGCCCGGGTCGAGTGCGACGTGGTGCTCAACGGCATGACCGGAGCGGTCGGCCTGCTCCCGACGCTGGCCGCGCTGGAGGCCGGCACGACCCTCGCTCTCGCCAACAAGGAATCCTTGATCATCGGCGGCGAGCTCGTCGTCGGCGCGGCCAAGCCCGGCCAGCTCGTGCCGGTCGACTCCGAGCACTCCGCCCTCGCCCAGGCCATGCGGGGGGAGCGGCGCGACGAGGTCCGCCGGCTGATCGTCACCGCGAGCGGGGGACCGTTCCGCGGTCGTACGCGCGCTGAGCTCGCCGATGTCACCCCCGAACAGGCGATGGCCCACCCGACATGGGACATGGGCCCGGTCATCACGATCAACTCCGCGACGCTCGTCAACAAGGGCCTCGAGGTCATCGAGGCCAACCTGCTGTTCGACATCGGCTTCGATCGCATCGACGTCGTCGTGCACCCGCCGTCGATCGTCCACTCGATGGTCGAGTTCATCGACGGCGCCACGATGGTGCAGGCTTCACCGCCGGACATGAAGCTGCCGATCGCGCTCGGCCTGGCGTGGCCCGACCGCGTGCCCGATGCTGCCGCGGGCTGTGACTGGACCCAGCCGGCGACGTGGGAGTTCTTCCCGCTCGACGACGAGGCGTTCCCGGCGGTCAGCCTGGCGCGCAAGGCCGGGACGTTCGGGCGTACGGGACCGGCGGTGTTCAACGCCGCCAACGAGGTGTGCGTCGACGCATTCGTTGCCGGCGACTTGGACTTCCTCGGCATAGTGGACACGGTGGGCGTGGTCCTCGAAGAGCACCTCAGCGATCCGGACGCGGCCCGCCAGGATCTGACCCTCGACGGCGTGCTCGGCGCCGATGCATGGGCCCGCACCCGGGCCGCGGAGCTGGTGGAGAAACGATGAACGCACTGATCTACACCCTCGGTGTCGTGGCGTTCATCCTCGGCGTCGCGATCTCGATAGGTCTGCACGAGCTCGGCCACATGTACCCCGCCAAGAAGTTCGGCATCAAGGTCACCCAGTTCTTCGTGGGCTTCGGCAACACGGTGTGGTCCGTCAAGCGCGGCGAGACCGAGTACGGCATCAAGTCGATCCCGCTCGGCGGTTACGTCAAGCTCGTCGGCATGTTGCCGCCGGCCAAGGACGCCGACCCGCACGAGGTCCGGAAGACCAACACGGGCCTGTTCACGCAGCTCATCTCCGATGCCCGCAACGCCGAGTACGAGCACGTGGAGGACAAGGACCTCGACCGGCTCTTCTATCGCAAGCCGTGGTGGCAGAAGCTGATCGTCATGGCCGGCGGTCCGACGGTCAACATCCTGATTGCGATCGTGCTTTTCACGATCGTGTTCATGGGGTTCGGGGCGATGAAGCCGACGACGACGGTCCAAGCGGTGTCGGACTGCGCGATCAGCGATGCGGAAGCCCCACGCACCTGCCGGGCTGATGATCCCATCACGCCGGCCAAGAAAGCCGGCCTCGTCGCCGGTGACCACATCACATCGTTCAACGGGGCGCAGATCTCGTCATGGGATGAGCTCACGAAGCTGATCCGTGCCAATGGTTCGCGCGAGGCGACGATTGGCTACGAACGCGACGGCACCCCTCGCGAGGCGAGGGTTGCCACGTCGGTGCTCGCGCGGGCTGACGTGGACGACCCGACCAAGACCGTCAATGTGGGCTTCCTCGGCGTGATCGCCACCGAGGAGATGCAGCGGCAGGGCCCGGGCTACATCGCGTCGACCATGGGCACGTACGTCAAGGGCACCGCTCAGGCCATCTGGCACCTCCCGTCCCGCATGGTCGACGTCACCAAGGCCGCGTTCGGTGGCGAACGCGACGTGAACGGTCCGATCAGCGTTGTCGGCGCGAGCCGCGTCGCCGGCGAGATGGTGACGGTCGACGACCCGACCTGGTCCGAGCGGATCCAACGCGTCCTCGTGCTGCTGGCGGGTCTCAACCTGTTCCTCGCCCTGTTCAACTTCATCCCGTTGCTGCCGCTCGACGGCGGCCACATCGCCGGCGCGCTCTACGAAGCGGTGCGCCGGGGGTTCGCCAGGCTGCGGGGCCTTCCAGACCCTGGATACGTCGACGTCGCCAAGATGTTGCCGGTCGCGTACGCCGTGGGTGCCCTCCTTATGCTGATGAGTGTGATTCTGATCTACGCCGACATCGTCAACCCCGTGAAGCTGAGCTGAAAAACATGACTGATCTCGGACTTCCCGCGATGCCCCCTCCGGTGCTCGCACCGCGCCGCAAGACGCGCAAGATCAAGGTCGGCACGGTCGACGTCGGTGGCGACGCACCCATCTCGGTGCAGTCGATGACCACGACGCTGACCTCCGACGTCAACACGACGCTGCAGCAGATCGCCGAGCTCACGGCGGCCGGCTGCGACATCGTCCGCGTCGCGTGCCCCAGCCAGGACGACGCCGACGCGCTGCCGGAGATCGCCAGGCACTCCAACATCCCGGTCATCGCCGACATCCACTTCCAGCCCAAGTACGTCTTCGCCGCGATCGACGCCGGCTGCGCTGCGGTGCGGGTCAACCCGGGCAACATCCGCAAGTTCGACGACCAGGTCGGCGCGATCGCCCGCGCGGCCAAGGACGCCGGGGTCTCGATCCGCATCGGCGTCAACGCCGGGTCGCTCGACAAGCGCATCTACGACAAGTACGGCAAGGCCACGGCCGAGGCGCTCGTCGAGTCCGCCGTGTGGGAGGCGTCGCTGTTCGAGGAGCACGACTTCCACGACTTCAAGATCTCGGTCAAGCACAATGACCCCGTCGTCATGGTGCAGGCCTACGAGCAGCTCTCCCAGCGCGGCGACTGGCCGCTGCACCTCGGCGTCACCGAGGCCGGTCCGGCATTCCAGGGCACGATCAAGAGCGCCACGGCATTCGGGGCGCTGCTGAGCCAGGGCATCGGCGACACGATCCGGGTCTCGCTGTCGGCCCCGCCGGTCGAGGAGGTCAAGGTCGGCCTGCAGATCCTGCAGTCGCTCAACCTCCGCGAGCGCAAGCTCGAGATCGTCTCGTGCCCCTCGTGCGGTCGCGCCCAGGTCGACGTCTACACGCTCGCCGAGGAGGTCACCGCCGGCCTCGAGGGCATGGAGGTGCCACTCCGCGTCGCGGTCATGGGCTGTGTCGTCAACGGCCCCGGTGAAGCCCGTGAGGCCGACCTCGGCGTGGCGTCCGGCAACGGCAAGGGTCAGATCTTCGTCAAGGGCGAGGTCATCAAGACCGTGCCGGAGTCCAAGATCGTCGAGACGCTGATCGAGGAAGCCATGCGCATCGCCGAGGGCATGGAGCCCGTCGAGGGCGGCTCGCCCGCCGTGACCGTCAGCTGACGTGGGCCTGGAGGCTCTCCGCGTCGTAGGCTGGTGACACCACCCAGGGAGGCGCAGTGCTGAAGACGACATCGCACGTCCGTCCGCTGACGACGTCCGATCTCGCTGAGCTGTATGCCCTCCTCGACCGCGACCCGCTGGTCAACCTCTTCGTCCGCAACCGCGTCGACGCGACCAAGCTGCAGACCCGTTGGCTGGGTGGCCAGGTCTGGGGCTACTTCGAGGACGGCGACCTCGTGTCGGCCTGCCATGCCGGAGCCAACGTCGTCCCGGTGCAGGCGACGCCCGCCGCCGTGGAGGCGTTCGTCGAGCAGGCGATCTCCGACAACGTGCGGCCGTCGTCGATCGTCGGGCCCCGCGACGCGGTGCTGCCGATGTGGAGGCTGCTCGAGCCGCACTGGGGGCCGGCCCGCTCGCCACGCCTGGATCAGCCGTTCATGACGCTCGAGCGCGACAGCCACCTCCGCCCCGATCCACGAGTGCGCCCCGTCGTGCTCGACGAGTTCGACACGGTCTACCCGGCGTGCGTCGCGATGTTCACCGAGGAGGTCGGCGTCGATCCTGAGGTCGGCAACCGCAGCGGCTACCGCGCCCGCGTGGCGCAGCTGATCTCACAGGGCTGGGCGTACGCGATCATCGATGACGGCGACGTGCTCTTCAAGGCCGAGGTCGGCGCCGCGACGCCGTACGCCTGCCAGCTCCAGGGCGTCTACGTCAGGCCTGACCTGCGTGGACAGGGCATCGCAGCACCGGCGCTGGCGGCGGTCGTGCAGCAGGTGCGTGCGACGGTCGCCCCGATCGTCACGCTCTACGTCAACGACCACAACACCGCGGCCCGGCGGGCGTACGAACGGGTCGGCTTCGAGCAGACCGCGACCTTCGCCTCGATCCTGCTCTGACATGCTCACGGCATGAGTCGTGAGATCAAGGTCCTCGCCGGCATCCTCGGCGTGTCGGGCGTGCTGCACTTCGTCGCCCCCAAGCCGTACGAGGCGATCGTCCCCAAGCCGCTGCCCTACAAGCGCGAGCTCGTGCAGGTGTCCGCCGTCGCCGAGCTCGCATGTGCGGGGCTGATGCTGCACCCTCGCACCCGGCGTCTGGGCGGCCTGGCGTCGGCAGGGCTGCTCGCCGCGGTGTTCCCGGCGAACGTGCAGATGACGCTCGACACCGCCCGTGACTCACGCAAGCCATGGTGGTTCACCCTCGGCACCGTGCTGCGCCTCCCGCTGCAGCTGCCGATGATCCGCATCGCCCTGAGGGCCGCACGCGGCTAGCGGAACCGTGGTTTCGAGTCCCCCACTCGCTGGCGCTCGCGGGAGGTGCCCCCACCGCTTCGCTCCGCACCTCAACCACCGAATAGGCTCGGGACCATGCGAATGTCCCGGCTCTTCCTGCGTACGCTCCGCGACGATCCGGCCGATGCCGAGGTGCCGAGCCACAAGCTCCTGGTGCGCGCCGGATACGTCCGACGAGTCGCGCCCGGCATCTACTCGTGGCTGCCGCTCGGACTGAAGGTGCTGGCCAAGGTCGAGAAGATCATCCGCGAGGAGATGGAGTCGATCGGCTCCCAGGAGGTGCGCTTCCCGGCGCTGCTGCCGCGCGAACCCTACGAGGCGTCAGGACGCTGGACCGACTACGGCCCCAACGTGTTCCGCCTCAAGGACCGCAAGGGCAACGACATGATGCTCGGCCCGACGCATGAGGAGTTCTTCACGCTGCTGGTCAAGGACCTCTACTCGTCCTACAAGGACCTGCCGCTGAGCATCTACCAGATCCAGACGAAGTACCGCGACGAAGCACGCCCCCGCGCCGGCATCCTGCGCGGCCGCGAGTTCATCATGAAGGACTCCTACTCGTTCGACGTCGATGACGCCGGGCTCGAGAAGTCCTACCAGGCACACCGCGAGGCGTACGTCCGGATCTTCGACCGGCTCGGCTTCGAGTACGTCATCGTGCAGGCGCAGTCCGGCGCGATGGGCGGCTCGGCGAGCGAGGAGTTCCTCGCGGTGTCCGAGACGGGGGAGGACACGTTCGTACGCTCACCGGGTGGCTACGCCGCCAACGTCGAGGCCGTCACGACCGTCGTGCCCGACCCCATCCCATACGACGACGCGCCCGCTGCCCACGCCGAGCAGACGCCCGACACCCCCACGATCGACACGCTCGTGGCGCATCTCAACGAGAAGTTCCCCCGCGACGACCGCCCGTGGAGTGCCGCGGACACGCTCAAGAACGTCCTGGTGATCCTGCGACAGCCCGACGGCACTCGTGAGCCGCTCGCGATCGGCCTGCCGGGTGACCGTGAGGTCGACGCCAAGCGCCTCGAGGCGGTCGTCTCGCCGGCCGAGGTCGAGCCGTTCGAGGCGAAGGACTTCGCCGCCAACTCCGCACTCGTCAAGGGCTACATCGGCCCCGCGTCGCTGGGCTCGGAGAGCTCGTCCGGCATCCGCTACCTCGTCGACCCACGAGTCGTAGATGGCACCCGGTGGGTCACCGGCGCCGACGTCGACGGCTCGCACGTCATCGATCTGGTCGCCGGCCGTGACTTCACCGCCGACGGCACGATCGAGGCCGCCGAGATCCGCGCGGGCGATCCCGCGCCTGACGGTTCGGGTCCGCTCGAGCTGGCGCGTGGCATCGAGATGGGCCACATCTTCCAGCTCGGCCGCAAGTACGCCGAGGCGCTCGACCTCAAGGTGCTGGACGAGAACGGCAAGCTCGTCACGGTGACGATGGGCTCGTACGGCGTCGGGGTCTCCCGCGCCGTCGCCGCGGTCGCCGAGTACGCGCACGACGACCTGGGCCTGGTGTGGCCCAAGGAGCTCGCGCCGTTCGACGTGCACCTGATCGTCGCCGGCAAGGACGAGGCGGTGGTCGCCGGCGCAGAGCAGGTCTACCAGGACCTGATCGGCGAAGGGCTCGAGGTGCTCTATGACGACCGCCTCGGCAAGGTCTCGCCCGGTGTGAAGTTCAAGGACGCGGAGCTCATCGGCGTGCCCACGATCGTCGTCGTCGGCAAGGGATTCGTCGACGGCGTCGTCGAGGTCAAGGACCGGGCGACCGGCGAACGCACCGACGTCCCCCTGGGCGACCTCCTGGCCCACCTCCGCGACTGACCCAGGACCTCAGTCGGGCAGGCCCGGGAAGGCTCTCGGGGGTCCGCCCCAGGTGATGTCGGCGAGCGCCGCACGTCGCAGCCCCGCGATCGAGTACGTCCGCAGGTTGCCGGTGCTGTCGCCGACGAGCCTCAGGCAGGCCGCCGCGATGTCGCGTTCGATCTGCCGCGCCGCCGTGATGGCCCGCGCCCTGGTCCGCAGGCGACCGACGTCGTACGACAGCGCCGTCGGGACCGGCTCGACGTCCAGGCGGTGCAGGCGGGCCAACAGCCGGTCGCGCGCGCCGAGGTGCTTGTCGTACGACGTGCGGGCCCGCTCCGCCAGCGGGGCGAAACGTGCGCCGATGACGGGATAGAGCCACACCGCCTCGTGCTCGAGCGCGAGCCAGTCCTGCATCGCCTCGGTCGACGTCATCGCAGTCCTCCGACGGTGTGCGCGCACTGCGCGAGCCCGGCGGACATCGACGCGAGGACGCGGGCGAGCGCGGGGGAGACCGCGTGGGCTGAGTCCGCAGCCCGGGCCTTCGACGCCGTCGAATAGGCGGTTGCCAGAGCCTTGACGGCCTCGGCGGGACTTGCGGCAGGCGCGGCGACGTGAGGGACGGCGCCGGCGACGCCGACCGCCTTGGCGTGCGCCGTGCTGATCGCGACGTAGGGGTCGAGGCGCAGGGCGGGGTGCTTGACTGCCGTGGCCTCGACCTGCGCGAGCAGGGAGTTCTGATCGGCGGCGACCCGGGCGATCAGCCGGTCGTCGGACGGATCGGGCTCGGGGTGTGGCTCGATGCCGACGCCTCGGGCCAGGTCGTCGAGCCGGTGACCGAGGGTTGCGCCGCCGAGTCCTGCCGCCACGACTGCGGTTGCAGCGCCCGTTCCCAGGAGCGCGCGTCGGCTGATCACCACGGCAGGCTAGCCGACTCGCTGCGTTCACCGGAGCACCCCGGGTTCGGTAGGGTGGAACCCGACACCTGATGCCGGTGCCGACAAAAGAACACGGAGGAAGAGCCATGGATCAACGACTGGCGACCCTCGTGGATGAATGTGTGTCGGCGCTCGGCTTCGATGTCGAGGCGATCGAGCTGACGCCTGCCGGCAACAAGCGGGTCCTCCGCATCGCTCTCGACCGCGACGGCGGCGTAGGGATCGACCACATCACCGATGCCACACGCGCACTGTCCGAGGTGCTCGACGCGTCCGACGTGATGGGCTCGCAGCCCTACACGCTCGAAGTCACCTCCCGCGGCGTCGACCGCCCGCTCACCGAACCCCGCCACTGGCGCCGCAACGCCGGCCGCCTCGTACGCCTGAGGCTCACCGACGACTCCTCGATCGACGGCCGCATCGGCGACAGCGACGACGAGGGCGTCGTGATCGAGGGACGCACCACCAGCCAACGGCTGGCATATGACCAGATCAGCACCGCGCTCGTGCAAACCGAGCTCAACAGGAAGGACGCCTGATGGACATCGACATGGCCGCATTGCGCGCCCTCGAGCACGAGAAGGACATCTCGTTCGACGTCGTCGTGGAAGCGATCGAGACGGCACTGCTGTCCGCGTACCACAAGTCGGGTGGCTCCCACTCGCACGCGCGGGTCGAGCTCGACCGCAAGACCGGGCACGTGACGGTATGGGCCAAGGAGCGCATCGAGCCCGAGCCGGTGCCCGAGCCCGCCGAGGGCGAGGAGCCGCCGGAGCGCCCAGCTCTGCAGTTCACTGAGGAGTTCGACGACACGCCTGAGGACTTCGGCCGGTTCGCCGCAACCATCGCGCGCCAGCTCATCATGCAGCGCATCCGCGACGCGGAGGACGAGTCCAAGTACGGCGAGTTCGCCGGAAAGGTCGGCGACATCGTCTCCGGGGTGATCCAGCAGAGCCGTCCCGGCGACGTCGCGCTCGACCTCGGCCGCATCGAGGCGATCCTGGTCGCCTCCGAGCGGGTCCCCGAGGAGAAGTACGCGCACGGCGAGCGCCTCAAGGCGTACGTCTACGAGGTCGAGAAGGGAATGCGCGGTCCCAAGGTCAAGGTCTCCCGCACGCACCCCAACCTGGTCAAGCTGCTGTTCGCCCTCGAGGCGCCGGAGATCGCCGACGGCTCGGTCGAGATCGTCGCGATCGCACGTGAGGCCGGCCACCGCAGCAAGATCGCGGTGCGCGCCAACGTGCCGGGCGTCAATGCCAAGGGCGCGTGCATCGGTCCGATGGGCCAGCGCGTGCGCAACGTCATGCACGAGCTGCACGGCGAGAAGATCGACATCGTCGACTACAGCGACGATCCGGCCGAGTTCATCGCACACGCGCTGTCGCCCTCGCAGGTCAAGGGCGTGACGCTGGTCGATCCCGCGACCCGGTCGGCCCGTGTCGTCGTGCCCGACTTCCAGCTGTCCCTCGCGATCGGCAAAGAGGGCCAGAACGCCCGGCTTGCCGCCAAGCTCACGGGTTGGCGCATCGACATCCGCTCGGACACCGAGGCCCCGAGGACCGAGGGCAGCTGACTCGATGGCGCGACCGCTTCGCGAAACGGGTAGACTGGTCGAGGTCGTCCGGACGTGCATCGGTTGCAGGCAACGTGCGGACAAGACCACTCTGGTGCGAGTCGTCGCAGTTCAGGAGCCCACGACCACGGTCGTGACACCTGATCCGCATGGCACGCTGCCGGGACGAGGGGCGCACCTGCATCCCACGACCCGGTGCCTGGAGCTCGCGACTCGCCGCAAGGCGTTCGGTCGGGCCCTTCGAGTCGAGGGGCCGCTCGACCTGAGTGCCCTCGCATCGATCGTCGAAGATCCGAAAGACACTGCTTGACCACCAAGGACACGCCACCCGGCGCGTTCATGACACGAAATCGGAGCAACAGCTCATGAAGACCCGATGAGTACTGCGCGATGAGTACTGCGCAATGAGCACGTTCGTCAACTAGTGGTCTGATCCTCCTTCGGGGTCGGACCCCCCTGAAGGAGAAGAGTGGCTGTAAGAGTCCACGAGCTCGCACGCGAGTTCGGTGTCGAGAGCAAGGTCGTCCTGTCCACCCTGAAAGACATGGGTGAGTACGTGAAGTCGGCCTCCTCGACCGTAGAAGCCCCCGTCGTCCGGCGCCTCAACGAGGAGCACGGAGAAGCCCTGCGAGCGCAGGGCGCCAAGAAGTCCGGCGGCAAGCCCGCCGCCAAGAAGGCCGCACCGGCCAAGGCTGCAGAGCCCGAAGCCGCCCCGGCTCCGGTCGAGGCCGCTGAGCCGGCTGCTGCGCCTGTGCCGACCCGCACGCCTGGCCCGATGCCCGGCCCTCGGGTGGCCCGCACGCCTGAGCCCGAACCGACCCCTGAGCCCGTCGCCGAGGCACCCGCCCCGGCCGCCGAGCCCGAGGCCCCGGCGGCAGCAGCTGCTTCGGCATCGCCGTCCGCCACTCCGGGACCGCGTCCCGGACCCAAGGCGCCCGGTGCCCGCCCCGGCAACAACCCGTTCTCGTCGACGCAGGGCATGCAGAGCGCCCCGCGTCCGCCGGCCGCACGTGCCGGTGGCCCGACGCCTGGTGGCGCACCTGGCATGCCGCGCCCCAACCCGGCCATGATGCCGCGCCAGTCCGGCCTCGCCGGTCCGTCGACGTCCGTCGAC